>CAWAZD010000005.1:0-184728 GCA_963786395.1 uncultured Ignavibacteriales bacterium | reverse complement strand
AAACGGAAATGGAAGGAGCATTTGAACACCTCGACATTGCTCAGTTTAGCCTTCTTTTGGATAAACATTTTGGAAATCATCATTATTCGCTTAATTCCTTGTTTAAGGATAAAAAACGCGAGATATTTTCTAACATCCTAGATGAGACCCAAAAAGATGTTGAGCATACATTTAAACAGATCTATGAAAATCATTATTCGTTAATGCTCGCAATGAAAGATATGCAAGTCCCTATACCAAAATCTCTTTATACCGCTATTGAAGAGACTATTAATACTGAATTGAAAAAAGTATTTGAGGCAGATGGTGAGTTAGACATTAACAAAGTTAATAATCTGATTAATGAGGTAAATAAATGGAGATAACCGTAAATAAGGTGCCGTTGGCATTTGCCGGAACTTATAGAGTAACTTCATTAATGAAATTATTTAAAAGAGAACCCGGATGATTTCCTTATCATGAAAGAAATATGCTCTACGTTGAAAATATTATATGATTTAAATATAGATCCTGATCTTTGGGAAGCTCAGAATATATTCTACTTTATGGCAAAAGATATATTGAAAGTTAATAAAGTGACGTCGAAAGAACATAAAATTCCCACAAATACTTGGATTGAATTATTTAATTCCATACAGGATTTATTAAAAATCAGAGTCGTAATAGATTAAGCATTTGTTTCATATATCATACGACGTGATAAAAATCGTTAGTTTTTCTCAATAGCGGACACACTAGAAAGGACAAAAATTAGATTGTGACAATTCTCCTTTATTTTTTCTCTGACTTTTATTTATTAGCATATAGTTCTTATGCGAATTGCAAATAATAATCATAAATGGAAGGACTAGAGATGAATTTTTATGAGATACAAAATCATCTTTAGTCAGCCAAAAATGTACAATTATATATAATTAAAAAATTAGTTAAATAAATAATTGCCATGTTGACAGCTAAATATCTCCCCAATATCTCCTCAATGTTGACCCCGGATGATAAATCCGGGGACAATATTTTGGGATGCTGAAACAGAAGTATGACGAAAATTATTTATAAAACTTAAACTGGAGAAAATGTTATGCCGCGCGGTGACAAGTCAAAATATACAGATAAACAGCGAAGGCAAGCTGATAAAATAGCAAAAGGATATATTGACAAGGGTGTCAGTTCAAAAGAAGCTGAACGAAGAGCCTGGGCTACTGTCAATGATATGACAGGAGGTGGGAAAAAGAGCGGATCCGGAAGAGGAAGAGAAACGAATAAGGGTCCAGCTAAAAAGGGTGGGCTTATTGGCGGTAAAGCGCACAAAAGCCAGAATAAAACAAAATAACTATAAATAATAAATAGGAGTAAAAAATGGATACGTTAAGAATAAAAGGAAACTGGAACCAGTTAAAAGGAAAAATTAAACAGAAATATGGTAACCTGACTGATGATGATTTAACATTCAGAGAAGGTCAGGAAGATGAACTAGTAGGAAGGATACAAAAAAAAACTGGCCAGGCTCGTGAAGAAATAATTTCCTTTATCAATAGTATAAACAGGTAAAGCATATTTAAAAGGCTGTCTAAAAAGACAGCCTTGCAATATTTATATAATTTAAACTGAGGATAAACCATGAAAATAAGAGAATGTTTTTTTATAATATTTATTATTATTGCAATAACACAATTATCTTATGGACAAGAATCCACGGGCTATGAAACCACTTCAATGCAATCAAATGCAGCTGGATTGAAATTTGGTGTCGGAGCAGGCGTTGGTGGTTTTTCTTATAGTAATTCCAATATAAGTTATAATGCCGCTTTTAATATAGGAGCAAAGTTAAAACTTAATATACCTCATGTAGCATTCACTCCCCTAGCATTTATAAATTACTATTTTTTGACCGGGAATTTTTCGGGCACTCCAATAAATACCACGGTACCGATAAATTCTAATATTTAATCAGAAGATATTAACTCTTGGTGCCGGAGCTAAACTAAATTTGCGCCGGATGCACAAATAAGTCCTTACCTCGCAGCTGATATTGATTTTAATCATATCGGGGAGGTTTCATTTGATCAGCAACCGCTGAATTTTACCAATCCAGGAGCAATTTCAAGAACAGGATTTGATGCTGGCGGTGGTTTAATGTTTATTATTCCCTATGTATTTACAATTGATGCTAGTATAAAGTATGCAGTACTTAATGTATTAGGGAAAGATTCGGGTGAAAACAATATCAATTCATGGAATTTGAATGTTGCGATTCTTTTTTGAACAGAATAACTAATTCAAATTAAACATTAAGCGTTATAAATGACGGGATTAATAAAAACGCCTCCAAAGGGAGGCGTTTTTATTTTCAAAACCAAACCGGTTACAAAATGTGCCAGGTTTACTTTAACAATATTAACTTTTTAATGTCAGAATAACTTCCGCTTTCAAGCCGGCACAAATATATTCCGGTTGCAAGATTGCTTCCGTTAAAATTAATCGAGTAATAACCGGCTGTCTTATATTCATTCACAAGAGCTACTACTTTATTTCCAAGGGCATCATAAATACTAAGGTTAACAAACGCTTCTTTTGGAATAGAATAGTTAATTGTTGTAGAAGGATTAAATGGATTAGGAAAGTTCTGATTCAAAACAAATTTTGACGGGAGTACAAAGTTCAGTTCTATAATATCTGAATATTTATAATGACCATCATAATCAAACTGTTTCAGCCTGTAATAATATTTGTTTTTACCCATCAAAGAATTATCGGTAAAATCATATTTAATGAGATTGGATGATGTTCCGCTTCCGTTAATAAAAGAAATCTTTTCCCATGACATTTTATCGCCGGAGCGTTGAATCTCAAACCCGGCATTGTTATTTTCGGAAGCAGTAGTCCACTTAAGAATAACAGTTGAAAAGGATTGAACAGCCGAGAAAGAGATAAGTTCAACCGGCAAAGGGTTAGTAGTTATAAGATTAGTATGTGTCCATTTATGATCTGGGTTCGATACAACCCAGTTATATTTAGCAATTTTTAATCCTTCACCCGGCCAGGGGTTCATATATGAAAACATAGAATCGGAAGCGGAGAAACCATGCCCTACAAGGAAGTGTCCTCCTCCTGAAGTCCATCCCCATCTGAAAATAAAGGGTCTTTTGGCGATTAATTCAGATTTAACAGTTGGAATTGATAATGCATAATCAACACCATAATTGTTTACACCCCAATGAATAAGGATATCCTGCATACTTCCGGCATATCCCCAATTATAATTCCAGTAATTGCATTCCCCTGATGGATTTGTACAACAATTAACAGACCCGAAGTTGTGCCATGTTGCATTCTGTCTCGCATAATCGGCAATAGTACACTGTGATATTGTATTTCCATAATAACCGAGAACGCATGCTGAAGATCCTGCCCAGCACCATTGATTCTGTTCCTGAGTTACTTTCGGTACATTTAAATATTGTGGAAATAAATTGATAGTAAGAAATAAGATAAAAAATAATATTCTTGTTTTCATGTTATACCTACTGTTTACTATTTTGATCGGTGATTTGATCAAGCTTTTCGCGTATAAGTGTCTGTAATTCAGGAAACGTTATATGCTTCCCCCGGACAGAATCCAAATTAAAAGCTGCCTGAGAACTTTTAAGAGGATAAACTAAGTTAACTTTATCCGGTTTTTCCTTTGTGGCTATCATCAGGATATCCCCCTGAATCTTATAAACCCTGAGGTTTCCGGGGTTATTATTCTGGTTCTCAATTTCTGTTTTATAAAAATTCAGTTCAGCGGCTAAATCCCCGGCACCAAAATCAACAGCTGAAAATTTATCTCCTTCCCCGCTTACTGTAAGCAATGCTACGTATTTATTATTTACCATTAAAGGAAGAAACCATTCATTCCCGGGAACAATTGAAATCTCCTTATTATTGCCTGAAGACTCATCAGATAAAGCATAATGCCTTAAAGGTCTTCCTGCTGTTATCTTGTTAAATTGTGCGCGGTTTTCAAACCCGAACTGTTTTTCAAGCCCTGCCGGTATATTATTCAGAAACCGGGGCAGCTCAAGCAGGCCGGCATTTTTTATCTTTTTCTCTGTATCACTGTTACTCTGTGGTTTTGAGGATGGGATGAACAGAACCATGAAAATTAAGGACCAGAATAAAAAATTGAAGTTATGATTTCTCATTGGCTTAACTCCTTTGAGTTTCAATTTATGAGTTTGTATAAGGATATTTGTTTTAAATAATAAAACAATTGTTGTTTTTTTACTAAACGAAAATTACATTATAAATAAGGAAATTACCAGAAATGTTAGTCTTAGGATAAAGGCATCGGGTCAATTAACTACCACCCAAATAATAGTATCATGTGTGAAACTTAATAATTAAGCAGAAAATAATCAAATCTTATTAAGAAATAATATTGCAAATAAAAACGAGTGTAATAAGACTCCAGGATGTAGTTGAGGATTCGAGGGATGTTATAATGAAAGTGACTTAACTTCTATCCTGTTCTGCCGATAATGATATATTATATACAATTAATTCACAATAAATAACAAATTAAAAAACATCTAAAGTTGAGAGTAAAAAATGAACTGGTACAAAAATTTAATGATAAGCAAGAAAATAATGACAGGTTTCGGAGGAGTGCTGTTACTTTTTCTTGTTTCGGCTGTTATGGAACTAAACAATCTTAATAACATTGCTAAAATGCAGGATTATGAAAGCCAGCAGGCTAAAAATGCTATTACTGTAGATTCAGCCAGAGTACAAATAGATGAAATTGACGCGGCTTTTGATGAATCAATTCAATCGGCAATTAAAGGTCTTGTTGTTTTCGGATTAATTTCCTTATTGCCGGCATAGGGTTAACCTTCTTTATTTCATCTTCAATTAAAAAACCTCTTTATAAACTGAAAGAAGCAGCAGGCAAAATGGCAGCAGGCGATTTAAATGTAGAGCTGCAGGCTGAGAGTAAAGATGAAATAGGAGAGATTACGGAAATATTCGGTAAAATGGCTGAAAGAGTTTCAACTCTTAGTTCAATATCTTGAAAATATTCCTACACCGGTTATGGCAATAGACAAGGACTTTAACATCGTATATATGAATAAAGCGGGGGCAAGTGTATTAGGGAAAACACAGAAAGAATTAACCGGGCAGAAATGCTACGATAACTTTAAAACAGGTCAATGCAAAACAGAAGAATGTTCATCTTATAATGCAATGACCAAGGATAGTGAATTCTCAGATGAAACGATAGCTCATCCAAACGGAATGGAACTTCCCATTTTATATACGGGAATTCCGTTAAAAGATAAGAAAAATAATATTATAGGTGCATTGGAATTTGTGACTAATATATCTGAATTGAAAGAAATTCAGAATTATCTGGGCAGATCAACTAAAAAACTTATGACCGCAATGGAACAATTTGCAGAAGGAGATCTTACTGTAGATGTAGTACCTGAGAAAAAAGATGATGATATCGGCAGGTTAATCGGCAGTTTTAACAATTCTGTACAAAACATAAATCATATGATTAAAAAGGTACACGAAGCAGTGGAAGCAACAGCCAGCGCTTCATCCCAGATTTCTTCAAGCTCGGAAGAAATGGCTGCCGGGGCTCAGGAGCAAAGTACACAAACATCCGAGATTGCAGCGGCAGTTGAGGAAATGACAAAAACAATTCTTGAAACCACAAAGAATGCCGGCACTTCCGCAGAAAATTCAAAACTTGCCAGTCAGAAAGCAAATAATGGAGCGTTAAAAATACTAGAAACAAAAAAAGGAATGGAGTCAATTGTAACTTCATCGGCTGAAACAGCAAGAATAATTACTTCACTGGTTGGAAAAACAGACCAGATTGGTGAGATTACGCAGGTAATAGATGATATTGCAGACCAGACTAACCTGCTTGCTCTTAACGCGGCTATTGAAGCCGCACGTGCAGGGGAACAGGGAAGAGGATTTGCAGTTGTTGCAGATGAAGTGCGTAAATTGGCTGAAAGAACTACGAAAGCAACACGTGAAATTGCTGAGACCATTAAAACCATTCAGAAGGAAGCAAAGACCGCAGATGCATCGATGGTTGCTTCAGAAAAAACAGTTAGAAAAGGAATGGAATTAACCGAAGACGTGGCGCAAGTGCTTAATGAAATATTAGAAGTTAATTCAAAAGTATCTGATATGATAAACCAGGTAGCTGCAGCCAGTGAGGAACAATCGGCAACGTCGGAACAGATTAGTAAAAATATTGAAGGTATATCAACTGTAACAGAACAATCGGCATCCGGAGTCCAGCAGATTGCCCATGCGGCGGAGGACCTGAACGGACTTACAAATAATCTTCAGACTCTTCTGGAAAAATTCAGACTAACTGACGAAAGCCAATTATCTGTACGTTCTAATGGAAAGCTGATTCATTCATAAAATTACCAATCTAATGGCGTCAGGGAATGGCCCCTGACGCCCCCGGAACAAAATCTTATTTCTTTTCTATAATCAAAACACCAAAGGTTGTTTCGGATCCGTTCGTGATCATTGCGGAGGAATAAATTTTGTGTGTTGACTGGTCGATTGTAATTGTTCTAGCACCTTTAAGTGTGGGTACATTTTCAACAACAGTAAATTTACCTGCTTCAACTTTTATAACTGTCATTGTCCCCTCACCGTTACTGCTGAATGCTAGTTTTCTTTCCTGATCAAAAGTACCACCGTCAACGCGGCTTCCTATTGTGGGACTTGCCAATAATATACCATTTGATGCATCAACTACAGCCATCATTTTATTATCGCCGGTGCTGAACAAAATATTGTCTTTAAGGTCAATTGATAATCCGGATGGTCCTTCAACCGGAGCAATTAACCATTTATTTGTTACCTTTAAAGTAGCAGGATTGAATTCTTCAATTGCACCTTCTTTCTCAAGGTTCACAAACATTTTTCCTTTTTCATCTGAGACTGCAAATTCGGGGTTACCATCTAATTTTATGTTCCCGACTATCTTTCCTGTCATGCCGTCAATAGCTGTTACATTTGCAGTTCCGGCATTAAATGAAAATACGCGCTTGGTAAAAGGATCATATATTATAGCGTCCGGGTTTTTACCGGGAACTTCAATTGAATCTGTAACTTTCAATGTCTTTAAATCAAATACAGTTATTGAGTTTGACTTTCCGTTGGAAATAAATCCTTTCCCTGAAGCATTACAAACGGCTACCCCATGCACTCCATGAAGATTAGAGATTACGCCGATAACTTTATTTGTGTTTAAATCAACGACGTGAACTTTTGATGAATTTGAAACATACAATCTGTTAGTAGTTTGATCAACGGACAAGTAGTCCCATCTGCTTTCACCACCTAAAACAATTGAGCCTGTAACTTTGTATCCTGATTGAGAGAATGAGATTGCGGGTAAAGAAAGGAATAAGGCAAAAAATAGAATGTAGATATTGATTCCCTGAACTTTCATATAAACCTCTTTTGTTTTCGATTATTAATGGGATCCCCGCTTTCGCGGGGATGACAAGCTATTTATTGGATCGTCCGACAAGTAGGAGCAGGTTTCGCAAGGATGATATTTTTATTTCAGTCCTGCAAGAACTTTTTTAGCAACAGAGCTGATGTTACCAGCACTGAATCCGTACTTATCCATAAGAACCTCGACAGGAGCTGAATGTCCAAATATCTCAATACTTACAGCGTTACCTTTATCACCGATATATTTTCCCCATCCCTGCTTAACACCGGCTTCAACAGAAACACGTGCTTTAACAGCTGCAGGAAGGACACTTTCTTTATAGCTGTCAGGCTGCATTTCAAAGAGTTCCCAGCTTGGGAAACTTACAACTCTTGTTTTAATGCCATCGGCTTCAAGAGCTTCAGCTGCTTTTAATGTAACAGAGACTTCAGAGCCCGAAGCCATTAGAATTAATATCAGGTCTTCCGCCTGAAGCTTCTTTAAGTATATATGCACCTTTTAATAAGTTTGATGCTGAAGGAAATTTATTCTGATCGATTACCGGGAGTCCCTGGCGTGTTAATATAATTGTTACAGGACTGCCCTTATGTTGAATGGCTGCCTGCCATGCGAAGGAAGTTTCATTTGCATCGGCGGGGCGTATAACTACAAGCCCCGGAATTGCTCTTAGTGATGCAAGATGTTCAACGGGCTGATGAGTAGGACCGTCTTCGCCAAGACCAATGCTGTCGTGTGTAAACACAAGTATTGGTTTAATTTGTGAAAGCGAGGCAAGTCTTAATGCCGGTCTCAGATAATCAGAGAATACAAGAAATGTAGCACCGTAGGGAATTATACCGCCGTATAATGCCATTCCGTTAAGGATGCTGGTCATTCCATGTTCTCTTATTCCGAAATGAATATTTCTTCCGGCAAAGTCGCCTTTGCTGATTGCACCGGATTCTTTTATATAAGTATTTGTGGAAGGATTAAGATCAGCAGAGCCGCCTATGAGATTGGGAAGGTATTTTGCAATTGCATTTATTACTTTACTTCCGGCAGAACGGGTAGCGAGTTTCTTTCCATCATCTTCAAACTTAGGCAGTTGTGCGATCCACTCGTCACCGAAATCTCCAGACATAAACTTTTCAAACAAAGCTGCATCTGCGGGATATTTTGATTTGTAGGAAGCGAATAGTTTATTCCATTCTTCCTCTTCCTTAATTCCTTTTGCCTTCACATCTTTGAAATGTTCAGCAACTTCCGCCGGGATATAAAACTGTTTATCTTCAGGCCAGCCAAGATTCTTTTTTGTTAAGCTTAACTTCCTCTGGACCCAATGGTGAGCCATGGGCTTCTGAAGTATCCTGCTTGTGAGGACTACCAAAGCCAATATGAGTTTTTGTAATAATCAATGATGGTTTATTAGTTACTGACTGTGCTATTTTAACAGAATTTTCTAAAGTTTCCTGATCATTAACATCATCAATAAATTGGGTGTGCCAGTTATATGCATCAAATCTTTTAGCGATATCCTCGGAGAAAGCCAGGGATGTTTTTCCATCAATCGTAATGCTGTTATTATCATAGAAGAAAATAATTTTACCAAGCCCTAAGTGCCCGGCTATTGAAGCGGCTTCATGTGAAACGCCCTCCATTAAATCACCATCGCTGCAAATGCCGTAAATATGATGATCGATAATTTTCATATCATCCTTGTTGAAGATAGCAGCTACATGCGCTTCGGCAATGGCAATACCAACAGCATTTGCAAATCCCTGACCTAAAGGACCTGTGGTTGTTTCAACACCAGGAGTCAAATGATGTTCAGGATGTCCGGGTGTTAAACTATCCCATTGTCTGAAACTCTGAAGTTGTTCCATTGGAAGATTGTAACCGGTCAAATGAAGCAGCGAATAAAGAAGCATGCTTCCGTGACCTGCCGATAAAATAAACCTGTCGCGATTTACCCAGTTAGGATTAGCGGGGTTATGCTTCATGAATTTAGCATACAATGTGTATCCGATAGGTGCGCATCCCATTGGCATTCCAGGATGTCCTGAATTAGCTTTTTGGACTCCATCAACTGCTAAAAATCTTATTGTATTAATTGATAGCTGATCTATGTTATTATTCGGCATATTATGTTCCATTTTAATTCAAAATTTGAATAGCAAATATACTTAAATTCTTCTTTCTTTTCTTTAGCGTATAGAAAAGAAACATCGCTACACTCAAACAGTTCCGCTCACTGCCACTCAGCTTCACTTAATTTTTTTAACGTAAATAATTTAAGGCCGGAAATACGGAGTTGGGTTTTCTAACACAAATAATTTAACGCTGGAAGTAAGGAGGTAAGATAAAAGTATCCCCGCCTTCGCGGGGATGACAAATAAATAGCGGATGACAAAAATGAAGGGGAAACTAAATGGCTTAGCGGGTATAAACTTTATATCCCCAGGGGTCAAGTTTCATTGTTGCTTTATTATTAAATTCAGTTTCTTTACCAGTCATTAAATCTTTATATGCTCCCGCCATTTCTAATCCCTTAAGCGTTACTTCAACAGGGTTTTTACTCATGTTAAAAACAACAAATATTTTATTGTTATCTTTTTCCCTTGTAAAGGCAAAAACGGTAGTATCCTTATCTGTTTTAACTTCTTTAAGATCACCGCCTTTAGCCCCATTAAACAAAGCCTGATTGGTATTCTTCAAATGAAGTAATTTATTATAAAGACTAAAATTACAAAGAGTATTTTGAGCCATAAGTGCTTCCCAATTTATTGGATCCTTCTCAAAGAATAATAATCGTTTATCATTGCATACTTCCTGACCATTATAAACAAGGGGCATACCGGGGATGACATTTGTAAAAACGGCAAACATTTCCGCAGCTTGTCTCCCAAACTTTTCAATGGCTGAGCCGTTCCATGAATTTTCATCATGGTTTTCGGTAAACCTCATTCTAAAAGCATCGGCAGGATAAACTGTACTTTCTTTTTTAAGTTGTTCTCTAATCTGTGAAACATTATTTTCTCCGACGGCGATCTTTTTCATTATTCCGAATATTCCCCAGGAATAAGTCATGTCAAAACATTTCTCATGAAGTTGGGGATTCTCAGCTTCCGCAAGCATAAAAACCGGTTTTATTTCATCAAGTTCTTTCCTAACGTTAACCCAGAAATCCGTCGGCACCATATCCGCAACATCGCAGCGGTATCCATCAATATCGCATTCATTTACCCAAAATTTCAGGGCATCAGTCATATATCTCCGAAGCCCGGCATTATCATAATTTAAATCAATAACATCTGTCCAGTCCTTTACAGGAGGTACGAAATTTCCCATCGAATCTTTAGTATAATAATCCGGATGATCTACTGTTAATTTGTTATCCCAGCTTGTATGATTTGCTACCCAGTCAATTATTAAATGCATTCCATTTTTATGCACTGTTTTCACAAGCGATTTCAAGTCATCAATTGTACCGTATGCAGGATCAACGGCAAGATAATCTTTAACAGAATAATAACTGCCGAGTGTTCCTTTTCTATTCTTTACACCGATTGGATGAATTGGCATTAACCAGACAATACCAACACCCATTTTTTTAAGACGTGGGATTTCCTTCTGCACACCTTTAAATGTTCCTTCTTTGGAGAATTGTCTTATATTAACTTCATAAATTGACTGATTGTAACTCCAGGCAGGATGTTTTACAGATGTAGTTACCTGTCCTGCTGTTTGGGAAACAAAAAGTATGGAGAGAACCGCAGAAAAAATATTTTTAATCCTGTATTTGTCTTTAAATGTAATCATTGTAATTCCCGTAAAAATTGTTGTAAAATATGAGGCGTGTAAGGTTCCTTACTCAAAACAAAAAATTAAATCTTATAAATCTGTGGAGATTTCATTTCTTTGAGTTGTCCGCTTTTTCCTTTAGGCGGAAAGTCGTCAAACGTTTTGCCGGTTGCCTGTTCCAGTTTTAACTTTTCTCTCATCTTCTGGTAGCGCTGTAAAATAACCTGATGTTTTAATATTTCTTCCTGGAGTTTCTTTTTAAGAGTGGATAATTTTTCTATGTTCCCCTTATAATCTTCACGTTCGATTTTCAGAGAGCCGACAGCGATATTAATTTCGTCAAGTTCTTTTAATGAATCTGAAATCTTTGTCCTGTAACTCTGCAGTTGTTCTTCATAATAGGAAAGTTCTTTTTCGAATTTGGTGTTCCGTTCTTTCGACTTCCCGTAACTGTCATTCATGAAATTGAGCAATTCCTGAAGGTTCTTTTCAATTGTCGTTTTTTTATTAAGGAGTAGTTCTGTTTCAAGACGAATGTCAGAGAAATAATTCTTCCTGTCAAGTGTATCTTCATCTATTTTAATAAGTTCATTATTCAAGATAAGCTTCTGCTCCTTAAGGCCGGAGATTTGATTCTCAAATGATTCTATCTCAACCTGGCGCATATTCAGAACACGTTCGCTTTCTTCGAGAGCAGCTATCTTCTCAAAAAGCATCTGGTCTTTTTCATCAACATCTTTTTCTTTTCTCAGGACAATCTGTTCAAGTATGCTTCGTTTACGGTTTATCTGGTTTAGTTCATGGTTGAACTTTTGGAACATAATAGTAAACCTTTCCTCAAGTTCAGCATTCCCCTGTTCAATTTCCTCTTTCCTTTTCTCAAGAAGTGGTACAAGTTCAATCAATTTTTTATTCTGTTCAGTAATTTTCGCGTACTCTTCTTTGTCTGTTTGAACTTTCAGTTTCAGATCATTTCTGGATTTTTCCAATTCAGTAATTTCAGTTTTCAACGTACCGTATTTTTTTTCATAGGTTGACAGTTCAAAATTTATATTGGAAAGTTTCTGAGCCTTAATACTCAAAGTTTGCTCAATGTCAAAAAGCTCCTTAGACTGAATTTTTAATTCACGGGACAACTTATCAAACTCTTCTTTTGTCTGTAATAACACAGTCCGTTTTCCGTTAATATCATTCATAAGGGAAACATGTTCGTCTTCCAATGAATGTTTTATCTCTTCTTTCTCTGCAAGTACAGAATCTATTTCGCGTACCGAGTTTATCTTTGTGCTTTCTTTGGAGCTTAGATCATTTATCTTGTCAGATAAGGATTTTTCTTCAGCTTTTAGTTCCAGAAGTTTTTTTTCTACTTCAAAGATTTCCTTATGTTTTTTTGAAAGCTCATTTTTTATTCGGGATTCTTCAGCTTTAAGAAAATTAATTCTCTCATTCCCGATTTTAATCTTACTATTGATTTCTTCATAGGAAGTACTAAGCGATTTTAGTTTTCCCTCAAGCAGCTTTATTTCAGATATTAAACTTTCCTTCCGGTCCAACAGTGATGATTCTTCATCATTCAGTTGAGTTGACCTAACCCGGGTATCATTAAGATTCTGCTCAAATTCGGACTGCTGTTGATAGAGTTCCAAATTTTTTCTTTCAATGTCTTCAATTTCTTCCCTGTTTTCAGATCGTAAAACATCTTCCTCATTTCTTTTAATGGTGTATTCTATGTTCTCTATTTTGCTTGTATAGGAAAGGACAACGTTCTGAAGCTCATCCTTCATTTCGCGTAAATGGTCTATTTTTTTGCTTAAATCAGCAATTTCTGAATTCTTTACATCTTCCTGGTTTTTAATCTGTTCAATTGACTCCCGCAGAGACCTTTTTTCCTCATTAAGTCCGGCAACTTCCAGGCGCATTTTCTTAAGGACAGTATTAAGGTTTTTAATATTCTCCTCTTTTCCATGGACAGTTTCTATCCTGGTTTTGAGCTCTTCGTTTTCGTCACTTAATTTTTTTAGTTTCTTCGAGTTAAACATATTTATACCGGATTATGAAATCATGGAAATTTACCTATTAAATTTATAATTATCAATCGTCATTTTCAGGTAATGTTTCAAAATAAACGAATTTATCCCCTTACAAAATAAAATAGTATGACATAAAAAAACCGGATTAGCAATCGCTGAATCCGGTTATAATATTTGTTATGATATTACTCATGTTTTCTTCCGGGTTACCGGAAGACATTTTAGAAGTACTATATGTGAACCCTCATTCTTTTTATCTCCACTGGCACTCCTTCTAATGTGAATAGATATCTTGTACATTATTTATTGGTACCAACAGTTGATAACATAGTAAACATTTTTTTAAGAAGCAATGAATTTCAACATATATTTTTTTATTCGACTTCCCCGATATCTTCATTCCAAAGCTGAGGACTTTTCTTTATAAATTTTTCCATCAGTCCTATGCATTCCTGGTTTTGCAGAACCTCTATATTCACTCCCCGCGATTTGAGTAATTCCTCTTCACCAAGAAAAGTTTTATTTTCCCCGATAATCACTTTGGGAATATTATAAAGCAATATCGCTCCCGAACACATAGAACAAGGTGAAAGAGTTGTGTACAAAATACTTTCTCTGTAAGTTTTTGCGGACTGCCGTCCGGCATTTTCAAATGCGTCCATTTCACCATGAAGAATTGGGCTTCCATTCTGTACTCTGCGGTTATGTCCACGCCCGATTATTTTACCGTTATGAACAATTACTGATCCGATTGGAATTCCACCTTCTTCCATTCCTTTGCGTGCTTCTTCAATTGCTGCTTCCATAAAAACATCTGCCATTATTTCTCCATTATTATTTAAATGCTTATATATAACCAAGTGACTTATATGTCATCTTTTATTATCATTTATAAATCTATGTTCCTAATCTTCAGAAATTCATCATATGTAAGGTTATAACTTTCTGCTTTAAAAAGGAATTTGGTATAAAGATGAGCTGGGTTACTGAACAGTTCTTTACATTCACCTCTTTCAACAATGCTTCCGCCATACATAATCAGAACAGAACTGCAGAGTTCCTGTAGCAGCTTCAAATTATGTGAAATGCAAATCATGGTTACTCCCCGTTCCTTATTTATACTCTTAAAAAGCTTTAGGAAAGTTAACTGAGAATCAGGGTCCTGGGAGGAAAAGGGCTCATCAAGTATCAATAATTCCGGTTTCACTGAAAGGATTCTCGCAAGTGCGCCTCTCTGTTGTTCTCCGCCGCTTAATTCGTATCCTTTTCTTTTCCGTAGACTCTTATCATAATTAATTGAATCAAAGATCTCTTCTGCTTCCTTTTCAATCTCAATCTTTTTTCCGAATCTGAGTTTAACTCCTTCTTTAACAACTGAATCGATCCTCCTTAGAGGATTCAGTATTTCCCCGTTATTTTGAAACAGCATCTGGATAGGAGAAACCTTTGTGCTTTCCCATCCCGGAGGTTTATTAAAAATTACTTTGCCTGATGTGGGTATTAATAAACCAGCCAAAATTTTCCCAAGTGTTGTTTTTCCGCTTCCCGACTCACCGGCAATTCCAAGAATATCTCCCTTTGCCAATTCAAAGTTAATATCCCTTAGTATCGTTTTCCCCTTTTCGGTTTTATAAAATATATTATCGGCTTTAATAAGCAGACTCATAAAGCCCCACTGCTCATATTAAACAATTCATTTCCCGAATTAAAATAATCTGTTGATTTAGTGAATGGAGATAATGTTCTTTCTGAAATATGGGCAATATATCCGCCCGCGGATTCAGCAAAATAAACATCCTGCGTTACTAATAAGACTGTCTTTTTTTTCGCAGCTACAAACTCCTTAATTTTCAACAGGAACAGGTTTGCTATAGCGGAATCAATACCGGAAGTTGGTTCGTCAAGTATTAAAAGTTCGGGATCCATCAGTAATGACAAAACAAAACTTAATCTTTGCGCCATTCCACCGCTTAACTCATAGGGGTACATCTTTCCCAATTTCTTTAAGGTTGGAAGAAGAAAATAATGTAATAACTCTTCTGATTTGTCATGATCAAATTTGAATCTCCTGAAATAATAATCTAATTTTCTTATAGGATTGAAGCTATTAATCGAATCCTGGAATACATATTTAATTTTTTCTCTTCTTATTTGAATCAGTTCATCAGGTGAAGCATTTAAAATGTCAATATTATCAACGGCAATTACTCCCGCAATAAAATTAGATCTACTGTCATTTAATCCGGTAAAAGATTTTATTAAAGTAGATTTACCGCTGCCGTTTTTGCCCAATATTGTATAAATGCAGTTCTCTTCCAGGGTAAATTTGATGTCGTGCAGTAATCCCCTCTCTTCAATAGAAGTGCTTAATCTCAACTCTTTAATATTGACCGATAACTTCATAAATGCTTATTTTGTTCTATGAAAAATAGTCCTTTCTGGTCTATAGCGCAAAGAAAAGTAAGGAGAAGTTCCAAAGAAAAGTAATGATAATACTTAGTATAATTGCATATGTATAAACAAGTTCATCCGTAGATGACACAAAAAGGAGTTTGCTTAAAATGACAGGCGTACTACTCATTCAGCTTGGAACACCTGACAGCCCTTCTGTTCCGGATGTTAGAAAATATCTATCTGAGTTTCTTAATGACCCCCGGGTAATTGATATTTCATATATTCTCAGGAAGATACTTGTTAATCTCATTATCGTGCCATTCCGGGCTCCTAAATCAGCTAAAATATATAAAATGCTATGGACGGAAAAAGGTTCTCCTTTGCTTTTTAATAGTGTTAGTCTTAAAGAAAAATTACAGTCGGCTCTTGGCAGCAAGTATGAAGTTGAACTTGCTATGCGGTATAAAAACCCTTCTATGAAAAGTGTTCTTGAAAGAATGCAAAAAAAGGGTTATGAGAAAATAATTATTCTTCCGTTGTTCCCGCAGTATGCATCTGCCAGTACCGGTTCTGCAATTGATAAAGCAATGAAAATAATTAAAACGTGGTGGATAATTCCTGATATAAAAATAATCAGCCAGTTTTATGATAATGAAGATTATATAAATTCAGTTGTGGTAAAAGGTAAACAACATAATTTTTCGGATTATGACCATATTCTTTTCAGTTATCACGGACTACCTGTCCGTCAGGTTAATAAAGTATATTCAGATGGGAAACCCTGCGAAAATCATAAATGCGAAACGGAAATAAACGAAGACAATAAATATTGTTATAAAGCTGCCTGCTATGCCACCACAAGATTGTTGGTAGAAAAATTAAATATCCCTAAACAAAATTATACTGTCTGTTTCCAATCCCGGTTAAATAAAAATTGGCTTGAGCCTTTTACTGACAAAGTAATTGCGGAACTTGCTCATAAAGGAGTAAAAAAACTCCTCGTATTCAGTCCTGCTTTTGTAGCCGATTGCCTTGAAACCACAGTTGAAGTTGCTCATGATTATTTACAATTATTCAAAGCAAATGGCGGCGAAAAACTTCAGTTAGTTGAAAGTCTCAATGACAGCCCGGAGTGGGTAGAAGCAATAAAAAATATGGTCCTTTCTCAATAAATAGCTTGTTCTTTAGCTCAGTCCTTTCAGGTTTCCGTCCCAGCAGTCTGGGACCACTCCCTTTTTTCTCTATGTTTCTCTATGATCTCCGTGTCTCCGTGGTTTTTCCTAAACTTCTTACTTCATCATTGAAATTGATTATTTCCTATGATGAATATAGGTAAGGTCTTTAGTTATTACTCCATTATTCCATACCTTCACCAATCCACTTTTCCATCAATCCAATAATCCATATTCCCCCCGTTTTCTTTTATTTTTGCTCAATATTAACCTTTTCTGCCATTCCCGATAACAAGAAAAATTACTTCAATATGCTTCTTATTTATGGCAATTATTTTTTAATTATTCACTTAAAATCGTTTAATCAATTGGCATATAACTTGCCTTAATAGGCAAAAGTTTATTTATTCATTAAAAATGATGTAAAATGATTAGAGGAACTGTAATTATAGGAACTGAGACATGTAAGGGATGCGAACTTTGCATTGTATCCTGCCCTCAGGAAAGCCTCGGCTTATCAAGCCAGATCAACATAAATGGTTATAAATACGCGGAATTAGTTAAAGATAACTGCACCGGGTGCGTAAATTGTGCAATAATCTGCCCCGAATCCGCTATAACTGTATACCGTCAGCCAAAATCAGCAAAAAAGATTAAAACTGCTGAAGTAGCAGGATAAGGAAATTTTATGGAAAATAATATTAAATCTGAAGCAAAATTAATGAAGGGGAACGAAGCCCTTGCCGAAGCTGCTATCAGAGCCGGTATGGATGCCTATTTCGGATATCCCATAACTCCTCAATCAGAAATACTTGAATATTTTGAAGCCGAAATTCCAAAACGTAAGGGTTTAGTTCTACAGGCTGAAAGTGAAGTAGCATCAATAAATATGATTTATGGTGCGGCAGGTGCAGGAGCAAGAGTTATGACATCTTCCTCCAGCCCCGGAATTAGTTTAATGCAGGAAGGCTTGTCATATATAGCCTCGGCACAATTGCCGTGCTTAGTTGTAAATGTTGTTCGCGGCGGACCTGGACTCGGTACAATCCAACCCTCGCAGGGTGACTATTTTCAGGCGGTTAAAGGTGGCGGACATGGTGACTATCATCTGATCGTTTTAGCTCCCTCTTCCGTTCAGGAAATGGCGGATTTTGTATTTGACGGTTTCAGACTAGCGGAAAAATACCGTTGCCCCGCGATGATTTTATCAGATGGCGCACTTGGACAGATGATGGAAAAAGTTATTCTTCCTGAAGAAGGATCGCTTCCTCATACAATCCCTGATTGGGCTACTATTGGAAAACCTGCCAATAAAGAAAGAAATTACATTACTTCTCTCCATATTCAACCTGAAAAAATGGAGATGATAAATCAGGAGCTTCAGGAAAAATATAAACAAATGCAGTGTGAAATTAGATATGAAGAATTCCATACTGATGATGCCGAGGTACTCCTTGTTGCTTTTGGACTTTCTGCAAGAGTTTGCCAGAAAACTGTCGAACTTGCAAGAGAAAAAGGAATTAAAGTTGGCCTCCTTAGACCAATAACTCTTTACCCCTACCCAACTGACAGGATTAAAGAGTTGGCATCTAAAGTTGACTTCCTTCTTGTTGTTGAAATGAACGCAGGTCAAATGGTTGAAGATGTTAGACTTGCAGTTAACGGTGAAAAGCCGGTTTATTTTAAGGGAAGAATGGGAGGCATGATAATGTCACCTGATGATGTACTCGAAGAAATTGAAAGCATTATTGAAAAACAAAGTATCAGTGCTTAGGAGAAATTATGGAATCTGAATTATTAATTGAAGACCTTGAATGTGTTTATAAAAAAACATCTGCTTTAACTGATACCCCGCTTCATTACTGCCCCGGATGCGGTCACAGCATCGTTCACAAACTTCTAATGGAAGTTGTGGAAGAAATGGGAATTCAGGAACAGGTAATTGGAGTGGCTCCCGTTGGCTGTTCGGTTTTTGCATATCACTATATGGATATTGACATGCAGGAAGCTGCTCATGGCAGAGCAAGTGCAGTAGCCACAGGAGTAAAAAGAGTCCGCCCCGATAAATATGTATTTTCATATCAGGGTGATGGTGACCTTGCCGCTATTGGTACTGCCGAAACAATTCACACTGTTAACCGCGGTGAGAATATTATGATGATATTTATTAATAATGCTATTTACGGAATGACCGGCGGACAGATGGCACCGACTACTTTAATTGGACAGGTAACTTCAACTTCACCTTACGGAAGAGATTCTAAACAGGTAGGTTTTCCAATTAAAATTACAGAAATGGTTGCCATGCTTCCCGGTGCATATTATGTTACTCGTCAGTCAATTAACAACGTGGCTGCATGCAGAAAATTAAAGAAAGCACTTAGACAAGGATTCGAAAACCAGAAACTGAATAAAGGCACTTCCTTTATTGAAGTAGTTTCTAACTGCCCCTCAGGGTGGAAGATGACTCCGGTTGAAGCAATGACATGGATTGAGGACAATATGTTCCCCGTTTTTCAACTCGGCGATATTAAGGTTAGTAAATAAATAACTATTTGTTATCCTCTGACAAATCGGAGGATCCCATTTAATTTTAGCCCAGGCATTTATGCCAGGGAATTTATAGCATGATTTAATCCTATGCCATTTATGGCATTTAAAAGATGTTCTAATTATATAAAGTTTTAATAAAAGTAAACAGGATATTATGATGCAGAAAGCACATGAAATTATTTTTGCAGGGTTCGGCGGACAGGGAGTCCTTTCAATGGGACAAATTATTGCTTACGCTTCTTTAATTGAAAACAAAGAAGTAAGCTGGATGCCTGCCTACGGCCCTGAAATGAGGGGCGGAACTGCTAATTGTACTGTGATTGTTTCTGACTCTCCTATCAGTTCTCCAATGGTTGCCAGGTTTGATTCAGCCATAATGTTAAATCAACCTTCGCTGGACAAATTTGAAAGTACTGTTAAACCCGGCGGACTTCTTATGTATGAAGCTTCGGCAATAATAAATCCACCCACAAGGACAGATATTGAAATTGTCTGCATTCCTGCTGCGGAAGAAGCTTTAAAGTTGAATAAGAAGCAGGTTGCTAATATGATTATGGTTGGCGCTTTCCTTGCTAAACGCCCGATACTTAAAATTGAGAATATATTGAAGGCATTGAAGAAAGTGCTGCCTGAAAGGCATCACCATACAATACCTTTAAACGAAAAAGCGCTTCTTCTCGGTCAGAAGCTTGCAAAAGAAATGGAATCACTTACGGTATAAATTGTTATCTGTTATAGTTAATAGCCCAGGCATTCATGCCTGGGGATTGAAATAGCAATAAATTAAAAATATGCCATTCTTGGCATTTATAAGATTTTTAATGTTGAGGTAATTATGAAAGAAAATGAAATGAAATGTTTACGCGCCTGTAAAAATACCTGTGCCATGTTGAATGAAGCATTAAGAAAAGAAGCCTCAACTGTCCGGTTTTATGAAGGAGTATTGGATGAATGCAATGCCCCTGATGTACGCAGTTTTGTCGTTGATCTTGTTGAAGACAGACGTAAAGAGATTCTAAGAATTATCCAGAAGCTTAACGAAATTCATGCCCGTTCACAAGCCGCAGATGGAGTCTACTCCAGCTTCAACAATATAGACGGGTAATCATTATTTTGTCATCCTCTTTAATAATGGTCATTCTTCTGCCGGCTTGCGGGGAGCAGAGTCTCCTCCCGTTAAATAAATTTACACCCAAGTTGTCATTCCCGCGAAGGCGGGAATCCATTTTTTTAATTATTTGAATAGAGACAATAAGGAAAGTCAATGTTAATAGTAGGACAGCGGGTACAACTTTCAGATGGTGTTTACCGCGTAAAAGAAGTTGATAGTTTTAAAGCTAAAGTAGTTCAGGAAGTAACCGAGATAAGAGAATTCACGACCAGATTCGACAAAAAAGTTAAAATAAAAGCCAAGCCGAAAGTAAAATATATCAGCCCTAATGCTGAGTTAAAAATATTAAAGGATATACCCCTAAAAGCAGAACCTAAACAAAAACTCCCCACAGAAAAAATAAAGATTCCAAAGAAATCAAAAGCAGACACTAAGTCACCCTTAGTTGTTAAGCCGAAACCTGTAAAAAAAGAAGCTGCGAAATTAGTTAAGCCAAAAACGCTTGTTGTGAAGAAAGCAGCAAAATCAGTTGTTAAGTCCAAACCGGTTGCTGCCAAAAAGGCACCAGCAAAGGTTATTGAACCCAAAACTGTTAATGTAAAAAAACCACATGTTGTTAAACAAAAACAAGCAGCCGTAAAGAAAGTTATAACTCCCGTTGTTAATCCGCAACAAATATTCGGACAAAAAATATCTCCTCAAAAGAAAAAGTCCAAACCTAAAAAGAATAAATTTGAACAATTAAATTTGTTTTAGTGGAACTCTCTCGATTGTAATTTTTTTTGTGCTTCTTCGAATGTTTTGAACTTAAAAATTCCCTTTTGTGTCTTACATTTAATTAAATCAGAAGCAAGTCCGTAAAAATTTATTACCTTCTTATAATAATCAGAAGAAGGATTCATTTCCCACAGATCACGCCGGGCATCTTCAAATGTCCTAAATTTCTTTATCATTTTTTTTATTCTGATTTCTTATCTTTTCAGAAAGGAACAACAAATCATCCTGATCTATTGCCCGGAATGTTTTTTCTTTAAGCTTATACAAACTCTCAGCGGTTGCTAACCTGATTTTTATTCCTTCCATAACAATTTCTTTGTAAGAGATATCTTCGAAAACAAAAGCCTCTCCAAGTTTGCCTATTATGTCGATATAAAAATCCTCTGTTGTACCATATCTTATTACTGCGTAATTCTTGATTTCAGAACCCGTAATTTCCTCAATGCTTTCATCATGAAAAACCGAATGCAGAGCCTTTCTTAATTTTTCAATATTTTCTTCTGTGGTCCGGACAAATAAATCAAGATCCTCTGTGAATCTGGTAGATCCGTGAAGTACGATGGCAAATCCACCTATCAAAACATAATCAACCTTTTCTTTTTGAAGAGCATTCAGTACAGACAGAAATTTTTCAGTCAGATTATTCAAATTAAAGTTCCAGTATGCACATTATTCAAAACATAAGATGGAATTTAGCCAAAAAAGAATGTCATTACAAATCATCAAATTACATATTAATGGAATGTTAAATAGTGCGATTAATATAGGAGTTAAAACAAAAAAGCCTGAAAATTTTCATTTTCAGGCTTCCTTAGTAGCGGGGGCGGTTGAACTACCCCGCATTTAGGCGGGATGAGCTCTCTCACTTATATAAACAAAAAAGGCTACCATCTCTGATAACCTTTCTCTTAGTAGCGGGGGCAGGACTTGAACCTACAACCTTCGGGTTATGAGCCCGACGAGCTACCAATTGCTCCAATTACTTACGCCTGACTTCTGACTGTTTTTCTGAAAGAATATGTTGACTTATTAAATTAATTATAACTTTCTTATACCCACTTAGTATTGATATATACAAGGGGACTCGAACCCCTACCCAAGTACACAGACTAGACCACTTATAACAAACCGCTTACTGAAATGATGATTAAATAATTATTTTGTTTCTTATACCAATATAATGAGATTGATTAAATCTCATATCTATTTCAATTGTTATATTAAAACCTACGTGTTATGGGCCTAACGAGCTAAGGCAATGATGTGTCAAATCATATCTGGATTGATTCTTTAACCGAATATAAGTAAGTTTAATAAACAGTTTATGGCGGAGTTATGGTGTCTAAATTTACTTTATCATTTCTGTTTCTTTTGCTTCTCAATTCAAATGTTATCATTGGTCAATGGTATCTTCAAAATGCTTACCCAACGAATCAGGATCTATATTCAGTCAGTTTTATTTCACAAACGAAAGGTTGGATTCTAGGAAAGAACAATATTATTTTAGAAACAACTGATGAGGGGAATAATTGGAAATTCATTGATCCTGCTCCTGGTAGAACACTTAATTATATTACTTTCTCCGATTCAACTACCGGCTGGATAGTAGGTAAAGGCGGATTAATTCTGAAAACAACCGACAGAGGAGATAACTGGTTTACTTTTTCTGACTCACTTTATGCTGATTTGAACAAAATCCTTTTTACATCTGAAAATACAGGCTATATTATAGGCTCTGCTGGTACAATATTAAAAACAACTAATAAAGGATTAAGTTGGTTTCAACAATATTCTGGTACTACTTCAAATTTACTTGCAATAACTTTCTACCAATCCTGGGGCTATATCTCGGGATCTGACGGTACTTTACTTAAAACGAATGATTCAGGACTTAACTGGCTTAAATTATTATCTTCAATTGTTTTTTATTCAATTACTAACACTTCAGAATCAAATGTGTGGGGATGTAATGGTTCTAATTTATTTCGTTCTACTAATGGTGGATTTACCTGGTTTATAAATAATTATAATGATAAATCTTTATTTGTGCGTTTTTTTAGCCCAACTGACGGGTTTTCTGCTTCAACTAATGTAATTAGCCGGAATACAAATCAGGGCACCAATTGGAATCCCATTAATATAAATGGTTCTCCAAAAGAAATGTGTTTAACGGGTCAGGGAAAATATTGGCTTGTTGGAGATAAAGGACTAATATATCATAGTATCGATTCAGCCAAAACCTGGAAATCTTTTTCCAGAGTGAGCGGTCAATTTATTAATTCCATATATTTTGCAACTCCTGATTCCGGCTGGGCAGGCGGAACTGTTTTAATGAGGACAACAAACGGCGGCGGAAAATGGGAAGATGTTCCCGGTTTTTATGATTATTTGAATCATGCAATTTATTCAGATGTAGGTATGATTTCTTATTATAATATCTATTCATTGCATTTTATTAATTCTAAAACAGGATGGTTAAGCGTACTAGTAATGTATGTGAATGGGGAACATAACACCTTTATAGTAAAGACCACAGATGGCGGTTTAACCTGGATAACTCAGGATATTACATACGACGCCTATAGAACTTTAAATTCGTTCAATTTTGTTTCTCCCCAAATCGGATATTGCAGTGGTTATATACAGGGCGGCTATGGAAATTATGAAACCGGATTAGTTTATAAAACCACGAACGGCGGTAATAACTGGACATTAATAAAACAGGATACTTTCTCCTATTTTTATTCAGCATTTTTTATTAATAGAAGATACCCGCTGCGTTGGTGGAACGGGAAGTTCCGGTGGTGTACTTTATAAAACCACAAATGGTGGTCTTTCCTGGTTTTCACAACCGGTTTCTGTAACATATTCTAATATCTTTTCTTCAATGTATTTTACAACTCCCGATACCGGTTATATCTGTAATTATGATGGAACGATTGCGAAAACCACCAACAGTGGAGAAACATGGGACACTTCATTCATGGGTTATTCTTTAGGTTTAAAAAAGATCCAATTTTTCAATACAGCAAGGGGAGTTTGTTTGGCAGATAGAGGTTATTATGAAACTAGTGACGGAGGAAATAACTGGATTATGAAAGTGAGGCCTACAATTACCGGAATCCAAACTGGTCAATTATGGGATATGTTTTTTTTAGATGAGGAAACCGGATGGATTACTGATTTGAACGGTTCTATTTTCAGCACTAAGAATAGGATATCGTCTATCAAGGAAGGACAGGTTAGTTCCGGAACAATTAACCAATTTCAGTTATATCAAAATTATCCCAATCCATTTAATCCATCTACTTATATTACTTATAAACTAAGCAAAATATCCTTTGTTACAATTAAAATATATAATGTACTCGGGAAGGAAGTATTGACACTTATAAATGAGGAGAAGGAACCTGGCACATATAAAATAAATTTTAATGCCGGCAATTATAATCTGTCTTCCGGAATCTATTTTTATCGTTTAGTTACAACCGAATATACTGAAACAAAAAAAATGGTATTATTAAAATGAAAATATTATTTACAACAGCACTAATAATAATATTCTATTCTTTAATAGCAGCCCAAACAACAAACTGGTTCCCCTTAAGTGTTGGCAACAGGTGGCAGTATCTTTATTATGATTATCGCCATGCAAACCACGCAGGTACACTTGAAAGTCTTCATTTGCGATCTAATTCTGTTGACAGAGATACATTGATTGGCAGTACAAAATATTTTTCATATGACCAACAATGGGTCCGTTTTACGAATAATAAAATTTACATCTTGAACAATGGAACAGATTCTTTATATATGGATTTTGATTTACCTGCAGGGACAGCCTTTAATTCATATTATAAAGGACATTCAGATTCTGTTGTTGTAACAGAAGGCACTTTTAATTTTCTAGGAAGGAATGTACCTTACAAAGGATTTACTGATAATAGCCAAATTTCTAAATTCATAAACAACTTTGGTCTGGCTTATTATGATTCCAGTTATAATGAAGGATTTCCATGGGATATATCAGAGGATCAAGAATATAGTTTTATTTTATCTTTAATAAAAGATAGCACTGGCAATTTTATCTGCACTAAAGGAAATGTAAAACCGACCTTTATAACTAATCCTATTATGTATGCTGCATTATCTTCTTTTTCATGGGCGGCAATTGTAACTCATACTTATTCTCACGACTATAATTGGGTTTCTCTGAATTTTGTTGATACAGTTTATTTTAGAAGTTTTTATTCATACAGGGATTCACTGTTTACTAATAGCACAACTGTTGTAGTGCCTCCGGGTCCGTCAAATTATTATTTGCCGACTGCCGTACTTGATACAAATCTTCTTAAAAACGGATGGATTTTCAGATACAACCTTATAGCCACGGATAAATGCTTTGTGCCTGATACAGGCACAACACCGGATACAGGTTATTATTCGTGTGTGTGGGCTGGACCAGTTCTGTTAATGAGAAACATATAATTCCTGCTGATTTTTCTATGTATTAGAATTATCCTAATCCATTTAATCCTAACACTATAATATCTTATTCATTTCCATCAGCTTTAAATTTAAAACTAATTGTTTATAACTTTCTAGGATAAACAATATAAATTCTTGAGAATGGGCATAAGAATGCAGGAAATTATTTAATTAATCTTCAATGCTTCTGATCTCCCAAGCGGAATATATTTCTATAAATTAGACGCAGGACAGTTTTCGCAGGTTAAAAAAATGATTCTCTTGAAATAAATTTAATAATCTATATCATTTAGCCTCGATTCTTTTATTTCAAACTTTTATAAAAAATCCCAGGGATGAAATCGTATCAGCGTTAAAGCTACAAACCATCCCGAGGAAAGTATTTGCCGAGATTTCACCAAGATCAGTCACTACAATTACTTGAATATAAACAGGAAATACTTTTAGAAGGATTAAAAAAAACGCAACAGATTTCTCCATTGCGGTTTGTTTGGGAGTATCAAGCACCCCAGTAGAGTCCTCTTTCCTTGAGGATTTTTTAAGTATTCTCGTTGTACTTACTTAATATTTCAGTGCAAGAAGTTTTCTTCTCACGCAGATCATTAAGTTCCTTATGAACAATTGCACGTAAACGTGAAATATTCATTCAGTAAGCACTAGTATATAAAGAGCCATCAGATTTTTTTGACAAATCTTTGTTATATGAAGCTATCTTGTCAACCAATTTAGCTTCAGTTTTAGAAATTACTGTGAATCTCTTCACAGCGTTTCTTCTAACACCCATTGGTGTTAACCGAGATGTAACTTTTACTTTTGCCATACGGCATTCCTCACTAAAAAATTAAGAAATAATTGTTTAATGAAGGCATCTAAGTCAGGAAGGTCAATTGGATTGAACACTTGACCGTACACCCAGTGAAATACTCTCCGGTGCAAAAATAAACAAAATCTGATTGAAATTTATACGTTCTGAAAGCCCTTGTATTTGTAGGAGTTACATCCTCCTAAATCTCTATCGAAGAATAATTTCATTACATCAGACCTTCTCCAACAAATATTTCTTAGCTATTCCTCCTCTGCAAGGATTATTTCCATTCCTGGGGTATAAGAAAAATAGCGGTACTCGCCTATCAATCCACTCAGTAACCCGCTAACCAACAAAACAACCTATCCCAGGTTTCAGGAAAAATATTTACAAACAATCGGAGGAATAAACGATGACATGGGAACAACTTTACCCGGTAGTGAAAGAACAAGCGTACTTTGCAGTTTTTCGTTACGATCCGAGAAGAGCTGATAAGGTCCAGGAATTACTTTGCCAATCTTACGAAAAATACCGGAATGATGTCAGCATGGGGAGGGAAATTAAGAAACAAGAGTTCAAATGTTTCATTACCCAGAGAGCCAAAGAAGTCGATATGAGATACATCTGTAAAAAAGGACTCAGCGTATATCGACCACAGATCCATTATCATTTTACAGGCGAAGGCCTGATTCAGTTACAGTTATACGTGGAGTTCGCTGAGTGGGTGAGCTCTAATGCTCTTAAAAAGGATAGTGTGGAGGAATTCATATCATTTCAGATTGATTTCAGTAATTGGCAACTAACTTTGTCCAAATTCGAACGCAGGATTCTTAATCTATTGTTGAAGGGTTTTGTTGCCTGTAAGGTAGCCGATAAATTAAAACTCAACTATATGACCGTCAAAGATTGCATAAAAAAGATGAAAGAAGCATTCATAAAATATTTCCATATTAGTTATGAGGTACTGGTAGTATGACCGGGAAAATGGTCATATTTTTTGCAAATGAAAAGAACTAAAAGTATTAGAATATTAAAAATAAGGACACCAATATGAAATTTCTTAAAAAAACAATCCTGAAAATAAGCTTGGAAGCTTTGGACTACATTACGCTGAAGGTCAAAAGAGAGCTGGAGAAAATTGATGAGGAGAGTAAAAATGAAACAGCAAAAGATTATAATTGATGGAACATTTGATAACGTTGTAGTCATTTTAGAGACTCTATCCAGGATAACCGGTTTAAGCTACAAAACTATAAATGTTATTGGAATGTTTACTTGGATGGGGGTTACTGCTGGATTAACTATTGCGGTTTTTAGAGAAAAGGAAGGCATGAGCTTTCCTCTAAATAAAAAATCCATATAGGTCAGGAATATTTTTTTAGAAAAAAATCCTTGGCTCTTGTTTCTTGACCGATCGGTCCTCGGATTTTTATTATACACTTTTGGCTTCGTCACTAGGAGCGGTTAGGTCTATGTCGGTACCTGGTAATCAAGAAGGGGCCGGGTTGGGTCCCATAAACAGCTAGCGTCATCTTTGGCTTTGTTATATGCCAGTTAAAACTACCCAGGTAGTTGTTCAGATTTTTGTAGGTTCTTTGGGGAATACCAGGGAATAAAATAGTTTTTGGGGCGTGGGAATTGTTGTTTGTTGTTTTATGCCTATATCACATAGACAAAATACACGGTTAATCAAACTATATTAAACATTCCAAGTCGGCATTTAATAATTGTTAAAATAACAGTATTTTGTCATTTTAGTTTTTAGAATTATTATTATGAGAATTTAATGCCCAATACAGGTCAAAATACTTTACTACCTATAGAAGATTACGAAAGAATTTACCGTGTCATTAACTCATTACTTGTTTACGAGCGAATTGATCCCAAAATAAGTTGCATCTTGTTTAGCATATTGGGCTCCGAGATCTTGAAAAAAATATTATCAAATAAAGGCAACCCCGGTTTGTGGGGCAGCTTTAATTAAAATAACTGAAAAAGGTGATGTCCTTGCTTTTGGGAGCACAGACTCCTAATGGAGCGATTGTTAGCAACGGCGAAAATTTTCATTGCTGGGTTGATGCAGATACTCATGTAATCGACTTTCAGGCTCCGTTATTCAGTAAAATTTACAAGCTATTTAATAAGGATCAGATATTGCCGCCCCAAAATGTTTCAGAAGAAATTTTTTGACATGAGTAAATCAACGAAAGATATTAAAGAAGTTGGGGACTTCTTCCTTCAGCTAAACCGAGAACTTACGACTAACACAATTGTTGAGTTTGCTCATAACCCTCTTGCTTTCTATCTCCTTGAACAAAGTCTTGGCTGGTATAAACGTCCTCCGGAAGAGATTCCCAATAAATGGCCTCATCTAAACAAGGATGGAGAGAATGTTGATTTAATTCTTGATAATACTCATATTGGGGAAATGTGGTAATCAATTATTCAGATGGCATAATCGCGTAATCAGTCCATAGGGGAAAATTAAATCCAGCGATATGTGGTTAGACCACGGGAAGTTTAGCTGGTTTAGCTACCCCTTCCCCGAGTAACAAACCAAACAAACACTCCTTAAATTCAATTTAATTCTTTAACATTCTTCATAAATCCCCCCGCAGCGTAGCGTAGGGGGGATTATAGTCTCTTAGTATCTTTTAGATACTCTTAGTGATTTTTTCTACCTATAACTCCTTGCAAATAAAGCACTTAAAAACTGGTGTTGCACTCAAAAGGATACTTTTTGCACCTAAAAGGATACTTTTCTCTACATTTTAGCACCCAAAAGGATACTTTTTATATGGCTATCAAGCTCCTTGATTTCACTTTTTACCGTTATTCTAAGTACAGTCTTTTCCAGTTTTGCTGGGGTTATTTTGTTTAGGTCGGCTATCGCCGGCATAATTCCATTGATTATCCCTACTTCCCTTAGTGCTGACAGGAAGTCAGCTTTTCTTTTACTAGGTCTGGCTGCACTAATATTCATAACTTCCATAAACCGCTTTACCTTAAACCCTACAACTTTATAACCCTTTTTCCTCAGTTTACTATTTCCATTCTCAAATATCAGAAAATGAGTTAACATCATCGCCGGCGTAGAATATTCTTTTGTCATTGGAATTACAGAAGTCGGATAGGAAAGGTAACCTCGGGCAAAATCCTTCGGAGAGTTATCCTTACGCTCGTTAAACAACGAACCAACACAACCCACAAAATTCTCATTAACATCAAGAATATATTTTTTGGAGTCCTCACGAATATTATACACGAAATTACCGATTGCTTTATACCGTGGATCTATCTTGATCTTATTCTTGTATTTGAATACCTGATAGTTCAGTAACATCAAGGAAAGTATCGCATCACTAACATCATTATAGATATGTTTATCATTCGTGGAGAAACCCATCCTCTCAATAATATCCTGCTTACTGATTTCCAGTTGTCTGAATTTCCTTTCAGTGTATACTCTTGATAAAATAATGAGTACCAGCTTATGCGCGAGTTTGTAAAGCCTTACCTGTTGGAGTATCTTAGATATTTTTTCTTCATCCTCTGAGCTATTCTGAATATCATTCCATAAATCGGACTCTGTCCCATTCAGGTAGTCCAAGTACAACTTTGGACTAAATGATATAATGTAATCACCTAAATCCCGGATAACATTTTTTTCAGTCCGGTACTCACCGACTTCAGCTAATATTCTCCTTTCTGATTCAGGAGTCAGCAAGCTGACTCCCAATCTTATTTTTTCCTTTTCCAGTATATCTTCTTTTTTAGGTAAAGTCCGGTAATTAGAGAACAGTCCTCTATGCATTAACATTGGCAGGAATTCCTGTACCGTAGTCCTGTCGACCTTTACAATCGGATATTTTTCTGGTATCACTCAATATCCCCTCCCTGGAATGGTCCAGCTACGGTTGATGCTGCAGCAGAAGGTGTTGTTGTCATAGAAGTAAATAAATTAAATTCTTCCATAGTGCCGGTTGCCCGCTTAAATCTGAGTTCTTGGGCCCCTCTAAAGTCAGAGAGTTTATTTTTAGCAAATCGCAGGTTAATTATTGGCTCTTCGATATTTATATCACGGTTCTTAATAGAAAGCAACCACACAACATTAGCATTGTATACGAACTTCCCTGTTTCCATTATATCGTGATAAGTTGATTCTTTATCTATCTTTTCATTCTGTCCTTTTTTTCTTAGTTCGCCGGTAGATACGACTGGTATTAAATATTTATCTACAATAGCTTTTATAGATTTAGCCCGCTCAATATTTTCTACACGGATTCCCTGGTTAGATGAATCAACTTCTAAATTATATAACCCATCTATGAACAGTACCAAGTTTTTTGTATCCCCTAAACTTTTTAGCAGTTCTTCAATCTGATCAACCCGCCAGACATCTGCCTGATCATAAATTGCTAAACGTCCCTTTTCCGCCAGTTGAATAAGAAATTCACGTTTCGCCTCTAAGGTGTTCTGATTGTTTGGATCCGGGCATTTCTTCCTGACATCATTTATATGAAACTGTGTCATGATGCTGAGAAACCGGTATACAGTATATAGTTTATTATCATCCAGAGATAGATAGACAACATCAACTTCCGGGTTAGTGTTTATTAAATCCAGGCAGAGATTTGTTAAGAAAGCAGTTTTCCCAACGCTGGAATCAGCAGCGATGATATAGAACCCAGCCTGGAGGCCATCAATATTTTTTGAAAGCTCTTTAAACTTCTCTAAAGGATAGCCTAAAGGCTTGCTAAGATCACGAACATCATCAAATGCAAATCTTTCCCTGAGTAAATCAGCAAGTGATGGGGAGGGGGTTGTTTTTGGTTGGGCTACCTCACCTGATTCAAATAAACCTTCAATTTCTAAATCTGGGTAATTAAAACCAAGTTCCTTCGCCTTAAAAAACAGAGATGAAATAGTTACAACACCATTTTGAGAATCAAGTAGGTTATCAAATTGCGCATCAATAGCCTTTACATCATCGTTATATTTTGGATTTTTGGACAATAAATGGAAGTATCCTCTTCCCTGCTCCCCTAAACTTGCCAGAGCGAAACCGCATGCAATCCAGGTATCACGATCTGAAATTTTTTCTCTTAAGAAATCAATCGCTGATGGTAAGTATTGTAATTCTTTTCCTTTTATTTTTCTAAGATTCATGGGACGTGCCTGTACTGGCATATGTACTTGCACCTGTGGAACTGGTTCAATGGATTCTACTTCTAACGATTGTGCTGCTTCATTTACAAAAGACTCAAGATCATGGCTTAAGAAACATGTACGCGTTACATCCTTGCCAGAACAATCAGCCACCACTCCGTACTCATTATCTTTTATACTTTTATAATGATTAAACACGGCGCAGTATTTATCCAATGAGGTTATAGGTTGTTCAAACCGGTATATTGCCTTGATTCCGTCCCCGCTGGGTGATTGAAAAGTAATAAATACTTCTTCGTCAGATCTTATTTTTTCTTTAATAGTATTGTATGCGTCGCCCAAGGCGTCGAAATCTAATATCATCATTTCTGTAGAAATGAAATTTTCTCTTAATCTTCTTTCATCTGAAAAAGTGGCACATATAAAATATGGAAGGAGTTCTTTCTTTTTTTCTTGCCTTTCCTTTTTATCCGTGGCTCTTCTTACATCTTCTATATTATTTTTTAACTCTGAATCGGATTTAATACGGCTAATTATACCGGCTAGGTTCCTGATCTCAACTTTATTATTTCCTATGGAATTGCCGTATGAAACAACTAATTCATTAAAATTTGTCATAAGTCTCTTATGGTTAACTTAATATTATAAATGACAGTTATACCTTATAACTGTAAGTTGTCAGTTGAGTGTTTGTTGTTTGTTCTGGTTGGCGGGTTTTTATGTTGTCATGTTGAGGGCCGTAAAGATACTATTTAGTTGAACCATTCTCCCTGTAATAAATATACGATTCAATTATAGACTTTGTAAACTGATGAAAATTCACACCCTCTTTCTTAGCCCATTTCTTCAGTTTTTGAATATTCTGTACATCTGTACGTATAGAAATCATTCCCTGCTCTGTGGGCCGGTTAAGATTCCTTAATTCATACTTCTCAAATTCCATCGCTATCTCCTATTTAATAATCTGTATACATTAAGTATACTAATATAATACATTTTGTATACACGAGTCAAGGCCTGACAAAATTATTTGTTAAGTCCTTGTTATCTAATAGATTTACGCTCTTCCTTAAATCATCACTCCTAAGATGAGCATAAATTTGTGTGGTTTTAATATCTGAATGCCCTAGCAGCATGCTAACCTCATAAATAGATACTCCGGCCTGAACAAGCCATGAGGCAAAGGTATGACGGAGGGAGTGAAATGTCAGTTTGCGCTTTATTCCAGTTGCTTTTACATACTTTCTAAATCGATCCTGCAAATGATCTGGAGAGACTTGCGCATCGTTTTTCGTAAACAGCAACTCACCTGTGCGGGTATTAAGAATTTCGCTTGCCCTGTTGTTCAATGGGATTGTGCGTATTTTTTTTGACTTGGTAGTGTGGTTTTGATTGTCCAGGATTACCAATCGTTCTGTTTCATTAAACTGTTGCCGCTGCAAAGATAGTAATTCCATCTGCCGTAGTCCCGTGTTTACAGCGAATTCAATTATATCTTTGTAATCCTGGTCGTCAACAACAGTCAGTAACTTTTTATATTCCTCTTTAGAAAAGAAATTTGGTAACTTCTCGGGAGGGCGGATACGTTTTATTGCTATTATTGGATTACTCTCCAAATACCCGAGTACCACTGCTCGATTGAAAAGAGCTTTAATATTTATCAAATGCCTCCTGCCTGTATAAATAGACTTTTCCCTGATTTTTTTCTGAATGAATTCTTCAACCCCTTTTTGTGTAAACTGTGAAAGCAGAATGTTTCCGAAATGCTTCTCAATTGCAGTAAAAGTAGTTCTATAATCCTTAGTGGTTTTCCAAGAGTGATAACTCTCTGATGTTTTTAGAAATTCCCAGCGAAACTGCTTTATTGTTGTATCTGCATAGCGCCCTTTTTGACTCGTCAACTCGACAGAGAATTTATTCAGTTCTTTTAGTGCCTCGGATTTTAACTTTGTGCGAGTTGACTTTGCCTGCCGTTTCCCCTCGGCATCTTCATAGTAAATGTAGTAGAATCCATTTTTATGTTTTGATAAAAACATAATTTACTCCTTTGGGTTTGGATCCTTCAGAAGCGCAGAAATAGTTATGACTATTTTTATGACTCTGAGCCGATTTATGACTCATTTATGACTGCATAAAAACATTTACAGGTAAGTCTTTAAAACGAAAAAGCCTGAAAACTTTCATTTTCAGGCTTTCTTAGTAGCGGGGGCAGGACTTGAACCTACAACCTTCGGGTTATGAGCCCGACGAGCTACCAATTGCTCCACCCCGCGATATTTAGTCAGCAAATATAGGAATTTATATGTGGGTTGTCAAATAATCACATTCGCCTAAAATCCCTATATTTATCAACTCCTTACCAAAATTTATTCCCAACATTTCTTTAGATGCACCCTTACTCTGCCTCATTTCTCTCCTAAATCCACTTAAAATCATAATAATAACCTAATTCTTTGCCCAATATCACTCCAATATTAATTCTTCAAAAAAACATGGCAAAAAATGGGCTTTTCTGGTATTAATAAGTAGGGGGGTACTTTTTTTTCGCTGTATGACAGGTTAGAAAATGTTTTTGGTACATTCGCTCTTTTTTTACCTTATTCACCTTCTTTCAAGGCCTGAAACGGTAAAAAACGTCGATTTTTGGTAATTAATAGTAGAGGCCTACTTTTTTTTCGGCTGCCTTGAGATCGGTACTTTTGGCAAAAAACAACTTCTCCAGGTAGTTATATGTAGAGGCCTGCTTTTTTTTATTGTGGTTTCCTTCCGGGAATTTGATCCTTCCCTTCCCTTCCTGAATTAAAAAAAAACAGAAGAGGAGGGGGATCCAGCCCGGCAGTAGCCCGCCGGTAATACAGCGGTAATACACCGGCAACAATAATACTTTTTAGTTTGCTCCTTGCTCAATTCTTAAATAACTAATTGTTAACTCATAAAAGGAGTTTCTTATGGCTAGAATTAAAAACCAAACACTCGTGGAATTCACTGGTCGCGTTGGAAAAACTGTTTATAAAAAACGTGGTTCCGTTTTCTATATGTCAGCCTTGCCCAGGGATTATCCACAACCTCAGGATCCCAATTCTGTCTATAACAGAAACCAGATGTTCCTGATTTCTAAACTTTCGGGTCTCATAAATGCTGTTGACCTTATCAAAATGATTTGGAAAAATGAATACCCGGAATGCTTTGGCACTTATAATGAGATTATTAAAGCAAATTATCATAATTACAAATATGTTGATTTGCGCGGTAACCTTATTCTTACACCCAAAATGGGTTTTTCTGTGCCCGATCCATCTTTCGATATTGAGCGGGGAAAACTAACCATAAATACGGCTCCTCTTTCCGGGGAAACCGGCATAGATCTTTCAATTGAAAAATATGTTACTTCTGTAACTGTATTTCTCATGAATTCCAACTCAAGTTCTCAACTAGGACCCTGCTTTGATGCGCGTAAGGGAGATAAAGTTCCTCTCAAATTTGAACACCCCCTTCAAATAATTACTGATCTCGGAGGTAAGATTATACTAAACTTTCTTCCTATAACACTCGTCAAGTTGTGGTCTATCATCATTACTTTAGATGAAAAAAATAATCCCGTACATTATTCAGATGTAATTACCTGGCCGCCTGATTTGAGAAACTTTTTAAATGACAACGATCCCGATCAATATATGAGTTTGCTATCTTTCCCCGATAGACAAAATAAAGTTGGAGCATGGAGTGCAGATTCCCCTGTTTAATATCAGGAAGTAAATAAGTGCAATGAACATATGTCATTGCACTTTTCCTTTACCCGAAACATCACAGCAAATCATCTGCACTTTTTACTGATGTAAATTCTTACTAATAAAAAAGCCGCGGGTAACTACCAGGCGGCTTTTACAAATACTGCCTCTGTTTGAAAGAGGTTACAGTTCTTTTTGTATATTTGAAAAAACAAATTTGAACATTATGGTTTCTAATGAATTCCTAAATCCTGTTGCCGGCAGCGATGAATACATCACCCCCGGAAATCCCAGAACTTTTCTGCCCGGTCTGCGTTTCTTTCCCAGGTTAATCTGGATAGTATACTACTCGTGCAGACATGCAAAAAAGGGAATTTATAATTCGGTCCGGTGGTACGATTCCTCTGTTGCGGTTTTACGAAGCCTGGAAAAGTCAGGCATCAAAATACATATTACCGGAATGGACAATATGCGTAAAGTTGAAGGACCTGTGGTATTCGTCGGCAATCATATGAGCACTATGGAAACAATGATTCTGCCCGCATTAATTCGACCTGTCAAAAAAGTTGTATATGTTATTAAGGCTGAACTTGCACATTACCCGCTGTTCGGTCCTGTTGCTATCGCCAGAGATCCAATTTTGGTCGGGCGTGATAACCCCCGCGAAGATCTCATGAAAGTGTTGGAAGATGGAAGCCGCAAATTGCAGAATGGTAAATCCATAATAATTTTCCCGCAGAAGACCAGGAGCGCCTACCTTGATCCGGAATTGTTTAATACCCTTGGCAATAAACTCGCTAAAAGAAATAATGTACCTGTAATTCCAATCGCACTTTTAACTGATGCATGGGGTAATGGTAAGCATATAAAAGAAGCAGGAAAAATTGACCCGTCCAAAACAGTACACCTTGCATTCGGTGAACCGGTTTATATTAAGGGAAATGGCAATGATGAGCAAAAGAAAATACTGGAATTCATTGCCGGTAAACTTAAAGAATGGGGACGCGCGGATTTAATAAAATGATTTGAGCGAAGTAACTAATCTGCTTTTTAATTTTTAATTTCTAATTTTTAATTTTTCCCTTTCCCTCTAAACACCTTGAGCACCTTGAATATTTTCGGCGTTAGAAATGAACGAACAATTTCCGCTAGCTCAGGGGTTCGTAGATACCCGTAAGAAGAATGAGGATTCATCATTGCATCATGTCTGTAATTATTATGTACTATCCTGTCAATTATTTTCACACTTCTGGAATTTGGAACATATAACTCAGCAAGCAGATGGTTAAGTGAAACATGATCATCAAGATCAGATAAATTATACCAGTTTCTGCGGATATTGTCCGGAACTTTTAATTTACTTCCCAGGTTATTCTTTTGCTCTGATAAAATTTTATTAAGAACATATTTCTGTCCAAGAGGCGAACCAATCGAGATCGAAGTATCTATTTCTATATCTGATATGTTTTCTATTAATGCATCATGAGAAATTATTGAACCCATGGAATGACTTATCAATAATATTTTCTTCCCCTTGTGTTTTTTAAGTACGTCTGTTAATCTCTCAAGAAGAATTTGTTTTGCAAGCCGGGGCTTCCCTTTATCATCGATATAATAAGTCGAATAATAATACTCGACTTCCCTCATATTCATATGAAAAAACAAATCTGTTAATGAAGGATATTTCAGCGACAAGACTTCACTTACTACAATCTTTCCATAAAACTTCTCTAAATATTCCACAGCCTTCTGACGAAAACCATTGGCTCCATTAAGTTGGTTTTCGGGTAAATATGGATCCTTCAGAAAATAGGGACTGGATTTATTCGCTTCTTTTGGATTAAGCGGTGTGGGATGAAAGACATCTGTCCAGTAGACAAGTTCAAATTCAAATTTCGGTATAGAATGGTAATGTTTTTGCATCCCCTCCTGGATACTTTTTTTCCACCAATCCGTCAGGATTTCTTTTGAAGGTTTATTTCCAAGTCCGTGTATACCGATTATTACTTTTGACATATACCTTCTTTTCTTTAGAACTTAATAACTTGTCTGTTCCATATAAAAGACAATTATCACATTGTGTAATGTATCATATTATTTTATTAACTTGTAAGCAGTTAACAGTATTCAATTTTATTATTGTCTTTTAATTATTTGTGCGGTTCCCTCATAAGAATGTTGCAATGAGATTGAATCTTCTTAAATGGAATTATTTTGAGGCGATGATAAATATATCTTTGGAAGTCACAGGATTAAATATTTCTTTTGATAGACTCCCGAACTGTTCTATTCCTATGAACCCCGCTGCCGAAAGTAATCCTGTAAGATCATTAATGTTATATGAATATAGTTTTGTAGAGTTTAATTGTTTGTTCTTAAGTTCATTCTTGTCGAAACTTAATATGTTAAAGTTTATTTCATCCCCGCAGAAATCATAAAACCTGACAAAATTCTTTTCCCCTTCCTGGGTAATATTTACTATCCTTTCTTTATTTTTTAATATCTTCTCATAATTTAATATCTGCATTAGAAACTTCCCCCCGGGCTCAAGCATTCCGTAACAATTATTAAACGCTTCGCGAATTCCCTTTTTGTCAAGGTTCGCGAGTGTGTTCCCCATTGAAACCGCAAATGAATATTTAGTGAAAAATGTCTCGGGAATTTTGTCAAGTGAGTAATTATAGAAATCAATTTTAAGCTTTAATTCAACACTCTTTTCTTTTGCTTTTTCAAGCATACCTGATGACAGGTCAAATCCTGTGACCTTTAATCCGTTCAAGGAAAGAGCAATTGAATCGAGCCCGGTTCCGCAGCCTAAATCTGCGGCAGTTTTCATATTATCTGTAATAAACTGCTTATATAAACCCATCCTTGATTTAAGGGCCTTTTCATAGCCTGTCATCTTATCGTAAAAATCAGATATATTATCAAAAAAGGATTCGTTGGACGTCATTAAAGTGACTCGAATTAAGTGTACTCTAAATTAAGCAAAAAGAAGTTTGTTTACATAAGAACAATCACAAATAATTACATCCTGGATATCTTCCACCAAGAATCTCCTCTATTATAGCCCAGGCATTTAGAGCTTGTGTGAAAACCTCCAACTGTCATTCCTGCGAAGGCGGGAATCCATAAAATCATTTGAAATTAGAGAAATTTCAAATATGAAATTCTTAACCTGATGATAAATTCAGAATATTAACACAGCCTCTTTATGCCTGGGATTAAATAATATCATAACAAATAATAAGGGGATTCATCCCCTTCCCGCCGCTTATTATGAGATATAAATGGAAGATTCTCCCCTATAATTCCCGAAGTCCTTCCGCTATCGGAAAGTTTCGGGGATCGCAACAATCATGCTTTCAGCCGCTATTCGTTCATAATTTTATTTTGATGGTTTATGCTTTCCATATGAATGGCTGCAAAATACTTTTCTATAAACTCTTCTCCTAACCCGAGTAGTTTACCAACACGTGTCGCTTTTTCAAGTATCTCATTCCAACGGGTTGTCTGAAGTATTGTAATGTTATTGTTTTTCTTGTACTCACCAATCTTGTCAGCTATTTTCATACGCTGCGAAAGAAGTTGCATAAGTTCGTCATCTATCTGGTTAATTTGCTCCCTTAGTTTTTCAAGTGCTGTATTAAATTCATTTTCACTCGTACTCTCATGTCTCCAGACTATATTCCCTATCAACGTTTTCAACGCCTGCGGAGTCAACTGCTGCTTTGCATCGCTTAAAGCATTATCGGGATCAATATGCGCTTCAATCATCAAACCATCAAAATCAAGATCGATTGCTTTCTGCGAAAGTTCCTGGATATTATCCCTCCTGCCGGATATATGCGATGGATCGCAGATCATCATAAGATGTGGGTTTCTTCTTTTCATTTCGATTGCCATGTGCCACATCGGGGAATTACGGTATTCAGTATTTCCGAATACGCTGAATCCACGGTGCACAAGACCGATATGTTCAACCCCCGCTTTACTTATTCTTTCAACTGCTCCTGTCCAAAGTTCAAGGTCAGGATTTAATGGGTTTTTAATCAGAACCGGAACATCGGTTCCCTTTAATGCATTGGCTATATCCTGAACACTGGCAGGATTAACTGCTGAACGGGCACCTATCCATAATACATCAATATCAAAATGAAGAGCGTCTTCAACTTGTTTCGCGCTTGCTACTTCTACAGTAACAGGCAAACCCGTAATCTTACGTGCCGCCTGTAGCCAGGGAAGTCCTTTCGTACCTACACCTTCAAATGTGCCCGGGCGTGTCCGTGGTTTCCAGATTCCGGCACGGAAAATATCCACTACTCCGGTCTCAGCCAGTTGAATCGCAGTCTGCATTACCTGATCTTCCGTTTCGGCGCTGCATGGCCCGGATATTATCAAAGGGCGTTTATTTAATTTATCCATTACATTTTGTTTCATTAACTTCTGTGCTTCCATATTTATCCGTTCATTATTTAATTATTCTTTTTATTTCATTTGCCTGGCCAATGAGCCTTCGGAATGTATCAAACTCCTCCATCTCAAGCATCTTTTTCATCTGCTTTAACTGGTATATCTGTTCATTCAAAACATCAAGTATATTACTCCGGTTCTGTTTGAATATCGGAATCCATGTGTCCGGATTGCTTTTAGCCAATCGTACCGTGCTCTCAAAACCGCCGCCTGCAAGCTGGAATATTGTATCTTCTTCCTTTTCTTTCTCCAGAACAGACAATGCAAGAGCGAAGGATGTAATATGCGAAATATGACTGACATATGCAGCGTGTAAATCATGGCTTACTGCATCCATGTATATTTTTTTCATACCAAGACAATCATACATATTCTCTACCAACTGCATTGCATCTTCATCACTACCCTCTTTATTGCAAATAACTGTGACTCTGTTGTTGAATCCATTTTTTACTGCAGCCCCCGGACCGCTGTATTCAGTACCCCAAATAGGATGTGTTGCTACAAACCTTTTTCTTTTTGCATGCACGGATGCTGTTTTAACTATCAGTTCTTTTGTTGAACCAACATCAAGAACCACTTGCTTGTCAACCAGATCAAGTACACGCGGAAGAACTTCAAGCGCTATATCAACCGGTACCGCGATTATAACAAGGTCGGATTTAACGACAGCATCATCTAAGGAACAGATTTCATCCACTATCCCCAGCTTCAATGCAAGTTTGGCATTCTCTCTGTTGGATTCCACACCTATGACCGATGTGCAAAACGAATTCTCTTTTAATGTAAGTGCCATGGAACCGCCAATTAGTCCGGTTCCTATTACAGTAACTATCATATGGCTCCAATCCTCTTTATTGCTTCATCAAATTTTTCTACCGGTGCACAGAGACTTACTCTTATAAAACGGTTACCGGCGGTTCCGAATATACCGCCGGGTGTTATAAACACGCCAGCCTGGTTTAATATTTTATCTACAAATGTATAGCAGTCGGCTTCCCGGTCATCTAATTTAGCCCAGACAAACATCCCCGCCTGGGAAGTACTGAATCTGCAGTTAAGTTTCGTTAATAATTGAAATACTCTGTCTCTCCGGGAATGATAAACATTGTTCACTTCCTTATACCAATCGGCAGGAAGCGATAATGCTTTAGCTGCCGCTAATTGAAGCGGTAGAAACATGCCGCTGTCCATATTGCTTTTAAACCGGAGCACATCATTTATTATTTGTTGTTTACCTGCCAGCAGACCAACGCGCCATCCAGCCATATTATGAGATTTGCTTAAAGAGTTTAGTTCAACAGCAGTTTCTTTTGCTCCATCAATACTCAACAGACTTAATGGTAAATCATTTAGAATAAATGAATACGGGTTGTCATGACAGATAAGTATTTTATGTTTTAATCCAAATGCTATAACTTTTTCAAACAAATCTTTTGTGGGAAGTTGTCCAGTTGGCATATGCGGATAATTTATCCACATCATTTTTATCCCTGTAAGATCTGTAGATTCCAGAAAATCAAAATCAGGAAACCAGTTATTCTCTTCAACAAGATTATAGTCTATGCATTCCGCACCGGTAAGGTAAACCGCCGACTTGTAGGCGGGGTAACCCGGATTCGGCACAAGAACTTTATCACCCGGGTTCAGATACGTCATACAAATATGTACTATCCCTTCTTTGCTTCCTATTAAAGGAAGTATTTCGTTCTCAGGATCCAGGTTAACTTCATACCATTGTTTGTACCAGGCGCTCATTGCATTGCGCAAAACAATGGAACCCCTGTAGTTTTGATATGCATGGTTACCCGGTTTTACAGATTCTTCGTTAAGCGTTTTGATGACATCAGGGTGAGGTGGAAGATCAGGACTGCCTATCCCGAGGTTTATAACCTGCTTCCCTTTTTTATTCAGATCATCAATTTCCTTAAGCTTCTTTGAAAAATAATATTCACTGATTTTATCCAATCTGTCTGCAGTGTTTATCATCTTATGGTTATTCCTTTTTTATAAATGCCGTAAACTTTTAATTGTTCAGTTATCTTTTTTATTGAATCAACAACTTTATTGAACTGGTCCTGTGAATTAAACTCCATATCCACGTAAAAGGAATATTTCCAATCTGTGTCAGGTATAGGGAACGATTGTAGTTTTGTGAGGTTTATTCCTCCTTCAGCTATTTTTGTTAATACAAGTGCAAGGCTTCCTTTAGAATGATCAGTCTGAAAATATATTGACGCCTTATTGGGGTTGCCGATCTTTTCAATGTTATCTTCACGTTGAAGAATAAGGAAACGAGTGTAATTGTTTTTTAGAGTGTGGATATTTGGAACAAGAATGTCCATTCCATAAAGTTTAGCAGCCAGTCGTCCTGCTATTGCCGCAGCGTGCTTATGGCGATGTTGGTGAATATTTTTTACGCTGAGTGCAGTGTCATCAGTTTCTACCAGTTTCCATTCGTTTTTTTCAAGAAAGTCCATACATTGCAGAAGTGCCATTGGATGGCTGTGAACTTCGCGCAGGTCTTCATGTTTTACACCCGGAAAAACTATAAGCTGCTGTTTTATCTGAAGATAAATTTCTCCTATTACATGCAGCGCGCTTTTCTGAAGTAGATTATAGTTTGGAAGGATGCTTCCGGCAATTGAATTTTCAATTGCCATGATACCGCCATCGGATATCTTCTTATCGGACGCAATTTTAACAGTTTCCCTGAATGTTTTGCATGGGAGTACAGTTACATCACCGCCGAAGAAATGGTTGGCAGCTTCCTGGTGGAAACTTCCTTCGTAACCTTGTATTGCTATTCTTTTTTCCATAATAATAAAAAACCCGGTCTCTTGACCGGGTGACTTTGTAAAATTGTATGTTTGTTATTTCAGCAAAAGTCTCCCGGTATATTCCCGAAGAAATAAAAATAAAAGTAATAAAACAGTATGGATACTTTAGCTTTTTTCATAACAAGATCAATTTAAAAATAAATTCGTTCAGATACAATATTAAAATAGCTATTTTGAATATTATCTAATTTGGCAAGAAATAGACAGTTTAGAACCTTTTGGACATCAAAAGGTAGCGAAAAAATAATCAATCCGTGTTTTTATAAAGCAGCGCAGCTTTATCAGCGGATGTAACAATCCCTTTAATCATTGCCGAGCTGAAGCCGCTGTGTTCCATTTGGTTTAATCCTGAAATTGTACAACCCCGGGGTGTAGTAACTTTATCTACTTCACTTTCAGGATGATCTCCTATAGTTAACAAAAGTGATGCTGCTCCTTTAGCTGTCTGCGCTGCCATTTTTAACGCTTCTTCAGAATGAAATCCTATTTCAATGCCTCCCTGAGAAGCCGCTCTTATCGCCCGAAGAAAGAAAGCTATTCCGCAAGCGCATAATGCTGTCGCTGGTATCATTAGTTCTTCATTAATTATTAAAGTAGTTCCCAGTGGTTCAAATATATCTTCAGCAATTTTAAGAGCACTCTCGTTTCCAGGTCCAGACGAAAGACATGTCATTGATTCTTTGATTGCAATTGCAGTATTTGGCATAGCTCTTACAATACGGGTACGCGCAGGAAGTTTTTTCCCGATTGCTGAAAGTGTAGCCCCTGAAACTACAGAAATAATAATATGTATTTCAGGATTTACAGACTCCTTTATTTCCTCAAGAAGTCCGTTCAATTGTCCCGGCTGAACAGCTATAATTATAACAGATGATTTTTTTACGGCTTCAGAATCATCTCCCGTTACTCCGATCCCCTTCTTCTTAAATTCTGCAAGCAACTCAATATTTCGTCTGGTAATGGTTATGTTTTCAGGTTTGCAGATTCCTGATCCTATAATACCGTTCATTATAGCCAGTCCTATATTTCCCGCACCCAATATTGCAATATTTGTAGTATTCATATTCATCCTGTTATTTGGTTTATATAATATTGAATTATTTTAAGAAATGAAATATAATTATCCAAAAAAAAACCATTTTAATGGGCATGCCATTCTGAGTAAGCAAGCAATATAGGCTGGTTCAGTACATGTGACCGTTCAACACAAATTATTTGTTGGGGTTGGAAACATCAGAGCTTACTCATTTATCACACTAAACATAATTTAAATCTGTGATGTCCGATGTGACTTCACTTCAGGGTTTACGCCAATAAAATCAGGGTTTTACCCGATTGATATGTTAACAGGTTTAAGATAATTTTATCACGTATAAAATGTGAAGGAGTTTTTGTGACAAATAAAAGTATTATGGTTGTTGACTCGAACGAAGAGTTCCTTGGTTTCGTTCTTGATTTCCTTATAAACGATATGGATATGAATGAAGTTGTCTGGGCTGTTTCTCCTGAGGAAGCATGGGAAAAAGTTAATGTTTATAAACCAGGTATTATTATACTTGATCTTGGTATGAAAAAATATAATGGCGAGGAAATATCGACTCTTATCAATACTGTTCAAAACTCCCCAATAATTTTAATGACAAGTTTTTATGAAAATGAAGATTATATAAATTTATCCAAAGAACTTGGAGCCGACGGTTTTACTCTCAAAGACCATTTTAAAACTGCACTCGTTGAATTGATTGCATATGTCGATCAAGACAATCAAACCGGATTTTTCAAAGACAAACAACATTTGCTAAACTAGCACTCCAAATCCTACATACTACATTAGCCGTTTTGTTTTAATCAGAACGGCTTTTTTTTATTAATGTTATTTAGGCCCCCACGTTTTAGAAATAAATCTTAAATTAAACACAAAAATATTATGCCCCATATCAGATAATATTTGGTCGGGAATTATAATATTGAAATTATATTATTGTTACATTACTATTGTGTTTCAACAGAGTGGATATTTATTAACATTGACAATTTGAAGTAACAATGACAATTTAGGTACGGGTTCAAAAGAAATGAATGATCAGGAAGACATGGTAAAGATTTTTATTAAGAACAGTCGGGGATTTATAATCGCTGCTAACCATTGGTTTGCCGGATCCGAATCAATAATAATTATGGCATCCGGTTTTACCGGGGACAAATCCATGAATGGTAGATATGAAAAGCTTGCAAATAAATTTAGCCAGGGAGGCATAAGTGTAATTTCTTTTGACTATAGCGGGTGTGGTGAGAGTGATGATGAAATATTAACACCAGAAATGGCAGTTCAGGATTTACATTTAGTCATAAATTATGCAAAGAACAGGGGATATAAGAATATTGCTCTTTATGGACAAAGTTATGGCGGTCTGGTTTGTCTGCGTGGCTATACTCCTGACATAAGAACTATGGTTCTTACAGGAGCTTTAACAGGCAGTATAAAATATAACTGGGAAGATTTCTATTCAAAAGACCAATTGGACGAGCTTTCAAAAACAGGTCATATGCGGATCTATAAAGATACTCCCAGCCCAAGGGATATGGTTATTATTGATAAGAAAATGTTGGAAGATTTTGAAAATATTAATCAAGAACAATTACTCAGGAAAGTGGAATGCCCGGTACTAATTATTCATGGTGATCATGATGAGGAAGAGCGTAAACTCCTTGAGATAAGCAGAATTGGATTAAAATACTTGAGTCATGATTCAAAAATTGAACTAATTGAAGGGGCAGATCACAGATTTATCGATTATCTTAATATTATTTCAGATCTTTCGCTTAAATGGTATTTAAGCTATTTGTAATTCCAATTAATGAACTCCTCTTTCATTAATCACACCTTTCCACACTTCTAATAACTAATATACTGCTATTTAGTGGGTTTTTACTCCGGCACACATATTGGCTAATATCTATAAAAACAGAGGAATGGTCAATGAGAGCATGGTTAATTTATGTCTTTATCTTAACGTTTTTAATAATATTAAAAGCAGATGAAACAGGATATGTAAATAAAATTTCAGTTAAACAGGGAGACACTTTAGAATTCCATATTTCAACTAAGGTGAATCCTATTTCGATTCAAATATTTAAATATAATGATATTGATAGTTTAGTAACTACTATTAGTTTTATTCCAGGTGGTGAAAGATTATATCCCGACAGCAGTTATTATTATGGATGCAATTGGCCAGTCTCGTACTCAATTGTAATTCCTGACACATGGCTGCCGGGAGTTTATTATGCTCAATTCCCCACATCTGTTGGTTCAAAATCTGTTGTATTCATGGTTAGCCCAAGAATACGTGGATCGTATTCCAAAACATTGTATGTATCAAGCGCCAATACCTGGCAGGCATATAACCCGGTGGGCGGAAAAAGTCTGTATAATTTCAATTCTACTGATACTATAGCATCTTACAAAGTATCATTTCAAAGACCCGGCAGGGCTTATGGTGGATATCCTGAATTTTTTCTGGAATTACCATTTATAAGATGGGCATATAGGAATCATATAAATTTTGAATGTTCTGTTAATTATGATATTCACTCCAACCCTGATTTATTAAGCAGCTATAATGTGGTGGTAATTGATGGACATAGTGAATACTGGTCTTATCCTGAAAAAGTTGAAACTGAAAATTTTGTATCCTCAGGAGGTAATTTGATAATATTGTCTGGAAATACGTGTTGGTGGCAGGTGAGATATGAAAATAATGGTAATACTCTCGTCTGTTATAAAGATCCGACTGTTGATCCTTATAGTGGAGTAATCGATTCTTTAGTCACCAATAATTTCAGACTGTCCCCAGTAAATTCACCTGAAAACAGCATGACAGGACTTAGTTATATTTCAGCAGGTTATGTTAATGACGGCTCAATTCTTCCCGCATCAAATGGTTATGGGGGATATACTGTTTATAATCATCAAAGCTGGATTTACAAAGGAACTGGATTAATGGAAGGTGAAGATTTCGGATTTTCCGATGCTATCGTTGGAGATGAAACTGACGGAGGTTTATTTAATTTCGTTAACGGGATTCCTGTTTTCACCGGAACTGACGGGAGCCCGATTAATTTTATGGTTTTAGGGTTGTCTCCTGCATATTCAACCTGGGGTTTTAATCCTACTCCTCATGCTACAATGGGAATATTCCATAAACCAGGAGGGGGGAATGTATTTAATGCCGCATCCAGTAATTGGTCTCTTGGTCTTGACAGCAATTATTATGTTCAGAAGATAACTAAAAATGTTTTCGATAAATTTATTTCTAATAAACTCCCGCCGGATATTATTTCATGGTCGCCTTTTAATGTAGAAACTGACTTTATACATAATGAAAATATTCCGCTTAATAAAAGAAATTTTCTCAGGCAGGATACTTCCTTAGTTAATTTTTCTGCAAATGCTTCTGATCCTTATAACAGTAATGTTTCTTATCAATGGTTTGTTAACCAAATGCCTTCCTTAAGTGCTGCATCAGTAAGTACGAATAATAATCAGTTTTCAAATCTGAATAAAGTAAATAAAGTAAAAGCTTTGATTTATAATAATTTTGATACTTCTGAGATTTCCTGGAATTATTTCAATACTGAGCTGGCTATATATTCAGATCCTGTAACTGATGTGAATATGAATTCCAACTATCTTTACAGAATTAATATATTTAACAGTTTTAATGATTCTCTTTCATTTAATTTATCTAATGTTCCATCGTGGTTAAGTTTGACCGGCGCAGGGGAATTGAAAGGAACAGCACCTGGCACTAAAGGGCAGGTACCGGTTACAATTGTAATTACTAATCAGCATGCGCAGGCAGACACTCAGTCATTTGTATTGAATGTTGTTGATCCTAATTCAACTCTACCAGTTGAACTCGTTTCTTTTTCGGGGAATTATATCAATAAAAGTGTTAGTCTCAAATGGCAGACTGCAACAGAAATTGACAATTACGGATTTGACATAGAAAGAAGCACACTATCAAAAAACAACTGGATTAAGATCGGATTTGTTAACGGAAGCGGAAACAGTTCAATTGGAAAACACTATTCGTTTACCGATAAAAACATTTCTAATGGAATATACTCTTACAGATTAAAACAGTTGGATTTGGATGGAAAATTCAAATATTTGAACACAATAAATGTAGAAATCAAAAACATCCCAACAAATTATTCGCTAGAGCAGAATTACCCGAATCCATTTAATCCAAGTACTATAATCAGATATTCGCTTCCGGCTGAAAGCAATGTTAAGCTTATTGTTTATAATGTGGTGGGTGCAACCGTAAAAGAAATAACCCCGGGAGTGCAGGCTGGTGGGGATTATGAATTAAATTTAAACGTTAACGGACTTGCCAGCGGAGCATATTTTTATTCTCTTCATGGAACTTCTGTCGACGGGAAACAAAACTTCGTCAGTACTAAAAAAATGATTGTTATGAAATAAATGAAATGTGTTGACAATTATTGGGATCCCCGCTTTCGCGGGGATGACAAAACATTAAGGGATAACAATCCAAGAAATGGTTTCCTGCCCCGACAGGTCGTGGTAGAATCTTCGAGGGAATGACACGTGGGATGGAAACCATATCAATTATTAAAAACCCCGGCTAGGCGGTCTTTGAACTGTTCTTCATAAATTTTTGTCAGATCAACTGTTTCGATAGCCCGGGGTGAAATCTTAACAAATTTATTCTTTTCCTTTTCCCAGTTGTCAATGATTTTACCCGCTTTCGTAGACCCGGTATGGAACTGTTGATTGACAAGATATTTAAAGATCAGATCTTCATCAGCAAGAACAATGGTATCTGTTTTAACATAAGCAGTGTTAAGGTTTTTTTCAACCAGGGGGAAATTATTATAGATATAAGCAACCCCACCCGTCATTCCTGATCCAAAGTTCTTGCCTATTTCTCCAAGGACAATAACAAATCCACGGGTCATATATTCGCAGCAATGGTTCCCCACTCCTTCAACTACTGCTGCCGCACCGCTGTTTCTGACTGCAAACCTTTCGCCTGCCTTCCCTGCTACAAATAATTCACCGCCCGTTGCACCATATAATGCAACATTGCCAATAATAGTATTCCCTTCCAGCGCCTGCCTTGTTGTTCGGGAAAACCTAATCGTAATCAGACCACCGGACATCCCTTTCCCGACATAATCATTTGCAACCCCGCAATGACGCAATTCAATATTATCAACCAGGAAAGCTCCCAGGCTTTGTCCTGCCGTTCCAGTTAGACGGAATTGAATATACCCCTTATAATTTCCGGGACCATATAGAAATGAAATTAATCCTGAAAGTCTGCTGCCTACTGCACGGTCAGTGTTTTTTAATTTCCTTGTTATAATTACTCTGCCATGTGTCATTATAGCGGGTAAAACTTCTTCCATTATTGTTTCATCGAAATGACGCCCGTTAACCGGGAATGATTTAACTTTAATTCCTATTCCCGGGTTATATTTTGGATCATTTTCTGAATGAAGCAGGTAAGACAAATCAATATTCTTTTCTTTAATAAATTCTTTATGTAAAGAACTAACATTGAGAAGTTCATTCTTCCCGGTAATGTTGAACAGACTGGAATAACCCATTTCTGAAAGCAATATTCTTACTTCCTCGGCAATATGCTTTATAAAGACAACAAGATTTTCCGGCTTGCCCTTAAATTTTTTGCGTAACTCCTTATCCTGCGTAGCAATTCCTGCGGGGCATGTATTAAGGTGACATTGCCTTGCCATTATACATCCCAATGCAACGAGTGCAGAAGTACCGAAATCAAATTCATCCGCACCAAGCAGTGTGGCAATAACAATATCCCTGGCACTTTTCATTCCCCCGTCAACCCGTAAAGTAACCCTTCCGCGCAAACCATTTTGAATTAATGTTTTGTTTACTTCTGTGAGTCCTATCTCCCAGGGAAGACCCGTATGTTTCAAAGAGCCAAGGGGACTGGCTCCGGTACCGCCATCGTTGCCGCTGATTAATATTGAATCCGCACCGGCTTTAACAACACCCGAAGCAATAATACCTATTCCGAATTGTGAAACAAGTTTAACACAAATATTCGCACGGGGATTAACCTGACGCAAATCATAAATCAGTTGTGCGAGGTCTTCAATACTATATATATCATGGTGCGGAGGAGGAGATATTAATGGAACACCCGGTGTTGTATTTCTGTCATAAGCAATTTGAAGAGTAACTTTTTCTCCGGGAAGCTGACCACCTTCCCCAGGTTTTGCACCCTGACCCATTTTAATTTGAATTTCTCTTGCGGCAGTCAGATATGAAGTTGTAACACCAAACCTTCCGCTGGCAATTTGTTTGGTATAACAGTTTTCACTTTTATCAGGATTGGAAACACTATACCTGTCTTTCTGTTCTCCCCCTTCGCCGGTATTGCTTCTTATACCAAGTATTGAAGCTGCACGGGCAAGAGTACGGTGGGTTTCTTCAGATACAGCTCCGAAAGAAATAGCGCCTAACCCAAACCGCTTTATAATTTTATCAGCCGGTTCTACATCAATTACAGGAATCGGTTCCCGTTTAACAATTTCAAGCAGGTCTCTGACATATACGGGCTGTTCACCTTGAGGGGGCTGTCCGGTTTTACTACCTGATATTGAATGAATGTGTTTAAATATATTTGGAGAAAATCCGTGTGCTTCTCCCCCTTTCCTGAATCTGAATCTTCCATATTCTTCAATGGAAATATTTTCAGCGAGGGCTTTGCTGCTCCTTTCAACTAATGATTCTTTTAGCATAGAAAGATTTAGTCCACCAAGGACTGATTTAATTGAAGGGAAGTATTCATTAATTACTTCTTTTGATATTCCGATAGCATTCATTAACATGCTGCCGTGGTAACTGCTTAAAGTTGAGACTCCCATCTTACCCATAATTTTAAGAAGTCCTTTCTCCAAAGATCCGCGATAATTCCTTAGCATGGTAACCCAATCAGATGCGGCAAAATGTTCTCTAATTAATTCATATGCCATATAAGGATAAACCGCACTTGCGCCAAACGCTACCAGACATGCTATATCATGATCCTCAATTACATCTCCGGTAAAACATAATAAGGCACAATTGTTCCTCAGCTTTTTTCTTAGGAGATGTTGATGGACAGCTGATACGATCAGTAACATTGGTATTGGAGCAAAATCTTTTTCAAGATCTTCATCTGAAAGGAAAATAATTCTGGTCCCATTAAGAGCGGCGGTTTCACATTCTTTCCTTATCTCTTCTATTCTTTCCGCAAGGTCATCTTCAAAATGAATATGACATTTAATTATTTCATGAGGAAACGAATTATTCTTATCTTTTAATAATCTTACTTCCCTTGGAGACAAAACTGGGCTGTCAATTCTTACTGCACCTTCGAATACAGCTGTTTCACTTAAAAGATCACTTTCATAACCGATGTAACGGTAAAGACTCATTACGTATCGTTCGCGGATCGAATCAATTGATGGATTTGTTACCTGGGCAAAATGCTGTTTGAAATAATCGTATAACTTTCTTGATTGACTTGAGAAAGCAGCAGGGGGAGTATCATCACCCATTGAGCCGACAGATTCATTACCGCTTTGAGACATTGGAATAATAAACCTGTCAAAATCCTCTTTGTCAATCCCGAAAGCAATCCGGAGTCGTTTATTAAATCCTTCCTCCGGTAATGCGAATGAACCAAACTCATCAATATCACTACCACGTTCTAGTGTCTGGAGTTTGCTTTCAATCATTTTGGAATAATTCCTGGTTGCAGAGACCATGCTAGTGATTTTCTCATTAGGAATTATTCCGGAACCATCTAATTTAACTGCAAAATTTTCTCCGGATTTCATGTGGTGATGCATAAGGATATTATCATCATTAAGTTCTACAACACCAGCCTCCGAAGCCATAATAACAAGTCCGTCCTTTGTAATTGTATATCTTAATGGACGTAAACCATTCCTGTCTAATTTTGCCCCGACTATATCGCCATCAGTAAAGACAAGGGCAGCCGGACCGTCCCATGGTTCAATATGATTTTCATGGTATATATAAAAATCTTTAAGCTGCTGAGGCATACTTGTGTCATAAATATACGGTTCGGGAATAAGCATCATTATACTGTTGAACAACCCTCTTCCGCTCATTACGAGGAACTCAAGAATATTATCAAGACTAAAAGAATCGCTGCCTGATTGTGAAACAAAAGGCTTAAGCTTTTCAAGGTTTTCCTTCCAATAATCGGAACGGATCGTCTCCTCACGGGTCTGCATCCACAGCCTGTTTCCCTTAATTGTATTTATCTCACCGTTGTGCCCCAGCATCCTGAACGGCTGCGCCATACTCCAATTAGAAATTGTATTTGTGGAAAATCTTTCGTGGAAAACAGAAACCTTGACCTTATATTCCGGCTGGGTTAAATCAGAATAGAAACGTGCAAGGGTGTTGGGCTTCATCATGCCCTTGTAAACAATTGTTTTAGATGAGAGTGAACATATAAACGATTCTCCCTTAGTATTCAGAATTTTCTGTTCAATACTTTTTCTGAGCAGATATAATCTTTTTTCAAAATCGTTATTGTCAGACTCATCAGTAAAAAAGAATTGAACTATAAGCGGACAAGTTTCTTTTGCTATCTCACCAAGAACACCTTTATTAACAGGTACATATCTGGTTCCGATATATTTAATTTTTAGATTGTCTGCAATATTATTCAGTTCACTTTGAAGAAATGGAAGCTCGGTTTCATTCGTGAAAACCATTGCAATAGCACGTTCTTTATTTCCGGTTTCGAAACAAAGTTCTTCATCTAATACGAGAGTAAAATATTCAACAGGAATATCAGTCATCAATCCGGTGCCGTCACTTGTACGGTCATCGGAGCCAAATGCTCCGCGGTGAGACATATTTTTCAATGCCTCTATTGATAACTCAATTACTCTCCGGCTGGGCACCGCATTTAGTTCAGCGATAAATCCGATGCCGCATGCGTCGTGAAATTCTGCGTTAATAAGCTTTTTGTCCATCATCTTTATATATTTATTTAAGATTGGGATCATCCCCTACCTGCAATAGCAAGTGGGACAGGAAATAAAATATTTAGCGGGTTATTAACCCAGATCAATTCAAATAGTACACCTTATTTAAGTAAAGTGAAAGAATATTTATGTATTCCACCTCAAGATATTCTTTAGCTAAATATATTTCGATTCAAATAGCATAAGATGTCCTGGGCTGCTCTATTACATTATGAGTTTTTTCTTTTGCTGCTTTAAATAGTTTATAATTCATGCTGTCGCATAATGCCTGCCAGCTTGCTTCAATAATATTTTCCGATACACCTACAGTTGACCATGTTTCATTTCCATCACTTGTTTCAATAAGGACCCTGACTTTTGCTGTAGTACCCTGTTTTTCATCAAGCACGCGAACTTTATAATCAATAAGTTTTATTAAAGCAATTTCAGGATAGAACCTGATGAGCGCTTTCCGCAGAGCATTATCAAGAGCATTTACCGGACCATCTCCGCTTGCAGCAGTATGTTCAATTTCCCCGCCGACTTCAATCTTTATTACGGCTTCAGCCGTTGTATGTTTTTTATTATCAAAAAATACATTTATCCTTGAATCGAGTGTATTAAAGAAAGGCGAGAATTCATTTGTTTCAGAGCGGAGTATTAATTCGAAAGAAGCTTCCGCGCCATCAAACTGGTAACCGTCATATTCCATATTCTTGATATGCGAGACAAGTTTTTTACTCAATTCATTATCATTGTTCAGATCGATTCCGAATTCCTTCGCTTTATACCTTATATTGCTCTGACCTGCAAGATCTGAAATTAGTACCCGCTGTTTATTCCCGACTTCCTGTGGATTAATATGTTCATACATCCGGCTGTCTTTAAGAACCGCACTCACATGAATTCCGCCCTTATGCGCGAATGCAGAAGCCCCAACGTACGCAGTCCTTGAATTGGGGACAAGATTCATCAATTCATAAACATAATTTGATAGAGAAGTCAGTCCTTCCAGTTTTACAGATGTCCTGGTTTCAAGTTTCATTTTTAGAAGCAGGTTAGGAATAATACTAATTAGATTTGCATTACCGCAACGCTCGCCTACTCCGTTGATTGTTCCCTGCACATGTGAAGCACCGGATGAAACAGCGGTTAATGAATTTGCTACTGCAAGCTCACCATCGTTATGAGTATGAATGCCAACCGGCTTGCTTATATTTTTTATAACCTCAGCAACGGCTTTCTGTATTTCAAATGGCAAAGAACCGCCGTTTGTATCGCAAAGAGTTATAACATCGGCACCGCCTGATTCAGCAGCTTTCAACATTTTAATTGCAAAAACCGAATCATCTTTGAATCCATCAAAGAAATGTTCTGCATCAAAAACAACTTTCCTTCCGTGTTTTTTAAGAAAGAGTACTGATCTATAAATTAGTTCTTCGTTTTCATCTGATGTTAAGCCAAGACCCTTCTCAGCATGGAATTTCCATGTTTTGCCGAATATTGAAACAACAGGAGTTTCGGCAAACAGAAGCGAATTCAGATTTGGGTCTGTTTCAACTTTATCTAAAAATCTTGCTGTGGAACCAAAAGCGCATATTTGAGAATTAACAAAATTGTAATTCTTTATTTGTTTGAAAAACTCTTCATCCTTCGGATTGCTTCCAGGCCAGCCACCTTCAATAATATCAATTCCGAACTCATCTAACCTGACAGCAATATTTATCTTATCATGGATGGAAAGGTTTATTCCCTCACCCTGAGTACCGTCTCGTAACGTGGTGTCAAATAGTTCAATCTGTTTCATATTTATTCCTAAATCTATTAATTAACTTGTCATTCGCTATGAATGTCAAGGAAGATCCTTCTCCCGACAATTCGGGATCAGGATGACAATCGTACGCTCAGAATAACATGCGTACCAACTCAAATCATTCTTGATATTCTGGCATATTGAAATAATCCCCCAGCTTCAACTATATCAAATACGTCTCCCAGGGGAATAAGTGACCAGCTTTTATTATCAGTATGGTTTATGAGTTGATTTGCTTCCAGGTCAACTTCAATAACATCGCCGGTTTTAATTTTATCGTTTAATTTCTCTTTGCTTACATAGGGTATTAGAAATCCGCCATCCACAGAATTACGGAAGAATATTCTTGCATAAGATTCCGCTATAACAACCTTGACTCCTGCAACCTGCATTGCAAGCGGAGCATGTTCTCTGGATGAACCGCATCCGAAATTTGTTCCGCCAATTACAATACCGAATTCCGATTGATAATTATCGCCGGTAATAAAGGGAACATTACCATTTGGGAGTCCTGCTTTTTCATTTGGAACACTTGATAAAGCATAGTGTCCGTATTTTTTTACTTCTTCCGGATTACTAGTTGAATAGACAAGGTGTTCAGCCGGGATAATCTGATCAGTGTCAATATTATCACCAAGAACATATGCTTTGCCGGTTATTTTCTTTTCCATATTTACCTTATAAACTTTATTATATAAAAAATTCTCTTGGGTCTCTTATTTCTCCTCTGACAGCAGATGCTGCTACAGTTAATGGAGATGCAAGATAAACCTGTGATGATCTGCTGCCCATTCTTCCGGGGAAGTTACGGTTGGTAGTTGATATAACTACATCTCCGTCAACACTTCTACCGATTGTATCTGAGGGACCTCCAAGGCAAGCCGCGCAGGAAGATTCAGCAATTGTGCATCCGGCATTTAAGAATATTTCTTTAAATGAAATACCCGCAATTGTTTCTTCTTCAAGTTGCTTCGCCACAGTTATGCTTGCAGGAACAATAAAAGTAGGGACCTTTACCTTTTCTCCAAGAAGAATTTTTGCAGCATATCTGAAGTCCGTTATTTTTCCACCCGTGCATGAACCTATATAGCATTTTGTAATTTTTGTACCCGCAACATTTCTGACTGCATCACGGTTATCGGGACTATGTGGTTTTGCTACAAGTGGTTCAAGCCTGGATACATCATAGACGTATTTCGAATGATATACTGCGTCTGGATCACTATTAAATTCTTTGTAAACATTAACGCCGGTCTCTTTAAGAAATTTCCTCGTGGTCTCGTCGACCGCAATAATGCCGTTCATACCGCCGGCTTCAATTGCCATATTTGTAAGAGTCATTCTCTCATACATATTAAGTGAGGCAATGGCTTCTCCATCAAATTCCATAGCTCTGTATGTCGCCCCATCTGTTGTAATGTCGCCGAGTATCTGAAGGATCAGATCTTTTGCTGTTAAGTATTCAGGCATAGTTCCGTTAAATGTAAACTTCATCGACTGAGGAACCTTCTCCCATATTTTTCCGGTGCCTAAAATAAAGGCAGCATCGGTGTTACCAACACCTGTAGAGAACATTCCGAATGCACCAGATGTGCAAGTGTGTGAGTCTGTTCCGATTAATACTGTACCAGGAACATTATACCCTTCCTGGGCAAGAGCGATATGACAAACGCCTTTATACCGTTCTGTTCCGACATCATAATAATTTGGAAGATCATATTCCACAGCAAACTTACGAAGCAGATCGACATTCCTGTTTGCATGTTCATTCTTTGTGAATATGTAATGATCCGGGAAGATCACTAATTTATTTTTATCCCATATTTTGGCTTTATCGCCGAATTCCTTTTTCCATATTGCAAATGTCGGAGGTCCGCAAACATCGTGAGTCATTAATACATCAACATCCAGCCATAGATTTTCACCGGGACTTACTGATTCCCGTTTTGAAGATGCTGCAAATATTTTTTCAGTTATCGTCATTCCCATAATTCATATATTCCTTCAAGCTTGATTTATTAATAATTTATTATCTCTAAACTCTAATTGAGTACGTGTATAAACATGATAAAGATTTATTGCCTGCAGATAAGCTTTGGCACTTGCTTCAATAATATCTGTGGAAGTACCTCTGCCGGTAAATGAATTTTCATCCTGCCTTATTCTAATTATAGCCTCACCAAGAGCCTGGCGTCCTGAAGTAACAGAACGTACATTATATGATTCAACAGTTGTTTTAAATCCAAGTGCTCTTTCAATTGCATTGAATGTTGCATCTACGGGGCCATCCCCAGTAGATGATTCCTGAAATGTTTCAGTTTCTGATTTTATCTTAACGGTGGCTGTAGGGATAAGGTCGGACCCCGCCATTACATGAATGTATTGAAGTTCATAGTACTGTTGTTCTTTATATATCTCATCACCCATCAGAACTCTGAGGTCATCATCAAAAACTTCTTTTTTCTTATCTGCTAATTCAAGGAACGCATTATAAGATTTCTGGAGTTCAGGTTCAGACAGATGATATCCAAGTTCTTCCAGTCTTGATTTTAATCCATGTCTACCTGAATGCCGGCCAAGAACTAAAGTTGTTTTCCTAACACCTACAGATTCAGGAGTCATGATTTCATAAGTCTGTTTATCTTTAAGAACACCGTCCTGATGGATCCCGGATTCATGTGCGAAGGCATTCTCACCAACCACTGCTTTATTAGGCTGCACCACTATTCCTGTAAATCCAGAGACCATTTTGCTGGTACTAAATATTTCAGTAGTATTTATTTCGGTATAATAATCACATATGTCTTTTCTTACTTTTAATGCCATAACAATTTCTTCAAGAGAAGCATTGCCGGCTCTTTCACCAATTCCGTTTATTGTACACTCGACCTGGCGGGCTCCGTTCTGAATACCAGCGATTGAATTTGCAACCGCAAGTCCAAGATCGTTATGACAATGCGTGCTAATTATAGCTTTGTTGATATTGCTAACTCGTTTAACAAGTTCAGCTATCATTCGTCCAAACTCAGAAGGAAAAGTGTAACCGGTAGTATCAGGAATATTAACAGTAGTGGCGCCTGCTTCAATTGCGGTCTCAATTATTTCAGCAAGATACCCGATGTCTGTTCTGCCTGCATCTTCAGCAGAAAATTCCACATCATCTAAAAGAGTTTTTGCATAAGAAACAGCATCGAAGGACATTTTAAGTACAGTCTTTCTTTTTTCCTCAAGTGAAACCCCATATTTGGCATCGGCAAACTTTCCAAGGATATGAATATCGGAGGTACTTGAAAAAGTATGGATCCTGGGGCACTTACCATTCCGCAGAGCATCATAGGCTGATTTAATATCAAGTTCTTTAGCACGGGCAAGCCCTGCTATAATTACATCCGACTCATCGGCAATTCTTTTTACTGCTTCGAATTGTGCAGGAGAGGATACAGGGAACCCTGCTTCAATAACATCAACCTTTAGCCTGCACAACTGCCGTGCAATTTCAAGTTTTTCATATACATTTAATGAAGCACCGGGTGACTGTTCGCCATCCCTTAATGTTGTATCAAATATCAGAATTCGTTCTTTCATTTATGACCTTTTAATTAGTACAGTTCAAAATTTTATACTGTTGTGATTCTTCGTTGTGTGAAGAATGACAAACAAGATCAGGTAAATGCCTTCGGCATTTATCCCCGCCTTCGCGAGGACGCGGGCACGGAGACCCGCCCCTACGAAATGACAATCATGATTTACAAGTAACCATGGGATCCCCGCTTTCGCGGGGATGACAAAAATTCTGCGTGCGAAGAATGACAAATAAGAACAGGTAAATGCCTTCGGCATTTATCGGGAGGGTCACAGACCCTCCCCTACAAATATGCTGCATGGATTCCCGCCTCCGCGGGAATGACAAAATAGACTCATCATGACATATAAGAGATTACTTGATTTGTCATATCAATTGTATTAACAAGTTTACTGCCTTCTGAAAATATATCAGGAGTACGGTATCCGGCAGTCAGAGTTTTTTCAATTGCTGATTCAATCAACACAGAAGCTTCAGGAAGATTGAATGAATAATTAAACATCATTGCAACCGAAGATATAGCGGCAAGCGGATTAGCTTTACCCTGACCGGCTATATCAGGCGCACTTCCATGAACAGGTTCGTACAATGAATATTTATTTCCAAGACTGGCCGAGGGAAGCATTCCCAGACTTCCCGTTATCATTCCTCCGATATCGCTTAATATATCACCGAATAAATTTGAGGTTAGGAGAACATCAAACTGTTTCGGATTCCGGACTATCTGCATTGCGGCATTGTCTACATACATATCATTTAATTCGATGTCAGGAAAATCCTTATGCACATCATGAACGATATTTCTCCAGAATTGAGATACCTCAAGAACATTTGCTTTATCAACAGAGGTAACTTTTTTACTTCTGCCGGCGGCTAATGTAAAAGCCATTCGCGTAATGCGTTCAACTTCATCATGAGTATATTCCATTGTATTCCACCCGCGGTTCTCATCAAAGCCGCGGGGTTGACCGAAATATATTCCACCAGTAAGTTCACGGAGGACAACAAAATCAGTCCCTTCAAGCACTTCTTTTTTCAGAGTTGAGGAATCGATCAGTGCATTATAGATTTTAGCAGGACGAATGTTGGCAAACAATCCAAGTTCTTTCCTGAGTTTCAGAAGTGCGGCTTCCGGTTTAAGATTATGAGGCAGCTTTTCCCATTTGGGACCTCCAACCGCACCAAGAAAAACGGCATCTGAATTAAAACAACTCTGAAGTGTTTCATCAGTAAGAGGATTCTCATGCTTATCATAAGATGAGCCACCAATCAATTCCTCTTTGAATTCAAATGAGAGGTTAAATTTTGATGCTGCCGCATTTATTACTTTCACAGCGGCATCAGTTACTTCGGGTCCGATTCCATCGCCAGGTAGTAAAGCTATTTTATAGCTCATACACCGACCTCTTCCTTCTTGTTTTTCCTAAACAACCAGCTCATCATTCCACGGAGTTTCGCACCAACCTCTTCAATTTTATGTTCACTATTTTCTTTTCTTAACTTTGTCATGTTCGGCATTCCGGCATTATATTCATCGAGCCATTCCTTTGCAAACTGACCGCTCTGAACTTCCGAAAGAATTTTCTTCATTTCTTTTTTTGTTTCTGCGGTAATTAATCTTTTTCCTCTTGTCATTCCACCATATTCCGCAGTATCGCTGACGGAGTAATTCATTCTTGAGAGACCTCCTTCATAATAAAGGTCAACAATAAGTTTCATTTCATGCATGCATTCGAAGTATGCAAGTTCCGGAGGATATCCGGCTTCAGTAAGAGTTTCGAATCCGGCTTTAATTAATTCTGCAGAGCCGCCGCATAGTACAGCCTGTTCACCGAATAGATCTGTTTCAGTTTCATTTTTGAAATTTGTTTCAATAACCCCGGCTCTTGTGCCGCCTATTCCTTTTGCCCATGCTAATGCATACTGAAGAGTATCTCCTGCAGGATCCTGATGCACAGCTATTAAATTTGGAACACCCGAACCTTCGAGATAAGTTCTGCGGACAAGGTGCCCCGGACCTTTGGGAGCTATCATCATTACATTCACATTTGCGGGAGGAACAATCTGTTTATAATGAATATTAAATCCATGACCGAAGGCAAGTATATCACCGGCTTTAAGATAAGGAGCAATTTCAGCATCGTAAACAGCTTTTTGATTCTGATCAGGAAGAAGAACCATTATTACATCTCCCCATTTAACAGCATCAGCGACTGTCATTACAGTTAATCCGGCGTTCTCAGCTTTTTGCCATGAGGGTGATGATTTACGTAATCCTACGACTACATTCATACCGCTTTCTTTAAGATTAAGGCTATGTGCATGTCCCTGACTTCCGAATCCCAGAACCGCAACTTTCTTTTTTTCAAGTAAAGACAGGTCAGCGTCCTGGTCATAATAAACTTTCATAATGTATCCTTGTTTTAATTAGTTAATGAATTAATTTTATTTTTAGGTTTAACCTGCTCACCGCGGGTAAGAGCTACAATACCCGAACGTGCCATTTCGATAATTCCATATGGCATAAGAATATTTATTGTAGCATCAATTTTATCCGGAGGACCGGTTATCTCAATTGTAATTGAATTATTTGTTATATCAACAATATTACCTCTGAATATATCAGTGATATTTTTTAACTGTTCCATAGAAGCGTTTTCAAGGCTTACTTTTATTAAAGCAAGTTCACGTTCAACATGAATTACAGAAGTAAGGTCAGTTACTTTCAGCGTATCGATCAGCCGGTCGAGCTGTTTGATAACCTGTTCAAGAATTCTTGCATCTCCTTCAGTTACTATTGTCATTCTTGAAACTTCAGGAAGTTCAGTTTCACCAATTGAAATGCTTCTAAGGTTAAAACCTTTGCCACTGAACAAAGTGGCAACTCTATCGAAAGCACCGAAATGATTTTCAACCAATACAGATATGGTATGTTTCATAAGAGAGTTATCCTTTTGGGGTTTAGTCTTTTTACCATCATTTCAGAAATTGATCCGCCCGATGGAACCATAGGAAACACCATATCATCTCTTACAACTTTAAATTCAATAAGAACCGGTCTGTCATTAATTTCAAATGCTTTATCAAAGAGTGAATCTACATCCTTCGGATTATCGGTAGAGAAAGATTCTATGCCGAAGGCGTTACCAACTTTTACGAAATCAGGATTACTTGAAGCAAGATCGGTGAAACTATATCTCTCGGCATAAAACAGTTCCTGCCATTGTCTTACCATGCCAAGATAACTGTTATTGATAATTATAAATTTTACAGGGACTTTATAAGCAGCGGCGGTAACAAGTTCCTGAATATTCATTTGAAATCCGCCGTCACCACTGATAGAAATAATGGGTCTGTCTTTAACAGCAAAGGAAGCACCAATAGCTGCGGGAACCGAAAAGCCCATTGTACCGAGACCGCCACTAGTAATATTGGAACGCGGATAATTGTATTTGTAATACTGTGCTGTCCACATTTGATGCTGACCCACATCGGTAACAACAATTGCATTTCCATTTGTCTTCTGAAATAATTTATCAATGACAAATTCTGTTCTTAACCTGCCGTCATTATCTTCATACTGTAGAGGGCATTCATCTCTCCATTCATAAATTTGCTGCCACCAGTCTTTTGTATCCGGAGCATTTGGCATTTCTGCCGCAAGTTCGGCAAGGATATGTTTAACATCTCCAACTATTGGTAAATCAACAATTACATTTTTATTTATGCATGTGGGATCGATATCGGCATGAATTTTATATGCATTCTTAGCAAATGTTTCAACATTGCCTGTTACACGATCGTCGAAACGAGCTCCAAGGGAAACTATAACATCACAATTGTCAACAGCCTGGTTGGCATAATAAGTTCCATGCATTCCGAGCATTCCGAGAGAAAGATCATCGGTGCCCGGGAAAGCGCCTAACCCCTGAAGAGTCATTGTTACCGGCAGTTTATTTTCCCTGGCAAACAAAGCAAGTTCACTTGAGCCGCCGGACATTATTACTCCTCCGCCTACATACAACAGAGGACGTTTTGCATTTGCAATTACTTCAGCAGCTTTTTTAATTTGATTTATGTGACCTTTAAGAACGGGCTTGTATCCACGAATATCAAGATCATCGGGATAAATAAATTCACATGATGCATTTATAACATCTTTGGGAAGATCAACAACAACGGGTCCGGGTCTTCCTGATGAGGCGATATAAAATGCTTTGCGGATTGTTAAAGCAAGTTCATTAACATCTCTGACAAGAAAATTATGTTTTGTAATTGGTCTAGTAATTCCCATGATATCAGCTTCCTGAAACGCATCATTGCCTATAAGTTCAGAAGGCACTTGTCCGGTAAAAACAACAATAGGAACCGAATCCATGTATGCATCGGCAATTCCGGTGACAGTATTAGTTGCCCCTGGTCCCGAAGTAACAAGAACAACTCCGGTTTTACCGGATACCTTTGCGTAACCTTCAGCGGCATGCACAGCTCCCTGTTCATGCCTAACAAGAATGTGCTGTAAATAATCTATATCATAGAGTTCTTCATATAAGGGAAGTACGGCGCCTCCCGGAAAGCCAAAAATATGTTCGACCTTTTCTCTTTTAAGGCATTCGAAAAATATTTGGGCACCTTTCATAATCGTTTCATTGTTTTTCATATAGTTACTCTGGTTATGATTAAAATTTTAATATTGCGCCGGTATTGGCGGAGGATACCATTTTTGCATAGCGAGCGAGATATCCGGTTTTAATTTTGGGTAAAAATTCGGGAAGTAAATTTAATCTTGAAGATATCTCTTCCTGAGTTAATTCAACATTCAAACTTTTATTCGGGATATCTATATGAATAATATCTCCGTTTTGAATTGCGGCAATGGGACCGCCTTCTGCAGCTTCAGGAGAAATATGACCAATGCACGCACCGCGGGTTCCTCCTGAGAATCTGCCATCGGTAATGAGTGCAACGCTATCGCCTAAACCCAAGCCCATAATATTGCTTGTAGGAGAAAGCATTTCGGGCATACCGGGTCCGCCTTTTGGACCTTCGTACCTAATAACAACAACATCACCGGCTTTCACATCGCCATTTAATATTCCGATGCAGGCTTCATCCTGAGACTCAAATATTCTGGCAGGACCTGAAAACACTTTCATCTTTTCACTAACTGATCCTGTTTTGACAACTGAGCCAAGCGGAGCGAGGTTTCCGAAAAGGACAGCAAGCCCGCCTGTGTTTGAATAAGGATCTTCAACAGTTTTGATTACATCTTTATCAAGTATCTCTGAAGAAGAAATATTTTCTCCCAGGGTTTTTCCTGTTACAGTGGGACGGGACAGATCCAGTACATTTACTTTTGATATTTCTTTTAATATAGCCGAAACACCTCCAGCCCTGTCAACATCTTCCATGTGAACATTTTTTGTGGCGGGACTTACCTTGCAGATATAGGGAACGCGACCGGCAAGTTCATTCAGATCCGATAATTCAAATTCGATATGCGCTTCATTAGCAATTGCGAGTGCATGTAAAATTGTATTTGTACTTCCTCCCATTGCCATATCAAGCGCGAAGGCATTCATAAATGAATTACGATTAAGAATATCAGAGGGCTTAATATCCTTTTCGACTAAAGTGAGTAATTGTTTTGCGGCGGCGATAGCAAGACTTTTTCTTCGTGGATCAACCGCGAGAATGGAACCATTACCTGGAAGCGCAATTCCCAAAGCTTCCATTAAACAGTTCATTGAATTTGCAGTAAACATTCCCGAACAGGACCCGCAAGTTGGGCAGCCGAAGTCTTCATATTCTTTCAGTTTTTTGGCATCTATAGCGCCCGATTTAAATTTGCCAACACCTTCAAACACAGATATTAAATCAACTTTTTCGCCATCGGGCATTCTGCCGGCCATCATTGGACCGCCGGAGACAAAGATTGTGGGAACATTTACTCTTACGGCTCCCATAATCATACCGGGTACTATTTTGTCGCAATTAGGGATGCATATAACGCCATCGAGGCGATGAGCTTCAACGACTGTTTCAAAACTATCGGCGATTATTTCGCGGCTGGGGAGTGAATATCTCATTCCGAGGTGTCCCATTGCAATACCGTCATCAACACCGATAGTATTAAATTCAAAAGGAACGCCGCCTGCTTCTCTGACAGCCTCTTTAATGAATTTACCGAATTCCTGGAGATGAACGTGTCCGGGGATAAGGTCGATATACGAATTGCAGATTCCGATAAAAGGTTTATCGAAATCAGCATCATTCCTTATCACGCCGGTTGCCTTAAGCAGACTCCTGTGGGGTGCACGTTCGAAACCTTTTTTAATAAGATCAGATCTCATTATACTCCTAAAAGAATAAATCCTTCAGAAAATCTTTCGGGTTAGGTTAACCCCCTAATCTGATCTTTTAATTTTATTTTATTTTGATATGATGTACGGGATTAACTATTATTATTTTTAGCCTAGAATGGTAAGAATACCAACCAGGCTGCTAATAATAATTATAATCCCTAGAAGAAGAATTGAAGGATTGAATATAGAAATACTCATAACACTGCGACTGCCGTTGGTGGCATCGCTTCGATCAGAAATACTATTTTGTGTTATGATATTCATTGATAAATTAATTTAAATCCAAGATAAATTATTATTTTAACTAAATCAAGTATAAAAAAGTATATTAATTTAAAATAATAATTCAGGTAAGCTTATACGGCTGGTTTAACTTTAAATGATTTTGGAGTCAAGTTCTTAATATTATTTACAAGAATAATTGAAACCAAACTTTATTCTTGTCAGATAGGTGTGTTAACCTAAAAGGTGTTAAAAAGCTGATAAAAAGCTGTTGTTTTCCTGTTGCTTACCTGTTCGGTCCGCCATCCCTTTTGTTCAATCTATTGGAAAGTTTTTGGAGTGAAGAGAGGGGAGAAACGAACTTGTAAGAAGTAAAACCCAAAAAAATCCCTTCTACCTGTTATAAATCTTAACCTATATTTTCATGCACGGGAGGGGTTGTGCAAGAAAACGTTGCTAGGGCTATATATGTAAGTAGAAATTCTCCCGTTTTTTACCGCGGTTTAACCTTGCGGTAAGTGCAAGAGGAGATGTCGAAAAAAAAAGTTGGCATCTACATATAACTACCAAAAGGACCTGTTTTTTGCCAAAAGATACTGGAAATGGCAAAAAATGGGAGTTATTGGTATTATTACTTTCAACTTTGAAGCATATAAATTCCTATAGGGTACAGCTTAAGAAATCCGCCTCTACGGATCAAAGTTTACGACCGAAAAAAAAGTAGGCCTCTACATATTAATAAAATGAGATCCGTTTTTTTGCCAAAAGATACTGGAAATGGCAAAAACCCGGAGGTCTTTATGTTAAAGACAGAAAAAAAGTAGCCCTCTACTATTAATTACCAAAAATCACTTTTTTTTACCGTTTCAGGCCTTGGGGGGTGGTTGATTGCGGTAAAAAATGGAGAGTTTTTGGTAATTACAATGGGTCAAGGTAGATAGGGGACAATGTAAAACCGGACTCGAACCGGTGACCTGCTGATTAAGAGTCAGATTTTTAAAAAGATAACGTGTTGTTATATAATGAGTTACAGATGCCTTCCATAGTTTTTTCCATAGTTTTGGTTTTTACCAATTAGAATTCCACTAATAAAGTTTTTACAATAGTAAATAATTGCTGTTGATAGGGGTGAAGAGTCAAATTGAGAGATTGCAACTTGGGTATTGGTTTCAAAGTACATTCACTTCAATTTATTGTTGGTCACACCTTTTTCATAACCATATAATAATATTTCTAAACAATAAATCAATACATTACTCATTCATCGTTTGATCTTCAATATTTTCCAGGTGAATAATATGAAATCCCTTTGCTACTATTATTACATTTTAATAGCTATAATATTTCTTGCGGCCTCAGAAAGCAAAGCTCAGTGGGTTCAAACAACACAAAATGCTAATTCTGTTGTGACAACTATGGCTGTTAAAGATTCTGATGTTTATGAAGCTACTTATGGAGGATTTTACCATTCGACTAATAATGGGATTGACTGGACATCTGTAAGTTCAATTACTAGTTATGTTACTGGTATTTCATTTAATGATAATAAAATATTTGTAAGCACAAACTCGCAAGGTATCTGCGTTTCAACTAATAATGGAATAGATTGGTCATCTATAGGGCCATCTGGGTTACCTTTCTATTGTCTTACTATTAAAGATGGTAATATTTTTACCGGTTCCATGACTCCTAATGTATATCGTTCAACCAACAACGGAATTACCTGGGATGTTGTAAACCATGGATTATTTTATAGCGAATTTGCACCCAATGAAATTAGAGGGCTGATAGTATTTAATAATAATATTTATTTAAGTTTAGAAACATTTGGTATCTACTATACCACTAATGATGGTACACACTGGGTTGATTTTAGCAATGGTTTATATTACAAAATTAAGTCCCCAAAGAGCAGAAATAATTTACTTGTTTACCTCTATACCTATTCATTTGCTACATGCGGAACAAAGCTTTTTGCTGGCAACTATCATGGTATTTATTTTATTTCAGAAAATGACACAAGTTGGACTCAGGTTAATAATGGTTTAACCGATGCTTATATCTCTTCTTTAACTTCCATCGGAAATAAAATTTTTGCAGGCACCTTTGGCGGGAATGTTTTCCTTTCGACTAATAATGGAACAAACTGGACATTAGAAACTGATGGTCTTGTACCAGGGCATGGAATTAATTCTTTAACTGCCAATGATTCTTATGTTTATGCTGCCGATGGTGATGGAGTTGTTTGGAGGAGATCTCTTACTGATTTTAATCTTCCTGTTGAACTCACAAGATATACATCTTCTATAAAATCAAACAATATTACACTAAATTGGATAACTGCAACTGAACTTAATGCTTCTAAATTTGAAATAGAACGGAAGTATTCTGCAGCGGTGTGGAATAAGATAGGTGAAATTACAGCAGCAGGTAACAGTACATCACAAAAGAGTTATTCTTATACTGACAGTAAACTTGCTGCCGGGAAATATACTTACCGGTTAAAGATTGTTGATCTTGATGGTACGTTCAAATATAGTAATGAAATTCAGGCAGATATTTCGGTTCCAAAGGATTTTAGTTTAAGCCAGAATTATCCAAATCCTTTTAATCCGACAACTTCAATTACCTATTCACTTCCAAAAGATGGGAATGTAAAGTTGACAGTTTACAATGCTATCGGAATTAAAGTGGTAACGATTGTTGATGAATATAAACCTGCGGGTAATTATTCAGTTCAGTTTAATGGAAGCAATCTTGCGAGTGGAATATATATGTATAGGTTGGAAGCGGAGAATTACAGTGCAACAAAAAAACTAATAATATTGAAATAATTTTGTAAGGAGTTAATTGTGAAAAATATCTTATTTCTGATTACCTTCATCTTGATATACAAAGGTTATTCTCAAAACTTCTGGCAGCAAACTAATGGGCCATTAAGTGGAGTGGTTAATTGCTTTGCTATAGATTCTTCTAGTAATATTTATGCTGGAGTGTCTGGAGGGATATATTTGTCGACCAATAATGGCGATAACTGGAAGCAAATTAATAATGGATTGGGGAACGCAAATATAGTTTCGCTTATGATCACTCCAAATGGAAAAATCTTTGCTGGTGCCGAAGGAGGATTATATTATTCAACTAATAGTGGTGGAAATTGGACCCAGATAACTAATGGTTTGCCATCAGGTCCAAGTATTGTTTCCATTTCCATTAACCCTCAAGGATATATTTTTGCAGGGATAGGGGGTAGTGGAATTTACCGTTCTACCGATAATGGTGGTAATTGGGTAGTTGAAAATAACGGTTTGGATGGTTACTATAGTATTTATGCAATGATTATAGATGCCTATGGAACTATCTTTGTCGCGACAAGTCTTGGCTATTTTAAATCAACTGATAACGGAAATAATTGGATTCCATCTTATTACGGTGGTTGGGCAAATTTAACAAATGCGTTTATAATAAACTCAGATGGTTATATGTTTGCAGGTTCGAGGGAGAATGGAATCTACCGCTCAACTGATAAAGGTTTTAATTGGGTTCCAATTAACAATGGATTGACTGACTTAAATATAAACTCATTAGCAGTAAGCTCCGCCGGGGATATTTTTGCTGCTACATATGCGGTTTATTTATCAACTAACTCAGGAGAAAATTGGACAATAACGAATAATGATCTGAAACTAAATTATGCATCTCTTATTACAAATTCCAAAGAATATGTATTTGCCGGGACGTTTGATGGAATTTGTCGAACAACTGACAAAGGCAACAAATGGGTGCGAACTAATAGAGGGTTAGTCAACAGCGAAATATGGTCACTGTCTTTCAATCCGGATGGTTGCATTTTCTCAGGAACTAACAATGGAATTTACAGATCTTCAGATAATGGGGATAATTGGGTTCAAGTAAATAATGGATTAGCTGGTGGAGAAGTTCGCTCCATTGCTATAAACAGCGCTGGGCATATATTTGCAGGAAACGGATGGGTATATCGCTCAACTGATAATGGAGATAACTGGGTTACTAAAAGTAAAGGAATTACCAGTGCTTCAATTTGTGCACTTGCTATCAATTCGAAAGGGGATATTTTTGCCGGTTCAATTGACCAGGATAATGGAGGAGGAAAAATATTCAGATCAACGGACGATGGAGATAACTGGGTACAGGTAACTAACGGAATTACTAATTGGGACTTCAACGCTATAGCTATTGATTCTCAAAACAATATTTATGCAGGTGCAGTGTATGATGGAAGTTCTATTTTTGTTTCAACTAATAACGGGGATAACTGGGTCAATACCAATTATTCAGGAGGTTTTATCAGTTCCATTTCTTTTAACGCAAAAGGAGACATATTTGTTGGAACACTGGGATCTGGGATAGCACGATCTACTAATAATGGGAATAACTGGACATATATTAATTCCCCTGTAAGTTATTGGGTAAGGTCAATCACAATTAATGCGAATGGAGACTTATTTGCTGGAATGTGGTATAATGGAGTTTGCCATTCAACCGACAATGGAGATACCTGGCTACCTGAAAATGATGGCCTTACAAGTTCTCAAATCAATGCCCTTTCGATCAATTCTGACGGATTCATTTTTGCAGGAACACAAGGAAATGGAGTATATAAAAGTAATAATTCTTCCCTTCCGGTTGAAATTAACTTCATTTACCTCGAATGTTGATGGGAATTCAATTAACCTGACTTGGAAAACTGCTACTGAACAAAATAACAATGGTTTTGAAATAGATAAGAAACTCAACGATGGTAGTTTTAGCAAGATTGCATTTATTAGCGGAAACGGCACTACTTCGGAAACTCATTCATATTCATATTCTGATAAAAATCTTTCTAACGGAAAATACAGTTACAGATTAAAACAGATCGACTATGATGGTAAGGAAAAGTTTTCCAAAATAATAGAAGCTGAATTAAATATGCCGGTGAAATTTAGACTTAATCAGAATTATCCAAATCCTTTTAACCCTTCAACAAATATTTCCTATTCCTTGGCAACAAAGCAATTTGTAACAATTAAAGTTTATAATGTTATAGGAAAAGAAATAACTACTTTAGTTAACGAAGAAAAACCAGAAGGACAATACTCGGTAAATTTCAATGCCAGCAATATATCATCAGGTGTATATTTTTATACAATCCGCGCAGGAAGTTTTATTGAGTCCAAGAAGATGATCTTATTAAAATAAAAAAGTTTGAACCACTAGAATTCTGCGGCGAGGTAATGTCCTCGCCATTTTTATAATAACTGACCCTCAATTTTATATTCCATAAAGGGTACCAAAATATCCCCAAAAATCTCCTTGTATTATAAGCACTTAACCCTCTCGGTTTTCCTTTCCATAAAACTAAAGCTAAATGGAATATCCGCAACGACTGATAAGAGCATAAAAACATTATGAAATGAGTTAACGTTAAACTGAAATTGATGACTCGCTTATATTGAAGTATAATCTAAATGATTTTATCCGTTTTCGCCGGTAAGGCGGGCGATTTGGAGAAGGTAGAAGCGGAGAAGGTCCTGTTCTTTTGGTAAAAGTGCCTGCTCTTCTATCTTAATAATTTTTTCTACTTCACTCATAGCGCGAACAATATTTATTGGTACTTCTACCATCCCCTGCGAAACTGCAGTTAGATACTCAAACGCTGCAGCCAGGAACTGATGCATGTTGTCATCTCCCTGCATACCAAAGTATTTCGAGATATCATTTGGTATCTTTAGTCTATTGGGAGTAAAACTAAGATCCTTAGTATTATTGTTTAACGATAATGAATATAATGCGGATGCTAATTCAACAAAACTTTCCACCCGGCTGAAAACACGGTCTTCAAGAAGAGCCCATATTTTAATCCGCCAGTATTTTATAGTCCGCGGCATTAGTAAAAGTTTTTTTATTTCAATAGACCAGTCGGGGGCATAACTTCCTGATATTGCCGCAAAGAATATATCAGGATCAGTATTGAAAAAATCAACCTGGAAAAGTATGGCAAGATCAGGTCTTAGTGTTGGAAGCAGGTCTTGAATAAACTTACCGGATTCGAAGAAATCAGTAACATCAATCCCATGGCGTCTTAGCAATTCCCGCTGAAAAAGAACGAGGTACTTATTTAATGCATCTACGTCTTCCCTTAATGCTACGAAATGCCGAATTACCGGCAGGAAATGCTTTTTCCAGTCTATTTAAATAAACCAATTCAGCATCATGATACAATCTTAAAGTATGCAAAATTTCATAAACCGGAAGGTTGGGAAGTATCCTGTCTTCGATTAATGCAAGTGCGTCGCCTTCAGCAAACCTCTTTTGTAAAAATCCATCCAATGCCCTGAACAATCCAGTAGTCAACTGATTTATTCCGAGCACCACAGTCTGGGATTGGTTATGCGCAATTGCACGAAGCAGACTGCCGTAACGTGAAAAAGGAATTGTCTCAGCAATTTTCCCTATTATTTTTTGACCGGTATTTCCCGAAGCACTATTTGATGGACGGACTGTGGGTCTGTCACGCAAAGATGGTGTTGTCCTGGCAATAAAGAATGAAATAAGATGTATACCGACTACATCCTCATCTTTTCCGTAAAGGATCTGTCGAAAATTATTTGTGAGTATTTCCAGAAATTCATCATACAGCTTATCTTTACTTCCAATAGTTAGACGTTCAAGTTCTTTTAACCCGCGTGTTTTATACTGAAGACGGGTTTCAACAAGAGGTTCCCCTGCCCGTAAAATTTCCCTTTCATAGAATTGCTGGGATTTGAACAAATGGTAAAGAAGCTGCGAATATTCATTAACGGGTAAATATCTTAATTTTTCCGCAATATTACTCTGGAAGGTTCGAAGGTCGCCGCCTGAAAATACACCAAGCAAAGGAGTGGCTGCATATTCAGTGCTTTTCTTTGTTGATTCATTAAGATAAACCGAAAATCTCTTCATTGAATCCGGGGATTTATTGAAAGCAGGTTTACCCACAACCGGAGAATAATAACCTCCCTGCCTTTGCATTGGTTCGCCGCTGCCCATCTTCATTCTTACTTTGCCGATCATTCCTTTTTCAGAGAGCCATTTTGCAAGATTATATTTTGCTTCTTTAAATAAATTCATCCCTGATGCCTGCGCTACCTGCTGGCTCAGATCAGATCCGGCAACAAATATTTCACATATTATTTCACTAAACCTATCTCCAGTATCCTGATTTAGCCTTCTGCTTTGAAGTGAATATTCCCAAATTTTATTCAGGTAAGATGGAATGTTTTTAACTGACTCCAGATCTTCGAATAAGGGAATTAACCAAACAGACGGGATATTAGCATCAGGATTATTCCGCAGTATCTGTTCACGCGATATATTCATTTTACGGTCTAATGAAATTAATGCTTCCGGTCTGGTAGACATGCTTACCTGAAGCGCCATTACCATTCCGGGGTTTCCGTATTTTCCACTTATCTCATTTATTTCATTAATATTATTGACCGTGGTATCAATTGCAAACTGATCTTGCGCGGTTACCATCTTCTGGTGGATCCGGGGAGTTATAATAAATCTTTTAAGAAGATCACGGTACAAACAAGCTTCTGTAATAAGTTCCTTGTTATTTAGACCTCTCTGAATATCGGGAATAAAAGATTTTAATGTCTTGCGTAATTTTTTATTCAGTGAAAAGAAATACTCAATCGCACTTTTCCGGCGGATACGCAGTTCAATCATTTTCCTTTCAAGACGATCATTATGATGCCAGAGTGATGTTAACGGATCCTGAGCAATTTTAAGTGTCATACCAAAACGTCTTAATCTTCCCGGTTTAATATTAAAAGGTAATGTCCCTCTGTATCTTTTTTCAAGCTGGTGAGTAAGCTGGGTTATCTGACCAAGTAAATGAGTGAATTGTATTTTGGATACTGAGAATTTCTCTATCTCCGCCAGAAGTCCGGGTTCTATTTGTAAGGATCTGTCATTATCAAGAAGCATCCGGAGCAGAACTGTCTGTCTCTGAACATTTTCAATCAAGACTGATGCAATAAGACTGTGCCCCTGTCCTGATGGACGGTTACTTCCATCCCAGTCACCCCAGAAAGAAAGAATAGGGTCATATGAAAAATCAGAATTAAGCAGAATATAATTCTCAGCGGCAATTTGTGACTTGAGATCAAGAAGAAGTTCGGAAGGCTCATCTGCAGAAACAATGGCTACATTCAAACCAAGAAATTCATTTATTAGTTCACCGGATAATTTTTCAAGGTCCTTAGAATTTATTCCAAGGTTTCTGATAATCCTGTCGCAAAGATTTTCAAATAGAAGTTCGGCTTTAAGAGAAAACATCTGTGTAGGATGCACTGTGCGATCGTAAAGTCTTTTTCTGAAAACCCGCTCTCTTCTTGAAAGATTATCTTTCATGAATTCTTTTTCAAGTAACAATGAAAGAGCACTCCCCTTATCATTGACTACAGAAGCAACCATATCGCTTGTGATTGAAAATCTATTCTGCAGCCTTGTCTTGAAAGTTTTAAGTCTATCGGGAAGAAATTCTTCAAAGAATTTATTTTCGTAATCCTGTTTTAATAACTTAGATGGAGTAATATGAAGAATTTTCAATACCTATTATTCCTGCAGTTGGAAATAATAGTTTGCTCAATCTGTTCCCATTTATCAAATTGATTATTAGTATGGAGGTTATTTTTTACAACCTGATGATGTAACAGATAACATTTTGCGGTTATAGTTATTAGCTTCTTCCGCAATCAGTCTGTTCATGTCAATAAGAACACGTCTGGTTTTATTCAACAAGGTATCTGCATTATCCGAACCGCCAAGAGTAAGGCGGAAAGTTTTCCTGGCAATATCAAATCCTTTTTCAGTGCGTGCAAATGTGGACAGAGGTACCAGTCCGATTCCCTGAAGCGCAAGTCCGGAAGCAAGCCAATCGAGCGATAATCCACCGGGCAGTTTATTTATTATCATCCTGGGATACATACTTCCGGTGGGAGCCTTAATTTCTATATGGAAACTATTACGATCTTTAGGTAAAAGATTTACAGCTTCTTTAATTGCCTGCATTCTATCATAAAAAATCCTGTTGCGGAGTCTCCAATAAGCATTTGCAGTTTCAACTTTGTTACGGTAAAAAAGATATGCAAGAAAAACCGCGGCTATATGCGGAGCAATAGTTTTGTTTATTTTAACGAATCTATCCCTGATCGTTTTATTTCTGATTTCAATTACTGAAAGACGAGCCCCGGCATATGAATCTGTTTTTGAAAGTGAGTGTATAGTTATCAGACAATCAGCTTGTTCACCGCTGATATAACCCGAGGAATAAAGTTCATCAGTTATCTGCCTGATAGTTTTAATTTCATTCAATGAATCATCAGGTACTAACATTTTGATATGACAGATCATCGATAATGAAAATATTTCTTTCAAGCAGCCATCTTACTAATGATTTCAGGTCATCAACATTAAATTTCTGTCCGGTAGCATTGTGCGGATTATTTAGTACAACCGCTCCATAGTTTTTCCATCCGGAATCTTTATTTAGTTTTTCCAGAATGGCAGTCTTCATGCCTTCATTATCAATCTGCAGATCGTCAGTTAAAGATATAACCGAAACCGAAGGGAAGCAGTGCTCATATGTCCAGCTCAGGTCAGGTATAATAACTTCGCTGATACCGCAATGGAAACCGAGAAGACTTAACCCTGTCCTTGAAGACCCGCTAACTAAAAAGCAGTTTTGTAGCTTGTATTCGGGGTGATGATTATTAAATGAAAGGAGAAAACTTTCAGTTAACCTATTATGCCAATCATTATTATCAATGTTCGAAATAAAATCATCAAGCAATTCGTTTGATTTTATTTCAGTAAAAGTATCAAAAGAAAATGAGCGCGGCAACATTTCATGCCTGTCAATGAGGTGAAGTTCTTTTCCCGCGATATGATTAGTTATTTCTTCAAGTTTAGCGCTTTTATTTTGAATTAAGTCGTCTAATCTATCGCTCCAGTTTTCCGCATGTTTTAGATAAGAGTTATAACCTTCGTTCCTTAGGTTATCACTTTCCTTAGCAGGTGTAACCACAAGTTCCCGGGGACTGTTAGTGTCAGTTAAATTGATACCTCTTCCATTTAATATATATGTAAGAAGCTCGATCTCGGGAGCCGATGGAGTTCCTTTCAATTGAAACTGTATGGTCTCAATTATTTTTATAAAATCTGCATTTCCTGTAAGAAAAACGGTTGAAAGGTTTTTTAATTTTGCAGTAAAAACGCCAGGGGTTATAATTCGCAGTACCCTGTTCATCATTTTTGCTTCCCTGGCAAGGGATAAATGGTTCGGCGCGTCATTGGTTTCGATAAAAAACAGGGGAAGAGTCTGACTAAGCAATCGAAGTTTTCTGCGTGTTTCTTCGTTTGTTAATTTACCCAAAATTATAAATATAGGATGACTTAATGATTCAGTCAGGTATTGATTTAAATAATCGGTTAAAGCTGCCTCATCCGGATCAAGAATTTCAAATTGAAGTTCTTTATATTTTGTCAAATGATCAGGCAAATCAAAACAAAAGGTAAGGATTTTTGCGGGCCGGTGAATTAGATAACACGATAATGAATGGAAGAGAATTCTTAATGCCTCATAAATTCCGCCGGACGCAAGTATTACTTCACGTCTTCCGGATGTTTCCCCCAGATCATAAGATAAAGGTTCCTGCTGATTTTTCAGCAGCCAGTCATTAAAGTAATTAATCAGAAAACCGGGATTCTTTTTATTAAATCCACCTCTGGGCATATATGGTGCACTCTTTTTGATAAGAGTTCTTAAGAATTCGGCTTTTTCTTTTTCGGATATATCCCACCCGGCTTCTTCAATCAGTGCATCCAGATCATTTTCATCTAAATTATTTTTTTTTATATCAATCCCCATCACCATCCGGAGATAAGCAGATGATAATTCAATATCCTGAACAGGGTTACCTATATGAAAATTAACCCTATCTGCGGATGAAATACCCGATGATTCTGTTACTTCGCTTATCTCAGAGACTCGTGCAGCCTTTACCGGTTTAAGCTTAAAATATTCTAGTGGATCAATATTACCTGACATTTCTGGTTATCTTGATTCCTTTTTCAGTTCCTCTGTTTTCTTTGGCTGACCATTTACGGCTTTCTCAAGAAATTTCTGGAACAAACCTATTAGTTCAGAACCAAGTGACATTTCATGCGGCGACAAAGACACAACTGTACGTGCATTTTTCAATGACTGGCTGGCTTCCGCAAGTCTTGCAGCCTGAGGAGTAAGCATAAGCAACTCGGGGTTATTCTTCAGAAGTTCAAGTTCACTACGGTCTACTTCAAGATACATTTTCTTTCTTGCAATTTCATCTTCCATTCGCTTCTGCGCAAGTTCTGTTTCCTTTTCCAACTCAGTCTTTTTCAAATCATATTTTTTTAATTCCAATACATTTTCCAGCACAGCTATTTCTTCATCAGCTTTCAGCTTAGCTTTTGCTGCAGTTATCCTTGCTTTCTGATTCAACGATTCAGTCTGTTCAAGAATCCTTGCAGATTCCTGCTGTTTAAGCGCGTTTGATATTGCAGGATCAAGTGCCTCGAATGATTGGATGGTAAGTGAGACTATTTCAAGCCCTAATTTTCCTCGGCTAACATTTACTTTTTCATTCAGGTATCCGGATATTTTTTCTGAGGATAATTCTTCTATTTCAAATTTTTCTGTATACTCTTTGACAAGACTGTTTATTATTATCTCAAGCTCCTTAGCAGATTTGGATACCGCTCCACTATTCCATCCGCCCGTCCGTATCAAAGCTGTAATATTTTCAAGCGAAGCTGTAACTGTTACAGATATCTTAATCTTGATATCAAGATTTCCTTTTGCAGTTGATTCCATTGATAACTGTGTTGAGTTCGCTGTATTCGGTAATGCCAGACTGAAATGCCTTGGGTAGAAACGTCTTTTACGGAATAATATTTTCCCCGACGATTCAAATAGAACAATCTGATCCGGTCTTTTAATCCGATATTCATATAAAAATATTGCTATGAACGCAATAACTATTACTATTGGAAAAATCCACATGATCTGAACTCCTGATAAATTTTTATTTCTTTTTGATCACTACCGGGTTTGTTTAAATAAAGTAGTAAATAGGCAAGCGATCATAATTCTTAAGTAATTTAATAAAAATTTAATAAAAATATGTGTTTAATTAAGAAAATATGATCATGCCCCCAATAACTTTAGTGGTTTTTGACATTTACCTTATTTTATTATAGATTATCCCTTAATCACCTTATATATTTAAGTACAGGAACAATGTATGAAAAAGATTGAAGCTATCTTACGACCTTATAAACTTGAAGATGTACACACAGCTCTGTTAAATGCTGGTTATGCCGGTCTGACTGTCACTGAAGTAAAAGGATACGGAAGACAGAAAGGGCACAGTGAAATTTACCGTGGGTCGGAATATCATATTGATTTTGTTCCTAAAATTAAGATTGAATTAGTCTGCGAAGATACTAAGGTTGAGAGAGCCCTTACCATTATTATAGGAACAGCACGAACAGGAGAGGTAGGCGATGGTAAAATTTTCATTCTACCTGTAGAGGAAGCTATAAGAATAAGAACTGAAGAATCAGGAGAGTCGGCAATATAATTTATCTCATAAATGTTGTTTGTATGATCTCATCCCGGATGGATAGACAAAATTTTATAATTCTTAATGGAGAAAATCATTATGAAGTTAATTCATTACTCAATAATAATATTGTTTTTAACGTTTGCATTTTTAATAATACTTTCGCCAAGTGCTTATGCGCAGACAGATCCATCCGGAAATAAAACCGGTACAGTCAATGATGTACCTTCTTCAAAAACCGGAGCCCCTACATTACAGGAAGTTGCAGATGCTGTAGGGCATAACAGAATTGCAACTAATATTATGTGGACTCTTCTTACAGGATTTTTAGTCATGTTCATGCAGGCAGGTTTTGCAATGGTAGAGACAGGATTTACGCGCGCTAAAAATGTGGCTCATACTATGGGAATGAATTTACTTGTTTATGCACTGGGGGTGGCAGGGTTTTATATATGTGGTTTTGCGATTATGTTTGGTGGAGCAGGGGCGCTTACCGTTTTTGGAGGAACTTCTATACTAACTAACGAATTTACTATTAATCTGTTTGGAAAATCATTTGGATTGTTTGGCTTCAAAGGTTTTTTTCTTAACAACCAAGTTTATGATGTGGGAATTTTTACTTTATTTCTGTTTCAGATGGTATTTATGGATACGGCTGCTACTATTCCAACCGGAGCAATGGCGGAAAGGTGGAAATTTGTATCTTTTATTTTTTATGCTTTATTCATTTCTATGTTTGTTTACCCGATCTTTGGTAATTGGGTTTGGGGAGGTGGTTGGCTTGCAAATCTTGGAACCAATTTCGGATTAGGACACGGTCATGTTGATTTTGCCGGATCTTCTGTAGTACATATGGTTGGAGGTACTGCCGCACTTGCCGGTGCAATTGTGCTCGGTCCGAGAATGGGAAAATATGAAAAGAATGGAACCGTTAATGCCATCCCGGGACACAATATTCCGATGGCAATTGTTGGTACTTTTATTCTTGCCTTCGGTTGGTTTGGATTTAATCCGGGCTCAACTCTTGCCGGTACGGATTTAAGAATAGGAGTTGTTGCTGCAAATACAATGATCGCTTCAGCTGCAGGTGCATTAGCAGCAACTTTATTTATGATGTGGAAATTTAAAAAACCTGATCCTAGCATGATGGCAAACGGATTACTTGCAGGACTGGTGGCTATTACCGCTCCCTGCGCTTTTGTAAACGCCACTTCCGCATTCATAATCGGTGCGGTGGCAGGAATACTTGTTGTAATTGCTGTATTTTTTATAGATCAGAAACTGAAAATAGATGATCCTGTTGGTGCAGTTGCAGTTCATGGTGTTAATGGACTTTGGGGTGTAATTTCTCTTGGTCTCTTTGCTGATGGTTCCTATGGTAACGGATTAAATGGAGTAGGTGGAACTGTAAAAGGATTATTCTATGGTGACCCAGGACAGTTAGGCGCTGAACTAATTGGAGCGGCTGTATGTATAGTTTTTGTTTTCGGATCGATGTATGGATTCTTTAAAATACAGGATAAGTTTTTTGGTGGTATTCGCGTTTCCCCTGATGTTGAATTTGCAGGGCTTGATGAATTTGAAATGGGCGTAAAAGGTTATGAGAATGCTTCTTAATAATTATTTCTTCAAAGTTATTAAAAGAGAATCCTTGAATTCAGTATAATCCTTCGAAACTCTAATAGCATGTTTCTTTTTATTAAGAGATTCTTTCAGCTGGTCTGGAATAATTATTTTCTCCCTGATGAACGAATCGGTTTTATCAGAGAATTTTGCAGGATGAGCCGTTTCTAATATTATATAATGGTTATTGTTATCATTACCGGCATTATCTTGTTTAGCGGCAAGGTAGCCAACTGATCCATGGGGATCCATTACATAATTAAACTCTGAAAATATTTCCCTGATTGCTTGCCTGGTTTTATTGTCATCAAATGAAAACACATGAATATTATCTTTAATAATTTCAATTTGGTCATTATATAAATATCTTACTCTCTCTAAATTACTCGGGTTACCAACATCCATAGCATTAGAAATTGTCCTTACTGAAGGAACAGGACTGAATATACCGATGTTCTAAATATTTCCTGAAAATATCATTTCTGTTCAGTGCACTTACAAAGTATTTAACCGGCAGACCCAGTTTCTTAGAAAAGATTCCAGCTGTAAGATTACCCAGATTCCCGCTCGGAATAGCGAATACAATTTCTTTATCTAATTTCTTTACCTGTTTCCATGCATCAAAATAATAGAATGTCTGGGGCAGCAGTCTGCCGATATTGATAGAATTGGCTGATGTAAGAAAATAATTCTTATTAAGTTCTTCATCGCTAAATGCAGATTTAACTAATCGCTGACAGTCATCAAAGGTACCATCAATTTCAAAAGCAATAATATTTTTATCATAAGTCGTTAACTGCTGTTCCTGAATTTTGCTGACTTTTCCTGATGGATATAGGATTACAACATCAATATTCTCTTTTCCATAGAAACCACTTGCAACAGCACTGCCTGTATCACCTGAAGTTGCCACAAGGATAGTACACCTTTTGTTTTCTGCTTTCAGATAATAGGAAAGCACTCCCGCAAGAAACCGTGCACCGTAATCTTTAAATGCACAGGTCGGACCATGAAAAAGTTCAAGTACGGAATATTTATCTGATAGTGTTATTACAGGAGCAGGGAAATTGATTGCTTCATCAATAATTAGCTTAAGATCTTCATCAGGTATATCATTAATGAATTGTTTGGATATTTCAAAAGCAATATCTGTTAAAGTCTGATCGTCTATTGTGTCAAAAAACTTTTGGGGTAAAACAGGAATTTCTTTGGGAAGAAATAATCCCCCATCTTCAGCAAGCCCTTTAATAACAGCTTCGCTGAATGAATATTCTTTTTTATTATTACGTGTACTTAAATAATTCATTAACTTAAACTTAATAACTCCGGACCCTTTCGGTTCACTTTGGAAATAAAAACATCTGCTTCAATCTGCATTTTCACTAATTCTCCGGTGATTTTCTTTTTTGCCTTCTCAACTTTGGGTGAATTTTCAAAGAACGAAAAAAGAGCTGGTCCGGAACCTGAGATATTAAAATTAAGCCCGCCCTCGTTAAGCACTAAAGATCTCAGTTCTTCATAATGAGAGATTAAATTTTTCCTTACCGGTTCGGCTATAAAGTCAGTCATTGACCGTGACATTAAATCAAAATCTTTAGTCAATATTCCGGCGATCAGAGACCCGGCGTTTGCACTTTGTTTAACAGCGGCAGAGATTGGTACATTTGCCGGAAGTAATTTACGGGAATCTTTAGTTGTTATAGCAATATGCGGATAAATTATAAGGCAGATTAATTCCTTAGGAAACTTTATCCTTACTATATCAACGGGATCAAGAGATCTTACAATTGTAAATCCTCCGTAAAAAGCAGGAGCAACATTATCCGCGTGAATATTTCCAGCAGAAGCTATTTTCTCCCCTTCCAATGCATGCAGAATGATTTTATCGTCAGGCAGTTTTTTTTTCAACAATGAATTTAATGCGAAGGCACCTCCTACCGCACTTGCAGCGCTTGACCCTAAACCACTGGCAAATGGCATTCTCTTATTGATAATCATCTCTAATCCAAAATCTGCATTAATCTCTTTTAGAATAGATATTGCGGCTACTGATGCAGTGTTGTCGGAAATATTTTTACTTAATTTTCCACAGTCACCTGTAATAGTCGTAATTTTTACTTCCCCGGATTCATTAGCCCTGAGTTCAATAATATCCCCAAGGTTATCAAGCGCAAATCCGAAAGCATCAAAACCCGGCCCTGAATTTGAAATTGAAGCAGGGACAAAGACCTTAGAGTATGTATATTTTAGTAGTTTGGATTTTTTCATTTAGTCATTTAGCCGAATATCTTGAATATGTCAGATATAATTCCGACGGAGGTTAATTGTGTGCCGGCACCGGGACCGTTTATAACCTGAGGGGCGGTTTTATAATAATCCGTATAATAGGCAATTACATTTTCAGTCCCGGCAAGATTGTAAAACGGATGATTCTTTCCAACTTCCCTCAATTTTACTTCTGCTTTACCATCATTAAATGAGGCTATATATCTGAGCCTGCAACTTTTAGCCGCTGCCGCAGCGTATAACTTACTAAAAATGGTATCAAGTTCAGGAAGCCGTTTTAGGAATTCTTCAGCGCTTGTTATTTTTCTGAACTCTGATGGAATAAGATTTTGAACCTTAATGTCACTTAACTCTAATTTAAATCCAGCCTCTCTTATTAGAATCAATATCTTTCTTGCCGAATCAGTTCCTTTAAATCTTCCCTGACATCGGGTTCAGAATAACCCTTCTCTTTGGCTTCTCTCAATATTCTTGAAAATTTCTTCTCCGAGGTCATATTATTAAACAGAAAACTTAATGTCCCTGAAAGGACACCCTCAATCTTAATAATCTTGTCCCCGGCCCTTTTCAGATCATTCATGGTAGATATTACTGGAAGTGCTGCAGCCACATTTGTTTCATAAAGAAACTTCAAATTATTCTTTGCCGCCGTTTCCTTTAGATCTGAATAATAGGAGTAGCTACGGGTGGTTGCCCTTTTATTAGCTGCTACAATGTTAATGCCTTTTTTCAGAATATCAAGATACAACTCTGCCGTTGCATCACTTGCAGTACAATCAACAAAAACCGAGTTCCGGTATTTTATGCTTTTAATCTTATCAATAAAATATTTAAGGTCAGCTTGTTTACCTTGCTCAGACAATTCATTCGCAAGATTATCTGAAATAATTTCTTTTTCCCCAATTATCATTTTTCTGGAATTTATTACACCATGAAGCCGTATCCTGTGGTAAAGGTCAGGATTGGATTTTATTAACCCAACCAGTTCAGAACCGACAGATCCATAACCGGCAAGATAAAGGTGTATTGGTTCCGGTTTACCAGCAGAAAAGAATTTATGATGAATTACATTCAAAGCTTTAAGTTCATCTTTAGCCGATATTACCGCGGAAATATTTAATTCTGAAGATCCCTGTGCAATTGCGGAAATATTTATATAATTATCACCAAGAGCGCTAAAGAATTTTCCAGCAATCCCTACAGTATTCCTCATATGCTTTCCTACAACGGCAATAACTGAAAAATCCGGTTCAATTATTATTCTATTTAATAATCTCCATCTTAATTTCATAGGCGAATGCTTTTTCAAGCGCTGATCTCGCAATTGCGCAGTCCGAAGGCAACACTGCAAGGCAAATTGAATGCTCAGATGAAGATTGTGTAATAAGAATAATGCTTATGTTATGTTTTGCAAGAGAAGAGAAAACCCTCTGCGCAATTCCGGCAACCCCGATCATACCACTACCCTCGATTCTAATAATATTTATATTATCAATCGACGAGATACCCTTGATGGGATAGTCCGAATCAGTCTTTGAACTAATTATTGTTCCGGTAAAAGTAGGATTGAAAGTGTTTTTAATAAACACAGGAATTTTTTTAACTGCTGCCGGATGAATAGTTGGTGGATAAATCACTTTAGCACCGAAATGCGAAAGTTCCATTGCTTCTTCATAATTCATATTCGTAATAGGAAAAGCATCCCTTACCTTTTTTGGATCGGCAGTAAGTACGCCATTAACATCTGTCCATATTTCAATGCACTTCACTTCCAAAGCAGCGCCGATGATTGACGCCGTATAATCTGAACCTCCCCTTCCGAGTGTTGTAGTTTCATTATCAATTGTTGAAGCAATAAACCCGGTTATAATCTGCAATTTAGGGTTGTGAATAAAAATATTCCTTTATGTTTTTATTTGTGATATCAGTAATTATATGCGCCGATCCGAAATTATTATCGCTTATAATAACTCTCCTTGCATCAAGGAAATCATTATCAACTTTATTCTCAAGGAAAGCATAGCTTATAATAATATTTGAAAGCATTTCTCCGAAACTCTGGATATAGTCGAGTGTCTTTGCCGAAAGTTCTTTTACAAGATATACACCTTTAAGAATTTCCTCAAGATCACTTAAAAGCATATAAACCGAGGCTTCTGTTCTTAGTATGGATTCTGGAGGAAAGTAATTCATCAACTATTGAAATATGTCTTTCTTTTAAATTCCTAAATTCGGATTTATATAAATCATTTCTGGATGCCGCCATCCTGCTTATTCTATTAAGATCATCTGTAACTCCCTGGAATGCAGAGAAAACAACCCCTGCTATTTTGCCTGTCCTTATATCTTTTTTGACAATATTAATAACATTTTTTATTCTTTCAGCATCACGTATTGATGAACCGCCGAATTTCAAAATCTTCATATAAAAAACCTTAACTTAAAGCAATATTCCTGAATATTGCCAATTTATTTATAGTTTAACCGTTAAAATGCAATTTATACAAAATGAAGAATATATAAAACCTGAAATTCATAAACTTCCCCATTCTCCGTTTTTACAATGGAGTAATCAATAAATGAGCCCGGCAAGGGTATTTGGACAATATAAACTAATCTATACGAGTTTATCTTAAATTATTTCCTTTTTAGATCTGTTAGTTTTTCCGCTAATTGATCGGTATGGTGTATTAAGACAGGCAGACATTGCGGGCAAATCCAGGCTTGATTTCCTGAATATGACAATTGAACAAGTGGGATTTCTTTTTCATCTTTACCACAATTTAAGCAAGCATGGAGTTCTGTTTCATTATTCATTTTTCTTTCTCATAATAATAATTAGCAAACCTACTCAATTATATTATTATTGCAAAGAACACCCAAATCAGGCGAATTATTCCATTTTTAATATTACTCAGTATCCTTGATTTTGCCTCTGTTATATTCCGGAGCCTATGTGACCACTACAAGGTATTCTTTTGGTATTCTTCGTGACGCCTTATTAAGCTGCTTTTAGCGGCATTTAGCGGCTTTTAGCGGTTATGTTTTGGGGGAATTTAGAAAGGAGAATTCTATCATGCAATAAATGCAGGCAGACATGATATTATATAATAATAAAATCCAGGTTATTTGTTAAAGATAAAATAAAACAATTAATTAATCGTGGGAATCTGAATTATAAATTCGGCACCGCTTCCAACTTTACTCTCAACCCATATTTTACCTTTATGAAACTCAATTATATCTTTTACAATTGAGAGACCCAATCCAGTAGAAGATTCACCATCAGTGGGCTTGGCTGATAACCTTTGATACCGGACAAACATCTTATTTAATGTCTTCTTCTGTCAAACCCGGACCTTCATCTTTTACTTTTATCAGGATATTACCGTTTCTTTTTTCTGATGTCACATTTATATTCTTTCCTCGTGGCGAATATTTGATGGCATTATTTACAACGTTATCAATAGCAATTTTCAGCCAATGTTCATCTGCACTTACAACATTGTCGTCCTGAAGCGTTAATCGCAGAGTCTGGTTTTTCTGAATGGCTCTGTTGCTATTATTTTTAACAACCTCTTTAATCATTTCGTTTACAGAAACATTCTTCATGTTTAACATCAGATTCTTTGATTCGATTGCTGCAGAATCGAGAATTTCATTAATATGCCTCAGCATATCTTTGGATGAATTATAAATTAATCTGCCCATATTTTTAATATCCTCATCTACAGCTTCATCCAGGATAATTTCTGAAAATCCTATAATAGACTGCAAAGGATTCTTAAGATCATGGCTGGTAATACTAAGCATATGGCTTTTCTGTTCTGTAGCCTGTTCAAGAAGATGGTTTGTTCTCTCACTCTCTTCAAGAAGTTTTTCTGTTTTTTCTTTTGCCTCTCGCAAATCATTTGTCCTTTGATCCACAAGTTCTTGCAGAAGATTTTCACGTTTATGAATTCTTTTTAAACGCTTATCTGTTATTAGAACTACGAGATACGAGACAAGAACTAAAAATATCATTATATATATAAGAATCATCAGGTTTGATAAATACCAGTGCGGCAGAATCTGAATTTCGTAATCAACTATATTGCTCCAATACAACTCCGGGCTTTTAGCTTGAACCTGAAGTATATATGTCCCCACCGGGAGCCCATATAAATTAATTGTATTAAGATGATGAGGAGTCGACCATGTTGTATCAAATCCTTGAAGCCTGTATCTGAACAACACCCTGTCCGATGGATAACATAGTGAAATAAAAGATCCTGTTAAGATTGAACCCGATAAAAATTCATGCTTGTCTGGATAATTATCGGGAAGATCTTTGCCACCAATCATGATATTTCCAAAAGCAGGATCAGGAGTTTTTGATATATTGTTTAATTTTGATTGCCAGTTACACACACCATTAGCTGTAGCCACCCATAGGTTCCCCTCAGCGTCTTCCTTTAAGCCCTGAGAGATTATGGAAGAATTATTCAATCCATCCTGTTTGTCGAAATAAATAGAATCATTCCGGCTCAGATATAAAATTCCTTTATCAGTCCCTAACCATGTTTTATCTTTATCGAAAAGAATAGCTTTGGTTATTCTGCTACCGAAAAAAGAAGGAGTCATGTAAGAGGTAATATTATGATCTTTATAAAGCAGGACACCTATACTTGAAGCAAGAAGCATCCTTTCGTTATCTAAAAATTGTATATCAAATATCTGGATCTGAGTATTCGCCTGGTTTTTATATGATGAAATAAGGCTTACAAATTTATTGTTCAGACTGTCAAACTTAAAAATAAATGAAGAAATGCCATATCCTGCACAATAGATGGTTCCATTTTCGGATTGCCTGAAGAAGTTAACAAAATCGGCATCATCAAACTTAAAATCAAAGAATTCCTGTTTGAAATCAGGACTGATTCTTATAATCTGTCTTCTTTTGCCAAGCCATGCCCATAAAAATCCTTTACTATCAGCAAATAATGAATTTAACCTGTCACCTGTGAACCGATATGAAAACAAAACCTTAAATGAATTTTTATCACGGTATTCAATATGATTATCGCGATATGAAATCCAAATTCCGGCAGAGGCTATAGCAAAAGACAATATCCTGCTTCCACTGGGCGTACTTAACTTAATCGGTATATGGTTCTTCCCATGGTTTTCAATCTTATACAATGCAGATTCAATCGAATAATATATAGTCTTATTTCTATCGGCCAGAATTTGCTGGATATATATTCCATTATTATTCGGTTCGTCTTGAGTAACCAGATTTCCAAATAACGTCTTTTTCATCATGGCTATTCCATCATCGGATGCTGCCCATAGATTGTTCTGCTTATCAACAAACAAACTTTTTATTGATGAAAACGTTAGAGATTTATATTTTGACAAACTATTTAATGTACCTGAATAAAGACCATCATTCCATGTCCCGATAAAAAGATCATGGTCATTATTCATGGTTATAGTGGATACTTGCTGCAGATTATTAATTTTATTGAACTTTATTTGTCCGGAAGATAAATCGGCGAGATATAGACCATCAGATGTTCCTATCAAAAAAGTATTATCTGAATATCTGAATAAAGCATTTATTGCAAAACCTTTTTTCGGATTTAAGAAAGGTACTAATGTAAAACTATGCTTTGCTTCATTATAGCTAAAAAGATAACCATTCAGCGATGAAGCAAAAATTTTATGTCCGGATAATTCTACTAATGAAAAAGATCTGAAGTAACTATCGGCATGAAATTTCTCTTCGAACCCAATCTTACTAAAATTACCGTTTTGCAGAGTAGAAATGCCGCTAAGATCACTTATCCATAATATGCCATGACTGTCTTCAAAAATATGCTTGGGATAGTATAGCTTTTCAACGGACTGTTGTCTGCTTGATTGAATTATCTGCTGGTAGTGGAAAACTCCATTCTGTTCAACAAAGTTACCTATACCAAAATCCGAAACAATTTTAATCTTGTTATCTTTACCATTTGTCACTTCTTTTACATAAAGTGAGGGGAGGGCATTTTGAAAATTTAGAAATGTGCTCCCGTCAAAACGTGAGAGCCCGGCATCGGTTGCTATCCATATATACCCTTCATTATCCTGTGAAATACTTTTGGCAAGATTACTAACAAGTCCGTTCTCATTATTGTAAATATACGTTATCATATTTTGCGGGAATGCAAACTGATAAAAGAGAATCAGGAATATTATAATTAAACCCGACGAATATTTTTTATTCATCAGATATCCCCTGAGTATAATATCGCGGCAATGATATCCATAATTAGGATAATCAATTTATTTTTGTTTGATAAATGTTAAAAACTCTCCCTATTAAATCATTGATAATAGAGTTTTGTGCTTTTCCATTTTTGTAATAAACTATACAGACAAGTTACATATAATTAGAATTGTATGAAACGTCAAAACCTATCAGGAAAAATTTTTCCTCATTTGAAGTTCAACTTATACATCATATTGTTGAAAAATTGTATTTTTCATGATCTTTTAATTTTCTATTTTTAAGACTAAAGTAAATTATTTAATAACATATATTAAAATAACATGAAAAATTTAAGTTTTCTTTTGACCTTGGTTTTTCTATTCCTCCTTTCAGTAGTTGTTTTGCCCCAGGAGGATGATTTTTTAACAAAAATTATTGATAAAAATGTAAAACCTGGGAACGATTTCTTTAAATACGCAACCGGCACATGGTTGAAAAACAATCCTATACCCGAATCTGAACGAGCCTGGGGAATCGGCAATCTTGTTCAGGAAGAAACCTATTCAAGATTAAAATCCATACTTGAAGATGCTGCCACTAAAAAATATAAAAGTGGTTCAAATGAACAGAAAGTAGGTGATTTCTATTATACAGGTATGGATACGGTTTTGATAGAGAAACAAGGTATTTCTCCCCTTAAACCTGAGTTTAACAAAATAAATGCAATACTTGATAAAAAAGAACTACTAAATGTTACCGCATTACTGCAGACATATGGCGTTGATGCTATGTTTGGAGGTTTTATAGGTCAGGATCAAAAAAATAGCGATCAATGGGCACTTTATTTATGGCAAGGAGGACTTGGGCTCCCAAACCGGGAATATTATTTCAGAAACGATTCCAGAACTGAAAATATTAGAACTGAATACCATAAACATCTTTCTAAAATGTTTATCCTGCTTGGTGAAGATCCGGTAAAAGCCAATATTGATGAAAAAGCAGCTTATCAGATTGAACTTTTTCTGGCAGATTCATCCCGAAAACTTGAGGATTTACGCGACCCTTATGAAAATTATAATAAAATGACCATTGCTGAACTTCAAAAATTAACTCCGGATATAAATTGGAAATTAGTTTTTGATAAAATAGGCATAAAGAAACTTGATAACGTTATTGTTGGTCAGCCGGAATTCTTTAGACAGCTTAATGCCGCTATAAAAAAATTCAATGTTGACCAGTGGAAAGCATATTTAAAATGGGATTTGGTTAACTCTTTTGCCGATAGACTGAGTTCCTCATTTAACAATGAAAATTTTCACTTTAGGGGAACTGTTATGAATGGGGTGCTTCAACAAAGACCCCGGTGGAAAAGGGTCCAGGATTATACCGAAAGTGCAATGGGCGAGCTGTTAGGTCAAGTGTATGTAAAAAATTATTGCTCCCCAAAAGTTAAACAACGATATGAAACTTTAGTTACTAATATGATTGAGTCATTCAGAGACAGGATAAAAAAACTTGATTGGATGAGCAGTGATACAAAAGAAAAAGCATTAATTAAATTAGATGCAATCACGAAGAAGGTTTGTTACCCCGATAAATGGAAAGACTTCTCTAAACTTTCAGTTAACCGTTCATCTTTTGTTAAAAATACAATTGAAACTCGATTATTCTGGTTTTATCGAGATATAAATAAACTCGGTCATCCGGTTGATAGAACAGAATGGGACATGACACCTCAGACTTATAACGCATATTATAATCCCTCAAATAATGAAATAGTTCTTCCGTATGCCGGATTTGTTGTTCCTGGTGTTCCAGATTCACTGCTCGACGATGCTTTTGTCTACTCCTATGCCGGATCCTCAACAATCGGTCATGAAATGACACATGGATTTGATGATGAAGGCAGGCAATATGACCCTAAAGGGAACCTGCATAATTGGTGGACTGATGAAGATGTTAAAAAGTTTACAGAAAAATCAGATCTAATGGTAAACCAATTTAATAATTATATTGTCCTGGATAGTATGCATATAAATGGTAAAGCTACTCTTGGTGAAAATATTGCAGACCTTGGTGGACTTGTTATCGGATATGATGCTTTCAAAAAAACTGAACAATACAAGGAAGGAAAGACAATTAGTGGATTTACTCCGGGTCAGAGGTTCTGGCTTGGATATGCATATTCCTGGCTTGGTCATCAAAGAGATGCTTCTTTAGCACAAAGAGTTTTGACGGATGTCCATTCTCCTAATTTCCTTCGGGTGAACGGACCTTATAGTGATATCATATCTTTCTATAAAGATTTTGACATTAAACCGGGAGATGCCCTATACCTTCCGGAAGAAAAAAGAGTAAAAATCTGGTAAATAAAAAAGAAGCTGTCAAATGACAGCTTCTTTAATTACTGACCTGGTTGATCTAGTGGGAGGGTAGTTTCAAACCCATCAACCAGGCCATCAGTACTTTTGATTGTACCTTTAATTATAAACTTGGTAGAGACTTACATTTCGTCTGTAGTTTTGAATAGGTTGTTGATTAGCGTGATAATTATATTGTCTTGGTTGATGGTGAACAGGAACCTGATAATATTGAATAGGAACTGAAGCAGGCTGCGGTTGAAAATACTCCTGAGGTTGATAATTTTGTACAGGGAATTTATATGTTTGTTTATTTCTTACTTTGTAAGCTAAAAAAGAAACGATAAATAAAAGCCCCATTCCCCCCATAACAATGAACAGTCCAGCAAATACTATAGAATTTAAATCCATTCGGCCCTCCCAAAAAGATTATTTCATAAATAGTTAATTAAGTGTATGAACGTTTTTTCCAACTACCCCCACGGTGGTTGAATTATCTTACACTGTAAATATATATTGTAATTTTTGAATGTATCTATTGTTTTCTCTTAGCGGTCGATTTGACCGATAAATGTGTTAAAATAAGAAATGACTTGGAATGAGACATTTTCCAATGGATAATTCTTTCGTTTTTAGGCGATTTTAAGGGTTCGATATCAATAAATAATTGTGCGGTTAAATACTTTGAGGATTTTACTACCTGTTTGGTTCATCTATTTCTTTGATATAAGAATAGGAATATATAATTTATAAATAATAACAATGATTATAAACAATGAGAAGTAACAGGTTAAATATATTTACTGTTGATTCCTTAAAGGGGTTGACCTTAAAGGAAATTTTGACAGATGAAATGCGAAGAGTAATAATACTACTCGAGACCGAAAAGAAGGATGAACCGGGATTAGAAAGCGACGGTAATTAAATATTTCATAGTCATGAATTCCCTTTATTAACCTTCTTCTTTATATTCAGTTTTTCGGCAAAGTCTGCACTGAATTGCTCTATCATTTCCGCCCCTTCATTATTGTTAGTTGAGCGTCTATATGTATCAGCTAATTTTAGAAAAATCTGGTGAAAATGTATATTCATTTCATCAACCATCATTTCCTTGCTCCATAAATCAATTGCCAAAGTTGAGTTATCAACTTTATCCCAAAGAGAAACAAAAAGAGTTTTAGCTTCTTTCCTGCCAATGAAACCGGAATCGGGGGCTTCCCATTCAATTTTTTCCGGCACCTTATTATCATCAAGATGCACTGTAAATTTAATCTCTGTGGTTCGGGGCATATGTGTCCTTAATTTTAGTTAGATAAAAATAGCAAAAAACTTCAATTTCCATTATATTATTGTATAATAAAATAACATGAAACATGAATCGTATTATTACTATACTGGTTTTATTAATCACGTTTACAATAAATTCTGAAGCACAAAGCATTGGGATGACATTAGGCGGAGGTTTTTTCAGCAGCAATTCCCCTAATATTACTTCGGTTAACTCTTCTGTTTTTATTAATTCTCCTCAGTTATTTAATAACACATTTTCTTTAAGACTCAGTTTTCTGTATAATGTAGACTACAATCAGATTTTGCCAAACACAACCAACCAATACAACCCCTTTATTAAAGGTATAAGTTTAAAGGGAATTACAAAACAGGTGATGGATTCTTTTTATTTTATTGAAGAGGGAATTGGCTTTCTGGTCTTAGACGACAGAATATTTAGTGGGATTGATGCCACAGATTACGGTTTAGTTATTTCCGTGGGTGCAGGATTGGACTTAAGGAAATCCTCTCCCGGTGGATTCCTCATTGGAGCAGGAACTGATTACGCCTTTACTTTTAACAATACTTTTGTGAAATATTTTTCGGTTTATTTAACCGGGCAATATTATTTTTAATATATAGATTTTTAACTAAAAACTCTTTAATATCAAGGTGTTTTCCCTTCTTCAATTTCTCTTGCGAGACGTCCGGCTTTGTATACTTTTATCAATGCTTCTGTAATACCTTTAGTGTGTACTGCAATCATTCTGTTTTCTGTTGAATCGTAGATAAATTCTCCTGGCAGGCTTTGAATATTACCATCAAAAGCCAATCCAACCACCTCTCCTTTTTCATTTATAATGGGACTGCCTGAATTACCTCCGATTATATCATTGGTTGCAGAAAAATTAAAAGGAGTTGAAAGATCAAAATTTCCCGGCGGGGATTGCCATCTTTCAGGAAGACTCCATGGAAATTTTTTATTAAACGAATAATATCTGTCGTACATTCCATAATATGTAGTAAACGGAGGAGCTATAGTTCCGTTATAGTTGAATCCTTTAATGACCCCATCCGATATTCTTAAAGTAAAGGTAGCATCGGGAGGAATTGAGGTTCCATATACATCATATAATGCTTTTCCCAGATGATCTGTTATATTCCTTTTCCCTTGTTTCAATTTCATTAGTCTCGGATTGCAGTTCTGACTGCCTTTCTTCAGTCCTGGAAATAAAAGAAATAAAGGGATCCCTAGATTTATATATTGCATCAGGGCCTTGTTTAACAAGCTCTCTAATTTTTAATTCATCGGTTAGGATAGTTTGTGAAAGGAGAATTGCAGCAGCAGAGTCCGGTTCTTTTCCTCCGGTAAGGTTATTAATGAATTTATTCTCTTTTCCTGATTTTTCATAAAGTTCTTTTATCTGCGTAATCAGTAGTGTTCTGTTTTTTTCTTTATCAAAATCAGTTGGCAGGAGCGCCTGAATAGTGCTATCCAGTTTAGTTCCTTTGTAGTCATCCGATCTTTGGTCTTCTGGATATTTCAACTCGTCTGCTATGTTTAATATGTCCTGTGCAATTAAGAAATATTCTGATGAAGTAAGTGGATTGATAATATATTGATCCGTTTCACGGGTAATGCCAGCCATTTTTTTTCGTGTTGCAGCAATTTTATCCCAAAGATCACCATACTTTTCTTTTAGATCTGATTTACTGTTTACAGCAGCTCGGAATTTATTTTCAAAATCTCTTTTCTTTTGCATTAGAACCGGGTTGCGTAGCCCATCAAGATAGCCAATTATGGCTTTGTCTGAGTTTGAGTATTTCAGATACTCATTATTAAACTCATCTTTCTTTTCAGGTTTTGTATCCATCAGATGAGAATAGATGGACATCATATTACGGTAGTATTCAATTATATGAGGGAAATACAAATCTCTGTTATATTCAAGTTGAGAGACTGTATTAAGCCTGGAAGAACTGCCCGGGTTACCGACTACAAATACCGGTTCCCCATCTTTTGCACCATCATTATTCCACTTGAAATAGTTTTTAGTTTCAAGAGGTTTATCGTTTTCATATATTCGAAAGAAAGTACAATCAAGGTTAAATCGCGGGTAGGTAAAATTATCATCATCTCCGCCAAAGAAACCAAGCTGTGATTCCGGAATAAATACAAGTCGCACATCATTATATCTTTTATAACAGTATAAAGAGTATCTACCGCCATTATAAAGGGGAGTGATATGAACAGACAAACCAGAATCCTTTTCTTCCCTGTCAGTTATTGTTTTTATAATTTCTTCTTCCTTTTTCATTTTATCTTCATAGGAAGTAACACTGTCAATTGATTGCTGAACTTCAGCGGTTACGTCTTTAATTAAAACAAGTTGATCAACAAAAAGACCCGGAACCTTCCTTTCTTCTGAAATACTCTCTGCGTAGAAACCCTCATCATTTATTTTTTCACCTTCATTTGTAACATCGGTTGCACTTTCCCTTGCACAATGGTCATTAGTCATAATTAGACCGTTGGCAGAAATAAAAGAAGCGGAACAGTAAGTAGCAAAACGCAGGGCGGAGAGACGCACATGATCAAGCCATTCTTTTGAAGGAGCAAAATTATATTCTTCTTTAAAATAACCGATTGGTGGATATTCGAATGTCCACATTTTGCCCGTATCAAATTTTCCTGCTTTAATAGTATCGGTTTTTATCCAGCCTGATCTAGAATTGGTTGTATCGGGCAGAACCTGAGCAGAGCCAGAACAATTAAATAGTATAGGAATTAAGCTGAACAGGAGATAATATGTTTTAGCTTTTGGCATCATCCACTCTAAAATATTGACATTAAATTTACGAATTACAGTTAAGTAAAAGAAAGATATAAATTGTTATGAGATAATACGACTTAACTAAATTTCCTCTTCCTTTAAAAAGAATAACCCCGGCAAATTCTGCCGGGGTTATTCTTAGTTACATTAAATTATGAGGTCTATTTCATCTTTCCGTTCTTTAATTCTTCAGTTATACGTTCGGAATTATAGATGTGGGAAATTGCTTCAAGAATAGCCTGGGAACAAACTGAAATCATTCTGTTTTCTTCAGTATCATAAATAAAATATCCTGAGTTACTCTCTATATTGCCGTCAAATGCCAAACCAACAAGTTCTTTTTTCTCGTTAATTACCGGACTGCCGGAACTTCCACCAACTATATCATGAGTACTAATCATAGTAAACGGAGTTGACATATTAAATTCTTTTGAAGGGTTAGCCCATTTTTCAGGTAAAGCCCAGGGAGATTTTTTGTTGAATGAATAGTATCTGTCATACATTCCATAAAATGTTGTATGCGTAGGTGCAAGAGTTCCGTTATAATGATAACTTTTGAGTACGCCATCTCCGATTCTTAAAGTACCGCTGCCATCAGGTGGAATTGAAGTGTTATAAACTGAATATAATGCCTGACCCAGCATATCATTATATGTTGATTCAGTTTCATTAATTTCCTTCTCAAGTTTTACGATTTCATTATAACGCGAATTAGTTTTCAAAATGAAATAGATTAGCGGGTCATTCGAATTTAGAATTGCTTCACTGCCCTTTTTAATAAGGTTATCAACCTGTTCTTTTGTTTTAATATCCGATTTACTCATTAATAACTCTGCTGCTTCATTTCCTTTCTTGTCTCCGAACATTTTTACAGCAAGTTCATTATTATCACCAAAATATTTCTTCAATAATATCTCGGTTATTCTGAGCTTCCTTGTTTCGAGAGGAACATCAAATTTGGATGGATAAATAGCTTTAATAGTTGAATCAAGCGATAAACCTTTGTAGGCATCCTTCCTCTGGTCTTCAGGGAGTTTCATTTGCTGAGCGTATTCAACAAGATCGGAAGCTATTTTTATATATCTTGAAATATATGGTCCGGTTCTGGCATATGCATAAAACTCTTTAGCTATTTTCCTCATTTCCTGTCGTGTTGATTCAATATTATCCCACATAGTTCCATATTTTTTATTCAGTTCAGGGTCGCTTTTTATTTTAGATTTAAAGGTATTCTCAAAATCTTTTTTCCTTGCCATATAATATTCATTCCTCAAACCTTTCGAGACACCTACATATCTTTTGGCTCCATTAGAAGCGCCATAAAACTTTGTGAAGTGGTCATTAAAATCACCAATATGCTCATCGATCAGTTCCTGAAAAATATTTGTCAGTTCTGTGTAAACCAATTCGCTGTTATCATAAGTAAAATCTCTCATATAATTAAGCTGAGCCATGGTTCTCAGTTTGCTGGTCTGACCGGGATTTCCGATTACAAAAATCGGCTCATCTTCTTTAGCTCCGTCAGTACTCCATTTGAAATAATCTTTAACTTTAAGAGGTTTGCCGTTTTCATCATATGCCCTCCAGATTGTAAAGTCGAGAGAATATCTGGGATAGGTGTAATTATCCGGGTCGCCGCCGTAAAGTCCGAGTTCATATTCCGGTATGAGAACAAGTCTTATATCTTTATACCTTTTATATGTGTAAAGAGAATATTTCCCTCCGTTATATAGGGAAACTACTCTGTACACTAATGATTTATCCTGAGTACTTGCCTGCAAATCTTTTATTTTCTGAGCTTTACTCTTGATTTTTTCTTCAGTTGATTTTCCTGAATTAAAAGAATCAACAACATCTTTTGTTACATCTTTAATTGAAATAAGTTGGTCAACAAATAATCCGGGACTTTTACGTTCTTCATCAAGGGTCTTTGCAATAAATCCATTTTTAAGAAGATCTTCATCCGGTTTCTGAATATCAGTAAGTTGATTATAAGAACAATGGTAGTTAGTTAATATAAGTCCGTCCTCGGATATAAATGAGGCGGAGCAGCCAAATCCGAACCGTAGAGAGGATAATCTGACTTCATCGAGCCAATCTTTGGTTGGTCTGAAATTATAAGTGCTTGCTAAATAATCTTCCGGTGGAAAGTCAAAGGTCCACATTTTACCGGTATCGAAACGCTGAGCTTTAACGGTATCCAGGTTTATACCGTTATAATAATGCTGAGCGAATATAAGATTAGAAAGAATTACAAAAAGAAGCGGTAATAGTTTGATTTGTTTCATAGAATTTATGGATTTGTTAAAGGTGTGTTAATAAAAGTAAGAAATTAATAATATACCCCAATCATAAAAAAATATAATGGATTCTTAAATATATGAAAAAGTAAAACAGTAATTCAAAGATTTATATATAAGAATCCGGTTGATAAAGCGGTTCAATTTCCCATTCATCCTCAACAGTACCAACACAATGTGAACATTTAGGAACGGTAAAAACCACTTTTTCTTCATTGGGGGAAGCACGTATAAAGTTTAATATGGTTCTGCAGCTTACACATTGCACAATATGTGAGGTTGTAGTTTTTGTGCTGCAATCCGGGCAGATAAATCCCAACTCTCCAGGTGTTTCTTCCGGGTTTACTAAAAATATTGAATTACATTTAGAGTTGTTGCATTTAGCGAAGTGCCATTTAATTGTATCATTTGTAGCGATAATACTATCCTTTACGTTATTTTTCATTATAAACATAAACAGTTATTAGTAAAAAGTCTATTGAAAAATTTATACTCTTAAATAAATTTTTCTAATAAATTTATGTAAATTGAGTTTCACATTTTTTATATAACAAACTTACTATATTAACAGGACATTAGTAGCACAGTTATAATTCCTTGATTTATTTAACTATTAAACCCCGTGGAGAGTAAATGGACAGGATAAATGCCTTCAAAGCCTATGATTTAAGAGGAAAAGTGCCGTCAGAGTTAAATCCGGACATGGCATACAAGATAGGTAAAGCTTATGCTAAATTATTAAAAGCCGAAACTATTGTTGTTGGACATGATGTCCGGAAATCTTCAGATGCTCTTTCCGATTCACTTATTAAAGGACTTACAGATTCAGGCGTTGACGTTACAGATATCGGAATATGCGGAACAGAAATGATCTATTATGCAACATCCGCACTTGAAACTGATGGCGGTATCATGATTACAGCAAGCCATAACCCTCCGGAATATAACGGAATGAAATTCGTTAAAAAACATTCAGTTCCAGTCGGTTACAATTCAGGACTAAATGAAGTTGAAAAGTTAATACTTACAGATAATCTGGGGCAAAACAGCGAATACCCCGGAATGGTAAAAAAGAAAGATGTAATGGCTGCCTTTATTACAAACCTCAAGAAGTTTTACGATCCTGGAAAAATAAAACCATTAAATATAGTTGTAAATGCCGGGAACGGTTGTGCAGGCCTGGCACTCGATGCCATTGAAAAAGATCTGCCGGTGCAAATGATAAAAATATTTAATAACCCCGATTCCAATTTCCCGAATGGTGTTCCCAACCCTTTGTTAATTGAAAACAGACAGCCTACAATTGATGCAGTATTGAAAAGTAAGGCGGATCTTGGAGTTGCATGGGATGGTGATTACGACCGCTGTTTCTTCTTTGATGAAAAAGGAAGATTTATTGAAGGCTATTATATTGTCGGCCTGCTTGCGAAATCAATCCTTCAAATCAATAAAGGAGAAAACATAGTTCATGATCCAAGACTAGTTTGGAATACACTTGACATAGTGAAAAAATATGGCGGGAAAGCTGTTGAATCTGTAAGCGGGCATGCGTACATAAAACAGAAAATGCGTGAAGTAAATGCTATTTACGGCGGGGAAATGTCGGCTCATCATTATTTCAGAGATAATGCCTATTCAGACAGCGGAATGATACCCTTCCTATTAATACTTCAGTTAATCAGCCAGGAGAACAAACCTCTTTCTGCACTTGTTGAAGAGATGATACATAATTATCCATGTTCCGGAGAGATAAATTCAACAATAGCAGATCCTGCAGGAAAACTAAAAGAAATTGAAAATCTTTACCATGACGGAAAAGTTGAACATGTTGATGGTTTAAGTGTTGAATATCCGGAATGGAGATTTAATTTGAGAATGTCCAACACAGAACCAATTATCCGTCTTAATGTTGAGAGCCGTGGTAATATAAAATTGATGGAAGAGAAAACAAAAGAGTTACTTGATCAAATAGGAAAATAGAAAATTAGATTTTATTCTATTAGAATGTTTTTGCTGAGGCACCCCCGTCAACTAAAATATTTTGTCCGGTAATATATGAAGCTTTATCCATTGCGAGATAAGCTGCCAGAGAAGCAACTTCTTCCGGTAGTCCAACTCTTGCGAGCGGAGTTTTATTTACAATACTATCGTGCTTCTCTTTTATACTTAAAAGACCTTCAGTTAATGGAGTCCTGATGAACCATGGCGCAATTGAATTTACCCTGATTCCATATTGCGCCCATTCCACCGCAAGATGTCTTGTCATCTGCATCTCTGCTGCCTTGGACATTCCGTATGGCACACCTGTTCCCACATCAAATAAACCGGCATAAGAAGTTATATTGATTACTGAAGGTGAATTCCCTTGTTGAAGGAGTGGGAAAAGAGATTTTGTTATATCAATTGTGCTAAACATATTTGTTTCAAATAGTTTTCTGTATTCCTCTTCCGTAAAATCCAGGAACTTCTTACGAATATTTGTTCCAACGTTATTTACTAGAATATCAAGAGAATTCCATACTTTATTTATCGCCCTGAATAAATTTTCCCGTCCCTCTTTTATACTTAAATCTGAAGCTATTCCATAAACAGTAAACCCTTTGTCTTTCCAGTTTGAAGTGAGGATTCCAATGTTTTCAGCAGATCTTGAAACGACAAAAACTTCAGCCCCAAGTGAGAGAAACTCTTCAGCTATTGCAAGTCCAATCCCTTTAGAACTTCCGGTAATCAGGGCTTTTTTATTTTTCAGAGACCATTCTTTCATATTAGATCTAATAACCTAATCCCCTTTACCTTCAACCTTAAATGATACTTTTAGTTTTTCCCACGCAAGGTTAATCTGTGCACTGGCAGGATGGGTTGGATCCATTTCGGTAAAACTGTAAAGAAGCCATTCATGATTCGTATAAGTTACAGGTTTTACTTTAATTCTTAATGCGTCCTCAGCTTCATTATAAGTGAACGCTCCCCACTGGTCTGCAACTTTATTGAATATTAAAGTCCATTCATTTTGTCCGGGAATAGCAAAAAAGCTGTATGAACCTGCGGATAATTTCTTTCCTTCTATGGTTACATCGGTTGAGAATGTAATCTTAGTTGCTTCATCGGCACCGGCTCTCCAGACTTTATTAAAAGGAACTAAATCTCCCCATATTTTCCTATTTTTTACTCCCGGGCGGCTGTACGAGATATTTATGTCCGTCAATCCGACTGTCTGAAAAATACCTGCCTTGGGACTTACCCTGACCTTTTTAACATCACTTTTTTTAGTATCCTTGCCCTTATTCTGCTGTGCAAATGTACTCACTGAAAATAGTAGAGATACTATAATCATCAAATTAAATATCTGTTTCATCCGGATCTCCAAATTATTTATTTCAAATTACTAAAAGATTATATTATGAAAAAGCCATTGATCAAATATAATTACATTCTTCTTACCTTCACTGACCCCTATTTTGTTCCTTACAAAATACATTATGTCTTTTCTTCTTTCAGTCTGGCAAGTATTTCCTCCAAAGCATTTATTACAATATCAATATCTTCTTTAGTATTATAGAAATGATGAGCAAATCGAATACCCCCTTCCCTTAAAGATGAGATAATGTTTTTAGCTATGAGCTTTTGGAATATTTTATCTGCTGATGGATGTCTGAAGCTAACTATTCCGGAAAGATATTTTCTATCAACTTCAGCTGGATAAGTAATTATTCCTATTTCTTTCAACCTTTCAATAAAATAAACACTGTTTTCAATTATTCTATGCTCAATTTCATCAAAACCGAATTCCTCAAATAATTTAATAGAAGCAGCCATCACATGAATTCCGGGATTGTTCATCGTTCCCCCCTGAAAGACATCAGCTGTGGTTTTAAGTTTGAGATTGAAATCGAGCAGATTCCAGGCATCATCTACAGAAAGCCAGCCAATATGTTTGGGTTCCATAGATTCCTGAAGTGATTTGGAAACGTAAATAAAAGCCAAGCCCTGCAGACCAAGAAGCCATTTTTGTGTGCCACAGGATATAAAGTCAATGTTGCTCTTTTGAACATCCAGCCTTACGGCTCCCAGACCCTGAATGGCATCTACGGAAAAGATGATTCCTTTCTCTGAACAAACCTTACCTATAATGTCCAAGTCAACCCTGTAACCTGAAACAAATTGTACCTGGCTAACCGAAATTAACCTGGTTTCGGGGGTTATAGCACTAATAATATCTTCAGCTGAAACAATACCATCATGAGATTTGACAAAATCTATCTCAACGCCTTGGTTTTTTAGATTCATGAAGGGGTAAACATTAGCCGGGAACTCAAGATCATTCAATATAATGCGGTCCCCTTTCTTCCATATCACACTCTGCGCGAGAATATCTATACCATTATTTGTATTGTCTGTAAACGCGATTCTGTCAGGAGTAGTATTAATCATCTTTCCAATGCCAGCTTTTACTAAACTCATCGATTTTAGTACTGCTTTATAGTCATCAATTACACCTTCGCTTCGTTCAACAAGGTAGTCTTTTAGGCGATTCGTTACATAAGTTGACAATGGAGCAGTTGATGCATGACCCAAATAAATCTTACCGGTTTTCAGGTAGGGAAACAGACTTCTTGCTTTTTGTATATCCATTTTATCTTTCAAATAATTAATCTACAATTATAAACAAAAAAACAAAATGATTTTATTCATTTAGCTGTCTATTATTTATATTTATAGTCAATAAAATAGATGTTTTATTAATAAAAAGAGATTTATCTGCTTATGGAAAACCCCCGTGCGGCTAAACATTCTGAACTTTCACCCGAGGACCTGAGATGGAAATGCGATCCATCCATGTTCGATTTCGATTCAACAGAAGATATTGAACCAATTGAAAGCATTGTTGGACAGGAAAGAGCCCTTAAAGCAATAAAACTGGGCGTTGATATTAAAAGCCCCGGTTATAATATTTATATTGCCGGATTATCGGGAACCGGAAAAGCTACGACAGTAAAAAAAATGCTTGAATCTATCAGTTCAAACTGTCCATCTTTATATGACTACACATATGTCAATAATTTTAAGGATACTGATTACCCGATACTTTTAACTTTCAAAGTCGGAAAGGCAAAGGAATTCAAGAAGGATTATGCCGAAGCAATTGAGATGCTTAAAAAAAGAATACCACAGACTCTTGAAAATGATTCTTTTGTTCATCGCAAGCAGAAAATAATAAATCAGTATAACGAGAAAGAACAGACACTTCTGAAAAGTTTTGAAGATAAACTGGCAGCAGAGAACTTTTCACTTGGACAAATTAAAGTAGGTGAAACCGAACGACCCGAAATATTCCCTGTTATTGAAAGCAAACCTGTTCCATTGCATCAGCTTGATGAATTAATCCAGAGCGGGAAATTAACAAAGGAATCGGCACAGGACATTATAAAAAAATATAATGCTTCGCAGCAGGAACTACAGGTAGTATTTAAAAAAACCTTAATGCTGAGTCAGGAATTTCAGAAAAAAATATTTGATATTGAACAAGAGACTGCCGGCAATGTAGTAAAAGGTGTAATGGAAAACCTGAAGGAAAAATATAATGAAGACAAAATAGTTTCCTATCTGAACGATGCCGGGAAAAACATACTTGAAAACCTTCAGATATTCAAAGGGGCAAAACCTATTGGCGAACAATCATCTGATGGATTCATAATTGACTATTTCAAAGATTACGAAGTAAATATTATACTCGATAACAGTGAGACAAAAAATTGTCCTGTAATAGTTGAGACTTCACCAAATTATACAAATATAATTGGAACAATCGAAAAGATTAACGATGGACGCGGAGGCTGGTACAGTGATTTTACAAGGATAAAAGCCGGCTCACTTTTACGAGCTAATGGTGGATATCTTGTTCTGAATGTTAACCATCTTTTTGAAGAAGCGGCTGTTTGGAGAACTTTGAAAAGGGTTCTTACTTACAGGAAACTTGAGATTCAGGATACACCCCATTATTATCAGTTTGCACCGTCTGTAATGAAACCGGAACAGATTGATATTGATACTAAAGTTATTTTAATAGGAAGCCAGCAAGTATACTCGTACTTGTCTGAATATGAATATGATTTTAAGAAAATATTTAAAGTTAAAGCCGACTTTGATTATGAGGTTAAAAAAAATGATCTCATACTTTCAGAATATGCACGTGTTATAAAAAAACTTGTTAAAGATGAGAACTTATGTGAGTTTGACCGATCAGCAATTGCGTATATGTTGGAGCTTGCCGCAAAATTTGCCGGGCACAAAAACAAACTTACAACTAAATTCTCACGTCTAGCTGATGTTGCAAGGGAAGCGAACTACTGGGCAAAACATGAACATGTAGAAATTATTTCTGCAAAGCATATTAAGAAGGCATATGAAAGTGCAAAAGAAAGACACGGTATGCTGGAATCAAAAGTTTCTGACATGATATCTGAAAATATGATACTCCTGGATATTGAGGGAGTATGTGTAGGACAAATAAACGGGCTTGCTGTATATAATGCCGACTTCTATTCATTTGGCAGACCTACCCGTATTACGGCAACAGTTTCGCTCGGCAGCGGAACTATTATAAACGTTGAACGCGAAGCAGGCATGAGCGGAAGACATTACAACAAGGGAGTTCTTATAATCAGCGGATATTTCCGTGAAACTTTTGGGCAGGAACAGCCGTTATCATTTAATTGCAATCTTGTTTTTGAACAGTCCTATGGAACAGTTGATGGCGACAGCGCATCATGTGCTGAAATATTTGCTTTACTATCAACATTATCCGGACTCCCAATAAAACAATCAATTGCAGTAACAGGCTCGCTGAATCAGAAAGGTCAGGTTCAACCTATCGGAGATGTAAACGAAAAGATTGAAGGTTTCTATGATGTTTGTAAGGCAAAAGGGCTGAATAAAAACCATGGAGTAGTTATCCCTATTCAAAATGTTCAGGAACTTATGCTGCGAGAAGATATCATTGAATCAGTCGCAAAAAAAGAATTTCATATCTATCCGATTTCTAAAGTTGAAGAGGGTATAGAAATCCTTACCGGAGTTAAAGCAGGCAGGAAACTAAAACAGGGTTACGAAACAGGAACAGTGTTCGCCCTGGTAGAGCAAAAAATAAAAGACCTTTATGCAAAATCGAAGGCAGTCAAGAGCACAAATTCACAAACACCAGATAACAAAAAAAGAAAAGATGAAAACAAACCTAAACGAAGCATTCGCAAAAACTAAGATTCTCTGTACATTAGGACCTGCAACATGCAGTATCGATTCAATCAAAAAATTAATGTCAGCCGGAGCGGATGGATTCAGAATGAATTTCTCTCATGGTGATTATAAATTCTATGAGGATCTGTTTGCCAATATAAATACTGCCTGCACTGAAGAAAAATCTCCTGTTGCTATTCTTGTTGATCTTCAGGGACCTAAAATAAGAGTCGGTGAACTTGAAACTCCTGAGGTTGAACTTATCTCCGGTGAAAGGATTGAAATTACTGTAGATGATATCATGGGAAATAAAAATATTATCTCAACTTCCTACAAATCACTGGTGTATGATGCTAAGGTTGGCGACCCGATACTGATTAATGATGGTCTTTTACGATTAAGGATTCGTGAGGTTAAAGAACGATCTGTAATTTGCTTTATTGAGAATGGCGGAATTTTACAGCCGAAAAAGGGAATGAACCTTCCTGGTATGAAATTATCTACTCCTTCAGTTACAGAAAAAGATTTTAAGGATCTTGAGTTTGCTTTAAAACATCAGGTGGATTATGTGGCACTTTCATTTGTAAGGAGTGCCAACGACATTACACATCTTAGAGAATGGCTGAAGTCAAGGGATATGCTGCGACCAATCATAGCAAAGATTGAAAAGAAAGAAGCTGTGGACAACTTTGAAGAAATTTTGAAAACTGCAGACTGTATAATGATTGCACGCGGTGACCTTGGAGTTGAGCTTAATCCTCAGGAAGTCCCGATTATTCAGAAACATATAATTAAAAGATGTAATGCTGTTGGGAAACTGGTTATTACTGCTACACAAATGTTGGAATCGATGATAAAGAATCCAATTCCTACGCGTGCCGAGGCTTCCGATGTAGCTAATGCTGTATGGGATGGAACTGATGTCGTTATGTTGAGCGGGGAAACTTCTGTTGGTAATTTCCCTGTACATACAGTTCAGATGATGAACGATATAATCCTTATGGCAGAAAAGAATGTTGGTAAAGAATACATTAAATTCGAAACACCGGATCAGATCGAGGCTAATCTTTTTGACTCAGTTAGCAAAGCTATAGTTTCAATAAGCCGGCAAATAGACGCTGCTGCAATTGTTGTGTTTACATACAAAGGCAGGAGTGCATGCAATCTTTCTAAATACAGACCCGATGCAAAAATAATTGCAGTATCGAACAGTTTTGATACAATGAATAATCTGTGTCTTCACCGGGGGATTTACTCTGTTTTCCAGGAAGAGATTGACAAAGAGAATATTGCAATAGATCAGGCAAGGAAGCTTGTCCTTGAAGCAGGTCATGTAAAATCAGGAGAGTTTGTAATTTTCATGGCAGGTGCTCCATATTCCGAAAAGAGCCGTGCTAACTGGTTACGTTTCGAAGCCATGTAATTTTATTCTGATAGAATCTCATCCATTATAACCCAGGCATTTATGCCTGGGTTAAATAATTTAATTATCAATAATCAGGGGATTCATCCCCTTCCCTCAAAAATAAAATTGTCATTCCCGCGAAAAACCTGCTCCGACTCGTCGGGGCGGGAATCCATTCCTTAATTTGTCATTTCCCAAATATTATGTCATTCCCGCAAAAGCGGGAATCCCCTTATCTTTTCTGTAATCTCATCATTGACGCATTTCGTAAAGATTTGAACCAACTTGAGAGCAACGTGAGACCAACCTGAGAGCAATGTGGGAATTGATGTTTTTATTCGTATAAAGGAAGGCAACAAATAATATTATTGAATTGCTAATTTAATAAATATTCGTTAAATGTCAAGAGAAGACATATTAAACAATTATATAACGACTTAATTATTGTTTAATACCACCCCACACTTTCACAATGAAATGAAGTCCCATTTATTACCATAGAGATCCTTAAACACAACAACAACTGATCCATATGATTCATGCCTGGGTTCTTCCTGGAAATCAACTCCATTCTTTTTCATTTCAGAGTAAGCTGGCATGAAGTCATCCGTATAAAGGAAAAAACAGACACGCTCACCTGATTGTTTTCCAACAGTATTTAACTGAAGTGGAGTAGATGCTTTTGCAAGGAGCAATGAACATTCATTCGGGCTTGAACCCCGTGGAACCACACGAACCCATCTTTTTTCAGGAGACATTACATTATCTTCTACTAAAACAAAGTTAAGTTTATTTGTGAAATAATTAATAGCCTCGTCATAATCATTTACAAGAAAAGTTATGCTTCCTATACTTTGTTTCATTACTGAGTTCCTGATTTATTGTCTTTTTAAGTAGGTGCTAAAATGCTAATAATTTATTTACAATACTAACCACCGATAATGGTGATATCGGATGGTGTTTCTATTTAACTTCCTATAAGTTAAATTATATAGGGAAATATGAGCGAATTATGAATAACGATGTTCTAAAAGAAGCCCTATGGTGGGAAAAAACAGAAAACGAAAAAATACTCTGTACTTTATGCCCACGCTATTGCAGGATTGGTGAAGGACAGCCAGGCTTCTGCTTTATAAGGCAAAATCATGGAGGGGTTCTTTATACTTTGGGTTATGGACATCCCACCGGATTCGCGATCGATCCCATTGAGAAAAAACCTTTGAGTCACTTCCTGCCGGGTACTTCAGTACTAAGCTTTGGTACTGCGGGATGTAATCTTGGATGCAAGTTTTGTCAGAACTGGTCGATCAGTAAAGCTAAGCTGGACGAATTGAATTCTCTTAATGCAAATCCTGAATATGTTATAGCTTTGGCAAAAAAATATTCAGTTCCTTCAATTGCATATACTTATAATGACCCGACTATTTTCGGAGAGTATGTTATTGATATTTCCAGAATCGGCAGAGAGGAAGGAATAAAATCCGTTATGGTTACCGCGGGTTATATTGATAAAAATGCAAGAAAAGATATTTATAAATACATTGATGCCGCCAATGTTGATCTTAAAGGATTCACAGAACGGTTCTATCATAAATTAACAATATCCCATCTCGATGATGTTCTTGACACACTACGCTGGCTAAAACACGAGACCGGTATCTGGTTTGAAATTACAACTTTATTAATCCCTGATGAAAATGATTCACCGGAAGAAATTAAAAATGAATGCGACTGGATATTAAATAACCTTGGGGATTCAGTCCCTTTGCATTTCACAGCATTCCATCCTGACTTCAAAATGCTTGACAAGGAAAAGACTCCCGAGCAGACATTAACAATGGCTCGTAATATTGCTATCAATGCAGGTATAAAATTCTGCTATGTGGGGAATGTTCATAATATTGAAGGACAAACTACTTATTGTCCTAACTGCACAGCAAAGTTAATTAAACGTGACTGGCATTCTGTCCGTTCTTATAAAATCGAAAATGGTAAATGCCCCGATTGCGGAACTCCGATACCCGGTGTGTTTAATTAAGCCTTGCTCACCTTTTTCAGGAGTTCCCCGCTTCCGCTACAATGGCGGGCGCGAGGATTACAAAAGATTTATTATAATGTTGCCATATCGATAACAAAACGATAATGGACTTGTCCTTTTTTCATACATTCATATGCATGGTTAATATTTTTAATGTCAATTAGTTCAATTTCAGATACAATATTATGTTCGGCACAGAAGTCCAGCATTTCCTGAGTTTCAGCTATACCGCCAATCGAGGAGCCTGCAAGACTTTTTCTTCCTGAAATAATACTAAATGGTTCAATTGCAGTTGGTTTTTCGGGTAGTCCAACACATATATGTACACCATTAGTTTTGAGCATTCCGAGATAAAAATTAATATTATGCGGGGCTGAAACGCAATCTAATATAAAATCGAATGTGCCTTTAACCTTATTCAGTCTGTTCTTTATTTGAAGTAACTACAAATTTATGGGCACCCAATTTTTTAGCATCGGCTTACTTTATCCGGCGAAGTACTTAATACTGTAACTTCAGCGCCAAAAGCAGCACCAAACTTAACTGCCATATGTCCAAGACCTCCTAAACCCAACACAGCTAGTTTATGACCCTTGCCGACATTCCAATGCCGGAGCGGCGAATAAGTTGTTATTCCGGCGCAAAGTAATGGTGCAACTGCAGCGAGGTTTAATTTCTCACTTATGTGGAGGACAAAATCTTCATTAACAACAATAGTATTAGAATATCCGCCATAGGTAGGTGTTTTTTTGTCCTGTTCATAACCATTATAAGTATAGGAACCGCCGTTAGTGCAATATTGTTCAAGACCTTCTTTGCAATTATCGCAAGTCCTGCAGGAATCAACCATGCAGCCGGTACCTGCAAGTTCACCTACTTTAAATTTTCTAACATGGCTGCCTACTTTGACAATTTTTCCAACAATTTCATGTCCAGGCACCATAGGGAAAATACCCGGAAACCAATCATCATGGATTTGGTGTAAGTCGGAATGGCAAACACCACAATACAAGATGTCGAATTGAACATCATGTGGACCGACTTCGCGTCTTTGAAAATTCCAAGGTGCCAAGTTTTCTTTTACAGCTAGGGCTGCATATCCTTTTACGGAGATCATATTATTACTCTTTTAATTTTATGTACAAAATTAACATTTAATATTGAAAATAGCATGGATATATGGATTCCCGCCTTTACAGGAATGACATTCCGGAGTACAACATAATCAGGGGATCCCTGCTTTCGCAGGGATGACATTCCGGAGTACAAACTCCCGCTTTCGCGGGGATGACAGACATAAAATAATGGTGTCGGGGAATGGTCCCCGACAACCCAGAAAAAGGGACGAATCCCTTCATTGCGAATTAAGATATTCTATAATCTTAGGCATTAATGCCAGGGCTATAGCGAAGTAAAATCTTAACAGTGCTACCACTTCCGAGGAGGAATTAAAGAAAGACCTTCTAAAATTAGAACGCAGAGTAAAAAATAACATAAAGCAAATCATTGAGAGCGCAGAAAGCATAGACAAAGAAGAAGATCAGAGATACGGAAAAGACAAAAGAGGAGATGAACTTCCTGAGGAGTTATCCGGAAATGAAAAACTATTAGAGAAAATAAAACAAGCGAAGAAACATCTGGAAGAAAATGATCTTAAAAGGGTAAGCCTAACAGATCCGGAATCCAGGATAATGCTTATAAACAATAGGGGAACAGACATCTGTTATAATGCGCAGGCAGCCATTGATTGTGATAATCAGATAATAACAGCCTGTAAAATTAGCAATCATGAAAATGACCATAAAAATTTTATTCCGGTATATGAAGAAATAGTCAAAAATACAGGAGAGAAACCAAAGGAAGTATTAGCCGATGCAGGTTATGAAAGTGGGAAAACATATCTGTACATTGAAGAGAATGAAATAGATGCGTATGTCCCTGATTGTATGCTAAATAAAGAAACAGATGAAAAGGATAACGAAAGTAGTCCCCGACACCCCGGAAAAGTGCAGCGCAGGGATGACAAGCAATTTTGGGGATGATAAAATTAGTCAAGGTATTTCTTTTTTTTGCTGCCTTCGTAGCTGTCGATCTGCATAAGGATTCCTTCCAGTTTTCCATTTTCAAGAGGGATTTTCTTTGTGGTTTTTAAGCCGATATATTTTCGCAGTGTAGGTTCACCAGTAAAGATGAAAGCCGTAGTACCGGTACATTTTTGTTTAATAAAATCCCCGAGTTCTTTGTATAATTCCTGCACCTCAACCATTTTGCCGAGTCTGATTCCATAAGGAGGGTTAGTAATTAATAAACCGTTTTCAAAACCAGAGATATCGCTGAATGGTTTGCGAGATAACTCAACCATATCAGAATAAGGAAGACGAGAAAGGTTATTTTGTGCAACATCAATTGCATCACGAGATTTATCGCTACCTATTATTATTCCTTTTTTGAGTGGTCTGATCTTATCGTCAGAAACTTTCTTGATTTCATTCCAAATATTTTTATCGAAATCAGGGAGATTAAGGAATCCAAATTTCTTGCGTAAGGATTGAGCAGGTATCCTGCAATAATGCATTAAGGCTTCGCACAAAATAGTTCCTGACCCGCACATGCAATCAAGCAGAGGTTTTTCTCCATCCCACTTACTTATGCGAATAATTGCAGCAGCAAGAGTTTCCTGCATAGGCGCTTCACCAGCAAGCAAACGGTAGCCTCTTTTATGAAGAGATTCGCCTGAAGTATCGAGACTAATAACAGCATCGTTTTTTTCAATATGCAGATTAATTCTGACATCCGGATTTGTAGTATCGACATTGGGGCGTTTGCCAAATTTAGAAGTGAAATAATCGGCAATTCCATCTTTAAGACGCATAGCTGCATATAGAGAATTATCTATTTTGCTCATAGCAACAGAAGCTGTTATTGCAAATGTTTTTTCAAGTGAGAAAATCTCTTCCCATTTGATATCAGCAGCTGCTTTCAAAAGGACATTAGGATTATCGCAATAAAATTTTGTTAATGGTGCAAGTACACGGGAAAGCAATCTTGAATTGTAGTTTATCCGATACAGGTCAGCATGATCCGCTTCAAAATAGATTCCCCTGTAAACTTTATTTGTATTTCTGGCACCCAGTTCGAGCAGTTCCTGCTCCCCCATTTCTTCCATTTTTCCAGTCACCTGAGCAAAAAAGGTAGAATTCTTCTGATATTCAAACATTAATGACCTTTGTTATAATTCAAAAGATAATTATTTATAAGTCCATATTCAAAACTGATTGAATTCCTTATCTTTAAGTACATTTTATTTTACTTTATTAAAAGAGTTATTATGCATTTTGAGTTTATACCTGCAGCTTCTGAGTTTTCAGATTCGGAGACCGCAATCCACCAAATCATTGGGAGTTATATACGATCGCTGGTAAAAATCGGCGGCATGCACATACGTTCCGAACAAATTGAAACTTCAGCTCCTCTATTTTACTTTGCAGTGACAGGCGGGGTAGAAAACCTGATACTTAATCTAACTAAAAAACGTCATTTGTCTGTTATCAATGATCCGGTTTTTATAATAGCGCACTCAGCAAATAACTCTCTTCCTGCGTCAATGGAAATTCTCGCAAAACTTCAGCAGGATGGAATTAAAGGAAGAATATTTTATTTATCCTCAGCAGAAGATATCAAAACACTTGCTGCTATAGAACAAGCAGTTAATGATCTTGAAGTATATCGTTACCTGCATGGATTGCGTCTCGGTGCATTAGGCGAACCGTCGGACTGGTTAGTTGCCAGCAGTCCGGATCATGATACTGTCCGGCAGAATTGGGGCCCTCAGGTAATTTCGGTACCTATAACCGAAGTATTGACTGAAATGCGGAATCTAACTGTGAAAGAATTATCTGAACAGGCAGCCGAACTAACCAGCAACGCGATTAAAATTATTGAACCTTCAACTGTTGAGATTGAAGATGCAGTGAGGGTACACACCGCACTAAAAAGAATTATAGAAAAATATAAACTTGACAGTATAACCGTCAGGTGTTTTGATATTGTTCTTCATGCAAAAACGACCGGTTGTTTTGCTCTTTCGGCTTTAACCGATGAGGGAATTATCGCCGGGTGCGAGGGAGATGTTATGAGTGTGATAGGAATGATTTGGACGAAAGCACTTCTTGGATTAGTACCATGGATAGCAAATCCTTCGCGTTTGGATGAGGATGAAAATACACTCTGGCTTGCACATTGTACTGTTCCGAGGAAACTAACACCTGAATATAATTTACGATCACATTTCGAATCCGGTATTGGAGTCGGGATTCAAGGGAAACTTCCAGAGGGACCAGTAACTCTGCTCCGTATTGGGGGGAAGCAAATGGATAAACTCTGGATATCTGAAGGAACGATATTGCAGAACGGAAATGAAGATAATCTTTGCAGAACCCAGGTAGAGATAAAACTTGAAAGTGGCGGTAATGTTGGTGATTTGTTAAAAGCTCCATTGGGCAATCATCTGGTAGTTATAATTGGACGCCATATGGAGCGGCTTATGGAATGGCATGAAAATATGAAATAAAAAGAGATTCATAAATTTGCTCCTAATGGCAAGGGGCGGGAAGGGGATGAATCCCCTTATAATTGATTATTATATTATTTAATCCCAGGCATAAATGCCTGGGCTATAACAGAGAAGATTCTTCGCTTCGCTCAGAATGACAAAATAGATTAAAGGATAAAAGTTGGAAAGAGTATCGGTATTTGTTGATGTACAAAATATTTATTACACAGTGAAGCAAAATTTTAATTGTCATTTTAACTACAATATTTTTATGTCCGAAGTTACAAATGGAAGACAATTAGTAAAAGCCATAGCATATGCAATAGATAAAGGGGATGCAAAGCAGATTCAGTTTCAAAAGATTTTGGAAAATATCGGTTTTGAGATAAAACTTAAACCATACATAAAGCGAAATGATGGTTCAAGAAAGGGAGATTGGGATGTTGGAATTACAATTGATATTTTAGACTATGTGAAGGAGTCGGATGTAATTGTACTTGCATCGGGAGACGGTGATTTTGATTTACTTGCAGATAAGATTAAAAATGAGTTTAATAAAAAAATTGAGGTTTATGGTGTACAGGACCTTACGGCAACTTCTCTAATCGAAAACGCATCACAGTTTATCCCCATAAGGGGAAATTTGTTATTACAAAACCAGGATAACCAATAACGGATATTTATATATTTTTGTATCTATATATTATTAAAAATATCAGAACAGGAAATTAATCATTCCTATTTCTAAAATAAATTACCTCTCTATTCAAGCCAGATCAACGGTTTGGAAAGATGTTAAAGGAATTATTGAAAACTGAGCCAACCAAAGATGCTTATTTAATTCAAGATTGAGGATGCAATGAAAACAGACATAAATAAATTTTGTACACAAGAGGGGAAGAAATTAAGGTTAGATAAGATACCGACAAGAATAAAGCCTTTTTATATTGATAAAGAAGATTATAAAAGACAGAAGGAAAAGCATCTACATAAGTTTAATGACATGCAGGAATTGTTTTATTCTTATAAAAAATATGCAATGCTCATAATATTTCAGGGAATGGATGCTGCAGGAAAAGACGGCGCAATTTCGCATGTTATGTCCGGGGTTAATCCTGAGGGATGTCAAACATTCAATTTTAAGCAGCCCAGTGCGGAGGAACTTGATCATGATTTTTTCTGGAGGGTTTATAAATGTCTTCCGGAAAGAGGGAGAATAGGTATTTTCAACAGATCATATTATGAAGACGTATTAGTCGTAAAAGTACATCCGGAGATATTAAAAAGCCAACAACTTCCACCTGAGTTGACGGATAAAAACAAAATCTGGAAGAACCGGTACAGATCAATTGTGGACATAGAAAGGCATCTTTATAATAACGGAACCCACATTATAAAGTTTTATTTACACTTATCGGAAGAAGAGCAGAAGAAAAGATTTCTTGAGAGAATTGACCAGCCGGACAAGAACTGGAAGTTTAGTGCATCAGATTTTAAGGAAAGGGGTTATTGGAAAGAATACATGAAAGTTTATGAGGAATGTATTAACAACACAAGTACGGAGCGGGCTCCATGGTATATAATCCCTGCGGATGATAAAGAAAATGCACGTCTGATAATTTCACAGATAATTAACGAAAAGCTGAAAAAGTTTAAGATGAGTTATCCCACGATTGATGAGGAAAAGAGAAAGGAACTTCTTGCTATACGGGAGTCACTAACCAAGAAATAGATCAACAATTCCATGGCAATGAAAGGCTGAGAACTTAGACAAAACAAACAAAAAAGGATATCAATGGGAAATAAAGTAATTGGTGTAAACGAGCGACCTCCATTTGCAGTGAGTATTCCTTTGAGCTTTCAACATTTATTTGCAATGTTCGGAGCTTCAATTTTAGTTCCGGTATTATTTAAAATTAATCCTTCAACCGTTCTACTGATGAACGGTGTAGGTACTTTAATATACATATTAATTACAAAAGGAAAAGTACCTGCATACCTTGGTTCAAGCTTTGCGTTTATTTCACCTGTATTTCTTGTGATTGCAGATTACGGGTATCAGGCAGCGCTTGGAGGATTCATTGCATCGGGATTAGTATTTATCGCAGTGGCATTATTATTCAAATTCATAGGATCGGATTGGATACATATAGTTTTTCCACCTGCTGCCATGGGGGCAATAGTAGCAATTATCGGACTTGAACTTGCACCGGTAGCAGCAAATATGGCGGGACTTGTTTCACAAAACAATCAACCACTTGATATAAAAACTGTAACTGTATCGGTTTCAACTTTGCTGATAGTAATTTTAGGGTCCGTATTATTTAAAGGCTTCATGCGAATAATACCGATATTAACCGGGATTGCTGCCGGATATATAACAGCTATATTTATGGGGATTGTTGATTGGAGTCCAATTAATAATGCGCCATGGTTTTCATTACCGACATTTTATTTCCCAGTGTTTAACCTTTCTGCTATTATAATTATTCTTCCTGCTTCGCTGGTAGTAGTAGCAGAGCATATCGGGCATCTTATTGTTACGGGGAACATAGTAGAAAAAGATTTAACAAAAGATCCCGGACTGCACCGATCACTTATGGGTGATGGTGTATCGACTGTATTATCTGGATTTGTGGGTTCAGTTCCAACGACTACCTACGGAGAAAATATCGGAGTCCTTGCTTTGACCAAAGTTTATAGTGTCTGGGTGATAGGCGGAGCTGCTGTAATATCGATAGCAATCTCATTTGTTGGAAAGTTATCAGCTGCGGTTCAGACAATTCCTTCTTCTGTAATGGGAGGAGTTTCATTAATGTTGTTTGGAGTAATTGCCGCATCAGGAATCCGCATACTAGTGGAGTCGAAAGTAGATTACAGTAAACCTAAAAACCTGATTCTTTCGGCATTTGTTTTAACAATCGGATTAAGCGGAGCGCATATAAAGATAGGATCGGTAGTATTGGCAGGGATGGCATTGGCTACAGTATTATCTATAGTAATAAGTTTATCATTTAAGTTATTTGAAGTTGCAGGGTGGATGAATGATTAAATATTGTCCTCCCCGCATACGCGGGGAGGACAATTTAATTACCAGCTTCTTCTTCCGCCGCCGCCGCCGCTGCCGCGATTGTTACCGCCGCTATAACCACCACCACCGCCGCCGCTTCTGCGATTGCTGTCGGTTTTAGGTTTAGCTTCATTAACTACGATCTTTTTGCCTTTGAGATCTTTAGTATTCATGCTGTCGATAGCTTTTTGAGCTTCAGCAACACCAGGCATTTCAATGAATCCAAATCCTTTAGATTCACCAGAAAACATGTCTCTAATTATCTTGACACTTTTAATATGACCGTATTCAGCGAATGCATTTTGTAATTCTTCGTCGGTTACGTCTTTTGCAAGATTTCCTACGTAAATGTTCATGGAACTTTCCTTTATATTGTATTTGTTTATTGATACAGAGTACTTACACGCATAACCGAAAAAGTATGCTCTGTCTTTTTTTGTTTTAATTAATAAATGAAATCATTACCTGGAAGATAGAAAATGGAGTATAGCCTGAAGTTATCAATATGGGGAAACAGATTTCTTTAAAGTTATTTTCCAGTTCTTTCTTAAGTACCTGGTATCAGAAATGGGTTATTATTTTAAAATGTCCATCCCTCAAATTTAGAGGGATTCTATTATTTTTTTCCTTGTTATTAGAATAATGAGGAGAAAATCATGACAAGATGGAAATACCGCCAAGTCTGCCAACTAATGTAAAGACAAATACTCAAATAAACTAATATTACTAAAAATAAAAAACCGGGTGTGATAATGATTATGAATTAGTATGGAGACAATTAATAGCGTTAAAAGAGATTTATAAGCAGATGAACCTGAAATTCTTGCTGAATTAGGATCTTTTTCCGATTAATTTCGGAGGATTTCCAAAATAAATACCATTAGGAACTGATTTGAAATTGCGCATAAGGATACATTCTGAACCAATTATGGCACCCTCTTCCACTACTACTCCTCTATAAACCGAGGCACCCCGAAGAATTCCGCTACCTTTTTTAATGAGAATTGGTTCGGAATTATGAGTCTGGAATGGCAGAAACACTCCTTTTTTTAAGTTATGATCATGATCCCGGATGCTGACAAATTCGGCAACACTCGTATATTCTTCAAGGCAAACCTGAGATCTTGAACTTATTATTATATCCTGAGTAAGGTAAACATTATCTTTTAAAATAATTTTTCCGTTATTATCTGCTTCAAAAGTTATTCTATAACCAATTATTACATTATCGCCGAATTCGAAATTTTTGTCGGGAATGTATCTAAACAACGGCAATTGTTTACAATAAAGATTTCGACCGACTTTACAACCATGTAGGGTTAGATAAACCTTTAATAGTAAACCTCTAAGCAGCCATACTTTTCTTCTTAAGCCGGACTCAATGTATGCTAAATTCATATTAGTGTATTTATTTATATAGATGAGTTGAAAAAACTGTTCATTTGCAATTCATTATAAATCCACCGAGCGTAGTAAATTCTTCAGGAGCTGCTTCGGAAAAATCAACAACCAATTTAAAGGAGGCTTCAACTTCATTTATAAGGTTCAGAAAATCCATAGAATCAAAGAGACCAGACCCTGTAAGGCTGAAACTATCATCGATCTTTTCTAATTTAATTCCCTGAATTGTGGATTTTTTAACAATCTTATCAATCACAAATTGTTTTAAATCATCATTAACCATGATTTTCCTTTAGCATTGAAATAATTTTGTTTTTATCAATTTTCCCGTTATTGTTAAGAGGTATATGCGGGATTGATATAATTTCTTTGGGTATCATATAATCCGGAAGCAAGGATTTACAGGATGATATTATATTTGAATTATCAAAAGTTCCTTCTTCAAGGATAACCACAATTGATTCAGCCACAGGGTTATGGTATGGATAGGAGAGTGCGACCGCAAAATCGCGACCGCTAACTTCCCTGACAACTTTTTCCACTTCCTCAAGCTCAACCCTGTACCCTCTTATTTTAACCTGGTGATCTATCCTCCCGAGAAAATGTAAATTTCCATTTTCATCTTCATTTACCATGTCACCGGTTCTATACCATACTTTAGTGCCATTTTGGTTTAACTTAATAAATTTTTTGGCAGTAAGCACTTCATCATTTAAATAACCTTTACTTACCTGCGGACCTGAAATAAGCAGTTCGCCAATTTCATTTTTCCTGACAGGCTTAAGGTCATCATTAATAATTAAAAACTGGTGATTTGGGTAAACTTTACCAAGTGGAACAATGCCGTTAATTGAATTATGAGCATCATTATTCCAGGTATAGTTTGATATTGCTATAGTGTTCTCAGCCGGGCCATACAAATTTACAACTAAAGAATTCGGTGCGGCTTTTTGCCAGGAGACAGCAATATGTTCGTTTAAAGCTTCACCGCAAAACAGGCTATATCGTAGAGATGGGAAAATGTTTTCTTTTAAGATATTCATTCTTTTCATGAACATAGCCACTGAGGGGACTGAATACCAGACTGTAAGACTTTTTTCGTTTATAAATCTTGCAGGAGCAAATAAATCACTTTCAGGAATACAAACCAAACATGCACCTGCATTCCATGTGGAGAAAATATCCTGAACGCTACAATCAAATGTGGTCGGGAAAGCCTGAGAACATCTATCAGCAAGTGTAAGCGGGTAATTTTTCTGATTCTGTTCAATGAAACTAATCAAATTTTTGTGGCTTATTGGGATCCCCTTGGGTTCACCGGTCGTGCCGGAGGTAAAAATAAGATAAGCTATATCTTCCAATTCAATTGCATCAATTTTATTATTATTCCTGATGTTCTCAAAATCTTCAAAACATTTTACAATTGACTTTAAAGCAGGCAAATCTTTTCTTTTTATATCAGGAGCCAGAAAGATTAATTCTTCATTAATTTCTATTTCCAAATGAGACAAGATGGAGATAAATTCCTTACCGATTATAAAAACCCTTGAATTTGAGAAATTTATCATTTTGAATATGCGTTCCTCCGGGAATTTTGGATTAAATGCAAGATAAGTATTACCCGAAATTAAGGCTCCTAATATTCCTGTATAAGTTGATAAGCTTCTATAGGCAAGAATGCCCACATTTTTTTTTGAAACATGGAAAGTCCTCAAAAATTCAGCGATACGAGAGCTTTTGTCCCAAAGTTCAAAGTAATTCAAAATATGGGAATCAACTTCAAGTGCCAATTTATCTGGACAAATTTCAACATTTTTTCTGATTCGCTGTATAATGTTATCAGTCATTTAATTTCCAAATGTTTTAATTGGGGTAATAAATAATACATTTTTTATGTTTAGAATCTGTTATATAAATCACCGTATATAAATTAGTATTGACAATTAAGCTCCATCATATCATATATATATTGCTCATATAGAAACTTGCATTGTATGGATTTATGTGGTTTCATATGCAAATTAAGTGCCTTTAATTTGTTTTTGTTTTGTCGAGTATATGGACATTTAGGGAATACAAATCACCAAATAGGATTCATAATTTGAACATTAAGTTCATAATATGAATTAGCGGTAGGTATGGAGACAGTGTATGAATAAGGAGGATTCTTGTTTTAACGGATTATAAAGCGTAACTTATGAACGGGTTATTAAATAATTAAAATAATCCCATAGAAAGCTTGCATTATCAATCCTTGGATTCCTACCCGGACTTTTCCGAATGAACCAGATATAAGAAGATTTTGATATATAAATCAGGTCGGCAGGTTAATCTAATCAAACAAAAGATCAATTGCTGAACCATAGGGTGTGATTATCCTATCGCACTGATTTTTATAAAATAAAGGACAATTATTAAATGTCATTCGAAAAATTAAATCTAATAGAACCCATCTTAAAGGCAATAAAAACAGAGGGTTATACTATTCCAACACCTATTCAAGAGAAAGCAATACCCATATTGCTTGAAGGACGTGATCTCCTTGGAAGTGCTCAGACCGGTACCGGGAAAACAGCTGCCTTCGCGATTCCTATTTTGCAGATACTACATTCTAAAATGCAATTTGAAAAGGGTAACAAAACTATTAAAGCTCTAATATTAACCCCAACACGCGAGTTAGCTGTTCAAATCGGTGACAGTTTTAGCGCTTATGGAAAATATACGGGTCTTCGCCATAGGGTTATCTTTGGAGGAGTTCCTCAGGGATCACAGACCGACGCATTACGCAGAGGAATCGACATACTAATTGCCACACCAGGCAGGCTTCTTGATCTTATGAATCAGGGGTTTGTAAATCTTCAACACATTCAAATGTTTGTATTAGATGAGGGCGATCGTATGCTCGATATGGGTTTTATAGTTGACATAAAAAAAATAATGGCAAAATTGCCAGTTAAAAAACAGACTATGCTTTTTTCTGCTACAATGCCACAGGATATCAAAAAACTTTCTTCAACAATACTAAATAATCCTGCTCATATTGCTATAACTCCTGAATCTCCTACAGTTGATATTATTAATCAGTCAATGTATTTTGTTGAAAAAGTCAATAAAAAACCACTACTTATACATCTTTTAAAAGATAAAGCTATAGTATCCGCACTTGTTTTCACCCGTACAAAACACGGTGCCGATAAAGTTGTTGTAGATCTTAAGAAAGCCGGGGTAAATGCTGAAGCAATTCATGGAAATAAATCACAGGGAGCACGTCAACGGGCACTAGATAATTTTAAAGCTAAACGGACCAGAGTCCTTGTTGCAACTGATATAGCTTCCAGAGGCATTGATATTGAGGATTTGTCGCATGTAATAAATTTTGAAATGTCAAATGAAGCAGAGACTTATGTTCACCGAATTGGTAGAACCGGAAGAGCAGGAGCCGGTGGAACAGCGTTATCATTCTGCGACCAGGAAGAAAGACAGTATCTGAAAGATATTCAAAGACTCATTAATAAATCAATTCCTGTAATTGAAGATCATCCTTTCCCTATGAAAAGCCCTGTAGTATTAAGTGTTAATCAGGCAGGGGAAAATAAAAATCCATCCGGATCAAGGAGAAGAACTTCTTCTTTTTCTAAAAACCGGAGTAATAGATTTAGCAGAAGGCCTGCCCGAAGGGATTAAAACTTTTCACCTGGTTTAAGCTACACAAGAATAAAAACGGACCCGGGAGAAACAATAGTAATTGTATCTCCCGGGTCTTTGAATTCCGTTTTTAATGAACCATAGATTATTGTAAGTAACTTCTAAGCATCCATGCCATTTTTTCATGCTCTTCCATTAAGCCTGTCATAAAATCTGCCGAGCCAAAATCTTTTATCTCTTCTCCAACTATGGTGATCTCTTTCCGTAGAGACCTTATTACAGATTCATGATCTAGCAGTAAAGATTGAATTATATGATCCTGGTTATTAAAGTTATCATTTTGTTCACTTAACCTTGTAACCTGTAAAAAGTTTTTAAGTGAACCAAGAGCAAAATGCCCGAGTGAACGGATTCGTTCGGCTATACTGTCAATAAAACCCGCTAATGGAATGTATTGACTCTCAAATAATTTATGGAGTTCCATGAAATTTTTTCCCTGAACATTCCAATGTGCATTGAGAGTTTTGGTATAAAGCAAAAATTCATCTGCCAGTAAATTATTAAGTAAGGTTGCAACTTTTTTCAAATTTTCATTTGAGATTTCGATATTTGTATTCATTTTATCCTCAGATTGTAATTATTTAATTTAATTCGTTATTTTATTTTTAATTTATAACGAAGTTATCATTTGATCAAGGGATTGGGGAATGACTAATTCCAGTGGATTTTGTTATCATTAAAGAAATGCATAAGATTGTTTTATCGATCAAAAACAATTATTTAATTTAAATTCGGAGAATATCATGAGTAAAAGTCAGGACGCAAAAAAAGACACAAAGAAAAAACCTACAAAGACGATGCAGGAGAAAAAAAATGCCAAGAGAGAAAAGAAAGAGGAAAAGAAGGGTTACGGCTCTCTAACCAAATAATTCTTCAATATTATAATTACCCGTATAATTATTGATTTCTAGATCATCGTTTGTTTTTTTCTATCTTCCCGAATGAAGTTAGATAACCGTTTTCTATTAGGACGTTGAAAGGTCATTTACGATTTTTTTAACAGTTTTCGATGAATAAGAATAGTTTGCAACTTCCAATCGGGTATGTAATAAAAGTTTTTCCATTATGTGATGGATATGGCTTTTGACTGTAAAGGTTGAAACATCCATTTTCTGACCGATATCCTTATTACTTAATCCCTCACCTATCAATTCAATAACTTCCCTTTCCCTGAGTGTCATTTTAATTGCGTCACTCAATTTTACTTTTCCCCCCTTTAGTGCATTCTCAACAATTTGGGAAAAGAGTGAGTTATTTAAATCTGGCGGTAATACATTAGTACCCCGAGCAACAGCACGAATTGTTATTAAAAATTCTTCGAAAGAGGCGTCTTTTAAAATAAAACCTGCTGCTCCGGCTTTAATAAATTGATTTATATCTCCCTGCAATGGTGCAAGATCCATAACTATCACCTTTGCAAACGGAAAATCTTTTTTTACCATTTCTACTATAGTCAGACTATTCTGATTTCGTAGACCAAGATCTAAAAGAATTATTTCAGGTTTTATTTGTTGAATCTTTTTTACAGAATTTTCATTTCCTGAAGATGCTATTATCTTTATATCCAGCTGGTTCTTAAGCATGGAAATAATTCCATCCCGCAGCAACCTGTTATCTTCAATTATTAACAATTTGATTTTTTTCATAAAGAAAAGTATAAATGGAAGGAAGAGTATTCAATAGACCAAAGGGATGAAAAAGGAACTAATTCCATAATTCATTGACGTATAATTATCAATATATTCTCTCCTAATTAAGTTTATAAAAAAATAGTTTTCTTACACTGCAATACGTTTAGCTATAGATTTCAGATAAGCATTCTGATCGTGATAAATTGCATCTTCCGGGAGCCAGCGTGATAAAGGACCTAAATCTTTTTTAATCATATTCACATAGAATTGAGGGAGTTCAGTTGATTCCTGATCAAAATATGCCCTGAATTGAGGATCAGAATTGAGATTAAATAATATTTTTTTATGATATGCAATTCTGCCAAATCCCTCTTCGGAAATTGCACGCACAACATTCATCCATCTTGGAATAAAAGCTTTAGTTGCTACCATACGCCGGAAAATTGCATTCCACGAAAACGTATGTTCACCCAGGCTTATTACATGCGAGTAAAAATCACTCCAAATATAATTTCTTGGTTTAAGGTTCATTGCATGATTATTATCAAGGAAATGAAAAGGGAACGGGATTACCCGGTTTTGTTGTTGATACTCTAAATTAAGAGGCGCAGCTTGTCCGAATGATGTTAACAGATGAATATCCCGGAAATGCTCCAGGGGTCATATCCACAAATTTTTTCGTTAGTTCGAATGGTTCATCTCCCTCATCAGAATCAAGACCCAGCACAAAATTAGTCTGCACATAAGGAATATATCGGAGAATCATATTGACCTGATCGGCAATAAGTTTAACCTTATCCATTCCAGTGCTGCTTCCTGTTTTAGATTTATTACCCAGATCAAACCATGATTCAATACCCGGCAGCATAGCACCAAACCCATTCCGTTTTAGGCGTTTTACGTGGGGTTCGGTGAGTAGAGACAAACTACTTTCTGCGATAAAATCTATGCTGTTTTCGGGTACAACTTCTTCAATTGCGTCCATGTATTCGTTAAACCGGATTCCAAAATTCGGATCGTGCCAACCTACAAGAGGTCGTTTGAACTTTGTTAAAAGAAAAGATAAATCTTCCTTCATAACTTCAAAGTCCAAGGGCTGGTAAGTTACAGTTGAATCAATACAGAAACTGCAAGTGTAAGGGCAACCTAAACTTCCCAACATGGGAACCATTTTTATTAATGGAGCTTTTTTCAGAGTTGGTTCAATAAATTTCCATCTTTCCCTTACACCCGGAAGAGACAGGGGCTGTTTTTGTGCATCAAGATATAGACCTTCGGGACGATGGGGAGAACAATCATGCAATATTTCACAAATAATATTTTTATCCGTAAATCCTGTAACATAATCAAAATATTTTGCAGCGTCCTGTGGGTAGCATCTTGCATGGGGTCCTCCTAATACAGTTACAGCACCGACCGAACGTAAGAGATTACTTAAGGCATAAGCAGTTTGAGCAGCTTCAGTAAAAGCACAAATAAATACAATATCTGAATCTACCGGCAGCTCTTTTATCAAATCTTCTTTACCGGTATAACAAATATATGTAACATCGTGCCCCTGTTCTTCACACCAAACACCTACAATCTGGGGCATAATACTTGCAAAATTTGCATTCATTATTCTGGCAAATAATTTGTTATTGGGCTTTTTGGATACCAGATCAATTATACCGACCTGAAGTTTGGTTCTCATTAAATTTCCTGTTTTTCAAATTTGTTATAGCTAATTCTTTTAAAGGAATTGGAATGAGAATTATCCATTAAACAATTCAATTAGTAACATGCAATAACGTATAGAAAACAAAAGGAAATAAAAATGGATCTTTAGGATGAAAAAGGGATTAATTCTTTAGAGCTAAAACGAGGCGGGAACAGTTATTTATTAATAACTATCTGGAACAATGCATTCTATTTAGTTAAGGAAGATCTATTCATCTCCTTCATTTATGAAGGACATTGATTTAATTGAAGCATTATAACTCTCAGAATCATTTGCATATTTTGCAATTTGAACCCTGGTATGCAGGGCCAGTTTTTCCAGAATATTATGGATATGGCTTTTAACGGTATATGTTGAGAGATGGAGTTTTTGTGCAATTTCTTTGTTAGTTAAACCATCAGCTACTGAATCAATTACCTGCTTTTCACGCTTAGTCATTCTTACAGATTCTATGATTTTTGAATGATCTAATTCTTTAACCGCTTTAATTACAATCTGGGAAAACAGTGTCTCTGTTAAAAACGGGGGAAGGACTTTAGTCCCTGCCGCAACAGATCTTATAGTTTTAAGGAAATCCTCAACATTAGCATCCTTGAGTATGAAACCGGAGACCCCCGCTTGCACAAAAATCAAAACATCTTCCTGTGAAGGAACCAGATCCATCACTATTATTTTAACGTTTTCAAATTCTTTTTTTATTAGTTTAACTAACTGTAGGCTGTTTTGATTCCGCAATCCAAGATCCAGCAGAACTACATTTGGTTCCAATTCACGGATACTTTGTAACCCTTTTACACAATCACTAATTGATGCGGACACCTTGAGATCTGATTGTTCCCCGATTATGTTGGTTATTCCTTCCCTTAGAAGGCGATTGTCTTCTATAACCAGGATTGCGATTTTCTTCATTTAAAGTCTGTTATCAGTGGCAAATATAATAATTGATGAATTTAATTATAACAATTGGGTGTTTATTTTGCAAATTTTATTTATCATTTGAATTTGTCAGGGAAAGGAGAAATAATGGTGTAATTCATTATTTATTAAAGGTTTTACATTTGTTTTACACTATTCCAGCCATAAAATGATACCAAAAGGGTTAACTTTATCTCAATATTAATTGATTTATCAATCTTCAATAAATTCCCTCAGTATTTTTTTTAACAGGCGGGAAAATTGATTTAGGAAAGTAGAAACATGCAGGATTCAATTCACAAATTCCACATACCGGTAATGGGGCTCGGGTTCACAATTGACACTCCAATACGAGTTGCACATTTTGGCATTTCATCAGTAATGTCGATTGTAGATGATGTGTTGATTGAAAAAGTCAGAAAATATTATTCTGAAAAATTTAATTACCCTTACACAGAGATCAATAGAAAAGAGGAAGACAGCAGAGCGAAGAGAATAACAGCTTATCTTAACCTTGTAAATCAAATTGTTCATAATAAATTTGAATCTTTAAAGCGAGAACCTTTTTTACCCGGAACAGATAAAACCAAATACTTTGAGATGCTGCCAGAAAACAGCCTATTAAAAACGTCTTACAAGAAGATGATTCAGATGAAAGATACTGTAGAGCGAATGAATCTGGCAGAGAAAATCACAAAACTTATGCAGCCGGGATCAATTGATGTAAACATTATGTCCAAGGTTGATAAACAGAATTATGGAACAAATGGTGAAAAACTAGGAGATGAATTCAGTGATGCAAAAGCAGCATTGCGTGGTTATGCTAAAAGTGACCTCAATTCATCAATTATATTTTCTGCAGGCTTTAACCGAGGTCTTTCCAGTTACATTTCACAGTTCAGCGATTTTTACAGGGACCGGTCGGGAGAACTTAAAAAGAGAATTATTATAAAAGTCAGCGATTTCCGTTCAGCACTTATACAGGGGAAATTTTTAGCTTCGAAAGGACTGGAAGTTAGCGAATTCAGAATTGAATCGGGATTAAATTGCGGGGGCCATGCTTTTGCTTCTCAAGGACTGTTGCTACCATCGTTATTAAAAGAATTCAAAGAAAAGAAAGATCAATTAACAACTCAACTTCGACCACTTATTTTGAGTTTTTATAAAAGCTCTGGAATGGATTATCCTGAATCAGCACTTGATTTTCAGCCGTTGATCACTGTTCAGGGAGGGATAGGAATAAATGGAGAAGCAAGAAGATTGCAACATGAATTCGGATGCGATATTACGGGATGGGGCACTCCATTTTTATTAGTTCCTGAAGCAACCTGTGTTGATAAAGACACCTTAGATCTTTTAATTAAATCAAAAAAGGCAGATCAATATTTAAGTGATGCTTCCCCACTTGGGATTCCATTTAATAATCTTAAAATGACGAGTTCTGAATTATGGACAAAAGATAAGTCGGAGACTTCTAAACCAGGATCCCCTTGTCCCAAGGGATTCTTAAAACTATATCCTCAAAAAGATGGTGAGCCACTATGCGTTGCCTCAAATAATCTTCAAATAAAGAAAATCAAAGAAATAACCGATTCAAATTCAAGCGAACTTGAAAAGGAGAAAGCAATTGATTTTTTATCAATAAAAGTATGTTTATGTGAACATCTATCTAACGGAGCTCTCAAGGCTCTTGACATAATAAAAAGCGAGTCAGCACCAAAAGCTGTATGCCCCGGACCAAATATTGCATGGTTTGACCGCGAATATACATTAATAGAAATGATAGACCATATTTATGGAAGAGGAAAATCTTTAGTTTCTTCTGAAAGACCGCACATGTTTTGTCAGGAAGTTGAGCTTTATATTGATTACTTTGAAAAACTATTAGCTAAAACCGGAAAAAGTGAAGCAGAAAGGATGTATGATCTTACGTTCAGAGATAATCTTCTTGATGGGATGGATTATATTCTTACCTTTGCTGAAAAGATACCTTTTGAGGGTGAAAACATTAGTTCAATAATTCCTTTTATACTTAAACAAAAGGAAAGACTTCAAGTTATTTATCCTCAATTGGAAGAATTAAAAACTGCGGCAGTTTATTAATAAATGTTATTGACTTAAATTAAAAAACTCAGATTAGACTGTTAGAAATAATCTGAGTTTTGTATGAAATTACAAGATAATAATGAGTCTATTCTAAACGGGGTATTTATATAAACAATGTACTAAGGAAACCTATAAAAACGAATGGATTCCCGCCCCGACAGGTCGGGGCAGGCTCTTCGCGGGAATGACAATCAAGTTTATAGCTTTTTCGAGTGAACTCAATAATAATTAATAACAGAATAAGTACTACTTCAGCGACTTCAATTTGAAGACATAATTGCTTCAATTTCTTTAATTGTTTTAGGGATTGGTTTTCCGAGAACACGTGAGCCGGTTTCAGTTACCAAAACATCATCTTCCACCCTTATTCCTCCAAAACCGATATAACTTTTAGCCTTATCATAATTAATATACTTAGTGAATTTATTTGCCTTTTCCCATTGGTTAATTAATTCAGGTATGAAATAGATGCCCGGTTCGATAGTCATTATATGTCCCGGTTTCAATTCTTTAGCAAACCGGAGATAGCCCAAGCCGAAAAGTTCACTTCTTGTAATTGATTCATCATAACCAGTATTATGTTCCCCATAATTTTCCATATCGTGAACATCGAGACCGAGAAGATGACCAAGGCCGTGTGGGAAAAAGAGAGCATATGCTCCGGAATGAACTATTTCATCGACATCTCCTTTAAAGAACCCTAGTTCCTTTAATCCTGAAGCAATAATTCTTGCAGCAAGCAGATGTACTTCCCTGAAATTTATTCCCGGCTTAACCGCATTTATTCCGGCTAAATTTGCTTCAAGAACAATATTGTAAATTTCCTTTTGTACATCAGTAAATTTACCGCTGACAGGGAACGATCTTGTAATATCGCTCGCATAATGGAGTTCAGTTTCGACTCCCGAATCTAGCACAACTAGTTGACCATTTTTCATCAAGTTACCATGGCTATGGTTATGAAGAATTTCCCCGTGGATAGAAAAGATAGTTGGGAAGGACAGACCATTTCCTTTAGCAAGTGCAATACCTTCAATAAGTCCGGCTATTTCCCTTTCGTACATACCTTCTTTAGTTGATTTCATTGCTGCGATATACATTTCATATGAAACGCCGATAGCTTTTTCTATTTCTTCGATTTCCTCTTTACATTTAATAATCCGCTGTTTAATGACTGCCTTAATCAATTTAGAAGAGAGATATTTATTAATATAAGAAGTACGAATTCCGAGAAGGTTACCGAGATTAATAAGATTTTCAGCTCTATATTGTGGAATAATATGAATCTGTCGTCCTCGCCTAATAGCATCGGTAAGATATTCATGAAGGATATCGATTGGAATAACAGTACCTATACCAACTGATTCTGCTTTCTCTGTAATAGTCTGCTGAACGCCCATCCAGACAATTTCTTCCACAGAAAGTTCATTACCAAAAACAAGTTCAGCTTCTTCGTCAATATCAATCATTGCGGCAAGATTAGCGCGATCCAATCCGAAGTAATAGAGGAAGGTACTATCCTGTCTGAAGTTATAAGTATTATCGGTATAATTCATAGGGCTTTCTTCATTCCCGAGTAAAAGGATAATGCCAGAACCGATTTCCTTAGCAAGGTTTTTTCTTCTTTCAACATAAATGTTTTTAGGAAACATAAATTTAACTCCTTCAATTAAAGTAAGTTCACAAAATTGTCCGTTGGGTGTTTTTAATTATTAACAGTAAGAAGCCGGATTATGGGAAAATTTATATTCTTTATGGTTTATAAATTAACCATTAGGGGGTCAAGTTCAAAACCAGATTATTCAATTATTAAAATACTTCCACAATCATAAAGGGGGCCATTGTACAACTCAATAATATTATATCCAAGATTTTGGAGGTAACCCCGGACTATACTACCTTCGGAATAATAATTCAGATTTCCAACAATAAATATTTGGTTGTTTGAAACTCCTGAAGTTCCTCCGAATAGTCCATATTCTTTCCCCGGAAGTATAATACCGTTCGGATTAACTAATAGAACATCGAGACCTTCAGAAACAAGTTTTTTATTTATGCCTTCATCTGAAGTAATAAAACAATTATTTAATAATGGAAGAAGGCTGCATCGGCAGTAACCCTGTTTAACATTTATTACTTTTCTTTTGCCTGCTGCTTTTTTCAGGACTAAATCAGTTAATTTCTGATTATGAATAAAATATTTCTCCGTAATAACCGCATTGTACAATGCAGAATAAGGATACAGAGGGCCGACAGGTATATCTCCTTTAACGAGGCGTATACCCTTTGAATTTAATATTTTAATGTATTCGCCGGGAGTATTTGGGGAATAGAATAGCATGTCATCAACTTTGCAGAAAAATATATCCGGGTGATTTGAGACTGCGGGATAAGTTAATCCATTAGTTGAGAATTCAAGTAACTCACCGTAATGATTTAAATTAGTTTTAGCTTCAGCAGGAATATTATTGTTAATTATAAACAGCATTGAATTCAAAATCTTTAAGAGATGGGTCTGAAATATATTTAACCTTGTGGAACCTTAATTCCAGCATTTTTTTATTGGATGCTTTATAACCTATTGCATAGTTTAATTGATCTGAGGCGGTTTTTATTAATACGTTCTTATCATTGTTATCCAATTGTTCAAAAAGGAGATCCTTCCAGATATCAGTTAATACGAGTTCTTTGAATGAGACATGAAAAGGACCTGCCGCCAATTCGTGTCCATTCAATAATCCTTCAGATGGATGAAGCCCAACGCGAATTACATTGATTCCATTTTTTATAAAAAGAGAAAATATTTTTTTAGTCCATATGATTGCTTCATTTAATGAAAGTGGTGTGTATTTTCCTTCAATGTAAAGCTGTTCAAGTTTTGTACCTTTAATTACTACGGTAGGATATATTCTTGTATTATCTGCCCCGGCACGGATAATTTCATTTGCAGTAAACAAGGATTTTTCAAGAGAATCACCCGGCAGTCCAATCATCATTTGAAGGCCAAGATTTATACCGGCATTTTTTATCAGGGAGGATGATTTTGTAATATCAGAGACTTTATGTCCCCTACCACTTTTCTTAAGGACGTCTTCATCAAAAGATTGGGCACCCAATTCAACAGTAGAAACAGAATAATTTTTTAGTAATGCAACAATATCCGGAGATATATAATCCGGACGTGTAGAAAGACGGATTCCGTGCACATCACCTTTCTTAAGATAAGATTCGGCAATTTTTAAATAAACTTCCTGTTCGTTTAGGGGAACTCCAGTAAAATTACCCCCAAAGAATCCGATATTAATAACCGCATCCTTAATCTTGAAAGACCTTAGGTAAGATTCAATTATCACATTAACTTCATTGCCGGATGGCGTATTAATGTCTCCTGAGATTTTCTTTTGATCGCAGAAAACGCATTGAAAGGGGCATGCCAATTCGGGAATAAATACGGGTATAGTATAGAATTTTTTCTTCATCAACTGATTAAAATTAAGACAGGTTAATATAAATAAGACTGGGGTGTATTACAGACGAAAAATTAATACTACTTCTAATTACCAATTTCAGGCATTGCCTTTATTCGACAATATAATGATGTTATGGATTGGCAGGCAAAAAAGAATGCGGATTTAGAGTGCGACTATAAAAGAGTGATCATTAGCTATAGAAAAAAGGGGAATTAAAACAGTTGGGTGCTTGTTGGGAAATGTATTGCTGGTGTGTTACCGATGGGTTACTGATGGGCTACTGCCGGGCTCGGTTACCTTTCGCAATTATTGATAAATGTGATATGATTTTAGGCGGGATGAAGCAAACGAACACATATGTATGATATGTACATTAAAAAAAAAGTACCCCTCTACTTCTTAATACCAAAAACACCTGTTTTTTGCCGCGCTATTTTGAAGAATTAATATTGAGTTGATATTAGTCACAAAATTATTTTCAAATAAAAAAGTACCCCTCTACATATAACTACCCGGAGAGAACGTTTTTTGCCATCTTAGTCCAAAGAATATTTTCATGGCAAAAAACGAACACCCCTAAACATATATTACCATTTTAGGGGTGTTTTTTACCGCGTTGTCGTTAAAATTCACAATTTAATGCTTATAATATTTAAGAGCTTCAGGAAGTTCTTTCTGAATATCCTGTATTCTGGTTGCATCAGCCGGGTGATCACTTAGGAATGCCGGGGGTTTTGATCCGGTATTCATTGAAGACATTCTTTGCCAGAAGGGAACTGCTTGATTAGGATTGTAACCTGCCATTGCCATAAAAATAAGGCCTAAATGATCAGCTTCGCTTTCCTGCAGACGGCTAAAGGGTAGCATGACTCCGACTTGAGATCCGATCCCGAATGCGGACATAAAAATTTGCTGAGTTACCTGTGGCTTCGATTTAATAGCTTCCTGAAGTCCAATACCACCAAGCTGAACCACCAAACCCTGACTCATTCTTTCGCTACCGTGTTGTGCAATAGCATGTGCAATTTCATGTCCCAAAACTATGGCTAAACCGGTTTCATCCTGTGTAATTGGAAGGATACCTGTGTAAACCACAACTTTACCTCCAGGCATGCACCATGCATTTACTTGTGGATCCTGTACAAGATTAAACTCCCAATTATATCCATTTAATTGAGAGGACATATTATTCTGTGCAAGATATTTTTCAACCGCTACCCTGATATTATTACCAACTTTTTTAACCAGAGCTGTGGCATTAACATCATTACTTGGTTTAGCAGTTTTCATAAAATCACCATATTGCTGATAACTCAAAGTCTGCATTTCGGAGGCAGGAATAAAGTTGAATTGTTTTCTACCTGTAATAGGCACAGAGCTGCATTGGATAAAGATAATGGAAGTTATAAACAAGATGAGAATAGATAGTCTGGCAGGTTTCATATAATATTACCTTTATTGGTTTAAAAAATAATAATTCTCCTAAACCATAAATATAGTAAAAATAAATTATTATTAAACTGGGGTAGGGCAATGTTGTATTGTTGGAATATAAAGACGTCTTTATTAATTAATATGGTGAGTGCTTGTGTGGGAAGGGTAAGGGGATGAATCCCCTAGAATCACAATTATTTTTTATACATAATCCCAGGCATAAAGAGGCTGTGTGAAAATCTAAAACTGTCATTCCCGCGAAGGCGGGAATCCATAAAATCATTTGAAATTAAAGAAATTTCAAATATGAAATTCTTAACCAGATGATAAATTCAGAATATTCACACAGCCTCTAAATGCCTGGGCTATTGAATCACACAAAAATTAAAGCCAGGATATTATTAAAGATTTGCTCTTTCGATATCTTTAAAATACTTAACTGTACCAACGCGAAGTTCGAGAGTAGAGTCATCATCACAAACAATTATTCCGTGTCTATGTAGTTGAAGCATTGAGACAGTCCAGAAATGATTCACTCCATCTTCAACACATTGTTTAAGAGCACGGGCTTTTTCATATCCGCTAATCATAATTAATACTTCTTCGGCATCCATAACTGTTCCGACACCAACGGTTAATGCCGTTTTAGGAACTTTATTGATATCATTTTCAAAGAAGCGCGAATTTGCTTTTATGGTATCATATGTTAAAGTTTTAACTCTTGTTCTTGAACTAAGTGATGAACCTGGTTCGTTGAATGCAATATGACCATCGGGACCGATGCCGCCAAGAAACAGTTTTATTCCACCAACAGATTTAATTTTTTCTTCATAATCAGAGCATTCCTTTTCAAGATCAGCGGCATTACCATTTAGTATGTTTATGTTTTCAGGAAGAATGTCAATATGCTGAAAGAGATGGTAATTCATAAAATAATGATAACTCTCATGATGAGTTTCAGGAAGGTGGATATATTCATCCATATTAAAAGTGATAACATTCTTAAAAGAAATTTTACCTTCCTTGTAAAGTTGAACAAGAAATTTATAGGTACCAATTGGAGTGCTCCCTGTAGGCAATCCGAGTACAAACGGTTTTTGAAGTGTGGGATTAAAGTTATTGATTTTAGAAGCAATATAGAGAGCTGACCATTTGCTCATTTCACCATAAGTTGGTTCAATTATAATTCTCATAATTAATCCTTTATAATTAATAATTAATTAGCTTCAGTAACTTTTTTCAATTCCCGAACTTTCTGATAGAAATAGTTAAGATCCATATCTTTTAAGAATATCAATCCTCTTGCAGCACGCAGGCGTGGATGCACATGTTTCTGAAAATATTCTTTACCAAGACAGGTTTTAATCATTGAATACTGCTCAACATATATCTTTTGAGCGAGTTCTGAGAAAGGGCCATCGTGTTCATAGCTCGGAAATGAGGCGGCACTTTGCGATCCAAAACAATTCATAAATGCAGTATGCATTAATGATAAAGTATTTAATGAAACCGGAACTATGATATCAGCTTCAGAAGGTTTAAATCTGTACCAGACATTTCTATAGCCCCAAACTCTTAGTGAAGTATCTCCGCTTTCATTTACATACATTTTCAATGCTTCAGCGACAGCCATTAAAACTTTATAATGAGTATCGGGTCCACTTCCTTCAGGGTCGAAGGCAACAGTAACAACATTCGGTTTAAGTTTCATTAACAGATCAAAAATTGGGAACACATCTCTATTCATTTCAGGTTCTTCTGAGAAAATATCACCTTGATAAAAACCAAGACGCAACGGATGTATAGCCGAAGGTTCAATACCAAAGTAAGACCATAGTAGTTCAACTTCCCACTCGCGAAGCATACCTTTAAGAATTTGAATGTCTGGTGGATCTTTGGCTCCGGGGTATTGTGCAAGAAGATATTCCTCGATATTTTGAGCACGTAAGCGGAGGGCGATAATATCAGAAGTTCCATAGACTTCAACAAAGTTGCGCAGTATACGGCGAGCTTCAGCTTCATCTTTTTGATCCTGATTTTGAGCAGCAGAACCATCAAGGAAAAGATACATATCCTCACTGCGCTTTATTTTATCCTTAGGATCAAAATAGCCAGATGAATGTAAACGGAGAAAATCTTCATTCTTCAGGAAATGGCGAAGCTTTTTTATTATAGAAAGAAAATAGGGATTTGAAACAGCAGTAAATCCGGAAGTAAGATTTGCAAAACTATGAGTATTACCGGGATCGCGGACTAAATGATAAAGGTATGGGAGATAACCAAGCATAATATCATCATGATGAGGTTCTGTATGAAAGAATCTTGTCTGCTGGACCGGTTTCAGTCCTTTTTCAAGTTTTTCTATTAGTTGTTTTTTAGTAAAAGAAATTACCTCGGAATAATTACAACTGTTTTTTTTCAAAAGTTCAGAGGCATTTTGATCATTCCTGAAATCCTCTTCCGTTAAATCTGTGAGTAGTTTTTCTTTTTTCAATGCAAGAGAGAGAGCAATTTCATTAGTTGTTTCATCGTCAATTTTATCTAACTGGCTTAGGTTGATGAATCGTCGTTCCGAAAGAAGACTAGCTGCTCCTTTAGTCAGATAATATCTTGCATTTTCGAGGTCATGCAATACAGTTGCAGGATATAAAGGATTTTTTACTTCTTCAACTGCCTGTTGAATAATTCGTGCTTTTGCTTCACCAGCAGCTAAGATAATTGCTGTCGCGGAGTTATTATAGGTAATAGTTGAAAGGCCGATTGTAATGACAAGACGGCTGCGTGAGACTTCTATTCCACCCAGGTCGGTAGCGGCAGCAGCCTGGGTTTCATAGTTAGTACCGGTCAACCTTGTAACGGAATAGAAACTTGATCCGCGCACATTGAACGCAATATGACCATCGGGACCAATACCGCCAAGGAAGAAACCTATTCCTCCCAGGTCACGGATTTTTTGTTCGTACTCCATACAAAACCAATCAACCCCATTTATAGTATCACGCTGAAGCGTTTCGAGTTCACTTTTTGTCTGACGAACGCGAAGTGACAGATCAACAACGTAGTTAGGAAATATTTTTTCCATAGACTTCCCTGCAGGTAAACCCAGAGAGGTTGAATCAATAAGCAGGGCTTTATCAGGCGACAAACCAAATTCTTTTAAATAATAATTACGGACGTAATAATTGAAGCTATTATGCTGGCTGGAATCCATGGGATAAAATTCATCTATCTGAACGAAATTGAGACTTTTCATATCCGGACGTTTTGAATCATCAATGCCATATTCGTTAAGCATTGTTTGGATCTCTTTTGTGTCCCATCTTTCAAGTATCCGTTTAACCCACTTAATAAAAAACTCAGGTGTTTTGCCTGTAGGAAGGGATATAACTCCACCCGGGTTTTTTATCACCCATTCAATAAATCGCAGTGCTGTAAGTTTTCCTAATACCGGAAAGTTTTCAACTTCAACTATTTTAATTTTTTCAATTGGTTTATACGAATATTCTTTCCCGCTTTTATTTAACTCTACCTCTTCCACAGAAGAGGTACCGTCATAAATTCTCATTAGGACCTCATTATTAGTATGACTATTTCTTTTCATCTTGCTGTACATACTCCAGATCAGCTTTTACCATGATTGGTGCTGAGCTTCTTATAGTGCCATTTAAATCTGTTGCAGTAATTTTCAATTTATGTTTTCCCGAGGGGACATTAAACCATACCCAGTTAAAGGGAGGTTTTGTACAATACCCCAGGGATTTATTATCTGCAAAAAATTCAACTTTGATAACCGAATTATCATTGATATCCCCATCTGTATTTATAATAACATCCTTTCCCGGGATAATCTTATCCCCGTTCACCGGTCTGATTATTTTTACCAGCTTTGCCCTCTTACCTTTCAAAATATGTGGGATTTTTACATCAGGCATATTTTTTTTATAAATAGTATTTACAAGAGTGCCAACAGAATCGTCACCACTTATTTCCCAGAACATTAACCCGCGAAGTTTATATGCATCAACATATCTTGACTTTAATGCTATAGATTTTGAGTCGTCAAATGACCAGAAAGTGCTATCTTTAGGACTATACAGCCAAGGCGCCATGGCCAGATTATCCCAATAGTAAGCGTATCCATTTTTTAATAACGGAATAATGTTATTATAATTATTATCCCCGACAGGAGAGATGCTGGTTGCAACTCTGCCGGGTTGGTACAATCCATAATTGGATGGGTCGGAGACTTTCCATCCCCTTCCATAAAAAGCAGCACCCGGAACTATCTTATCCGGACGGACACCCGCGGAATCAATAAAATAGCGGATAGCATTACTATATGATTCACGAATATCATTTACAGTGTCGGCTGGTGAAATAAACAGGTTGGTATGATGATTTGATATATTGTCCCAACCTCCATGGAAATCATAAGTCATTAGATTAAACCAGTCCATGTTTTCCTGGTCGTGTTTAAGATTAAATTTATAGAGGTCAGCACCTCTGGCAGGAATTGCAGCAGTAAGTAATAAACCGGGGCGGATATCATTCATTTTCTTTCTAAATAGGGCGATCAGCTGCGAAAAATTATCCCGGTCATTTACATTATGGTGGACTCCATCATCGCCTCCGGCAACAGGAAATTCCCAATCAATATCGAATCCATCAAAAATACCGGCGGCAACACCTTTACCGCCTGCAGTACCATCAACAGGAAGATTTCCATAAATGAATTTACTTAAACAATCATTAACAAATTTTTCTCTTGATTGGGGAGTAAGTGCAGCATCTGAAAAATAGGTTGATCCTGTCCAACCACCTACTGAAATAATTAATTTAAGATGAGGGTGTTTAATCTTTAGTTTTTTTAACTGATTAAATTCACCCCTGAGCGGTTGTGTTGAATCATCTGCAACTCCGTCAATGCTAAGACTTGAAGAATATAGTTGTTTATAATCAGACCAGGCATTCATGAATTCTGTAATAACATTTCCTGAAGAATCTATTACTGGAATAACAAATGCATAATTGATAACAGTTAATTTGGCGGCTGACCCGCTTGTTTCAATATTTTTGATATAGTAATTTGTCCGGCCCGGACCCCATTCAGGATAATAAGCCACTATTTCCTTTTTCTGTGCCGGTACAATTATCTGCATTAACAAGAACATCAATAGATATTTTTTCATTCTCATTTACCCATAATAACTTCAATTTCATTGACTGAACCAGCTGTTTGAATAGGAATAATTCCCCGAACTTTTTTACCATTTAATGAAATAGAAAGTACGCCTTTTTCTACAGCATCGGGATTTTTTACTTTGATATTATATACAGCGCCGCGCCATTTTCTGATAACTTCGAACTCTTTCCAATCCGGCGGAATGCAGGGGTCGATTTCAAGTCCGTTGTATGTTGGACGAATTCCAAGAATATATTTTGTTACAGCTGTATAGAACCAGGCGGCAGTACCGGTAAGCCAGGGATGACGTGCTCTTCCATGTGCAGTATGATCCTTACCCATAATAAACTGGCAATATGAATAAGGTTCAGACTGACGGATTTCAATAATATCATTTTGATTGTAGGGTAAAATTGCATCATAATATTTCATAGCCTGGCTACCATGACCTAATTTACATTCAGCTATAAGAGCCCAGGGATTAGGATGACTGAATATTGAACCATTTTCCTTAATGCCTTTATAAACGCGGGTGATGTAGCCGATATCATCATGGGTTTTGAATAGGCAGGTAGAACAAGGTGAAGTCCGTATTTCGAGAACAAATGTTTGTCGACCGCATCCATACATTTCTGAGCTCGTTCCGGAGATGCAGCTCCTGAATAGACTGCCCAGCTCTGTGCATTCAGGAATATTTTTCCTTCATCACTTTCATGCGTGCCAATTTTAATTCCCTTCTTTGTGAATCCTCTTAAGTACCAATCTCCATCCCATAGTTCTTTTTCACAGGCTGCTTTAACTTTTTCCGCCATAGCAATATATTTTTTAACATCATCTTCCTTGCCCAATTGTTTAGCTGAATCCAGTGAATATATTTATTGCCCAATAATGCATAAAGGAAACCATGGCACTTTCGCCTCCGCCCAGATTAAGGCAGTCATTCCAATCGGCACGAAGTCCCTGGCATATACCATTTTCACCGATATATTTTGCCGAGAAGTCTAGTATCTTGTCAGATGTTCATAAACCGTTCCTTCTCCGCCATCAGCATATGGAATTACCTGATCGAAAAATTTCATATCCCCTTTCTCTACAACCCATTCACAAATAGAAGCAACAAGCCAGAGTGCATCATCCGAACAAACATCTTCCATTCCATGTACAATTTCTGATATACTCTTTGTAGGAACAACAGTTGGAAGTTTTACACCCGGAAGTTTATTTTCTTCAGGTTCAAAAACTTCCGGATCAAATAAATGTAAACCATATCCCATACTAGTATGCCCCTTAAGGAGCTGGATAATCCGGTATTTTGTTTTTTCGGGATTGGAATGGACAACACCCATTACATCCTGTGATGTATCCCGGTATCCAAGACCAACACTACCGCCTACTTCAACAAATGAACCAAAGCGCGACCATACCACGCATGTTTCCGCCTGGTATAGAGTCCAGATATTAATCATTGTATCCAAACCCTGATGCGGGGTTTTACACTGAAATACAGAAGTCTTATCCCAGATATTTTCTTAGATTCTTCAAATGCTGCATCTACATTATGCAAATCAGAATATTTTTGTTTTATTAGCTCTTCCCTTTTCTTCACGAGAACCCACACCGAGCATAAATATTAATCGGGATTCTTCGCCAGGCTGTATTGATAATTTTTTTATGAAGAGAACCACAATGGTTACCTCCTAACTCAGTGATTCACTACAATTTCCTTTTTCTACAGCAATAGGATTTGATTCGGTTCTATAATCTCCAATAAACTGAATCACGTACACAATCATAACTATCAGGTGAAAATTTGATGCCAAGAAATGAAATGTCCATGGTTCATAGAAAAAGTCATATTCAATAATTTCATCTCTATAATTAGAACCACTCGCATAAAGGCTCATCTGAAGATTCTGATTATCAATTTCAACATGGTGAAAAGAAAATTCAAGATAAGAAAAGATACTTAATCTTGCGAGGTTTATACACCTTTGTTTTTTATTTTTACATCCCATAGTTCAACATCATCATTCAGGGGAATAAATAATGTTTGTTCTGCCTGGATATCCTTGTAGTTGCATTGGAATTTTGAATAGGAGAGACCATGTCTGCAAATATATTCTGCTTTTTGAAATCCTTTCCGACTGGCTGCCAGGAGATTGTCCAGAATTCTCCTGTTTCATCATCCCGAATATAGACATAGTGACCGGGTCTATCAAGTGGTATGCCATTTTGCCTGAAGCGAGTAACTCTATGATGCTCAGTAGATTTATAAAAGGAATAACCACCGGCATTATGAGAGATTACAGTACATAGATCTTTCACTCCGAGATAATTCGTCCAGGAAACCGGGACATCGGGACGATCGATTACATATTCTTTATTCTCATTATCAAAATAACCATAACGCATTTAGAATCTCCTTACTAAAAACTATTTAATTTGTTTATACATGTTCAGCAATTTCTTGCGGAACAGTTTCACTTTCAATATGTCTAAACGGTACAAGTAATGCGACCAGGAAAGACGGAATAGTTGAAATCATTACCCACATGAAAAATGTCCGGTATCCTAAATAATCGCTTACGAGTCCACTTAGAGCAGAAGGAATCATTAGACCCAAATTCATAACTCCTGTGGCAAAAGCATAGTGTGCCATTTTATATTTGCCCGGAGCAATCTGCTGCATCATATATAATGTCAGCCCGACAAAACCGAATCCATAGCCAAAATATTCAACTACAACAGCAGTACCAATTGTATATAAACTTGTAGGTACAGTAAATGCAAGGAATGCATAAACCGCAAATGGAATATTAAAGAAACAGCATAGGATAAAGAGAGATTTCTTTAATCCGCGTTTAGCGACAAAATAACCGGCTAAAATAGAACCAATAATGAAGGCTGCAGGAGGGAAAACTCCATATATAATTCCTATCTGAGACGTTTCAAGCCAAGACCTCCGGAGGCACGATCAGCTTTAAGAAACAAGGGAACGATCTTCATTGCCTGCCCTTCGGCAAATCTATAAAGTATAATAAAAGTAATAGCCCATGCGATATGTTTCTTTTCAAAAAATGTTTTAACAACATCTGCAAAAGTGGAGAATGCTTCCCTGACAGATTTAACACCTTCAGTAGCCCCTCCAACAGGGAGCATTTTAGAATGATATAAACTCAGAGTAACTAAAATCAAACCGAAGATACCCATTACTATCATCCAGGCAGGAAATATCCCGACAGATTTTTCCAATTCTCCTGCAACAAAAACAAAACCACCCATACAAAGAACTTTTGCAACATTATAAAATGCCCCCTGCCAACCGACATATTCAGCTTGTTCTTTTTCTGTTAGTGCATTTATATAAACTCCATCGGCAGCTATATCATGAGTAGCTCCCATAAAAGCAATTATTGCCAGTAAGGAAATTGAATATCCGAAGAAATTATTAAGGTTCAGAGACAAAGCCAATAAACCAAAAGTTATTCCGCCGATAAACTGGGTAGCTATAACAAAATACTTTTTTGTCTTAAACATCTCAAGTAAGGGACCCCATAATGGTTTCAGAGTCCAGGGTAGTATTACGAGTGTAGTAAATAATGTAATCTGTGCATCTGAAATTTTCATGGCTTTATACATCAACACCACAACCACATTTATAGTAACAAAAGGTAATCCTTCTGCAAAATATAATGTGGGGACCCAAAATCCGGGGTGAACTTTTTTCAATATTTTATCTACCATGTTTCAGCCTTAATAAATTATTTAAGTTTTATTTTTAATTACTTAGGATTTCCCATCCTCGTTTATTCATCTGATAGAAGATTATACCGCCAAAAATAAAACCTGCAACGATGAAACAAATGCCGAGGGGAGTACTACCGATTAAGATTTGGCCAATACCAAAAAGGAAAGAATAAATCATTCCTACTCCACAGATCCAATTTATCAAGTTTAGGATTCCATCTCTAACAGGCGGAATATCAGTCGCTAATTTTGGTATTTTACCCCAAAACCTTGAATTAGGACGGACTCTTCTGTAGAAAGCTAAAAGTTTTTCTTCAGGTTCAGGTTTTGTAAGAAGTGTAACAGCGATCCATATTGTTGTAGTGAATGCAACTGTAATCAAAAGTAGCCAGGCAAACTCAACGGGTTTGCTTTCATCGAGATGAAAAACAAATTGAAGAACCATTGAAACAGTAAAGGCGGCTATCATTGCGGAGATTTCACTCCAAGCATTTATTCGCCACCAGAACCATCTTAAAATATAAACAAGACCAGTTCCGGCTCCGATTGCAATCAATGCCTGCCAAGCACCTGCAATTGAGTCCATATAAAATGTAACAACTGCAGATAAAAGCATAAGAATCATTGTAATAATCTGAGAAGTATTTACATAATGTTTTTCCGGTTTACTTTTAACATATCGTTTGTAAATATCATTAACCAAATAACTGGCGCCCCAATTGAGTTGAGTTCCAATAGTGGACATATAGGCAGCCGCAAATGCAGCAATCATTAATCCTCTGAGATAAACCGGCAAATCAGAAACTAATACTCTTATATAACCTGTTTCCGGATCAGCTAAAAATTTAGGGTCTTGCTGAAAGCGGACAACGGCAACAAGGGCAACAATGATCCATGGCCAGGGGCGGATTGCATAATGAGCTATGTTGAACCATAATGTTGCAAGAAGAGAATGCTTTTCATTTTTAGCACTGAATATTCTTTGAGCAACATAACCACCGCCGCCCGGCTCAGCCCCGGGATACCATGAAGCCCACCAGTTAACAGCTATAAAAACAAAAAAAGTAATCATGGGCATCCAGGTGGAATTAAGATCAGGCACTAGGGCAAGAATTGAGCTGGACGAAGAACGAGATTTATCAATTGCATGTAGCTGATAAATTAAATTATCCATGCCACCTGTAGCATTAACAGCAAATACAGCAAGTAAAATAACCATCCCCATTTTTAAGATAAATTGGAATAGGTCTGTCCATAAAACACCCCACAAACCGGATAGCGTTGAAATTGAGGCTGTAATAAACATAATGCCTATTGCTATAACGAGAGCTTCGATTTTAGTAACTCCTAAAACAATCATCATGATTTTTACAATAGCGAGGTTTACCCAGCCCATGATAATAAGGTTTACAACCAGCCCCAAATAACCGGCTCGAAATACTCTAAGGAAAGCTGCTGGTTTACCACTATAACGAATCTCGGCAAATTCAACATCGGTAAGCACGCCTGCGCGCCGCCAAAGTTTTGCATAGAAGAAGACTGTTAGTATTCCGCTGAAAGCCATACTCCACCAAATCCAGTTACCGGCTATTCCATTACGGGCAACAAGTCCCGAGACCACGAGAGGAGTATCGGCAGCAAAAGTAGTTGCCACCATTGAAGTACCGGCGAGCCACCAGGAAACGTTTCTACCCGAAATAAAAAAATCACTAACACTTTGAGTTGCACGTCTTCTTAAATAGAATCCAACCCCAAGGTTAAACAAGAAGTAGAGAGCTATTACAATCCAATCAATATAATTTAGCTGCATATACTTGTTTCTCTTTTACTTTAGTAATATCATTTTTTTACTGATGCTTTGGGATCCAGAAGTTAAAACATAGAAATAAATACCGGAGGATAATTTACTTCCATCAAAACTTACTGAATGATCACCCGCTTTTAAAGGTTGATTTATCAGAATTTGTAATTCCCTTCCCATGACATCATATATTATTAATTTCACGCCTGAATATTCTTCAAGAGAAAACTTAATAGTAGTTGATGGGTTAAATGGATTGGGGTAATTTTCATAAAGTGTAAAAGTGTTTGCAACTGGAGCCGCATGGTCTTGTATAAGGACTGGATTATTTTTGACGGTTTTACCGATTGATTCTAGCAGCGGCTGGGTGGTATTTACTAAATCCTGATCAAGAGCCCAAATCATCACTCCTCCCAGATTTTTAGAAATACTGAATTCTGTTTTTAATCTGACTGACGTAGTATCATCAAATGTAATAAATTTATTTGCACTACTGTTAACATAGTAAGGTACGGCAGAAACAGAGTCCCAGAAATAAGTCCATCCTGGTGAGGAAACAGTATTTATAACATCCGCATAAGTTAGTTCAGGAACAGCTCCCGAGCAAGGTTGATATAAACCGGAAGCGTTAAATTCTTTCCCATAGAATGGTATACCGATAAGTAATTTGTTAGAAGGGATATTTCTTGTTATGAGCATATACTGGACAGAGTTATATACTGAACCGATGTTATCGAGGGGAGATTGGTATAACGGGGCATTATGTCCGGAACGTGTAGACCATGATCCATAAAAATCATAGGACATAATTGAAAACCAATCAATGTAATCAATTAAATTTTGGTACTGAAATAACTGGCCGCTTGTCGGTGTTGCAGGGGCATCCAATGATATTAACAAATCCGGGAGTTTTAAAGAATTAAATCTTTGTCTTAGTTCAACAACTAATTGAGTATACGAACCACTTTGTCTGAAAGTTGGATATTCCCAATCGAGATCAATGCCATCATAATTATATGTTGTTAAAAAGTTTACAACATTTGTAATGAATTTTGCACGTAGAGCAGAATCTGCTGTCATTGGAGCAAAACCGTTTGAATTACTTACACCACCAAAAGAAACTAAAATTTTTTTATTTGCAGCATGAGCTAATCTGATTAAAGAAGTGTCAGGAATTCCTGAAGTCATACCAATTGTTCCATCAGCATTAGGCCACGCAAAAGCCTGAATAATATGTGTTAGGTTCTGAAATTCAATTTGGTCAGGAGCTGGAGTGCTTGTCCAGCTTTTATAGAAACCGACTACTTTTAGTTGTGAAAAAGAAGAAGTTGTCAATGCAAAAAAAAACAAGACTTGCAGCAAAACAGAAACATATTCAATTTTACTTAATATTTTTTTTAGAGACAATTGTAAATCCTTACTATCAGATAGGCAGTTTAAAAATGTTATTTAAATAAACAGGGCTGCCATCGTTGACAGCCCTGACTCTATTAGGGGATCTAAGGAACGAACATTACTTTAAAAGTACCATTTTCTTTGTAACAGATAAATCTCCCTGGGTAAGATTATAGAAATAAACACCACTTGAGAAATTATCTAATTTTACACTATAACTAAATTCGCCAGCAGTTCTATATTCATTGTTGATAACTGTCTTAACCAATTGACCCATAACATTATAAATTCTAAGAACTACATTACCAGATTTAGATAAGTTGAATTTTATAGTTGTAGATGGATTGAATGGATTAGGATAAGCTTCAAAGAGATTGAACTGATTTGGAGTCAAATTATTAGCATCCTTTACACCAGTTGAAGCACCGGTAAACCAATAAGGATCGCCGATTGGTCTTCCGTCAGTAGCTCCAGTTTTCAATGAAGTGTTTGAATACATCATATCTGTAGCTTCCGGTAATGGCCAATTAGGAACCCAGATTCCAGGAGTAACAGTTTGATCTTTATAACCCCAGATAGTGGTTGATGGGGTTGAGGTTCTCATAGTCCTGAAATAATCCCAGAAGCTAACATTATTTGAGCTGCTTGAAGTTGTAAGGATATTAACAATTGAAGCTCCAAAACCCGGATCCACAGCCTGGTTACCGGTAGCTACAAATCCCGGAAATCCCGTAGGGTTTGTGAACATAGCTGTTGTTCTTTTATTCATCCATGTAGGTGTATAAATTGAATCAACTGTAGCTGTGTCGTTCCATGATTTCCAGAAACTAGTTACTGAAGCAGGCCAGAAACACACGTTGTTTTTTACTTCAACATTTCTCTTGGCTTCCGCAAGGGCTCTAAAATCAGATTTACCATAATCGGCTGCGTCAAATACTGAATCTGTTGCAACACTTAACGAATCCATATCAATTATAGAACCAACCTCTGGTGACCATAATTGATCCCACCATGGGTATTCTGTTCTGGAAATTCCGCCAAGCCATGCATTATAAAAAAGGTTATCATTTATTTTTGCATCGGTTACGTTAAAAATGAAGAACGGATTCTTAAATGAATAAATAACACTGTTATGTGAAAATTCAAAATATTTCTCATAATACTTGGTAACAGGGCCAGCAGCGTAACAATTAACGCAAAATATAGTATTGTATTTCATTACAATTGAATCTGTATATGCAGCACCTGGATATTCATTTCTTAGAACTTCACCTTCATACTGTTGGGTAGGATCGACAGTATTTCTGAATTTTGAATTATAAATAAAGAAATCATCCCATTGACCATTATACCCGATAGCGAAAGCACGCCATTCTTCGAATACGCAGTTATTAATGTGAATCTTGATATAATCTCCGGAAACCTGAAGTGCTATACCTAATGTTCCGGGTGTTGGGGAACCATTTACAGATAATCCCATTAGATACAAATTCTCAAACGTTCCAACTGAATTATTCCCAACCATTGTGAACAAAGTAGCCGGTATAGAATTATCAGGAAGAACATCAGGTTGTATACATGGAGGTCTGCCATTACTTCCAAGCTGGCCGATAACGGTCAAATCGTGCTTAGCTGTAATAGCTCCATCAAATATATAAGTTGTATCTAGAGATACAAGCTTATAAACATGTTTTTGAGCGCCGGTTGAGGTAGTGTCGCTGTTAATAACTTTATCGAGTGAAGGACCTGAAGCAAAAACCACAAGAGTGTCTGCTGCAAACATCTTACTTGATAAAGTTAAGAGAGCTACCAAAGTAACCAGAACAACTGTTAAGAAATTTCTTTTCATAGACGGACTCCTTTCATTTTGTTTAATTAGAAATTAAGTTACTATTTCTTTCAGATCAGAAAATTTATGAAATACAGGATAATGAGCTATCCTGTTCAGAGAATATGCAGTCACCTCCTTACTCTCTTTTAAATAACAGACAAATAATATTTTATTTATTATCAAATTCATTTAATTAAAACTTAATACGTGCACCTAAATCAGCGGTCATTCCATAGTCAGCCCGGTTTTGAGGTATATTTACAATTGGAAGAACACTTTCATCATGTGCACCGTTAAGATTATTAACATTGCCATAAACCTGGATACCGAACCATGGTAATTCCTGCTTAATCGCCATATCCCAGCGAGTATAAGTGGAAGTGCTGGCTCTTAATTGGGGCCAAAAATTTGGACCTGTAAAAATTTCAGTTTGAGTAAGCATAGATACCCTGGCAGAAAAACCTTTGTAATCAAACCCTAAAGAGAGGTTGATAATATCATTTGGCTGGTAAAGAAGTTTATCGCTGAATGATGTATCAGTATAAACCGGCGGAACACCACGGCCACCCGCTGAAACACTTTTTTGATATGGGTAATCAGCTTTTGAGAAAATATGTGTATAGTTCACATTTAAAATCAACCCGGACAGTGGTCCCGGTAGATACCAGAAGTGTGTCTGCCAATCAAGCTCCATTCCATAGTCATTTACTCTGTATGGATTATTAACAAAAGTATTTATTTGTTCTGTTGTGGGTAAAGGACCATTTATAAATCTTGATGGATAATATTTTAATACATCTTTACCCGTAACGAAAAATGACCACGGATAAATTAGATTATCGATTTGTTTAAGAAATCCACCTATTGTAAATAAACCTATTGTGTTTTCATAAAAGGAAAGATAACCATCATAATTGTGTGAACGAGAAGGAATCATGTCATAATTATTATAGTTAATCTGACCATTGAGTCCCACGTTAAGTCTCGGGTAAATTGCCTGATAATCGGGATATGCAATTGTATTAGAATAAGAAAGACGAATATCGCACCACGAAGTTACTTTGTACCTTATAGAAAGATCGGGAAGCCAATATCCATGATTTTCTGAAACGGTGGTATCGTAGCGAGAATCACTCTGAAATCCAAGTGGGGGCTGTTTGTCATGAGGAGCTGTGTAATTTGTCCTTAGGTTTTGGTACCTGACACCCGGAATAATAGTTATATCGGGTCCAATATTAACAACTGTCATCACATATGCGGCACTCTGATCTTCATATCCTTCATAATCACTTGCATTAGATAAATAAATATCCCTTCCAAAAGAAACTGTTCCTCCGCTCTGAAGTGCAAAGTTCCTAAGCAAACCTACTGCTGTAGAAAGCATGCCATAATTTAAAGGAGTGGCCATTGGATAATCACCCTTTAGGAATTTACCATAGCTGAAGGACGGATCAGTGAAATAAGAGATAGGAATATTTGTTCCCAGAGTTGAAGGGAACCCGAAATGGGCACTTAGCAAATCGTCAACGTCCCGGGCACTTCCAAGCGATAAGCCCTGACCATCATAAGTTTCATAATCATATGATCTTGTTTGGTGCTTGTACTTACCTCCAAATTTAACATTAGCGCTAATTATGTTGCTAATATTTACATCAGCATCCAGGTCAAGAGAAGCGGATAATGCTCGTTGTCTTGAGAAACTACTGCTAGTAGTTATAGTATTTAGAAAAGTTTGTGATAAATTATTATTAGCCGAATTTACTACATTAATCGGGTTAAGATTCGCAATGCCTATGAAATTGTTCAAACCAGCAGAAGTTTGAATGAAATCAACAGCCCAGTCATTCGGGTCCTGAGTTTCTGAATATGTATGAGAAAGTTTCGCGACTACATGGAAGATCGGAAGCTGCTGTTCATATTCAAATGTATTTGAGATTTGACTTAGCTTACTACTTGAAAAATTAAAGTCGTAAAGATGTTGATTTTGATTAGCACCAGCAGTGAGGTTGTAAGTTTCTCCACGAGTCTGAACGTCTGTAGTTCCAGTGCTAAAGAAGTTAGTGAGTTTTAATTTACCATCAGGAATAACATAATCCATAACAAGGGCGCCGTTGTATCTAAGTCTATCGCGTGGGATATCATTAAGAGAAAAACTATAAAGATCAACATCAGTATAACTTAGAGCTTTATGAACGAATGAAGCCCCATACTCATTAGATGTAAGGTTTTTTCTTTCAATATCTGCCTGTGCAAAAACGCCAAATAAATTATCAAAATACCTGTTTTCAACGCTGATTACATATTTATAATTATTAGTTTTATTATATGCATCGGATAAACCCGTATAACTTCCCTGAAAAAGAAAATTAACCAATGGAGAAGTTGATTCCCTTATTTTTGCTTCACGCAACTGAAAGTTAATGGTACCGCCTATAACTTCAGCATCCATATCTGCAGTAACTGATTTTGAAACAGAGATGCCTTCAAGCATATTGGAAGAAATCATGCTCAAATCCTGACTTCTATCAGAAGAATTGGAAGAAGACATATCAACACCGTCGAGTGTAATTTTATTATACTTTGGAGCAAGACCACGTATTACAACTTCATCACCTTCACCGCCGCTTCTTAAAACACTTATACCGGGAAGTCTTCCGACAGATTCTGCTACCGTGTTATCCGGTAGCTCCTGGATTTTAGCAGCAGATATTGTATTAATAATCTGATTGGATGAAAGCTGTTCGTTTATTGCCTGGGTTTGACCATATGCCTGTGCTGTTACAACAATTTCCTGTCCAATTATTCCAACAGGATCTAACTTAAGGTCTTGATTAATATTATCACCTTCGTTAACAACTACTTTTATTTTAATCTCGTCATATCCTATATAAGAAACTTTTAAAGTGTAGGTTCCAGGAACAACTTTAGGGATCACATATTTTCCATTCATATCAGAAGATGCTCCCATACTTGTTCCAAGAAGAACAATGTTGGCTCCGATTAAGGATTCTCCTGTTTTGGCATCTTTTATAATCCCGAATATACTTGACCCGGCAGCCCATATATTAGAACTGAGTAGTGTTGCCACTAAAATAAAAATACTTAAATAGTAAATTATTTTGCGCATGCTTTTCTCCGTTACTGATTTATTTATTGAATAAATATTAATATTTGCGTTTTTCATTATTTAACTGCCACTAGATCTTTATTACCAAAAGAACGAACAAAACCACACGAGCCCAATACAGCAGCCTTGCCATTCTGGAGGCTTGATTTTAAAATCCGGACTTTACCTTTATAAACGTTGAGCAAGTATTTTTCAAAATATTTCGTGGTAGGCTTAAAGAGTAATTCATCTGCTTCAGCCAGACCACCTGAAAGAATAATTGCCTCGGGATCAAAATATGTTACAATATTTGAAAGAGCCCTTCCCAATATTTCACCGGTATAGGTAAATGCAGCCAGGGCAACCGGGTCTTTTCGAAGTGCCAGTTCAGTTATTTGTTTACTTGTAACATTGTCGAAATTCATGTGGCGCAATTCGCTTTTATCATTTAGGATACCGAGCAGGTTGAAAGCTGTTCTTTTGATTCCTGTTGCAGAGACATATGTTTCCAGACATCCTTGTCTTCCACAGTTGCAATGTCTTCCGTCTTTCTCAATAATCAAATGCCCAAGTTCGCCGGCAAAGCCGTTTTCGCCGTAAAGGATTTGACCATTAACTACTATTCCCGTTCCGAGCCCTGTTCCTAATGTAAGAACCAGAAAATTTTTCATTCCTCTTGCACTGCCAAACTGCTGTTCACCAAGAGCCGCTGCATTAGCATCATTAATAAGTGTAAGTGGTACATGAAAATGCTGAGTAATCAATTTGAGGAAATTAACATCCCCCCATTTTAAATTTGCTGAGGATTCAATGATCCCTGTTAGATAATTGGCACTTGGAGCAGCAAAACCTATCCCTTCAAGGGTGTGAGTATTTTCGTACTTTGAATAAGAATCTTTTATTTGTTTTGTTAAACGTTGAATATAATTATCTACCCCGTCTTCAGATTTTGTTAAAAACGAATCTTCAAAAAGAAAATTATTATTGCTGTCAACTATCCCTATGACAGTATTTGTTCCCCCAATATCAACGCCAATTACAATTAGTTCTTTATCCATTATTTCTTTTATATAAGTGAAAATTTGTTTTTAATGTTATACGGTAATTTTATATCCATCAAATATTTCTTCTATAGCTATTGTTGCCGCGCCTAATAATTTTGGAAGCGTTTTGAGTGAAGAAGGGAGAATTTTAATGATTTTTTCCCTTCCGAAATACGCTCTTTGTGTAACTACTTCAAGAATTTGAGGATATATGATATCCCAGATCTGTGTGATTTTCCCTCCTAGAACAATTGAGTGGGGATCAACAGCTTTAATAATATTAGCAATACCAAGACCAAGGTAATACCCGGTTTGTTTTAAAACATCAATTGCCAACTGATCATTTTTTTTGGCAAAATCAATAATATCCTGAACCATGTAATCAATGTTATGATCTATTTTTCCGGGTCTTTTTGCAAGATACTGGCTGACAATTGCTCGATCAGAGGCATAGGCTTCCCAGCATCCTTTGTTTCCGCATTTACATAATTCTCCCCCTTCATAAATAATCATATGCCCAAATTCTCCTGCTGCCTGATATTCACCATTCATTAATTTATTTTCTACTACAATACCAGAGCCTATACCAGGTCCTATTGATAGAAAAACAAAGTTGGATAAATTCAATTCATGATCACCGAACCATAACTCAGCAAGTGCTGATGATTTGGCATCGTTTCCGACTGCTACAATATTGATATCCGGTAAATGTTTCCGGATTTCATCTCCAATGTTAAATTCTTCCCAGCCGAGGTTTGGAGCAAAATTAACAATCAAATTTTTTGAATCCACAATACCCGCAATGCTCACACCCAAACCTTCGAGATGATTAATATCGAGTGTTCTACAAAGATTTAGGAGTTCAACAATACATAACTCCACAAAAGCCGCAGGATCATTTGAATCTGTGTCAATTGAGGATTCCCCTTTTATACTACCATCTATATCTGCAATAGCAAATCTGGTTATTGCAGAATCTATATTAATAGCACCAACCACATATTTGTTTAGCTTTAAATAGAGATCGATGGGATTCCTGCCAATGTTCTGGTCTTTGCTAATTTGTTCAAATATTAAATCTTCAGATAAAATTTCTGATATAATACTTGATACTGTACTTTTATTAAGTCCGGTTAATTTTGCAATAGTACTTCGGGAAATTGGTTGTTTTTCTCTGATGATATTTAATATCATCGTGCGGTTTATACCCCTTAGAACTTTGGAATTGCCGGTTATTATATCTATAGTATCATTCATATTTAGAATTTCTGTTATTCTTTTTTATTGTTAATTTTGTTGGTTGTTCAAACAAACTAACTATTGAGAGTTCTTAAATACAATTTATTATGATTCAATGATGACAAATATTTAGTTGGTTGCTTAAACAAACTAACAAAACTTAAGAATATTTTGTTTAGATGTCAAGTCTTTTTTCAAGGGAGAGGTGTTAAGGGTGAGTAATGTTGTGTTTATTTGCAAAAATCGAAGAATAATCAAAAATAATTAATTTGATGTCCCTAAATAAGGTAGGGTGCTTCAAAAAATTGAATATTGAGTCCAATCTTATAAAATTTCCCTTTTTTAGAATGGACTCAAAATTCTATACTCTATATTTATCTCGAACATGTCTTAATTTCCACACCATTGGGTATGAACCGTTTATAAATATTTACTATTTTGCATCATGAATAATTAATTAAATTAATCCCCGTTTAACTATAATTTTTGAGAAAATCGAACCACTAATGATTAATTCGAAAAAAGAACTACTACAAAACATTTATGAGAAATGGGCTGATGAATCAATTGAGGAATTTACCCAACTTCCTGGATCAGGTTCATATAGGGAATATTATAGATTAAAAAGTAAATCTAAAAAGGCTTTGGCTGTTTATAATAATGATCCTAAAGAAAATGCAGCATTTCTTGAATTCTCACGCCACTTTGCATCATTAGGTCTTCCAGTGCCCGAAATTTTTTCAAAGGATATCAACAATAATATTTATCTCATTGAAGATTTAGGAGATCAGACTTTATTCTCTTTATTAACGGAATTGCGTAGTAAAGTAGGAACTGAAAAAGAGTTGATGCATATATATAAAAAGGTGATCGACAATCTTCCATCGTTTCAGGTTAATGCCGGGAAAGATTTGAATTATAATTTCTGTTACCCCAGGGCTCAATTTGACAAACAATCAATGATGTGGGATCTAAATTATTTCAAATATTACTTCCTGAAACTGGGCAAAATACCCTTTGACGAACAGGAACTTGAAACAGATTTTAACAAATTTACCGATTACCTGTTAAGCACCGATTGTAGTTACTTCCTGTATCGTGATTTTCAATCGCGCAATATAATGATCAAAGATGGTTCACCATATTTTATAGATTATCAGGGAGGAAGAAAAGGGGCGCTTCATTATGATCTGGCTTCATTATTATATGATGCGAAAGCAGAACTTGCCCCGGAATTCCGTACAGATCTATTACAATATTATATATTTGTTATAAAAAAATATGTTGTCATTAATGATGATGATTTTATACAAATGTTCTATGGATATGCACTGATAAGGATTATGCAGGCAATGGGTGCCTATGGATTCAGGGGTTTCTATGAAAGAAAAGAACATTTTCTAAAAAGTATTCCTCCGGCTATCGAAAACCTTTCGTGGCTGCTTAACAATGTCTCTCTTCCTATTGAAATTCCGCATCTTATCTCTTCTCTGGAAAAAATAGTAACTTCCCAGGAATTAAAACAATTCAGAGATTCTACCCGGCCATATAAGAAACTTGAAGTTTCAGTATTCAGTTTTTCATATATGAATTCAATCCCCCAGGATTATTCAGGTAACGGCGGAGGATTTGTATTTGACTGCCGTGCGATCCATAATCCCGGAAGATATGAAGAGTACAAACATCTAACCGGTAAAGATGAAGCTGTTAAGAAATTTCTGCGGGAAGGAACTGATGCAGAAAAATTTCTAACAGATGTTATTTCCATTGTAAATCAGTCAGTTAAAAAATACAAAGAGAGAAATTTCAAACATCTGATGGTTAGCTTCGGATGCACCGGAGGTCAGCATCGTTCTGTATACTGTGCGGAACAACTTGCTGAATTTCTTAAAAGAATTCCGGGAATAAATGTAAATCTCAGACATATTGAAATGGAGAAAAAGGACATTGCAAATTCAGGAAAAAAAATATGAAAGCAATGATTCTAGCAGCGGGATTGGGAACACGACTGCAGCCAATCACAAATACTATCCCTAAAGCCTTGGTTAAAATAGGAAATACTCCCCTTCTTGAATATTCAGTAAAGAAACTACTGCATTACGGATTCAACGAAATAATTATTAACGTTCATCATCATCCTAATAAGATTTTAGGCTTTCTTAAAGAAAACAATTATTTCGGCGCTCATATTTCAATTTCTGATGAATCAGATATGTTACTCGATACAGGTGGAGGCTTAAAGAAAGCAGGTGATTTCTTTCGGGGAAATGAACCATTCCTGATTTATAATTGTGATATTATTACTGATCTGGATCTCAGTAAGTTTTATAATTTTCATCTTGACCAACATGCGCTTTGTTCCTTGGCTGTAAGCAAAAGAGAGAGTTCAAGATATCTGCTTTTTGATAATGAAAATAGACTATGTGGTTGGGAAAATAAAAAAACCGGTGAAGTAATAAATGCCAGGAATACTAATAGCGGGTTTTACCCCATGGCATTTAGCGGTATACACATTTTGAACCCCGATGCCATTCAACTCCTTCCGGATAAAAATGTTTTTTCATTAATTGAGTTCTATCTGATGATTGCAAGCGATTACAAGATAAAAGGATTCGATCATAGCTATTCACGGTGGTTCGACATAGGTAAGCTTTCAGTTCTTGAACAGATGAGACATGTTCGATTAGAAAATTATTTGTAAATATTTTCATGTAAAAAACCTGGCATAATTGTTCCGGGAAAAATCTATTAATAACAAATCATAAGGATAAAGATGAAGCCCGAATGGATGAAGGAATTTCCCACAGCTATAACTGTTTGCGATAAAAATGGTATTATTTTAGAAATGAATGATAAGGCTGCTTTTTCATTTGAAAAAGATGGCAGCTATAATTTAATAGGAAAAAATCTGTTCGATTGCCATAATGAAAATTCACATAATAAAATTGAAGAATTATTGCGCGATAAAAAAGTAAATGTCTATACTATAGAAAAGAATGGAAAGCATAAATTAATATACCAGGCCCCCTGGTTCGAAAACGGTGAACTAAAAGGTCTTGTTGAATTCTCCATGGAGATCCCGGCAGAATTGCCTCACTTTATCAGATCTTAACATTTAGAACACAAACATTGATACAATAATTGTAGCGGCAATTACCCATAACGGATCAACTTTAAATTTAAATAAAACCACAAAGGACAGAATAAAGATTAAACCTGTCTGCCAGTTATTCAACGATCTGATACCGAAATTAATTGTTGTTGAAATAAGCAGACCTATAAATCCCGCAATTATTCCTTTCATTATTACCTTTATAATTGGAAGCCGGGTAAGACGATTATGGATGTCATACAGCAGGAAAATCAATGTTATCGAAGGAGTAAATATTGCTATTGTAGCAAATAGTGCCCCCGGGATTCCAAATACTTTATATCCAATAAAGGTTGCGGTAATAAGAACCGGCCCTGGTGTAATTTGCCCAAGAGCAATACCATCTCTGAATTCATTAATTGTTAACCACTTATGTATTTCAACTATTTCATGATTTATAAGAGGAATGGCATTAAAACCTCCTCCAAACGCAAGCATACCGATCTTAAAAAACGCCTCAAATAATTCTTTCAGTGCTGGGAAAAACAAAAGAACTAACAGGACCACAATATTTACTATAATAAAAGCAGAGTAGTTTGATAATTTCCTCAACGCAGCTGATGCTAGTTTGATATGGATGTGCTGAATATTTTCTTCTGCTGATTTTTCATATTCCTGCGTAAAATAGTATGATAGAATGCCAAGAATCCCTGCATCAAGCAGCAAATAAATAAAGTGAATATTAAACCAGAATGAGAACACAAAAATAAGAACTACTATCAGATATCCTTTGTAGTATTGTAGCGAAAACTTTGGGAAAATTGTCCGTGCAAGTGAAATTACAGCATTTAACAAAAGGGCTACAACTAATGCCCCTAATCCTGTAAAAACAGATTTTACATATGTAACATATCGGAAATTAAAATACATATATGAAAGAAATGTCATTGCAATAAAAGTAGGAAGTATAAAAAAGAATGATGCTACTAAGGTACCAGTAACATTTTTTAGTCTATAACCAATACATGCCATAACAAGAATACCAGTCGCCCCCGGTAGTATTTGTGCAAAACTTAATGCATCCAGAAAATCTTTTTCACTAATCCAGCCTTTCTCCCTTACGAATTTTTTCCTTATCTGGGTAAAAACCGCTGGTCCACCATATGCCGTTATTCCAATATATAAACATACTTTTATCAGATCAGAATATGATAATGCCTTTGTAACAAAGGTTTTCCTGATGTTTTTTACTTTAAGCATTGTGAGTTTCCGTAATTTCTATTGCCGACTGCATATTTATATTAATGCGATTAAATATTAACCAAATGTTTTTGAATCCATTAATCAAATTAAGTATCTAACTAACATTAAAAAATATAATTACTGGAATCACCATGTTTAAAATAACAGTATCTGTTTTTATTATCATATTATTATCATTAACCGGATGTAATAAAAAGGCGCCCGATAACAAACCTGTGACCCCTGAAGCAATTACTAAAGGAGAAAGTATAGCTCCGGATTTTTCGCTAGCCAATGCAAATGGGGGAACCATAAAATTGTCCGATTTCAAAGGTAAGGTTGTTATCCTCGATTTCTGGGCAACCTGGTGCCCGCCCTGCAGAAAAGGAATTCCCGATTTAATTGAACTAAAAAACCAATATGGAGATAAAATTGCCATTATCGGCATTTCTGTTGACACAGATTCAAAAGAAGAGGTTGTTCCATTTATTCAAAAAATGGGAATCAATTACCCAATTGCTTATTCTTCTCCTGAGGTTGTTCAGTCGTTCGGTGGAATTGACGCCATCCCAACTTCATTTGTTGTTGATAAAGAAGGCAAAATTGTAGATATGCATGTTGGACTCGTACCAAAAGCCGATTTTATTTCGGTAATTGATAAATTGCTTAATAAATCCTGATCAGGCCAAATACTTCTGTATTGATTCTGTATCTTTTATTAGTCATTCCTGTGGTAATCCTGTATTAGTTCTGTATCTTTTTTGTATTCATTGTGTGTCCCGGGTGTATGGTGTCTGTATTTAGGCAGGGAATAGGGGGCGTTTAGACTGCTTTATCTTAAACTGAAAACAAAAAAGCCTTAAAAACCAAGATAACAAGTTAATTTCAAATGTCTTATCCTAGCGCTAAAAGTTTTGGTACCTTTAGCGCTGAAAACCCAGAAACTTAATCCTAAAAAAAAGGACCCATCTACATATTAATAAAACGAAACTTTGTTTTTTGCCAAAAGATACTGAAAATGGCAAAATATGGGATCTCAATTTATTAATATGTAGAGGGGTACTTGTAAATTAGCGATTATTTTGGAACTACCAAGGAGATAGGAAACACATAAAACACTTACGTATATTGAATATATATAAGAAAAAAGTATACAAAATGTGTTTGAGTAAATTTTACTCTTGCTAATAACTTTATATTATTATATATTTTGTACGATATCTGTATAAATATATTATTTCGTATAATAAGGAATAAACAATGATAAATTCCGAATCAAATCAACCTAAGAAATTGAGTCAGATTCTTTCAACTGCTGAAGATTTATTTCAGAGATTCGGGTTCAAAAGAATCACAATCGAGGAAATCTGTACTAAGGCGAATGTAAGTAAGATGACATTTTACAAGTATTTCCCCAACAAAAACGAACTAATTAAAAGAATCCTGAATGATTGGCTCGACCAAATTGTAATAACTCTTAAAGAAATTGAGTTAATGCAAATCCCCTTCACAGAAAAAATAAAAACTCTGCTGCGGTTGAAAGAAGAATCTAATGCAAAATTCAGCAAAGAATTTATGATAGAGTATATGAACCCCGATCCGGACGTTCAAACTATCTTCAAAGAATTTTATGACCGTGGCATTGGAATTTTTATCGATTTTATAAAAGCATCTCAGCTAAAAGGTGAGGTGAGAAAAGATATTAAACCGGAATTCCTTTATGCGGTTCTTAATAAAATAATAGAACTTGCCAAGGATAAAGCACTGGTAGATCTATACCCGAATATATTAAACTTCTCTATGGAACTAAACAATTTTATTTATTTCGGAATCCTGCCGTTTGACGCATTGGAAAAAGAAAATGTTGATAATAAATAAATCAAGTATTTTCCTGATACTTATTTTCTTTTTTGAATTCGGAGTTGCAGCATTCACGAATGGACAGGATTTTCAGTTCCATGGTCAGGTATCTGCCTGGGGTATAGGAAATAAATTAAATGAGGAATGGAATAAAAATATAGGGATTCGCTATTTCCCGCAGGTTAATTACAATTATTCATTTGATGAAAACAACCTGTTGAATGGCGAGGTCTTATTGAACACTTATTATGTTTCGGATTTTCATTCTGATGATTTTAATGCTAAACTTTACAGGGCAATTGTTCGTTATACTACTACACAGTCAGAAACCCAGTTGGGATTACAGAAAATCAATTTCGGTCCCGCCCAATTATTACGCACTCTTATGTGGTTTGATAGTGTTGATCCCCGTGATCCCCTCAAATTAACTGACGGGGTTTATGGTATCCGGTATAAATATAGTTTTCTGAATAATTCAATTGTTTGGCTTTGGGGATTGTACGGAAATAATAAACCAAAGGGATTTGAATCTTTCGCTACTTCAAAAGATAATCCCGAATTTGGAGGTCGGTATCAGTTTCAGGTGCCTCTTGGTGAAGCCGGGGCTACTGTTCATACAAGAGAAGTGAATAACGGTTTAGTAAATTACAGGGAAAACCGTTATGCGTTAGATGGAAGATGGGATATTGGTATAGGCGCATGGTTTGAAACTTCTCTTCAACAAAGTCAAACAACTCTGCTTCCCTATCAATGGAATAAAATGATCACTGTCGGAGGAGATTATACTTTCGGAACGGGTAATGGCATCTACGTTTTGGTCGAAAACCTGACTTCGATAGCTTCAGTCAAAATAATGGGCAATAATATGAATAGGAATATTTCTGCTATGATGGCAACTTATCCGGTCAGCGTACTTGATAATCTTGCTGTACAGGAATACTATGATTGGACAGGCAAAAATATTTATCAATATTATCAGTGGCAAAGATCTTATGACAATGTAATATTAAATCTGGGACTTTTTCATTATCCTGAAAATGGAACTGGCATTTTTCCTGGAAGCAATAGCACTCCGGTTTCAGGTTACGGATTTCAGTTAACCGTCATTTATAATTATTAACTGCGTCTCGAAAAATTAAATTGTAACTATAGGAATTTTCAAATGGATAACAATAAAATCATAACAGTGAATGACCTCATAAAAGATTATAAAATGGGAAGCAGCTTTTTCAGAGCTCTGAATCTCATAAATATTTCAATAAAAGAAGGAGAATTCACCGGGCTTGTGGGTCCCAGCGGTTCAGGCAAAACAACACTGCTTAATATTTTAGGAGCCCTGGATAATCCGACATCCGGAGATGCGGTCGTGCTCGGCAATAGTGTAAAAAATCTTAATCAAAAGGATGCTGCTAATCTCCGGAACAATTCTATCGGATTTATTTTCCAAACGTATAACCTTTTGCCTGTTTATACTGTGTTTGAAAATGTTGAATTTCCCCTTTTGTTATTAAAGAAGGAAAAAGCAGAAAGAAAAGAAATGGTAATGAAAGCTCTCTCATGGGTTGGGCTTTCCAACAAAGCAAAATCAAGACCTAACCAATTATCAGGCGGTGAAAGCCAGCGCGTTGCTGTAGCCAGAGCCATGGTTAAAATGCCAAAGATAGTTTTAGCCGATGAACCTACTGCTAATCTTGATGCCGAAAATTCGCACAATATACTTAGAACAATGCAGCGGCTGAACGAAGACCTTAAAACAACTTTCATTTTTGCCACTCATGACGATAAAGTAATTTCATATCTGCATAGGAAAATTGTACTTAATGACGGTAAGGTCGTAAACGATCTTATACTTAATTAAGCGCGGAGGATAAAATGCTTATAATAAAATTAGCCTTTAAGAATATAACACACGCAGGTTTCAGAACCTGGCTGAATGTATTCGTCCTTTCATTCGCATTCGTACTCATAGTTTTTACTGAAGGATTCTATGATGGAATGTCCCAGCAGATAAAGGATGAAATGATTGATTTCGAAATCGGCGGCGGGCAATTCTGGCAGAAGGACTATGACCCTTATGATCCTTTCTCCATTGAAAACTCACACTCCCCTCTTTCGCAGGATCTGAATGATGTTGTAAATAATGGAAACGCGACAGCGGTATTAATTGTCACCGCCGCAATTTTTCCCAAAGGACATATTCAGTCAACTTTGCTTAAAGGAATAGACCCGGATCAGAAAACAGTAAACATTCCTTCATTTGTATTGAAAAATAATACTGATACTAATTCCATTCCCGGTTTGATTGGTTCAAGAATGTCTAATAACACCGGGCTTAAATTGGGAGATATTGTCAGCGTTCGCTGGAGGAATATTAACGGCACTTTTGACGCGGCGGATATAAAGATTGTTGAAGTAATGAATACTGATGATCAGAATATTGACCGCGACCAGATCTGGATACCATTAAATAAAATGCAAAGCATGCTTCAGGCACCCGGGCAGGCAACAATTGTTACACTGAAAAAAAACTCAACAGTTGTTCCTGCTGCAAATCAGAATTGGGTTTTCAGAAACCATGCTTTTCTTCTAAAGGATATAAATGATGTTTTAAGCAGAAAAAAAATGACGTCGGCATTCATGTATTTTCTCCTTCTGGGAATGGCTCTCCTTGCTGTTTTTGACACCCAGGTACTCGCTATATTCAGGCGCCGAAAAGAAATGGGTACACTCATGGCTCTCGGAATGACACGATGGAATATTATCAGTTTATTCACTTTCGAAGGAAGTCTCCTCGGTATTTTAGCCTTTTTTGTTGGCTCATTATATGGCATTCCAATTATGTCTTATCTTGCTAAATCGGGTTTAGGAATGCCTGCTATGGCTCAGGGTGCGGGATTTACTATACCGCCAACTCTATATCCGAAATACGGATTGCATTTATATATCGTTACATCTATTATTCTGTTCGTCTCAGTTATTATCGTTAGTTATTTACCCACACGTAGTATAACTAAATTAAAACCGACTGATGCTTTGAGGGGGAAAATATCATGATAAGATTTTTGTTTCTTGGTCTCATAAGAGACCGCCACCGCAGTCTCTTTCCAATAATTATAGTTTCTGCCGGAGTATTTCTTACTACATTACTTTACGCTCTAATGAGCGGAATTTTAAATGATGTAGTAGATTCAAGCGCTAAGTTTGATGCCGGTTATTTAAAGATAACAACCAACGCTTATAATAAATTAGCAAATCAAATTCCTAATGATCTGGCTTTAACGGGAACTGATAATCTACTGAAATCTCTCAGAAACGAATTTCCGGAATACGACTGGACTGCCCGAATTAAATTTGCGGGTCTCCTTGATGTTCCCGATCAGAATGGTGAAACCAAATCTCAGGCACCTGTAGCCGGCTTTGGAATAAATCTGCTTGGTAAGAATTCTAAAGAAGCTGATAGACTTAATATCAGGAAAGCTATTGTAAGAGGGCATCTTCCCCAAAAACCAGGCGAAATTCTTTTAAGTGATGAGTTCGCAAAACGAATGGGGATTGGTTTAAATCAACCGGTAACTTTATTGTCTACCTCGGCAACCGGCGCTATGGCTATTCAGAATTTCAAATTAAGCGGAACCGTCGAATTCGGTATTACCGCAATGGATCGTGGTGCTATTATCGCCGATCTTTCCGATATTCAATATGCATTGGAAATGCCTGACGGCGCCGGCGAAGTTCTTGGCTTTACTAAAAACATGTTCTATAATTCTAAAGCAGCCGATAAAATGGCAGCCGATTTCAATAAACAATTCTCAAAAGCCAATGATCAGTTTTCCCCTGTAATGCTTACTCTCGAAGATCAAAACGGTCTGCGTGAATATATCCATTATGTAGATGTTGTCATTTTATTTATTGTCGCTGTCTTTCTTTTTGCCATGTCTGCAGTTTTATTGAATGCCGGTTTAATGTCTGGTATCAGGCGCTATGGCGAAGTCGGAATCAGACTGGCAATGGGTGAATCCAAAAATCAAATCTATAAATCTTTAATGTATGAATCGATACTGATTGGACTCATGGGTTCAATTATTGGAACCATTATAGGACTTTTGATCGCTCTCTATCTTCAGAATGTTGGTATTGATGTGTCGGGTCAGTTCAAAAATTCAACATTAATGATATCTAACGTTGTAAGAGCACGAATAACATTTACAAGTTTTTATATTGGATTTATTCCTGGACTCATTGCAACTATTACAGGTACCGCGCTTTCAGGAATTCAGATTTTCAAAAGACAGACCGCTTCATTATTTAAGGAGTTAGAATCATGAGAAGCATAATTTTTAGCATACTGTTTATTTTAACTTTTAGTTTTACAAATGCCCAGACACCTTCGGGCTCTGATATTCTAAAACTGGTAGATAAAAACCTGATATTCGATAAAGCTGAAACCATTACTACTATGATAATCCATGGTCGTTCGGGAACCCGCTCTGTTCAGTCGAAGAACTGGATCCAGGGAAAAGATAAGGCATTTGTTGAATATACAGACCCTCCGCGTGAAAAGGGAAAGAAAATGTTAAAGCTTGGAGATCAGCTCTGGAATTATGTACCCGAACCAACTGACAGAATTATTACAATTTCTGGGCACTTGCTTAGGCAATCCGTTATGGGTTCTGACATGTCTTATGAGGATATAACCGAAAATAGAAAACTCATTGACATGTACAATGCTAAAGTTATCGGTTCTGAAATGATAATTCCGGAAGAGATTGCTTTGTTTTAGAACTAACCGCAAAACAGGAAGACATAAATTATTACAGCAGAAAAGTTTGGATTGACAAAGAGCGATGGCTTCCTTTGAAGGAAGAACGGTATGCCAAAGGTGGAAAACCTCTCAAGAGAACTGAAATTCTTGAAGTCTTCCGGGTCGAAAACCGCTGGTATCCCAAAAGAGTATTATACCGCGATTTACTCCAGACAGGCGATGGTACGGAATATATTGTCGAATCATTGAATACTCATGTTAATATTCCCGAGTCGCAATTTACAAAGGCAGCGCTGAAGAAGTAGCCCAAATAAAGACACCAAATAATTGAAGATCACTATTTATTCAATATCCCAATTGCCGTATAATATCCTAACCTTGCAGCCGCAGCAAGCAAATCCTGGTTAATAGTTTCCGGAGTATCCGTCAATTGGTGAAGATGTTTGTAACTGTTTGTAGTTACAAAATAAAGTGTGTTTATTCCTTTCTGGAAAAAAGCTTCCGCATCTGCCCCTCCACCATTTCCGGTTTCAGATACAAGCAAATGATCATTAAGAGAATCAGCCTGTTTTGCTATGTTCCATAATTCAGGAGAACTTTTTCCGCCATAAATCTGAAGACTGTCGCCAAATCCCACACAATCAAAGTTTATCATTGCAGTTACTTTATTCATTGGAACAGGCATATGATCAACAAAGAATTTTGATCCGTTTAATCCCTGCTCCTCACTCGCAAAAAAGATAAATATTACCGATCGTTTAATTTTAGTTTTGGATGATGCTATAGTCCGTACAATTTGAAGCAAAGATGCCGATCCTGAACCATTATCATTTGCCCCGGGAAAATATATTTCTCCAGCCTGGCTCCCCACATGATCAAGATGAGCACCCATTATAAGATATTCATTCTTCAGGACCGGATCGCTTCCTTCGAGAATGCCGACAACATTTACTACCTCCTTTTCCTTTTTATATTTTGTATGAACTTCAAGATCAACACTATTATTAAGGGAAAGAGAATATGGTTTTTTTGTCGAGTCAATAACAGATTGTAATTCTTTTAATGAATGTCCGCTATCAGTGAAAAGCATATCCGCAACATTTAATGCAATATGTACTTCGGGGAAATCCAGCATCTGCTCCCCTTTTCCATTTATTAAACTTCCAATTGGTTGCTGTGGTTCTGCATCATTTGGAAATGAAACAAACAAGATACCTACCGCCCCATGTTTAGCAGCAACAATTGCTTTCTCACGCGGGTTACCATTTGCGAAAGTTTTACCATTTATATTCCATTTGGGGTTATATCTGAATACCATTGCAATCTTTCCTTTAACATCGATACCCGCATAATCATTTAATCCCGTATCCGGCTGATCTATACCATAACCACAGAATACAATAGGAGCTTTAATTTTCCCTGAACCGGTAAATCCCCTGAACACATAATCCTTTCCAATATTATAATTGATAACCTTATCTTTTATAATTACTGATAAATGCTCCGGCGCAAGTATTTCATTGTATTCAACTTTAAGTTTCTGAAAATATTTGTCGTCACCTGCCGGCTTAAGATCCAGTCTTTTGAATTCTGCTGCCATATAATCTGCCGCCTTCATATAACCGGTGCTGCCAGCCATTCTGCCCCCAAGATCCTTACTTGCAAGGAATTGTACTGTCTTAAATAGTTCATCTTTTTTAATCTGGGCTACCGATATTGAAGTTAAGGTGAATAACAGAAAAAGAATTTTGTAAAACTTCATTTAATAATTCCTAATATATAGATCAAAGATATTTAATCATTTCTTAAATTCCGATAATTTAATGATTATTATAAAATGAAAGTGATAGTTAATAATAGTTCGATCATTGAGGAAATAGAAGAGTCTATCTGTTTTTTTGACTAAGAGGAAGACTTATTGAAAATGAAGTGCCCTTTCCGGACTCACTTTCAACTTTGATTTTTCCACCATTTTTCTTTACATAATCGTGCGATAATAAAAGCCCGAACCCGGTCCCATTCTCACCTTCCGTTCCTTTGGTCATAAATTTTATATCTTTTCTAAAAAGTTTATTTATATCTTCTGTGGAAATACCAATACCGGAATCTTTTACAGTAATAAGAAAAATACTGTTTTCGACTTTAGTGCTAATCCTTATTTTTCCGCCTCGTGGTGTAAACTTAATAGCATTACTAATTAAATTTCTAAGCACTGTTTTAATTGTATTCTCATCAACATATATTGGAGTGATTTCATCCGTGTCTGATTCCAGGATTATTTGTTTTTCTTCAGCTATCGGACGATAAATGGATGTCATCCCAAGGATAAGTTCCTTAGGATCTACCTCTTCAAAATAAAATTCTATTGAGTCGGTTTGTAGTCTTGCCCATTCAAGAAGATTTTCTAGTAAAGTCAGCCCGTTTCTGCTAACATTATTTAATTTTGTTGCAATCTCTATGATCTCAGTTTTGGTCAATTCGTCTGCACTATTAATTAATATTTCACTCAGACCAAGTATAGGTGAATAAGGGGCACGCAAATCATGCGCAATTATAGAAAAAAAGTGGTCTTTTGTTTCATTAGCTTCTTTAAGTCCACCCGAGTATGATTTTATTAATTCATTTTTCCTTGACAATTCAAGATTAAGCAGGTTCAGGTCAATATTATGTTTCTCTACTTTCTTTTGTTCATATTCGTAATTTCTTAGAACCAGCACGATCATGTAATAAAAAGAAAACATGAAACAAATATTTGACATGAACAAATCTCCGAACCTTTCATTTTTATTAACATAGTTATTTATTAAATCGGGATATCTAAAAAATATTATTATAAGTACACTTGACAAAACCAGATATGATAGAAAGGTGAAAAATTTTACTTTTCTGGGGGCGATTATATAAACTGCGATCGAGAACAGCAGAATTATATATAAATTTGGTCCATCTATCCCTCCATTAAAAAACCAGGATGCTATAATGAATATTAAAGAACTGAAAAACAACAAATATGTGTACCCTTCCAAATTTGATTTTTCCCTCAAAAAGATAAGCAAGCTAAAAGATAATAGGGAAGCAAGAAAGGTAACGATTATTAATGGCAGTGGCATACCAAAAACTACATTTGATATGTTACCTAATATTGTCAGTATAAATGAAAGCGAGATAATTAAAAAGAAAACTCTCCTCTCAAGTGTTGTATGAACAGTATCCGGGAGGATATCTATCTTTAATTTTCGAACTATCAGCTTAACAGATTTATCCATTTTTCTGTTCTTTAGATAGTGTGATTTTCACCTGTTTATTGTGTTCTTTCATATTCGAAGCCCGTTTCAATAGTCTATTAAATTATCGTAAAAATTGAAAAATTGTTTAGTTAATCAACATAAAGTGTACGATAACTCTTATAAATCCACTAATCCAAAATTACTTAACAAAAACAAGATGAAAAAGGATAATATGCAGAAATATAGAATCATTGTTTTTTGCTATGATTTTATATCTACAATAATTATTTTATCCTTAACGATAAATGATCCAATAAATCTCAATTCCAATTAATTAAGAGTGGAGTAAAAATTGTTATTACATCAGCAATTTGTGAAAATTGCAAAACAGAACGAAAAGAAACTCGCCATAATTGACAAAACATTAAACAGGAAGGTGACATACAAGAAAGCCCTTATTGGCTCACTTATACTAGAGAAAAAATTCGAAAAATTTGATGAGGGGTTTATTGGTATTATGGTACCAAATTCTGCCGGTTCAATTCTCGCAATTTTAGCCACACTAATGAGCGGCAGGGTTCCTGTTATGATTAACTATTCCACAGGTGCTGAAGCTAATTGTTTGTTTGCCCAGAAAAAATGCGCATTTAAAACAATTATAACTTCAAAGGCGCTTTGTAAAAAAATTAATTGCAACTATGTCGAAGGTATGATATACCTTGAAGATATAATGAAATCTATTTCAATTTTCGAAAAGATAAAGGCATCCTTCAAAGCCGGTCTCCCCGCAGAAAGTATACTTAAAAAAATCCATCAGGGTAATGAAGAAGACACTCTTCTTATTCTTTTCACAAGTGGAAGCGAGAAGGATCCAAAAGCGGTACAATTATCTCACCGTAATATTAGTTCAAATTATGAAAGTCTTGTCAATACATTTTCATTTGTAAAGGAAGATATTTTTCTCGCTAATCTTCCCTATTTCCATGTGTTCGGACAAACCGCAAATTTATGGGTTCCATTAGCTAAAGGGATGACAATAGTAACTTATGCAAACCCCCTTGACTTCAAAACAATATGCGATATTGCCCGGGAGGAAAAAGTAACCTTATTAGCAGGAACCCCAACATTTTTCTGGGGATATTTAAGAAATTCAAAACCAGGCGATTTTAAATCAACACGTATTCTTTTAAGCGGTGCTGACAAATGCCCTGAAGCTCTAAGGGAAGGATTTATAAAAAAACACAATAAGGTTTTACTTGAAGCTTACGGTACTACGGAAACCAGTCCTGCAATTACCGTAAACACTCATGAAAATAACCGCCCCGGAAGTGTTGGCAAACCTATAGATGGTGTTACTATAAGGGTAGAAAATTATGAAACCGGAGAAACTTGCAAATCAGGTGATATTGGAAAAATACTTGTCAAAGGACCTAATGTAATGAAAGGTTACTTTGATGATTTTGAGCAGACATCCTTAAGTATGCGTCATGGTTTTTATGATACTGGAGATATGGGTTACGTTGACGCTGAAGGTTATTTATGGCATGTTGGAAGATTAAAAAGATTTCTGAAAATCGGTGGTGAGATGGTGTCCCTGATAAAAGTAGAGGATGTCCTGGAAAAACTACTTCCCCCTGATGTTGAATGCTGCATTGTTGAAATTCCGGATGCAGTAAAAGGTGCAAGGATAGTTGCGGCAATTACTCAAAAACTGGATGAAAAAACACTGCTTAAAAAAATGGCTGAACACTTACCTTCGATTGCAATGCCTTCAAAATTTGTCGTAATTCCTGAAATGCCTAAATCCGGAAGTGGTAAAATTGATTTCCGGGCTATTACTGAAAAAGTACGTTTCATCATCCAGGGCAGGTAAAAAGGGAAATGTGGAATTAATAAAAAAGAGAGCGGTTAAAATAACCGCTCTCTTTATTTTATTATTTATATATCCTAATCAACCCCATTTATTTCAACTCTTCTATTCTGCGCACGTCCTTCAGCTGTATTATTTGTGGCAACCGGGTTAGCTTTACCCATAGCTTTTGTTGATAAAACATTTATGTTAACTCCCCTGCTCACTAGGTAATTTACTACAGATTTTGCTCTGTTACCGGAAAGTTTTAAATTCAATGAATTTGAACCCTTGCTATCTGTATAACCTACAATTACCCATTTCTGATTAGGATTATCTTTCATTGAAGTTACCAGATTATCAAGCACAGGATATGCTTCGAGCAAAAGTTCTGATTTTCCGGACTCAAAATTTGCATCTCCGCGAAGTATTAATTTCTTAATAACCGGAGCTTTAACAATCGGGCAGCCGCTTGCATCAACTAATGTACCTTTTGGTGTATTTGGACATTTATCCAGATAATCCGGTACGCCGTCTCCATCAGAATCAATAGGACATCCAGCTCTGTTTACCTGAACTCCTTTTGGAGTATTTGGACATTTATCAAGATAGTCTGGAACACCATCGCCATCGGCATCTAAAGGACATCCATTGGCATCAACAGAAACCCCATAAGGTGTGTTTGGACATTTATCCATATAATCCGGAACTCCATCTTTGTCTGCATCCAGTGGGCAACCGATAGCATCAACCGTAATTCCCCTGGGAGTATTTGCACATTTGTCAATATAATCCGGAACCCCATCTCCATCTGCATCAAGTGGGCATCCAAATGCATCTACTTTGACTCCTGCGGGAGTCCCCGGACACTGATCCAGATAATCAGGAACACCATCATTATCAGAATCCTTGTTTCTTCCGAAATAAAATGAGAGACCTGCCGTTACTGAAGCTCCGCCATCATTATGTGAACCTATTTTAACAGCATCAAAATAATCATTAGATCCAAGCAGCACTCCGCCAGCTAAATTAAGGCTTAAGCTGTTCGTTGCCATAAACTTAATTCCAATTTCCCCGTTATAAGCACCTTGTTGATTATTACCGGGCACATCCATTCTGTTTCCATTATAGTCCTTTGGGAAATACCAAAGACTTGACCAACCCACAGATACATAGGGATAAACCACATTACTAACTTGTAAAATATAAGAGGCTTCTATACCGATATAGTCGATATCTGTTGTAAAGCTTGTAAATCTTGCATCGGTTCCACCAATTTTTCCCACACCTCCATATATCCCTATTCCAAGGTTTCCCCGGGTAGTAGACGGAAAGAAATATTCAATAGATCCTTTTGCTAAATAATCAGTTTTCTGACTTGCATAGTCAGTTTGACCCATAGAAATTCCTGCCCCTAGGGAAATTACAGTTACTTTTGACATAGGATTATTGACAGGAGTATTTTGTGCCAGACAAACTTGTGCAGATAAGAACAAAATAAGAATCACAATTGTAACAGATTTCATATGGCTCTTTCCTTTTGTTTTTATGTTTGGTAGAAAATGTTACTGAGTTAACATTTCATTTAGTCGAATATTATTGAAACTGTGTACGTGATGTGCTCTACCCTATTAGCAACAGTTATCATCTAACTATTCAAGCTAATTACGTGATTTTAATTTAAACAATTTGGAAATCAAATTCATATTTATTCATAAATAAATTATTGTTCAACAAACACGCACGATTAAAAAATAAATATTTCATCGTTTTTTTTGAAAAATGAAATTTATTTTAATATCTTACATAAACAAAGACCCAATAACTTATTTTGGTATTATGATTAACATTGCATTATTTGGCCCTCCCGGGGCTGGTAAAGGAACTCAGTCAGAGTTTCTTATTTCAAAATATGATCTGTTTTATATTTCCACAGGTGATTTATTAAGAAAGGAACTTACAAACAAGACAAAACTCGGCCTTGAAGCTCAGGATATAATTGCTTCAGGTGGGCTTGTTCCTGATGAAATTATTGTTCAAATAATTGAGAACACAATTACCGGTCATCCTGATTCTAACGGATTTTTATTTGACGGATTTCCCAGAACATATATTCAGGCATATATACTTGAAGGTCTGATGTTAAAGCTTCATACCTCTTTGGATTGCCTCATTAGCCTTACTGTGCCGGAAGAGGTTTCAGTTGATCGTCTTACAAAAAGAGGAAAGGTTTCTGCAAGGGTTGATGATAATGAAGCTGTAATAAGGAACAGGCTAAAAGAATATTATGATAAGACAATTCCTGTATTACAGTATTATAAGGATAAAGGAATTTTATTTGAAGTTGATGGTACTTCTAAAATTGAAAAAGTAAAGCTTGAGATTCAAAAAATCATTAAGAGTGTATTGAGTAAAAAATTGTTTAACCTAGTTCTTTTTGGATACCCCGGTTCCGGAAGAAGCTCACAGGGAAAAGCTCTTGCTGAAAAATTCGGACTTGAATTTGTTACAACCGGAGAGATGTTACATCAGGAAATTAAAAACCGATCTGGTACGGGGAAGAAGATTGAAGAATTGTATGCAACAAGCCAGTTTGTTCCTGATGAAATTGTAGTTCAATTAATTGAGAGAAAACTGGAAAACTCAAAAGATGCTAAAGGCTTTATTTTTAAGGGATTCCCGCGCACTTTAGTCCAGTCATATATACTGGATGGGCTTTTGAAAAAATATGATTCAACAATTTCGATGGTCATAGAGTTTGAGGTTCCAACCCTAGAACTTATCCAGAGACTTGACCAAAGAAGCCACACAAAAAAATGTAAACCTTATGATACAAGTGCATCAAAGATTATACAGCGGATGAATTTGCATGAAAAAAAGACTATACCCGTTATTGAAAGGTATGATCAGCTTAATAGTGTAATTAAGATTGACGGAGTTGGAACATTTGAGGAAGTATTTAACAGGCTATCCGGTGAAGTGGAAAAAGGAATAAAACATATAAGATAGAAATTTCGTTAGCTGGAAATTAAACTTCGAGGTTAAGAAATACCCCGAAGTTTAAAAAGATTGTCATTATCTCAGAACTGAACTCCGATTCCGAATTTTAATGCTAGATCCGGGAATCCAAATACTAGCACTCCAATATTCACATACTCAAATACGTTATATTCACGAGTGAGTGCAAACCCATTTGGGAGAGGCATGCTAAGACCATCTTTCAGTGACTTTGCCTGATCTTTATCAACGATGCCCTGAACAATTGCATCACCAAACAAAACACCACCGGATAGTTTGTAATAAGAATTCTTGTAATGAGTCTGTTCCTTGAATAGCTGAAGCAGCATCCCGTCAAAATCAAGATATAGCAGCCTTAGTGGAAGATATGCCCAATTCCAGCCTACAAGATCATCAGGCATCCTGAAACTTGCACCAAGTTTAAGCCCTGCAGTTAGATCTTTCCCTATTTTGTATTTATCAAACTGATATGAATACTCATTCATATACTTTACAAAATTCAACGCCACTGTATGTTCACCCAATTTTGCATCAACACCAATAGTCAAAGATGAAGGGAATTTAAATGTGGTTTGTTGAGAGAAATAGTTGTTTGTTTTACCGGTTAGATTAGGACGTGATATTTTCAAGGAATCAATTATTATGTCCAACGGATCATTTTTATCACCCATAATTTTTCCTGTAAAGAATTTTGGCTGATAGCTTTCCATGTATGCATTATTATCAACCAGAATGAAATTAGGGACATAATCATAGGAAAGGATCAAGTTAAAATTAGATAGAGCCGGAATCCATCCACCGGGATTATAAACAAAACCAATTCTATAACCTATCTCTGATTTAGTTGCATTGTTTGATGCTCTAATAAAAAAATTGTTGGTTTCCCCATTTGCCCAATCGATATTCGGATCATTTGGGTTGTTAAAATGGTGCTCTTCGCTGCCATAAAGAACTATCATTCCATCAAAAGTTTCATTCATATAAATATTCTGATCAACATCATACTTATTAACCGAGAAGCCGCCAATAAGTTTTCCGGCATTATTATCAAATAATTCACCGCCTGCGCCAAAGGTCAGTTCTCTCATTTTGAATGAGAAATTATTATCTATAGATGGATTCAGAAGTATATCAATGTTTATATTATTATTCCCAACTGTTTTGATCGACGTTAATTTTGTACTAATTCCGCTGCCACTCAGATTTAAAAGGATATCAGATGCATAGTTCAGCCCCATCCCAATAACCAGACTCTTGAATACAGGAATTGCAACTGCAAAAGTTCCAAGCTGCCCACCGTTAGCTATATCGGACTGATTAACATTTGTATTTTTTCTGTAGTTTGCTTGATTAAAAATAAAAGTTGATGTGTCTTTGATAAAATCTGTGGTGGCACTTTTTATTTTATCATTTAACTGGCTTTTTAATTCAACACCTAATTTAAATTTGGAGTCAAAAAACAGGTACGGCTTTTTAATAAGAGCAAGTTCGGCGGGATTACTGAAAATACTAGCCGCGCCAAAACCCATACCGGAAGAGATGACTCTGCCAAACGAACCGGAGCCTGAGCCACCATCGAGTGAATTAAAATTGAAATTAACCTTTACATTCATACTGCCGCCATTCCAGTACTCCATTGTAGGCGTATCTGAACTCTGGCAGAATGAGAGATTAAGAAATATGAATGCAAATAAGAATAATATAATTTGTATTGTTTTTTTCATATTAAAACCTAAAAAGAAAATCCTATTGAAAAACGTTGTGTATTTGCAAGGTTCTCAATCATATAAGTATAATCGACAAGTATGTTTAGATCGATTATTTGTTTAAAATCAAGGCCAAGTCCGAACATATATTTCTCATTACTTTCAACTTCCGTATAGTGTTGAAATCCTGTACGCAGAGATATTATATTTATCAATTTTGCTTCAATACCACTTCTTAATTTGTTTGAAACGTCTTTATAAACAGATGGAGAAAAATCTACATCAAACACTATATTATCTATCAAACGGAGTGATGTTCCAAACGAAACTTCTGTAGGAATTAATTCGCTGTAAGTCCCTTTTGTCTGTTTAGCTGTATTATCAACACTGCTGTTCCAGTATATCGGCGAGTAAATATCCTTAACCATAACTCCAAATTGAATCTGTTCATTAAGTCTGTATAATAGCCCAAGATCAACACCAAATCCGGAGCCGCTTCCTTTTACCTGATTCAATATACCTTCCTGTATTTCATCCTGTTCAAAGACCTGGAATTCAGCGGGATCCAGAGAATTTTTACCGAAGGTAGAATACCGGAATTTAAGATTTATGCCAGCGGAAAAATCCTTAAAAAAAGTCATCGCATATCCGGCTTGAAAAGTCATTTCCGCCATAGCTTTATCGCCAGAATAAATAAGCCCAAGACCTAATCCCTGATTATCAGAGAGAGGCATACCATAAGCCAGGAAATGATATTGAATTAGATTAAGCTGATTAGTAAATGAAAAAGCAGCCTGTTTGGATTGCAGGGCAATAAGTCCCGCTGGATTCCATATTAATGCATTTATATCATTAGCCAAACCAGTATAAGCCCCGCCCATCCCCATTGGTCTTGAACCGAAACCAATATCAACAAAGGAAGCCGGTATTCCGGAGTTACCTTGAGGAGAAGCCTTGAAGGGAAAAATCATAATCAATATCAGAAATAAATATTTTATTTTCATATTCTTTTCAACCTTCTATTTAATCAAAATAACTTGTTTAAGGTCTGAAACTTCACCGGTAACATCTTTGGCGGTAATTTGAATAATATATCTGCCATTATTAGCAATAAGACCATTATTAGTCTTACCATCCCACTCTATTTGTGCAAGGCCTCTTCTACCACCATAAACTCCGGGAATTTGAGGAGAACTGTCAAGGATAGTCCTGACAAGTTCACCTCTTATATTATAAATTTTAATTGTAACATTAGCCGGAGGACTTGTAGTAGTAAGAAAATAACCAATTTTAACGGGCGCTACCTGCGGTGAGAATGGAGATGGCAGAACTGATAGATATTTTAATCCCAATGGTTCGTTAAGTGATAGAATTGCATATTCACCAAAGCGATACACACTAGTAGAAATACTACTAGAGGAACCGGGTATCGTTGGCTTAATGAACCACTTGCTTTTGCCATAATCATAGTTCGCAATTGATTTAGTGCCCTCAAAGAAACGCAATGAATTATCAATAGTCAATTCAAGCTGTGCAGGAAGCATAAGTGAATCTCCGGGGAGACCTATGTCAGAATTATAAACAATCTGATATTGTTTATCAGAAACCACAAAAGTATTTGACTGATCAAGGGGCGCAAAATTTTTCTTCCCAGGACCGAATTGAGGATTTGAAAGAGTAATATTGATAATGCTATTAACAGAACCGGATTTAATACTCAGGTTCATCCCTGATTTATCAGTCAGAGTTATATTTGTAGAAGGGCTAATCGTGGCATAAATTGAAAGTTCATTATTCCCCGTAAAGTCTGTTACCTCGTCCAATGCAGTGACAGTAATAATTCCAATATATGTTGAATCCACGGGTGTAAAGAATCCAGATTGTGTTATTACTCCTGACATTGGAGGTGTAACTGACCATTTAATTGAATTACCAAGATAAACGCTCCTTTGCAAAGTATCAATTGCGGTATAATTAAACTGAATTCCCTTGGATTTATTACTTAAAGATGAAACAGGAGAATTAACGTTAATCTGTTTAATTACTGGGTTTGAGATTGAAATATCAAATGTATTAGTAAGAATTACTCCATTAAGTTTACCAGTTAAAATTAATTTGTAATTACCTTCCTTTATTGTAACAAGATTTGCCGTTGTATCACTCGGAAAAGTAAATTTGCCAGCCTGTGAATCATTGAGCTGCCATGAAAGATTGCCTGAATGGTTAGAGCCAATGAACTGATCGGATAGATTTTTATTTACACCATCCCTTATGGTTAGACTTAGATTAATAACATCTCCCTTCCTTAACACAGCGTTTGTTAAATCAGGTTTTACTATTATAGAAGATAAAATTCCTTCTGAATTAGGCGTAACTGTATATGTATCAGATTTATATTTGATATTACCTGAAATATCAGTAATCAGGATATAATATGAAACGTCTTCCAAACTATAAAGAGGAGGTATAATTCCGGTAAAGCTGGAATCCTCAATGGTCATATCAGTTCGCAGATACGATAGAGAGCTTTTTTGTTTATAAAACAGAATACCAGTAGTATTTGATGGTTTTTGGTTAAAATATGCTCTAATATAATTAGGTTTAGCCGCACTGATTTCAGTTAGGGCAGAATGTCTGTATGGTAGATTTATTATCCTGTTTATCTTGGATGTATCAGAAAACAAAATCATTGTCAGCGAACTATCATCAGGAATCAATATGTTTTGTTTTATAAGTGATAGTTTATAAATACCAGCTGAAAGTTCAGAACCCGAATAAAATTTCCCAGCTGAGCCAGTAATTGACTCAAATATCTGACCATCGGGATAGCTAAGAGAGATTTTCAGACCGGAAACTACATTTGACTTGTCGGAAAATGTGAGAGAAATTTGTCCGCTAGGCAAAACAAACGGCAATATATTAAAATCACTTGCCGACTGAGGTACCTGGAATAGAAATTATTTTGCTTTGCGTAGAAATTCCGCTTTGAATTATTTTTATCTGATAAATGGTAGTATCATTTGGTAAGGGTTTAATCTGCGCGTTTTCAAATGCATAATCTCCATTTATATCACTTGTGTCTGTAAGGACAGAGGATGATATAGCATTAACGATAACATTGGGTTTACCCGCATTTTTATAAACGACCTTTCCTATTAATCTAACAAATGATGCATTTAGTTTAAGTGGAGAAAGTGTTTTATTTTCACCTATATTAAGATGAAAAATAGCTGTTGAATCTGTTGTGAATCCAACTTTAGAAGCGTTTACCTGGTAGGATCCCGAATCAAGGTTTGCAATCAAGTATGTTCCATCTGACAAATTTTTCGAATTAAAGGACTGGCCTGATACAAGGTTCCTTAAAACGATATTTGCATCTGTTTGATTAACCAAACCTGAAACAGATGCTGAATTCTTTCTAATTATAAAGGATTGGTTTATAGTAACGCCATTTTTAACAATTGCCAAAGCAGAATCAGGAGAATAACCATCCTTAAAGATTTTTAAAGAATAAGTTCCTGAGGGAAGATCAGTAAACTTATAATTTCCGCTATTATCCGAAGTTCCCGAGCTGAAAAGATTTGAAGAATAATTAATTGCAGCAATTGTAACCCCTGTAGTAGGGTTGTTCATATTATCAAGAGTAGTTACAAGAATATTTCCAACGTCAGATGAACTTTGAAAATTTACAGATAAGGAATCAAATGCACCGAGAGTAATTTCTTTAGATACTGGCAAGAAAACGAATCCTGATTTTTCGGGCACGATACTATAACTTCCGTTTGGTATGTATCCAAACTGGTAACTACCGGTACTCGAAGAAGAGACGTTATTTGTTTCTTTAGTAGAAAGATTGATTAGTTTTATACCGGCAGAGGTCGTTCCCACATTACCATTTACAAAAGAATTATTCACTTTAACGAATAAGGTTTCTGGTCCAACTTCTGATTGCAAAGCTGGAACATTAACAATGATAGTATCATTTATTATCCCTTCTTTAAAAAGCTGAGTAGTAATCTTATAAGTTGAATTTGATCCAACATTTTTAAATTCAAAATAGCCATTAAGATCGGTAGTCGTTTGGTAGTTATTTAATTGATCTGAAACTGCTGAAACCGGAATTACAATAGAGAGTGAATTGTTATTATAACGATTCTTAACATAACCTTTAATCGTAGTGTTATTCAAGTTAAGAATAATCTGATGAGACACATTATCAGTTACATTAATACCTGTGTCTCTAAATGTCGAATATCCATCTTTTTTACAAGACAGATTATAATTTCCAGTTGCCATGCTTGATATTGAAAATTTCCCGTCATTACCAGAGACGGAACTAGCGGATCCTACCGCACCAGAAATATTAATCTGTGCCTGCGAAAGAGGATTACCAAAATTATCCTTAACAATTCCCGACAGTGATCCAGTATTCAAAGAAAAGTCATTAATATTTACAACTGCTTCAGGTTTTACCAGGGTGATAGTTGCTGTTGCTTGTTGCAAACTTGTAAAACCTGACTTTGTTGCAGAAACAATAAAATCACCTAAATCAAGGGAAGATATCAGATAATTTCCATTATTATCAGTAATTGCAGAAAAGTTATTGCTTAATTTATCTTTTGCACTAATGTTCGCCTGGGGAACCGGAATTTTATTGTTATCTATTACATTCCCGGTTATTCTTCCTAAGAATTTTTTCAGTGTAATATTCAATGATTTTGATTCACCGTCAAGAATTTTGTAATTAGAAATCAAGGTGTCCGAATAACCTGACTTTGAAATACTGATGTTATAAATGTCTCCGAGTAATTTTGAAAATATATAATCACCCGAAAGAGAAGTAGTTGCTGATCGCGCCTCCACTTTGTGAAGAAAATTTATAAGTACGTTATTTGTTGCCGCTCCATTATTATCGATTACCGTACCATTTAGCATGGCATAATTTTCAGTCAAGGTAAAATTTATGGAAGTAAGATTTTCACCGATATTTATCTTAAGAATAACATTGTCGCTGATATGACCTGGTTTAACTGCAACAATTTTAAATGTACCTTCAGAAACACCAAGTGAGTAATTTCCATTGGCATCAGTTAAAGTGCTGTCTAAAACATTATTATTCTGATTGTTTATCAACAAGACCTTAGCCTCATAAACAGGTAACTGAAGATTGTTTAAGACTTTGCCAGAAAATGAAGAAGGATTGGATGTAATATCAAAATTAAAATTTGTCGTTGACAAGGGAGAAAGAATTCCAGAAACTATAGATTTAGAACCATAACCTGATTTGGTTATAGAAATGTTATAATTCTTTCCTGCTTCTACAGAAAGGGAAAACTTACCATTTATATCGGTAATTGAATTAAGAATATTTTGGGGGTTATTAACTTCTGTAATTGAAACATCCGCATTATTAATCAGATTAAATCCACTATTGACTAATCCTGTTATAGAAGCAGAATTCTGAATTAAATTAAAGTTATTATTTTGACTTGTCTGACCGGGACCGATTGTAATACTAAGATCAGATGAATTTAGGAAACCAGATTTGGACACGTGAATGTTCCATTGACCCTGCAAAAGGTTAAGGGTAAAGTCACCGCTTTGATTTGAATTAGTAGAAACGGAAGAATTTCCTTTAACTGCAGTAACTAAAGCGCCGTTAATAGGTTGCCCTTCATTTAAAACTTTGCCTGAAACTATGCCGGCATTTGGGACAAGCTGGAAGTTTATACCAGAAAGAGACTGTCCGGAATTAAGATTTAAAATGACCGGCTGAGGTGAAACAAATCCTTGTTTAACAGCATTTAGCGAAAATGATCCGGAAGGTAGTGTTAAAGAGTAACTGCCGCTTGAAAGTGAATTAACTGTTCCTGCATCCTGAACACTTAGAGTAGCACCTTCAATTGGTTGTCCATTTGGATCAGTAACAAAACCTGCAACCGAACAGGGATTGGGCGATAAAGTAAAGTCTACTCCCGAAATAGTTTGTGCAATATCCAGTGTCAATTGTACTGGATTACCGGCAGAATATCCGGATTCTGAGGTAGTAATTAAAAAAGAACCATTTTTCAGGTTAAGAGAATATTGACCTAATGAGTTAGAAACTGAAGCAACTGGTTGACCCGCACCTGGTGAAGCAGTAACTGTTGCACCGACAAATGGAACTGTTGTGGTTTGTCCCTGGGAATTTGTGACAAGTTTATAAACAGACCCGTTAACCTGATTAGCGCGGGGAATCAATTGAAGATTCTGGTTATTTATGTTGTCTCCGGGAAGGAGATTATAATCCTTAGAATTAGGAGAAATAAATCCATTTTTTGAAACAGAAATTGTCCATTGACCCGAGGACAAATTAAAAAAATAATTTCCTGAACCATCGCTGTTAGTCTGTTGTGTTACTGGCCCTTTTTTTGCAATTAAGCTTGCCAGCTGAACTGGTTCATTGTTATCGTTTAAGACTTTTCCAGAAATACTTGAGTTATCAAACAATAGAGTAAAAGAATTTAAGACTATCTGACCTGAATCAGCTGAAATATTTAATGCAGGAGGGACTTAAATATCCAGGTTTATCTACACTTACAGAATAATTTCCTTTGGGCATCACAAGACTATAGGTTCCGGAGGAAGAGGTAGCTTTTGTTATAATATTGCCATTAAAAATGTCTGTAAATCTAACATTTGCACCCGGAACAGGGTTATTTACCTGATCTTTGACAAAACCGCTAACGGTTACAGGGTAGGTCCTTAAGTAAAGCGGGAACTCAATTATATTATTACTTTCAGGAATCTGAACAGTAAAGGTTGAATCGAAATAACCTGGTTTTTGAACCGTAAAATGGTAAACATCCGCTGGCAAAGAATCTGTATAGGAGGATGAGTTTGTAACTATATATGGAATAGATGGAGAATATCCACCCGAAACAGATGTTACCTGATATTGATAATTCATAAGTTCGGAATTATCTTCTGCGCAAAGAACCCTGACTCTATATTTACCCATCGGAACATTATAATAAAATTTTCGCGAAACACTTGCTGCACCAGTTCCGGAACTCGAATTAGGTACTACAAACCAGACATACTTTCCCTGAAGGAGGTTACTACTTGCAGGAAAATCAATCATTGTATTTGTGGTGGAAGTAGCCCAAATAGGAACATCTATTTCCTGACTGTTTCCTGCAAACTGAGTTACTCTATTAAACAGGTGAAACGTATAAGTATTCGCATTAGACACCTGATCCCAATTAAACCTTATGATAGGTGTACTAGTAAAAACAGAAGCATCCAGGGGAGAAATAAGATTAGGGGGTGATATTATATTTGAAGTCTTAAGTGTAAAAGTAACGACACCACCAAAAACGGAACTGGCAAAAGAAATATCAGTTGGGTCGTAAAGGTTTAATATTGTATAATTATATTCAGTATTCGGGAAAAGAGGAATGGGGGATTGAGTAAAAGGAGAATAAGGACTTATTTGACCATAGGTAGCTGAAGTCCCCGTTGTTATATAATCCCAGATTATATTAAGACCAGAAATAGAAAGTTTATTGTTGTTATCGGTAGATACAACAAACGGCGTGCTGGAACAAATAATCCAGTAAGCCGGAACTCCCGGTATGGAATTCCATTTGAATTCAGGAGTAGTGCTGGAAATATCTCCTCTCGGAGCCACCATATAAGGAGCAGTGGTGGACTGCACTATAAATTGTATCTCATTTGAATATTCAATAGTTCCACTGTTAGCTTGCCAATCATTATGAATACCCGTCAATGAAGTTTGTGAAGAATTAGTGATTACACCATAATATCTTCCGGTAGAAAGATTCAACGGAGATTTAGAAGGAATGAATCCAGCCCTCGATCCTGAAACTACTATTTGAGCCAGATCATAATTTCCCGGTGAATTTCCTATTTTCAGATAAACATTTGATTGAGAGAAATATTTACCGTTCCACAAAAGCACAACACTGTCCGTAGGGTTAAAAAAAACCTTGGTTACCGGATAAGTCTTGGGTGGTTCATATCCATATGGTACATTAAGGATAAATGTTTGTGAATAGGAATTCGCTGTAATTAATATGCAGAAAAATAGAATGGTCCTAAATACTTTCATAAATATATCAGTGTTTGTTTGACAGATTTTACTAAGGGAACCGTTAATTAAGGAGATCCGATATGGACACTAGGTACTATTTCAGGTAAACATCAAGCTTAAATTAAGTTTAAATAATTGTATTGACAAATAAAAGAAAAAAGTAAATTTTAATTATGGGGTCAACCTTTTTTAATAATGTATTCCGTTTTTATAAAAATAATCGAATAATATAAGAAAAACTTTAATGCTTCAGTCATTTCAAGAGATATTAACTAGTTAATGGATTAGTTTCTTGAGTTGAATTCTTAAATATATTATTAAAATTGAATTCGAAAAATTGTTTAATAATGCCAATCGACTTTGTAGATTTTTAATACTCTATTTTGATGCTCAGGGCCAAATAATTTTTGTCTAAGTAAGAAACGTTGATCATACGTGAATTCTTTAACAAGTCTCAAAGGAACACGCTTACTTAAACTGGAAATGGTTTCATCTGACATTTCGATTAAATAATTTGGCTTCTTAAGTAAGATATAATCAACAAGTCTGCCTGTTTGATTATATCCGGCTATATCCCGATTTATAAGACCTACCGGATCAAATATTCGTCTTTGAGTTTTAAATCCAATTTCCCCTATCCTGCTGCGCGTAATGTAGCTATCTTTGTCTGTATTTATTTTAACCCATTCGATAATCTCACCTTCCATTTTTTTAATATTTTCAACCATTACTTTATCAGCGCGGGAAATCAGAAAAGCAGTTGAAAGGAACAAAACAAAAATAGAAGCAAGGACAATGTGAAATTTCTTTAAATCCTCCAATGAATTCGAAATAAATGAAATAAAAGCTATTATGAAGAATGGGAAAATGAGACATAAATATCGCGCATAAACGCTTTCATTACTGAAAACCAAAGAGTAAAAAATGGTATAAGCAATCAAAGTAAAACAGGTGTAGAAATATTTCAACTTATCAAGTTTAATAAATCCAGGAATTTTTTTGACAAAGTAAAGAATAAGAATAAATGCAGGTAAATAATTTCCAGAAAAGATCTTTACAGAATAACCAAGATTATTTAATAGGTTGAGACCCGGTTTATAATCCCCGCCCTTTGCCCCGAAAGTATCAGGAAGAAGTTTTCCGAAGTAAAACCAGGTAAAAACCAGCCAGGGCAATATTATGATAAGTAATGAAAATATTATCTGAAAAATACTCTTTAATTTTAATTTACGGGAAAGAATCAGATAAATTAAAGTTAGGCAGAAAAGGATGATACTCTCAGGACGAACTAAAAGAAAGATCCCAAATATTGAACCGATTAAATAATTGTTTTTGATTTTGCCGGAATAAACTATACCCAGAAGAATTAGGTACGAAAGGAAGTAAGTAAAAGAGGTTTCCATACCATTAAATGCATGTTTCAGAAAATTGGGGTCAAATGAAACAACCAGTATTGCCAGGAAAAGTGTTAGTTTGTTTTTAAAAATATTCCTTAAGAAATAAAAGCATATAAGAATAGTAAGTATGGAGAAAAAAGTACTAAGTAGAAATGGGATAAGTTCAGGAGATAGAAAAGGGTACAAAGCAGCAAAAAATATTAACCACAAAGGGCTTGTAAAAGCATAGCTTTTCTCTCCAAGGTTAAATGACAACTCCTTATTCTCAATAAAATGCTTCGCATATTGAAGATAAATATAGTTGTCATCAAATAACTTCGCGTGACCATAAACAAAATAACAAACCGGAAAGTACAAAATCAGGTATATAATTATCCAATTATTTTTCAATATTTCAGATAATGTAAGGTTTCGCGTTTTTATCACAATTAAGGATCTTCTAATTTGGTATTAAATAAAAACAGAGTCAAAATTATAGAATAAGGTTCATATTTACTAATCAGATCCACGAGGCCGCTATACTTAGAAAATTGAGTTCAAAAGGTAGCTTTAGGAGATAAAATCACTCAAAATGAATTAGGGGAATACCTTAGAATGGGCATAAAAAGCTACTGATACGCCATTTTTTACATCCCTTTAATACCTCGTCATAAGTATTTTTCAACCAGTATTTTAATAACAATTATTTGATCAAACAAACAAATTCACTTTCAAACCTTTGATTTTTAGTGGATTTTGAAAAAAACTTTTCCCAATTTAAAAGTGAAATTTCTATACTCCTATTTGATTTGTGATTCTAATAACTATGGAATGTGAAATATGAAATTTACTGTACTTTTTGTGTTTGCTCTATTTATTGCAAATCTTTTGCAATCCTCATACTCTCATGGAAAACCGGAAGGTTCGGTTCCTGAAAATACTTCTTCACCGCAAAACATTAACTTACTAGAATTCAAAGCTGAATCTAAAACAGAAACAAGGAAAGACGTAAGGAAAGGCGACAGTTATGATTACATATATAACTACACCCGTAGAAACATTAAGATTCTAACAGAATCACCCCAGACCATTCCGAATGATAATTACAGTCCGCTTTCTGAGCATTTTTCAAGCAATTATTTTCATATAGATAAATCTAACAGATCCCTTTGGAATGGTAAACATTGGAATCAATCAGATTTCCCGTTGAAAGTTTATGTTAAGGAATCTGAATCAAAAAACTTTAAAAGTATTTACAAAAAATATATAGATTATGCATTTAAGATTTGGGGCGAGGCTGACAGCAGAATTAAATTTAAATATGTTTCAAATATTTCAGACGCCAATATTACTTTTGATTTTGAAGATAACTTAATAGAAAAATACAGAGAAAGTTATCTTGGACTTACAGATTATTCTTTTTCAGGTAGCAACAAAATCAGATTATCCTCAGTTGAAATAGGACTGAAAAAGTCGGGTGGCGAAAAATTATCTGACGGAGAAGTTAAAGCCACCATTATACATGAGCTCGGTCACGCAATTGGTCTTGGGCACAGCGATAATGAAACCGACATAATGTATCCATATATAAATCCAGATTCCTCACCTAATATGAATTTCCGGGATTTGTCCTCAGGGGATGCAGATGCTATCAAATCTGCAGTTGATCTCGGCTTTAATAACAACCTAACACGTAAATAGAATCACGTAATTATATATGGATTGCCCTAAAATGATGAGATGAAACAAATTATTCATCAGGGATAAAATCGTATTCCCAAACCTGAGTCAACAGCAGAACCAAATGAAGGTGTTAAGCCCACAAGTATTCCTAACTCAAGAAATACTTCTAAAGGAGTGTTTTGTGGAATAATATTTACACCAAAAACACCTCTTGCTCCAATGCCAATTCCATTATCTGACCTGAAATAAAATCTGCCTGCATCATTTGCATAATAAATTCCTTTCCCTTCACCTATACCGAGTGCCCCACCTAAGCCGGCATATAATTTTGCTATATTAGATCTAAATGCATCAAAATGCCATAAATAGTCAACACCGATTCTTGGACTACCGAAGTATGATCCACCGACATCAATAACAAATGCGCTATTTCTTTGTGTCCAGAATTTTGCAGTGAGTCCGGTAGGGTCCCCGACCATAATACCAAAACCGAAGTTCTTGCCTCCCGGTGATTGAGCAAATGAATTTGAGAAAAATGTTAATGCATAAACACAAATAACAGGCAACAATTTTTTCATCTATTATTCTCAGGTTTTTCATAATATCTGTATAGCAGATCAAAAACAATAGTAGCCTCATCACAAATACCCTTCCCTATGACACGGGAAATGAATGGTTCACAAACTAAATTAATGTGGTCACAAATACGGAATCTGTTTATCCGATTACCGATTTTATAATAAAATTCAGGATAATAATGTATATATATAAAGATCCAAGCCCTGCTATAAAGGAAGAAAATTTCAGTAAACGATCCCTTACAGAACGATTTATTTCTGTGAGAAAATTTACTGAAGACTTATGCAAACCGCTTATAGCCGAAGATCATGTTATTCAATCAATGCCTGATGCAAGTCCGGTTAAATGGCATCTTGCACATACCACATGGTTCTTTGAAACATTTATTCTAAGTCAGTATACAAAGAATTATACGTTTTATAACGATACATATAAATTCCTTTTTAATTCATATTATGTTCAGGCGGGTGAACGGTTCACAAGAGCTAAAAGAGGAATGCTTTCACGCCCCGGGGTTGAAGAAGTTAACATATTCCGGCAAGAAATTAACGAAAAAATACTTATGCTGATTGAGACTATGGATCCAATAAAATCAGAGGAAATAAATTTTCTTTTGGAGCTGGGACTTAACCATGAGCAACAGCATCAGGAACTAATACTGACTGACCTTAAACATCTTTTCTCACTTAACCCGTTAAAACCATTATATTCTGAAAAGAAAAGAATTATCGGCACTGACATTGGTGCTATAAACTGGATTTCATTTCCTGAGGGTATATATGAGACAGGAAATCGCGGTAAGGAATTTGTTTTTGACAATGAAACTCCTCGTCATAAATCTTTTGTTTCCTCTTTCAGTCTTGGTGATCGACTTATAACCAACAGGGAATATATAAATTTTATAGAAGATGGCGGATACCGTCGCCCTGAATTATGGTTATCAGATGGATGGAATATAGTTGAAAATGAAAAATGGACAAGTCCTTTATACTGGGAAAAAGTTGATAAAGAATGGTGGGCATTCACTCTAAATGGATATAATGAAATAGTATTGGATGAACCTGCTTGTCATATCAGTTTATTTGAAGCCGATGCATTTTCGCGATGGTCCGGTGCCAGATTACCAACTGAAGAGGAATGGGAAGTTGCTGCAAGCGATAAAGTTATAAAAGGTAATTTTGCCGAGAACGATTATTATCATCCAATACCGCTCCTTGATAATGTTAATGGACTTAAACAGTTGTTTGGAGATGTATGGGAGTGGACAAGTAGTTCCTATTCCCCATACCCGGGATATAAAACATTACCCGGGACACTCGGGGAATATAACGGTAAGTTTATGTCAGGGCAAAATGTATTACGCGGTGGATCATGTGCAACACCTGTTACCCATATCCGGGCTACTTACAGGAATTTCTTTCCACCTAACGCAAGATGGCAGTTTATGGGTCTTCGGCTTGCAAAAGATGAGGTTTAAAATGTATCGCAATAACGAAATAACATCAATTGAAGAAATTTTATTTTCACTTAGGAAACCGTTTAAGCAGATAGCAAGCAAGTATTTTTACGATGAAAAGGGAGTCAGCTTATTTAACAGAATATGTCAACTTGATGAATATTATCTTACACGGACTGAGATAAAAATAATGCAGAATAATATTGCTGAAATATGCTCCGGTATACCGGGAAATACACTGCTGGTTGAATTGGGCTCAGGCAGCGGGATTAAAACTAAGCTTCTTCTGGAACACCTTAATGATGTTGCGGTCTATATC
>CAWAZD010000004.1:0-255070 GCA_963786395.1 uncultured Ignavibacteriales bacterium | reverse complement strand
TGCCTCAACTTCACCCGTTGTTAGAAATGTAGCCTTAAGAATATTTGATAAGTTTTATGTCTCCGGTAGGATTCACTTCATTTGAAGCTGAACATAATAAAATTCCTTGTAAATATTGTTAACTGATGTACAACCCGGCTTCGCATCAGTAATGCCCGATCCCATGTTGGTTTTTTGGCAAAGTTGTATTATGAAAAAACAAGCGGAAAAGCTCCTGGGGCTTCTTTCTTCGGAGGAAGGGAAGTGGAAGGTTTCGGTAATGTTATTTCAGCTCTCATTAAACTTAAACAACCCGCTTCTTTTCTTTCAGAATTAAATTATAACTATACTCCTCCTCTTTCTCCTATGAAAAATCTTTTGTCCTCCCCTGGGAAGAAAAATTATCCTCAATAAAAAATAATAGGCTTATTCGATGGAGAATATATTCTACTAATTTCAAACTTATAGATCATCCCCTGGTCAAAAGGGATGTTACATATTAAGAGATCTAAATACTCCGCCTGAATTATTCCGTTCAGCAGTTCACAGGATATCTAATATTCTTGCGGTTGAAATAAGCCGGGATTTCAGCCTTACTGAAACCAAAGTCAAAACTCCCCTTGAAACAACTATTGGATATAAGCTTGTGCAGGAGGTTGTACTTGTCCCTGTTTTACGTGCTGGACTTGGTATGGTCTCTGGATTCCTTGAAATTATTCCCGATGCTAAAGTTGGGCATATCGGGCTGCAACGTGATGAGGAAACTCTTAAACCGGTAGAGTATTATTATAAAACTCCTAAAAATATTGACAAATCAATTGTCATCCTTTTAGACCCAATGCTTGCCACCGGCGGCAGTGGTTCGGAAGCAATAAAGTATCTTAAAATAAGAGGTGCTATTAATATTGCATTTGCATGCCTTGTCGCTTCTCCTGAAGGTGTAAAAAAAATGCAGGAGATTCATCCGGATACTAAAATATATGGAGCTGCTCTGGATCGGCAATTAAATAACAAAGGATATATTCTTCCCGGTTTAGGAGATGCAGGTGACAGGACATTTGGCACTCTCTAAAAAATTATTCTTTATTCTAGTTCTTTTCTTTTCTCTGAAATCTTTCGCACAGGAATATCCTGATCCTTATATCCATAATATTTTATCTTCCGGAATAGATAATATTATTAATCAAAAGTATACAGCAGCAAGATCACAATTTGAAGCATTGAATAGTAAATATCCGGAATTGCCTTTAGGGAAAATTTATCTGGCCGCTGTTGAGATTGCAAGAGCCTATGATTATGGAGAGGATTATAACGACGATTTAATAACCGGATATTTATATGCAGCCCGCGAACAGGCTCAAAAACTGCTTCTGAACAGAACTGATTTATGGAATTATTATTTCCTAGGACTTACAGAAGGCTATATTTCTTATTATAAGGGTTTAACAAGCAGCTGGGTTTCCTCAATTAATTCTGCCATGAATTCTGTTTCAAATTTTGAACAATGTATCAAAATAAACTCAGGTTTTTTTGATGCTTATTCCGGAATCGGCAATTATAAATACTGGAAAAGTAAAAAAACAGAATTCTTAAACTGGATTCCGTTTGTTCATGATGAAAGGGAAGAAGGAATAGCACTGCTTGAAAAAGCTGCCAACAAATCATCCTATAGTACCTACCTTGCTATAAATTCACTCATATGGATTTACATGGATAAAAAAAATTACTCCGGTGCTGTCCATATTGCAGAAGTTGCTTTGAAAAAATATCCCTCCTCAAGATTATTCAAATGGGGGATTGCACGTGCTTATGAAGAAATTGACAGGAATAAAGCTATAAAGTATTATTACGAAATTCTGAACTCTTTCCCGAATCTTTCTAAAATGAACCACTATAATGAGATAGTATTAAAACATATTATCGCACAGCAATATGCAAAATCAGGTGAGACAGAAAAAGCTCTGATACTCTGCAAAGAAATATTCGAGATAAAGAATTTATCTGAACCTGTCAAATCCAAACTAGGCGATCGCCTCAACCGTGTCAAAGAATTCCAATCCTCATTATCGAAATAATTTTCTCTTACTTATCATTCAGATACCCCGATTTGTCATCCCCGCGAAGGCGGGAATCCATTTCCTAAGTCGTCTATAACTCCTACCCAGCTGTTGCTTATGCCGTACTTAGGGCGTATTACCGGGAAATGGCTGTTTTAGTGGACTTTAGTGGACATTAGTGGAGCTTAGTGGACAAAAAACCTGCTGTATTTGAAATCTTAGATTCTGAATTACCCCTAATTATGATTACCATCACAGGCCTTAGAAAAGTTTTATTAACAAAAAAGGGGTTCTTTCGAACCCCTTTTTTTTGTCATCCCCGCGAAAGCGGGGATCCCGTTAATGTTTGTCTAACAATAACTTACTTCTTATTATCCAACGGTATCCGTTTAACAAGAATATTATCAATCAGTTTATAGTCTTTGGCTTCTTCCGGAGACATGAAATAATCTCTGTCGCAATCCTTCGTAATCTGCTCCATTGACTTCCCCGTATGCTCAGAAAGAATATGATATAATGTCTCTCTGGTTTTAACCATTTCTTTCGCATGAATTTCTATGTCTGAAGTTTGTCCTTGCAGACCTCCAACCCATGGCTGATGAATTAAAATTCTTGAATTTGGAAGAGATGTTCTTTTACCTGCAGCTCCGCCGCAAAGAAGAATAGCACCCATACTGGCTGCCATACCTACGCATATTGTAGAAACATCAGGTTTGATATATTTCATCGTGTCATATATCGCTAGTCCTGCTGTTACACTACCGCCCGGCGAATTGATATAAAGATTTATATCCTTGGCTGAATCTTCAGCTTCAAGAAAAATCAACTGTGCGATAGTTAAACTAGCCACATGATCATCTATCGCTGTTCCTAAAAATATTATCCTCTCCCTTAATAAACGGGAATAAATATCCATCCCACGTTCACCACGCCCAGTTTGTTCTATTACATAAGGAACAAGCTGATTAAAAATTTCTAATCTATCCTTCATGTTCATCCTCCTCATGATTATGTGTATGTGTATGTTCCGGTGTCACTTTTTTAACAGTAGTATTCTCTTTAAGAAAATCAAATACTTTATTCTCCAAAAACTTTTCGGCATAGTTTGAAGATTTATAATAATTCAAAAGCTTTTCAACAGCAATACCCGTTTGTTCAGCATCTTTTGTCGCAAGAGCAGTTAATTCCTCATCATTCATGGAAATATTTTCCTGCTTCTGAATTGAATTTTTAATCAGATACCACTTTACTTCAACCTCAGCCGATTTAACAAGTCGTTTACTTGCCTCAGTTTTGTCATAATTTTTATATCCCATTTTCTTATATTGTTCTTCTTCTCTTTTAAGATAGTCTTCCAGTAAATTATCGATAAGCGTCTTTGGAGCCGCAAAATCATTATTCTTAATAATCTGAGTTATAAGTTTCCCTCTGAATATTTCATCTGACTGTTGCTCGAAATATTTTTGTATATCATTCTTAATCTGTTCACGCAATTCGACTTCGGTTGATACTTTATCTTTTGTTACTTTTTTTATCAGTGTTTCATCTAAGGCAGGTTTTATCGATTTCTTAATCCCTTTGATGTTTGCGGTATATTGATAAACTTCATTATATTTTTCTTCAACACCTTCTTTGTTCTTAATGGATTTTTCTTCATTAAAAGTAAAAGAAAAATCTTCTCCCGTCTTCTTTCCCTTAGAATTAGCTACTATTTCCTTTGCTACTCTTTCATCTGATAAATCTAACTGCATTTTTTCAGTTTTAGTACCTTCAAAAGGGTGTCCATTCTTATCTGTCCTCTGAATTTCTACATCTAAAACACAATCTGTTCCCGTCACCTCATCTGTAGCTTCCTGGATCTCATTTGCCTTCAGAATATGTGAGATTTCATGTTCCACATCCTCGTCCTTAACCTGAAAATCAGGAATCTCCAATTCAATGCCTTTATAATCTTTAGCTTCAATTTCCGGTATCACTTCATATGATATTTTGATAAAAAGACTTTCGTTTGGAACATATTTTATGTCATGGAGTGTAGGTTTCCCTATTGGATGGAGGTGTTTTTCTTCTGCTGTATCCCAGAATTTTTTATTTGCAACCTTTTCTGAAGCTTCAGTCTCAAGTGCATCTCCAAACATCTTTTTAAGCAATGATAAAGGAGCCTTTCCTTTTCTGAAACCGGGTAACTGGAGTTTTTTTGATTCCTTTAGAACTTCAGTTTCCATGTCCTTTTTTATCTCATCGTATGTAAATGTTGCTTCTAATTCTTTTTCTGATACACTTATATCATTTATCTTAATTTCCAAAACTACCTCATTTTCTGTTATATTTTAGTGAGAAATAAAGGGAAAAGAGTGCGAAAGCGGGGACTCGAACCCCGACACCGGTTAGGTACTAGATCCTAAGTCTAGCGCGTCTGCCAATTCCGCCACTCTCGCATCTAATGTGACTTCTAAAGAACATATTTTAATACAATCAACAAATATAACTTTAACCCCCTAGTTTCGCAAATATTTATGATAACGTTTTCTTATAAAGAAAATTATTTGTTAAAGTAGGTTGCAATTAGTTACTGTTTGTGGGAAAACATTATTCGTTGTTTTGAATCTAAAGTTTCATAGAATCCATGGGATTTTTTATCAAACTTATTTTTTTCTTCTTGACAAAATAACAGATATTATTTAAGTTAGTATACCTTGTATGCCAAGCTATATGTGCCAAAGAGCAAAAAAGGTTATTTTTGAACGTTATTTTCTGTATTTGATCGATTACTTGAGATTTATTAGATATTCATGGATTTTCTTAACCTGCAATCAAAACAACTAACTTAAAAGGAGTGACGTATGAAAAGATTCAATTCTACGTTTTTAATTCTTATTGCTGTTCTTATTTTTTCCTTTAAACAAGAAATATTTGCGCAAGCACCAACACCTATTACAGGTGATTATGGTTCAGTAGCCTCCGGACTCTGGAGTTCAGCCTCTACCTGGAAACAATGGGATGGATCGGGTTTTAACACTGTAGCTTCTGGGGCGCCTGGCTCTTCAGCACAGGTTTTTATTCAAACAGGTAATACCGTTACTTATGATCTTGCTTCAAGCAGTTCCAATTGTAAAAGTCTTATAGTGCAATCTGGAGCTAAATTCCAATCAGATCAGGTTCTTCCGGCAGGTACTTTATCAGTACTAAAAGTTGCAGGTCCTACTATTTGGGTTGATGGTACTCTTGGTAAAGATACTACCGACGCTTTTACAATTGAGACAAAATTTAATGGTATAATAACTTTAGCTGGTAGTGGTGTTGTTAATATTGCTGAATTAAGACCAAACAGCAGTCAATCAGGCACCTTAACATTTGTTTTTGCATTAAACGCTAATATCAATTATGCAGGTACAACTGGAACAGGTGGAGCAGGTATTTATCTTACGCGAGGGACTCAAACTTCTTCTACTATAACAATAAATCCTGGAGTTACAGTAAATTTTGCGCCCAATAGTAATTTTATGAATAGCTCTACCGTTGGTGCTCTAGGTAACATGAATATTACACTGAATGTCAACGGAACTATGAATGTTCAAAGTGCAGTTTTATCAGATACCGCGGGATCAACTGTTACAGTTAATGTTGGTTCATTAGGTATTATTAATGTTGCAAAAGTTTTAATTCCAAGAATAAGCGGTGTTAACAACGATGGAGCTTATGCCTCCATAAATGTTGCAAGTGGTGGTGCAATAAATATATTGAATGGTGGGACTGCCGATTTTACTTACCCTGCCTCCAAAATAACTGGTGCCGGAACATTTGCTTTGAAACCCGGTGCTAATATTAATGTTGGATCCGCAGCCGGACTTGATGCGATAGCAGGACCTATCCAAACTTCAACAGTTGCATTTGATACAGCTGCTAACTTCAGCTATGTGGGAGCTGGTCTGCAAGTATTTGGTTCACAGTTACCTGCTATAGTAAATAATCTAACAATCGGAAGCACTTCTTTAGATTCTGTTACTGCTGCACTAAAAACAGATGGATTATTAACCGTCAATGGTACTTTAATAAACAACGGCGGCTTGAATAGTGCTGGTACTGCAATTGTTAATGGGACATATCAACATAATGTGAATGGTAACTCAATACCTACTGCAACATGGGGGACAGGTTCAAATTGCGTTATTACTGGAACTACAACAGGAGATGCGAGTAATGCAACTACTGGCGCGAACCAGAATTTTTATAACTTCACTGTAAACTGCCCTAATCTGGCAGCAACATCAACGGCATGTCATTTTGACATGGCGAACAATACAATCGCTGGAAATTTGTCCTTCAAAAACACAAAGAGCAACTATTACGCACTTACGGGATGGGAAGTTTTAGGTAGTCCTAAAACTATAACGGTAAATGGTAATTTAATTGTTGACAGCTTATTTACTTCTGTTGCAATAGACAGTTATTCAAGCAGCCATGCGATAGAGACAGTTAAATTAATCGTTAAGGGGAATGTTTCAGTCACTGGAAATTTCGGTTTATGTATTGGTAGTGCGAAGAATTTAGACAACATGATAGTTATGGGAAATATATATTTACCCGCTGGAGTACAATTCTATTCACATTCAAGCACAAAAGATTCTGTGTTTTTTGCAGGTAACGGAGTCCAAACTTATACTTCTGGTTCATTAAATAATGGGAACAATATTAACTGGGTTGTTCAAAGCGGATCCGTGGTAGATATTGATACTAGTACTTTCCAGGGAAGCGCAAGCTCATTTACTTTAAATTCCGGTGGATCAGTAAAGACTTCTAGTCCTCTTGGGTTAAACGGAAACATTAAAGTTGGAGGGATAATAAATCTGAGTGCAGGAGCCAATTATGAATTTTACGCGCCAACAGCGCAGACCACAGGAGCTTTGATTCCGTCGACTGTCAATAATCTTACATTCAGTAATACACAAACAGACACACTTGCAAAAAGTGTCACGGTTACGGGAACTGCAACAATAGGTTCAGGAGCAACAGTTGTAGAAACCCCAGGTAAATATATACTTGGTACAGCCACAACAACTCAACCTGTAGGAATAAATGCTGTTTCAAACATCGGCGGCCTTGGAATTGGACTAAGCGCAGGCACCGATAACTTGAGTAGTGTTACAATTACTCGTGTTGCTGGTCCAACTGGAGCAATTGTAGTGGGTGCAAGTTCATCTATAAATAGGAACTGGACTTTATCCTCAGTAAATCCTCCAAGTGCTGGCAGAGATTTAACTTTAACCTGGGATGCACTGGATAATAATGGGAAAGACCTTTCAACTTCACAGGTCTATAATAGTACTAACGGTGGAACTCTTTGGAACCCTTCAGGTATTCCTCAAAACGCATCCGCTACTCAATCAGTTACTTTTAATACATCCTCATTTTCAAAATGGACCGTCAGTGATGCTGCTAATCCATTACCGGTAGAGCTTACTTCATTTACAGCTAAAATAAGTGGTAATTCTGTTAACTTGGTATGGCATACTGCAACTGAATTAAACAATAATGGATTTGATGTGGAAAGAAATTTCAACTCATCTTCATGGGAAAAAATTAGTTTTATAAAAGGGGCTGGCAATAGTAGTTTTATAAAAAACTATTCCTTTGCCGATTCAAAATTATCCAAGACAGGTAATTATTCATATAGATTAAAACAAATCGATAATACTGGATCATTTAAATATTCTAACATCGTAGAGGTAAATTATATAGCTCCCGCAGTTTTCTCATTATCTCAAAATTATCCTAATCCTTTCAATCCAAATACTATTATAGAATATAGTTTGCCAAAATCTTCTTTTGTCAAATTAGTTGTTTATAATGCTATTGGTCAATCTGTTAAAATCCTTGAAAATGGATTTAAAGATGCGGGTTATTATAATTTATCTTTTAACGCTTCTGATCTTCCTAGTGGCATTTATATCTATAGGATAGATGCCGGCCAGTTCTCTCAGATTAGAAAAATGATGCTCGTTAAATAAATTATTCGTGATGTGTTAAATATTAAAACCCACGTTAAATTTTCGTGGGTTTTTTTATCTATAACCTTAATATAATCTTGACAAATGTAGGATAATTATTTAAGTTAGCATACCAAGTATGCCACGCATGAAGTATGGTTAATTTATTATAAATAAAATACTACTTTTTCCTTATTGGAGCCTCATATGTGTCTAAATAACACTAAAATTGTACTTTTAATTCTTGTTCTGTTAACTTCTCCTTTGCTTAATCTCACATCTGCCCAATCGTCATGTGAAATAGCAGGGAAAGTTGTTGACGGTATTGATAACTCTCCTCTTTGGGGCTCTAATGTTATTTTAGTCGGAACTTCAAATGGTACTGTCACAAATATGGATGGGATATATCGACTGGTAAATATTAAGGAAGGAAATGCCGTCCTTGTGTATAGATATATTGGATATGTATCTGATACAGTAAAAATTAAAATAGCCGGTGGTGAAAAGAAAAAAATTGACATTAAACTCAGACCTGTTGCAGTAAATGTTAATGAAATTGTAGTTACCGCTCAGCGCCAGGGTCAGCAGGAAGCTATAAATCAACAGTTGAATTCTAATTCCATTGTAAATATTGTCTCTAGGGACAAAATCATGGACCTACCTGATCAGAATGCTGCTGAAACTCTTGCGCGACTTCCCGGTATTTCACTCCAACGCGATGGTGGGGAAGGTCAGAAAGTAGTTATTAGAGGTCTGGCTCCTAAATTCACAAATATTACTGTCAATGGCCAAAAAATACAGTCTACCGATCCAAACGATCGTTCTGTCGATCTTAGTTCTATATCTCCTGATATGCTTGCAGGTATCGAAGTATTTAAATCAATAACATCGGATAAAGATGCAGATGCTGTAGGTGGTACAGTCAATTTTATTGTTAAAAATGCTCCAGATAAATTGACGGGTGACCTAAAAATACAAAGTGGGTATGGCTCGCAACAAAATTATTATGGCGATTACAGAAGTTCCGTGAATTTAAGCAACAGGTTTCTTAATAATACACTCGGTGTTGTCGCTACAGCGAATATTCAAAAGGCAGACAGAAGCTCTGATGCATTGACAGCAAACTATCCGTTTGATCATACAATTACAGGGACAAATATTGATGTTTTAAGGGTGGGAAATCTAAATCTTACAGATGACCAACAGATAAGGACCAGATATGGTGCTAGTTTGTCTACTGATTATGATTTTGATAACGGCAATCTTATAGCTACAGGGTTTTGGAGTCAAACTGATCGTGATGACTTAAGACGCAGAAAACGTTACCAGATTGATAATGCTCGAACTCAATATGAAATAAGACAAGGTAAAAGTACTACTCAGTTATTTTCAGGGAATATCCTGGGAAATTATATTCTTAGCATTTTCCAGATTGATGGATCATTGGCTTTTTCCCAATCCGACCAGAATACTCCTCTGGAGTATAATAATATCTTTCAGGAATTGTCTTCTCTGAAACCCACAATAATTATCAATCAGGGGCCAAAACTCATTCCCCTTGGCGTTAAAGATAATCTTAATAATACAACATTTAAAGAGAGCGATATAAATAGTTATAAAGTTTTAGATAATAATAAAACAGCACAAGTTAATGTTAAAATTAATTTTGATTTGGGTAATGATTTAGCGGGATATCTAAAATTCGGTGGAAAATATAGGGCTGTGAGCCGTAACCGTGATAACGAGCAATACTGGACTTCATCCTTTAATATAAATAGTGTAGGTGTTGATCAATTCAAGAATCTTAATACTTTCTATAAAAAATTCGCATTAACTCCTGGTAATAATTATCTTCTTATGAGTAATTTCCTTTCCTCCAGCGATCTCGTTGGGAAATTCCTTAATGGAGAATATGCTTTCGGACCCAGTTTGGATCCAGCTGCGCTTTCCACCTTTACAGAAAATATGAGGAATGTTATCCTGTCAAATGGAACTCCTCTATATGTTTATAATCCGGCAATTGCGTTTCAAAATTATCAGGCCAGTGAAAATGTCTCTGCTGCTTATGCAATGGCTGAAGTATCACTAACTCCCAATCTTACTATAATTCCAGGTGTCAGAATTGAAAATACTTACAGCGACTTCAAAAGTATAATTGGAACACCAGGTACCAATGAAGATATTCCGGATTTTCAGGGAGCTAAAGATACCGTTGGATCTAGGACTTATTATGATATTTTGCCTAACATTCAGATGAAATATAAACTTACTGATTGGATGGATGTCAGAGGTGCTGTAACTCGCACTCTATCCAGACCTGATTATTTTAATTTAGTGCCTTGGCAACAGATTGATAATCAGTCACAAACTATAAATAAGGGAAACCCGATTCTAAAACATACAAGGGTATGGAATTATGATTTATACTTGTCAGTATATAACGAGTTCGGTTTATTTACACTAGGCAGTTTCTATAAGAAACTCTGGGATATCGATTATCTCAGGTCATCCATCATACAAGGTGGAGTGTTCAATGGATACTCAATAACTCAACCAGTTAATGCTGATTTGCCGTCAACTGTGTATGGTGTGGAAATTGATCTTCAATCAAACCTGGCATTACTACCTAGCCCCTTTGATGGCTTTGTTTTTTATGCTAACTTTTCTATAATGAAGTCTGAAACAACTTTCCCGCTCCTTAAGGTTACCTACCAGACTTTACCGGCGCCGCCTTATATCTTAACAATTATAACAAATTCTGAACGAACTGCTAGAATGCCGGGGCAGGCTGATTATATTGGTAATCTTGCTATCGGTTATGAAAAAAACGGTTTCTCTGGTCGAATATCTGCCATCTTTCAGGGCAAAAGTCTGGCAGTTGTAGATAAAAGCCCTGAATATGATACTTACGTTGAAAGCTCAGTTAGATGGGATTTTACTGCACAGCAAAAAGTTTACAAAAATATCAGCCTTTATATGGATGTTAACAACTTAACAAACATTCCAGATTCTGGATACCAGTTTAATTCATTTTATCCGACTAATATTCAATATTATGGATGGACTGCTGATTTAGGAATTAAATATAAATTATAATTATTTCATTTTTCTAATAATCTTAACGGAGTATCAATGAAAAACAAGACCGCTATTTTCAGAAATATTATCTTAATCATCTTTACAATGATGATATGTTCAAAATTGAATTATTCACAAACTTATATCGATGTCCCTCCAGGCATAGGAACTCTTAATGATGCTATTACCAATAACACCGATCCTAATGCTATTTTCAGACTTCAAAGAGGGGCAAGTGCAATATATCTTCTCAATGGTTCGGTTCAAAGCGTTCTACCTCTGCACATTCAGGCATCTTCAGATACAGGAGCTATTCCAAAATTAATCCCTATAGTAGGAACTAGTGGAGCCTCCGATGTTCCTTTCCGTCTTAAATCTGATTTATTTCTAAAAAATGTTTATGTAACAGGCATGGACGCTGTTGGAGCATTAAAAGCTCAGATTCTTAGAGACCAGGCTGATAGTGTTAAAATTTATGCTGATAGCTGTTTCTTCGAAAATTCTGCTCAAGCATTTATCAGAACTGACAACCAGATGGCTAAAATTCATATTACAAATTCTATAATAAGAAACTGCCTGGGGGATTATGCAAATGGCAGAGCCATAGATGACAGAGGAAATAACATGGATACTTTGTACCTTGAAAATAATACTTTTTATAATATTAGTTCTCGTTTGCTAAGAGATGGAGGCGGATGGCTCAATTATTTTTTTGCAAACCACAATACTTTTTATAACATCGGTAAATCACTATTTTCGATCGGCGAATGTCCAACAGCCGTCTTTACTAACAATATGGCTGTCAATTGCGGTTTTATTGGACAAAACCAATCAGCAGCCGGTGGGCTAGTCTCTATAATCGCTCTTTCTTCCCCTGTTTTTAATGGTAGAGTTCAATCTGTTGAGGCTCATAATAATAATTTTGCTTCATCAGGTTCTTTTAATGTCCTTCGTCCGGATACCGTAATTGCTGTTCCTAATTTTGATGCTCAGACACTTCTTGCTATCTCGACTTCAGGATTTGATAGTGCAAATATTTCTGAGTACGTTACTTTTAATCATCCTACATCTCCGGTCGACACAATTATCTCCGGCTATTGGCAGGCAGGTGGCCAGGATTCATACTTTGCTGCCTCTTTGATGGTAACAGGTGATTATAATTTTGCATATTCTAAGAATACTAAATCAGCAAATGGGGCTGTCGGGAGCTGGGAAATTGGAGCTTTAACATGGTTTAATTTTATTTCCACTGGCATTAACGATAAGAACGGAAATAGTCTGCCATCAAATTATTCCCTTAGTCAAAATTATCCAAATCCGTTTAACCCTGAAACTATAATCAATTATTCACTTCCCAAACAATCAAATGTAAAATTAATTATTTACAATTCCCTTGGCCAGGAAATAATATCATTAGTTAATAATATTCAACCAGCCGGAAATCAATCAGTTAAATGGAATGGAAATAACCGGTCTGGACAAAAAGTGACCAGCGGTATCTATTTTTATCGGTTGACTACTGAAGGTTATACTGCAATTAAGAAAATGATAATGATTAAATGATAATGTATTCTACGAGGTATAAAATACCCGGAATAATTTATTAGAATTATATGAATTTAATTAAATGTTAACGATGTTTAGATTTAAGTTATAAGAATTTTTTCAATAATGAAGAGACATAAATGACTTCAGGCATAAATATTAACGACCCAACGCCTCTGTATGAGCAAATTGAAAATGATATTAAGTCAAAGATTAATGCTAGTATATTAAAAACTGGTGATCAGGTTGGCTCTCAGAATGAATTATCAAAAGATTATTCGGTCAGTATAATTACTGTCAAAAAGGCACTCTCCAATCTAGTTAAAGAAGGTATTCTGTTTACCAGGGTTGGGAAAGGTACTTACGTCGCGGAAAAGAAAGAAAGAAAGTTGGACCTTTCAAAACATAAAACTATTGGGCTGGTCCTTCAGGATTTGGCTCATCCATTTTTTTCAATGATTGTTAATAGCGTTGAAGAACGCGCTTATGAATTAGGCTATAATCTGCTATTATCTAATTCGTCTAATAATATTGAAAAAGAAGAAAATCAGATAAATCATTTCGGTGAGCTTGGTGTTGATGGATTAATAATTGCATCCCTTTCTCTTGAATATAAAGCTACCGATTATATCCAAAAATTGCACTATTCAAACTTCCCTTATATTATGGTCTCTTATATTCATGATCCCGATTATTGGTATATAGGATCAGATAATGAACTGGGAGGTTTTCTCGCAACTGAACATCTTATAAATACTGGTTACAAATCTATCGGATATTTACATGCGGGGAAAGGGAATTTGTTAAGCGAAATTAGAAAAAATGGTTATTACAGGGCTTTAGTAGAATATGATATACCCTATGATTCTAAACTAATTTATTATTTAGATAAGGAACCTGAAGAAATTGGACAGGACAGATTCCTGCTCGGTTATAAATTTGGAAAAGAGTTCAAAAATCTTAAGAAAAAACCAGATGCCCTTTTTATTTATAGCGATTTGATCGCATTGGGGTTTGAACAGGCTGCAATTGAAGAAGGCATTCAAATACCTGATGATGTTGCTATTGTCGGATTTGATGATATCCAAATTGCACGATTTTCCTCTGTCCCTTTAACAACCATTCATCAGCCATCAGATAAAATTGGAAGAATGGCTGTTGATATAATTCAGAAAAGAATTGACGGTAGCGACATCGGGAATAGAACAATATTAAAACCATCAATCGTAATACGCGATTCATGCGGCATTAAAAGAAGATCCCTGGTCGACTCTGGGTCTAATAATTTAATTGATTAAAATCATAATTTACTTTAATATTTAACAGGAAGGCAATGCTATATCCGATACAAAATAATTACAGAGATATTATTGACATTTCAGGCATTTGGAAGTTCAAAAGTGATCCGCTAAATATAGGCGAAAATGAAAAATGGTTTGAAGGATTTAACTCTGGTTGTGATATTGCTGTCCCTGGTAGTTGGAATGAACAACTTGAGGAAAATGGACTTTTATTTTACATAGGTTCTGCCTGGTATTCAAAAAAAGTTTTTATTCCCAGATATTTCAGTACAAAAAGAACTTGCCTTCGTATTGGTAGCGCAGACTATAACTCAAAGGTTTGGATAAATGGAAAATTTGTCGGAGAAAATAAGTTTGGATTCCTGCCTTTTGAATTTGATATTTCTGAATTTGTTGAATTTAGTTTAGATTGTGAAATCGTAGTTCGTGTTAACAATGAACTTAATTGTGAAACTATCCCGCAGGGAATAAATTCCGAAGATTATCTGATCGAAAATCGGCTTCGTGAGGAAACTACTCCTCCAGCTAGATTCGATTTCACCCCTAATGGCGGCATACATCGTCCTGTTAAAATCATTACAACTCCTAAATCTTTTATTAATAAACTTAAAGTTGACACAAAGGTGTCTTCCCCCAAAAACGGATTATTAATCCTTCAGGTTGAATCAAAAGGATTAAAAGAGGGGACTATTAATGTCGAATTATCCGATGAACATAGTCTTTACCAATTTAAAGGCGAAATCAAAGATGGTATTGCAAATATTTCATGTGAACTCAAGGATTGCCTTTTATGGTCACCTAAAGATCCGCATTTATATATTTTGAAGGTTTCACTTGGAAACAAGAACGAAACAGTCGATGAATATTCTATGCCCGTCGGGATCCGGGATGTTAAAATATCAGGAAATAAACTGCTTATTAATAATGAAGAAATTTATTTGCAAGGTTTTGGAAAACATGAAGATTATTCCATCATAGGCAAAGGATTGTTTTTGCCATTAATGGTTAAGGATTTTGAACTCATGAAATGGATTAATGCAAATTCCTTCAGAACATCCCATTATCCATATGCCGAAGAACTCATGTTCTATGCCGATAAAAAGGGAATTCTTGTTATTGATGAAGTACCGGCTATCAGTCTTGATTTTAGACATATTAATGAAAATACATTATTAAATCATAAAGAATATATTAATAGAATTATTGATCGTGATTATAACCATCCATGTATAATTATCTGGGCTGTTGGAAATGAGCCTAATATTGTTGGCGCAGAAAAATATTATGACGGTTGTGGCAGAAAATATTGGAAAGAAATATTTGAATATACTAGAGAACTTGATAATTCAAGACTTGTTACTGTCCCAAATTGTACAAGAGCCGGGATCAATGATCCGGTATTTGAATTTAGCGATATTCTCGCTATTAATCGATACTATGGCTGGTATGAGTATCCCGGTCAATTAGATGTTGCAGCCGAAAGATTATCCGTTGAAATGGATGAACTCAATTTAAAATATAACAAGCCCTTGATGCTGACTGAATTTGGAGCCGATACTATGCCCGGATTCCATTCAACTTCTCCTCAGATGTTTACTGAAGAGTATCAGTCAGATTTAATAGAAATGTATATTAATGTTATTCGTTCTAAGAATTATTCGATTGGTGAACATGTTTGGAATTTTGCTGATTTTAGAACACCACAACATTTTAGAAGAGTTGTTCTAAATCTTAAAGGAGTTTTTTCCAGGGAAAGAGCTCCAAAAAATGCTGCCTTTAGATTAAAAGAAATTTGGAACCGTATCTGATGTACTTTGGATTATCCCTGCTTGATCTATTTATCATCTTTATCTATGTCTTGCTGATCATTTATCTGGGGTTAAGATCCAAACACAAGGTTAAAAATGCCGGCGATTATTTTATGGCTGGACGGCGAGGGACTAAAATTTCAATGATCGCTAATGCTTTTGGCGCTACCACACATACAGATCAGGCAATAGGTGTTTCAGGCGCTACTTATGGAATTGGACTCGCTGGCATTTGGTATCAGTGGATGTATCTCTTTGTTACCCCTTTCTTTTGGTTAATTGCTCCTATATACAGACGAGTTAGATTTGTTACTACCGGCGATTTCTTTGAAGAAAGATACGGGGAAAAAATTGGTGTGGCATATTCTGTTATGGGGCTCTTGTATTTTATGCTGGATCTTGGGTCTAATCCTTAAAGGAACTGGAACGGCTATTGAAGCTGTTACCAGAGGAGCAATTCCTTCAGCCGTTATTGTTATTCTTATTACCGTTTTCTTTTTGGGTTACAGCGTTTTAGGAGGGTTGGTTTCTGCTTTAACTATAAATTATATTCAAGGCTTTTTTATTCTTGTTCTTTCTTTCCTCTTAATTCCATTTGCATTGAATGCAGGTGGGGGAATTACCGCTATTAAAGCAAAATTACCTGAACACATGTTTAGTTTTATTGCACCTAATGAAGTTACCCTTATCTTTATTTTAGTCGTTGTTATTAATGGGTTGGTTGGTATTGTTGTCCAACCTCATCATATGGCTATCGGCGGAGCTGGGAAATCTGAAAAAAGCTGCCGTTCCGGCTGGACTTATGGTACCTTTACTAAAAGAATTGTCACTTTAGGTTGGGCTTTTGTTGGCGTTTTCGCTGCTGCATTGTACCCTGGATTAACTTCCTCCAACAGGGAAAATGCTTTTGGCATTATGGTTGCAAATTTATTACCCTCCGGTTTAATAGGATTAATGATTGCTTCAATGGTCGCAGCTGTTTTAGCAGTATGCCATAATTATATGGTCGGCGGTTCGGCTATTATCACTAGAAATATATACAAGAAATATTTTGTCCGGGAAAATGAAAAAATAAATGAATTGAAAATCGCACGGTTGTCAGCAATAATTCTTGTTAATTGGAGGTGTTACTGTTGCTCTTACTATTCCAAGTGTAATTCAGGGATTAACTCAAATCTGGCATATTACTGCTTTTTTTGGAATTGGCTTTTGGATGGCAATAATTTGGAAAAGAACTAACCGATATGGTTTCTGGGCTAGTCTATTTGTTACTATTTTAATCTCGCTTATTACTGGCCCATATTTCTCATTCAGTCTTAACTGGTCTACAGAATATCAGATTATGGCATATCTTCCTGCTGGGATTTATTACCATAATTATTGTTAGTCTGTTTACAAAACCTGAACCTGAAGAAAATATAAATCGGTTCTATTCTTTGTTGCATACCCCTGTGGGGGAAGAATATAAATTAAAAGAAGCTGGTATTAAGATTATGCTTGAAGGTGAAGTTAATGTTACTAACTTGAAGAAAGGTGAATCCTTGGAGGAAAATGGTCAAAGCCTTTTGCTTGTTGATCTGCTTTCACTTCATAAAAAATTTACTTTTAAACGCTACCGCGAAGACATTATTGGATTTGGGTGGGCTTTGCTCTTTGTCCTTGGAATTTTTGGAATAGGAATATTTGCTGCCCATATCGGGTAACCTGCTTTCATAATTAAATATTATAATAATAGGTGGATTTAATGAATATAACATGTAAAAATCTAACTCTTTCCATTATCTTTTTCCTGATACTTTGTCCAAAATTGGTATTAGCTGAAAATAATGATTCGCTTAAAACTGAAATATTAAAAGCTATAAATGATGGTGCCAATTATGCCTCAAATGTTTTATTGGATGGGGAAGGGAAATCACGTTGCGATTACAATTGGATGGAAGGGGAATGGTTTGCATATGAAACTCCATGGCATACTGGACAGATTATCTGGGGCCTGGTTGATGCATATAAAATTACAAAAAATGAAAAGTATCTTACTAATGCAAAGAGAGCAGGAGATTGGTGGTGCAGTCTGCAAATAAAAGATAATCCTCCTCTTAACGGAATGGTAAATGCTATTCATGGGGATGGAATAAATAATATTGTATTCGCCACTGTTACTGACGGCACTCCGGGTTTATTTGAACTCTACAGAACGACTGGAATAAAAAAATATGCTGAGGTGCCAACTTCTGCCGGACAATGGATGTTCGATCATATGTATGTTCCGGAGGAAAAAGTCTTTTATGATAATGTTGACCCCGTAACCGGTGAAGTTTATAAGAAAAACAGTCCTTTCTGGGCTGATAAAAAAGAACAGACATTATTTGATATCTCTCGCCCTAATAATGAAGGTTTCCTTTTTAAAGATATGTATCAGTTTACCAAAGATGAAAAATATAAAAAAATGTTTATCGACCTTTGTGAAAGTCTCGTTGAGAAACAAGGTCCTGAAGGCGTATGGATGAATTTTATGCCCAATAATAAGGAAGATGGCTCATTTCATCCAAGGTTTAGCATTTGGTATGCCGAATCATTAATCGAGGGTTATGAATTGACCCATGATAAAAGATATTTAGAGGCCGCCCTTAAAACTGCCCGGGTCTTTGCTAAAGCTCAAATGAAGGATGGAACTATTTATTATCAGAATTATTTGAACGGCAAAAAAAATCAAAATTCTATCTGCGGTTCTGCTACTTCATTTGCCGGAATTCTCTGGCTTCGTTTAATTAAAGCCGGCGTTGGCGATGAATTTGTTAAAAATGTCGAACACTCTCTCAGTTTTGTTCTCAAAAATAGGTTTTCTCCCAATCATCCGGATAAAAATTTAGCTGGAGGATTCTTTGAAACAAGAATGAGAACTAAGGATGGTCATATCTGGTTTACTGCGCGGGAAGATATTGCTACATCATTTGGTTTAAGGTTTCTCTCAGATTATTATAAATATAAATTTAATACCGAAAACTAAAGTTTTCATGCTTTTAAGTTAAAATATTCTTATTACATCATTATCCTGATCTGTCTGTTTATCATTTGATATTAATGCCGGACAAAAAGTAATTTATGTGTCTAATTCGGGGGATAATCATAATTCAGGTTTAATTATTTCTGACCCTCTCAAAGAAATTAATTTTGCCATAGAGAAAGCCCTCCCCGGGGATTCAATTTACATTCTTCCTGGTACTTACAAGGAAATCATCAATATTCATGATAAAAATGGGATACCAGAAAATCCAATTTGTTTAAGTGGCTTTTCAAATAACCCCTTGGAGTATCCTGTAATTGATGGTGGTCTTTCAATACCTTCCAATACGGCTGAAAACGATTGGTTGCATATAAATAATTCCGGTTGGATTGATGTTTCAAATTTAACTTTTATAAACGGATGGACTTACCCGGTTAAAATAAATAACTCTTCCTATATTTCATTTCGGGATTGTAAATTCTATGGAGGCAAAAGAGTTATTAATGCCAAAGGAATTTCAACTCACCATGTTTTAGTTGAACACTGTTTTTGGGATCAGGGTGGAGAATATTTGTGGAAAATACAAAAAGATTCTGCAGGTATTGATGCTTGGCTCTCAATGCATCATCTGAGTATGGGTTACTATAATGGATCGCTTATAGATTTCAACGGAACCGGTGGGTCAATTGTGATTAGAAGTAATAAAGTTATAAATGCATATCAGGCAGTGAGATTTAGAGGTAAGAAGGGTTATGATTCCAATATCGAAATTTATGACAATGATGTTATAAATATGCGCGATAACGATTTCGAACCGGAATACTATACTTACAATCTGCATATCTATCATAACCGTTCGCATAATATTCACAAAACATTATCCGTTGATAATGTTGAGGGAGGATTGATTTTTTATTATGGAAATGTAATTACTTCGGATAATGATCCCTGGTCAGTAAAAATATGTTCAGGTATCTGGAAACTTTATGGAATTGAACGCACCTTGTCATATCCTATATATGCGTTTAATAATAGTTTTTTTTCATTCGGCACTGCATTCCTTAATATGAATGGCAAAGCAGTAAATCTTAAGCATTTCAACAATGCATACTATTTTATGAATGATACTGCCTGGGGATTGAAAGAATGGGATTCCTCCTATCAGTTTGATAATGATATTTCAAATAAACCCTGGCCTGAAAATATTCTAAATAATCAACAAGAACAAAATGGCATCATCTGTGATCCGGAATTTGTTGATCCAATCGGAAGAAATTTAATGCTTAAACCATATAGCAAATGTATCGATGCGGGAAGGGTAATGTCCTTTAAGGAATTCGACTGGATCCAACACTTTATCGGCAAAGCTCCTGATATTGGAGCATTTGAAAATGGTAAACTTGTGGAAGGACCTCCCTTCAGATTTTTAACTTTATCGGAATTAAAAATTGAGTACAGGGAAAAACCAAGAATAGTTAGATATTATGTGGATAGCAATATTGTACTTTTATATTTCTCGGGCGAAATCGACCCCGCCTCTGTTAATAGTGAGACCGTTTCTTTATTTAATAAGGTTGAAAAATTAAAGGTAATTAGTGTTACTTTTCCTGTCAATGGTTATGAAATGCAAATCAAATTAGCATCAAAAGTAAATAATCCTGACATTTCAATATACTTCAACGGTATGCCGAAAGGGAAAAATGGTGAGTATGCAACTTATTGGGCTTCTACTATTAAAATTCATAAAAGTATTTAAATTAAATAACTATCATATAGCTGGGAATTAAATAAATGTTAAAAATATATAAGACGCTTTTTTTATTTCTTCTACTCAGCCCTTTGTATTTGTCTCAGTCAAAAAATATTTATGTCTCAACAACAGGGAACGACCTGAATACCGGGCTGATTATTTCGCAGCCATTAAAATCTATTAATAACGCTGTAAAATTATCTTCGCCTGGAGATACTATTTTTTTATTACCTGGCACATTTAGGGAAATTGTTAAATTCATCAGTAAGTATGGCGCCGCTGAAAAACCAATTTATATTTATGGGTATAATACTTTACCTGGTCAGCAGGCAGTTATTGATGGAGGCGCACCGGCACCCTCGAATTCGGCTTCCTATTACTGGATGCAGATTCAAAACTCGGCTTGGATTGAAGTCGGAAACATCATTTTCAAAAACGGGTGGACAAATCCTCTACAGATTATCAATTCTTCGTATTTAACAATTAAAGGCTGCTCTTTTTACGGTGGGAAAAGAGTAATTGATGCAACTGGTTCCTCAACACATCATCTCCTTATAGAAAATAATAATTGGGATCAGGGGGGCTCTTCTCTTTGGACAATGGTATATGATTCCACTGGTATGGATGCTTGGACATCAATGCACGAAGGGGCTCTTCAGTATTTTAATGGAACTCTAGTCAGTTTTATAGGAACAGGCGGCTCAGTCGTTATCAGAAATAATACAATTATAAACGCATTTAATGGGATAAGATGGACTGCCCAAACTGGATATGATTCAAATATAGAAATATATAATAATTCCGTTATTGATATCAGGGATAATGATTTTGAACCTGAATACTATACCTACAATCTGCATATTTACCATAATCATTCTCATAATATTCACAAAACTATGTCGGTTGATCATGTCCAGGGAGGCAATATTTATTATTATGGCAATTTGATTACCTCGGATGTCAATGATAATTGGGCTGCTAGCGTTGCGTCCTCTTTCTGGAAAGTGTATGGGGCGGCTCCTAATAATCTATCATTTCCTCTCTATGCTTTTAACAATAGCTTCTGCGGATGCGGAAAGGCTTTTGCCAATGATGCAGGAACAGCCGGGATCCAAATTAAACATTTTAACAATGCATATAAATTTACTAAAAGCAGCAGAACATGGTTGTTGGCTTTCTGGGATACTACTGATGTGTTTGATTATGACGTTTCAAACTTATCATGGCCGGCTACTATTATCAATAATAAGCAGGAATCCCATGGCTTGATAACAGATCCACTGTTTATTGATTCTCAAAAATTTAACTTAAAACTCCAACAGGGTAGCCCTGCTATTGATGCAGGCAAAATATTAGAATTTCCTGATTTCGACTGGACTCAATCCTATCAGGGTTCAGGCCCGGATATTGGCGCCTATGAAGGCGATAATCTTGTAGATGGCCCGGCATTTAGATTCAAAACTGCATCAGGACTGCACCTATCCTATAATGAAAAACCCAGAATTGTGAGGGCTAAAGTACTTGGAAATAAATTGAATCTCTATTTTTCCTTGCCACTCGATCCAGCTTCTTTTTCCATTTCTGATTTATCTCTTCTGCAAAATGATAGTACTGTAAATATCCAAAATATGTCTATGTTAAATGATAATTATTTAATGGAAATTGCCACCACAAGCCAGCTTACCGATAGTCTCTTGGTTTTTAGTTTCTATAATTTACCTAAAGGATCTAATGGTGAATATGCCACTCTCTGGGGTGCTGCCATAAATGTTGATTTGAAAAAAGTTGTAACTTCTGTTAAAGAAATTAATCATTCAGCAGAACAACCTAGTCATTTTGAATTGAATATTTATCCTAACCCGTTTAACGGTCAAACTAAAATTCGTAAACTTTCCATCCGGATTTGCAAATAAAAATATTTTTCCCTTAACCTATTTGATATACTTGGCCGGAAAGTCAAAGAATTCCATATAGACCCTCTGAATAATAAAACCGAAATATCTTTGAATAGCGATGCTTTGGCAAGTGGAATTTATTTTGTCGTATTAAAAGCAGATGATCAATTGTTATCTAAAAAAATAGTTTTACTAAAGTAAAGATGAGGAATAAAACCGGATTACCCCAGCTTATTTTTTTCTGTTTGTTTTATGTTCACTTACAAATGGTCAAAATAATATTCTGGATGTTGTCCCTCTGCCTAAAAATTATACCTTTACTTCCGAAAGATTTGTTCTTAAAGATACATCAATTCAAATAAAACAGTATTGTAAATATTACAATCAATTGGAAAATGCATTAAATGATTTGAATGAGGATTTAAAATTAATTAAGAATGTCTCTGTTAGTAAAAATGCCACTTCATATGAAAATATTCTAATTGGAATGCCTTATGATAATAGTAAATTTCATATCTATTTGTGATAGGTCTGATCTTATACCTGATAAGTATGTTGGGAGAAGAAGGCTACAGGTTACTCATATCTTCTGATTTAATAATTATTTCTGCTAACAACCAGAAAGGTATTGTTTTATGGTGTTCAAACTCTGAAACAGATCATCCGAGAGTTTGAAGATAAATCATATTTGCCTGGCATTAGAATTACCGATTTCCCGTCTTGAAATCCGTGCTGTTATGGATGATATATCCCGTGGTCCTGTATCCAACATTGGAATTTATGAAATATCAGATCAGACGTCTTTCTGAAATGAAGATCAATATGTTCACATATTATATTGAGAATGTTGTTAAAACTAAAAGCCATCCTGAATTTGCTCCCAAAGATGGTTCAATTACTATCGAACAATGGAAAGATCTTTCAGAATTATGCCGCCGGTTATAACATAACCTGGTTGGGCGATTTCCAATCGTTTGGTCATTTCAATAATATTCTGAATACTCCTGAATATTCTCATCTTGGGGAAAGTGGCACATTAATTTCTCCTGTCAATCCTGAAAGCTATAAATTCTTGAATGACATCTATTCTGAAATGGTACCTGCTTTTAATGCCCCTTTCTTTAATATTAATTGCGACGAAACTTTTGATCTTGGTAAGGGAGCATCAAAAGACTTGTAGATAGTATCGGCTATGCCGAAGCATATTATAACCATATAATGAAGCTTTACAACATTCTCAAAAATCTTAATACGAAAGTATTTATGTGGGGAGATGTTCTTCTGGAATATCCTGAATTATTAAAGAAACTACCCAAAGATATTATTATCGGAACCTGGACTTATGATGATCTAGATTCTTATTCTAAGTTTATCGATCCCTATCAAAAATGCCGGTTTTGAGTTTTTTGTAACCACCGGGGTTCTTAATTCGAATAAATTATTTCCTGACTATAAACAAGTCCTTCGGGAATATTAAAGGTTTTGCCCTTGCAGGCGAAAAATCTGGCGCCCTGGGTTTATTAAATACTGTTTGGGACGATGGAGGAACTGCCCTATTTTCTAATGATTGGTATGGTGTATCTTATGCCGCCGATAAAATCTGGAATCCTCAATCCGCCGATTCCTCAGATTTCGATTACCGGTTTAATAAGGGTATTTATGGTGCTTCCAATAATTCCTTTACTCAGGCTATATGGAAAATTGAAGAACTTGCTGATCTTGAACCTACTGATGGTATAAATGATAAAATTCTCTTTCAAAATATTCTCCCTGATTCTGGAAAACATTAATGATTTCTACTTATAGATTGGGATAAGATTATTAAAATTACTGGCGAGGCAAGTGATCTTTTAACCAATGCTAATCTTAAATATTATACCCGTGATAAGGATAATCTTAAGTTTATTTGTGATTTTTACAGTAATCTCGCATTTGAAAGATTCAATCTGATTAATGCATCCGCTTATTATTCACTCGCAGATTCGGTCTCTTCTATTGAACCATTTGTAGCAAAGAAATCTTCTGAAAATTCAGACTCCTTCTTGAATAATATTGTTAAAAGGGAATCAATTTCTGAATCAACATTTAAAAAGCTTTGGCTGAATGAAAATCAGGAGTATGCCCTAAAAAAAATAACTGATAGTTATGATATTAAAATTACTTCATTCAATAATGCTGCCAACAGAGTGCTGAAATGCTCTTAAAAGATTAAATAATCAATTTGCCTCTGCTGCCTAAGGATAATATTTCTCTTGCTGTCTCCTCTTTGAAAGGTAAATATTTTCGGGACTGGCTTATGGTAAATCCCTTCCCTGCTAAAGATTTTCCTCCGCTCTCAATATTGATTATTTAATTCCCAATTGGAGGTGAAGCTCATGACCTTCCTAAAGTTACTCAGGAATTTCTATATGATTCTGTCAAATACCGATGGACAAGAATTACCGGTAAGTATGAAGACATTGTAAACCTGAATGAAATATTTCCAGATAATAAAAATAATCTTGTTACATATGCCTTCGCAAATATCGAAGCATCCAATGATTATGTAGTTAAGCTCTTATCGGTTTTAATGAATGTACACAAATATTTATTAAATGGAAATAAGGTATTCGATAAAGACTGAATAATGGAAATTTACTTACTGATCAATATTCTCTTTTCCTTCCTCTTCATAAAGGGACGAATAATATAATGCTTAAAATATCCCAAACTAAAGGTAATTGGAATTTTACTTTTAGACTCCCGGAATGTGAGGTTAGAAACAAAAAAAATCGTTACAAAATCATTTCTTATTAATTGATACATATGAAATACTTCCTCATAGCCTTATTCTTTCTTTCTGCCAATCTCAGCGCAGAACCATAATCCGCTTATACTGGCTTGTAAAATTGCTGACAATATTATTAAAGAGACTTCTTTTGAATTTACTGAGTAATTCAAAAACCCGCAGCAGATCTTCAGGTTATTGATTTTAAATCCACTTGTGATAAATATAAAGGCAATTATAATCATGCTTTTGCGAATATATCTATAAACGAAAATAATATACTTCAATTTGGAATTAGTTATTCTTCCCCATTAAAGATATGGGTTAATGATAAAATGGTTTTTTCCCGTACTGGAATTATCCATTTCAATTTCAAAGAAATAGCATATTCAGTTTTTGTATTTCAGGATACTATTACAATAAATCTTAATAATGGAGTTAATAAAATTGTTATCGAATCGACTGGAGATAACAATAATATCGTTTATTTAAGAGAAATATCAGCCCCTGATGAACCTGTAAAATCCAAATTTATTCCGGCTTCATCTAAAATAAATAATTTCACATGGCCCTGGTGCTTTTACATATCGGATAATAATATTGATTATGGTTTCTCCTCAAATAGTTTGTATAATATGCTCGTTTCTTCCTCGTATCCGTACATTGTCCCTCAACCTCATCTGCTTAAAAAATTGATAATAAATCCATTAAGCACTTTTAAGAAAGATTCCTTTGCCGATTGGAATTATCCCAACGGTATTTTAATGATGGTCATGAATGATCTTTCTTCTGAATGTGGTAATAATGTTATATTCTGAGTTTGGTAAAAAATATTGCGATTTCATCTTCAGTAACCTGGATATTTTCAAAAAACAATATTTCCGGGATCATGATATTCGGGGTAGCTTTTATCGTGTTTTCAGAAAAGGTATGCTGGATGATGCAGGTTCACCTGTTTTACCTTTTGTACAGATCGAATTAAATAATCATATCCGTATTTATGATACTTTAATTAACTCTATGGCCGATTATATTCTTCATGAACAATCAAGATTGCAAGATGGTACTTTTTGCCGGCCTGAACCTGAAAAAGAGACTGTATGGGCTGACGATTTATTTATGTCTGTCCCGCTTCTCATGCGGCTTGGTGTATTGAATAATGATGAAAAGTATTTTAATGAAGCAGCAAAACAAGTAATAAATTTTAATCGTTATCTATTTGATAATGATAATAAAATATATAAGCATGGATGGTTTAGCAGCTACTGGAAAACAATCCGAAGTGTTTTGGGGCAGAGCAAATGGATGGGCAGTCTGGGCTGCATCTGAAGCATTACGTTTTCTGCCCGTGAATAATAAATATTATAAAGTGTTAAAAATATCTTTGAAACACAACTTGAAGGAATATTGGCCTGCCAGGATCAAAATGGTATGTGGCACCAGGTTCTTAATGACAATAACTCTTTTGAGGAGACCTCCTGTACTGCTATTAATCATTGTTGTACTCTCCCGTGGCATAAGGTCAGGTCTTATTGATAAAAAATACAGTCAAAAATATCCTTAATGCATGGAATGCACTACAGAAGAATATAAATTCCTGGGATTGTAAAAGATATTTGCTGCGGTACCGGGATTGGGCCCGATAAAGAATTTTATTACAACAGGGAAAGATATGATAATGACCCGCGAGGCTTGGGTGCTGTTATTACGGCCGCTATTGAAGTTAATAAATTGGAAAAATATTTAAAAAAACGAAATAATATTTCGGTTCTCGATGATCAAAATATAAATAAGGAATATTCGTAAATGGAAATCAATAAAACAATTACTTTCGTAGTTGAATAACCTTAAGGTTGTCATTGCTTCAAATAGGCAAATGGTCGGAGAATATTCTGCAGCCAATATTAGTATATTGATTAAAAAACTACTATTACGAAAAAGATGAGCTCCGTATCATATTCGCGGCTGCTCCGTCTCAAAATGAAATGCTAAGTGAATTAGTAAATGATAAAAGTATCGACTGGTCTAAGATTGTTGCATTTCATATGGATGAATATATCGGACTGCCTGCCGGTTCTGATAAATTATTCGGTGTATTTTTAACCGAACATATATTCTCAAAAGTACCATTTAAAGCAGTACATTTGATAAATTCTCAGGAACCCGATACTGAGAAAGAATGCAGAAGATATGCCGCCCTTATTTCATGAAAAACCTATTGATATTGTCTTAATGGGTATTGGAGAAAATGGCCATATTGCTTTTAACGATCCTCCGGTAGCTGATTTTCACGACCCTTGATTGTTAAAGTAGTCGAACTGGAAGAAAAATATAAAGAACAACAGGTTAATGATGCCGGATTTAAAAGCGTTGATGACATCCCAAAAACCGCATATTCTCTTACCGTTCCGGCTCTTATTATCAGCCGGTCATTTAATAGTTGTAGTACCGGGTATCAGAAAAGCTGAAGCAGTTAATGCATACTCTTCTAGCAGAAATATCAGAAAAATGTCCCGCTACTATTCTTCGGCGTCATAAAGACGCAGTTTTATATATTGATAATGATTCGGCTTCACTTCTGGAATTAAAGAATTAACTATATCTGAATCTATTATGAAAAAATTATTTCACTCTTATTCTCGCTTTCTTCTCTTATGATTGCACAATCTAAATCAAGTAACCATGGATTATGTTGGAAAAGTATGGCCTTCTGAAAAGAAAATTATTGAAAATGATCTTGGATTCGAAGTAATTCAGTGGACAACTAACAGCCGGAATTGGCATCTCTATTTTAATATCGAGTCTTTTATCGATGATAGTAATGCTGTGATTTATTCTGACAGGACCGGACAACAAATCTATTTCAATCTGAATCTTGATAATGGTCAGATGACTCAGATGACAAACGATTCCCTCTAAAATCGAAGTCTGGCATTTATCCAAATACCAAACCATATGGTATTTTAATAGTGATACTCTGAAAATCTTTAAATACAGATACTCTGGAATCTAAAACGGTATACGTATTTTCTGATTATAAACCATTATCATTTTCTGTTACCTGCGATTCAAAATATTTTATCTTTTCTGCAAATAAAAATCCAGGTTATTCGGATAAATGCACTACTGGTCCCTATGCTGTGTTTAAATTAAATATGCAGACAAAAGAGCTTACTCAAATCAGCCCGGATTATGGATTTAGAATTAGTCATATTCTTTGTAATCCCGGTTGATACAAATATTATTTCATATTGCTGGCAGCATGTTTATGATAAAGATAAACCGGGAATTTTCGGGGTCCCCCCGATTCGTATTTGGTGGCTTAATTTACAAGGTACTGACGGCGGACCCGTTACTCCGCAGGAATATGGTTTGCATCGCACTCATGAATTCTGGTACCCTGATGGCAGTATGCTTGGGTTTTCAGCTCGATATAAATTCGATTCCCTCGATGGAAAACAATTTCTTGGTGCCGCTAAACTTACGGGCGGTGATCATTTTATGATCCCTTTGAATATCGGCGCAGCACATGCACAAATATTTACTGATTATAAATCATGGGTCTCAGATATCTATAACGGTTCAAATATTGCCGTATTTAAAATTGAAGACCGCAAACTAACTGATACTAAAGTATTATTTAAACACGATTCAAGCTGGAAAATTAGTGCTTCTGAACCTTGTGCTCAGTTTAGCCCTGATGGTAATTGCGTTATCTTCAATACTGACAAAACTGGCGAACCGCAGGTATATACTGTCAAAATTAATAAAAGTAAAAAATAAATATCATGAACAAAATAATTATCTTATTATTATTAGTTTACTTTACGCTATTTGCTCAGACAAATTTCGTTTTCAATGTTACAGATTTTGGGGCAAAAGGAGATGGCCTCTCTTTGAACACTAAATCTATACAGACTGCAATCGATAATTGTGCTCTGCAGGGAGGCACCGTAATCTTTCCATCTGGTAAATATTTAACCGGCTCTTTGGTCTTGAAAAGTAATGTAAATATTTACCTTTCACCTGGATCTGTTATTCTTGGCAGTACCGATATCAAAGACTATCAACCTCATAAACCTGAACTTAATTCCTACAACGACTATTTCCTCGAATATAGTCTGTTCTATTCAGAACATTCTACCCATATTTCAATCCAGGGTGGGGGCACCATTGATGGACAGGGTAGTGCATTTAAAGTTATAACAAAAAAGAAACCGGATAGATATCGAAATAGACCTTTTATAATAAGATTTGTCGAATGTAATGACATTTCAATTGAAAATATTTCTCTCCGTAACTCGGCTATGTGGATGCAGCAATATCTTGCCTGCCAAAACCTTACTATCCGGGATGTTAACATTTTTAATCACGCCAATCAGAATAATGATATGATGGATATCGATGGCTGCAAAAATGTTGTTATCTCCGGTTGCAATGGAGATACTGACGATGATGGCATTACTCTTAAAAGTACCTCTTTAAGAATTACTGAAAATGTAACCATTTCTGATTGTATTGTTAGCAGCCATTGCAATGCTATTAAAATCGGCACTGAATCAACAGGTGGATTTAGAAATATTGTTATTTCTAATATGGTTGTTAAACCATCTTCAGTTGAAAAAGTTATTTTTGGATCACCAGCAGGTATCAGCGGAATTACACTCGGTAATGTTGACGGTGGCATTCTTGAAAGAGTTGTTATTTCTAATATTACTATTGATGGACCTGAACTTCCAATTTGTCTCCGCCTTGGAAATAGGGCGCGTAAATATAAAGATGATGCCCCTCAACCGGGCGTTGGTCGCTTTAAAGATGTTTCTCTTAATAATATTGTTGCTGATAATGTTAAATCTATCGGTTGTTCTATTACGGGCATACCTGGACATTTTATTGAAAATATTTCTCTAAGTAATATTAGAATTAACTTTAGCGGAGGAGTCAATAAAGCAGATATAAAATCAGAAATCCCTGAATTGGAAGATAGCTACCCTGAAGGTACTATGTGGGGTATTCTTCCGGCATATGGATTCTATGTCCGGCATGCTAAAAACATCTCATTCAATAATATTCAACTTAGTTATTCAGTTTCAGATGCACGTCCTTCAATTATCGGTATTGATGTTGACGGCATAAATATTACTGGCTTGAAAGCCCAACCCGGTTCTGAAGGTGCTTGTTTAATAAATTTTAAGAATGTAGCTAACTCATCCATAATAAACTCTTCATCATCATCCGAACTAGATTTATTTCTTGATGTATCCGGAAAACAAAGTAAGAATATAAAATTAGTAGGAAATGATTTTACTAATATCAAAAAAATACATAACGCGGAAAATGGTACGGTTTCCCTCGATGGATATGTTAAATAATGAAAATAACTAAAGTTAAACAACCTGTTAAAAATTTAAGATGGTGGATTGGAGGCATGCTCTTTGCCTCAACTGTAATAAATTATATCGACCGACAAACTCTATCTACTCTTGCTCCATTCCTCAAAAGAGATTATAAATGGTCCAATGAAGATTATGCTTTAATCGTAATCGCTTTCCGCGTTGCATATGCAATCGGTCAAACAGCATTGGGACGTTTAATGGATCGTATCGGAACAAGGCTGGGTTTAACTGTTACTGTTACCTGGTATTCAATTGTGGCCATGTGTACTTCTCTCGCCGTTGGTTTGAGGAGCTTTGCTTTCTTTCGTTTCCTTTTAGGTTTCGGGGAATCTGCAAATTGGCCTGCTGCTACAAAAGCTGTCGCTGAATGGTTCCCTAAAAAGGAAAGGGGATGGGCTGTCGCGCTTTTTGATAGCGGATCTTCAATCGGTGCGGCTTTTGCACCTTTTGTCGTTATTGGTTTATACACCCATCTGGGCAGTTGGCGTCCTGTTTTCCTAATTACCGGTACGCTGGGATTTATTTGGCTTTATTTCTGGAGAAAAATGTACCACTCCCCTGAAAATCATCCCAGAATTAGTGATGAGGAAAAAGCTATGCTCATCGCTGATAAAAGGGAAGATATTGATTCTGAAATGGAAAATTCTGAAAAACCCAAAATAATGGAATTATTAAAACTCAGACAAACTTGGGGAATAATAATTGCCCGCGCTGCCACAGACCCTGTTTGGTTTTTTATCGCGGATTGGTTTATGATCTTTCTTGTTTCAAAAGGCTTTAGCCCGGAAAACACTCTGTTGGCTTTCTGGATTCCTTTCGTCGCTTGCGATCTGGGGAACTTTGCCGGTGGCGGTATGTCAAGTTGGTTAATAAAAAAAGGATGGTCGGTCGGTAAAGCCCGAAAAGCTGTTGTGGTTTTTGGCGCCATCGGTATGACTATGCTTATCCCGGCTGTTTTTGTCAATGGCTTATTCGCTATAGCTGGACTTTTTGCTATCTCCACTTTTGCCTACGCTACTTTCTGTACCATGGTTTTTGTTTTACCTTCTGACATTTATCAAAGCAATTCTGTTGCAACGGTTAGCGGAATCAGTGGCACTGCTGCTGGAATTTTAACAATAGTTTCTACATTTTTAGTAGGCTGGATTGCAGATCATTATTCTTTTGCCCCTATATTAATTGTTGCCAGTATCATCCCTGTAATTGGTGCTGCCCTGGTTCTAATTTTAATTAAAAATACAAAACACAGTGGAATCGGTGCACTTAAAAAAATCTAATGATAAATATCCTGGTTGCACCAAATAGCTTTAAAGAATGTGCCGATTCTCTTACTATCGCGGAATTGTTTATTTCTAATTTATCCCGCTCTATTGAACTATCATTCCCGCAAAATAGGGGATGCAAAGAATTTAATTTAATTTCTAAACCGGTATCCGATGGAGGCGACGGTTTCCTTCGTGTGTGCCAGAAAAACTTCGGACTGGAAATTATCTACTACAATATCCCTGCTCCTTATCGAAATAAATATATTAAATGTCCGGTAGGTTATAATAAAGTAAATAAAATATTGTATATCGAGTCTGCAAAAGTTCTTGGACTGAATTTAATCCCTGTAAGTAAAAGACACCCCCTTATATTAAGCTCTCGGGGATTAGGTGTACTTATAAATAAAATTATCTTCCGACGTTTTCAAAGGTATACTCAACATCAAAAAGGTAATTATTGGAATCGGTGGAACCGGGACAAACGATTTGGGGATAGGCATGCTTTCTGAATTAGGTATGAGTCTGTTTGATAAAAATAATTCTCCTCTTGAACCATTGCCAATAAATTATACTTCAGTAAAAAACATAATTTGGAATAAACCCGAACTTCCATTTAAAATAGATTTGGTGACTGATGTAAATAATCCACTTCTCGGTGCTGAGGGTGCTTCACATGTCTATGGAAAACAAAAAGGTCTTACCCCGCTTGGAATAAAAATTGTCGATTCCGGATTTAAGAATATTATTAATACTTCAATTCAGAAAAAAATAATAAAGGAAACTGATTTCATATCCGGATCTGGTGGGGGACTTGCTGCCGGGTTTCAATTATTCCTTAATGCCCGTTTAATTTCATCTGCCGCATTTATAACTAATGATCTTGGAATTAAAAAAGATAAGAACATTAATTCTGTTATTGTTGGTGAAGGAAAATTTGATACACAAAGCTTTATGGACAAAGCTTCCGGTACTATCATTAAAAAGTTTGCAAATACTAAAACTATAATATTCCTTGTCTGTGGCACTGTTGATAAAAAGGTTCTCCATATGCTCCCTCCAAATGTTTATCCAATAGCCCTATCAAAATTTTTCAAGAATAAATCTGATTCAATTAAGAATTATAAAAAAGGCATCCAGTTAGCTTCCCGGGAAATACTCAAAGAAATATATACTTCTACGTCGTTCTGATCTAAACCTGCCTCAAATCAATCACTTTTTGGAAATTCCGACTATAAAACATATTATTTCCGCATCTGCAAGTTGCTATTTAGCTTCCACCGGGTTTAGTATGATACTGTCTAGACCATTTCTAAATATGGTGTATCCCTTATTTTAGCGGGTATTTAGCGGGTTTTAGCAGGTCTTTAGCGGGTAAATAACTTCAGGATTCTTTAAAATTTGAAGGTAAGATTATTCCATTTGCAACCAAATAATTTAAAATATATTTATTTAAATGTCAATAGATAAAAGAAATATTTTCATATTTTTTTTATCACCTAGGGTTTGAGTTATTATAGATAATATTATAAACCATTATTGACTCTTTTTAATAATAAACACGTTATATCATCACTCTGTGGCTCTCCATCCACATGACTTTTAACATCCTTCACAATCCCTTCAATAAAAATTGACGGATGTTGCTCTGAATTGTTCCTGAAGAATTCTAACATCCTTTCATCAGAATATTCTTCTTCTTTTTTATTCATTGCCTCTGGAATACCATCTGTATATAAAAATAAATTGTCCCCTGCGTTGAAACTCAAATGTTGTTCAGAAAAGGGGAGACCAAGATCGAGCATTCCTAATCCAAGTCCGCCAGCCTCAATTTTATCAATATTACCTTCTTTCCTAAGAAGGAGAACCGGGTTATGCCCTGCATTTACAACATCCAATCTTCCTGTCTTAGAATCCAACACTGCTATAAAAAATGTTATAAATTTATCCGCAGGTGTAGCATTATATATTAACTTATTTAATTTCTCCGCTAATTCGCTCAAGGGTAAATTAAACTCCATGTAAGAATATAGAGCGGCATTTAAAGTATTTACTAGCAGAGCTGCCGATATCCCTTTACCTGTTACGTCAGCAATTATAAATGCATAAATACCTTTACCCAAATCAATACAATCGTAATAATCTCCTCCTACTTCACGTGAAGGAATATTAATACCCGCCAATTCATATCCATCTATCCTTGGCAATTCTTCAGGAATGATTCTCTTTTGAATTGTTGCTGCCAATGCCAGTTCTTTTTCTATCCTTTCCTTTTCAAGAGATTGCTTCAGCAAATAATCATTTTCAATAGCTGTCTGAACTTGTTTGGATATCGCATTAAGAAGTAAATTATCTAATTCATTAAAATTGGTTACACCCTTGCGTGTCTCTTTTTCAGAAAGAACAAATCTGTATGTCCTTTTGTTAAAATCAAATGATGATTCAATCTTATAAGGACTATTAAATATCTTTTCGGCAGGGATTGTATCTGGAAAAACAATATGTGTCTCTTTATTATCGCCTTCAATATCGCAAACACTGATTAATGCGGAAGATGCATTCGCCAGAGAAGTGACTTTTTCTAACGCAATTTCAAACAGGGAAGTATAGTTTTTGAATCTGGAGATTTCTATTCCTGCATCAATTAAATTATTTAATTGCATAATCTTTTCATTTAAACCGAATATTAACCCTTTCTCTTTTTTCTGGTTAAGATATGACTCATAAGCACTGGAGAAAACTTGCAGTAGTATCTGGAGTGTTATTTTATCAAAATCCGTAAATATACTCTTATCAAGTTTATTCCCGAGTAATATTCCCAAATATGATGAATCTGATAAAGGTAAAACTATGATCGCAGAATACTTTCCACTTTCATAATTTATAAGAGGTTGTTGATCCTTATGCTCTGGAAATGCTACTTCTTTATCTTCAGATTTGTTGGTTGGTACTATATTTTTCCAATTTGATAAATACGATTCTTTATAAAGTAAATGAATATCGGTTATAATGAAATTAGCTCTTAATAAATGCCAGTAATTCTTCATTATATCTTCAAAGGTATCGGCTTTTGTTAGTATCTTAAACCCTTCCTGAAAAGCCTCAGCCTGCAGCGATAGTTTTTCAACTAAATGATTCTGTTCCAATATGATCTACTATGTTATTCCGTTTAATGCAGCAGATAAGCGATTCCGCAGTTTCTGCAAACTGAAATAAACCCATTATTTTAAATGTTTTATCTATTGTAGGATCGAGATTTAGGAATATAATTTTCCCGCCTTTTTCTGAAAGTAATTCTATTACCTCAAGCAAATATGATATTCCAATTGAATTGATAACTTTTGATTTTTCTAAATCAAAAACGGCATTCTTTATTCCCGAATTTGATGCATCCGAGAAAATCTTTGAAATTATATCACCGGCTACATTGTTAATATACCCGATTGTATTAATTACTAAAGTATCCCCGACTTTTTCAACTTGATACTTGAATTCTTCACTCATTTGTTTTCCCAATAGTTAATTTTTTAACAATAGATATTTTCGTCCCTGTTGGTCCTGATTCGATTTTTAAATCGTCTGAAAGTGATTTCATTAATTTAATACCCCACCCCCGTTTATTATTACTGCTGATTTTATTTGATATCTCTGGCTCTTCTACTTCTGCAGGATTGAAACCTTTTCCCTGATCGGTAACAAGTACTGTTAATTGCTCTTTTGTCATCCTAAATTCAATATTTACATGTTGATTGTCTGTTCCTGTGTGTTCAAATCCATTTATAATAGCCTCGTTAACTACAATTTTTGCCTCTCCGATTATACTATCCGCAATACCTAAGTACCGACCCATTCTTTCAAGACCTTCATCTGCAACAAGCTCAATATCAGGAATATTCGGCAATGTTATTTTTAATTTAATATCCGGTTTCATACGAATGTTCTTTAGTGGTTAAACTAATCGGAATTCTTTTCTCACCTGTGTTTAAATGATTTCCGCCATTTATTATGTGATTCAGATTAAACAATTATCATAATTTTATTTCACTTTTATAATAACTAATGTTATATCATCTGCCTGTGTTTTCTCTCCCATCCACTCATCTCCTGATTTTACTAACTTTTCAATTATGGTTTCAGGAGCATCTTCGGCAATTTCTTTAAAGTGACTTTTAACTCGCGAATAATCGAACATTTCCTCTTTATCATTCATTTGTTCTGGCAAACCATCGGTAAGTAATAAAATCATATCACCACTATTTAGTTCTTTTTCAACTACTTTATATAAAGGCTTTTTCATAGCACCCAATGGCATTCCCTGTATTAAGATTTCCTCGATTTCTTTTGACTGATAGTTATAATAATACACTGGCGGCATTCCTGCACTTGTGAATACTAATTTGTTCCCATTTATTCTCAAAAGACTAAATGACATAAGGATTCTACCGAGTTTAACTTCCTTTATCATTTCTGAACAATATTGCATAAATTCCAACACTTCAAGCTTAGCCGCGTTTGCGATAAAAAATCCTTTCATCAATGTAACCATCGTGCCAGCTTGCAAACCATGTCCCGTAGCATCTCCAAACCCAATATTTAATAATCCTCCATCCTGCATAATAAAGTCATAATAATCTCCTCCAACCTCTGTAGCAGTTCGCATAAAAGCAGATATTTCCAGGTTTGGAAGTTTTGGCAGAACTTTTGGCAGCATTGATAATTGAAGTTGCCTTGCTTCTTCAAGTTCTTTTGTTTTTCTGTCATTCTCTGCCTGGATCGCCCTTTTCTCAGCTTCGGATGCTTTTAACTGCAATTCATTTTCCCTGATCTTTGCTTTTTGTTCTCGCCTGTTAAGTTCTATCCTTCGGGCTGAATATAAAAAACCTATAAAGATTATGATATAAAACGAATAAGCTATATTTGTTTTCCACCAGGGTGGCTTTACTTTAATAAAAAGTGAGGCGCCTTTATTGTTCCATATTCCATCATTGTTAGAAGCAATTACTCTAAGAGTGTAGCTGCCGGGGGATAAATTTGTAAATACTACTGAGTTATTATTCTCCAGTTGAATCCAGTTCTCATTAAATCCCTCTAATTTATATTTATACTGATTATCAGAAGTGTTGTAATAACTTAAAGCTGAAAACTGCAGATGTATAATATTGTCTTTATATGTCAGAGTAAGACTGTCTCTTGTAGAGATTCCTTTCTCAAATATTGGCTTTCCCCCAATATTATCTGTATTGTATCTGATGTAATCAGTAAAAACAACGGGTGGTATATATTTATTATCATTTACATTATCCGGATTAAAGATATTAAACCCATCCGGTCCGCCAAACATTAGCTGCCCTGTTAATTTATCTTTTGCAAATGCATTTTGATTAAATTCGTTGCTTTGTAACCCGTCCTGAGAAAAATAATTCTTGAATGTGTTACTCTTTTGATCAAATCTTGTTATCCCTTTATTTGTACTTATCCATAATTTATCATTATTATCTTCCAGTATTCCAAAAACAGATTCATTCGGTAATCCATCTTGTTCACGATAATTCTTAAACTTATTATTTTGTGGTAAATATTCGCTTAATCCTTTTGTTGAACCAACCCAGATATTACTATTTCCATCGATAAATATTCTTATAATATTATTATCCATTAAACTTGTAGGATCATTTGGCTTATTCTGTATATGAGTCGCGGTATTATTGTCAGGATTAAATATATTAATGCCGCCCCCAAACGTACCTAACCAGAGTTTACCGGAATGATCTACCGCTATTGACCAGACAGCATTGGAACTGATTGAGTTAGGATTATTTTTATCGTATTGATACCTCGTTATTTTCCCCGTATTGGGGTCAAGTTTATTTAATCCACCTCCATAAGTACCTATCCAGATGTTTCCTTTCAAATCTTGATCAATCGAATAGATCCGGTTGTCCGAAAGAGAATTGGGATCAGATGGGTTATTTTTGTAATGTTTAATAGAATTAGTCTTAGGATTAAATCCATCTAATCCTGCACTGAAATTTCCTACCCATATAATCCCCGATCTATCTTCAAAGATTGATTGAATGGAATTACTCGAAATAGAATTTAATGAAGAAAGGTTGTGTGTGTAATTTATAAATGTATTCTTTTTATAATCAAACTTGTATAACCCCCCGGTACTGGTCCCAATCCAGTAAAAACCATTTCTATCCGCACACATTGCTTGAATGGTATTATCTTTAAACCACCTTATGTCATTTGGTTTACTTCTAAAAAGATTAAATACCTGTGCAGTTGGTAAAAAGTAATTTACGCCGCCAGCATTTGTTCCAACCCATATAACCCCGCTGCGGTCCTGATAGACAGATAATATAAAATTATCATTCAGGCTTCCCGGATCAGAAGGATCATTCTTAAATGCTTCAAAAATCCCTGATTTAGGATTAAACCTGTCAAGTCCTCCTCTGACAGTTCCAAACCATAGAAAACTCTGGTTATCCTCATATATCGGCCAAACCCAGTTGTCTGACAAACTATTAGGATCACCTGGTTTATTACGGTAATGAAAAAACTGTCCGGTATTTTCATCTAATTTATCAAGTCCCGCAAACGTCCCTACAAATAAACTACCTGACTTCTCCCTATATACAGAAAAAACTTTATCATCACTCAGACTGGATGGATTAGAAGGATCGTGCTTATAAATAATAACTTTGCCTGTATTTTTATCTACTCTTTTAAGCCCGGTACCGGCTGACATTCCTCCTATCCATTCTATATTACCCGGATCAGATAAAAATGCATTAACTGTATTTATTTTAGCTTTATTTAAGTTAATGTTACTCTTATGAAATCTCCCGAATGATTCTGTGGCAGGATAATATTTTTGAAAACCTCCTCCCTGAGTTTCAACATACATCGCTCCGGTTGCATCATTATATATTGAAAATATAAAATTATTTATCAGACTTGTGGAATCTATTGGATTATTTTTGAAGACTTTTATGTTGTAGCCGTCATATCTATTTAATCCATCCTGAGTACCAAACCACATAAATCCTTTATCGTCCTGAGCAATGCATGTTACTGAACTTTGAGATAAACCATCAACAACAGTGATATGATGAAAATAAATGTGGTTTTGTGCTCTGGCGTTAAAATAAAGCAGAAAAAGATATAATATTAATAACATGTACCTGGTTGTCATCAATTCTCCTCAATTCTCCTCATTCCCCTATATATATTTATGTTATATTGATTCCGGCACCCGCTTTTAAATATGCAGGGTACCGGATCATAGATACTATATTACGCTATTTCATTAATATCAGTTTTTTTGTTGATGCAAAAGATCCACTCTGAATTGAATAAATATATATTCCACTTGCATATTTAGAAGCATTCCACGTAACATTGTAAAATCCAGCTTCCTGCTCCTTATCAACAAGTGTCGTAACCAACCTTCCCAGTATGTCATAAATACGCAAAGTTACATTACCTTTTATAGGCAATTGGTACTCGATTGTAGTACTGGGATTAAATGGATTTGGATAATTTTGACTCAAACCAAATTCAGTTGGTATAATTGCAGTCACTGCATTGCTATTTTCTTCTTTCAAAAGCTTTACACCCATTATAGTTTCTTCAAATGCCCAGGCTGCGAATAAATGCACAAATGTAACTACATAATTTCCAATGCTGAATTGACGAATAGCTCTGGCTAAAGCTGAATCGGCACGTGTCATTAAAAAGCTGCAATTTGTTACTTTACAATTCCCAAGAGCATCATTCTGGGCTATTATATCTATTTTATACGATCCGTCATATAGATAACCAATCGCTTGCCTTATATCAGATCCAAAATTAATGTTTCCTGTTAATCTCGAAATAGCCGCAGTCGCTAATCCAATATCTAAATAATATAGAGTCCCTTTAGTTGTCACTAAATGATTTCCATCAGCGGTAAAATAACCCAATGATGTTTGAATTAAAGTTATTGCAGTGTTTATACTATTTGAAGTGGGTTTATCCAAACTGCAGGTTTTAGATGTTGCACAATATTTATTCATTATTCCTGTTAATTTAGCCAGACCACTTTGAATCATCGCTTTCGCAGTTACATCAATTGGTTTAACAAAAGGGGATATAAAGAATGAACCCTTGGTTGTAATCAGGTACTGACTGTTATTTGCGTTACCTGATGGGACATTATCTGATGCAATTACTTCAACATTATAATTCCCGGGTAAAACAGTACTTAATGCTATTGTGTAAATCCCATTTCCAATTGGTTTTAATCTTCCGGCTACTTTTTGACTGTCAGGAGAAGTTATAAGGACACTTACTATCGCATTCGAAACAGGTGTCCCTTGGGTTAATACATGTCCGGTCAATCCACTTGAATCGCCTCCTTGTATTACCGTTGCTTGCAAATTAACGGTTAATGGTATTGGATTTCCGTTTTGATCCGCTTGTAAAAAATATCTTTCCTGATCGGAATTAAATTTAAGCGTAAGATCGGCGCTATTTGCCATGTACACTTTTACACCCTCAGGTGTTAAAGGGGCTGTGTTTTGTACAAGTGCGTAAGTCCAGGAACCAATTCCTGGATGGTTAATCCTGAAAAATTTATAAGGATATCCGTTACCGACCCCATTAAAGAAATCTACTCCAAACCGGGAAGTAGTATAATTATTTTGAGTGATAGCGCTATCAGGTATTACACCTGGCTGAGTGATAGTAACCCCCGGTGGAAGAACTACTAATGAAAATTCACTTCCTTTATAAGAAAGTCCCATGTCAAGAGTTCCTCCTTGCCACGCTAATCCTCCTTGCCACGCTAACCCGCCTTGCCATGCTAATCCACCTTGCCATGCCAATCCACCTTGCCATGCTAATCCGCCCTGCCATGCTATTCCACCTTGCCAAGATAATCCGCCTTGCCAAGCTAATCCGCCCTGCCACGCTAATCCATTTGAAAATAAACTACTATTGATTTCTCCTGAAAGGTAGGAGATCTGAAGACCTAATAGCCTTAACCAAATTATATTTGTAACGGTAGGAATATCTGCAGAACTGTCTATTTTATAATATTCTCCGCCTGTAGTGTTTGCCAGCCAGCTCATCAAATCCTGTCCTGCGCTTATACCTGTGTATGCCATTGTATAAAATTTAATACTAGAACTAAGAGAAAGATTTGTAACTAATGAAACCGGAGTTACTTCACCAGCGCTGAAAAGCAGAACTAACTTTTTATTCGTTGATGCAGGATTAAACAAATTCTCTGCTGCTGTAATCCTGTCTGCTAAAGTTCCTCCTGTTGAATTAGGTTGCAGAGTTGATAGGTTTGTAATCAATTGATTAAATGATGTATCTATAGGCTGAATTGCATTTGTTCCATTAACCCAACCTATTCTATCGCCGATTCTTAAGTTTGCAATTAGCTCTGCAGCTGAATTTTTTGAATAAGCAAAACCATTAAGAACTGCCGGAGAAGTAAAATTAATATCTCCGTCAAATATTAACGCAATATCATAATAAGTTGCACCAAGATGGCTGTACATATAATTGATTCCGCCAATATCATAATTTAACACGGCTGATTGAGTTGTAAAATTTAGCGGATGAACATTATCTTTATATACTTCGCCTACATTGATCCTTCCGAACATTGTGGCACCCTGATTATTATTCTTCATATCAAGTGTATAAAGAAAATCACCAGGATTATATAAATCAGCCAATCCTGTAAAATGACCAATTTCATGAGTTGCAGCATTTTGAACATCCAGCTTGGATATATCTCCGTTAGAAGCCCAGTAAAATTGCCCAAATCCGGATAGAGAAATTGGCTGTCCGTTAAATGCTATGTCCGCATCTGTTAGTTCACCATTAAGAGCATTATATCTTATTCTGGTTACTGATATTACATCAGTTGGAGCTCCGACAATACTTTGCCATTGTCCTGTTGTTGGAATCCAAATAACATTGTTGATCCCATCAGGATTACCACCCCATTGCTCAGTATTATTTGTAGGGACTTGTGTATAATGAAGCTGGTTTACCGTATTCCATGCAGCAAAACCGTTGGCTACTTGCCCATCATAACCTAATGCTACTACTGATGGTGCAATCTGATAATTGGCTTTTCCATCTTTCCAGTGAAGTGGTATTCCGGCTAATGTCGTATTCACTTTGTAGTGCAATCCATCATCCGGATTCCTGACAATTGACCCTGAAAATTCGGATGTACTTAATGGATTACCACTGCCATCTAATTGAGTCGCTGTTGCACTTATAACCTCTTGATTTGTTAAGACCGCATCCTTAATATTTGCAAATATTGATGCTTGACCGGCAATATCTGTAGAAACCTGGTTCTCACCCAAAAAGCGCCTGCCTTCTCTTCTTGCGGTATCTGCATTCGCAAAAAATTGAAGCTTATAATTTGTTCCCGGAATACTTTTAAGTATCCCTTGAATAGCCGTGCCCCCTCTTACATTAGGTAGGGCAGAGGAATCCTGCCATGTGTAGAATAAATTCAAAGTCGGATATACTTGTAAATTATTAGTCGACGCCCCTAATTGTGTACCCAGGAGAGAATTACCGTAAACAGAATTGTATAATATTGAATTGTTAGTCCCTGATTGCACATTTATTCCTACCCCTGTACCCGAAGTACCATTACTAAAAATAGAATCACTCTTTATCGAATTATTACTTCCATTAATAATAACACCATGACTAGAATTTCCGGAAATTACATTTCCTGTAAGATTATTATTAGAACCATTTATTGATACTCCATAACTCAAATTACCATTAACTGTATTTCCCTGTACTGTTTCATTGGATCCGGATAATGAAATTCCTCCCAACGTATTCGTGCCAATGTTATTATTTGTTGTTTGGTTTCCGGTTGTTCCGTTAAAAGTAATACCAATCCCCAGATTACCTGAAATATTGTTCGAAGATATTGCTCCTGTACTGCTGTTAACTGAAATACCATTTAAAGTATCAGCACTTATATTATTATTAGAAATTATATTCCCGGTCGAACCTGTAAGTAAAACCCCGTTTAGTGAGTTAAAATTTAGGGAGTTATTAGCTATAAAGTTCCCACTGGAATTTGTGATTGATATGCCATTTAGTGAATTAGAATTAATAATACAATTTAAAATTGAATCTCCATTTGCACCAGTAAGTATTATTCCATTCCCGGTGTTTCCTGAAACAGAGTCACTGGAAAATGTATTATTTGCGGCTCCGGATGCTAATGATATTCCATTTCCAATATTCCCTGAAATAGTGTTATTCGACAATCTATTACCTACAGCACCTGCTAAAAAGGACGCTCCGTCTCCGGCAGGATTTTTAATAATATTTGATTTAATATTATTTCCACTCGAGCTTACTGATAATCCCGATATTTGATCATTACTGATAATATTATTTCCTACAGCACCAGAAAGTGTTAATCCAAATCCCGCTGAAGAATTAAGATTGAGTGCCCTTACTGAACTCCCGCCTCCGGTTAATACTAGATTTCCAAAAGTTCCAGTAACCTGAACCAGGGGAGAGCTAACATATCCGCTTTGTGTAGTACCATCTAAATTTACTGGTTCATTAAAGGATGGCAGTGCAGTTAGCGGCTGAATTACAGGAATACCATGAATATAAAAATATATCAATTGCTGAATTGAATGCGCATTTGTTTCTTCAATAGCCGATCTGAGTGTAACTTGTCCATTGGTCGATATTGCTGTCCCTGATCCGGGTGAAGCAACATGATCGTCTAAATTTGATGTAACTACAAAAAAAGGCAATTTATAAGTAGAAACTACCTGAGTTACATTGCTCACAAAAAAATCATTTTTATAACTGGATGAATCAGGCGATATAGGTATAGTGCCCGGAACTATCGCTGTAAATGACCATTTCCCGACTAACCATTGTGCTAGTTCTCCGGGTTCCTCATTTATTCCAAATTCAGCAATATCATCATTTTCTAATGCTGTATTATAAGTTCTTATTTCATCAATTAAACCTTTAAAAGCTCCGGTACTTGAACTTCCAACAAATAATCCTGTAGTACCATTTGTTACACTATATCCGGGATTTATAGTAAAAGGGCTGCTTGATATTAAAGTATCGCCGGAATATATTTTAAGATTACTACCGTCATATGATCCTGTAATTTCTATCCATTGAAATGCTGCAAGTTTATTTGTATTAACAGTTGCTACATTATTATTTCCAACAGAAAAATATCCTGAATTATTCTTTAGATATAATGAAAATGTCGTCCCGTTATTTACAGCCCTGTAAATAATAGGTACCTGTATATTAGGGGGAGTGTCACCAATAAGATAGATCCATACCTGTACTGTTATCTTGTTATTTGATGCATCACTGTTAAAAAATTGAAATCCATTTGGGATTGCATCTGTATTTGCGGGCTGACCGTCATAAACGTAAAGCTGACTGTTTTGACCATTAAACACGTAAGAATTGCTATTACTTAATTGTGCATATGAATTTTTACATGTAATCAAAAATATTATATATAGTAGCAGGTAAAAATTCTTCTTTGTAAAATTATTCATCTTATCCTCATATATTTATTTTATAAGTCTGTTATGATGCTTCTTTCTGGTATTAAATATTATTTAACTAAATATGTTTTAATTAATGATTTGAGATAATTGATCCTAACATTTGATGTGGTTACCTTTTCGCCGCTATTATCAGTGATAATTTTTATTTTGCCTTCTTCTCCATCGAAAACCTTAAAGCCATTCACATCTTTTTTTAGAAAAACCAAAACATTTTCATTATTATCAAACTTCGGCATATGTGTATATAATTCACCTACGCTTCCAACTTCTCCACCGGGATAGGTTACTACAACTGAACTTCCATTGTTATTTCCTTTCAAATATTCATCTACAGTTAAAGTTGCCTCTGTATAAATCCTTGTCTTGTCAGCATTCCAACCAGATTTTTGCCCGGATACCTTTCCGGTAACAATTACATCAGCATTAGTAGCTAATATTTTTAGTTTTGCATCCGGTTGTTGTGAATATGATTTAGAAATGAACCCGCTAAAAAGCATTGTTAATAATAATAGAAATAATAAATTTACTTTCATGATGAGTTCCTTTATTGTTAGTTTAAGATATTTTAGATATCAACTAATATTGAATAAATATTGATTTCTTATAGATAGAAAAGAAAGGGATTTAACCTGGATATTTTATTCCCGAAGGATAACTGGAAGGCATTTTAACTTCAAATATCACATTATCAAGTATATATCTAATTCATACTTTCTCTCATCACCATATATATCAACATCTAGTGAATCAGTATCATAGCAAACAATATAATTGGGAAATTTAATGGGCGATGTGGTAGGAAATACAAATATCTAAAAAAACCGTCCTCTGTTTTTAAAGTAAGAGGACGGTCAACTCTTTTTTACTTTTAATAAACTTGTTACCTAATTCTGGATAAAACCCTTTGGATACGTGCGTACATTGTGCCCGTATTTTAACTGCTCTTCCATTCTGCACGACCAAACAAGTTGACCATTCCATACTGTGATATCTGGGCATCCATCGCACATGCTCTGTCTCCCATCCTCAAGGAAATCTACAGGTTGTATTATCATTAGGGTCTGATAATGAAGTCGCTTGAATAAATTTAATGGGTTCTTGATAAAACTAACAAATGTCCTGCGTAAGCCCTTATCAAATATTCCAAGAAGTAACATCGATTTCCCTGTTCTGGTATAACTTGGACTTGAGTAAGCCAAATATCTGTCAAATAACATATGATGAAATGTCTGTATAATTTCCATTGCCTTCTTTCCCATATACCCATAAATCTTTTTCCTTGTGCCTAATCTTCCGCATAAAAGCCATTTAAATGAATCAGGCTTTTCGGATCCGTTCAAATATGCACAGCAGTCATAATCCGGATATTCGTTCTTAATAAGTTCATAAATTTCTTCGGCTTTAATATCAGTTCGTTCTTCAACCTCTTCATTATAAACAAACTCACTCATATCAATTTTCTTTGAACCAAGATAGAAATCCACCTTGTTATTATTTACAGCTCTGTATAGAATAAATACCATTCCTTGAACAATATCTATATGCAGCTGACCCCATTTTACTAACTCAGGTACAAGATGCATCGTATCTTCATAAACTGTAGAATTAAATGTGCAGGAAATATTCCCGGCTTCAGCTAACATTGTTGCGTAATGCAATCTCAATTCATTTAACTCTATTTCATTCTTGTCCTTCCATCCTGGACGGGATTGCTTACTGTCTATATGGAATGTAAAACCATATACACCTGCTTTTTTTAATTCCGTGAGTAGTTCTTTCGTTAATGCTAATCCGTTTGTATTTATAACCGGTTTAAGCCCTCTGGCTTTTACTAGTTTTACTATTTCTACTATGTCTGGATGTGTTAAAGGATCTCCACCTGCAATTGAAACCCCATCACATTTTCTTAGTCTTGTAAAAACATCTAAATCTTCATCTATCATTTGAAGTGTTTTGTGGGAGTTCTCATTCTTTCTGTAACATCCGTCGCAGTGCAGATTGCATTTTGATGTGGGTTCAAGCCATGAAATTGAATTATCGGTTAAATTCCATGGAAGCCTGTAGTAATCGAGATGGTTAAGTTTCATAGAAATTCCTCTTTCAATTATTTTTAACAATAAAATTTATAAGAAATATTATAATATATCAATCAATTTAACATAATTTTATTCTCAAGTGGCTAGATGATTAACTTTCGGTAATAATTTCCATATATGAAGTATTAAGTTGTCATCCTCGCGAAAGCGGGGATCCCCTTAATCTAGAGTATAACTTATTTTTGTTGTTTTTGAAATGTACCTGACCTTACAATCCAGAACGAGTGGCCCCACTTGTAGATAATTCAATGTGAGGGTCGATCCCATTTTATCTCATTTTAACGTAACATTAAAATCAGGATCCCCTGTATTATCATTCCAATTGAATTAAAGAATCTATAGGCTTTTTATCAGCAATCTGATTATATTTATGGATAATCTTTACTCATTTTATTTTCTATATGCATTACAAATATTCCTCGGTTACAAATATTGGCCTGAAACGGAAAAATAACGAAGATTCCCTGGGTATATTTGAGGTTGATGATGGAATTTTGGCTATTGTCTGCGATGGACTGGGTGGGAATAAAGCTGGAGATGTGGCTTCCCAATTAAGCGTCAATAGCGTTCATGATTTTTTTCAGTCCTCTAGCCAACCGGACTATCTTGAACGTATTAAATTGTCTATATTGAATGCTAATAAAGATATTCTTGAGAAATCAAACACAAGCCCGGAATTTAAAGGAATGGCTACTACTATTGAAGTTCTATTCCTGAAAGATAGTAATGCCTATTGGGGTCATGTTGGCGATTCACGCATTTACTTCTCTAAGAATGGTAAACTAAAACAGATTACCAAAGATCATTCTCTTGTTCAGAAATTAGTTGATGAAGGATATCTAACTCTTAAGGAAGCTGAACATCACCCTAATAAAAATATCATAATGAGAGCGCTTGGCGATAATAGTAGTGTTGAAATTGATCTGAGTAAAATTAAATTAAATTCAGTAGATGATTTCCTTTTCTTTATTTGTTCCGATGGCGTTACTGGTGTAATGAATGATAATGAACTTGAAAAAATATTCTCAGATTATGATACAATCAATGATACCCTGACTAAAACAATTTTGAAAAGGGGAGCCCCCGATAATTTCTCATTTGTAATTATTGCTAAGTATATCTGATGATTGGATCAAACATTGAGCATTACAAAATTACCGGTGTACTCGGCGAAGGAGGAATGGGAATTGTTTACAAAGCCTTTGACCTGAAACTTGAAAGATACGTTGCCCTTAAAATCCTTAATTCCCAGGCAACAACAAATCCTCATTTCGTTGAACGATTCAGAAGGGAAGCCAGACATCAAGCCAATCTTAATCATCCTAATATAGTACCTGTGTATGGTCTCACCGAATCTCTCCAAATGATTGGAATTGTGATGGAATTTGTCGATGGCGATACTTTATCGCAATTCATTCAGAATAAGGGACGGATGGAATTAAAAGAATCTCTTATTATTCTCAGGCAGATCCTTTTAGGCGCTGATTATGCTCATAAAAAAGGTTTTGTCCATAGAGATATTAAACCTTCCAATGTTATTGTTAATAGGGAAGGGGTTGCTAAAATAATGGACTTCGGCATCTCTAAATCTCTCACTGAAATGCATGGTATTACAAAAACCGGTACTAAGATCGGTACCATTCTCTATATGAGTCCAGAACAAATCAAAGCCTATGAACCTACTGCTCAAAGCGATATCTATTCTATCGGTATTACTTTTTATGAAATGTTAGCAGGTAAAACTCCTTTCGATGCTCCAACTGAATTTGAAATCATGGAAGGTCATCTTAAAAAACAGCCTAATAAACTATCTTCTACTTATAGTGAACTCCCGGCTGAAGTCGACCGGATTATTGCTAAAGCAATGAATAAGTCTCTCGCCAAACGTTATGCTAATTGTGAGGATTTTTTGCAAGATGTTAACAATCTTCTTGATTCTCTCGATCATCCGGGTAAAAAAATTAAACAGAAAGAAAAGACCAAAACTATTGAAACTGAAAGTCTTCCCAAAGGCTATCGTATAAAGTTCTATCTTTTGGCTTTTTCTTTTATTTTTATTTTCATTGTACTGTCATTCTATTTTTATGGGGCTGTTACTGATTCATGGAAAAAAGCCTCTACAAAAAATTTAACGATTAAAGAAGATAAAAAAGAAATAGTTACTCCCGGTATTAAATTTAAAACTTTGAGTTTGAGTACGTCCGCCTCTCTTTGGTCAATTTATTTTATCGATGATTCTATCGGTATAACATGCGGAAATAACGGTACTATCCTTAGAACTACAGATTTCGGGAAAAACTGGACTTCAATTGGTGATTCTTCCATTGGAAACCTTTACTCTGTAACCTTCCTTAATAAAACTAATGGGATTATTACCGGCGAGAATGGTATAATTCTTACTTCTTTCGATAAAGGTTCTACATGGCAGAAAAACAAAGCTCTTACTTTTAATTCCCTCTTTTCTGTACATTTTATAGATAATTCTACTGGTTTCATTGTTGGAGCAAATGGTACTATATTAAAATCTATTGATAGTGGCAGTTCCTGGCAATTTATAGATTCGCCGGTTTCTGATGTTCTATATTCTGTATTCTTCCTTACTAAATTTGATGGGTTTATTACCGGTTGGGATGGCGAAATTCTCAAAACAACAAACGGAGGAAATTCCTGGTTTAAGGAAAATAAATTTACCAATTCCTATTTCAGATCTATCTCCTTTATCAATCAGAAAGATGGCTTTGTTGTTGGAGGGGGCGGTGAAATCTATCTAACTTCTGATTCCGGTAATAAATGGAAATTAATACAATCAAATACCTTTTCAGGATTGTATAAAATTAGATTTGTTAATGAAAAGGAAGGCTTAATTCTTGGTACAAGAGGGGATATACTTTACACTTCTGACGCCGGAATAAAATGGAAAAGTATTCAAAGTAATACTTATTATTCACTTACTGATCTCACAGTAACTCCTAATGGAAAAATATATATTGTGGGATACAACGGCACTATTTTATCAAATTAAATTTCGGATTTTGTCTTGGATAAATTTGTAATTCATGGTGGAAACAAAATATCTGGGGAAGTTACTATTAGCGGAGCTAAAAATGCAACCCTGGCTCTCATGCCGGCTTCTCTTCTGGCTTCCGGTACTTATACGCTTTATAATACTCCAGAATTAAATGATGTTTATACTATGATGAAACTTCTTATTCATCTTGGTGTTGAAACTGATTTTAGTAATAATATCCTTAAACTGAATACTCAAAATATTATCAGTCAGGATGCTCCTTATGAACATGTAAAAAAAATGCGGGCTTCTGTTTATGTATTAGGACCGTTGCTTTCTAGATTTGGAACAGCTAAAGTATCACTCCCGGGAGGCTGTGCCTGGGGACCCCGCCCCATAAATCTTCACCTTGAAGGTCTTAAGAAGATGGGTGCTGAAATAGATCTTAATGAAGGTTATATTGTTGCCAGATGTCCTCGTCTTCATGGCGCTAAAATCAGTTTTGATATTTCTTCTGTCGGTGCTACTGGCAATATATTAATGGCAGCCGTTTTGGCTAAAGGTGATACGAAAATTATAAATGCAGCTATTGAACCTGAAATTACTAACCTGGCTCAATTCTTATTGAAAATGGGTGCAAGAATTGAGGGAATTGGAACCGCAACCCTGTCTGTTGAAGGAGTTGATGAACTTAAATCTGCAGATATTCATACAATTCCTGACCGCATTGAAGCTGGTACTATTCTTATCGCCGCCGCTCTTACGGGTGGGAAAGTAAAACTTAATAATATAAATTCAGGTCTGCTAATATTCTGTGCTGAATAAACTTGAGGATACAGAGTGTAAAATCAATTCTGAGAAAGATTCGATTGTGCTGGATGGTAGTAACTTTTCTATTAAACCTACTGATGTCATTACATCTATTTTCCCTGGCTTCCCGACTGATATGCAGGCGCAATGGACTACCTATATGTGTTTCGCTGAAGGAACTTCAACTGTTACTGATACTATTTATCTCGATAGATTTAAACATGTCCCAGAACTCGACCGGCTTGGAGCTGATATTTCTGTCAATGAAAACAAAGCCGTTATAAGAGGAGTAAAGAAACTTAAAGGAGCTAAAGTTATGTCCACTGACCTCCGCGCTAGTGCCTGCCTTGTTCTTGCCGGACTTGCTGCCGAAGGTACTACTGAGGTTTTAAGAGTATATCATCTCGATAGGGGGTATCAGCACATTGAACAAAAACTTAAATCGTTAGGTGCGGATATTATTCGGATCGAAGGAAAAGAATTTTAATTAATATGTTTTCATGGCTTGATAAAAAACATACTGCAGCTCTGGTTATCTTAGTCCTGTTTGATTTAATACTTACTAGATTACCCCTCACATCTGTTTTCGGATTCGAATATGCAGCTCTAAATTCTATTCTGCTTTCCATTATTACCGGTTTGCTTACAATTTCATATATGAACAAAAGAGAAGATGTTGTCAGGAATCTCCTGAAAATATCTCCGTATTTGTTGCTAATTCCGGCGTCTATTTCAATCGCAAATTCATTTCTTACTACCACATGTTCAATCGGTGACGGTTTCCTTTTTTATTTGTTTATTACTGTTCCATCAGTTTTAATAGGCGCATCCATGGCTGCCTTTTCATATTATATTCTGCCTCGCTTTCCTCGTCTTATGTTCTTTATTATTTTATTTTTAACTGCATTCATCCCGGTAGTTGAATTTTATTTTAATCCTCAAACATATTTCTTTAACCCTTTAATTGGATTTTTCCCGGGGACAATATATGATGAAGGATTGACAGTAACTCTTAAACTTGCCATTTACCGTTTAATAAATATTGGATTTTTTTACTCTATATTTTATATGTGTATTATTAGAGTAAAAAAACCAGTATGGCTAAACCAGTTTACATTTGCTTTATTAATTTCATTTGTCGTTATTATTTTTATTTTATTATCTCCTTATTTTGGTTATTCAACTACAAAAGGGAGGATTGTATCAGCCTTAAAAGGGAAATGTTATACCGAACATTTCGAAATTATTTATGATAATTCTATTGATTCTACATTCCTGAAAAATATTGTTGTACATCATGAATTTTATTATTCAGAACTAAAGAAGTATTTTGGTCCCGTACCCCCGCAAATGATTACTTCATTTGTATTCAGGGATAATAAACAAAAAGGTGAACTTTTCGGTTCTGCAAATGCTGATGTTGCAAAACCATGGTTATATCAGGTGTTCACAACTGCAAATTCATTTAACGTATCCTTAAAACATGAAATAGCCCATGTGTTTTCCGCTTCATTTGGTTCGGGCCCATTTAAGATATCCGGTCATTATAACCCTGCCTTAGTTGAAGGAATTGCTGAAGCAGCTTCACCTTTCTATAACACATGGTATATTGATCAGCTCGCCTCAGTCGCCTGGAATAATAATTATAAAATTAATATCGTTAAACTCTTTGGCGGTTTTAGTTTTTTCACTCAGACTTCAAGTCTCTCTTATGTTTATGCCGGCTCATTTTCTAATTTCCTTATTAAAAGATACGGCATGGAAAAATTCACTCAATGGTATAAAGGTGAATCATTTCATAAGATCTATTCTTCTGACTTAAAGGATGTTGCAGAGATTTATTACAAATATTTAAAAGATCTTGAATATTACGACAAACCAAATACAGCACAATATTATTTCGGAGGAAGCACAATATTTACAAAAGTTTGCCCCAGATATATCGCTGAACGGCTTGAAAAAGGTTGGTCCTTTTATAATAATAATAATTTTACTGAAGCTGAGAAAATATTCAACCAGATCAATAGCATGTCACGGAATTATTCTGCTTTATATGGCTTAGTCAATTGTAAAATTAAATTGAAAAAAGAAGATGAAGCTCTTTCATTATTAAAAAAAGAAATTCCTGGATTCAAAAACACATCATATTACTATGGACTTGAATTATTACTAGGGGATGCATTGGTTAGAAACAGCCATTTCTCCGAAGCCAAAGAACATTATTTCCTGCTAAACAGTCTTGACCCCGATTTTCATTTAGATTATTTATCAAAATTAAGACTTAATCTTTCAGTTAGTAATTCCCTTATTCATAGTTATATCATCGGTAAAGATTCTGTAAAATATCAGATTCTTAAAAAATATAATTCAGATGCTTATGATTATTCGTCAATACCGGTCGTATTAGATCTTGCAAAAGTATTAAATGTCCCCTATAATGAATCATTGAAAGTATTTGATAAAACCATAATGGTGAATGATATCTTCAGTAGTTATGCATCTTATTACCTTTCTGAATATATGATAGAACACCTTGACTACAAAAAGGCAAGAAAACTTTCCGCTCTGGCTCTAAGATACAACAGTGGCGATGGTATGAATCTGTTTCTAAGATCTCATTTCTTAAAATCTGAATGGATGTACTACAATTCGGATAACATATTGAAAAAGCTCTCCTTTATTAAATAATATTAGCCTTTCCTGACCCGATTCCTCCTTTATGGTACATTCTTAATCACATTAAATATTACTTGTATTTATTCGTAATTCACTCATAAGTATTATGTAACTATGAGGAGAGTAGGAGAAGAGCGAGAGAAGAGGCCGTTTTAGCGTAAAACAGCGTAAAAGAGCGTAAAACAGCGTAGACATTTTTGAAAATAGGAAGCGGGTTTGAACTCAAAACAAAAGAATACCGCAAATAATTGTATCTTTGCAATTATCAAAATATAAGATATTTCCTGGAATAAGTAAAACTCTATGAATTTTGAAAAAGAGATGAAAGAATATCCATTTTTAACAGTAGCATCAGATATTTCGATTGAAATGGGTGTAAAAGTTTATATAATCGGTGGATTTGTCCGTGATTTAGTGCTTAATAGAAAAAGAAATGAAATCGATTTTCTGGTTTTGGGAGATGGAACTGCGTTTGCCGAAAAGTATGCCGCTAATTTAGGGGCACAAAATGTGTCTGTTTTTAGAAATTACGGCACTGCTCATTTTAGACATAATAATTTTGATCTTGAATTCGTTGGGGCAAGAAAAGAATCCTATTCGCGGGATAGTAGAAAACCACTGGTTTTTACCGGTTCGTTCCTGGATGATATCAACAGACGCGATTTTACAATGAATACTCTGGCAATTTCTCTGAACCAGGTGGATTATGGTTTGGTAATTGATACCTATGAAGGTTTAAAAGATATTGAACAAAAACTCATTAAAACTCCGATTGACCCGCTAATCACTTTTGATGATGACCCTTTACGTATATTAAGAGCCTTTCGTTTTGCATCCCAGCTCAATTTCCGGGTCGACGATTCAATAATGACAGCTGCTAATAACCTCCGGGAAAGACTTAAAATTGTATCGGCTGAAAGAATTACCGATGAGTTTCTTAAAATTCTATCTTCTGATAAACCTTCTGTCGGATTAATATTATTATTTAAGTCAGGTGTGCTCGAAGTTATTTTCCCGGAAATTGCAAGACTTGCTGGCGTTGATCAAATAAATGATTATCACCATAAGGATGTCTTTTTTCATACCTGTCAGGTTATTGATAATATTTCAACTGCCACAAATGATATCTGGCTTAGATTTGCCGCTCTTGTGCATGATATAGCTAAACCACAGACAAAGAAATTTGTTGAAGGAACCGGTTGGACTTTTCATGGACATGAAGAAATGGGTGCCAGAATGATAAAGTCCATATTTAAACGAATGAAACTTCCATTTAATAAAATTGACTATATCGAAAAACTTGTTCGCCTCCATCTTACGACCTATTGCTCTGGCAAAAGAAGAAGTTACTGACTCGGCTATTAGAAGATTTATTGTCTCAGCAGGTGAAGACCTTAATGACCTTATTATCCTTTGTAGAGCCGATATTACCAGTAAAAATCAGGAAAAAGTTAACCTTTATCTCGAGAACTACGAAAGAGTTATGAAAAAAGTCTGGGATGTGGAAGACAAAGATAAACTCCGGTCATTTCAATCTCCTGTCAGAGGTGAAGAAATTATGCAAATCTGTAACCTGCAGCCCTCAAGAAAAGTTGGTGAAATTAAATCCGCTATTGAGGAGGCCATTCTTGATGGTAAGATCGGCAACAATTATGAGGAAGCTTTTGCCTACCTGTTACTAATCAAAAATAAATTTCTTCTTGATAATCCAACTAGTTAGTCATATAACCGTATAAATAATTATAATACCGTTCATAAATTACTTTAAGTAAATAGTAAAAAATACAGTATTTTTACACGAGTATTTTATATAAAAGTCGGCCTAAATTATTGCTATTGTTTATTTTAACTAAAAAACTGAACTTTTAACTCATTGGAGCAAATAATGCGAATCTTCTTTACCTCATTATTAATATTTCTCTTATCCTGCACGGGATTTAGTCAGAAATTATTAACACTTGAAGAAGCAATTAATATTGCTTTACAAAGAAACACTTCTCTACAGAAATCTGTAAATGGTATCAAATCTTATGAATCAAATGTAACTGCAGCCTATGGTAGTTTATTGCCTACTCTTGGCGCTCAGGCTGGTTGGTCCTGGACCAGATCAGAACAAAATGGCGGACTTTTCCCCCTTCCAAATGGAGGATTTATTCCTACACCTAAATCAATTTCTGAAACCAGAAGTTACAATGTAGGCGCTGGAACTAATTGGACAATTTTTGATGGTCTGTCTAATTTTGCTTCTGTTGATCAGAGTAAAAATAATCTTGAATCCGCTCAACTTACTCTTATCCAGATTAAAACAAAATATCGTTTTTTCAACTATAAGTAGCTATTATGAAATCGTAAATGCTAACGAATTGTTGAAGGTTAAGGAAGAAGATGTTAAATGGAACCAAAAAAACCTCGAGACTATTTCCGAAAGAAACAAACTTGGTGCTGTTACTCTTGCTGATGTTTATCAACAACAGGTAAATGTTGGGAACGCTGAGCTTGCTATCATACAGGCAAAAAATAATCTTGAAACTGTAAAAAGTAATCTCTTATATTACCTTGGTCTTGATGTTATGGAATCCTACAAGTTTTCTGACTCATTGTCATCAGCCGATAAGGACTTAATCCAAAAACATTCTGAAGCTAATTATCAGGATTTATCTGATATTATGAAAAAATCATTGACCTCCCGGTTGGACTATCAAAGTGCTAAACTGAATTTTGAAAGTGCTTCTAATGGCGTTACTATTGCTAAAGGTGGATATTTCCCCAACCTGGTTAATAATAACAGCTTTTATACTTATGCGGAAAAAGTAGGTGATCTTTTTCAAAATAGAAGTTATTCTGTCGGTCTTACTTTAAATGTACCAATTTTCTCCGGTTTTGCAGTTGACAACCGTGTGCAGATTGCGCAGGTTGGTTTAATGAATTCCAAAGCCGATCTCTCTGATCTGGAAAGAGATATTAAAAGAAACATTCAGAAAACATATCTTGACCTTCAGGCAGCTGATAAATCTTTGGAAGTCAGTAAAAGAAATGTGGAGGCTGCTGAAGAGAACAGAAGAATCCAACAGGAAAAATATAATTTAGGTTCTAATACTCTATTAGATGTTTTGGTAGCAAATTCAGGTTACACAACAGCTCAGACAAATTATATCAATGCTGAGTATGCTTATATAGTTTTAAGTGAGCAACTCAAATACCAGCTTGGTATTCTTGATTATAAAAAATACGAATAAAATTTTATTATAGGAGACTTTTCCATGGCAAACGGAAAACAAAAAAAATCTAAAAAGAAAGTATATATTTTCAGCGGAATCGGAGTTGTTCTTGTTGCATTAATATTATTTGCGCTGCTTGGCGGAAGTAAGGAAGAAATTATTTCCGTTCAGGTTGAATCTGTCGTTAAAAGAGATATAACTCAAACTGTTTCTGCTACCGGCAAAATTAGCTCTGAATTTCAGGTAACTATTACTCCTGAAGTAACCGGCGAAATTGTATCTCTTCCGGTTAAAGAAGGAGATAGAGTTAAAAAAGATCAGCTTTTAATAAAGATCAAAGCTGATGCTTATGTTGCTCAGCAGCAGAGAGCTGAAGCTAACTTATCAGCAGCAAAATCATCTCTTGCTATGAATAAAGCGCAGCTAGATAAAGTTACTTCAGATTACAACAGAACTAAAGAATTGCATCTGAAAAAACTTTCAAGTGATGCTGAACTTGAAGCTTCCAAAAGTACTTATTTATCCACTCTTGCTAATTATGAAGGTGCCCAGGCTACCGTTCTTCAAATGGCAGCTAGCTTAAAGGAAACTAATCAGGCCTTGTATAAAACTACTATCAATTCTCCCATGGATGGAACAATTAGTCAGCTCAATGTTCAGTTAGGTGACAGAGTCCTTGGAAGCGGATTCAGCCAGGGGACAAATATCATGACAGTTAGTGATCTTAATACTATGATCTCTACTGTTCAGGTTGATGAGAATGATGTTGTCCTTGTTGCAATCGGTGATACTGCTAGAATTAAAGTTGATGCTTTTGGCGATAGAATATTCAAAGGACTTGTTTATCAGATAGGAAATAGTGCTCAGGATAAAGGCACTGGCACTCAGGAACAGGTTGTTAATTTCGATGTCAAAATTAGAATGATTGATCCCGATCCGGGTTTAAGACCTGGCATGTCTTGTAATGCCACTATTGAAACTAAAACAATTAATAATGTTCTAAGTGTTCCGATTCAAAGTGTTACTGCAAGAACTGAAGAAATGAAACCACAAACAAGACTTCGAATCAGGAAAACACTAATGTAACGGATAAGAAGGATAAAAAAGTCGGCGTTAATAATAAACCAAAAGAAATTGTGTTTGTTATCGATAATAACAAAGCAAAGATGAGAGAAGTAAAAACTGGCCTGAGTGATGATAACTATATTGAAATTAAAGAAGGTCTGAAAGATGGTGAAAAAATAGTAACAGGTAGTTACCGTGCAATATCAAGAGAATTGAATGAAGGTTCAAAAGTAAGATTAGAGGATAAGAAGAATACGATGGCCAAAAAATAAACGGAAATAAAATGAATATTATAAATATAGAACATATCGCTAAAATATATCAGGTAGGCTCAGAAGAAGTTTTTGCCCTTAGGGATGTATCTTTAACAATTGATAAGAATGAATATGTTGCCATTATGGGCCCTTCAGGCTCAGGTAAATCAACACTTATGAATATTCTTGGCTGTCTTGATACACCTACTTCGGGAAAATATGAATTTAATAGCCTAAGCGTTAGCCAGATGACGGATAATGAACTTGCAAAAATTAGAAATAAAGAAATCGGATTTGTGTTTCAGACATTTAATCTTCTTGCCAGATCCGATGCTGTTCATAATGTAGAACTCCCTCTGATTTATGCCGGAATTTCTTCTTCGGAAAGAAAAGAAAGAGCTAAACAGGCTTTAATGGATGTAGGTTTATCTGACAGAATGCACCATAAACCAAATGAATTATCCGGCGGTCAGAGACAAAGAGTTGCATGCGCCCGTGCTCTTGTAACCAGACCCTCAATTATTCTCGCTGATGAACCGACTGGAAATCTTGACTCCAAAACCGGTGAAGAAATAATGGCGTTGTTTAATGATATATATGAAAAAGGAAATACCATTATTCTTGTTACTCATGAAGAGGATGTTGCAAATCATGCCAAAAGAATTATTAGATTAAAAGATGGATTGATTGAATCGGATAAACCTGTTGTAAACAGGTATATTCCGAAACCAAAAGTTGTTTCGGTATAAATTAAGGAGGTTACGATGAATAATTTTCTCTTTGAACTCCGCGAAAGTATGATGATTGCATTGCGTGCAATCAGGGCTAACAAAATAAGATCTATGTTAACTATGCTTGGAATTGTAATTGGTGTTTTTTCAGTTACAGTTATGTCAACTGCTATTAAAGGAATTGATACTTCTTTCCAGAATGGTATTAGTGCCCTTGGCACCGATGTTTTATATCTGGATAAATGGCCCTGGTTTTCTAATGAAGATTGGTGGAGAATCAGAAACCGCCGGAATATTACTATGGAAGAATATGATAAATTCAAATCTATGGTTAAATTACCTTTAGCAACAGCACCGGTTACCAACAGCAGGCAAACTGTGAAATACGGTACCAGATCAGTTGAAAGCGTTTTCCTGAATGGCTCTACTTCTGATTATCTCAGCACTACTAACTTTACGTTCGATCAAGGCAGGTTTTATTCTGAAATCGAGAGTAAAGGTGCCAGAAATGTAGTTGTTATTGGAAGTGAGGTTTGTAAAAACCTTTTCCCTCGTGGTGATGCTCTCGATAAATATATTAAAGTCGGTGGAGTTGATTTTAGAATTGTAGGCGTTCTGGCTGAACAGGGAAGTTTTATTCTCGGTCCCTTCAATCCTGATCAACAGGTCTTTGTCCCTATCGGTACTATCTTTAAAAACTTCCAGGGACATGCAAATGGCACAATTACTTTTAATATTAGGGCAGCTAGCCCTGCTATGATTGAAGATACTAAGGCTGAAGCTGAAGGTATTATGCGTCAGATCCGCGGTTTGCAGTATAACCAGGCAAATGATTTTTCAATCAACCAACAGGAAGGGTTGATGCAGAATTATAATAGTGTTGTTGGTGTAATTCAAATTGCAGGACTTTTTATCACTGGTCTCTCTTTGTTCGTAGGGGCTATTGGTATTATGAATATTATGTTTGTTTCTGTTAAGGAAAGAACCAAAGAAATCGGTTTGAGAAAAGCTATCGGCGCGAAAAGAAGAACTATTTTAGGACAGTTTATTCTTGAATCATCAACAATCTGCCTTATGGGTGGATTAGTTGGACTCTTATTTGCCATTTTGGGTAGTCTTTTGATAAGACAGTTTATTCCCACATCTATTCAATTTAGCGCTGTATTTCTCGCAATAGCAATTTCCATTATAACAGGTGTGGTTGCCGGGTTTGCTCCTGCTTATACTGCAGCTAAAATGGATCCGGTCGATGCACTAAGGTACGAATAGAGGAGGTTGTCATGAAATTACTGCAAACTCTTTATTTATCTCTACAGTCTATTAAAGGAAACAGACTTCGGACTATGCTTACGGTTCTTGGTGTTGTGGTAGGGATATTTTCTATAATTGTTATTATGACAATCATTACTATGCTTCAGGATAGTATTCAAAACGGGGTTTCACAACTAAATAAAAATACATTTCAGATTCAAAAGTTTCCTGCTATGATGGGTGATGGACCCGGATCACGTGATCGGTTTAGAAACCGGAAAGATCTTACTCTGGATGAATACGAAAGATTAAAATCATTATTAAAAACAGCAAAGTATATCGGTGCTGAGCAATGGACTTTCGGTAAAATTGTTAAATTCGGGAACAAGGAAACTAATCCGAATATTCAGGTTGCAGGAGTTGTTCTGGATGCTATAAAAACTAATAACTGGAATCTGGATTATGGCAGAGATATGCGTGAATCAGATATTCAGTATTCAGCAAATGTTTGTCTAATCGGTGCAGAGATTGTTACAAAATGTTTTCCCAATGTAAATCCTATTGGGCAAACTATTAGAGTTGACAGTAATCCTTTACAGGTAATAGGTGTTATTGAAAAACAACCGCAGCTATTCGGTGAAAGTCACGATAATTATATTGTAATGCCTATTACAACTTTCCAGGGGTTCTATGGAAGAAGGAATAATTCAATTAATATTACCGTTACTTCATTCAGCAAGGAAGATTATAATTCTACAATTGAAGCAGCTATTGGATTCATGAGGACTATTAGAAAAGTTGAACCTGGGAAAGATAATGATTTTGATATCTTCAGTAATGAATCTCTTATGACGCAAATAAATACTATGACATCTGGAGTAAAAATTGGTGCTCTTGCTGTTTCAGTTATTGCACTGCTTGCTGCCGGTGTGGGAATTATGAATATCATGCTCGTGTCTGTTACTGAAAGGACCAGAGAAATTGGTATACGAAAAGCTGTGGGCGCTAAACGAAGTAACATTCTTTTGCAGTTTCTTTTTGAGGCAATCATTCTCTGCTTCTTTGGAGGTATTATTGGAATTGTTTTAGGTGTAGGATTGGGTAATCTTGCTGGTTCCTTTTTAAATGCCCAAACCGCAATTCCTTATAATTGGGTTGCGATTGGACTTATCTTTGTGTGTTATTGTAGGAATTATTTTTGGAACTTATCCGGCATATAAAGCTTCCAATCTCGATCCTATTGAAGCTCTTAGATATGAATAATAAATAATTACCATATTTCTTATTCATTACTTTATTATTTTTAATAACTATAAAATCATAATATTAACGGATTAGGGGTTCTGATGAATCTGAGCCAGATTTTTGCAGTTTCTCTGCATTCTCTAAGAAGCAATAAACTTCGCACATTTCTTACTATTCTTGGTATTGTTGTTGGTATATTTTCAATCATTGTAATTATGACTGTTATAACAATGCTTCAATCCTCTATTGAAAACGGCGTTGCATTCCTCAGTAAAAATACTTTCCAGATAAATAAATTCCCTGCAATTCACTCCGGCGGACCTGGTTCCTGGGAAAAATACAGAAACAGAAAAGATATTACAATTGAAGATTTTGAACGATTGAGAGGTTTACTTAAATCAGCAAAATATATCGGTGCTGAACAAAATGCTCATGGTAAGGTAATTAAATCTACTTTTGCTAAAACTAATCCTAATATTTCTGTCATCGGTGTTACAATTGAAGCATATATGACTCATAATGTAACTATTATGGACGGAAGAAATCTCACAGAATTGGATGTCGATCATTCAACTTATACATGTCTGCTCGGTAATAGTGTTACAGAGAAAATATTTCCAAATGTAAATCCGATTGGTCAGTTTGTTAGAGTTGATGGATTTCCAATTCAGGTAGTTGGCACTCTGGAACCTCAACCGGCTTTATTTGGGCAGAATATGGATAGCTACATAATAATTCCTATTACTACTTATGCTTCCATGTATGGAAGGAATAATAGAAGTGTAAGCATTTCTATTATGTCCAACAGTAAAGATGATTACAATAATACAATTGAATCTGCAATTGGATATTTTCGAACAATCCGGAAAGTTCCACCCGGAGCTGATAATGATTTTGATATTTTCAGTAATGAATCGATTATGGGACAGATAAATGATATAACTGGTGGTGTAAAGATTGGCGCAATTGCAGTTTCTGTCATTGCTCTACTTGCTGCCGGTGTTGGTATTATGAATATTATGCTCGTTTCTGTAACCGAGCGGACAAGAGAAATTGGAGTAAGGAAAGCTGTCGGAGCAAAGAAAATAAATATTCTCCTGCAGTTCCTGATGGAAGCAATTGTACTATGCATTATAGGAGGAATTATAGGTATCTTCCTTGGGGTACTGGTGGGAAATATTGCCGGTTCATTCCTTAATGCCCAAACTGCTATTCCCGTTGATTGGATTTTAATAGGTCTTACTCTTTGTATTATTGTAGGTGTTGTTTTTGGAACCTATCCTGCATATAAAGCCTCAAACCTTGACCCCATTGAAGCGCTACGTTACGAATAACTATTAACAATTGTCATCCCCGCGAAAGCGGGGATCCTTTTAATAGTATTGTCATTCCTCATTATCACACCATCTCATTTCCGCTTATCCTGAAAACCTTTATATTTGTTCAACTTGAATAAATAAATAATTGTAAAATGCTTGATAAAAAAACAATAAAAACATGGAAGTTCCATTTACAGGATGAAATTGATGCGTCTTATTTATATAAACATCTTGCAACAATGGAAAAGAATGAAAAAACAAAAAGAATTTATCTTTCATTGGCTGCTGTAGAAGATAAACATGTAGCTGTATGGAAAGACCAGCTTCAAAAAAACAATATTAAGTTAGGTGAAGATAAGCCTTCTATTAAAGCATGGTCCCTTTATCTGGTTTCTAAAAAATTCGGTCATTCTTTTCTTACCAAACTTATGCTTAAGGAGGAGGCAACTGAAGTAAAATCTTATATGGGACTATACAATAACAGCCCGGCTGGTCCTACTAAAAATATCGCCCTGAAACTTGCACAGGATTCTGCGCAGCACGCAAATAAATTAATGACGGATGGAGGAGTTTCGGAAGAACCATGGCATAACGCTGAATCCGGTGGTCTTTTAAGAAATATTGTATATGGTTTTAACGACGGTCTTACCGCTAACTTTGGTCTTATTGCTGGTATCATTGGTGCCAGTGCCGCTCCGCATATTATTTTGGTTTCCGGAATTGCCGGTATGATTGCTGATTCTCTTTCTATGGGTGCCAGTGGTTATCTGGCTGCTGTCAGTGAGAAGGAAGTTTATGAGTATGAGAAGCAAATGGAAGCCGATGAAATTACCATGATGCCTGAACTCGAAACAGAAGAACTTGCACTTATTTACGAAGCTAAAGGAATGAATAGGGAGGAGGCGCAATTACGTGCTGTTGAGGCTATGAAGAACCCTGAACAGGTTCTGGTTGATAAAGTCCGGGAAGAACTTGGTCTGTCTGAAAAATTAGTCAGCCCGTTTAAGGAAGGATGGATAACCGGTACTTCAACTGCTGTTGGTGCACTTATTCCTATTTTCCCGTTCTTCTTCTTTACGGGGCAATTAGCTGTATGGCTATCCTTTTCAATAGCAATGTTAACTCATTTTGGTGTTGGCGCTGCAAGAAGCCTCTTTACTGGTAGAGGAATATTTAAGAGTGGATTTGATATGTTCATCGTCGGAATGGGAGTCGCTGCTGTGGGTTATTTTATTGGAGAACTTGTATTAAAATTCCTCCTTTGATAATTCCGATTGTAATCCTTGAACAGGATGTCATTCCCGCGAAAGCGGGAATCCCCATGAGCAAGTTTATCATTCTGAAGGATCTGTTCTTATTTCGAATTAATAAAGGATTATAATGCGAATTATAAAATATCTATTTCTGCTTTTCATACTGGTTGTCATATGTTCATGCTCTAAAAAGAATAATTCAGATCCAGTTTATACTTCGGAAATCACCAATTGGCACACGAAGCGGGTCGAAAACCTTAAAAGGGAAAGCGGGTGGCTTAACCTGGCCGGCTTATTTTGGCTTAAGCCTGGAGAAAACAGTTTTGGGAGCGACCCATCTAACAATATAGTATTCCCTAATGATGCCCCTGCAAAAATTGGATCTATCATTCTTAAGGATTCTACAGTCATGTTAAAAGTTAATAATAATACTATGGTTACGGTTGCTGGTAAAAATGTAAACAACATTATTCTGGATAATGATATGACAGGAAATCCAACAATAATGGCTAACGGTTCTTTCAAATGGTTTATAATACAGAGGGGTGATAAGTTTGGAATACGCCTGCGGAATCTTAATGCTCCATTAGCAAAAGACTTTCCTGGCATAGAAACTTATGATATTGATAAATCATGGAGAGTAACTGCAACATTCGATAAATATTTGCATCCTGAAATTATTAAAGTTCCTTCAATTATAGGAACAGTTGAATTGGATACTGTTTATGGACATCTATCTTTTAATAAAGATGGGAAAGTTTATTCACTTGTTCCAATTGTGGAAGGGGATAGCTACTTTATAATATTTGCCGATGAAACTAATGGTGAAGAGACTTATGGTGCCGGTAGGTTCCTTTATACTTCATTACCGGATTCAGCAGGGAAGGTTATACTCGATTTTAATAAAGCTTATAATCCCCCTTGTGCTTTCACAAAATATGCTACTTGCCCTCTTCCTCCTAAAGATAATTATTTACACTTGAAAGTAACGGCAGGAGAAAAGAAATTCGATCATGAACATTAAATTTATGTTTTAAGCAAGAACATTTGTCATCCCCGCGAAAGCGGGGATCCTTGTAACATATTTTTCTTAGTCCTATTTATAAACAATCACTTCATTTCCTACAATCTATACATACAAACGGAATAGTAAGTCTCAATTCACCTTTTGACGCTGCATATTTATTAAGTCTCTCTTCCAACATATTAAATATTTCTTCCTTTCTTTCTTTAGGGACAATCTTAATCCAACTCTCAAGGAAAGCTAACTTTATAAAATGATGATTCAGAAAAGAAGTTCCGTCCAGGTACCTCATATAAAAACTCTCCTGGATAACCCTCCTAACAAATAACTTATTTTTCTTAACCTGTCTAATATTCTCCTGAACCGTTTTCCTTTTCTCCTTTAATATGTTCTTTCATTTTTACTAATGAATCAGGAAGCTTCTGATCTTCAAGCAATTTCCCAAAAATAGCATAAAACTCCTTCATTGATCCGGGAAGATTAACCGTAAAAACAAATTGACCTCCCGGCTTCATAGTTCTATAACATTCTGACAATGCCTTCATCTGATCACTGCAATTATTAATCCCGTTATTCGATACAATCAAATCAAAATAATTATTCTCAAATGGGAGTTCCTCTGCTATCCCATTTATAATTTTAATATTATTTACACCCATCGTTTTAGCTTTGAATATCAATTTCTTAGTTGCTGCTTTCCATGGGTCTATACCATAAACAATTGAACTATTTCCAAATCTCTGTGCAATTTCAAGGAGTGGATATCCCGGGCCGGGCCCTATATCCAGAATCTTTGCCTTATTCTTAAATTTAATAGTATCAAGAAGAACTGCTCCAAAATAAGATGACCATAATGACATTTCATCAATTGAAGAAATAATTGCAGGATCTGATAGGTTAAATGTTTGTTTAAGATAATTCTTCATAACTGCCTTAAATAATGATCACAATTATAATAATACTATCAATCAAACTGAAGGAAACCCTTTAATGTCATTGAATATTCCACTGTAATTTAATAGATTTGCACACGTTTTAACAATATACAGAGTCAAATGAAACATATCCTTTTCCTCCTATTAGCCAGTAATTACTTCTCGCCGGATGCAATAAAAATTCAGCGGATAAATATATGAAACAAGCTAAAGCTGCTGTAGAGCAGAAAAAATTTCCCGAAGCCGTAAAAGCCTATGAAACTTTGGTAAGTGAATTCCCTCAAGATTCTCTTGCTCCTGAAGCTCTCTACCAGCTGGGCTCGTTATATCAAAACAAATATGTCCCAGGTCTTGATGGAACTGCATCAACTGTAAAAGCAGTTTCTATATTTAAGTCCGTATTTGATAAATACCCTGATAGCAAGCAGGCTCCCGGTTGCCTGTTTATGTGCGGATTTCTTCAGTCAAATGAATTAAACAGGTATTCTGACGCTACAGTTTCTTATAATATATTCCTTCAGAAATATCCTAAAAATGATATGGCTTCTGCTGCAAAATATGAGCTCGATAATATGGGTTTGACTCCTGAGCAAGTTCTTGAAAAGAATAACTCAACGACTAAATAATGGAAACCAGAGAAGACTTCAGGTCTTATCTTAACCCGGCTGTAATTTCTAAACTTAACTCTCTTGAACTGAAAGCAAGATTAGTAGTTGAGGGTTTTATGGTGGGGCTCCACAGAAGCCCCTACCATGGGTTTAGTGTTGAGTTTACTCAGCATCGACCTTATATGCAGGGAGATGGTCTGAAAGATATTGACTGGAAAGCCTATGCTAAAACAGAGAAGTATTATGTTAAACAGTATGAGGAAGAAACTAACCTTAAAAGTTATATCCTTCTTGATACCAGTAAATCAATGGGTTATGCATCTGAAGGCAATATTACAAAACTTGAATACGCTTCAACACTTGTTGCCGCTCTTAGCTATTTAATGGTTAAACAGCAGGATGCCGCAGGACTTGCACTCTATGCCGAAAAGATAAATAAATTCTTTCCGCCTAAAGTATCTAAACCTTATCTTCGGGAGATGCTGAAAAATCTTGCCGCTGTTAAACCTTCGGATAAGACAAATACTGCTGCCTCATTGAATTCAGTAGCTGAGAAAATAAACAGAAGGGGACTGGTTATTATATTCTCTGATTTCTTTGACGACATAAACTCAACACTCAGCGCGCTTAAACATTTCAGGTATCAAAAGAACGAAGTTATTGTCTTTCAGATTCTCGACCCCCTGGAAAGAAGTTTTGCTTTCGGGAAGGATGCTATATTCAAAGATCTTGAGACTGCTGAAGAGATAACAACTCAGCCGTATCAAATACAGAAAGTATATAAAGAAGCCATGGTAGATTTCATAGGCAGAATAAAAACAGAGTGTTATAATTCCAATATAGAATATAATTTATTGGAAACCACAACTCCCTTCGATAAAGCTTTATACAGCTATATCCAAAAACGAAAAATGCTCTATTAAATTAAAGCTTTAATCTCATCGAAATATTTCGCAGATAATTTTTCAGCTAATTCCTTGTTTCCTGCCTCAGTAATAATCCTGATTATTGGCTCTGTATTTGATTTTCTGAAATGAACCCAATGGTCTTCAAAATCTATTCGTAAACCATCTTCGTTATTAATGTTTGCACCGGAGTATTTCTTAAGCAGCTTAATTATTATATCATCAGGGTTTGCTTGTTCTAAAACTATCTTCTTCTTTGCAATGTAGTAGAAGGGTAGAGAGTCCTTAAACTCAGCTAATGTTCCTCCGAATTCTGTAAGCTGCTGAAGTATTAGAGCTATTCCTACTAAAGCATCTCTGCCATAATGTAATTCAGGCAGGATTACTCCGCCGCTGCCTTCGCCGCCTATGATAGCATTTACTTCCTTCATCCTCTTTACGACATTAGCCTCACCCACAGGAGAACGGAATACTTTACAACCATATTTTGCTGCCACATCATCAACTCCTCGTGTTGTTGATAAGTTCACAACAGCATTCCCTTTTTCTTTTGAAAGAATAAAGTTAATAGCGGAAGTTATTGTGTTTTCTTCCCCAAATGGTTTTCCCTCATTTGTGATTAAAACAAGACGGTCTACATCGGGATCAACAACAACGCCAAGATCTGCTTTGTTCTTGATTACTGTTGCCATTGTTTCAGTTAAATTCTCTGGAATAGGTTCAGGAAGACGGGGGAATATTCCGGTCCTATCGCAATTAAGTTCAATAACTTCACATCCAAAATTTCTCAAAAGATCAGGTATTACATAAACCCCTGCGCCGTTAACACAGTCAGCCACTACTTTGAATTTTCTTTTCCTGATCTGTTCAAGGTTAATATATTTTAGATTCATAGAATCCTTAACATGCCTGCTCAACCCTTCTTCGAAAAGAGAATACTTGCCAAGTTTTTCCCAGGAAACAAACTTATTTGTTTGATTCAGGAGTTGAAGCATAGTAACATTTTCTTCAGGAGTCATAAATTGACCGGTACTGTTAAGAAGTTTTAGAGCATTCCATTCATTTGGATTGTGGCTAGCTGATATTGCTATTCCACCCTGCGCCTTCAATGTCTTTACTGTGTATTGGACTGTAGGAGTAGGGCAAATGCCAATATCAACAACACCGAGGCCTTTAGCCAAAAGTGTCCCTTTAACAATGCTATTAACCATATCTCCTGTTATTCTTGCATCTCTTCCGATTACTATTGTTCCTTTTCCTATAAAATCTGCATAAGCTGATGTGTATTTTACCAAAACCTCAGGATCAAGACCGTCACCGATAATTCCTCTGATTCCTGAAATACTGATCATTAAAGTAGGCATTCATTCTCCGGATTATTTAAATCTAAGTTTTAAAATATGAAAAAACAGCAACATATCTGTATGCTTTCTGTATAAATTAAAGTATCGATTCTGTGTCTTTTCTGTATCATTTGTGTATCGCGGGTGTATGGTGTCTGTATTCGGGGAGGGAATAGGCAGTGTTAAGCAGGCGTTTAGACGGTGTTCATGTGGATATGCCACTTTTATTTTTGGAATTTGGTCATTTATCATGAAAAAGCTTTAATTTTACTTTACTGTATAATGGCAATTTTATGGAAATTGTGAGGAATAAAATATTAAGGATAAACAAGTTACTGATTAAATTCTATGGCGTGCCACCAAGACCGGAGCATCCTCCGGATCCGGTAGGTATGCTTATAGGCACTATTCTATCTCAGAATACAAATGACAAGAACTCTTATAAAGCATTTCTTAGTCTTAAATCAGCCGCAATATCCTGGGATGAGATAGCAAAACTCTCAGCAAATAAGATAAAAGCATTAATTAGAATAGCAGGATTAGGAGGACAGAAATCTATAGCTATAAAGCACATTCTTATATCTTTATTAACTTCATATAATAAAATAACATTAGATCATCTATATGAACTCGATAATAGTAATATTATTAAAGAACTCACTTCGTATAAAGGAATAGGAATTAAAACTGCAAATTGTGTGCTCCTGTTTTCTTTAAGACGAAATGTATGCCCGGTTGATACCCATGTTCAAAGAATAACGAATAGGATTGGTATTGTTAAAACAGCCACTCCTGATAAAACATCATTTATAATAAATGGGAGCATGCCTAAAGGAATTGCTCATCAATTTCATACTAATCTTATAAGGCTTGGAAGAGAAGTATGTAAACCATCAAATCCTAAATGCCCTGTCTGTCCTGTATTAAAACTATGTGAGTTTAAAGAGAAGAACTTCAATAAAACTGCACTTTCAAATCCTAATAATTTTATGCTTTTAGACAGTATAAAATGATAAGAATCGAAAATATCTAATTCAATATATCCTAGACAGTTCAGCCGTTAAGGGATATCAATGGTCACACCTACCCATCACTGATTTATTATATATTCCAACAGAATAATATTTATAACTATTCTTACCTTAACTGGTAAAGGAGAATTTTATGCAGAATTCTTTGGGTATAGTTGGTTATGATTTTGTTGAATTTTATGTTGGTTCAGCTAAAATGTGGGCCTATTGGCATGCTAAAGCTCTTGGGTTTGAGAACGTAGCATATTCAGGACACGAAACCGGAGTAAGGGATATATCTTCATATTACATGGTTAAAAATCAAATCCAGATTGTCCTTACCTCAGCGACTAATCCATCTAATTATGAGGTCTCTTCCTTTGTTGAAAGGCACGGCGAAGGTGTCAAAAGATGGTCCCTGAAAGTTAGGGATGTGAAAACCGCATTTGATACCGCAATTAAAAATGGAGGAATCCCGGTAAGAAATCCGAAAGAATTTAAGGATGATAATGGTATAGTTGAAGAGGCAGCCATAAAACTATATGATGATGCGGAAATAGTTTTCATTAACAGGGATAAATACAGGGGATTATTCAAACCTGGTTTCGGAAAACCAATACAGAAAATTGAAGTTAAAAATTTGGATAGCGGACTTAAGGAAATTGATCACATTGTTGGTAATGTAAGGATAAATGAGCTTAATCTTTGGGAAAATTATCTCAATAAATCACTTAACTTTGAAACATTTATTGAATTCGGTGCCGGTGATATTTCCACTCAATACTCTGCTTTAATATCTAAAGTAGTAAGATCATCTGATGGAGCACCGGTTAAGAATCCGATAAATGAACCATTTGAAGGAAAGAAAAAATCACAGATTGAAGAATATATTGATGAATATCAGGGCTCAGGCATTCAGCATATAGCTATTACCACTGATGATATTATTACAACAATTAAAAATCTTAAAGAAAATGGAGTAGAGTTTCTAACACCTCCTCCTGATACATATTATGAGACTCTTCGTGAAAAGAAACCGGGATATTACTGAAGATATTTCAGCGTTGAAGAAATTAGGGATACTCTGTGATACAGAAGGGAAAGGCTATCTTCTACAGTTATTTACAAAACCCGTGGGTGACCGTCCAACATTTTTCTATGAAATCATACAAAGAAGAAAAGGAGCGGAAGGATTTGGTCAGGGAAACTTCCAGTCACTATTTGAATCAATTGAAAGAGATCAGCAGCTTAGAGGAAATTTCGATAAGGAAAAATAAATATGCCATATTATGTAAAACTTGGTAAAGTTCCTCCGAAAAGACATACTACTTTTTATAAGGAGGATGGAAAATCTTTATACCGGGAAGAACTGTTCAGTACAAAGGGATTCTCCGGAATATATTCAAACAAATATCATATTTATATGCCTCCGCAAGTTGAAAGCATAGGTGAATTAACCTCACGTTTCTTAAAAGATTCCTCTGAAGTCTGGCAAAATGCACCGCTTCAGTATTATCATTTCTTTACTGATAAAAAACAATCCGGCGGAAATTTCCTCACCTCCCGGAATGATTTTCTTAAGAATGATCATATTACTATTTCGACTGCACATCCTAATGAAGATACTGATATTTTCTTCCGGAACAGCTTTGCGCATGAAGTAATATTTGTTCATCATGGAAGCGGTGATTTTATTTCAGAGTATGGCATACTACCGTTTGAGCAGTGGGACTATATTGTAGTTCCCAAAGGGACAACTTACCAAATGAAATTTAATAAGCAACAATGATAATAAATTATTTATAGTTGAATCCGATACTCCATTTGAAATACCAGTCCATTATAGGAATGAATATGGTCAATTACGAGAAGATGCTCCTTATTATGAACGTGATTTCAAACCACCTCAGTTTATGCAGCCAATTGATAAACAAGGCAACTTTCAACTAATTCTCAAAGTGCAGAACAGGTATTTTGATTACCGACTTCCGCATCATCCGTTTGATGTTGTAGGATGGGATGGATTTTTGTATCCATATACATTTAATATAAAAGAATTTGCACCAAAGGTTGGAAAGCTTCATCTTCCACCTCCAATACATCTTGTATTTACAACGCAGCATTTTGTTCTGTGTAATTTTGTGCCAAGGCTATTTGATTTCCATCCCGATTCAATTCCTGCACCATATTATCATTCCAATGTAGACAGTGATGAAGTTTTATATTATGTGCATGGTGATTTTATGTCAAGGACAGGTGTGCAAGAAGGATCAATTACACTCCACCCAATGGGTATTCCCCATGGACCACAGCCCGGAAAAACTGAAGCATCTATAGGGAAAAAGGAAACAGATGAATATGCTATAATGATAGATACTTTTAATCCTCTTAGAGTTACTAACAATGTAAAAGAAACAATGGCTGGAGATTATTCAAGTTCCTGGCTCGATAAAAAATAACTCAATTTAACTATGATACAAATTCCTGATCATATACAAAAACTGATTCCTTATAAGGCAGGAAAACCTATCGAAGAACTCGCGCGGGAAAAAGGTCTTACTAAAATTGTAAAACTTGCATCCAATGAGAATCCTCTTGGACCTTCCCCAAAAGCTATTGAAGCAATTATCAATAATGTTAATCAACTACATCGTTATACAAATCCTTCGGCCTATGAGCTTGTTCACGCAATTGCAAATAAAATAAATAAAAAACCCGAACAGATAGTAACCTGTGCAGGATCAGATTCTATTCTTCAATATATTATAACGGCGTTTAGTAGTGATGCAGATGAAATAATTACTTCTGAGGGTACATTTATTGGCTGGTATGTTAATGCAGATAAATATGGAAGGAAATCTCACTATATCCCAATGAAAAAATATTCCTTTGACCTTGAGGCAATCGCATCTGCGGTAAATTACAGAACAAAGATTATTTATCTCTCTAACCCAAATAACCCTACCGGAACTATGTTCTCCAAAAGGGAATTTGAAGACTTTATTAAACTGGTTCCTAACAATGTACTAATCATCCTGGATGAAGCTTATACTCTTTATGCCGAATCAAATCCCAGAGCTCCTAATGGATTAGAATATGATCTTGAAAATCTTATTGTCCTCAGAACTCTATCCAAAGCATATGGACTTGCCGGATTAAGAGTCGGATTTGCAGTAGCGCAGGAATATCTTATAAAAGAAATGTATAAAGTAAAACTTCCCTTTGAACCTAACTATCTTGCCCAGGTTGCAGCAATAGCTGCTCTTGAGGATGATGATTTTCTTCGGGAAACAGTTAAAATAAATGAATATTCTTTGAGAAAGATGAAAAAGAAATTTGATCAACTGGGAATTGAATATATACCTACCTATGCTAATTTCTATCTTATGATATTGCCAACAGAACAATTTATGCTTGATTTTAATAACCTATGCCTTGAAAGAGGTTTAATTCTAAGACCGGTTAATTCTTTTGGAATTCGTAATGGAATCAGAATCAATTCAGGGACAAAAGATGAAACTGATTTCGCTCTTAATATAATTGAAGAAATATATCCGGCTTTAAAAGAAAAAGCATAATATTAAGAGCAAGCTCACTATATTTCACAAAAATAAAACCCGGGTATTAAAAGTTAGGTAATTCGAAAATCCGGTAATATATCCTAAAATGGAAAGGATCATAATATCCTTGATGACAACGACAAATAATTGGAGTTAAAATGAAATTAGTATCATTTCTTTATGGAAATGAAGAACGTACAGGTCTCTTGTACGAAAATAAAGTTTATGATTTAATGGAAAGCGGTAAACAATTAAATCTTAAGCTTCCAACAAAAATGGCTGATTTGCTAAAAGGTGAAGAAGAGGTTTTATATCTTGCCCGAAAAGTAAATAATGCAGTGATTCAGGGAAGGATCCATTCTGCGCTTCATGAAAATACTTATAAGATGATTGCTCCGGTCCCTCATCCTACATCATGCAGGGATGCCTATGCATTCAGGCAGCATGTTGCCACTGCAAGAAGAAACAGGGGAGTGGAAATGATTCCTGAATTTGATCAGTTTCCGGTATTTTATTTTACGAACCACAACACCATATTTGGAGAAGGAGATATTCCTGTCGAAGAGGATCATCTCCGTCATTTAGACTTTGAACTTGAATCTGCAATAGTAATTGGGAAAAAAGGTAAGAACATTTCCGTTAAAGATGCAGATAATTATATAGCAGGTTTTATGGTTATGAATGACTTTTCAGCTCGTGTTCTCCAAATGGATGAAATGAAACTTAATCTTGGTCCCGCAAAAGGAAAGGACTTTGCAACAAGCATTGGTCCCTGGCTTGTAACTCCGGATGAACTTGATGATAAACTTATTAAAACAGATTTCGGAAATAATTACAGCCTTAGAATGACCGCCAAACACAATGGTAAACTTGTATCCCATGGTAATATGAAAGATATGAACTGGACTTTTGCAGAAATTATAGAACGGGCATCCTATGGGGTAGAATTATACCCCGGTGATGTGATCGGGTCTGGAACTGTTGGTACCGGATGTTACCTTGAACTTAATGGCACATGGGATTTGGAAGCTAAAGCTAAGGGCGAAACTTTTACTCCTGTCTGGTTAAAAAATGGTGATGAAATTGAATTGGAAATAACAGGATTGGGAATACTCAAAAACAAAATTGTAAAAACCAATAATGAATTGTCTATTCTATCAAAAAAGAAATCAATAAAATGATTTCTGTTGAGCCAAAAGATATATCGCTTCAGGAAGTTCATAAATTATTATTAGGTGGAGTTTCCCATTCTCAGTTAAATGTGCTCTTCAAAATAATGATATTCAATTCGCCTGGAAAGGAGCACTATCCATTTCAGTTCTTAAATTAACAAAGGAGTCAGGTTGAAATCTCCTTTATGGGTCCCATCAGAAGAAAGAATTGCTCATTCAAATATGCATGCATTTATGAAGTATGCAGAACAGGTAAACGGGTCTTCCTTTAAAAACTACAACGATCTGTATGCATGGTCTATAACCGATATTGAAGAATTCTGGAAATCGATATGGGTAATCTCGGGGATTATTCATTCTCATAAATACACAACTGTATTAAAAAATAAATCAATGCCCGGTTCAGTTTGGTTTGATGGTGCTAAACTTAACTTTGCGGAAAACCTGCTTAAATACCGGGATTCCAATATTGCCATTATTTCATCAAGAGAAAATTTCCCTGATATTAAAATTACATATAATGAATTATATGAATTGACCGCTTCAGTTGCATTCAACCTGAAGAAAATAGGAGTTCGGAAAGGGGATAGGGTAGCAGGTTTTATTACAAATATTCCTGAAGCTGTTATAGCCATGCTTGCTGTAACAAGTATTGGCGCTATATGGTCATCCTGTTCTCCGGATTTCGGTTATCAGGGTGTGCTTGACAGGTTTGGTCAAATAAAACCAAAGATTCTGATCGCAATAGAGAGTTATTATTATAATGGTAAAAAAATAAACTGCTCAGAAAAAATAAAACTCATTACAGATAAAATACCGGGTCTCGAAAAAACAATACTTGTAAAAGAATTTTCAGATTTAAAAGATGATAGTAGTAATGAATTTAATATTGATCAAAGAATAATATATTTTAACTCTCTTATTTGTAATAGGGCCGAACCATTAGTATTTGAGCAGTTTCCATTTAATCACCCTGTTTACATCATGTATTCTTCAGGTACTACCGGAATCCCTAAATGTATTGTTCACGGTGCAGGCGGAACACTGCTTCAGCATTTCAAAGAACATTCACTGCATACAAATCTTTCAAGACACGATATTATTACATATTTCACTACCTGCGGATGGATGATGTGGAATTGGCTGATTAGTTCTCTTCAAATTGGTGCAACTGTTTATCTTTATGACGGTAGTCCATCTCATCCCAATATCAAAATTCTATGGAAAATAATTGAGGATAATAGAATTACAATATTCGGTACATCTCCCAGGTTTATTTCAATTTGTGAAAAAGCGGGCCTGGTTCCCCAAAATGAATTTAACCTTTCTTCTTTAAGAACTATATTGTCTACCGGATCCCCTTTACCTGAAGAAAGTTTTCATTGGATTTATAAGAATGTAAAACAGGATCTTCAACTTTCATCAATATCAGGTGGAACAGATATTATTTCCTGCTTTATGTTAGGATGCCCTGTTTTACCTGTTTATGAAGGGGAAATTCAATGCAGGGGATTGGGTATGAAGGTTGAGGCATTTGATGATTCAGGGGAACCTGTTTTAAATGGTAAGGGAGAATTAGTCTGTACAGAGCCTTTCCCGTCAATGCCTGTTAGTTTCTGGAATGATCCTGAAGGAAGTAAATACAGAAATGCTTACTTCAATAATTATCCAGGCATCTGGAGACACGGTGATTACATTAAAATTACAAATACAGGAGGTGTTATTGTTTATGGAAGATCTGATGCTACTTTAAAACCGGGAGGCATTAGGATAGGCACTTCAGAAATTTACAGGGTGGTTGAACAAATGGAAGAAGTTGTTGATAGTCTCGTTATTGGACAGAAATGGGAAAATGATATCCGCGTAGTAATGTTTGTTGTTTTAAGAGGTAACAGATTATTAACCAGTGAACTGAGCGATAGAATTAAGCAAAATATAAAAAATCAAACCACTCAAAGGCACGTTCCTTCAAAAATTATACAGGTTACTGATATTCCAAGGACAATTAGCGGTAAAAAAGTGGAAATTGCGGTTACAAAAATAATTCACGGCGAACCCGTAGAAAATAAAGATGCTCTTGCAAATCCCGAATCTTTATCCCAATTTTACAATATAAATGCTTTAACTATATAATGGACCAAACATGAACTTTGAAAAAGAAACCCGTGGGGATATAGTAATTGAAAATATTAATATTGAAAGGGCTACTTACAGAGAAGCAGAGGAGTTTAGAAAGTTTATTCAGGAGGATATTGATAAAGGATCTAATAAAATTATTATCAATATGAAACCATGTGAATTTATCGATTCAACTTTCCTTGGGGTTCTGGTAAATTCCCTCAAACAAATAACTAAATCAAACGGGAACCTGAAACTGGCTTCAATTCATGATGATGCAAAGGTACTTCTTGATATTACCAGGATATCGGAAATATTTAAAATGTATCCGGATACCGATTCTGCCGTTGATAGTTTTAAGTCCTGATTAAGTTATTACAGTTTCATATATTTATTAAATCATTTTAATTAAAGAGAGAATCTTGAGTATTTCCACTATAAGAGCACAGTTCCACCAATCATTCTGGGTCGCAAACATAATGGAGCTGTTCGAAAGATTAGCTTATTACGGACAAGCCACTATTTTAAGTATTTTCCTTAGGAATACATTAAAGTTTAACGAAATACAGGCAGGACAATTATCCTCCATTTTCGGTGGTTTAATTTATTTCCTTCCTATTTTTGCAGGTGCACTGGCTGATAAATATGGCTTTAGGAAGGCATTTAGTTTTGCTTTCTTTGTTCTGGCGATTGGTTATTTCCTGATTGGATCTACTGGAATGCCTGCCTTTTCAGGTTTATATCAGGGGCATTTGTTTCTGTTTTTGTCTATCATTCTAATCTTCACTGCAATCGGTGGATCATTTATTAAACCAAGTGTTCTGGGAACAATAGCTCTCACTTCAAAACCTGAATCAAAATCCCTCGGTTACGCTATCTATTATTGGTTAGTGAACATAGGCGCTGCTATTGGTCCGTTGATTGCTTTTTTAGTGCGTAATTCTATTAGCATCCAGGCAGTTTATATGGTCTCTGCTATTAGCTGCACATTAATGTTTATTACTACACTGGTCTTTTATAAAGAACCCATCCCTGAAGGTACAATTGATAAAAAATCATTACCTGAAGTATTAAAAAATATGGGACTTGTGCTTAAGCGTTTTCGCTTTATTATCTTCCTGCTTATTTTCTCTCTTTACTGGTTAATGTTCTGGCAGATTTTTATTGTTATACCATTTTACCTTACTGATTTTATATCCAAAGACGCCCCGTTTGAAATAATTGAATCGGTTGATGCATGGGGCATAATTTTATTACAACTTGTAATAAACCGGTTAACTAAAAACATTTCACCAATAACTGCTATTATAATTGGATTTGCTTTTACCATTTTAGCCTGGGGATTTATCATGATTCATCCTTCAATTACCATGATAATTGCTGGTATGGTTATCTTTTCTATTGGAGAACAGACCCAGGCTCCGCGATATTATGAATATATTGCTGACCTTGCTCCTAAAGGTCAGGCTGCATTATTTCAGGGATTTGCATTTCTTCCTATAGCAATCGGTTGGGCTCTGGGTGGAACTCTTGGAGGATGGTTATATAAAACTTTTGCAAAGGAATCTAATCAGCCCTCTATGATCTTTCTGGTTTTAATGTGCATAGGAATAGTAACAACTATTTTAATGTTGTTCTATAATGCCTATATTAAGAAATACCCCGCAGCTGAAATTGTCGAGGAGCGTATTTAACCATTGAATAAATTCTTTCAAAACCCCCGTGTTAAAAAGATACTCTGGTATCTTGGAGGCGTTATTGTTTTCCTATTGATCATGGATTTTATTCTGCTTCCCTGGTACGTTAGTTCACCTGAAATAAAAGTCCCGAAAGTAATAGGGCTTAAAGATCAGGATGCAATAAATTTACTGAAAGATGCTAACCTTGATCCTATTGTAAGTGATACTACCTTTGATGATAAAGTCGCTAAAGGTTCAGTTATGTTTCAAAAACCTGAAACAGGCAGTATTGTTAAAAAGGGAAGAAGGGTATATTTAATCCTCAGCGGCGGTGAGCCTACGGTTTCTGTTCCTATATTAAAAGGTCATTCGCTAACTGAAGCAAAACTATCACTTGAAAGGGTAGGACTTAAATTAGGTCACATAAATGAGCAGCCATCCCAGAATCCTAAGAATGTTATTTTTGATCAGCAGTTTACTGCAGGTACTGAGTTAAAAAAAGGAGAAATGGTCGGAATTACTATTAGCATAGGTCCGGCTGAAGAAGGTGAGATTACTGTTCCGGACTTGATTGGTAAATCCCTGACTGAAGCTGAAAAACTACTTGCTGACAGCGCACTTGTTGTTGGCAAAATAAATTATCAGCCTTCGTTTTCTCTTCTTCCTAATACTATCCTCGACCAATATCCAAGCAAGGGGAACAAAGTAAATAAAGGTGCAGCAGTCGATCTGTTTGTAACCAAATCCGGTGACGATAAAAAGGCGATAGAAGAATGAAATTAATTGCTCCCTCAATATTAACCGCAGACCTAACTAATCTCGCTTTGCAAATTAGAAATGTTGAAATTGGCGGTGCCGACTGGATACATTGCGATATTATGGACGGACACTTTGTCCCTAATATTACGTTCGGACCAATTTTAGTAAAAGCAGCGAGAAGATGTACTCACCTTCCCCTTGATGTACATCTCATGATTGAAAATGCTGATGATTATCTGAATGATTTTATAAAAGCCGGAGCAAATTATGTTACTGTTCACCAGGAGGCTGTTATACATCTTAACAGAACTGTCAACAGGATAAAAGAACTCGGTGCAAAAGCTGGTATCAGCATTAACCCATCAACTCCGGTTGAAACATTAAAATGTGCAGCCGAATTTGCGGATCTTATTCTTGTCATGTCTGTCAATCCGGGATTCGGAGGACAATCTTTTATTCCCAATACTTTAAAGAAAGTCAGGGAACTTGTAAAGTTAAGAGAAGAACTTAAAGCAAATTTCCTCATAGAAATTGACGGCGGTATGAGTAAAGAAACTATCGGGGAAGCAGCTAAAGCCGGTGTTGATGTATTCGTAGTTGGCTCAGCAATATTCAATACTGATAACATCTCTGCCGCAACAGCAGAACTTAAATTTCTTATCCAGGAGTAAACTCTCTAAAAACTCTTTTCCTCTTTATCGAGAAACTATCGGGAGATGAGCGAGAGATCAGCGAGAGATGAACGAAAAACAATGGGAAAATGATCGAGAATTGATCGGACAAGGATGAACGGTAAATTGGCCTGCATTGAGTGGTTTTAATAAAACTCACCCCTTCTCAAAACATTCAAATTTTTTCGATAAGCTAAAGATTTATTCGATGTATTAGTCTTTAGCCCGCCTGAACGCAAAAAGGAACTGTTTTATATAATTTGAAGGGAAGTTCAGATAAGATAATCCATAAATAAGTGGCTTTTCCAGTTGAGGAAAATAAGCAGTACCAAATAACCAATCCCATAAGGCAATCTTAGTACTGAAGTTTTTATTATAAGCCTTAGCGTCCTTATCTGCATGATGCCAGCGGTGCATCTCCGGTCCATTTAAGACAAACTGAAGCCAGCCGGTTTTAATATCAATATTAGAATGAATGTACATTCCCCAAAGCGCATCAATCATACCCTTAATTACCGCTACTTCTGGTGCCGCTCCCAATAACACTATTGGTGCAAATTCAATTGTCTGGTTTATAAGTATCTCAATGGCATGTGAACGTGAACCTGATAACCAGTCAACATCTCTGGTGCTGTGGTGTGCTTCATGTATCCTCCAAAAAATTCTGGAGTTATGCTGGTATCTATGGAACCAGTATATGTAAAAATCGTGTACAACAAAAAAGAAAAGTAACTGCTCTGGTATTGACCATCCTGATACTAAATGAAGACGGGTTAAATGTGTGTTGGAATCAATGATTGTTATTATAAAAGAAATTACTACTCCCAGAATGTAACTCTGAACTAAAGTATAAAGGACAAAGTCATTAAAGAATCCTTCTCGCAGAAATTTCTGATTTTTTGCGTAAGGGAATAGTCTCTCAAATAAAACAATAACTGATGCGCCTGCAATTATCCCTATTGTGCAGATAATTCTGATATTTCCCATAACAAATACTTATCCGGCTTTTACCATCTGTAAATCAGGACGAATTTTACGCAATTTATTCTTTTGTGATAATTCACTTTGATAAACACATTTAATTCCGTTTCCAAATGCTCTTTCAATATCTCTTATATTGGAAACAAGTTTCATAAGTCCAACAATTTCAACAGACGCGGCCTGATCAGTACCCCACATTGCACGGTCTAGTGTTATATGCCGTTCTATAAAATTGGCGCCCATCGCAACTGCTGCCCACGTAGGGGCTAATCCTGTCTCATGACCGGAATAACCTATAGGAACTTCCTCATACTTATCCCTAAGTGTTTGTATCACGCGTAAGTTCAGCTCTTCATCTTTACATGGATAGGAAGATGTTGCTTGCGCAATCATTAATTTCTCTCTCCCTAAAATATTAATAGCTGCATCTATCTCCTCCATTGTGGACATTCCGGTTGATAGTATTACGGGTTTTCCCAATTGATTATGTTTTATTAGAAGATCATTGTCTGTTAATGATGCGGATGCAATTTTATAAAGTAAGGGATCAAATTTTTCAATGAATTCTACTGCATTTTCATCCCAGCAGGAAGCAAACCATATAATTCCCTTTTTATTACAGAAGTCAACAAGTTCGGAATACTGGTCAAAGTCAAATTCAACTTTATGCCTGTAATTAATGTAAGTCATTCTTCCCCAGGGAGTGTCTCTTTCGATATCCCATTGATCCTTTGGAACACATAATTCAGGTGTCCTTTTCTGAAATTTAATTGCATCACAACCCGCAAAGACTGCTCCTTCTATCATCTTTTTTGCTATCGCAACTGATCCGTTATGATTTATCCCGATCTCTGCGATTATGAAAACAGGTTCCCCGTCACCAATATTAAGCTCACCTACTTTAACTTGTCTGTCTGGTTTCATAAACCCTCATTATTGTTATAAAAATTTTAATCAGATTTAAGAGCAATAATCAGTTCCGCGAACTCTCTGAATGCACCATTCCCTCCTTTTTGATCACATACATAATCAACCATATTTCTTATTTCAATCATTCCATCTAAAGGGCAGGCAGTTAAACCTACTAGTTTCATAAATTCTATATCGTTAACATCATCACCTATATATGCGATATTCTCTGCTTGAATATTATTATGTGATATTATCTCTTCCAGCAGCTTGTGTTTTTCCTTAACACCAAGAAACAATTGAGTGATTTTAAGTTTTTCCGCTCGTTTCTTTATTGAGCCTGATATTTCCCCTGTAATAATTCCTGTTTCTATCCCCAAAATATTTCTAAGTCTTTCTACTCCCATTCCATCACGGATAGAAAAACGCTTAAATATTTCACCTTCTTCAGAATAATAAACCCCTGTATCTGTTAATACACCATCATTATCTGTCATTACAAGTTTAATCTTTTTAACTTTATCCTGAAGGTGAAGATTGTTCTCTTTTAAAGTATTAGTTATCACCACGCTGTCCATCCTCCGTCTACAATTAAATTTGCTCCCGTCATATATGATGAAGCATCACTTGCTAAAAAGACTAACGCGCCTTTGTAGTCATCCGGATGTGCCATCCTTCCAAGAGGAGTTTTCTTTGAATAATTATTTATAAAATTTATGTCTTGATTATTTTCCACACCGCCGGGAGATAGGGAATTAACCCTTACTCCTTTACTTCCCCAGTAAGTTGCCAGAAATTTTGTAAAAGATATAACTGCCCCTTTTGTGACTGGATATGCAGCAGATTTGTAAAACCTTTGCTTACCTTGTTCATCCTTGTAAATTGATTGATCAGGCGCCACAACTCCGTAAGTTGATGCAATATTTATTATGCTCCCTTGTCCAGCTATGGCCATCTCAGTTCCCAACACCTGTGAGCATATAAAAGTACCGGTAATATTAACATCTAATGATTTACGAAACATATCAAGTGGATAATTCTCAAACATTGAAAGTTTCTCACCTAATGATGGGTTTTCAAACATGTCATTTATTGCCGCGTTATTTACTAATATATCTATCTTGCCAAATTTACTCAATACTTTGAACCTTAACTCCCTGACTGATTTAATATCTGAAATATCCATACCGATTCCTGCTGCCCTAACAGTCAGACTTTCGGCAAAATCCTGGCAGCTATGCTCATCCAAATCACTGACTATAACATTTGCCCCTGCCTCTGAAAGTGCAATACAATGCTGCTTGCCAAGTAATCCCAATGCCCCGGTTACAATTGCAATTTTCCCATTTAAAGAAAAAAGATCATTTGTATGCATTTATGATTTTCCTGTCAGAAGTCAGTTTTGGTTTTATATTAAAATTACTGGTTTTCCTGAAAACAGGCTCCACTACTTCGCCCCGTAAATATTTAATTATATTCTTCTCTTCAACAGCTTTATTAAGAAGAGGCAAGACTTCTTTGTATGCATTTAATAAATGCAAAATATCACTTTCAGAATGTGAGAAAGAAAGATTATGAAATCCTCCCCATAATATACCTCTTTTGATAAATTCCTGCTGAACAAATGATTTCATTTCAAGAGGATTGCCGGCAGATTGATCAAATGTAACTATAGTACGGCATTCAAATCCATTGCATTTTACATAAACCATTCCAAGGTCACTTATAATTTGTCTTAATCCGGTTTTGATTATTCTTCCTGTTGATGCAAGATTTTGGGACACATTATTTTTCTTTAGCTCCTGAATCGTAGCCTTAGCTGCGGATAATGATAAAGTCTCTCCGCCAAATGTTGTAAAAAAGAAAACATCTTTCTCAAGTAGCTTCATAATTTCTCTTTTCCCCGTTAGAATTCCTATGGGCATACCGTTAGCTACTGCCTTGGAAAAACATGCAAGATCGGCGTCAATCTTAAAATATTCCTGTGCACCTCCTAATGAAACACGGAATCCTGTCCACATTTCATCAAATATAAGTACAGTTCCATTCCTGGTACAAACTTCTCTCAGTTTCTGCAGAAAATTATCTTTTGGTTCGTCAAAGACAAATGGTTCAAGTATTACGCACGCCGTGTCTTTATCAATAGAATCTTCAACAGATTGTATATCGTTATAGCTAAAAGTATAAGTTAAATCTTTTACACATTCAGGGATTCCTTTATTCCTGTCTGTAACAGATATATACCAATCATGCCATCCATGATAACCGCAGCAAAGTACTTTTTCTCTTCCAGTATAAGCGCGTGCCAGTCTAACTGCCGCTGATGTTATATCCGCCCCTGTTTTACTGTACCTGATATTTTCAGCATTCGGAACTATCTGATTAATAAGTTCTGCAACTTCAACTTCGAGTGGATGCATTAATGAAAACGTTATTCCACTTCTAAGTTGTTCTATTATAGCACTATCTACGGCAGGGTAACAATATCCCAGTGATATTGGACCTATACCCATTTGGAAATCAATATATTCATTGCCATCAACATCCCACACATGTGCACCTTCACCACGTTGCAGATATTTAGGAGCAACTCCATTAACATTCTGACCGGGACCCTTGGCAAGCGTCTGTGTAACACATGGAATAAGATTTAGCGCCCGGTTATAATATTCATCAGACTTCGCGATGGAAGGGTAGTTATCATTAAATTTTACTTTGTTCGGCATAATGATTCCTATTTATATTGTTTAAATAAACTATGAGATGATTCATATTGCTTTAATATCTTTTCCGCTATTGCCTTTCCGGTAAATCCTTCATATTCAAGCACATTATTTAAAAGGGCAGGTTTAAACCATGTACTCAATGCTATTGGAAAAACATTGCAGTTAATATTCTCCATAACTAATAATTCACTTAGTACAGAAAAGAGACCGCCGGTAATAAAATGATCTTCAAGAGTCACAACCATTGCGGAACTACTACATATTTTTATAATAGTTTCATTATCAAAAGGTTTAATTGTTCTAACATTAATAACACCTGTAGATTTTCCTTCGGCCTGTAATATCTTTTGTGCAGCCAAAGCTTCTTTCAAAAGAATCCCGTGTGTAAGAATAGTAATTTCTCCCAAAGATAGAACCTCTGCTTTACCTATTTCAAAAGGAGAATGTTTTATAGCTGGTTTCTGATTATTATATCGAATATAAAAAGGGGAGTCATGCATGAATACTTTCTCTAAACCTAATATCATATCTTCTTCGTCTGCCGGGCAAAATATATTCATCCCGGGAATTCCTCTCATAATGGATATATCTTCAATTGCCTGATGCGCAGGTCCATTTCCATCTGAAAGAAAACCAGGCACAGCCCCTACAAGTTTAACAGGAAGGTTTGCAATACCAATATCAGTCCTGATGAATTCAAATGCGCGCATAGTAAGAAAGGTGGCAAGAGCATGAACAATTGGAATTCTGCTTCGCAAAGCTAAACCTGCCGCCATCCCAATCATTGTTTGTTCCGCAATACCGGTATCAATAAATCTATCTTTAATAATATCCGGGAGGTTTCTAATAGCGGAACGGTTTTCAGCAGTAAGTACTACAAATCGTTCATCTTTCTGCATAAGCTCTAAGAGTAGTTGTTCATAATTCATATTATCTTACCACCAGTGTTTCTGAAGTTAAATTTGTCTTTTCCTTGTTGTGCAATTCTTTTATAAGTAATTCAATTTCCTCATGTGTAAAATTACAGAACCACCTGTCTGCTCTTGATTCAATACTCGGAAGTCCTTTCCCCCTTATCGTATCAGCAACAACTATAGTAGGTTTACCGTTCCCTAAAGGAAGATTATTAAAAACATCCGCCAGGGCTTTGTAATCATGACCATTACATTTAAATACATTCCAGCCGAAAGCTTCAAATTTCTTATCCAACGGTTCAATCGGAATAAGATCCTCTGTAGGCAGATTGGCCTGAAATTTATTTCTGTCAACTATTGCAACTAATTTATCTAACTCTTTCGCTGCCGCAACAAGCGCCCCTTCCCATATTGAACCCTCATTCAGTTCACCGTCTCCAAGTATAACAACAACCTTATTATTTGTTTTTCTTAATTTACAATCATAAGCTACTCCCATTGAAACTGATAATAAATGTCCTAATGAACCAGAGTGAAATTCAATTCCTGGTATATGTACATTGGGATGCCAATAGATATAATCATTTGTTTTTAGATGATTCTTAAAACGATCCTTATGTATTATTCCCAGTTCAGCGAGAGTTCCGTATAATGCCGGAACATCATGCCCCTTAGAGAGAAATAAATAATCTCTTTCCGGATCTTTAAGATTATCTTTTGTGAGATTCAAAAAATTATTATATAGAAATACTATAAGATCAGTGCAGGAGAGGGAAGCGCCCAGAAAACACCCCCCGTCCGTCGCCATTTTTATTATGTGTTCTCTTACTTTAATAGAGATTTGTTCTAGTTCATTTATAGGCTTTGAGTTCATATTATTCTCGTTTGTTCAGGATTAATAGTCCTAAGTTCATTTAAATGTTTACGATACCAGTTTACACCCGTATATTTATTGTTTATTGCCATTAGCTCCGGTTTTTTATTAAGTAATAACAAGATGTCCTCCAGCGAAAACAAGGGATTTTGTGGAAATAGTTCATCATAAACACAGTTTATGAATTTAAAGTCTTCTTCATAATCAATTGTAAAACGATGCGTCATTGAATAATCCTTTCCGGATTCCCAAAGAACATTGCCTATTCGATATTTCTCCGGATTCTCCCATAAATATGGAGTAGTATGTTCAAGTTCTAATTGCCTGTAAGCATTTTCCCGGGCTTCTGAAATAGCAGAAAAAGTCATAGCTTCAACATCGTTCCCATCCGGATAAGTAGCTGGATGCAAGTTACTTACATAATCATATTTGCCAAAGTTACTTATAAAGTTTCCTATCACCTTATCTATAACAACAGGATCAATTAGTGGACAGTCTGAAGGAATTTTAACAACTATATCAGGGCTCCTTTCCATTACAGCTTTATAATGCCTGTCAAGTAAATTATTTGAATCTCCTCTGTAAACACTAATATTTTCTGATTTACACAGATCTGAAATTATATTGTCTGATTTATCATTTGTAGTAGCAACAATTATGTCGCCGACAAGCCGTGATGCTTTTACTCTTTCAATCATTCTTATTAAAAGTGGTTTTCCCTTTATGGGTAAAAGTACTTTCCCCGGTAAACGTGAAGAGCCCATTCTTGCCTGAATTATTGTAATAATATTCATAAATAAACTATTGCAATTATCTTACTCTGACTAATTTATTTTTTATCCTTTGTAAAGTATTCCCTTTATATGACATAGTCCCGATAATATTCTCACCCATCAAGGAACGGGCTATAATAGAAATGTTATAATCCGAGATACCCTCATTCTGTATTGGTAGTAACCTGTTTAGTTCATCAATATCAAATTCAGAATATACTTCTTTACCAAGTATTAACCCTACATAAGCAGTCGTGGAATATCTTGTAACTAACACTGAACAATTGGCTATCATATGTTCTGTATTACCAAAACTATATACAAGGGCTTCTGGTGAGTATTTCTTTATCTCTAGAGTTGCTCTCTCAACATATTCATTGGGATGTAATTTAAAGATTATCTTTCTCCCTGCAGCTATCTTGTTTACTTTTAATATAAATTTTTTCCTATTCTCAAACTTAAATGTTTCCCTGGAATCTGAAGTCGCCGCAAGTACATATCCGGTATGTGGAAAATCATTGTCCGCGTAACTAATACAATTATCAAAATTAGGAATGCCGGTTATTCTTATTTTCTCAGGAATAATTCCTTTCTTTATAAAAAGATTTTTATATCCTTCAGAGGCAACACAGAATATTTCATATGAATTAGATATCCCGGTGGCTGAAGTACTTGCAAGCCAGCGAGGTAGTTTTAGGTATTTAACCAGATAATAAATAATGTTTTCGGGATCAGTCATCCCTTCCTGAACGAGTATTATCTTGGAGTTTAATATGTTCTTTGGGATAATCAAATCACTACATGTAAAAACCAGATCATATTTTCTGTCGTTACCACCACTGTCAAGTTGAAGATTTTTTGAAAGTATATAATCTATTGTCCTTTCACGGAATTGCCCGCCTAATATGCTGAAATTAAGTACTGACGTTTTGGAATAATACCCGACTATACCGTCTGCATAGTAGGGAGAAAACCAGCAGTTATAGTCATTAAGATGCTTACTTATCTTGTGCATCATTATTGTTTGATTTAATGAACCACAGATAAATAGGATATTATTTCTCATGTATTTATATTTATTTCAGTGGAATAATATATTTCTCTTGTATTATCAAAATATTAACGGAGAGTTATCTTAATATTAATAAACCTAGCCTTCTATCTTTAGAAATGAACTCAGAATAAAGTACTAAAATATATTTTTTTATTATAATCCTTAATATTATATAACTATTTCTCTGACGTTTATCAATTGCCTGTGATGTATAACCAACTTTATAAAGAATTAAATCAAATTGAATTATTAAAATGAGACTAATTAAGCCTTGTAAATTAAACAAGGGAGATGTTATTGGAATTATTTCTCCTTCATCACCCGTTGATAATGATATTAAATTAGAAAATTCAGTTAAATATTTTGAAAAACAAGGTTACAGAGTTCAAACTGGTGCTAATACTTTGAAAAAATATGGATATCTTGCCGGAACGGATAATGAAAGGCTTAATGATATTCATAAAATGTTTCTCAATAAAAAGATAAAAATGATAATGTGTTTAAGGGGAGGATATGGTGCCGGAAGACTTCTTGATAAAATTGATTACCAATTAATTAAAAATAATCCCAAAATATTCTGCGGGTATAGCGATATAACTGTCTTACAAAATGCCTTCCTGAAAATGACCGGCTTGGTTACTTTCGCCGGTCCAATGGCAGGTGTGGACTTCAGTGGTGAGATCAGTAAATTCACTGAAGAAAATTTTTGGCAGACCGTTACTAATAATCATCCGCTAAAAGTAAACATTCCTGGTATTATGGCTTTAAATAGTCTCCAAAAAGGAGTTTCTGAAGGAAGACTTATAGGAGGGAATCTGTCTTTGATTTCTTCCCTAACCGGATTGAAATATCTTCCAAATCCGCGGGGTAAAATTCTAATGCTTGAAGAAATTAGCGAAGTCCCTTACAGAATCGACAGAATGTTGAATCAAATGAGACTTTCAGGTTATCTACATAGTGTTAAGGGAGTGATCCTGGGTGGATTTAAGGATTGTGAAGAGTTAAACCCCAATAGTAATAGTCTGACCCTTGACCAAGTTTTGTTTGATTATTTTGGCGGAGATTTTCCTGCTCCTGTCTTATTCAACTTTAGTCATGGTCATTTGAAAAATAATTTGACAGTGCCATTAGGAATAAAAGTTAAAATTAATGGTAATTTAAATATTATTGAATTCCTGGAGAGCCATTTTACCTCCTAATTATTTTATGCTTCTGGGCACATATTGTTTTCAAATTATTACATGTATTGATAGCGCTCATTATTATTATTGAATTTAATAACGATCTATGGTTATCTTGAATAAAAAAATATTAAGACTGATGAAAACTGTATTAATCGTTGAAGATGAGTCAATTGTTGCTAAGGATTATCAACTTATGCTTGAAAATAGTGGATTTAAAGTTGTAGGTATAGCCGATAACAGTAAGGAAGCTGTTGAAAAAGCTTCGTTAGAAAAACCAGAAATCATACTGATGGATATTAATATAAAAGGGGATGTCAGCGGTATTGAGACGGCCCAAATTATTTATGACAATTATAAACCTACTATAGTATTCCTTACTGGGTTTGATGAAGAAGTTCTCGTTTTTACAGGGCTAAATTATAAGTATATCAGGAAACCTATATATCAATGGAATTTAATTAAGGTATTAAATTAAAATAAAAATTGATATTTTCATTCTGTTCAAGTCCATTATTTTTCACCTCCCATTTGTGACTAATTTCAATTAATACTCCAACTGATTATTTTAGATTTGTTGCGTATTTATTAACAATATAAAGGATAAAATGATGGATACACTAAGAATTAAAAATTGGAGTTCCGTAAAATCAAAACTAAAACAACATTGGGGAAATTTGACTGATGATGACCTCACCTACGTGGAAGGTAGAGAGGATGATCTTATTGGGAGAATTCAAAGGAGAACGGGACATACTAGAGACGAAGTCGTTAATTATTTAAATAGCGTAAACAAATAAAATGTCAATAAAAGGCTGCCTGTAATGACAGCCTTTTTCTCTTTTTAACCTCTCTCCTGAATTAAAACCATTCAATTAATTTATCAAGTCCTTGCAAAGTTCGAATATTTTTTATAGAATATACTTCAAAAGAAGAGTATATTTGTATATCACAATAAACACTTAAGAAAATGGAGCCTAAAATAAAATTACTTATTCTGGACGATGACGAGATTTCGAGGTATTACGTTTCATATGTTTACAAAAAAACAGCAGTTGTTGATGCTGTTGAAGATGCTGAATCTGCTATAAAAAAAGCATCTGAAGTAATTTATGATATAATTCTCCTTGATATAGGTCTAAGAGGAAAACTAAACGGAATTGATGTCCTAAAAGAAATGAGGAAATTGCCTGGATATCAAAATGTTCCAATGATTGCTTTTACAGCTTTTGCTATGGCAGGAGATAAGGAAAAATTTCTATCTGAAGGATTTAACGATTATATTTCAAAACCTTTTACTAAAGAAGAATTGTTTACTTTGGTTGATAAAAATCTCCTTAAAAAAGGTGAGACGAATCAATAATTATAATATTTTTGTTTATTCTTACCTAATAATTTGTTTTTAAATATTTCCTGAATATATTTGTAATAGTTCTTAGAAAATATTGGTCGTAGATTTAAAGCGAATTGCAGCGACAATAAATAAATTGCTAAACAGCCGATATATTTACCCGCTGTTTGCGGGTTTTTTGCTTTTAAATCTATTACAGTCGCGATTTACGACAAATTGCAGCGACTTTAAAATTTGCTAAAAGTCTGTGGTAAGTATTTTAACCCCTGCTTTTAGCAGGGTTTTTTTTTGAATAAATAATTAAATTAATATAATAAATAGGATAACACAATGAATGAATTAACAGAAATACTGGAATCTATACCTATAGACCCTTTAACAGGGGCGCTTTCAGTTCCAATTTATCAAACTTCTACATACAGACAAGAAGCCCCGGGAGTTAATAAAGGGTTTGATTATACTCGTACAAATAATCCTACTAGGAAAATCCTCGAATCAATTATTGCTAAACTTGAGGAAGGGAAAAATGGGCTTGCCTTTGCCAGCGGTCTTGCAGCGATTGATTGCGTTGTTAAACTGCTTGAAACAGGAGATGAAGTGCTTGCAGTCGATGACATTTATGGCGGAGCTTTTAGACTGTTTACAACCATTTATAACAAATTCGGAATTAAAACAAAATTTGTTGATACAACAAATACTGATAATGTAAAAAATGAGATAACCCCTAATACAAAACTAATTTGGCTTGAAAGTCCCACAAATCCTTTATTGAAGGTGTCTGATATAAAAAAGATCTGTCAAATTGCCAAAGATCATAATATACTCGTCTGTGTTGATAATACTTTCGCCTCTCCGATATTTCAAAAACCACTCACTCTTGGTGCTGATATTGTTGTTCATAGTGCAACTAAGTATATCGGAGGACATACTGATGTACTTGCTGGTCTTGTTGTTACAAATTCAAATGAACTTGGGGAAAAACTGAAGTATATTCAAAATGCAACGGGTGGAGTGCTTGCCCCGTTTGATTCCTGGCTTCTTATTCGAAGTATTGAAACTTTAAAAATAAGAGTCGAAAAGCATTCAGCTAATGCTCAAAAAATTGCTGAGTTTCTTCATGGCAGACCTGAAATTAAGAAATTATATTTTCCTGGACTTAAAAGCCATCCTAATTATGAAATCGCTAAAAAACAGCAAAAACTTCCCGGTAGTATTATATCTTTTTCACTTAATGATGACACTGAAGAGGCGGCTATAAAATTTGTTACTTCAACTAAATTATTTAAACTGGCTGAAAGTCTTGGAGGGGCAAAAAGCCTTCTTTGCCATCCTGCCTCTATGACTCATAAATCTATCCCAAGAGAAAGGAGGTTAAGTGCAGGGGTTGTTGATAGTTTAATAAGATTATCTGTGGGGCTGGAGGACGCTGATGATTTAATCGAGGATCTTAAGCAGGCTCTTGAAATGCTTAATAAGAAAAACAATATTATTGAAAAGCCTGAAATAGAATTGTATGTATAAATTTTAATTTGTAGGAGATAAATTACTTTCAATAATTCATTATTTATGTTCTATATTGTGAATAATATTCACAATATCAGGTATACCGATTGGTTTAGTTAAGTAGGAGGATGATGATATTGCTTTTGCTTGTTCTCTTAACTCGTCATCATGATAACCGGTCATAAATATAATATGCGGATTACTGAATGAATTTATCTCCTTTGCAGTCTGAATTCCGTCCATCTTGCCTGCCAGACCTATATCCATTAATACAATCTCTGGATTTTCCTTCATGGCTACTTTTATAGCACTTTCACCTGAACCCACTGGTTTAAGTGCATTATAATTCAGTTTTCTTAATTGAAATTGCAGATACATTGCTGTGATGGCTTCGTCTTCAACTATAAGGATTTTGATGTCATCTTTCATAGCAGAATGATCAGAAAGTTTATCCCCTTTAACATATACTTTTATTGTTCATCATAACTTAATAGTTAATTAAGAAAATGTATCATAAAAAGTTAGACAATAATATCTACTGGGTAGATAACAATACTTGTCAAAACATAATTATTCTATTAAAGTGCTATAAAAATATCAGTTGAAGTGACTAATCATATTGTTTTATATCACAATATAATAAGGGTATATCGAAAGATATTTTAAAATATATTTTTCAAATTCTAACTAAAAAATATTCAGTACCGGAGGCCGGACTCGAACCGGCACCTGGTGTAAGCCAGACTGGATTTTGAGTCCAGCGCGTCTACCAATTCCGCCACTTCGGCAACTGTTTTGAGGCGTAAATTTATAAAAATTAAGGTTGGAATCAAATAAAAAAGAGCATTATCACGGTTTATTATTAAATAATCCTTGTCACAATAAAATCTATTTTGGTTAATTAGCTTCATGTTGAAACAAATATCAATAATTTAAATATAGGAGATTCGTTATGGTCAAGTCTTGGATACTAGTTGCAGTTGTTTTCTTTACATCATTTAACTTCCTTTTAGCACAACAAGATTCTAAACCGGTTAGACTGCTTGTCATGCAGGATGTGGTTTATCCGAATAAAGTGGATGCTTATGAAAAAGCACAGAAAGAGATGAATGAGTTTATTAAGAAAAACTATCCAGGCGTTAAATGGGATTGCTTACAGTATGATTCTTTTACCTATGATTATCTTGTTGAATTAAACAATTATAGCCAAATTGATGATATGAATAAAATGTGGGCTGATAAAATGAAAACGGTTAATCAGGATGAATTTAATAAACTTGCAAATAATTTTATCGGTACAATCTCTGCTACTAACCAACTTGTTGTTACAATGGATAAAAAAGGATCCTATAATTCTAAAAATCCATACATCAAACAATCTGAAGCAAAATTCTATCATTGGGATTATTTTGAATTTATTCCTGGTAAAGAAGATGAAGCCATTGCGGTCGCTCGTGAAGAAGCAGCATTATGCGAAAAACTGAATCTTAGAGGTGATTTCCATTTGTGGCGCACAAGTATGGGTCCGAATACTAATTCTATTGTTTATGCAAGTTGGGATAAAGACCGGGTTACTTTCTTTACAAATATGGAAAATGACAATAAGATAGCGGGTAAAGAAATGGAGGAATTAGATAAAAAATTTATGTCCTATGTCGTTAAGTTCGAACACTGGAACGGGAAACCAAAACCTGAGCTTTCTATAAATGCTATGGATACTGCAGGTAAATAAAATAATAATCTGTATTAGAATAAAAAGGTAGTCACGGAATTAGCCTTGACTACCAAGGGAAATATCTTATTGCTTCTTTTCTATTTTGGACCATGAATCACGCAAGGGCACTGTTCGGTTGAATACAAGTAATTTATCTTTTGATAAAGTATCAACACAGAAATATCCTTGTCTTTCAAATTGGAACTTATCTCCTGGTTTAGCATTCGCAAGTCCTGGCTCAACTAAACTATTACTTAATAATTCTAGAGAGTTAGGATTAATTAAATCCTTAAAATCATTCTCTTTATCTCCTGATGGATCTTGAGTAACAAAAAGACGATCATACAATCTAATTTCAGCCTTTATGGCTTGTGATGCAGAAACCCAATGTATGGTCCCTTTAACAGAACGCGTATTTCCCGATCCGCTTTTAGTGTCTATATCATAAGTGCAGTGAAGTTCCATGATCTCTCCGGCTTGATTTTTTATTACTTCATTACATTTTATTATATATGCATAACGCAATCTGACTTCATTACCTGGATAAAGACGATGATATTTTTTAGGTGGAACTTCACGGAAATCGTCTTGCTCAATATATATTTCGTTTGAAAAGGGAAGTAGGCGTTTACCCATCAAGGGATCCTCAGGGTTATTTACAGCTTCAAGTTCTTCAACCTGTCCAACTGGATAGTTAGTAATAACAACCTTTAAAGGATTTAATACAGCCATAACACGAGGGGCCTTAATGTTAAGATCCTCCCTAAGACTGTGTTCGAGTAAAGCGACATCAATCATCCCGTCCCTTTTAGCAACTCCAATCTTGTCTGAAAAACTTCTTATTGATTCGGGTGTATATCCTCTTCTGCGAAGACCGGAGATTGTTGGCATTCTGGGATCGTCCCATCCGGAAACAAATCCTTCCTGTACAAGCTCAAGGAGTTTACGCTTACTCATTACTGTGTAGCTTAAATTTAACCGGGCAAATTCAATCTGCTGAGGTCGATCTTTTAAATGAAGTTCTAACAAAAGCCAGTCATAAAATGGACGATGAATTTCAAATTCAAGAGTACAAATTGAATGTGTGATGCCTTCAATCCAGTCAGAAATGGGATGTGCATAATCGTACATGGGATATATACACCACTTATCTCCGGTACGGTGATGCGTTGCCCTTTTAATTCTGTATAAAACAGGATCACGCATTATCATGTTTGGTGAAGACATATCTATCTTTGCACGTAAAATATGTGCACCATCTTCAAATTTTCCTTCCTTCATTCCTGTAAATAATTCAAGATTCTCTTCAACAGATCGGTTTCTGTTTGGAGATTCTGTCCCCGCTTCGGTAGGAGTTCCCCTCATATCTTTTGTTTCTGCGGCTGATGAAGAATCAACATATGCTTTCCCTTCTTTGATAAGCTGAATCGCAAAATTATAAAGCTTTTCAAAATAATCCGAGGCATAATACATTCTGTCTTCCCAATCAAATCCAAGCCATTTCACATCTTCTTCAATAGATTCAACATATTCAACATCCTCTTTAGCAGGGTTTGTATCATCAAATCTTAGGTTGCATAGACCCTGATAATCCTTGGCTAATCCGAAATTTAGACAGATTGATTTGGCATGCCCGATATGCAAATAACCATTAGGTTCGGGAGGAAAGCGTGTATGAACTAGTCCATTGTACTTGTTTGTTTTAAGATCTTCATTTATAATATCACGTATAAAATTTGAAGGTGCGGGTTTAAATTCTGTATTTTCTTCCATTGTATTATTTTGCTAACTTTTCAATTATGTTTTCAATTCGTTTGAGGACCTTTTCTTTTCCGATAATTTCTAGTATATCAAATATTCCAGGACCACCTCCGACACCGGAAACTGCAAGTCGGAGAGGATGAATAATATTTCCATTCCCTATATTAAGTTGTGAAGCTGTATTATGAAGAACGGTTTCGTAGACATCCTTGCTTGGAGATATTAAAGGGGATAGATTTTCAGCAAATTTCTTTAGAATATTTGGAGATTCAACTGTCCATCTCTTTTTCACAACTTCTGAATCATAGATAATAGGATCTTCAAAGAAATAAAAGCCTTTATCAATGAAATCCTTAATAAATGAAATTCTTTCTCTCATTACATTCACAACTTTCATTAAATAATCATCACTTAGGTCAATATCTGAATATTTTGATATCTTCAATTCATCGCGGAGGAGTAAAAGAAGATCAGCTTCAGATTTTTTCCTCAGATGTTCCTCATTAAGCCAATTTAGTTTTTCTATGTTAAATACAGCCCCTGATTTATTTATTCGGTCAAGTGAAAACTTTGCAATGAGGTCATCGATATAATAAAATTCCTGATCATTTCCAGCTGTCCACCCAAGAAGGGCTACAAAATTAATAAGAGCATCTCTTAGATATCCCTTATTTTTATAATCCTCTACAGCAACATCCCCCTGACGTTTGCTTAATTTTGACCGGTCCGGATTAAGCAGCAAGGGAAGATGAGCAAATATGGGAATCTCCCAACCAAATGCTTCGTAAAGTAAAACATGCTTGGGTGTGGATGATAACCACTCTTCACCTCGAATGACATGTGTAATTTTCATCAGGTGATCATCAACTACATTTGCAAGATGGTAGGTAGGGTAGTTATCCGATTTAATTAATACCTGATCATCGACTACGTCACTTGAAAACTCAACATCTCCTCTGACATGATCATTAAATTTAATTATCTTGCCATGTTCTACATTTAGTCTTACTGTAAAAGGGAGGCCATCTGATAAGTTTTTTCGAATTTCATCTTGAGTTAAGCGTAAACAGTGTTTGTCGTACATTGTTTGAACATTTTTCCGTTGCTGTTCTTCTCTTAGTGCAGATAATCTTTCCGAATTGCAAAAACAGTAATAAGCTTTTTTATTCTCAATTAATTTAAGTGAATGTTCTTTATAAATATGGAGTCGCTCTGACTGCAGATATGGTCCATAAAGACCTCCCTTAACAGGTCCTTCATCATAATCCAATCCCGACCAGTTTAAGGTTGATATTAAATTTTCAACAGCTCCCGGAACATAACGGTTTCGGTCTGTATCTTCAATTCTTAGTATAAATTGACCATTAATATTTTTTGCAAATAAATAGTTGTAAAGTGCTGTTCTGAGTCCACCTACATGAAGAAAACCTGTCGGGCTGGGGGCAAATCTTACACGCGGAATATTGTTTATCATAATATTTATATTTCAAATTGAAAAATGCATTAGAGAGGAAGCGTTGGAATACCCCTTTTAGCTAACAACTACCTTCGATTCGGTATAATATTTAACCTTTTGGATAAATTCCTGGCTATCTATGGGTTTAGGGATATAATCAGTAGCTCCTGCTTCGAGACATTTTTCTCTGTCTCCTTTCATAGCAAAAGCAGTTAACGCAATTATCGGGGTATCTTTATATTCTGGCATTAATCTTATCTTTTCAGTAGCTTCAAATCCATTCATGACAGGCATCTGCATATCCATCAATATCAAATCAAATTTTTGTTTTTTTACCTGTTCTACTGCTTCAGCACCATTTTCAACAACAACAATTGTTTCAAAGTTATTCTTTTTAAGGAGTCTTGTTACAATTATCTGCGAATGTTTATAATCCTCAACAAGCAGTATTTTAACTCCATCTTTAACTTTTGCAACAATTTCAGGAGGTGTAGGTTCATCATATCTATTTATCATTTGATTTATTGTCTCTGCCAGATCCTCAATGTTGGTGCTTGATTTCTGCAAAAGATCACTAAATAACCCGTCTATTTTCTTTAAGTCTTCCTGATAATTCTCTTTGCCGGTATATATAATAATAGGCAGCTTTGAAAATTTGGAATCGGATTTAATTTGCTTTATAAGATCAAATCCATTTATTTCTGGCATATCCAGATCAATAATTGCAAGATCAAGGCTCATGTTTTCTATCAAATGATAAACTTTTGAAGAATGAGACTCTGCGATCGCATTATATCCTGCCTGAACTATCGCCTCTTTTATAAGTGTTAATGTTGGTACATCGTCATCCACTACAAGTATATTACTATCTTTTTTAAGTCTGTAACTAGTAAGAACCTCAACAAGAAATTTATATTTAATAGGTTTTACAAAATACTCTACAGCACCCATTAGGAAAGCCTTCTGCTGCTCTGCTTCTACTGAACAAATTATTACAGGAGTATTTTTAGAGTTTTTATGCTCTCTAATCTGTTTAAGGAGTTCAAAACCATTAGTATCCGGAAGAACTATATCCATTAAAACAGCAAGAAAAACTTCCTTTTCTATTGCTTTTAATGCCTGATTAGCGGAATTAACTATTATTGGTTCATAACCCCATTTATTAAGATAATTACTTAATAATTTTGAAGTAGCATAATCATCTTCTACAACAAGTACCCGATTTTTTAATCCTGGTTTAGGTAAGGTTATTATTTTGGTTTCAATTGGTGTTATCGTATCTAAATGTATATTGAAATTATATGAAGTACCTTTACCTAAAGAAGAAATAACTTCGATATCTCCTTTAAGAAAATCTATATATCTTTTAGTAAGTGTTAAACCAAGGCCTGTAGTACTCCCGCTTTTATTATTTGATAATTCCGATATAGAAAAAGGAGTGAAGATATCTTTTACTTTATTCTGAGAAAGTCCTGCTGAAGTATCAGATATTTTAAAATTGATCTTCCCATTTTTCCCGGGCATTACAAATATAGATATTTTACCTCTTTCAGTTAACCGTAAGGAATTAGTAATTAAATTTATTAAAATATATCTTAGTTTTTGGGAATCAAGTTTAACAGTTTCAGATAAGGATTTATCATAATTAATTAAAAATTCAATCTTACTACGATCTGTTTTTTCTGTAAATATCTTCACAATATCTTCAACAAAATTCCTGAGATTTATTGTCGAAGGAGTATCTTTAAATTGACCTGAATCAGATTTTGCAAGGTCAATAAGGTCATTAATCAAAGAAAGAAGATTTTGAGCATTTTCTTTCATTGTTGATACATATTCGGTCTGTGATGATGTTAGATTATCTTCATGTAAAAGTGAAATAAATCCCATTATACTATTGGTTGGCGTACGAAGTTCGCTGGCAATGTCCGTAATTATAGAGCTTACATTTGATTCCTTCTTTTCAGATCCAGACCATATCGTAAAAAGATTACTAAGCACTGTACCCACTAACTTTAACTGATCTCGATCTATATTTGTAAATGGTGTTTTCTTCGCAATTTTTAATAATGCATTGTTCTCTGAATATTTAAATTTCAAACACCCTTCATATATCATATAATCTGTAATCTGTATTTCACAATCAGATTGCATGTTTATTTGATTGTAATCGGCAGCAGATTTAATACAATAACAATTCCGGCATTCAAAAGTAGCATTCCTTACGAATGCCTTTTTGCTTGAAGAAGATTTTCCTAATACAGTAAGATTTGAATTTTCACCAATTTTGAATATTGTGACTGCTTCAAATTCAAGTTCGCTGGTAAAAAAGTCAGAAATAATATCGGGGAAATCCTGTTGGGATCTAATGGCTAAATTTACGAGATCGTTGTATTTTGTAAGAAATTCTATTTTTGCACTCTGCATTAAAGGCCTACAATTGCTTAAAAAATTCCCTTTTGCGTTAAAACTGATAATCAGATACAAATATATAAATTTAGATGTATAAAAGAAAAGAAGAATAATGAAATAAAATAATTGCGCTTAATATATATATGTTCATTTTTTTAACTTATTGGGCCTATTTTGACGCCGATTCTTCTCCTTAAATTTTTGGATTCCAATTCTCTTAGAATAAATCCAAATGAATTGATAATTGATCAATATACTATAGCAACTCATTTTTATGCTAAGGGTCACAATTAGCAAATTATTAGGGTTCATTTTCCCCGGGTAATTTATATATTATTGAATTAAAAATAATTACGGGTTATATTTAAATAAATAGTGCCTTTTTTGTTTTAGAGCACAGTAAAGTGTGCAAAAATGGAAATATATTGAATTTCAGTTATAACTAATAGACATATATTCATGGAAAATAATCGGAAAATTCTTATTGCAGAGGATGAATCAGTAATCGCTATCGATATAGCGCGAACACTTGAACGCCTGGCATATAAAGTTATAGGATATTGTCGAACCGGTAAGGAAGTGATAAATAAGGCTGGTGAATTAAAACCTGACCTGATCCTTATGGATATTATGCTTGAAGGAGATATTACTGGTATTGACGCAGCAGACGAAATTATGAATTTGTATAATATTCCAGTTATTTATTTGACTGCCTTTGCTGATACGGTTACTTTGGAAAAAGCCAAATTAACTGAACCCTTTGGATATATTTTAAAACCCTATGACGAAAGAACTTTACATACTTCTATTGAAATGGCTTTATACAAAAATGAAATAAATAAAAAATTGAGAGAAAGAACTGAGGAACTTAAAGCAGAAAAAGAAAAATCGGATAGTTTGCTTCAAAATATTCTTCCTTTACCCATTATTAAGGAATTAAAGGAAAAAGGAGTCATAGTACCAAGGTTTTATGAATCAGTTACCTTGTTATTCACTGATTTTGAAGGTTTTACTCAACTTGCATCAAGTATGCCTCCTGGTGAATTGGTTTCTGAACTAAATGATATATTTAAAAGTTTTGACCTTTTAATAAATAAATATGGTCTTGAAAAACTAAAGACTATTGGAGACTCCTATATGGTAGGAGGGGGATTCCCAATTGAATCTAATAATCACGCAATAAATATTATTAAAGCAGCCTTAGAAATGAACCAGGTTATTGTTGCACGAAATAAAAATTCTAAACATAAATGGAAAATGAGATTAGGAGCTCACTCTGGAAACATAGTAGCAGGTGTCGTCGGAAAAATGAAATACACTTATGATGTTTGGGGGAATACTGTAAACCTGGCAAGTAAAATGGAAAGGCAAAGCATTCCTGGAATGATAAATATAACCTCAGCAACTTATGAATTGATAAAAGACGAATTCCATTGTGAATATAGAGGGTCTGTTGAAATTCCCGGTAATGGGAATATTGATATGTATTTTGTTTTGGGATATAAAAATAAATCGGGAATTAATGAAAAGATATCCTTTGCTGAAACTTTCTAAAAGTTTTGGGTAATTGAATATAATCCCACTTATTTTATTATCTTATTAAGATAATAAATTTGTTAAAATCAAACTGATTCCTCTTATTGGAATAAAATGGACAATAATAAAACTAGAATATTGATCGTTGAGGATGAAAGAATAATTGGTCTCGACATTAAAAAGAATTTAGAAAGGGTTGGTTATGAAATAATTAATATTGTTAATACTGGTGAAGCCGCAATTGATCTTGCCGGGGCTTTTAAAACCCGCACTGGTCTTAATGGATATTATGCTTGGTGGAGGTATTTCAGGAATTGAGGCAGCTGAGGCTATTCGAAGGAAATATAACATTCCTGTAGTTTATTTGACTGCTTTAACTGATGAAGAAACTTTACAAAAGGCAAAAGTAACTGAGCCTTACGGTTATATTCCAAAACCATTTGATCAAAAAGGACTTCATACCGCTATCGAAATGGGATTGTATAAACATAAGGTTGAATCTCTTTTACTTATTAAAACAAAGGAACTTGAGGAAGAAAAGAAAAAAACTGACTCGCTTCTACTTAATATTCTCCCAGCCGGAATTGTAAAAGAATTAAAAATACAAGGTTATGTTAATCCTCGCCTTTTTGAACATATATCAATTTTATTCTCTAATTTTCATGACTTCAGCGGAATAACTCAGAAACTTGAGCCGGCAAAACTTATTGGTGAACTTAATGAAATATATTTCAAATTTGATTCAATTGTGCAAACGGCAGGTATTGAAAAGCTAAAGACTATAGGCGATACATATATGATAGGAGGCGGGCTTCCCATTGAGCGAAATGACCATGCTGAAATTATTATCGATACAGCACTAAACATGTTAGATTTTATGAATAAAAGAAACAGAAAAACTAATCTTGATTGGAAATTAAGAATTGGTATCAATAGTGGTCAGGTTGTTGCAGGAATTGTAGGCACTCATAAATTTACTTATGATGTGTGGGGAGATGCTGTTAATATCGCAAGCAGAATGGAAAATAATAGTGAACCAGGAAGAATAAATATTTCTGGAAATACACATGAAATTATAAAAAATAAATATAAATGTGAGCACAGAGGTAAACTGCTTGCTAAAGGAAAAGGAGAAATAGATATGTACTTTGTAAACGGAATAATATAAATATTAATTAATATGCGTTTCTAATTGAATAATTAAATTATTAGTTATTATCGAATATATTGGATTTATTAATATTTCTTCTGGTTTATATATTTCAGAGTATTGAATAGATACACCCACATTAGGAAACATTTGATATTTAAAATATAAGTTTAATTTCAATCCTTCCCCATATAACACACGACCCATTACCAGGCCCCTTATAAATTCATCATATTCATAAACTGATGAATAAAATGAACCTGTTTGGAAAAAACTAATTGATAATGCTGATTTAAAATAATTCAGGAACCCTATACTTATTGAATTAGTCAGCAATACCCCTTGTTCCGTAAGTTTATCTCCACGCATCTGGATTGAATTATATTCAATCACAGATTTAACATTAATTTCTTCGGATAAAGTCCACCTTAAATTAAACCTCAGGTCATTCCTTATCCTTCTTCCAATATATTTATGATCAAGATCTGTGGTGACATAATCTTTATTCTCATATTTATAATTTATTTTAATATTAATATTATCTGAAAATGAATTCATATAACCTAACATGAATTCCTCTCCCGAGTTACTAGTAGGAAACCTGTAACTGCCAAATGGAAATTTGAACTGATCATAAAATAAGCTTAATAATCCATAACCGGTTTGAAGTTTGAAACCATTATAAAACCCTATTTCATTTTGTACTTTACCACTTTGTTCAGCAAAACTTTGTCCTGAAAGAGAAATGAATTTTCCTGGATAAATTCTAATGGAACTAAAAAACAAAAAATCTTTATTAAACGATATCTGCATCGAATTCAAGGAAGCAATAGAATTGAAATCATACGCGAATTCACCGGTTAAGTAAATTGAAGAGGTCGTATGTAAATCATAACTTAATGAAAGATCTTCGAATTTATTCCCGCGATAAGTGTAGGGAATGTTATTTGAGATTTCTCTGTTGAAAATTGATCTGCAATAAAGAATTGCTACACTAAATAGGGAATTATATAAATATTCAGCTCTGATTCCCCATTTAATTTCATGTACATTATCTATTTTGTTTATTTCTGAGTTAGTTCTGTGATATCCTGAATTTAATATACCAGAAATATATTGAGTAACTGAATCTATGGAAGCATCTCTGAACCTGTTTGAATAAAATCCGGATAATTTGACATTATTGAATATTAATGAAGCTGCAGCACCTCTGTAAAATCCATTTTCGGTTGAACTGTTGTTAGGTTTAATTAGCCTTTCCTTTTTTTTTACCGGGTAAATAACATCTAATGTCTTTGAAAAACCAAAGGGTTCTCCAAGTACAAGCCCGAGTCCTGATTCAAATCTGTAGTCACCCAGAATAATAATTTCGAAAGGACCGGTATTTCTCATCGTTAGATGAGAACTCCAATAATCGATATATGATTTCTCACCCGGATCCTTTTGAGTAATAAATCCAAATTCGGTTGAATTATAAATAAACGAAAATTTGTTATATAATTTCAATTTTGAACCAGGATAGTTCTTAAATAAGGTATCATTAATTTCATGTGGATCATATGAAGATCTGGTTTTGAAATAAGCCTTTATTGAAGGAGATCCTGTTAAAACTACGGCGGTTCTTCCTTTGTTTTTAGGATCGGAAGTTGTAATAAATGGGAGTATGCTTTTTATAATATATTTAGGAATTTCTTTAATCGAATATAATTCATTAGGTGAGTAATAATAACCATATTTTTCTCTGTATTTAAGTATAAATAGTGCATAATTAAAATCCAGCCCGGGTATTTTCTGTAAAGAAACAATATTTGCTGTGTTTATATTAACTGGATTTTCCTCAAGTAATTCAAATTCATTAATTTCGTTGTATTCCTGAAGATCATTTATTGGTTCCGGTAATATATCTTCAATTAACTGATCTGATAGTGACGTGTCAATTGTCTGTGAAAATGTCAACCCGTAAAAGAATAGTATATATACAAAGATATGAGCAGCAACCTTCTTCATTTAAGGCCAGGATAATCTTTTGTATTATTATTTCGGGAACCCTCAACATCAAAGGAAATGATTAATCCTGCTTGATGCGTAAACCCGAGATCAGGATGTGTAAAAAAGGCATAATCAATACTAAATATAGAAATATGAATTCCAATCCCTCCTGAAAATTTTGAGGGTTCATTGGCAAAGCCAATTCGTAATGAAAGATTTTCAGTTATATCATAATTTATCCCTGACATTAATGATAAATTATATTTTATATCCTTTTCTATTGCGGCATTTAAAGAAAAACAAGTTAGAATATCATAACTTAACCCAACTTTTATAATTACAGGTATCTCTTGATTTGAGGTAAATGATGCTCTATTAAATATTGTGGATGGAAAATCCGGTCCTAAGATTGCCAGTAAGGTACAAAAGACAACCAGCATTTATATAATAAACCGTCTTGCTTCCATATCCTTGAATAGATACATGATCTATCGTAACAGATAACCCGGCAAATAATTTATTATGATAACTCATTGAAAATCCTGGCAGGATTTTGAATTCGCGATATAAGTCAAAACCATAAGACATAGCCCCAATTGCAACACATCCAAAACTAAGAGGTTCGCAGTATGCTATATAACCATTGGCTAATTCTTTAAAACCGAATGGTGCGGGAGAATAATAAATACCTAATTCACGCCAGTTAAGTTGAGCTAGTCCTGCAGGATTATTAAATAACGAAAATACGTCGTCTGATAAAGCAACATCTGATCCGGATATAGCAATTTGCTTAGCACCAGGGTCCATTTGACACCGGGAGACTGACATAAATGTGACAAACAAAAATATAGGAATAAAAACCCGCATAGATTTTTTAATTCATTGTATGATATATAAATAAATTTTTATATTAAATCAATAAAATATTTTTTTATGGGAAGGTAAATGAAAAAGCTCCTTTTTATCATCGTAATACTCGCAAACCTTGGTTTTGGTCAGGAACTCAACTGTTTAGTCACAGTAAATATGGAGAAACTCCAGTCTGCTGCCCGGGATCCATTGAAGGATTTTCAGAGAGTAATTGAAGAGTATCTTAACAAAACGAAATTTACTTCTGAAAAATGGGAAGGAAGCAGAATTGACTGCTCAATGAATATTCTTTTCCAAACTGCGGATAATACCTCATATACAGCTCAGGTAATAGTTACATCCCAAAGACCATTGTACCATAGTCAGCAAAATTCTCTTATGCTAAATATTAATGACGGATCATGGTCCTTGGTTTATCAGAAAGATCAGGCTCTCAATCCATATCAAACAAGTTATGATCCTATCACAAGTTTTCTTGATTATTATGCTAACGTAATTATTGGTCTGGATGCTGATAGTTTTGATAAACTTGGAGGTTCAAGGTATTTCTTAAAAGCATTAGATTTGGTTAACCTTGGAGCTACAAGCCAATACTCTAGTGGATGGCAAAATAGTAGTGCTTCTTTCAGCCGTAGAGGACTTGTTGAGGATCTAATAAATGAGCGTTATAGGGCTTTCAGAGAATCTTACTATGAATATCATTATAACGGGCTCGATGTATTTAACTGGAATAAAGAAATTGCTTTAAAGAATATGGCTAAATTAGTATTCGCTATTGATAATATGAGAGCAAAAATGGATCTAAATAGTGTACTGATGAAAATATTCTTTGATTCAAAAAGTGGAGAAATGGCCCAGTATTTTAAAGATTATCCAAACCGGGACATTTATACAACATTGAAAAAAATAGATCCTGCTCATAGTAAAAAGTACGATGACGCTATGTATGGAGAATAATTGCGGGGGAGCGGCTGCCGAAGGGAAAGCTACATATTAAATTGAATGAATTGACAATTATTTAATTGAAACTTCATTATTTAATTTTACATCTCTAAGCAGTCTGCTTAACCATGAAGCTTTAGCACTGTTAGTAAAACACCTGTTGTTCCTGAATCGTCTGATCAGTTGATCTATTGTAACTTCCCCCTGAGCTTTATGCTGCCACCTTCTATTAAGATAATCGTTTAAAATACGTAGCTGTTCAGAATGAGTCTTCTTTGTCAGGTTTATTCGTGCCATTTTTCCCTGGTCCCGTTTATTGCATATCAAAAATATATAAATAAATTTATTATTCAAACAATAAAATATAACAATAGTATAAATTCAATTATCCAGTGTGTCATTAATAGAATAGCAGGAATATATTCCTAATCTCCTAAATTGTACTTCCAATCTTTCACTCGGGAGAAGGTAAGGAGAAGAGGCCGTTTTAGCGTAAAACAGCGTAAAGAAGCGTAAAACAGCGTAAAGAAAATTTGAAATAGGTGAGGTATTTGTGGTCTTGCTTTTATATAAGTACGCTAATACTCAATCTCTTTTACATTAAATAATCTATAAAATATATTTTATTAAGTCAAGTATAGTTCAATATATCTGATGTTTAATGAATATAACGTTAAAGTTATTATTTGAAACTTAAATAAGCATTATTTATAATTAATTGTACACTTTTTAATATTATTGGGAGTTTTTATGGCAACTATGACTGCAATCGACTCATTCTTTTCTACTAAGAATATTGCTATTGTAGGAGTATCTAAAAAAGGCACTGGATTTGGTTATAGTGCTTATCAACAGTTAAAATCTGCCGGGCACAATGTTTTACCTGTAAATAATACTTCCGATAGCATTGAAGGTAATACATGCTACCATAGTCTCAATGAATTAAATGGGAAAGTGGATTCTGTTTTGATGGTTGTCCCTCCTATAGAATCTACTAAAGTGATCAGGGAATTGATTCCCGGAAACATTAAAAATGTTTGGTTCCAACCTGGTTCTGAATCAAAAGAAGCAATTGAATTGTGTAAGAATATGGGTATAAATGTTATCGAGAGACAATGTATTCTTATGTATTCTGAACCAATTGCTGCGTTCCATAAATTTCACAGATATTTTCATAAACTTACCGGTAAATATCCCAAATCATAAAGGAGTCCACTCTAAAAAAGCTATAAATCTTGATTGTCATTCCCGCGAAGGCGGGAATCCATTCGTTTTTATAAGTTTTCTCTGCACATTTTTTACATAAATACTCTTTTTATACTAGACTAAATTCTTAAATAATTTATCCCTCCTTAACAACATTTAACAGTTAGAATTCCTAAATATAAGGTATATTAAAAAAATTGGCCCGGTAATTGGTTTATTATAAATATACTCAACAAATTCAGTTAAATAATTAAAATATTAAGCTTTTTGTAGATGTTTTGTCCAAAAATTGTATCAGATTTTAATAAATGTCTCTTTATAAGTCAAATAATAGAAATTCATGTCGTCCAATAAGATAATTCTCCTGGCTGTATTTATTATTCTGTCAATTTCTGTCTCTTTCCCGGCTTTTCCTGCTGGATATGGTCAGGTTTCCGTTAAAAAATGGGCTGATGATAGAAAATCAGCATTTTCTTTTACGTTTGATGATGGTTTCAGCTGTCATTATGATTATGTAAGACCTGTTTTAAATTCATTTGGTTTCAAAGGAACCTTTTTTGTTATTACGGGTTCCGTTACTGACGACCTTCCAGGAATATGGAGATATGGTACCTGGAAACAATTTCAAACTATGTCTTCGGAGGGCCACGAAATTGCATCTCATACTGTAACTCACCCGGATCTTTCAACCTTACAAACAGGTAATATAAATTCCCCCGGAACTCTATTATATGAACTTTATAATTCAAAAATAACAATAGAACAAAAAATACCTGGTCAAAAATGTATTACTCTTGACTATCCGTTTATAGTTTATAATAATAATGTAATAAACAATACTTCATTGTATTACGAATCTGCAAGAACAGGGGGAGACAACCCAAATGATTCATCTTTAAGTGGATCTGGATTTTATACAATTGCGGCAAAAGAAGAACAATTTAACATTCCAAGAAATTCAACCTTAGATGATCTGGATGAGTTAACTGATGTTGAAAATTATATGCAGAACTCAATTAATTCGGGGAAGTGGGGATTAACAATGGCACATGAAGTATACCCGTTTAATCAAATAGCCAATATACTTCAACAAGGTTCATGGTATCCTATGTCAGTGGAATGGTTGACTTCATTTTGCCAGTGGATCAAACAGAAATCGGATAATAATGATGTTTGGGTTGAAACTATGGCAAATATTACTAGGTATATGAAAGAAAGGGAACAATTTCAATCCACAATAATTGCTCAGAATACTCTTCAGATTCAATTATCAGGAACTACCGGGTTAAATACACAAATTTATAATTATCCTCTCACTGTTGATATCGCAGTTCCTTCAGATTGGCAAAAAGTGATTATCATGCAGGGTTCAAAATCTGATACTTTAGTTACATCTTTTTCCGGAAGTAACGCTTATATCAGGACTAAACTAATTCCGGATGGCAGTATTATTACTCTAAACAAAATAATTGAAACTAATTCATTGTCTATTACAGGATCAATTACCTATGATAATACTTTGCTTTCAAAAATAAAAAATACCATTGTTAATTTATCCGGACCAAATGGATTTAAATCTACTGTAACAACTGATCCATTGGGAAATTTCATGATCAGCGGACTTAACACAGGGAATTATTCTATCACAATAACAAAATCTGATGAATTCAGTGAAGTAAATGCTACTGATGCTTTAATGGTTATAAGATATTATGCAGGACTAACACAGTTTGATTCTTTACAGACTTTATCTGGGGATGTAAATAATGACAAGATGGTAAATTCTACTGACGCTCTTCAGATTATAAGAAGATATACCGGTATTATAAATGCCTTTACTAAACCTGACTGGATATTTTCACCGCAGACATTGAACATAAATCTCAATCAGAATATTAATTTAATAATTAAAGGTATTATTACCGGAGATGTGAACAGATCATATGTCCCGTCATTATAAAGGAATGGAATTTAACTGAATTCCTCTACATCTGGCTTATTCTTCTTTGAGCTTTTTCTTTTGCGAATTTATCCCTGAAGTTTCTTACCTGCATTTCTTGAACCTGTTTTAGAAGCGATAATTCATCATTTCTTCTACCCATTAGTTTGTACGTTTTGGAGAGGTTAAAAACAGCTACAATCATATTGGGGTCGATGCTCAATGCTTTCTTAAAATACCTTTCGGAATCTTCGTATGAACCCTTTGGTAAATTGCCAAAGAATGTATTTGCAAATGTTCTTTCTATCCAGTTTAATGATGCAAGTTCTCTATAATAAATTCCCAGGATCACATATGGGAGAAAGTCATTTTTATTAATAGAAATAGCCTTTTTAGCATTTTGTTCTACAAGATTAGCATATTTAACTTTCTCACTTCCACCCTTAAATAGCGCAATATTTCCATATGATAATGATAGATAAGTATAAGCTTCAGCACTATCAGGGAATTTATTCTGAAATTTTACTGCAAAGTCCACAGCTTTAGTAATATACACCTCGGCTGATTCTCTGTTTTTATTTTCAAAATATTCCTCCCCAACATCATTATAAGACCTGACCAATCTTAACATCACTATATAATTACCAGGTTCTATTTTATAAGCCTGTTCATAATATTTCAAGGCATCCATATTCTTTAATTCTTTGTAAGAGGCATCCCCTTTAGCAAGATATTCTTTTAATGTTGCCCCATATGAAACATTTACTATTAAGAATATAAATAACATTAAATGCACAGTTTTGGAATTTCTTTTCATCTGATAAAACAATATAGAAATTATACATATTCAATAATACCAGATATATTTTTCCTAAACAAATTACCTATGGTGATAAAGAATGTATGCTGTATTAAAATATTTTGATTTGTCATCCTGGCTGGCATAAATGGTGTGATGTTGAATATTTTACAATTGCAAACCAATATTTCGTAATTATTTTGGAAAGAATATAAATATTATTGTAATTTTACTAATGAATAATTTATTCACTTTACAAACAAATTTATGGTACGGCTTATCGAAATATTTTTAATGTTTTAAGTTATTAATTAGCACTAAGATAAAATAAATCATTAAATATTATGGAGGTAATCGTGATCCCATCTTCATTTAACAACTATTCTGAATTATTGGATTTATTCATTTCCCGTGAAAAAAAGTTTTGCCCTAAAATAAGAGAAGATGATATTATTATAAGAAAAATAGGCATTTCTATAAAAATGTATGATCGTTTGAAAAGAGGATACATACCTGAATTCAATAGTAAAACTTCCACAATCCTTCGCCGGTATTTTGAAACATTCTATAACCGCACTTTTGTACACTATAAGGGTACAATCCTTACCAGAGAATTACCTCAAGTCCCAAAAACAATGAAGGAAAGAAGGTTGGAAAAAAGGATTAGTAATCTGATTACTCATGTTAAGTTACTTGAGATTGAGAATAACTTCCTAAGAAACAGGTTAAAGGAAAACAACTAGTAAATTAATCCATTAAAGCTTTAAATGTTTTGAAATAGAATCCGCATACAACATTACACCATTTGCGTATTCATCACTATGATTATACTGGAAAAATGCATTTCTTCTCGCAGTATTATCTTTAGAATAATTCCCTTTAAGTTTAAGATAATTAGCCACACTATATATTGCATCCGGCCAGCCATTAAGATCAATAATGCCATCATTATCTGCGTCAACCGCATAATTAAGGTTAAATGGCATAAACTGAACATATCCGATTGCTCCACCCCAGGAGCCTGTTTGGGCTAACGGATCAAGGTTTTTTTCTTTACAGTATCTTAGTAAAGAAACAAGTCCATCAATAGCATATATTTTCCTGTGACTGATTCGCTTTTGCTCGTATTCTCTGAAATGGTTGTCAGCCATTGGATTTCTACCTTCCTTCTTCATTATTTTACTTAGCTCAAATTTCTGAGCGGCATCCAGAAATAGTATCTGCGCCATGAAAATATTAAATACCCTGCAGCCTCCGGTGTATTTCCCAAGCCCGGATTCCCACATGAGAATAGAAACAATATCCTGCTTATAAACCCCATATATTTTTTCAGCTTTGTTTAGAAAAACGGAATTTCGGTTAAGAAAATCTACGCCTTCATTAATTTTGTCATTCTGTAAAAGAATATTTATAATATTATTATGTTCCGCTTTCTGGATATCGATGCTTTTAGGTGTAGCGTATTTTATAAGTTTATCCTTATAAACAAATCTCGATTCAGTTCTGCTAAACAGACTAAGAAATTCTTCCTTGGCTACTTTTTTCCCGATTCCATTGTCAGCTTCAAGTTTACTGATCAAAGATTTTATCAAATCATTCCGTGGAATAAGATTAGAATTTACTACGAGATTCTTTGTAATAATCCAGGCAGGTAATTTTTCTTTTGGTTTCCGGTGAGAATGTTTCTTCCCCTGCACCGGACTAGCAAATAACATTCCTGTTAGTCCAAGTACAATAAAAAGGAATGCAAGTTTCATAAGAAATTATCTCATTGATTTATTCAAGGTGCGAAGTGAAAATAATATAAAATACTGCAATGAGCAAAAAAGGAGAAGGGTTAATCTTTTGGGTCTAACTCAATTTCATGTAACACATTGCTAATAAAAGTAAAATACTCGCCCTTGAATACTTCTGAAGCAGAAATTGCTGAATTCTGATCAGGGAAAATTCCGTAAATAGTTGATCCGCTTCCTGTCATGAGAGAAAACTCAGCTCCTAATTCATACATTTTATCTTTTATTTTCTTAATTTCAGGATAATTCTGGAATACAATTGATTCAAAATCATTGGTCACTAAATTTATCAGTTCATTGAAATTATTTAGAATTAGATGATCTATTATTCTGAGAGAATATATGGGTGTTTTTGGAGATATTTTGCTAAAAGCCCACGCGGTTGAAATATGAATTCCAGGATTTACAATCAATATTGGTTTTTTTATTACTAGTGAAAGAGGTTCAAATACTTCTCCTTTTGATGAGGCAAACTTTGGCTTCGGATCAATGAAAAAAGGTGCATCTGAACCTACCCTCAATGCAAGTATTGAAAGTTCCTCGTTTGATAGACCCGAATGATACATATGATTCAGCCCTTTTAATGCTGCGGCGCAATCACTACTTCCGCCCCCCATACCTGCACCCATCGGGATTATTTTATTTAGAGTTATTGAAGCCGTTACTTTTATTCCTGTATATTCAGAAAACAAATCCTTTGCTATGATCACTGAATTGTTTTTTTCATTCTTAAGTTGCTCATCAGAAGTATTAAAGGAAAAATGATCAGCTTCCTTAATAATTAATTCATCAAACAAATTGACAGGATAAAAGATTGTTTCAATATTATGGAATCCATCATCTCTTTTAGAAACAATATTAAGCCCGAAGTTTATTTTGGCAGGGGCTTTAACTGACAACTCTTTCATCTAATATCTCTTTAATTTTTCTTATATGATCAGGTGTAGTACCGCAGCATCCACCAATGAATGATGGATTGTAGGGTATAATCTGCCGGATTACATTTTTATAATCATCCGGGGAAATGCCGGTTATAATCTGTTCATCAGTTATTTCTCCACTACCACAATTAAGATATACCCCCCAATTAAATTCAAATTCTCTCTTTTCAATGAAAGATAAAAATGTTTCAGGTCTTATACAGTTAAATCCTATTGCTAATGGGTTATACATCAGAATCAGGTCAATAGCCTCATCTACACTCTGACCGGAAAGGAGTTTAAACTGATCATCAAAAAAAAGGCTCACAACAAATGGAATTTCTTCACAATGGCATATCGATGATATTTTCTCTATTTCATCCAAATGACTCTGCGTTTCATTTAATATAAAATGACATCCGCTCATATATAGTTTTTTAATATGAAGTTCATGGTTCCAGTAATAATCAGTTTGGGTCAGTTTTGCATCTTTCTTATAACAATCCTCGGCTGGAGGATTTGATCCGGCTATCAATATTGGTTTCCCGGCTACAGCTGATTTTGCCAGTTCTACAGATTTTGCAACGAATCCGTGTAAATCAACCAACATATTATTCGAGGATGTAGAATATTCTTTCCTGGCTGCAGGGTTTGTTCTGAATGTGTTGGTAGTAATGATATCTGCTCCCGCTTCAATATATTCCTTGTAAAGTTTAGTAACGGTATCAGGATCCGTTATATTTGCAAGGGACATCCATAGATGTTCATCCTTTGGCACTCCACGCGATTGTAGAAGCGAACCTATAGCCCCGTCAAGGATTAAAGGACGTCTTATTCGCCTGGCTATGGAAAAAGGATTAAAGTAAATGTCCATATTATTGGTTAATCAAATATCTTTTAATAATTTTGATTTAATATAACAAAAATGTTTTCTCCAAGGAATTTAATGCATCATAAAGTTTTACAAATCTGTTTTGGTGATGGATATGCCGGAAGTGCTAAAATGGCAATTCTTAGTTCAGAATTGTTACAAAAAAGGGGATTCGATGTGATATTCCTCGCTTCTCAAAACTCTCTCTCTGAAAAAAGAGCTCTAGAAAAGAAAGTTAATGTAGTCTCCCTTGATAGCCGACAGGATTTTAAACAACTAATATCACAAATATTTAGCCTGGTTGAAAAAGAAAAACCAGATTTTGTAATCTCTCACCATTCCCTTGATAGAAAAATAGGCATAATACTAAGAAGAAAATTTGGTAAGAAATTCATTAATATCGGATATAGACATAATATTTCTCAAAGCACACCTATATTGGGGGCGTTACTTTATAATTATTATTTCAATTACCTGATTGCGTGTGGAGACGGTGTAGGTCACAGTCTAATTAGTTCGGGAATATTCAGAAAGAAGGTCAAGGTAATTCATTATGGAATCGAGATACCCACAAATATTAATGAAATCTCCGGGAATAATATTAGAGAAAAATTTGGGCTTCATGGTAAAATTGTAATCGGCTGCTCTGCCTGGTTTCACAAAGAAAGAAAAGGATTTGATATTCTGTTTAAAAGCTTTTTCAAAACTCAGTGATAAATTCCTTTTATTTATTATCGGTATACATGATGATATGAAGGGAAGTGTATTAAAGTATAGTGCGGAATTCGGCATAAATGCTGACCGGATAATTATGCCGGGCTATATTGATAATATTGATGAGTATTATAAAGCCATGGATATTTTCATTTTCCCTTCAAGATCAGAAGGATTTCCTCTTGCTCCTTTAGAAGCTGGCGCTTCTAAGCTTCCAATAATTGCATCAGATATCCGTGGAACAAATGAATTTATTCAGACCGGTGTGAATGGTATTTTGTATTCAGTTGAAGATTCCGATGCCCTTGCGGAAAACATTATTGAACTTTCTGAAAATCCAACTAAAATGAAATTGTTAGGTGAAATGGCATATCAAACCGTCATAAAAAAATATACTGATAAAGTATATGGCGATAATCTTAATCAATTTCTAATGAGTATAAAATAATAACTCAGGGGCCGTTCATTTATGTTAGTCATTGAGCTGTTCCGGTGCAGACAAAGACGAACATTTTAATTCGAATGTCTTTTAATCGTCAAAAACTTTGCTGACTCGCTTTTTTAATTATCCCGTCAAATTTATTTACAACTTTTTCCAGTGGAAGGTCTAACATGCATTCATGTTTATATGGGCAAACAAGTTTATTACATATTATGCAGAAAAGATCTTCTTTATTGACAAAATCCGAGACAGGGGAGTAAGGACCGTGAGCAAGCGGATCAGTAGGTCCAAAGATTCCGAGAGTAGGAATCCCTAGAGCAGCAGAAATATGCATGGGTCCCGAATCATTAGCTATAACAACAATGCATTCATTTATTAAAGCAGACATTTGCTTGAGCGATGTCCATGGAGAACGAACAGCAAATCCCTTAAGATTATATAAAATGTAATCTGCATCCTCTTTATCTTCAGGTCCCCAAAGAATAAGAAATTTTGCATTATAAATTACCTGAAGAGCATTACAGATTTGAACCCATTTGGGAGCATCACACCTCTTGCTTTCCCATCCGCCGGCAGGAATAATTCCAACAATGAAATCATTTTCATTAAACTCTTCTTTAATAAAAGTCCTGGCAAATCGGGTATCATCAGGTGAAACAAAGTATTGTACTTTTTTCGATATTATAGGAATATCAATAGCTTTTAGTAATTCAAGATTATGTTCTGCAGAATGATGTCCTCCGCGTCCTGTTACAGCTTTAATATTATATGCGTATCTGCGCCCCCGGTACGAAAAACCAAGCCTGAATTTTACACCCGATAAAAATGTTATTTGTGCAGTGCGGGGATTACTCCAAAGATCTATTATCAGATCGTATTTTTCCTTCCGGATCCTTAATGCGACAAACAATGGAAATTCTTTTTTATCCATTGTAAGTATCTTATTTATGTTTGGATTATCCTCAAGAGCAGGTTTAGCGAATGCTTCAGTCAGATAGTCTATCTTTATATCCGGTAATGCAGCTATTAAATTATCAATAATAATTGTTGATAGAAGTATGTCCCCAATACCGCGCGGTTTGATGCATAATATCTTTTTTATTTTGGATTTATCAATCTTCATTAGTGTGCATCAAGCCAGTTAGCGCCAATTCCCGTTTCAGCCACCACAGGTACATTTAATGGAAGTGCATTTTCCATATATTCTTTAATCATCGGCAAAAGATCATCAACTTCATCCTTGTGCGCATCAAATATTAATTCATCGTGTACCTGAAGAATCATTTTAGTCTTTGTTTTCCTTCTGGTTAGTTCCCTATGAATATTTATCATTGCCAGCTTAATCATATCTGCTGCTGAGCCCTGTATAGGCATATTTATAGCAACCCTTTCCTCAAACTGCTTAACAACCCTGTTGCTGCTATTAATATTATGTAGAAATCTTTTTCTTCCCATTAGAGTTTCAGCATAACCTTTTTCGCGTGCCGAAACTATGCAATCATCCATAAACTTCTTCACATTCCTGAATGTATTGAAATATGTATCGATAATTTCCTTAGCATGGGTTTGTGTAACTCCAAGCCGGGTCTTTAGTCCAAATGGACCAATGCCATAAAGAATACCAAAATTGACTTCCTTCGCTTTTCTTCTCATATCCGGAGTAACCTCAGCAGGCGGTACCCTGAAAACAAGAGCCGCTGTACTTCTGTGGATATCTTCACCGTTTTGGAATGCCTGCATGAGTGCCGAATCACTGCAAATGGAAGCCATTATTCGTAATTCTATCTGAGAATAATCAGCGCTAAGAATAACATAATTTTTATCCCGCGGTACAAATGCTTTCCTGATCTCCTTTCCCATTTCAGTCCTGACCGGAATATTCTGAAGATTCGGATCGTTTGACGATAACCTTCCGGTTGATGCAACTGTCTGGTTAAATGATGTATGTATCCGCCCGGTTTTATGGTGAATAAGATTAGGCAGGGAATCAATATAAGTCGATTTAAGTTTCGCTACCTGTCTGTAATCAAGAATAAGACCAATTGCCTCATGTTCACCTCTAAGGTTTTCTAAAGAACGGGCATCGGTTGAGAACCCTGTTTTTGTTTTCTTACCTGTCTTAAGTAATAGTTTATCAAACAATATCTTCTGCATCTGCAGCGGTGAGTTGATATTAAATTCCTGCCCGCATACACTATAAATTCTTGCCGTATAATCATCAAGCAGAAGTAAAAGTTCCTTACTTAAAGATCTAAGTATTTCTTTATCAACTTTGATTCCTTCTCTTTCCATGTCTTCTAGTACCGGAATCAAAGGGAACTCAATATCGAAAGCAACTTTTTCAGTATTACTTTTCTTTAACCCCTGATCAAGAATTTCATAAAGACGGTAAGTAATATCTGCATCCTCACTGGCGTAATGGCAAAGCTTTTCCAGATCAACATCAAACATTTTAGTTGAATCTTTCTTTGTACCTATTAAGGCAGAAAGGGGGATAGGTTTGTAGTGGAGATATTTTACCGAAAGATCATCCATTCCATGTTTCTGGTCCGGGTCAATGCAATAACTTGCTAGCATAGTGTCGAAATAAAAATTCTTTACTTCAATTCCTATGCTCCTCAGAACTGAAATATCAAACTTTGCATTCTGACAGACTTTTTTAATATTCGGATTTTCAAATAATGGTTTAAATAACCTGATAAAATCATCTAATGCAAGCCTGTTAGTAATCTCTCTGTCAAAAAGATCCCCTTTACTTTTGAAAGGATTTAAAGCAATAAAATATCCCTCAAATGGCGCTGTGGAAAAAGAAGCTCCTACTATATTTAGATCAAGAGTGTCCAAAGAATCAGTTTCAGTATCAAAAACAAACAGATCCATTCCCGATAATTTTTTTACTAAATCTTCAGCATCAGATACATTATTAATTAATTTGTAAGTAGACTTTGAAGGATCAAATACAGTGAAATCACCATCGAAGTTTACTTCATCAGAATCAGGTATTTCAATTGGTCCATTAGTTTTTAACTTTGGAGAATCTGCTCTTTCAGATTTCTGTAATGCCTTCTTTTCCTGGTTGTCGAATATATTAAGCAGTTTTGTATAAAAGGATTTGAATTCCAGTTCTATAAAAACAGGAAGGATTTTATCAAAATCAGGTCTTGTAACCCGGGTCCTTTCAAAATCAAAATCGATGGGAACTTCACAGTGAATTGTAGCCAAATCTTTTGAAAGAAAAGCATTGTCTTTACTTTCTATAAGTTTATTTTTAGTACCTGGTTTATCAATTTCATCTATATGTTCATAAATACCCTCGACAGAGCCGTATTTCTGAATCAGGGGAGTAGCAGTTTTAGGTCCGATACCTGCAACACCTGGAATATTATCCGAAGCATCTCCAACTAGAGCTAGGTAGTCTACCATTTGTTTGGGTGCAAATCCAAATTCTTCTTTAACACGTGCTGTATCATATATTACTATTTCATCAGTTGATTTGCCGGGACGGACAATTTTAACGTTATCGTTAACAAGCTGGTTCATATCCTTATCGGGAGTGATGACAAATGATTCGTAACCAAATTCATTTGCTTTACATACGGCGGTACCTATTATATCATCAGCTTCATATCTGCTCAAAATATAAACTGGTATTTCGAGTAAATCTATTATCTGCTTTATTCTATTAATCTGGGGAATCATATCCTCAGGCATTTCGAGACGGGTGGCTTTGTATTTATCATATTTTTCATGTCGGAAAGTCTTCCCCTTAGAATCGAAGGCAACTGCAATATAATCAGGATTTGTAACCTCAAATATTCTAATAAGCTGGCTCAGAAATCCATAAACCGCAGATGTAGGCTCTCCTTTTGTTGTTCTTAGGGGACGGTTAATAAATGCAAAATATGCCTTATATGTAAGAGCCATTGCATCAATTATAACAAACTTCTTTTTAGGTGTCTTCATTCCGGCTAATTAATATGACTTAATATTCAAAAATAAGGAAACATTATGAAAGGGGAAACATCTATCAGCAGGTATTAATGGTAATTTAATTATCAACTTATTAAAATACAATAAGTTACGTTAGCTGGAGCAGGACATTTTAATATTATAATTATTACATTAGTGCTATATGAAGGATCCCAAATGTCATTCCCGCGAAGGCGGGAATCCATTCATTATATTATTTACTGAAAGTAACGAAGTAAAGTTATTACGCTCACTCATAATGACAAAATGATCCCTCAGAGTATAAAATTATTTATAATTATTTTAGAGGAACAATGGAAAAACATTTATTGATTTTTGGCGCAAATGGTGCATTGGGTCAGGGAGTAATAGAAACTTTGCTGCAAAAGGATTATGACAAGATATATCTTTTCGGTTCCAAAAAGATTGATATTCCCGGATTTGGTGAAATGGATAAAAGTGAAGCCATTATGACAAAAGGAGAAACGGAAACAACGAGAATTGTACAAATTCAAACTGGAAATCTGTCTGATGAATTGGAGGCAATTAAAGCTTTTGCAAATATTAAACCTTCAAAGGGGATATTATTTTTTCTTTTCAGTACAGTGGGAGGTTTTACTGGAGGGAATAAATTATGGGAGTCTGATATTAAAGATCTTGATAATATGTTAAACATTAACCTTATAACTAGTTTTCTTATTGCAAAATATTTTAGCAGATTAGTAAAGGAATCAGCCGGTGGGTCAATTTTGTTTACATCAGCAATGACAGGACTAAATCCCGAGAAGGGGAAAATTCCTTACGGGATTTCTAAAAGTAGTTTAATTTATTTGGTAGAGACATTAGCGCTTGAGGGAACAGAAATAAATCTTACAGCGAACGCTCTTGCGCCTTATATTATTGATACTCCTGCTAACAGGTCATGGATGGGTGAAAGTTATGATTATGACACATTGGTAAAACCTAATGAAATAGGCGAACTGATTCATTCGTTATTCCAGAATTTCAGGTTTGTGTCTGGAAATGTGATCAGGATGCCGGGGAGGATTTAGCTTAATGGATAATATTATTAAATCAAAAAAATATGGCAAAAGGTTAGAAAAAAAGAATTACTTAGTTTATCTTTAGTATTCTATAATGAGGAAATTATGAATCTGAAAGAAAAAATAAGTGAGGATATGAAATCCGCCATGAAGTCCGGCGAGAAATTAAGGTTAGAGACTGTCAGGTCAATAAAAGCCCTTATTCTGGAATTTGAGAAAAGCGGTACAGGAAAAGAACTTACACCGGAAGAAGAGCTTAAAATGCTTACCGGTGCCGTTAAAAAAAGACGCGACTCTATAGATCAGTTCAGGAACGCAGGCAGAACTGAACTTGTTCAGAAAGAAGAAGCTGAACTAGAAATATTAATGAGTTACATGCCTAAACAATTGACTGATGATGAAGTATTTGAAGTGGTTAAATCTATAGGTGACGAATTAGGGGTAACCGGGAAAGAGGGTTTTCCCAAACTGATGCCGAAAGCCGCGCAACAGCTAAAAGGCAAAGCTGACGGTAAAATAGTTAAAGCCGCAGTAGAGAAATATCTGGGTGTTAATTGAACATACTCGATATAATAATAGTTGCTTTCATCGCAGTCGGGTTCATTCTTGGATTCAAGGATGGATTTGTACGAAAGATTATAGGTCTGATTGGATTTATATTAGCTACTTACCTTTCAATTAAACTGGCTCCGGCAATTGGTAAAACTATTGAATCTTTATTTAAGATTGAATTTTACTTTGCCGAGATTATCGGAGGGATAGCAATATTTCTGGTTGTTATTCTGGTAACTTCAATAGTCAAAAGGTTAGTACATCCTTTTGATAAAGTGAATAGTACAATTAACCAGATAATAGGCGGTGCAGTAGGAATATTCCAGATGCTGTTTTTTCTAAGTGCGTTATTTCTCCTGTTAAATGTATTTAATCAGCCAGGTGAGAAATTAACTTCAAAATCATATTTCCATAAGAAAGTTCTGAATATCATCCCCTCAGTAATTAACTATGTTAAGGATTATACACCCGAAACTAAAAAAATTATTAAAGACTATATAAACGATAAGGATAAAGATACTACCAGATGACAGGCAATTCAGTATTAGAGAAACTGGAATTTAAAAAGGTTTTAAGCTATATATCTAACTACTGCGTTACTGAACCAGGGAAAGAGAATATATTGTCAACGGTTCCCCTTGATGAAATTCAAAAAGCCGTGAAGGAAGGGAACTTTGTAACAGAAGCGAAAGATATTCTTATTAAAAATATTGACCCGCCGCTTGAATATCTCCCCGACATTAGGGAAGTCCTCTCCAAAAGCACTATTGAAGGTTCCGTTTTAGATGCTAAGAAAATACTTGAGGTATTACGGCTTGCAATTATTTCAAGGAATCTTACTGTTTTCCTTAAATCAAATACGGAAAGTGCTCCGGAGCTTACTGAGCTGAGCCGGAGTTTATTTGTGGATAAAGTATTCGAACACCATATCCAAAAAGTTATTACTGAAAATGGAGAAATAAAAGAGAACGCAAGCCAACAGCTTCTTTCTATAAGACGGGAGATAAACGGGAAAAAAGAAGACCTTGTTAAAGTTGTTAACAGAATAGTTAAAAATCTTAGCGACCAGGATATTGTGCGTGAAGATTATCTCACACTTCGCGACGGTAGAATTGTCATACCTGTTAAAGCCGAACATAAAAGACATATCAGAGGATTTATACATTCAGAGTCTTCCACAGGACAAACTGTTTACATTGAACCTGAACAAACTCTTGAACTGAATAACGAAATAATAACTTTATCCTTTGCTGAGAAAAGAGAGATTGAACGACTTCTGCGCGATCTTACGAAACTGGTTGGTTCTGTAAGCATTCAGTTAAAAGAAACGTTACAGAATGTTGCTGAAATAGATTCTATATTCGCCCGTGCAAAGTATTCAATTGAAATTATCGGGTCATTCCCTGAATTAAACAACAAAAAACCGATTGATTTAAAAGACGCAAGACATCCTATTATATTAAAGAGATTGGGAAGGGATAAAACTGTTCCTCTGAATCTCTCAATTGATAAAAATAAAGTTATAGTAATTACCGGACCTAATGCAGGAGGAAAAACTGTTGTCCTTAAAACATTAGGAATTATTGCGCTTCTTATTCAGTCAGGAATTCATGTGCCTGTCCATCCCGACAGCAACATGCATTTCTTTGATAACATCCTGCTTGATATAGGTGATGAACAATCGATTGAAGATGATCTCTCCACTTTCAGTTCGCATCTTTCAAATATAAGGTACGTGCTTGAAGAAGCTGATAAGGATTCAATTGTTTTGCTTGATGAAATAGGAACCGGGACTGATCCGGCGGAAGGATCGGCTCTCGCAGCAGCAGTTTTGATTTCATTACAAAGACAGGGAGCTACTGTACTAGCCTCAACGCATCATGGAAGTCTGAAAGTAATAGCAAATGAACTGGATGGTTTTGAAAATGCTGCCATGGAATTTGACACAGTAAACCTTAAACCCACATACCTATTTAAACAAGGAGTGCCGGGTTCAAGTTATGCATTTGAAGTAGCACAAAGAATTGGATTCAGTCAGGGATTCTTCAAATTAGCTGTAGAACATTTAGATGTAGATAAACATAAACTTGAGAATTTCCTTATTGATCTTGAGACCAAATCAAAGAAGCTTGAAAAAGAATTGAAGGATGCAAATCTGGAAAATGCACGCCTTGCAGGATTAACAACTCTTTATCAGAAAAATATCGAAAAGCTAAATTCAGATAAAAAAGAGATTTTAAGGAAAACTAAACAGGACGCTGAAATATATCTTAAAGGTATAAACAGCAAAATTGAAAAAGTAATAAAGGAACTTAAAGAAAGTAAGGCAAGCAGTGAAGTTATAAAAGAATCCCAGACAATTATTAAGTCGATCAAAGAAGTAAATAAAAATATTTTTACTGAAGATATTGACTTAAATGAAATTAAAACTCATTTTGCAATCGGCGATTATGTTTGTATTAAAGAGACCGACACCAGGGGGCAAATAGTCGAGTTATCAAAAGACAAAAAGAAAGCCGTTATAAATACAGGGAAAATAAAGATGTCCGTCCCTGTAGTTAATTTAATAGAAAGTAAACCGGTGAAAGAGAAGTCAACCGGTTATTCGGAATACAGTTATAATGACAGTTCTCTCCAATATCGTTTGGATATAAGAGGTGAAAAACCCGAATCAGCAGAATTTGAAGTAATTAAATTTATTGATAATTCATATTCTGCAGGAATGGAAAGAGTAGAAGTTCTGCACGGTAAAGGGACCGGCGCTTTGAAAAAGACTGTAACTGATATATTAAAGAAACATGATAAAGTAAAAAGTTTCTACTTCGCTCCTATAGAATTCGGAGGTGAAGGAATAACAATTGCTGAATTAAAATAAGGATTCTGGTGTTCAGGAAAATTCTAATTGCAAACCGTGGGGAAATTGCCTTACGGATAATCAGAGCTTGTAAAGAGATGGGAATAAAATCCGCTGCGATATATTCTGAAGCGGATAAAACATCTCCTCACGCTAAGTTTGCAGATGAAGCATATTTTATAGGAGGTTCACCTGCCTCAGAGTCTTACCTTAATAAAGAAAAAATAATCTCTCTCGCACTAAATATTAAAGCCGACGCTATTCATCCCGGATATGGTTTCTTTTCTGAGAATGAATCCTTTATTAAAGAAGTCGAAGCTGCAGGTATCACATTCATTGGACCTTCTTCAAAATCTGTACATTTAATGGGAAGTAAAACTGCTGCCCGGCAGCTTATGCAGAAAAATAATGTCCCTATTGTTCCGGGGACTACTTCCCCAATTGATAATGTATTGGAAGGAATGGATTTCGCTGATAAAATAGGATACCCGATACTTCTTAAGGCTTCTGCCGGAGGCGGCGGAAAAGGGATGAGAAAAGTTGAATCTAAAGAAGAATTTGTTTCAGCTCTTGAAGCAACAAAGAGGGAAGCACTTAAATCATTTGCAGATGACGCCGTATATATTGAAAAATATATTGAAAACCCTAAACATATAGAGGTTCAGATCTTCGGAGACAAGCATGGGAATTATGTTCATATTTTTGAGAGGGAATGTTCAATTCAAAGAAGACATCAAAAAATAATTGAAGAAGCACCATCTTCATTTGTAAAAGAAAAGACAAGAAAAAGAATTACTACTGCAGCTATTAACGCGGCTAAAGCATGCGGATATTATAATGCCGGTACTATTGAATTCCTGATGGACAAGTTTTCTGATTTCTATTTCCTTGAAATGAATACAAGACTCCAGGTTGAACATCCTGTAACAGAAATGATAACAGGATTGGACCTGGTAAAGGAACAGATAAATGTTGCCGCAGGGAATAAACTTTCTTTCACTCAGGAGGATTTGAAGATATATGGTCATGCCATTGAAGCAAGAATATATGCAGAAGATCCTGAAAATAACTTTATGCCATCTACAGGAAAGCTAATTGAATTTCAATCACCCTCGGGTCCCGGGATCAGGGTAGATGCGGGATTTACAAGAGGTTCAATAATTTCTTTGTATTATGATCCACTAATTGCTAAATTAGTGTCATGGGGAAAAACAAGAGATGAAGCCATTGAAAGAATGAAGAGGGCACTGGCAGAATTTCAGATTGCAGGGGTTACGACAAATATATCATTACTTAAAGCTGTATGCGAAAATTACTTCTTTAAGAAAGGTGAATTTGATATTAACTTTGTAGAAACAGAATTTGCAGACGGACTTCAGAGTAAGACTGCATCTTCAGAGGAGATTGAGAACGCTGCTGCGATTCTCTCAGCTTTACTGAAGACGCGAAGTACGTCAGCAGAGATAAAGAATTCTATACCAGATAATAACAAATGGACCGAACTTCTGTATGAGTGATTTTGTTGTAACAATAAACTCTAAAAAGAAAAGCATCAGGCTTTCCGGTGATTCATTAATATATGTTAATAACAGGGAATATCACCAGGAGTTATATCGTCTTAGCGGTCATACTTACCTGTTAAAATTAGACAATAAAATTTATGAAATCTCTGCCCTGCAATTGGACCAGGAAAGATACCAGATATCTATCGATGGAAAATCAATTGAAACTTTGATACGTACCAATTTGCAGGAAAGAGCAGCAAAACTATTAGAACAGAAGGGAACAGTTTCCCATAAAATAAATGTTGCAGCACCTATGCCGGGTATGATTCTAAAAATTAAGAAAGCGATTGGAGATGAAGTTATACAAGGAGAATCGGTTATAATACTTGAAGCGATGAAAATGGAAAATGATCTAAGGGCCCAGGTCTCGGGAAATATAAAAGAAATCAATGTTAAAGAAGGTATGGCTGTAGAGAAAGGATTTATACTTTTCTCAATTGAGTAGCCGTTTAATTTTATCTAATTAAATAACAGATCACTTAAACAAAAATCGGAGGTCACTTGAAGCTAAAAATAAGCAAACTGCTTGTGCTGTCTGCATTATATATTGGAACAATACATGCAGGCGGTTTTCAATTAAATGAACATGGCGCCCGCGCTATGGGAATGGGAGGAGCATTTACTGCAGTGGCAGATGATCCTTCTGCAATGTATTTCAACGGTGCAGGATTAACCCAGCTTTATGGCTGGAATATTATGGCAGGAACATCTTTTATTGCCCCTAGTTCTGAATTCAGAGGCATATTACCTGACGTCACTTCTTATAAAACCAAAGCTCAAACATTTATTATCCCTAACGCTTATGTTACATATGGCGCAAAAGATTGGGCTGCTGGTTTATCATTTAATGTTCCGTTTGGTCTTGGCACGGAATGGCCTACAGACTGGCCGGGAAGATATTTAGCTCTTAAGACTGACGTTAGATGCTATACTATTACAGGCGAAGGCGCTTACAAACTAATGGATAATCTTTCTGTTAGTGCAGGTCTTGTTTTTAGTTTTGGCACCGTTACTATTACTGAAAAAAACCCGCAGACTCCTTTCCCGGGTGATGCGTTTATAACACTTGATGGAAAAGACAATTCTGCTTTTGGATATAGTTTTGGTGTTCTTTACAAACCAATTCCTAAGTTATCTTTTGGCGCATCTTTCCATAGCCAGATAAAATATAATTTCACGGGTACTGCTACTACAGTTGGAGCATCTCAGTTAGCTGCAAATTTACCTGCTGGTGCAATTTCTGCTGATCTTACTACTCCATTTAATCTTACATTCGGTGCGGCTTATGATGTGATGCCGGAATTAAAATTATCTCTTGACTTTCAATATGTTGGATGGTCAAGTTATGATACTCTTGCTGTAAATTTTGCTAATGTTCCAAGAGTTGCAAGTCCAAGATTATATGATAATTCCTATATTATCAGATTCGGGGCTGAATATAAATTAACCAGTGAATTGGCAATCGATGCCGGAATTTACTTTGATAATAATCCTGTAAAACCTCAATATGTAAATCCTTCTTTGCCGGATGCTAACAGGATTTGCCCAAGTATTGGTGTTAATTATCTGGTTACACCTCATTTCACTGTTGCAGCATCTTATTTATTTATAAGATCCAGTGAATTAACTGTAACAAATTCTGCTGAAGGTAATCCTCCGTTCAATGGCACATACAATTCATTTGCGAACATTGGTTCGATCAGTTTATCATATAGCTTATAATTAGAAAAGGATAATAAATATGAAAAAGATTTTAAGCACAATTTTTATACTGGCATTTATTGCGGTTATAATAACCGGCTGCCAGGACAGGTCGAACCTGACCGCACCAACTCCACAAAGCCCAATTAGCGGTTCTGCTGATTTTACAAGTTTCGTTACAATTGGTAACAGTATTACAGCAGGATATCAATCATCAGCTTTATACCAGGATGCTCAGGTTTGGTCATATGGAAATCAGATTGCAAAATTAGTAAATACTACTTATGCAATTCCTTTAATTTCAAATCCCGGAATAGGCGGACAGTATCAGATTCGCTCACTTACTCCAAATTTGGTTTTAATTCAACAGCCAAGTTCAGGTTTACCAATAAATAGTACTTATGCTAAACCATATAACAATCTTGGTATTCCAGGTGCTACTGTATTTGATATTGTTAATGCTACCAGTGGTACAACATGCCTGCAGGCTCTTGGAGGCGGCGGTTCAAATCCATTTTTTGACATAATACTGAGAGGACAGGGCAGCCAGTTCCATCAGGCAAAACTTTTACAGCCAACATTTGTTACTTGTTGGATTGGTAACAACGATGTGTTAGGATTTGCTACCAGTGGTGGATTTAAACCTACTTCACCCACAACTTCAGCTTTTTTCAATAACTATTATGGAGCACTTGGAGATAGTTTAGCTTCATTAGGAGCTAAAGTTGTAGTTGCCAATATTCCTGAAGTTACAACAATTCCTTTCTTTACAACAGTTGGTCCATTAATGTCACAGGAAATTCCATGGGCTTCATTAACAGCGGCTGGATCTCCGGGATTCTGTTATCAGAAACATGGTGTCACTCTTCCTGATCCTACTTCATTTGCAACCCAAAGTGATTTGGCTACTTTAAAAGTGTTGGTTACATTAACTGGTCAAAATTATGCCGGGTTATTAGGAACTCCAACAGGTAAATGGTATAAGGATAATCATTATCCGGCTTTGCCTCTTGGAATTGATACTACCAAACCTTTTGGGTTTGATCCAAGAAATCCATGGCCTGATGCTTTGATTCTTGATGCAGATGAAATAGTTACTGCTGCTACAGCTACTGCTGCTTTCAATACAGAAATTCAAAATGTTGCTACTGCAAAAGGTTTCGGACTTGTTGACATTCATGCTATTTTCAACAATATATTCATGCAGAGCATACTTCATGGCGGTCTTACCTATACAGGAGTTGAATTCTCAGCTTTCTTTATTACCGGTGGATTGTTCAGTCTTGATGGCGTCCATCCTTCAAGTCAGGGTCAGGGCCTCATTGCAGATGAATTTATAAAGGTCATCAATGCAAAGTTCGGTGCAAATCTGCCTCAAATAAATCTTGCTACTATTCCTGGTTCACTTCAATTTGGAAAGAGAATTTTCTCAAAAAACTTTATATTTGATGTTTACGATTGGAGAAATGCTGGTTTATAAGAGCTGCTTCATTATTAAAAAAAAACCCCGCACAGGCGGGGTTTTTTTTGTATTAAAGATTGAATTAGGATCAGGGGATTCCCGCTTTCGCGGGAATGACATATTTGTTTATGGTTATTATTTATTTCTAATCTCGTTTAGAATCTGCCTGGCTTCAGTGAGACGGGCGGTGTCATCTTCATCCTGAACTGAACTGCTGATACATTTATTTAACGCATCTTTTGCCTCAGAATATTTATCTTCTCTTACAAGTGACCTTGCATAGTCAAGGTAAAACATCCTGTAATTCGGGAATATTGAAACTGCCTTTTTATATTCTGTTAGAGCAATTTCATTATCTGCCCAGCCCAAACCAATTACAGCTCTTGCAGGAGCCCATTTCTCACTGATTTTGGCGTGAGTTCTTGCAAGGATATAATGGGCAAGAGCCTGAGTATAATTTCCACCGTTGTTTAGTTGAATTGCTTTTTCGCAGTCACTCTTTACAGAATTAACAACACCTCCGACAGAGAATACTCCTTTAAATAATGCAATTCTTCCATTGGCAACGGCTCTTCTGACATAAGTGATTGATTGATTACTCCCACATTTTACTGCCTGATCAGCAAAGGATAAACCTTTTTGATAGACTGCAAGCTGCTTATCTTTTTGATCACTAGTTGCTTCAGGCATATGTGCACCTATATCAACATAGGAACGACTGATTCTCCACAAGATTTCCCAGTTATTAGGTGCAAGTTTATCGGCTTTAAGATAATCGTCAAGCGCTCCCTGGTTGTTAAAAGAATCTTTTAATTTATCTCCTTCTTTAACAAGATCGTCTGCTTTTTGGGCTAAAAGTACAGAAGAGAAAAGAACGAATAGCAATAAGGAAAGGTGTCTTAATTTCATTATATTTCCAATTGTGATAAATTATATGGCAAAATAAACCAAAATAAGTTAAAAGGAAAAAGTTAAAAGGTAAAAGTACGGAATGGGTTGCTTAATTGTGTGTCATTCCCGCGAAGGCGGGAATCCATTCAGTATTCTTTGTAATCGTATGAATCATGGGATCCGCGCTTTCGCGGGGATGTCAAATATTAATTGGATGACAAATTCCGTTTACCCCCGGCCTCTAAAGGACTGGGCTAAATATCGGGAATTGCATTAAAGTTAAAATTTAAGTGTATTTAAATGTTAATAATTTTATATTTATATTCATAAAAACAAAACAGTATACTAAAATGAAAAAACTTGCCGGATTAATATTTCCCTTAGTTGTAATTTTATTACTTTCTTCATGTTCTTCAAAAGAAGTGACGAAAGATGAAAAAACCCAGAAGGATAGTACATATGTTTTTGACCAGGTTCCTGTTGATTCTGTCAAAAAAGTGATGACTCCAACTGATGGATTAACAAATGCTGTAGTTCTGGAAACCAAATATACTGTACAAATGGGGGCATTCAGCACACAGGAAAAAGCTGATGCATTTACAGTAGCTGCTAAGAAGAAATTGAACCTTGATATGACAATTAAATTCAGTAACGAAAAGAATCTCTTTATAGTACAAATAACCCCTCCTTATTCCACAAAAATGGAAGCAGATAAGGAGAGAGATAACATTAAACAATTCCAGGAGTATAAAGACGTCTGGACAGTAACAATTAAATAACTATTTGCGGGAGTTATTATGGCATTTTCATTAAACAAAATCATGTTGATCGGCAATCTTGGGAAGGATGCCGAGACGAGGTTTACTACAACTAACATGTCGGTAACATCATTCACACTTGCAACTACACACGGTTATAAGGGGAAAGATGGTAACTGGGTAAACGAGACCACCTGGCATAACATAGTTGCCTGGAGCCTTTCGGATTACTTCAAGAACAACCTAAAAAAGGGTAAGAAGTTTTATATTGAAGGAAGAATACAGAAAAGAGATTACACGGATAAAGACGGCGTAAAAAGATATAGTGTAGATGTGATAGCTGAAAATATAATACCACTCGAGTCAGGAGTAAATGCACCCGGCGGTAGCGGCGGCGGTGGAAATATCCGTGAAGACGCTCCTTCCGGCAGTATGAGTGAGCCGGATATCCAGGTAGATGAAAATGAAGATCTTCCTTTCTAAAATGTAATGTGCAACATCAGGAGACTGATTAAAATATTTGAATATAGATTGGCAGTATAAATTCGGGTTTCTGTTGTTCCTGTTGGTTCTTTCAGCATTCTTCTCAGGGTCTGAAGTTGCACTTTTTTCATTAGATAAAAAAAAACTACAGAGCACTTTTGAAAAGAATCCACTGATTAGAAGATACCTGAAGCGTCTTTTGGATTCTCCGGGGAGATTATTGGTTTCTATTCTAATAGGGAATACATTTGTAAATGTGGCAGCATCTATTATTGCGGTTACACTTGCATTGGACTATGCGCACAATACAGGATTTTCACAGAATGCCGCTTTAACAATCGAGATTATTTTACTCACTCTCCTTATACTTTTCGCAGGAGAACTGCTTCCTAAAATGTGGGCAGCAAAATATCCTAATAAATTTTCTAAGATTGTAGCCATTCCCGTTATATTGGATTAATGTTTTACTTTTCCCTGTAGCCGAGTTACTGACAGAGACAATAAAATCCGGTGTGAGCCGATTGAAAATGGACAAATTAAAGGGAGCCATAAGACCGGAGGAAATTGCGGAGCTAGCTAAACTTGGTCATGAACGCGGAACTATAATTGAAGAAGAACACGGATTAATTCATAGCATAGTAAACTTCAGATCAGTAGCCGTGCATGAAGTTATGACTCCCCGTGTTGATATGACAGCTATATCTGTGGATGCAACATTCAATGAACTACTTGAAATTATCACAAAAACAGGCTACAGCCGGATACCTCTATACCGCGAAGACCTTGATGAAATAATTGGTATCATTTACGCAAAGGATATTCTGCCATTCATAAGAAGTGAGGAAAAACGGAAGACTTTTTCATTAACAAAGATGGCTCACAGGGCGTTGTTTATTCCGGGATCAAAACTAATCTCAAGCCTGATGCTTGAATTCCAGGAAAAGAAAAAGCATCTCGCAATTGTGGTAGATGAATATGGCGGCACAGCAGGAGTGATAACTCTTGAAGATATAATAGAAGAGATACTGGGAGAAATTAGGGACGAATATGATAAAGAGGAAAATCCTGTCTCAAAATTGGGGGATAATTCATATATTGTGCTTGGCAAATTAACGATTGCTGAATTAAATGAATTACTGAATACATCTTTTAAGGAAAGTGATAACTATGAAACACTTGCCGGCATGATGTTGAATCATGCGGGTCAGATACCAAAAGAGGGATACTCATTCAACGATGGGAGTTACCGGTTCACTGTTAATGAAGTTCTGAATAAAAGAATTAAAAAAGTTCAGATAGATAAAATAAAAACAGAATGAAAAAAGGCTGCTTCATAAAAAGTATTTTTATCCTGACAATTGTTGTCGGGGTAATTGCTTATCTGGTGCAAACCAAATTTGATACATTGATATTAAAACCGGGGAAGAGTTACATCACGAAATTTGCCAGCAAAGCGGCGGATAAAAAAATTAGTATCATAAAAGAATCACCTGAAAAGGATTCACTGAAGGCTGTTCTTTCTGAATTCTTTAGTGATAAGATGTTCAGTATGCATAATTTTACTGATAAGATGTTTGACCCGCTGACTGATTCGCTTGATAAATACAGCAGGGATAGCATTATCAGTAAAACTGAATTAAATAACATAAAACTTGTATTAAAGAAGATTGAAGATGAAGGATCAAAGGAAAACTGAAATAAGAGTCGGGGTAACTGTTATAGTTGCAATAGTAATATTCTTATGGATATTAGGATGGGCTAAAAACTTCAGCATTACTTCCAATGAAAAATACGTATTGGTTAAATTTGACACCGTAACCGGTCTTGAGATTGGAGATAATGTAACAGTTAATGGTTTGCGCAAGGGATTTGTTAAAGATATGCAGATCAAGGACGATTATGTCTTAGTTAAATTAACCCTTACCAAAGATGTTGAACTAAGAAAAGATGCGCAGTTTTCCATATCTATGCTTGATCTGATGGGAGGAAAGAAAGTCGGGGTTTTCCCTGGTAAAACTAAAGAGCCTTTTGATTATAACATAGTGCATGATGGAATATTTTATTCGGATATTCCATCTGTGATGTCAATGCTTGGCTCTGTTCAGGGGGATATAGTAGCTTCTTTAAAAGATATGAGGATTACATTAAGCTCTCTTAACAAATATTTAACTGATGACGAACTCACTAAAAATATTAAGCAGTCTGCCGCTAATCTCAATGAGATTTCCAATAAACTAATAGTTATTATGGATGAGAACAGAGAGAGTCTTAAGAAGCTTACTACAAACGGGGCACAGCTTACGCATGAGGCAAATGAATTTATTCAATCAAATAAGGATGGGATTAAGTCCTCACTTGCTGAATTGCATATACTTTTACAGAAGACCGATACTCTCATGGCAGCAGCAAATGAATTTGCATCTGAGATAAAGAACAAGCAGAATAATATCGGAAAGATAATGTATGACAAGGACCTCTACGAAAACCTTACTCAGTCGGTAGGCAGGTTGAATGAATTGACTAAAATCCTTCTTGAGCAGTTAAAGAAAGAAGGAATAAATATAGATGCTCATATTAAATTGTTCTAAGTATTTTATTGTCTGGATATTACTGACAGGCATTATCCTTGGCAGCGCGCCTGATCCGGTAAGGGGTAAAAACGGGATGGTTGTTTCCTCAAGTAAAATCTCCTCCTTGGTTGGGGCGGAGATACTGAAAAAAGGGGGAAACGCAGTTGATGCCGCTGTAGCTGTCGGGTTTGCACTTGCTGTAACTTATCATTCAGCAGGTAATATCGGGGGCGGGGGATTCATGGTTATTCATCTTAAAGACGGGAAAAATACTACAATTGATTTCAGAGAAACCGCTCCTCTAAAAGCATTCCGCGATATGTATCTTAACAAGAAAGGGAATTATGATTCCACACTAAGCAGTGAAGGGGTTACGTCTACAGGCGTGCCCGGAAGTGTGGCGGGTTTGATTTATGCTCTTGATAAATACGGAACTATGAAACTTAAGGATGTAATTCAGCCGGCAATTGATCTTGCTGAGAATGGATTTATTCTTGAGCACCGGGTAGCGGAAACATTTATTAATGAGAAAGAGAACTTTTATAAATATCCATCCTCCAGGAAAGTGTTTTTCAAGGATGGTAAGGAATTATACGGTGAAGGCGAACTGATGAGGCAGCCCGATCTGGCAAAGACTCTGCGACTGATCAGAGATAACGGGAAGGATGGATTTTATAAGGGAGAAACTGCCCGGCTTATAATTAAGCAGATAGAGTTGGACGGCGGGTATATTACTCAAAAGGATCTTGATGAATATAAACCTTTAGAACGGGAGCCGGTAAAAGGAAAGTACCGGGGATATGAAATTGTTTCAATGCCGCCTCCGAGTTCCGGAGGTATAGCTTTAATTGAAATGCTTAATGTTCTTGAGAATTATAAATTTAAGAAAGATGATTGGGGGAGCAGCTCTTATATTCATAAGCTTGTTGAAACTATGAAGTTTGCTTACGCCGACAGGACGGAATATCTTGGTGACGCTGACTTTGTGAAAGTGCCGGTGAAGCAGTTGATGTCGAAGAAATATGCTAAATCAATATTTGATATTATTAGTGATAACGTTATTCCCTCCGCTGAAATTAAATCCAGAACGTATAAGAATTTCCATGAGAGCGAGCCAGACTACGCATTATTCAGTTTATGATAAATCCGGAAATGCTGTTAGTACAACAACAACATTGAATTCTTCATTTGGGAATAAAATTGTGGTTGAAGGCGCAGGGTTCCTGCTGAATAATGAAATGGATGACTTCAGCTCGAAACCGGGAGTGCCTAATCAATTTGGACTACTTGGAAGCGAAGCGAATTCAATTCAGCCCGGGAAAAGGATGCTGAGTTCAATGACACCGGTAATTGTTTTGAAGGATCATAAGCCATGGATCATTGCCGGATCGCCGGGAGGATCGACAATTATTACGGTGGTTCTGCAGGTATTATTGAACTGTATTGATTTTGATATGAATATTCAGGAAGCGGTAAATGCTCCCAGGATACATCATCAGTGGTATCCTGATGAAATATACAGTGAAGAATTTGGTTTAAGTAAAGATGTTAAGTATAATCTAACAAAGATGGGATATAAGTTTGGTGAATTAAGAACTTTAGGAAGGTCTGAGTGTATAATGGTTGGTAAAAACTATATTTACGGTGCTAGCGATCCAAGAGGATACGGCTCAGCGGAAGGATATTAAAATGGTAATAGGAATAGGAATAGACATAATTGAAATATCGAGAATAAAGGACAGTATTGAAAAATACGGCGATCATTTTCTTGAGAAGATATTTACTCCAAAGGAAATTGAATATTGCGAAAGCAAAGCAAACAAATATCAGCATTATGCGGCAAGGTTTTCCGCAAAAGAAGCTGTAGCCAAGGCACTGTCTACCGGATGGAATAATGAATTCAGCTGGCAGAACATTGAAGTCTTCAATGAGCCGACAGGCATGCCCTATGTAAAACTATCCGGGACGCTTAATACATTCCTTTCGGATGATAAAGACCTGAAGATATCAATGAGTCATTCCCGTGACTATGTAACCTGTGTAGCCATCATTTACAAAAAATCCTGATATAATCTGTTGATTTTAATTGTCATTCCCGCGAAAGCGGGAATCCATCCTCTAATTACTAAACACCTAAATAGAAGTATACGACTCTAAATAGAGAAGTTTAAGCCTCCTTTGTAAGTGTAAAGCTGTTAAAATGCCGTTGAAAAGGTGTTACTGAAGTGTTACTGGATTCAATTAAATTAGGATGGATTACTAAAAAGTTAAAACCGAAATTCACAAAGCCCCCTTACTTTTCCTAACAGACTTCAACGACAACAGGAGCAACTTGAAACCTAGAGATGAGAGCAACCTGAGAGCAAGTTGGAAAGTAAAGGTTTATTAGAACAATTATAACTTCATTTATACATCCCGGCAACTTTAAATAATGTTAGTTTAAATGTCAAGTATAAAAATAAAAATGATCAAAAACCTAAAATCGGATGTATATTGAATAGAGGGGTACTTTTTTTTTAGACCATTAGAGCCTGTGTGAATACCTACAATTGTCATTCCCGCGAAGGCGGGAATCTATAAAATCATTTGAAATTACAGAAATTTCAAATATGAATTTATTACTCCGATGATAAATTCAGAATATTCACCCAGCCTCATTAAGCCAGGGGTGGCATCTCATTATTGAATCATTACCAACAATTGTTAATATGAAATCCACCCTGAGAGAACCCTGAAAAAACCCTTTAGTAATCCTGATATCGCAAGAGTCATACTAGTTCCATACATACTCCGGAAGTCTTCCGTAAAGGAATGAGGAATTATTGCTTGTTTTTTCTTTCCTTTCACAATTATTTTATTTAACATTATGTATAAAATGTCGCGGCATCAGTCGTTTAATTTTAAGTAAATATGCTTTATTTTTTCTATTAATAAATATCTAATTATAATGGATAATAAAAAGAAAATAGCAAAATACGTTTCACGTTCCATTAAAAACTGTCTTATTGTTACAGACGATTCAGAGTTAAGAAGTTTATTAGAACAAATAAACACCGAGGAATTAAATATTTTTTGGGCAAGTTATTCGGGAGGGGAGGCACTCAGCGAATCAAACCGAGTTCCTTATTGGAAATCTAAGGAACAAGAGCAATATTTTGTTCAGAGATGTGAACATTATGCTTTTTATCCCAAAGAAAAAGATGCTAATGGGAAGTGCGTAATTGATAGGGTAGATTTAATAAACCACATCGTTGAACGCATTTTAACAAAAACCAATAATATTAAGAGAGATATTGATTTTAAGAATAGAAATCTTTTCGAGCGATTGCCTTTTTATCTCAGTGTGTCTCCAATTTATGTAATACCTATTTCCGTATTATCAGTCTGGTTATCATCTGGAATTATTAGAAATATAGCAATAGTAATTTTAGCTTGCGATTTATTTGTAACCGGAATAGCATATCCTTCCCAAAAATACTTTAACGGAGAATTATCATTATGACCAAAGGAATAAGTAAAAAAGAAATAGTTGATGAGTTTCTGGCTTCGACTCCAAAAAACATAGAGTATTTTGTCGAGCATACTTTTGATATTGCTTTCCAGGTTAGTACTGCGCTTAAAAACATGAAATAACCAAATATGAATTGGTGAAACTGTTAGGTAAAGAGAAATCCGATATTAGCACATGGTTATTGGAAAAAACATCCTTAATCTAAAAACAATATCCAAGATTGAAGCTGCTCTTGGTAGACGGATAATTTTTACAAGAGAATAATAAATCTCGCAATTACCTGTCACATCCAGAGTGTACTTATCGGCAGGGCAGTCATGTTTTTAGCAAAGGGGATTACCTTATCCCCGTTATAAAACAAATATCCGTTCTTAAACTTTGTCTTATACTCTGATTCCAGAATTTTTAAGCCACTAAACATTTCTACTCTTGGTGAATAAGTCGCTTTGACTTCTATTCCTATAATGGACCCATCACTTCTTTCAATTACAAAATCAACTTCATTACCGGATGTTGTTCTGTAAAAGTATATTTTTAATGATTTATTACTCCATGATATCTGTTTTAGCAGTTCCATTAAAACAAAATTCTCAATTACTGATCCGGACAAAGAGGGATCCTGTCGAAGTCTTTTCTCATCTGCTGAAATAAGATATGTCAACAAACCCGTGTCATAAAGATATATTTTGGGGGTTTTAATTAATCTCCTGGAAAAGTTTCCTGAATATGGCTGGAGGTAGTAAATCATGAATATTGAATTCAACATTGTGAAATATCTTTTCAAAGTAGTCTGAGGAATTGCAACTAAACGCGCAAATTCGGCGAAGTTTAACAACGAACCTGCTCTGGAAGCAATAATATTAAGCAATCTTGGTAATTGTGTAATACCTTCAATATTCGAAATATCTCTTATGTCTCTTTGAAGGATAGATGTCATGTAAGAATTGAACCAGGCATTTCTTCTTTCAATACTCAAACGGTTATTTACTTCAGGATAACCACCTTTAACAATTCTCTTAATTAAAGAATCGGATGATTTGTTTTCAGCCGGAACTTTTAATTTATCTTCAAACAGGATATCTAAAATATTAAAGTTGCTGCCGCTTAATTCATTCTGCGAGAAGGGAAATAAATTCAGTATCTCAACTCTGCCGGCAAGTGATTCAGAGATTTGAGGAATCAATAATACATTGGCGGAGCCGGTAAGAATAAATCTCCCGGGTTTCCGGTTCTCATCAACTATCCTTTTAATTTCAAGGAATAGTTCAGGAGCACGCTGAACTTCATCAATTGCTATATTTTTATCAAAGGCTTCCAGGAATCCTCTGGGATTATTCGAAGCTGCGGATAATATTGATGAATCATCCATTGTTACATATTCCGCCGAATACTTTTGCCTGATTAGCTCTTTGATTAATGTACTTTTCCCTGTCTGCCGCGCTCCGTGAAGAACAACAACTGGCGTATCCGTCAAGGCTGAAAGCACATTTGGTGTTATTTTTCTATTTATCATATTGCAATTATAAGGAAATGATGGATGATTATCAACCACGCGGTGGATGATTATCATCCACGAACTGGATGATTATCCGGGAATATGGTGTACGTAATTCAAAATTTCGAGCTATTTAGATTGAACTCATTTATAAAGTCATCCTCAAAGTGTCCGGACCGGAAGCTTTATTAACATGACATTTGCAGTCATCAGTTACTATCTGGAATTCTCCGGTTACTTCAGAATTTCCCTTCTTCCCGGTAAAAATAGCTGATTGTGGTACAGTGCTGAATTCCTTTGTATAACCGTCAGTCATAACCAAATAACCCCTACCATCATAATTTACTGCACTGCCAAAATCATAAACCTTTCCAGTAAGTTTGTTTTTCACAATTACATTAAGTGAATCAACACTTCTGTTGTTTTGATCAACTACAGTTACAGCAACACTGACAAAAACCATTGTGCACATGCAATCCTGATTCTGGTTAACCACCGTTGCACATGATACAAAAGTGATACTTGAAAATAACATAATGACCAATTCTTTCATAATAATATTACAATAGGATTTATTCAATAAACAAAAATAGTGAAATGGGACAAGCAATGAAAAGCTTTTACTTAAATCCCAATGGATGATAATCAACCACTGGGTGGATGATAATCAGCCACCGGATGTACAATTACCATATTTCGGGATGCCGGGAAGCGTGCAAAATTGGCAGTTAATTAGGTGGGTATAGATGGAAGGGGATATTTACATTTTACAATATATTTACTATTTTTATTAAATTATAAATGATACAGACTAAAGGAATACGTCTTCGAACTCTCTAAACATACAAACGGTAAGCTTAATGCTAAGGTTCTGATCTTAAATCAGAGTTATGAACCATTGACTGTATGCAATATTAAAAAAGCAATGGTGTTAATTATTCTGGGGAAGGCGGAATTAATTCAGGATGATAAAAGAAAAGAAATCAGAACTGTCAGTAGGGCATTTCCATGGCCAAGCGTTATCCGTTTAAGCTATTTTGTTTCAATCCCTTATAAAAAAGTTGTACTTACCCGAAAAAACATTCTTCGCCGGGATGCTTACAAATGTGCATATTGCGGCAGAAGTGATCTGCCCCTTACTATTGACCACGTTGTTCCAAAATCTAAGGGTGGGGTAGACTCGTGGGAAAATTTAGTGACTGCTTGCACGGTATGCAACAACAGGAAAGGGGACAGAACTCTTGAAGAGTCACACATGCATTTGATTTACAAACCTTTCAAACCAAGCCATATTATGTTTATTAAGACAGTCGTGGGGAAACTCGACGAAACCTGGAAACCTTACCTTTATTTGTCTTAAATTAAAAACAACACTACCTTATTTATCCTAAAAGTTAATACCTACTAATATCTGATTCGTGTTTACTATTGATTTATTGTACTGATATAAATATCTGACGTCAAGATTAATAAAGCGGCTCAATTTATATGTTGTACCAGCACCAACGGCAATTCGATAGGAATTATCTTTAGATATCAATGGAGGAGTTCCCTGATAAGTCTCGGGTAATTGATTGAACGCTGCAAAAAAACCATCAGCACCAATGGCTCCCCCAGATTGTGTTTGATGAAAACTGTAAAAATTATACCCGGCTTCTACAAGAACATAGGGTGAAAAAACACTATGTTGAAAATAATATTCTAACCCAAGCGAAATAGGAAACACATCATAATTTAACTCATCAACATTGTAAGATTCAGTTGCATACTGGTTAAAGTTATCAAAAGTAATGAATGTGTTTGTCTTAACATTATATCCTTCTTTTTTATTGATTGTAGAATAGCCGAAAGAAAGAGTAAGGTTTAGATCTGAAGTAAGATTTGTTCTGCCTTCCAGTACAAATGATCCACCTGAAAGTGATGAGAAATTAACTCCTGCAAGCGCACCGAGTTTTATTGTTGAAAACATTTTGGCGGGTTCATTATCCTGAGCGAATAAATTGAGGCTGAGTAAAAACAATAAACTAACGAATATATTTTTCATATTAAGCCCTTTATTATTTTGTAAAACCTGACATATTAAAATAGCATTAGAATTAACAAGATTCAATAATTAGAGTATCGCTAAATATAATGGTGTCGGGGAATGGTCCCCGAAACTCCAGAAAACGAATTTAAGTTAGACATGGATTAAGGGGATCCCTGCTTTCGCAGGGATGACAATATTTAAGGAATGATAAATGGGCGGCTCTAAATGCCTGGGCTATGGTCACTTTAGCAGCATCATCTTTTTAACTGATGTAAAACTCCCGGCTGTTATTTTGTAAAAGTATACACCTGATGCCAGGTTATACTTGCCGGCATTAAAATCAATTGTATACTCACCCGGATGTTTCTGTTCATTCACTATTACCGCTATCTCTTTACCTAGTATATTAATAATCTTTATCGTAACCCATGAATTTGTATTAACTGAGAATCTTATTTTAGTTGACGGGTTAAATGGATTAGGATAATTCTGATCAAGTCTGTAATTAGTAACTGAGTTGGGTAATTCCCTTACACCGGTAATTATAGAATTCGGGAAGTTGGAAGCATAATATTTTATTGTATTAGCTGCATAACCCTTGCCAACAGTAATGGAATTTAAATAGTCACTTCCTCTGCCGACCAGGTGACCTATAATTAATTCAATAGGTACATTCTTCACTAATTTAAATGGTCCTGAGGAGACAAGAATTTTTTGATCTTTAGGTATACTATTTAACCAACCAGTCTGGGTTACCGGATCTCCGGAATACATAAATGCCGGATTAATATTCTTACAATCATAACCCCCAAAAACCTGCCCCTGCGCCCAGTTACATGGATTAATAAATTGCCCGGTGAAATCTTTCCCATTTAAATAATAATTCGCCTGGTATCTATTACCTGGTTCTATGCCTCCATAAAATTGAAATGATGAAGTCACAGGCAGATTTTTGGCTCCCGGATATATTTCTTTACCAAGCAATGGCCCACGAAGATTGTAAGCTGTATCTATAGGAGTATCAATTCCGGGATCGTATTTACCATTTGCATTAACATCTGTGAAAGTAATTCCAGGTATATAGGACAAAGGACCCTGAAGCTGAGTAATGAATTCAGCCGGAGGATTTGTACCAAATTTTAAATCTCCAGCTCCTAATTTGTGGAAAATATATCCGCTATTTAATAAAGTATCACATCCTACAAGATCATTTGACCCATTATTTCCGATATCGATATCTGCTGCAGTTCCGAAATAAACTGAATCCAATATATCTGCTACAGTCCCTCTATTTATTAATCTATACCGTACGAATATTACATTATTCAGATCAGCAGAATCTTTTTGTGCAAAAACAGTTTGTTGAATTTCAATACCCTGGGGATTGACATCCTGAAAAGTCCTTTTAAAAGCAGGAAGACCATCATTATAAACACACCAGGCTGTTATATTTCCAAGCAAATCAGGTCTGTCTTCATCAGGATCCCATTTACCATTACCATTTTTGTCAACCGGATTATAAACGCCATCGTGGTCGCCATCGTAGAAATCAGCACCCTGAGATACCGCATATTTCCAGTCCTGCCATGTTTGCCCGAACTGAGGGTCGCTTGTTCTGACAACATAAACTATATTCTTAGGATCCTCCGGGATAGCACCAACTTTACCGGGTAAATAATCTTCAACTCTTGCGGCAGACAGGTCACCATTTGCCCATTGAAATCCATTAGATATTCCTGACATAAAAAATCCGGCGCTGAATAAAACTATGTTATCATCATATTTGCCCCCGGGTAATGTTTGACCGGCAAAAAGTTGATCGCCTAAAATACCGATATTATTTATGGGTAATTTAAATCTGTTGACATCAATGAAGGCAGAATCATAAGCAGTACTAATTTGTTTACTTGTCCGGGCACCAATGTAGGTGCCTGAATTCAGAAATTGATCGGTCAGGGTTATTGATGTAAGCAGTACATCACCAGTATTTATTCCTGGGACGAAACAAGTATAAATTTTATCATTCGATATTGAATCACCATGTGTCCCATCGTCATACATCGTGATGGGTGTTTGGGTAATCTCATTTATTTTCCATTGCAATGCAGCGGAAGAAATATTATTAAAACAATCGACATATGCATTAACTACATATTGCTGATGACCGGAGGATATATCATTGGAAATTGTGGATTTATATAAATAAGGTGGGGCATTATTATCCCGGGTTACTCCTGCAGTCCCATACCAGTAATTACTATTGAGACTGTCCCCGCGGTTTGAAGCAAATGAAACTAAAGGATTATTTCCACTCAGACTGATATTGTAATTTCCATCATCACCCTTGAAACGTGTAAAATTATTTTCAGTATTCCATGTGGTACCATTGTCATCACTTGTCCGGTACACAATATCCTGTTGTGAAATACCCTGGAATGCAGTCGGCAAATACTTTTGATAAAACAGCCACAATTTACCTGACGGATCCTTAATGATTTTTGGTGTATTTACAGAAATATTATTTGAATCAATTGCTACGGGCAGACCCCAGGTATTACCGTCATCAGAGCTTAAAGAATAAAATAATCCCTGATTCTGGTACACCATCATTAATTTATTGTCAGATATTGGTGTAATACTTCCGTATACAGGACCTGCTGCGAATAATCTTGCTGATGTCCAATGAGCACCATTATCAGTGCTTGTTATATAGAAAATATCTTTTATTAAAGTATCAGCATAGATTTTACTAAAAACATAAAACAGTTTGCCGGTTGAAGACTGAGAAAGACATCCTCCAGCTATATCATAAATATAAGAATCCGGTGGGGAGAGGAAATGATTCCAGGTGATTCCATTATCATCTGAGTATATAAAAAAATTGCCAAGATAAAAAACAATAATCCTGCCGGAAGAAGAGGTAAGAGCACTTAATGAAACCTGGACATTGTAGTAATTAGTAATTTTAACTGAATCAGACCAGGTTAGACCATTATTTGTGCTTCTTGATTGATATATATAGTAATCACCAGTCCAAAAATATAATAAATCATTATTTGGAGCTCTTATAATATCTGTATGATAATCAGTACTGGTTATTGCATGAAAGGGAAAATTGTGCATCTGCCCAAATACAGAGGGGATTGATAATCCGGTAATTACAATGGTGAGAAATAAGAATTTAGTTGAAATGAATTTTAATATGTACCCATGGTATCACCTCAGTTAATAATAAACCGCGCTGATTAAACATATAAAAATCAATCGTAACATTCAATCTTTGTTGGTTGAATAATAAATGAGATTCTTGAGAAGAAAATCATAAGGATGGATTCCCGCCTTCGCGCGGGAATGACGGTCACTTTGCAGGAATGACAACATAATACGGAGTAACATTCTAGGAGGGAAATAAAATATGGAAATATTATCTCCATTATTGTTATTTTTACTTATTAAATAAAAAAAGAATAATTGATGGCTAAAAAGAGAATATTAAGCGGGATGCGGCCCACAGGAAAGCTCCATATTGGACATTATGTCGGAGCTCTTGAGAATTGGGTTAATTTACAGAATGAATTTGATAATTATCATCTTATTGCAGATTATCATGTACTTACAACCGGTCTTGATACTTCTGATATTTATCAGAATTCAATAGATATGCTGATTGACTGGCTGGCCGCTGGAATAAATCCTGAAAAAAGCCCTATGTTCAGACAATCTCAAATTAAAGAGCACACTGAACTTCACCTGATTCTTTCTATGCTGATTACAGTAAATAGACTTGAAAGAAATCCTACTGTTAAAGACCAGGTAAGAGATTTAAATATCGAACATATAATTTATGGGCATCTGGGGTATCCGGTTCTTCAGACAGCCGATATTCTACTGTACAAAGGTAATTTTGTCCCGGTTGGTGAAGATCAGGTTCCTCATATTGAAATCTCAAGAGAAATTGCCAGGAAGTTTAACAATCAATGGGGTAATGTATTTCCCTGAACCTGAACCAAAACTCACAAAGTTCGCAAGACTGCCAGGACTTGACGGTGACGCTAAAATGAGCAAGTCATTAGGGAACACTATTCTTATTGTCAGATGAACCTGAAGTTGTAAAAGCCAAACTTAAAAAAGCAGTAACCGATCCACAGAAGATTAGAAAAGGGGATCCGGGGCATCCTGAGATTTGTCTTGTCTTTTCATATCATAAGAAATTTAATCCTGATGAAATTACTGAAATTGAAGCAGGCTGCCGGTCAGGAGCCCTGGGATGTTTTGACTGTAAGATGAACTGTGCATCAAAGATATCAAGTTTCCTTGAACCGATAATTGAAAAAAGAAAATACTTTGAAAATAATATTGTGTATTGTAAAAGACATTTTAGCTGATGGTGAAAAAAAAGCTAAAGTAATAGCAACGGCTACGATGAAGGAAGTACGCGAAAAAATGAAACTCGGATAAACATTGTATAAGATTAAACTCGATAAGTTCGAAGGACCTCTTGATTTGCTCCTCTTTTTTATTAAAAGAGATGAGCTGGATATTTATGATATTCCTATTTCAAAGATTACTAAGGAGTTCCTTGAATATGTAAATGTAATAAAAATGCTTGATCTGGAGATGGCAGGCGATTTTATCCTTATGGCATCAACACTGATGCATATAAAAGTAAGGATGCTGCTGCCGAGGGAAATAGATGAGAAAGGGGAAGAGATTGATCCAAGGGCTGATCTTATAGCTGCTCTCTTAGAGTATAAAAAATACAAGGAAATGAGCGAAGAATTATCCTTCTTTGAATCAAATCAGCGTAAGGTAAGTTTCAGGGGTAATTATTCACTGGATGAGAAAGAATCTCCTCCGGAATATGATATTTTATTGAAAAATGTTACTATTTTTGATCTGGCAAAAGCATTTAAAAGAGCTATCGAAGGAATAAAACCTGTTGTAGTTCATCAAATAAATAAAATAAATATTACAATTGATGAACAGATTCAGTATATATTAAACAGATTGGATGAAGAAAAAGAAGTACATTTTTTATGAGTCTTGTTGAAAATATGAGGGAAAAAATCAGAATAGTTATTACATTTGTTGCTCTGCTTGAATTGACAAAAATGAGCAGAGTATTGATTAAAGAATCTCCGGATTTTAATGATTTTGTACTTATGAAGGGATTAGATGGATAAGATTTATAGTTCTGTTATTGAAGCGTTTAATATTTTCTTCTGATGAACCGATAAATGCATCTGATATTGTGAAAGCAATTAAAGGAATTGACGGTGAGGACATCCAGATTTCAAATGATGAAGTTGACCAGATGGTTGATGAAATAATACGGGTTATGATGAACATGGAATTTCATTCCAGATTCAGAAGATAGCACATGGATTCATGTTTTCTACAAAACCTGAGAATTCAAAATATATAGGTTACCTTTCTACAGAAAAAAGAAAAAGAAGGTTAAGCCAGGCTGCCCTTGAAACTCTAGCTATTATAGCATATAAGCAACCAGTTACTAAACCGGAGCTAGAAGTTATCAGGGGTGTAAATTCTGATTATATTCTTACTACTCTTCTTGAGAAAAATCTAATTACGATATCAGGACGCGCTGAAACTATTGGAAGACCTTTACTTTATGCAACTACTGAATGAATTTCTTAAATATTTCGGATTCATAAAATTAGCGATTTGCCGAAACCCCGTGAGATTGAAGAAATAATGAAAGATGAAGATTTCCTTGAACAAAGACAAAAGAATTATGATGAATGCTATTGAAGAACAAGTTCGAAAAGAACGAAATTGAAAACGAACGGAGATAATGGAAGTGAGAATGCTTTGAATAAATATCTCGCTGATTGCGGTGCGGGTTCCAGAAGAAAATAGAAGAATTTATTCTGAAGGCAGAGTAGAGGTTAATAATAAAATTATAATGGATTTGCTTTCAGAGTTGACCCGGAAAAGGATCTTAATAGCTCAATTAGATGGAGAAAAAATCGCTCCTAAACGTCATGTGTATTTCTTTTAATAAACCGAAAGGTATTATTACTTCAACTGCTGATGAAAAAAGACGGACAAACAGTAATTGACCTTATTGATACTAATCATAAAGTATATTCCCTGTCGGAAGGTTGATTATAATACAACCGGCGTATTGATATTAACTAATGACGGAGAGTTTTCTAATTTTGTTACCCATCCCGCGGAATAAAATTCCTCGGGAATACAAGTTGTGCTGGATAAAGAATTAAGTGAAGAGGACAGACTGAAATTGCTTAAGGGTGATACTTCTGGAAGGAAAACAGAGAAAATTTACTAAGCTTGACATTCCCTAAGCAAGGGAATAATTTTTCTATTGTTGTTGTTACTGACCGTTGAAGGAAGAAATCATTTTGTAAAAAATATGTTTAGTGCATTGGGATATACTGTAAAAACATTAAACAGAATGAGCTTTGCTGGAATATATGCTGATATTCCGGTCGGCGCCTACAGAAAAATGGATAAAATGGAAATTGACGGAGTGATTCAGAAATATGGTAAATAGAAAACTAACATTGGTATTAATTCTTGTTGGATTTCTTGCGGTCTTCCCCCAGGAAAGAAAAGATACTTTAAGAGAATCTCTTCCTAAGTATTCTTTGTCTACTCTTCCTGAGTTCTGGAACCAGATGGATGATATATTTAATGATCCGAGTTTTACTAATGCAAGCTGGGGTGTATTGATCCAATCACTTGAAACAGGAGAATATTTTTATAGGAGAAATGAAGATAAACTTTTGATGCCCGCTTCTTGTCTTAAGCTTTTCACAACATCAGCTGCATTGATCTTATTAGGACCTGAATACAGGTTTACCACCAATATTTATAAAAAAGGTACTATAGATGGCTCCATCCTTAAAGGCGATATCATCGTACAGGGTCATGGAGACCCCACAATATCAGGAAGATTTTACGGAGGTGACATATTCAGGACATATAACCTCTGGGCTGACTCACTTCTGAATCTTGGTATAGATGAAATTGATGGCAATATAGTGGGGGACGACAATGAGTTTGATGACAAAGGATTGGGGGAAGGCTGGGAATGGGATGATGAAAGCTATTGGTATTCAGCTCAGACCGATGCAATTTCATTTAACGATAATTGTGTTGATATTTCAGTTTTTGTTAATAACAAGAACAGGAAAGCAATTGTAACCACTAGTCCGAATACTAAATATGTTGTTATTGTAAATGAAGTTAATGTTGTAGCTAATGACTCCGCAACTGATATTGATGTTTACAGGGAAAGAGGCACAAATATTATTACTGTATCAGGAACGATAAAGGAAAATTCCGATACTGTTAAAACATTTTGTACCATTAATAACCCAACTCAATATGCAATGGTGGTGTTAAAAGATGTTTTAGAAAGTAAGGGAATAAAAGTTACAGGTTTTCCGGTTGATGTAAAAGACTTACCCGTCCCTCTTGATTACAAAAAAGCAGAACTGATTTTTACCAGCTATTCTGTGCCATTACGTGAGATAGTAAAAGTTGTAAACAAAAACAGCCAAAATTTCTATGCTGAACAGATATTAAAAACTATCGGGTTAGAAGAGGAACATTATGGATCAGCTGAAAAAGGAATTGATTCAGAGATGGACATTTTCAGGGATATGGGAATAAATACAGATGCTTTTAATATTGTTGATGGAAGCGGATTATCAAGATTGAATTTAGTTTCACCCAGACACTTTATTTCACTTCTCAGTTATATGTTTAAGAGCAAACATTATATTCCTTTTTTTAATTCCCTTCCAATTGCAGGGGTTGATGGCACTTTAAGTTCAAGAATGAAAAATACAAGAGCTGAAACCAAGGTTAGAGCAAAAACAGGTTACCTCACCTCTGTACGCAGTCTATGCGGTTATGCTTTTACTGGAGATAGTGAACCTGTGGCTTTTGCAATTATTGCTAATAATTTTAATGTCCCGGTTAAACTGGCAGAGAATATCCAGGACCTGGTTTGTCTCAGGCTGGCAAACTTTAGAAGGAAATAGGGTAATTAAGCTTTTTCCAAAATTATCCGATAATGAATATAAAAACCTTATATAATTGTTTAATTAATGAAAAACAGCCTATTCTTAACTTTTCTTATTACTGTTGCCATTGCCTGCTGTAGTAATTCCTTCCCTCAAAAAGATAATAGTTTAAAACTTGAATCAATAATCGTCAATGGAAATAATTTACCGGAATTGTCCTGGAAAAAAATAATTATTAATCCTGAAGACAAAATTTCATTCTTAATTAATCCTCCCGGGGAGGACAACGGAAATTTGAGATATAAAGCTTATTTGAACGGGAATATTCTGGAACCTGCAAATGGTTTTACTGAAAATCTTCTTGTTCTGGATAAACTACCCAAGGGAGCATACATTGTTAAAATCATGGCATTCACAAATGCAGGATGGGAATCTAATTCTTTAATTCAACAATTCGAAGTAAAAGATATTTCAGAGGCTTATTATAAAAGCACAAAATTTGATACTAATAATTTATTAGGTTTTCTTTCAATTAAGGAAATAGTAACTATATCTGTTTCAGTTATTTGTATTCTCCAGTTTATATTGATTATATTTTTGATTAAGAGAAAGAAAGATGGTTATAAAGATGGCATAAATAATAACCTTCTCCGTGAAGAGCTTTCGGATATAAGATATGCATATAGAAGAATAAAGTCAGAAATACAAACACATATTGAGGAAATAAACCATTTACAAAAGAAAATTAAAGACCTGGAAATTCAGATTACTAACCTTGAGACAGCTAATTTTAACCTGGTAAAACAGAAACATAAACTTTCGGAAAGCAAAATTCAGCTTGAAGAACTACAATCGCAAAAGGAAGACCTTTTTGCTATGGCTATACATGATATTAAAAATCCAGCTTCTGCTATAAGAGGATGTATCGATCTGCTTAATTCATATGATCTGAATGCAACTGAGCAGCAGGAAATAATGTCATCATTAATGATCTCTTCAGAAAACATCGTTAAGTTGTCGCAGAATATGTGTCAAATAATTGCCCGCAGCAAACCTGAACCGTCACTGCACATTACAAATATTAATATAAAACCTTTGATTGATGAAATTTGCCTTAATAATTCTTCTTATGCTAAAACGAAAAAAATAAGACTACTCAACAAATCAGCAATTGGACTTCCGGATATAAAAGCAGATGAGGCAAAAATCCAGGAAGTAATTGAAAATCTCGTAAACAACGCCATCAAATATGGGCCGCCTGATACAGTTGTGGAAATACGGACATATGTAAAAAACAAATCACTATTGTTAGATGTTACTGACAATGGTGTTGGGCTTTCATCAGAGGATCTTAAGTTTGTGTTCCAAAAAGGGGCTATTTTAAGTGCAAAACCCACAGGAATGGAAAAAAGTTCAGGAATTGGACTTTGGTCAGTAAAGAAGATCGTAGAAGAACATCATGGCAGAGTTTGGGTTGAAAGTAAACAAGGTATTGGCTCAACTTTCGGAATTGAAATGCCGTTGTAAACGGGGCTATAGTATTCAATTGATTCTTCACTTTGCTTCGAACATTATGACAATATGTTTATTTTTTTTGCCTCAGGGAGAAAATCTATTTAATTTGCAATAATAAACTTAACTTATTATCAGAATGTAAGGATGATTATGAAATTTTACCTGCTTACTGCTTCACTGATACTGGGCAGTATTATTCAATGTGCTGTTGCACAGGACAAAAACACCAACAAAGGGATATTCACTGAACCAAAAGAAGGATTCTATGAAGAAATATTGAAAGGTCTTAACGATTACACTCCAGCAAAGGGAACAAAGAAAGTTTATAAATTAGATTTTGACGGTTTGGATATACCCAAATCGGTAGATGAATTTACAAGTATCTGGCATAACCCGCCTGTTTCACAAGCCAGGACAGGGACATGCTGGTGTTTTTCTACAACATCTTATATGGAATCAGAAGTTTACCGGCTTTATAATAAAAAGGTAAAACTTTCTGAAATGTATACTGTGTATAACGAATATCTTGAGAAGGCAAAAAGATATATCAATGAAAGAGGGAATTCTGAAATAGGAGAAGGTTCAGAAGCAAACGCACTTATAAGGATTTGGAAACAATATGGTATAATGCCTGAAGAAGTGTATTCAGGTCAGAAAAACGGACAGAAGTTTCATGATCATAAGGCACTAATAAATGAAATTTCATTATACCTTCAGAACCTAAAAATAACAAATGCGTGGGATGTTCAGACTGGTATAAGTACAATCAAATCAATCCTGAATCATTATTTGGGTGAGCCACCTGTTGAATTTACATATGAAGGGAAGAAATATACTCCGGTTTCATATTTAAAAGAATATCTTAAAATAAATACTGATGATTATGTTGATATAATGTCATTGAAAGAAAAACCATACTATCAGCAGGTTGAATATGATGTGTCTGATAACTGGTGGCATGACTCATCATATTATAATGTTCCTCTTAATGTTTTTATGGAAACAATTAAAAAGACAATAAAGAGTGGAATCGGCATGGCTATCGGTGGAGATGTTTCCGAAGCAGGTTATGATGGGTGGCATAATGCTGCAGTAGTTCCTTCGTTTGATATACCTTCCGAATATATAAATGATGATGCGCGTGAGTTCCGTTTTAATAACGGGACAACTGGCGACGACCATGGAATACATTTAATCGGGTATCAGAACAGGAACGGTAGGACATGGTTTTTGATTAAAGATTCTGGAGCCGGTTCAAGAAACGGTAATGCGAAAGGTTATTATTTTTATGATGAAGATTATGTTAAATTAAAAATTATAGATTTCATGGTACACAAGGATGCAGTAAAAGATTTGCTTGCAAAGTTTAACAATAATTAACAGTAATCTTAATAGAATCGAGTTTCAAAACAGTTAAATGATATGAGAAACAATAAATTCATTTATTTTATATTGTTATTGATTGGCGGCATTGAGATAGGAAGAGGAATACAGATGATTTTTACTGGTCAATTCTGGAACCTAAATTATCCTTATGAAAGACTTTCTGTTTTGATACAGTTTATTATAGGAGGTGTGCTTCTGTTTGTAGCTCATGTTTTAAAACCAAAAGAAGAATAATAATAATATTGTCATTCTGTGGGAGATAATCGAATGGAGAAACCAAATGTATCTTAACCCAACTTCGACTCTTTCAGAATGACATTTTTATTAAGGGGAGTTATTTTTTATTTATATTTAAGATTGTAATTATTTTATCCCCGGAGGATTTTTTGGAAAATCAGAGCCCAATAGAAGATATTAATGTCCTAATTAAAAGAAGATATGAAGAACTTGATGAATTAAAGAAAAAAGGAATTGAACCATTCCCATATTCGTTTGAAATAGATTCAGATTCAAAAACAGTTAAAGATAATTTTAAAGACGGTGAAGAATTTAATGTGAGGATCGCCGGTAGAATAATGACCCTCCGCAGGATGGGAAAGGCTTCATTTGCTCATATTCAGGATCATCTGGGGAAAATCCAAATATATATCCGTAAAGATGACATAGGTGAAATGTATGATGCCTTTAAACTTATGGATATAGGAGATATTATTGGAATTGCCGGATATGTATTTAGAACTAAAACTGGTGAAATATCGGTTCATGTAAAAGAGCTTAATATTCTCTCAAAGTCACTGCGTCCACTCCCGGTGGCAAAAGAAACAACCGACGAACAGGGGAACAAGACAATTCATGACCAGTTTTCGGATATTGAGCTCCGATACCGCCAGAGATATTTGGACCTTATAGTTAATCCGGATATTAAAGATACATTTATTAAGAGAAGCCGTATAATATCTTCAATAAGAAGAATATTAGACAGCAATGGATATCTTGAAGTTGAAACACCTGTACTTCAACCTTTATATGGAGGCGCAGCCGCAAGACCGTTTGTTACACATCATAATACATTAGACACTGAATTATATCTCAGGATTGCTGATGAACTTTACCTGAAAAGGCTTATAGTCGGCGGGTTTAACGGTGTATATGAAATATCAAAAGATTTCAGGAATGAAGGCATGGACAGGACCCATAACCCTGAATTTACAATGCTGGAACTTTATGTCCCCTATAAAGACTATGAATGGATGATGAAGTTTTTTGAACAGATGTTATATACTATTTGTATGGAAATATTTGATAAAGCAGAATTTGAATTTGAAGGAATCAATATTAATTTTACTCCACCATGGAAGAGAGTATCTATGGTCGAGGCAATAAAGGAGAAGACTGGAGTTGATGTTATTTCGGCTTCGACTGATAGAAATTAAAGAAGCGGCTAAAAAATTCGGAGTTGATATTAATAAAGCTGAGGGTAGAGCAAAACTGATAGATGAATTATTCTCGGTTACAGTTCAACCGGAATTAATCCAGCCGACTTTTATTGTCGATTATCCTTTTGAACTATCACCTCTTGCAAAAAAGCATAGATCAAAAGAAGGCGTTGTTGAAAGGTTTGAAGGATATGTTGCCGGAAGAGAAATATGTAATGCTTTCTCAGAGCTGAATGATCCAATAGATCAGAAACAAAGATTCATGGGGCAGTCACAGTTACGTGAGGAAGGAGATGAAGAAGCACATCAGATAGATGAAGATTTTATACGAGCCCTTGAATATGGCCTTCCTCCAACTGCTGGCATTGGAATGGGGATAGACAGATTAACTATGATATTTACAAATCAAACATCGATTAGAGACGTGATCTTTTTCCCTCAAATGAAACCGGAAGTAAAATAGAAAGAAAAAGAACTTTTAATCAGGCAAATCGTTTGAAATACAGTATTATAATACCTACACTAAATGAAGAGAAATTACTCCCGGGTTTACTAAGTCAGTTAAATGACAAATGTTTCAGGAATTTATTTGACATTGAGATAATAATATCAGATGGCGGAAGTAAAGATAAAACACTTGAGATAGCCAATAATAATGCAAACATTGTTATTTCTCATAATAAATGTTATAAACAAAATATCGCACAGGGAAGGAATGAAGGGGCTAAATCCGCCAGCGGTGACATACTTATTTTTGTGAATGGTGATATTTTATTCCCGGATGTTACAAAGTTCTTTACCTATGTTAATAAAAATTTTATATACAGTAAATATGGAGCCATGACGTGTATGGTTCAGGTATTTCCTGATGAGGAAATTCCAAGTGACAGAAGGTTTCACCGATTTTATAATGGTTATTTTAAATTACTGAATAAAATTGGCGTTGGAATGGGAAGAGGAGAATGTCAGATAATAAGAAAAGTAATCTTTGAAGAGATGAACGGATATCATGAAAAAATGGCAGCCGGAGAAGATTTTGATCTGTTCAGGAGAATAAAAAAGAAACATGACATCCTTTTCACAGATAAAATCATGATATATGAATCTCCCCGAAGGTACAGAAAAATAGGATATTGGGGAGTAACCTGGTCCTGGCTGATAAATGCATTTTCCGTAGTTCTTAAGGATAAGTCTATTTCAAAGGAATGGGAACAAATACGATGATTAAAAGATTACTCCTTTTATTATTAGTATGTTCTGCTTTTATATCTAGCCAAACTGAATATGTCCCGGTTGAACATAAAATATATCCCTTTCTGGAAAGAATGGACGCCTTGCAAATTATATCGGATTACAATTCTTTTCAACTTCCAAAAACAAGGCACCAGATAGCAGATTATCTAAAAGAAGCTGAAAGGAAAAAAGATAAACTTGATAAGATAGACAGAGCATCCCTCGAGGACTATAAAGTAGAATTTGAACTTGAAACTTCAGGGACTTTAAGCAACTCTGAATCTCTCATAGGTAACACAGAATATGGAATTTTTAACCAGAAAGAAAAGTATATTTACCTGCAGAATCAACCCGGCATTGGAACTCTTTTTATAAACTTAACCGGTGAAGGGGATTTCTTATTAAGAAATGATAGAATTTCTGGTGTTGGTAGCACGGCTAAACTTGGAATTATTGGCGGTGAAATAAGAGGAACTATCCTGGATAAATTCGGTTATTTTATTAAAGGAACAAATGGTGTTTTATCGGGTGATAAGGAAGCGGGATTTATAAGAAAAGATTTACAGTATAATTTCAAGTTGAATGAATTGCAAGGATCTACTTTTTTTGATGAGACACAAGGATATTTAACAGCTGATTATAACCTTATCCGATTTAAGATCGGCAGGGACAGATTAAAAATAGGTTATGGCTATTTAGGTGCTTTGATAGATAACAATTCGCCTTATTTTGACTATTTAGGCATGGATATTAATTATGGGATAATTAATTTTTCCTATTTACATGCTAAAATTGCCGGTAATGTAATTAATATACCTGACCCTGTAACAGGAGGAATGAATATAGTTGGGGAAAAGTATATTGGGTTTCATCGTATTGGTTTGAACCTTTCTGATAAAACAGGATTTGGAGTCGGAGAGTTTATCATTTATGCCAATCGTCCTGTTGAGTTTTCTTATCTAAATCCTTTTAATTTTTATAAATCCGCAGAACATGCGGGTGAAGACAGGGATAATTCAATGTTATTTTTCGATATGTCTAATAAGTCAATTGAGGGTTTGAAATTATCCGGTTATCTACTAATTGATGATATATCTTTCGGGAAAATTGGTACTGGTTGGTATGGAAATCAGACAATATGGAATCTAGGACTTAATTCTTCTAATTTATATCACTTCCTACCATTAGATATAAGGGTGGAATATCAAAGAATTGAACCTTACGTTTTTACACACAGACTTGCTGAAACTAATTTTACAAATCAGGGGTACGGGCTCGGAACTTTTACATATCCAAATAGTGAGTTGTTTTTTACTGAAATAAATTATAGGTTTAATTACAGGTGCAGCGCATCAATAGGTTTTATTTATGGAATACATGGTGCAAACCCTTTAAACTCTGATGGTTCTGTAAGAAATATTGGCGGTGATATAGCATTGGGACACAGGGTCGACGATAGTGAAACTGTGCATTTCCTTGATGGTGACCTTGAATATCAAAGAATGGTAACTGGTTCTGTAAATTATGAACCATTTAAAGAAATAAATTTTAATTTTAAGATAAATTACCTGAGCCAATCATTGCAGAATTCGGTTAGTAAAAGAGAGATCCAATCATTTATAGCTCCTGACCGTGAAGATTTAACCGGAAATATAATAATGAATACAATGAAAAATAAATTCCCTTATAGCTTATTAATACTTATTCTTGGCATAACCCTAGGGTTTCAGATTCAGAAAACATTTTCAAGCGACAACCTTAGAGACAGTTTATTAAAATATAATGATGTACTATCATATATAGATAAATATTATGTGGAAGATGTTGATACTCATAAATTAGTAGAAGCTGCTATAAACGGAATGCTTTCAAAGCTGGATCCTCATTCTGTTTATATTCAGCCAAAACAATTAGAGAATGTTGAAGAATCTTTCAGAGGAGATTTTGAAGGGATTGGGATCGAATATCAGGTAGTAAATGATACTCTAACAGTAGTTTCTCCAATAACCGGTGGACCAAGCGAGGCGCTTGGGATATTGAGCGGTGACAGGATTATTAAAATTGACGATAAAGGAATTATAGGTATATCAAATGATGATGTGACAAAAAAACTCAGGGGAGCAGCAGGCACTAAAGTCAAAGTTACGATTATTAGACACGGTATTTCTACACCTCAGGATTATAATATTACAAGGGACAAAATCCCCATCTATTCTGTTGATACGCATTTTATGATAAATGATATGACTGGATATGTAAGTGTTTCAAGATTTTCAGAAACTACTTATGACGAAGTTGTGAAAGCTCTAAATGATCTTAAAGCAAAGGGAATGAAACAACTTATATTTGATCTGAGGGGTAATCCAGGTGGTTATATGGAACAGGCTGTTAAAATATCTGATCTGTTTCTAGATGGGAAAAAGAAGATTGTATATACCAAGAGTAGAAGATCTGAATTTGACCAGTCATATTATGCAGGGGAATCATCACCCTTTGAAAAACTACCTTTAATTCTTCTTGTAAATAAGGGGAGTGCTTCTGCTAGTGAAATAGTTTCGGGTGCCATACAGGATTGGGACAGAGGTCTTATTGTAGGTGAAACAACTTTCGGAAAAGGGCTTGTACAAAGGCAATTTACATTATCGGATAATTCAGCCCTGAGACTAACTATTTCAAAATATTTTACACCATCTGGCAGACTAATTCAAAGAGATTACAAAAAAATAAAGGATAAAGATGAATATTATTCTGAAGCAGGAAATGATAGTGCGAAACAAGGTGATAATTTAAATCATAGTGCTGAAAGCGATTCCGGACGACAAGTATTTAAAACTAATGGCGGTAGAATTGTGTATGGTGGAGGTGGCATAACACCCGATTATATTATAAAATCTGAAGATATTACTGATTACACCACGGAATTGTTGAAGAATAATATTTTTTATCTTTATGTATTACATTTTCTTGATGAAAATTCATCAAAAATAAAAGCAAAGTATGGCAATGATTTTCAGGGATTTCTGAAAGATTATACTGTAAGTTCAGACGTTATTAATAGTTTTACTAAATATGCTACACAGAAAAATATAAAACTCCATGAGAATGACGTAAAAAAAGATTATGCATATATTTGTGCACGAATTAAAGCACAAATTGCAAGGAATTTCTGGAAAAATGAAGGTTGGTACCCTGTAATTCTACAAACTGATAATCAGTTTGCGAAAGCCCTTACTCTTTTTAACGAAGCTAAGTTACTTGCAAAATTAAAATGAAAAAAAGTGTACTTATAATTCTTATTCTGCCTTTCATTATATTATTAAACGGAAGTTCATTTGAAAATACTGATCTACTTTATAATTTCGGTTTCTTTTCGGATAAGAAAATACCGGTTGGTGAAGAATTGACATATGCAGTAAGTTATTCTTTCATAAAACTGGGTGAAGTTAAATTAATAGTGAAAGATAAAAAAGAGGTAATGGGGAAAACCTATTATAGTGCCGTGGCGTATATTAATTCGTATAATGGGATTCCATTTGTAAGTCTTCATCAGATTTATGAATGCAAAATTAACCCTAACTTTGCATCTGATTATTTCAAAGGAACTGTAAAACACGACGAATATTCTAGTTTTACAGAGTATAATTTTGATTATAAAATATCGAAAATTAAAATTAAAAAAGGGAGAGTACACCCATACCAATTATGGACTGATTCAACTGCATATTTAAACCAACAGATGCAAGATGGACTATCTATTTTTTATTATGCCAGAATGAACTTTGGAACCAATAAATCTGTAAATGTTCCTTGTTTTGTAAATGAAAAATATGAAAACACTAAAATAAATTTTTATACAGATGTTCAGAAAGCAGAAGTCGATGCTGTTGATTATGATATTGCGTGTTTGAGGCTTGACGGTAATATGAATTTTGTGAGTATATACGGACTCACGGGCTATTTTGAAGGCTGGTTTTCAAATGATGAAGCATCTATTCCAATTGTAGCCAATATGAAAGTATTCGTCGGCAATGTTAAACTTGAGTTGAAACAATGGAAGAGAGAGGGATGGACACCACCAAAATACCGGAAATAAAATTATTTCCCTATAAAGAATATTTTCCCGAAATTCATCCTTCGGTATTTATTGCATCAGGAGCAAAAATAATTGGAAATGTTGTAATAGGTGAAAAATCGAGTATTTGGTATAATACTGTTATAAGGGGAGATGTTCATTATATAAAAATTGGTAGCTTCACAAATATTCAGGATTGTTCGATGCTGCATGTCACTAATGGAAGATTCCCTCTTAATATTGGTGAGAAAGTGACTATAGGACATTCTGTTACACTCCATGGATGTACTATTAACAGTTTAAGCCTTATTGGTATAGGAGCAGTAATACTTGATGGTGCAATTGTTCAGGAAAAATCTATGGTAGCTGCCGGTGCTTTAATAACGCCAGGTTTTATCGTCCCTTCTGGAAAACTTGTGGGAGGTATACCAGGAAAAATTATGAGGAATCTGACTGATACAGAGCTAGAAGAATTTGATAAATCGGCAGCTAGATATTTAAAGTATACTGAAATTACAATTGAATCTTTGGAAAAACATGGTTATATCTAAAAGTATCTGATTTTCAATAGTTCAAAATATTTATCATCAAAAACATGAATGATCTTGAAATTTATTGATAATTCTTTATTTTTGGCCAGTGGTTAAAAACTTACATATTAATATTGCAGATAAATATCCTATTAACAAAAGGAAAGTTCATAGTATAGTGAACTACCTGAAATATGAGCTTAATTTCAAAATAAATGCTGTTTCGGTTAATTTTATCGATTCTGCTGAGATTTTGAAAATGAATATTAAGTATCTGAACCACCACCAATCTACAGATATAATTACCTTTAATTATTCAGGGACAAATGAAGAACTTGACGGTGAACTTTTCATTTCTGTTGAGGATGCAGGGAACAATGCGATAATCTATGGTGTTAAATTAAAAGAGGAGTTGATGAGACTAATAATCCATGGATTTCTTCATTTGTTAGGATTTGATGATAAAAAGAAGAAAGAAAAGGAGAAGATGATAGCATTACAAGAATTATTACTAATTAATTGTAAATTTGTATTATAAAATTATTTAAGCAAATATGGTATCTGAAATAGTAGAAGTAATTGTAAAAGTATTTGAAGGTATTAAGAATGATTATTCGATAATAGATGTTGAGAAATCACTTCTTAAGAAAAACACGTATCATAAGAATATTATATCTGCTGCCTATAGTTGGATTTATGAGAAAAAAGCAAGAGATAAGAATGAGAAAGAAATAATCAATGAATTATCAGAGTATAGTTTCAGAATTTTATCTAATGAAGAAAGATTAATATTTGGAGAAGAAATAGAAAAATATATTATGCAGTTATATAATATTGGTCTTCTTAATAGCAAGGATATTGATAAAATAGTGGAACAAGTACAATTATTTCCTGAGAATGCGAAATCTAAGGATAATATTAATTTACTGATATTATCATTGTTCTTTGATACCGATAAAAAGTCTCTGCCAGGCAGCAGATATCTTCTATATTCATCTGATACAGTAAATTAAAATAAAAGAGTTTTTATGACCAAAAATCTTGTACTGGTGGAATCACCAGCAAAGTCTAAAACAATTAATAAATATCTTGGTAAAGATTACATAGTCGAAGCAACAATCGGGCACATCAGGAATTTACCTAAAACTAAATTGGGAGTTGATGTTGATAACGACTTTAAGGCCCAGTACCTGAATATCAGAGGTAAAGGGGATATTATTAAAAAGATCAAAAAATTAGCTTCAAAAAGTAAAAATATATTTATAGCAACTGATCCGGACCGTGAAGGAGAAGCTATAGCCCAGGATATAGCTGATGTGATTGAAGGTCTAAATGGAGCGGTAATTCAGAGGGTCCTTTTTAATGAGATAACTAAAAGCGGTGTATTGAAAGCCATGCAGCATCCGCGAAAGATTGACGACGCTTTGGTATCATCACAACGTGCAAGGCGAGTAATGGACAGAATTATAGGATATAAAATAAGTCCTTTTCTCTGGAAAGCGATAATTGAACAATCGGGCGGTAAAACTCTATCTGCAGGGCGTGTTCAGTCCGTTGCGTTAAAACTTATTTGTGACAGAGAGACTGAAATAGAAAAATTCAAGGTAATTGAATATTGGTCCATATGGGGCACATTTGAAACTCCTACCGGCGGTACATTTAAAGCAAAGCTATTTAGTGTTGATAAAAAAGATATAAGAACCCTACCTAAAGCGGAAATGAGTCAGGAAGAAATGAAAGAATTTCTCCTGAATAATATTCCTATGAATAATGAAGAGCTCGCAAGTCAATATTTTGACAGACTTAAAGGAAAAGATAATTTTACTATAACTAATATTTCGAAAAGAAATATTAAGAGAAATGCCCCTGCTCCATTTATAACCAGTAACCTTCAGGGGGAAGCTTCTAAAAGATTACGAATGCGTCCTAAACAAACAATGATGCTTGCACAGAAATTATATGAAGGCGTTGACCTTGGAAAAGAAGGCGTTTTAGGTCTTATTACATATATGAGAACTGACTCCACAAGAATAAGCGAGGAGTTTGCAGTAGAAACAAAAGATTTTATTAAAAATAATTTCGGTAAAGAATATATCCTTGAAGGATTCAATATATTCGGGAAAAAGAATGGTATTAATGTACAGGATGCTCATGAAGCGATTAGACCAACTTCTCTTAGGTATACTCCGGAGTTTGTAAAACCACATCTGGATAAAAGATCCTTCCAGCTTTATGAATTAATATGGAAAAGGTATATAGCTTCACAAATGAATCAGGCTCTTCTTGAAACAACAGTAATAGAAATATCGGCTGATGAATTTCTGTTTAAAGCATTCGGGACAGCAGTAAAGTTTAACGGTTTCATGAAGGTATATGAGGAAATCACAGAACAGAAAGAGAATGCTGAAGAAAAAGAAGAGTACAGAAATGAAAAGATTCCAGCAGGACTTGAGAAAGGTGAGAAACTTAATCTGGATGATCTGCATAAAATGCAACACTTTACAAAACCACCTGCAAGATTTACGGAAAGTACTTTAATAAAGGAATTGGAAAGTAAAGGAATTGGAAGACCAAGTACATATTCAATGATTGTTAGTACAATTCAAGACAGAAGATATGTGGATATGATTGAAAGAAAATTGATACCTACAAAACTTGGAAGAAGTGTTAATGTTATTCTGGTAAAGAATTTTCCTGAAATTATAAATGAATCTTTTACTGCCTCCATGGAAAGTGAGCTTGACCAGATAGCTCAGGGTGAAAATGATTATGTAAAAGTACTTAATGATTTTTATGGCCCATTTGCCCATGCATTAAAGCATGTTGAAAAAAATATTGAAAAAATTATATGTGACAAGTGCGGTGGTGAGCTGGATATCAAAATTGGAAGGTTTGGAAAATATCTTGCATGTACCAATTATCCGGAATGCAAAAATATTAAATCTTTTAAAGAGATAGCCCAACAGAACCAGGAACCTGAATATACAGGTGAAATTTGTGAAAAATGCGGTAACCGGACTGTTTTCAGGGAAGGAAAATTCGGTAGATTCATAGGCTGTGAAAAGTACCCGGAATGTGACTTCGTAAAGAATATCTCACTTGGATTGGATTGCCCAAAGTGTGGAACAGGAGCTGTGATTGAAAGAAAATCCAAAAGAGGTAAATTATTCTATGGTTGTTCACGTTACCCTGATTGTGATTTTGTAAGTTGGTATAAACCTGTTCCTGAACCCTGTCCTCACAACGACAGCAAATATATGGAAAAGAGGTTCACACAGAAAAAAGGTAATTATTTAAAATGCCCGGTATGTGGCGAAGAAGTTGTTCAGGAAGAAGTAGAAGAACTCGAAGAATAAATGGATATTAAGGAAGTTTATTCAGAGTACATTAATGAAATAAAGGATATCAAAAGATATTCACCCAATACTATCATTTCATATTCTGAAGATTTACGATCTTTTATTGACTTTTGCTATGAGAATAAAAAGATAGATATTAAGAAGATAGGAGAAAAATTTATCAAATTATATCTAATGGTTCTCAGTGAATCAGGTTTGGAAAAATTATCTATCTCGAGAAAACTATCATCGATAAGGGGGCTTTTCAAATATGCATATAAAAGAAACTATATTAATATAAACCCTGCAGGAACAATTTCCAATCCAAAATCAAGAAGAAAACTGCCTGAAGTAGCGTCGGAAGACACTATACTTAATTCTTATAAAGAAATTGATCGAGCTACTGAAAATGCCACAAGTCATATAGATTTAAAAAATAAAGAATACCTCAATAAAGAAATTGACAAATATGAAAAAAATGGTAAATTATACAAGGTAATAATAGAATTGCTATACGGTTGCGCTCTCCGTGTATCAGAGCTCTGCAACCTTAATTTTGGAGATATAGATATCACGTCCAAAATAGTCCGCATACTCGGAAAAGGAAACAAAGTACGGATAGTACCTATAGGGGATAAATCAATAATTGTATTGCAGGAATATTTAAAAGACAAAAAACTTATATTCGGGGAAGCCCTTCTTACAAATGAAACTAACAGAAGAGTTTACCCCCGAATGATCCATAGAATTGTAAACAGATATTTGAAGAGTGATCTGAAGAAAAAAAGCCCTCATGTTTTGAGACATAGTGCAGCTACTCACATGTTGGATAATGGAGCTGACCTGCGCGCCATAAAAGAAATATTGGGTCATGAAAATCTTTCAACAACTCAAATTTATACTCATGTAAGTATAGAAAGATTAAAAACTGTATATAAAAAAGCACATCCTAAATCATAATTATGGAGGATTTATGAACATAACAATAACCGCCAGGAAGTTCAAAGCACATGATACTTTGAAAGAATATATAACAGATGAGGTATCCTCACTCCAAAAATTCAGCACAGATATTCTCAATGCTGATATTATTTTAAGTTATCTGAATTCAAAAGGAAATATTAAAACAGCAGAAATTATTCTTCAGGTACCCGGACAGACATTAACAGCGATCGAAAACTCAGATGATTTTAAGAAATCAGTTGCATTATCTGTAGAAAAATTATCAAGACAGATTCAGAAACTAAAAGAAAAAAAGATTAATCATAAACAGGTTGAAGCCGAAGTTACTGATATTGAAACTGAAACAGACGAAGATTTAAATGATTAAGATTGATCAGAAAGCCATATCGAGAAAAGAATTCATTACTGTTGAATTCTTATTCAGGAATTCAAAAGATAAATTTAAACTAAGACTTTTATCAGATGATTCCGGGTTTTCCAAAAAGATATTTGAACAAAACCTTCATAGACCCGGCTTAGCCTTAGCCGGGTTTGTTGATTTATTCTCTTATTCCCGGGTGCAGGTTTTTGGCAATACTGAAATGAGATATCTCAGACAGCTTTCTGACGAGAATAAAATGGAAAGCCTTGAAAGAATCTTTAAATTTAATATCCCTTGCATAATTCTCACAGATAACAATGTTCCTTTCCCACAATTAATTGAAATAGCAAATAAATACCATATTCCACTATTTTCCTCTCCTTTCTCAACAACAAAATTCGTATTTCTTGTAAGTGATTTTCTGGATGATCAGTTTGCCCCTAGAATTTCTATCCATGGGTCATTTGTAGATGTATATGGAGCTGGACTATTATTTGTTGGCAAATCAGGAATTGGTAAAAGTGAAGTTACACTTGATCTTGTTGAAAGGGGACATAGATTAGTTGCCGATGATATTATAATCCTGACTAAAAAAGGGGAGGGGATTCTCATGGGCTCGGGCACTAATCTTGCAAAACATTTTATGGAAATAAGGGGATTAGGAATAATAGATGTTGAAAGAATGTTTGGTATTAGAGCAATCCGATATCAAAAAAGGCTTGAAATCATTGTAGAACTTGAAGTTTGGGATGATAAAGCAGAATATACAAGAACCGGGCTCGAGGAAGATTTTGTGTCTATTCTTGATGTTGAAATACCTTATGTAAAATTGCCTATTTTACCTGGTAAGAATATCACAGTAATTTCAGAGGTGATCAGCCTTAATTATCTGTTAAACACTATGGTTATGATGCATCTAAAATTTTTCAGGATAGACTTACCGATAAGTTGAAAGGTAATAAAATTGACGATCTTAGAGGTGTTGATTATTTTGAACATGATTTTGAATAATTTACATCTTTAACTTGATTTAGTTTCCTTTATTTTTTACATTCCGCCACCATTTATGAATAAATTATTTTATTTTTCGAAACATAATCTACGGTATGTAGAGGTAAAGAATTACAAGTCTAAACTAACTTTGTTATCGGGATTTGTGATATTTATAGTTACACTATGTACCCTTGGCGGTTATTTTGTTTATTCTTCAGCTTTTAGGGGTAATTCATATTCTCATTTAATTAACTGAAAATACTCTTCTTAAAGAAAAACTTGATGATATAGCCGTCCAATACACTAGATTAAACAATGAGTTAGACAGTTTAGTTAAAGTTAATAAAGATTTAAGAATTGTGTCAAACTTACCTCCTATTTCTGATGAAGTAAGAAAGGTTGGCGTAGGTGGAGGCTATTTTGAAAATAATATTGACTTTTCATCTGGCCGGATAGATTCCAAGCTTCAAAAGACTTTAGCACTTGTAGATGTGATTTCGAGAAAATTTGCATTTGAAAAAGCTAATTACATCGAAATCTCTCAAAAAATAGTAGAAAATCGGCTTCTTTTTGAGGCAATTCCAGCAATAAGACCTTGTATCGGAACTTTAGAAGAGAATAGTTTTGGAATGAGAATGCACCCGATCCTTAAAATATTAAAAATGCATGAAGGAATAGACATCGTTACTGATATAGGAACTCCTGTCAATGCAACTGGGAAAGGCGTTGTCGACTTTGTTGGCATTAGAGGTGGATATGGATTATGTATAGAAATTAACCATGGATATGGGTATGCTACCATGTATGGACATCTTTCATCAGTTGAAGTTAGAAACGGTCAAAAGATTGAAAGAGGCAGTGAGATAGCAAAGAGTGGCAATTCCGGCTTATCTATCGGGACCACATTTACATTATGAAGTATCTCATAATGGGGTAAAACTGAATCCAGCTGAATTCTTTTTTGATGATATGAATTTATTTTGCAGCAGGAAATAAAAAATAAATTGGGAGAATTGTAATATGATCTGGACAGTGGAGCTTGCTTCTTATTTAGATGATGCACCTTGGCCGGCAACAAAGGAAGAACTCATAGATTACGCCGAAAGAATCGGAGCTCCTTACGAAGTAGTTGAAAATCTACTTGAACTTGAAGATTCCGATGAACCCTATGAGATCAATTGAAGATATATGGCCAGATTATCCATCGGATGAGGACTTTTTTTATAATGAAGATGATTTTTAATACTGAGGCGCTTCAAAAGCGCTTTTTTATTATATGAGTAACAAATGGGAAGGAATATATGGTCAACAATCAATAATTGAAATTCTTGAGAACTTAATTTCAACCTCAAATATACCTCATGCTTTACTCTTTACCGGGATTGAAGGAGTCGGGAAGGAACTTACAGCAATTAGATTTACTGAAGCAATAAATGAAATAAATTCTGACTATAAATCTCTTAAGAAAATAATTTCCTCATTTTCTGAACCTTATATTAAATATATTTATCCACTACCAAGGGGGAAAAATGAAGTTGATGATAGTGGTCCTTTTGAAAAACTGAGTCAGGATGATATTGATAATATAAAGGAAGAGATTCAAAAGAAAGTTCAAAATCCATATCATAGATTGAATATAAGTAAAGCAAATATTATTAAAAAAAGCAGTATAAGAGATATTAAAAAATTTTTATCAATGAGTTTCAGTGATATCAGATTCAGGACAGTTTTAATATCAGAAGCTCATTTAATGAATGATGAAGCACAGAATGCACTTCTTAAAAATCTCGAAGAACCACCGGAAGGAGTAATTTTTATTTTGGTCACACCCTATCCAGGCTTGCTGAGGGAAACTATAAGATCAAGGTGTTGGAATCTTAACTTTAAACCCTTGAACAATTTTGAAATTAAGGAAATCCTGATCAATTTCTTTTTAACTGATGAGAATTTAGCTGAATCAGTTGCACCTTTTGCTAATGGATCCGTTACAAATGCTCTTAACCTAATAGAGAATGATTTTGATTTTCTCCTTGAAAAGACAATATCCCTTTTAAGATATTCTTTCGCAAGGAAATATCATTCCGCAATGGTAGAAATGTCATATTTCCTAAAGGAAGATTCGGCTGAACTTTTGCGGATTTTAATTCAAATGATAATTATATGGCTAAACGATATACAGAAGCACAAGATCGGAATTCAGGATTATTTTTTTAGTAAATATTCTGAAACTCTTGATAAATTTAATATCAGGTTTCCTGATCTTGAGCTAAATGATATTGTAGTGAAGCTGGATTTTCTTAGTTCAGTAATTAAAAACAATGTCAATCTTAATTTAATTGCAAGTAACATTATTTTTGAATTAGCGGCTTTGACGAATAATAATATAGTATTGCAAAATAACAAAGGTAAGGGGGAGATCAACCATTTTTTTTAATAAACTTTAATTAAAAGGAAGTATATGGAAATAAAGACAATTTCGGTTATTGGTGGCGGTACTATGGGAAATGGGATCACACATGTTTTTGCGATGAATGGATTCAATGTTAATCTTGTTGAGATGAATGAGGTGTTGGCAGATCAAGCTATTAGTAATATTTCGAATAACCTATCACGACAAATAAAAAAAGAAATTATAACTGAAAGTGATAAAAATGCAATTCTTAATAGGATTAATAGAATTATCGCTATAGAAAATACACCTAGTGATTCAGATTTGATTATTGAAGCAGTATATGAGAATAAAGAGGTTAAGTTACATTTATTTGAGTATTTAAACCGGATTATTAAATCCGATTCAATTTTTGCTTCAAATACATCGTCAATTTCAATTACTGAATTATCAGCAAAAAATCGACCTGATAGATTTATTGGTATGCATTTCATGAATCCTGTACCAGTAATGAAACTAATTGAAATTATAAGAGGTTATTCAACAAGTGATGAAACTTTTAACACAATCAAAGAACTTTCAATTAAGTTAGATAAAGTTCCGGTAGAAGTTTATGATTATCCTGGATTTATTTCTAATAGGATACTTATGCCTATGATAAATGAAGCGATATTTGCCCTTATGGAAGGAGTTGCATCAGCAAAAGATATAGATATAGTCATGAAACTTGGAATGAATCATCCTATGGGACCATTAACTCTAGCAGATTTTATAGGGCTTGATGTATGCTTAGCTATAATCGAAGTATTGTATAATGGTTATAATGATCCCAAATATCGTCCGTGCCCATTATTGAAAAAGATGGTGGCAGCTGGAAAATTAGGTAAGAAGTCGGGAGAAGGGTTTTTCAAATACTAATCTATAAGGTTAATAAGCATGCCATATTGCCAAAATTATAGTCTTATAATGTATATTATGTAAACTACTGATTGGCTTTCCCCTACGTGTATGTTTATAACATGTTAACAATTGCTAAGCCCATTTATAATATTCCCCTTCTTATTATTATTTTGACAAATTTATCTTTATAAATGTTTATAATTATGATCTTTTTTATAAAATAAATGGGAGACGCATATGTGCCACAAAATACAATGCTGAAATTTTATAATAGAAATTAAAGAAATTCTGGAAAGTCCTAAATATCAAATATCGCTTTGACAAATAATTCCGGATTGAAAGTTTGCAAATCATCAATACTCTCTCCAATTCCAATATATTTGACAGGTAGTTTTTGATTTGTACAAATTTGAAAAATTACTCCTCCTTTAGCCGTACCATCAAGTTTAGTTATAATTAACCCCGTGATGTTGGTCACTTTGGAGAACTCATTAACTTGGACAAGCGCATTTTGACCAGTATTACCATCAAGAACCAAATATGTTTCATGTGGAGCATCCGGGAGCACTTTTGTAATCACTCTTTTTATTTTGCCAAGTTCGTCCATTAAATTTGACTTATTATGTAATCGTCCCGGCAGTATCTATCAGGACAATATCATATTTCTCCTTAACTGCTTTTTGGATAGTTTCAAAGACAACTGAAGAGGGATCGGATCCCTGAGATTTCTTAATAAGGTCGACATCGGCTCGTTTAGCCCAAATCTCAAGTTGTTCATTCGCAGCAGCTCTAAAAGTATCAGCAGCACCTATAATAACCTTAAGTCCTGTTTTCTTAAAATTATACGCTAGTTTACCAATAGTAGTGGTCTTCCCTACCCCATTTATTCCAACTACAAGAATGACATATGGTTTTAGATTTATAATTTTTGAATCTTCATTTTCATTCTGTTGGAATTGAAAAACCGAAATCAATTCTTTTTTTACTGATTCGAGGATATTAATATCTGAGCGATCCTTATCCGACTTTAAACTCTTTCTTGTATTTTCAATTATTTTAATAGCAGTGTCATACCCAATATCGGAAGTAATAAGAATTTCTTCAATTTCATCTAGAGTTTTATCGTCAATTACGGCTTTTCCACTTATCGTTTCAGATATTGTATTAACAATTTTATTCCTGGTTTTGGAGAGACCATCTTTGAGCTTATTAAAATTAAAATTATCAAACAGACCCATATTTTCTTCCCTTTATGAATTCTGATGCGCGTAAAGCATATCCTATAAATGAACCAACAATTAAAAGCAGGCTGGCATAATATATAATTTTATAAACAATGGTACCCCTGTCAATTCCGAGCATAATAAGTAAAATAACTATACCAATTATGAGAACAGTAATTTTACCGAGCATGTTAGAGGGCAATACTTTTCCTAATTTCTTAGTTAAATATACACCCCCGAGAAATATCAACAAGTCCCTGCCGATTATCATATAGAAATAATAAGCTGGGATTTGGTTTATTAGGAAAGAGCTTGGTTATAATAATTCCAATGCAAACTTTATCTGCAAGAGGATCGATAATCTTTCCAAATTCAGTAACCTGGTTAAATTTTCTTGCAAAATATCCATCCAGGATATCAGTTAAAGCTCCAAAGACTGCTAAAGTAAACAGAATATATCTTAGTTCAATAAAATTATCAAGCATTATCCAGAATGGAATCGCTAGTAATAGTCTTAAAAGGCTTAGATAATTTGAGGTAGTATTTATTTCTTTAAATTTAATCATTCTTTAATGACTGCAAATTTACCAACTTTTTCTTCAACTTCATTATTGGAATTATCAAGACGAACAATCCGGTAAATATATACACCGCTACTTATAAGTTCGTTATTTCTATCTCTCAGGTTGAAATCAATCCCACCTGTATAAGTGTTCTGATCAATCTCGCTAATTTTTACACCACTTATAGAAAATATGACAATTTTTACACGTGAAGGAAGGTTTGCAAAAGTCATTTTACCAGAATTTAATTTAACCGGACTGGGATATACATAGACTTCAGACAAATTTTGCGCAACACTGGTTAGCACTATATAACTTCCTGCACCCGAATTGATTTTAATATTTCCAGAAGCATTTGAAGATAATATATTAGAAAGCTTCAGAGAATATTCCCTCCCTACTGAACCCACCGGTTTATTTTTTATTGTAATGTAAATCGATTTATTATCATTTGGATCCAAATCAATATTACCGATGGTATTATCAGGCTGAAAAACAAAATTATTTAAGTCAGTGCTTGTAGTGGGGTCGATATCCAAATTAAATGTAATTTTAATTTTATAGGGAGTTAATATCTGATAAGCTGATACAAAGAATTCATTGCTAACAATTATAGTATCTATATTAAAACTTATTGTATCCTGCGGAACCGGTGACCCATAATGATCTATAAGACCGTTGACTGCCAGTCTATTTATTCCAATCGGAAGATGATTCCTAAATGTAAGCAGATAAGAATATTCACTTGCGGGTGAAATGGAATTTGGAAACCCTGTCCCCAATAAAATGAATGATCTGAGGTCATCAATTTTATTATTTATTAAATCAGAAAGCTTTACTAAAACAGTAGTAGCACTTTTACTTAAAACAGAAATTACTTTAGCAGGCATATGAGAATAGACCATGATTAAATTCGATAAATCTGAAACCGGAAATTGTTTCGATTTGTCGACTGCTTGTATCGCAAAGTAATAATTCCCTTTTCCAGAGACAGTGCTGGTATAATTTGTTGAGCTAACTGAATCAATTTTAGTTATATGGTCTTTGTCAATCCCCCGGTATATATAATATAAATTACCCGTACCAGTCCAGGTTAAATTTATACTAACTGTATCGGTGCTGAATCCAGTTAAGTTATATGGTGTAGTTGCTTTGTTAGATGATGCAAACTCGTAAAACTTAATACCATTCTTTGTTGGAAAGCCGACTTCATTTACATTATTGTGGTTAAGATCCCCGACAAAAATATAATTAGAATTTAATATTTTCCTTATATGAAATTATTTTGTTAATGTTCTGATCATATTTAAATATATATGAGTAAGGAAAAATAAAAAGAATCAGTTCATCTTTCCCATCATTATCTATATCTGCAAATCTTATGCTATTATCTGCCTGTGGAAAAGTAGTATTATTAAATTCGCTTGATGGGTCAATAAAAGCCTGGTCATTAACAATATTTAGAGAATCACCAATAAAATTAAAAACTACTAATCTAAAAAATGGTGCCAAGTCAATAGCCTCTATAGAATGTAGAAGCACGGCCATACAATTACTTCCGTTACCGAGATAATTCCCAGATGTCAGATATGCTGAAGACCCAAGAAATCCAGTCGTTATTACTCTATCTTGTTGGTAACTCCCAGGACCAAGCACTTTATAATCAAATATATCACCATCTTTATCAGCCATCCAGATTTGATTTTTACCAGAACCGTACATATCTGTTACAACAGCATTTGGTGAATCTATTGTATTTAATGCTAATCCTTTTGGGCTGAAATTTGGCAAAGTAGCTAAAGTATCAAGTGTTAAATTAGAATTAACTCTCCAAACCTTAATTGATGTATCATTGTTAACTTCAAGGATTTCAGTAATTCCATCCCCATCAATATCCTTAGCCATAATAGGCCAGAAATCATGAGTTGAGTCAGAAGCATATTTTAGATTAAGCACGGTTGAATTGGAATCCGCCTGTTCATAAATATAAGTGTTACGCATAAAGAAAGTCAGGAGATCTTTTTTTCCGTTATTATTAAAATCACCATAATCTTTAACATATCTGGAATTGAGAGAATCAAACTTAACAAAATTATTATTGACCAGTTTATAGAAATCAGTTTGATTAGAACCGCTAAAATCCCTTAATGCTACTTCACTCAAATCAGAAGAGGTTAAATTTAGGGGGTTTTGATAAATATCTCCGGCCGGTAAAGAATACGGAAGTTCAGTTATTGCTACCGGATTAATATTTGAAGAGGTATTAAATGTGTAAAAATTATTTTTATCTTTTATAACAGTCGTTTTACCCACAAGATTTTCAGCTTCAAAATAAACTTCATAATTACTATATTGATCAATCAACTCTTTGGGAATGAAACCATAGCTAAAAGTTTTAATGAACTGGTTATTAGTGTTGAACCCATCAAGCGTTATAAATCTGAATGGTATATCCCCTACTTTTCTATAAAACATACGTGTAACGCATGGCTGATTAGTGGACATTACTGCTAATCCAGTAATTTTGTCACCATAAAATGAAGGACCAAAGGAAACTAACTCAGCAACCGGATTTGTTCTCATGATATAAAAATCGACTCTTTCTTCAAGTGTATTTCCATTTACGAGGTGAACCAATATTCGTAAGTTATACACTGAATCCCTTAATTCAGAAAGTGGCAGTTTATAGATGTCTTTTTTTGAAAACTGAAACTGTTGATTCAGCAATAATGAATTCCAACTGGTTGGGTTTACTCCTGTACCATACAAAAGGTCGTAAGACTGGAAATAGGCAGATTGAATTGTAGCATTTATAACCAAAGTGTCACTATCAGTAGCGAAATCCTGAGTGGGGTTATTAAATTTGATAATTGATGCCGCAGGTACGGATAACGCATGGTAAAGATTTAATCTGCCGGCACCACTATGTAGATCCCAACCAGGTTCTCCTATATCATCGCATGTTGATTTTATTATCTGTTTAACCTCTTCATTTGAATAATTTCTAATTGAAAGAAGAAGAGCTGCAGCAGCAGAAACAAAGGGGGCGGATGCAGAAGTACCACTTACAAAAGAATAGCCACCTTCTTTGTCTGTGGATAATATTGATGAACCTGGAGCAACCAGATCAAGAGTTGAACCATAATTTGAATCTGATGAGATGTAATCATCAGAAGTAGAATTTCCTACACAAATGCATTCAGAGTATCCTGAAGGATAATGCGGCTGATCAGAATAATTATTTCCCGAGCTCGCAACCATTACTATATTTTGAGAATAAGCATATCTAATAACATCGCGTAAAACATAGGAAAATGAATTGTCACCGAAACTCATATTGATTACTTTACATTTCATCAAAACGGCGTATAAAATGGCAGCCGCAACATCATCTTCACTCCCATTTCCCATGGGGTCAAAGGCGCGTATATTAATCATTTTTATTTTCGGAGCAACACCGGCTATTCCAAAACCGTTGTTTGTTTCAGCTCCTGCGATTCCGGCAATAGCAGTTCCGTGACCAAAATCATCCCATGGATTATTATCCCATCCAAGATAATCTCCGGAGGTTGAGTCAAAAGGAAACCCAACGCGGTCGACAAAATCAAAACCCATATAATCGTCTATGAAACCGTTATCGTCATCATCAATTCCGTTAGAACGTTTATCATTCCCATTTGCATCTGTACCAGTTTCACCCATATTTATATAAAGTTTATTTTTTAAATCAGGATGAAGGTAATCAATACCAGTATCTATAATTCCAAGTAATACTGTATCCGATCCCTGGGTGATATTCCATGCATCGAAAGCCTGTATTTTAGCAAGACCCCATTGTTGGGCGACCAGGCTATCATTAGGAAGTGAAGTGATATATTTTTCTTTTCGAATCGTATCAATATGATAGGTGTGAGAAGGCTCAATATATTCTATATTCGGGTCAGAAGCTGCCTGTTGAAGGAATGAATTGTTATCTATATTATTTGCAAAAGTGACTTTTATTATTCGTGAAAGTGGTTCAATATTATTACCGAAATTCCTGGCAAATAATTGGACCTTAAAATTATTGGCTTTGACAGATTTCATAAGAGAGTTAGTCAATAACTCCTTTGAAGCAATTTTACTTACAATTTCACTCCTGCTGATATTTTCTTTGTACTTGATAAAATATGATTGTTGTGAAAAGATAGATATGGAAAAGAAAAAAAGGAATAGAATAAAATACGCCCTATAACTCATAGATATCCTTTTTGAATCTTGTGTTTATTTTAGTAGGATAATCACCTGAAAAACAGGCTGTGCAAAAGTCAGATGGACCTGCTTCTGAAACTGCTTCAATCATTTCGCTTATAGTCAGGTATTCGAGACTATCAACTTCCAAATACTTCTCAATCTCTTTAATATCTCCATTTTTATTATTAGCAATAAGCTCTTCCCTGCTAGGGAAATCCATTCCATAATAACATGGGTTCATAATAGGCGAAGAGGCAATTCTTAAATGAATCTCTTTAGGATTTGCTTCCCTTATAAGTTTGATAAGAGTTCTTGAAGTAGTTCCTCTGACTATAGAATCATCTATGACAACAACGGTTCTTCCTTCAAGCACTCCTTTTACAATGTTATACTTTATCTTTACACCAATTTCTCTTTTCTCCTGCCCGGGTTGGATAAATGTCCTTCCAATATAATGGCTTCTTATTAAACCGATTTCATTTTTTGATGGAATGCCCTGACGATCTAATTGTTTTTGATAACCCATTGCAATTGTGTTAGAACTATCCGGTACACTAATAACTACAACTTTATTTCCATCTTTATCGATAACAGGATGATTTTTAGCAAGTACTTTACCAAGTCTGCGTCGCATTTTATCAACATTGTGTCCAAAAATAAAGCTGTCAGGTCTGGAGAAATATATATATTCAAAAATGCATTGTCTTTTTGAGATTCTTTCATTGGTTAATCGGGTAGGATTTTATTGCTGCCAGTCTTAAGACTATTATTATCAATTACTATCAATTCACCGGGTTGAATCTCCCGGATGAACTTTGCAGAATTTATATCAAAAGCACAGGTTTCAGAAGCAACCAAATAACAATTATCTAATTTGGCAATTGATAAAGGGCGAAATCCATAACTATCTCTTACGGCTATTAGTTTATTATCAAGTAAAATAACAAGACAGTAGGCACCCTCGATTCTGGAAATTGCTTCTTTAACCTGTTCAACCTGATCATCAAGTTTACTCCGAGCAATCAGATGCAGAATAACCTCAGTATCACTTGTGGTCTGGAAAATAGCACCTTCATTTACAAGTTCTTCTCTTAGCTTATGAGCATTTGTTAAATTTCCATTATGAGCAACTGCAAGATTGCCGCATCTATAATTTACCACAAAAGGTTGAATATTTTTTCTTGAATCAGAAGATCCGGTAGTAGAATATCTATTATGCCCGATAGCCGCATCCCCTATTAACATATTCTTCAGAATGTTGGGTCAGCAAAGACTTCAGAAACAAGTCCCTCTCCCTTATGAATATTAAATAAAGTTCTCCCTACTGGTTTCAAATCACGAGTAACAATTCCGCACGCTTCCTGTCCCCGATGCTGAAGAGCATGTAAACCATAATTCGTAATTAATGAAGCTTCATTAGAACCATATACTCCGAAAATTCCACAAAAACATTTGGGTTTGTCTGACTGATATTCCATTGTCTTGTAATAAGTGATAAAGAATGTAAAAATAAAAAAGAAAACCGTCTTGAAAAAATAAAGCTGAGCTAGTTTGTAAGAAAGGTACAATTTACGGGTAGATTTATCTCCAATCAAATTGAAGAAGAAAGTGGTTATTTAAGTCGGAACGGGGGGATTTGAACCCCCGACCCCCTGAACCCCATTCAGGTACGCTACCGGGCTGCGCCACGTTCCGAATATTCTACAACTTAGACAATAAATATTCCAAAAAAACCTTTAAATCTTCAAGGTCTTTTTTTATAGTATTCTTTTCTTTTCTGTTTTCTAAGTGATTAACAGGGAAAATATCGGATATAACAAGGGTTTCAGAAGGTACTTTTATTTGAACTACTTCTGGTTTATAATCAGCTAAAATCTTTTTAGCGCCCTCTATTGTATACTTTTTTTCTCTTAAAAGGGATTTTACATAAAGAATAATCTGAATATCTTTATTAGTAAATATTCTATTCCCTGCCCTGTTTTTTTGAGGATTTAATTCTTCAAACTCAGTTTCCCAATAACGAAGTACATATTGCTCGATGTTAGTAATTTTACTAACCTCACTTATAGAGTAGTACAGTTTTTTAATCGAGAGGTCCTTCATTATAACCCATAATATACTTTAATGAAAATAAATATTTCCTTTAATAATAGCAACATGAGTCGAAAAATAATTCAATATTTTTAAAATATATTTTAGTGGTTGAAAGGATTAACAAGAGATTTTGCAAGATAAACAGCTGCTAAATAACCTTTTTCCTTAAATCCAGAGATATAACCATTGCAACTTCCTGCAGTTAGTAAAGTTTGTCTAAAATCTTCTCTATTTGATAAATTTGAAAGATGAACTTCAATTTTAAGAATTTTACATTCTTCAAGGGCATCTTTAATGGCTATAGATGTATGGGCATAACCACCCGGGTTAATTATCAGTGCATTAAATACATCTCCAGCCTTTTGAATTTTAGAGATGATTTCACCTTCCAGATTTGATTGATAAAATTCAAATTGGATTTCAGGATTATCTTCTTGAATTATTTGATTAATTTCCTGCAATGTAAGCGAACCATATTTTACTTTGTCACGTGCTCCAAGAAGATTAAGATTTGGTCCATTTATTATTAATATTTTCATTTAGTAAATTCCGCAGCCATTTCATCAATTAATTCACGGACTCTTGGTGTAATATAGATTTGATCGACGCCTAATTCTTTTAGAGCCATTGACAAAATCATTGCTTTTCTTTGTAAATTAGCCATTTTATTAATTACAATAACTTTACTTTCCTTTAGAATACAGTACCCACCCTTAAAATCACCTTTTTCAAATCTAACCTCGGCTCCCAATTGTACAGAAAGAGCCTTCAACTCCTGAATAAATTCTTCAAATTCCTTTTCTTTAATTTTCATTTATCTTAGTCAATGGTCGGAACATAAGGAAATAATAAAAAGATAAATAACAAAATATCTCAATCAAAGAAAAACTACCTAAAACCTGAATACGTTTTCTAATTAACTCAATCAGACTAGCTGGATCGAATAAACCTGAATTTAATTGAAGTATAAGTTTATAATCAATAGACATCAAAAAGATTTCAAAAGGTAATGTGATAATTATTATAACAGTTATAATAAATAGCCAACCATTGTATCTAAGCTTTATGCGTGAGATAATAATGAAAAGAATAAAAAAGATAATGAATGCAATATATAAAACAAATGATGTCGTAATTGACGGAAGCATTGTTGTTAATATCCCACTTATATTTGCCTGGTTAAGATAAGACTTAAGAGAAAGATCACGGGATTCAAATAATTGATAGCTAACAAATAATCTTGAAAGATATGCTCCAATCCAAAGAGAGCAAGTCACAATTGACAAAAAAGCAAATACTTTGGATGTTTTATTTAATGATTTCATAACTTATTTTTATAATACTACTTAAGATAAATAATTTTTATGAATATTGCTTCAATTGATATTGGTACCAATACAGTTATTCTACTAATTGCTGAAATTTCAGGGAATAAATTCAATCCTTTAATTAATGAATTCAGGATACCCAGAATTGGGAAGGGACTTATTCCAGGGAATAATATTTCGGAAGAAAAGATTAGAGAACTTCTCCATATTTTATCGGATTACAAGAATATAATTGACGAATATAATTGTAAGGAAACAATTGCTATTGCAACAAATGCTTTCAGAATAGCCTCCAACGCAAAGGATATAGCAGATCTGATAAAAAAGGAAACTGGAATAATAATTAAGATTATATCCGGGCATGAGGAAGCGAGATATAGTTTTTTAGGCGCAGTCTCGGACTATTCAAATCAGGGCAGGGATATTCTGGTAATTGACATTGGTGGAGGAAGCACTGAGTTAATCACTGGCAGATCCGGTATAATTACATATAAAAACAGTTTCCCGGCAGGTGTAGTTAGTGGTACAGAAAGATTTTTCATACATAACCCTCCGCTTATGGATGAGATAAATAATTTTGTAATTTATCTGGGTGAAACTTTTAAGGGAATAAACCTATCAAGACCGGACAAGACCATTGCGATTGCAGGTACCCCCACAACATTAGTTTGTATTCAGAAAGGGTTGACTATATACGATGAAAACTTAGTGGAAGGTACTTCATTAAAGATTGAGGATATTAATAAATTAAAAGAAGAGCTTTCATTGCTTTCATCCGAGCAGATTGGTATTAAATATAAGGAAATTGTGACCGGACGAAGCGATGTACTGTTAGCAGGTACAGTTATAATGTCCGAATTAATGACTTTGCTAAAAGTTCCTGAAATTGTAGTTAGTACTAAAGGCATAAGATATGGGGTTATTTATAATAAAATTACAAGCAATAATTTTATGGATGAGTATTTATTATAATAGTATCTTTTGGTTCAGAAATATAATCCACTGTAGGATAATCAAGAGTAAAATGCAAACCACGACTTTCCTTTCTATGCCGGGCTGATTTAATAATTATATGGGCGCAAGCTACCAAATTTCTTAAGTTCCAGAATATCTTCAAATATTTTAGTCTTTTTATAAAGGTTTTCAGTTTCAAGAAAGATATTATGAATTCTCGTTGCAGCACGTTCCAAACGTAAATTTGATCTAACAATTCCGACATAATCCCACATAACCTGTTTAACTTCTCTGGTACTATGGGTAATGAGAACTTTTTCATCGGCTGATAATGTACCAGAATCGTCCCATTCCGGGAATATCAGGAGGTAATAAATCATTTGTTTTAAGAAATTCCTTTATATTCAATGAAGCACGGTATCCAAATACTACTGCTTCCAGGAGAGAATTACTCGCAAGTCGATTTGCACCATGTACACCAGTCATTGTAACCTCTCCACAAGCATACAGACCATTAAGAGATGTCCTGGCAAATTCATCCACAACAATACCTCCGCAAGCGTAGTGAGCTGCAGGAACTACAGGAATGAAATCTTTTGTAATATCAATATTGAATTTCAGGCAATTATTGTAAATATTAGGAAAATGTTCAATAATATCTTCTTTTGATTTATGAGTTATATCCAGATAGACAAACTCATCCCCTCTTCTTTTCAGTTCGCTATCAATTGCACGAGCCACAATATCCCTAGGAGCCAAATCTTTTCTAGGATCATATTTATCCATAAATTCTTTACCATCCTGAGTTCTGAGAATACCACCAAATCCCCTAACAGCTTCAGAGATTAGAAAAGCAGGAGCATGGAAATCTTTTTGATTTTCTGTTGTATATAAACTAGTAGGATGAAATTGCATAAATTCCATATTCCCAAGTACGTGCTCCAGCCCTATAAGCCATTGCAAAACCATCACCAGTCGCAATTGGCAGGATTTGTAGTATGAAGATATACCTGACCAAATCCTCCTGTAGCAAGAACTGTTGCTTTGGAAATATTTTTTCAACTTTACTTTCATTACAGAGTAAAACATAAGCACCCCAACAGTTTCTATTGTTAAGAGTGGCTTCATTTAAGATTATGCGTATTGTGTTCAGTAAGCAAATCAATTGCTAAAGTATTCTCAATAACTCTTATATTTGATCGTGAATTTAACGCTTTCAATCAATGCTCTTTCTATTTCTTTTCCAGTAAAATCTCTTGCATGAACAATCCTTGGCATTGAATGTCCGCCTTCCTTAGCTAAATCAAGTTTTCCATCTTTCCTTGTAAAATCAGTTCCAAGATTTGATCAGATCATCAATTCGATCCGGACCTTCATTAACCATTATCTCAACAGCTTTTCTATTACATAGCCCTGCTCCCGCGACTAAAGTATCCTGAATATGTTTTTCAAAAGTATCTTTAGTGTCAATAACAGATGCAATCCCACCCTGGGCATAATTAGTATTCGATTCGTCTTTATTCTTCTTTGTTATAAGAATGACTTCAGCATATTCAGATATTTTAAGAGCTGTAAATAACCCGGCAATTCCGCTTCCAATTACCAATACTTCAGTTTTAAGACCCATTATTTTTTGTTTTTTCTTTCATTATTTCGTGCAGATTATATAAGAAATAATCGATATCAGTTTTTACGGCAATTAAGAGGAGGTAATATTCTTAAAACCGTATTATTTGTACAATTAGCTAATATTTTTCTTTCACGAAGTTTAGCTACGATATCTGTGCATTCATATTTAAAGTCAACACCTATCATGAATCCTCTACCTCTAACTTCTTTGATATCATCAGGGTATATATTTTTGAGTTCATTAAGTTGTTCCATAAAATATGTACCATTCTTTTTAACTTCATCAACCAAATGATTTTCAAATACTTCAGTAAGGACAACATTTCCTGCTGCACAACTTACAGGGTTACCTCCAAAGGTAGTGCCGTGTTCACCCGGAGAAAATTCACTTCCGAGTAATTCTGTTACCATTAAAGCGCCAAGCGGCAGTCCACCACCTATAGCTTTTGCTGATAAGATCATATCAGGTTGTACATTAAAATATTCATGTGAGAAACGCTTTCCCTGTCCTGCCGATTCCACATTGGATACAATCACTAACCAAAATAAAACCAAATTTATCCCTCAGAGTAATTTAGTTCTAAGGCAAATTCTTCTGTAACTATATTTATTCCGCCTTCACCTTGAATGAATTCGACAAATACAGCAGCAGTATTTGAACCGATTTATTCTTGAGATCATCAATATTATTAAACTCAATTTGTGAAATATTTGGCAGGAGAGGCATAAAGGGAATTTTGTATTTATCTTTTGCAGTCAAAGAAAGAGCGCCATAAGTCCTGCCATGAAATGCATTGGATAAAGAAAATATTGTTTTATCCGGACCATGTTTTTTCCTGATTAAGTTTAATAGCTGCTTCCACTGTTTCAGTACCGCTGTTTGATAAAAATACCTTAGACATTTTAGAATACTTCAACAGCTTTTTAGCGAATTCAATCTGTATATCTGTAATAAAATTATTTGATAAATGTGCAAATTTACCCATTTGATCAGAAACTGCTTTATTTATGCCCGGATGTGAATAGCCCAGAGCATTTACTCCAAGACCGGCAAAGAAATCAAGGTACCTATTCCCTTCTTTGTCGAACAGATGGACACCCTCACCATGAGATATATCGATAGGAATTCTTTTGTAAACCGGAATAAAATATTCCTTTTCGTTTGTAAATAATTCAGTATTCATATTGCCAAATAAATTGAATAAAAATAAATAGAAGCAAAAATAATGATATTAATGACAATTCCACTAATCAGAGAAAAACTTTTGGATTTAGTTTGTGCATAAATTCCTGCTGTAAATAAAAACAAACTCCACAAACCCAATATAATTTCTATTACAGTTAAAAACCAAGCAAGAAAGCTTTTAATAACATAAGGGGAAGGATTAACGGAGAACAGATCTCCTCCGAAAATTATAAGCTCGATTGGGAAAAGTATTATTGCAGCAAAAGCGTAAGGGAGAAGAGAATATGTCAATACTGCAAATACATCCTTAAAACGTGCCCTGATTGAACCCTTCTTTAATACAATTAATAATATTAATGAAATCAGAAGCATTACAATTAATATATACCCGGTAAAGAACATTAACCGTGTGAAGAACAAATTGACAGCTTCTTCATTTCTGAACAATATCAGCGAGATAAAAATAGAACTTATAAATAGTTTGAAAGCAGATAATATAAATAATATCGAAATAAAATTTTTATGTTCTGACTGAATTATAGTTCTGAATGTTCTAACAGGGATATCTATAAGACCAGAAATTGTCTTCCATAAATCAATATTGAAAATTTTCTCTCTGAGATAAGAGTTACATTTCTTACAAATTATCTCGTAAAAAGGATTCTCCGACCCACAGGATTTACAAATTATTACATTTTGCATTATTATTTTTTATTGTGTACTGAATTATCAATTAATCTGAATAAAATTCAATATTATTATTTAAAACTTGAGTCTAAAACTGATAGACGGTAATCCTGTGTGATAATCTTCCTGAACTGTAAAATCAAAGAGTTGCGCATCAACATATGCATCTACTAACTGTAGCAGATAGGTAAGTCCCATGTAAATAGTAAAAAGGTCTCTCTGGTCTCTGTAAAAATCTCTATGATCATGATATGCTTGTATAGCCCGGCTATCCAAATTTGGGTTATTAATGTTGTTCATATATAACCTTGCATAGTCCCAATAATTATTGTTATTCTGGATCCAGTTGTAAATAAACCAGGCACCTAAGCCCCAAACAATGGGAGCTTTCCAGTAAGATTGGTTATAAATCTGCCCTAATCCGGGGACAACAGCACTTCTTAAAACAGCACCCCATGCTGATTTTTGCATAATAAATGAAGTATCATTATTCCCTTTACTTTCATTTCCCTGGGCATTTATCTCGATAGAAAGGATAATAAGGAAGAAAGCGATTTTAATTATATGTTTTGGCGATAATCTCAAATAATTCAAATAACCGTTCTAATTCATCATATGAATAAAATTCGATAACTATTTCACCTGTCCCATTCTGTTTCTGTTTACAAATAACTTTAGTTCCGAATATGTTCCTTAGTTTATCCTCAACATCTTTGACATTTGCTGATGCTTTTGTACTTTTTTCTGAATTAGAAACTGACTTTTTTGGTTTACCTTCATCGGTAAGAAATTTTTTTACAAGCTGTTCAACTTTTCTAACTGATAAGCTGCCTTCACGTATTTTTAAGAGGGCTTCTAGCTGCAATGCTTCACCAGGCAGATTTATAAGCGCTCTTGCATGTCCGGGTGTAATTTCTTCTGTTATAAGGCTATCAAGTACTTCTCTGGGCAGTTTTAGGAGTCTAATAGTATTAGCAACAGTAGTTCTATCTTTTCCTACTTTATCAGCAATTTGTTCCTGCGTAAGATGACATTCGTCCATCAGTCTTTTATAAGCCATCCCAATATTGGTTATAAATTTGACCTAATCCAGGGACAACAGCACTTCTTAATACAGCACCCCATGCTGATTTTTGCATAATAAAGGAAGAATCATTATTCCCTTTACTTTCATTTCCCTGGGCATTTATCTCGATAGAAAGGATAATAAGGAAGAAAGCGATTTTAATTATATGTTTTGGAGATAATCTCAAATAATTCAAACAACCGTTCTAATTCATCATATGAATAAAATTCGATAACTATTTCACCGGTCCCATTCTGTTTCTGTTTACAAATAACCTTAGTTCCGAATATGTTCCGTAGTTTATCCTCAACATCGATGACATTTGCAGAAGATTTTGAACCTTTTTCTGAATTAGAGACCGGCTTTTTTGGTTTACCGTCATGGGTAAGAAATTTTTTAACAAGTTGTTCAACTTTTCTGACTGATAGGCTGCCCTCACGTATTTTTAACAGTGCTTCTAGTTGCAATGTTTCACCAGGCAGGTTTATAAGAGCTCTTGCATGTCCGGAGGTAATTTCTTCTGCTATAAGGCTATCAAGTACTTCTCTGGGCAGTTTAAGGAGTCTAATGGTATTAGCAACAGTGGTTCTATCTTTGCCTACTTTATCCGCAATTTGTTCCTGAGTCAGATGGCATTCGTCCATCAGACGTTTATAAGCCATCCCAATTTCAACCGGATTTAATTTCTCTCTTTGTATATTTTCGATTAAAGCCATGGCGAGCATTGATTCATCAGAATCAACTTTGATTATATAAGCTGGGATATCTCTGTAGCCGATATCAATACATGCTTTTAATCTTCTTTCGCCTGAAATAAGCTGGTAGCGGTGGTCTTCGACTCTTCTGACGGTAACCGGTTGAATTAGTCCATTTTCAAGAATAGATTTTTTAAGTTCTTCAAGAGCAATAGGATCAAAATTTGTTCTTGGTTGAAATGGATTTGGAGAAATAAGCTCGACGGGAACTTTAGCAAGAATGTCATATTGACTGCCATCGTCTTTTTTCAAGTCGTTATAGGAAACAGACTCAGTTGTATCGTTTAAATAATTCTGAGGATTCATCAAGGCATCAAGTCCACGTCCTAATCCAGGTTTTAATTTACTCATCATAATACCTGGGAATTCCGTTGAAGAAGTTCTGATGCGAGGGAAATATAATTTTTCGATCCAGATGATATTGCATCGTATAAAATAACCGGTTTACCAAAACTAGGAGCTTCAGAAATTCTAACATTTCTATGAATAATTGTGTTAAATACTTTTTCACCGAAATATTTCCTAACTTCCTCAGCAACCGAATGGGATAACCTTAATCTTGTATCAAACATAGTAAGTAGAACACCTTCAATAGTGAGGTTCTTATTAAAATGCTGCTTAACAATATTTATTGTATTAAGGAGTTGTCCCAATCCTTCTAAAGCAAAATATTCACATTGAACCGGTATCAAAACAGAATTTGATCCATTTAGAGCATTCAAAGTAAGTAATCCAAGTGAAGGAGGACAATCTATGATTACATAATCATATTGTTTGTTGATTCCTGCTAATGCTCTCTTTAGGAGACCCTCCCTGTTATCCATATCAACCATCTCAATTTCAGATCCAACAAGATTAATATTAGAAGGCAACAGATCAAGAAACGGCATAAATGTGCCAATAATGGCATTATTGATATCTTCAGACCCAATAATTACTTCATAAATGGAGGGGGAATGATTTGTAATACTTAAGCCTGAAGAAGAATTAGCCTGGGGGTCAATATCAATAAGTAATGTTTTTTTTTCTGCGGCAGCCAGAGAAGAAGACAAATTAATAGAAGTTGTAGTTTTCCCTACTCCCCCTTTCTGATTTGCAACCGAAATAACTTTACTCATTCAAATAAACAATAATTATTGATTAGAATTCCTATACTCAGGTTCCTAAAATAGTTATTCTATGGTAATATTCATAAAATAATTATATAAAATTACAGATCTATCTCTTCCCCGAACTTCATTACCCTGCATTTATGTCCCTTTTCTTCAACTTTCCTTTTAAATTCCTGAGGATCTGCTTTAATTACAGGGAAAGTATTATAATGCATAGGAATAGCTAACCCGGGGTTCACTAAATCAACAGCTTTAACGGCATCTGTAATTCCCATAGTAAAATTGTCACCGATAGGTAATAACATATAATCAATTTTATTCATTTCACCGATAAGTTTCATATCATAAAATAAGGCAGTATCGCCTGTATGATAAATTGATTTATTATTAATTGTAATAATTATTCCAGCGGGTTCACCGGCATATTCACCTCCCGGAGTTTTGGAACCATGGTGGGCGATAGTAAATTTAACTCTGCCAAAATCAAAATCGTAACCTCCGCCGATATGCATATTATGGGCTTTGAATCCTTTTGATATGCAATAATTAGCGAGTTCATTTACACAGATAATTATTGTATGCTGATCCGCAATTTTGAAAGTATCACCAAGATGGTCACCGTGAGCGTGGGAAAGGATAATATAATCTGCTGTGACATCTTTGGATTTAACAGGAGAGGTTGGATTATCATCGAGAAACGGATCAATTAATATATTTTTATTATTATCAGTTGTTATTTGGAAAGCAGAATGAGAGAAATATTTTAGCTTCATATAACCTCCATACTTATCTAATTAATTTTATAAAATTTTTCATCTCGTTTGATTTTATGAATGAAAATAATTGGATTCGCAGTTCCTCAGTTAGAACCTTCTTTTTTTCTTCCATTTTAATATTTAAATCATCCCGAACCCCACTATTTTCTCTTCTGTTATATAAGGAAATATTTTTAATAGTAATATAGATGTCCCTCACATTACCAGTAGCGTCCTGGATGTTAACAAGTAATCTGTAGAACTTCATAAACTTTTTAGTATCAAAGAAAGTATAAAACAGTTCAAGGTTGTATCGTAGTCGTCTAATTGCAATCCTAACATCATGCAGTCTTTCAGGAGATTCTTCTTCAAGGTATAATTTGATATTAATTGAAGCTTTTTTAACTCTATACTTAAGAGCTGTTTCAGCGGCTCTTTTGAAGGAATCAATTCCGGTTAATTTATTTATTTTCCACTTTGGTGATGACAAAAACAATCCTATTTGTTATTTAGATTTTTCTTTTATTATAGCAACAAAACATTTATAAAACCTTTAATAGCCTCAAGTGGTTTCATTTTGCTTTGTTCATTGCCATAAATAGTTGGGATTTCTCTGAAACCAATCTTATAATTTTGCTTAGCAGCATTAATTAATATTTCACTTTCTGCTTCAAATCCGGAGAACAAAGGTAAAATATCGCATAAAATAATAGTTCTATAAACTCTGAAACCACACTGACTATCAATAATCTTTTGTCCGGTTTTTTTAGAAAGCAGGTACGAAGTAATCGAGTTGCTCAGTTTTCTCTGCAAAGGCATTTTACTTCTATCATTTAACCGGTTACCAATAACAATATCATCTGACCCGACATTTAGTAAAACAGGGATCAATTCAGGCGGATGCTGTAAATCAGCATCAAGAGTAACAGTAAAATTAAATCCCTCACTTAAACTTAGATTAAATCCCCTGTTCAGAGCGGCTCCCTTACCGCTGTTAGATGGTAAATTTATTAAACAAACCCCGGGGTTGTCGGGGACATTATTCTCACTACCGTCAGTAGATCCATCATTTATTGCAAATACTTTGTGTACGAAAGGAAGAGTTCGTATAATTATTTCGTTAATAGTTTTATATTCATTGAAGAACGGAATTACGGCAGCAATTTTATTTGTTAAGAGCATCGACAATTCTCCGTAATCCTTTAGTATTAGGAGTTTTAATAGCGCGGGTAAGCCTGTTTCGCAGTGCGTCTTTTGAAAGACCCTTAACCAGGTGACCATCTTCGGCTATTGAAATACTGCCTGTTTCTTCAGAAACTATAATACTAATCACATCGGCAATTTCAGATATTCCTAGTCCTGCTCTATGCCTCATACCGAGTGATTCACCATTAACCATAGTAGTAGCAGATAAAGGGAGAGTACATCTTGCAGCCTCAATAACATTATCATTTATAACAACAGCGCCATCATGCAGAGGAGAACGGGGGAAAAAGATAGTTCTAATCAAATCCTTGGAAAGTCTTGCATTAAGTTGTTCCCCTGTTTCTGAAAAACTTCTAATACCAGTAGATTTGACTAACACAATAAGGGCTCCATGCTGCTGTTGTGCAAGTTCAAAAGAGGCTTCAGTCAAAATTACAGCAGCTTCAGGAGATTCATGTTTCATAAACATTCTAAATATGGGGTTCCTAGCTACAAAAACGAGGAGTCTTCTTATTTCAGGCTGGAAAAGGATTAAAAATGCTATTACCCAAATATCTGTTACCAATTTCAACAACCAACTTAATGCTCTAAAATTAGCGGCTTGTGAAATAAAGGAAAGCACGAGGATGATCATAAGCCCGATAAATATTTGAGCCGCTATTGTTCCTCTTAAAATCCGATATAGCTGAACAACGATAATAGTGACTATTAATATATCCAATACATCGGAAAAGTTAACAGTCAGGAATCCTATTTTAAATAATTCAAACATATATTATCAACTGATTTGATTCATTAATTTTACAGTCTGTACACCATAATTGACATTATGAGTTCTTATGATTCTTGCCCCGTTACTTATAGCTATGGCATTAATAATAGCGGATGCCTGGTCTCTATCAGGAGGATTAAGATTCAAGGTTTTCCCAATAAATGATTTTCGAGAGGCACCAAAAACAATAGGAAATCCAAGACTTTTAAATTCTTCAAGCCTTTTTATTATCTCAAAATTGTGTTCTACAGTTTTACCGAACCCGATGCCGGGATCTATAAAAATATTTTTTATTCCTACATTTAAAGCTAATTGAGTTTGCTTATAAAGGAACTCATAGATTTCCTCTATTATATTTTCGTATTTTGGATTGATCTGCATTGTTTTTGGAGCTCCTTTAATATGCATTATAATCACAGAAGCATCATGTTTTTTTATAACATCCTTTAGCCTGGGATCAAATGTTAAACCGCTAATATCGTTTACAATTTGTGCACCTGATTTTAAGGCTTCGTCAGCAACTACAGATTTTGTGGTATCGACAGATATAACAGCATCTTTCCTCTTATCCAAAATACCCTTAATAACGGGGATTATTCTATTTATCTCTTCATCTTCGGTAACAGGTTCAGCATTGGGACGGGTTGATTCACCACCAATATCCAGAATATCGGCTCCGTCTTTAATCATTTGAAGTCCATATTTAATTGCATCAAACTTGCTTAAATACAATCCGCCGTCAGAGAAGGAATCCGGGGTAATATTTAGAATACCCATTACAAAAGAATTACCAAAATCGAATATTCTTTCCCCTATTTGATATTTGTGATGGTTGTATTCTTTCCTAATATTTTGGGCAGTCAAGCGGTTTTCCAATATTAATTACAATTTTAATTTAAGGTAAACATGCATAATATTCCACAAATTACGCATTCTTTTAATTGAGAATTGGTAATAATTAAATCTAAAATTCTAAAATAAAAGAATACCCTGGATCCAGAACGCAAACCTTGACAATTAAATATTTTTTTACTATTATTTTGAGGTCATAAATAAATCATACTTTTATCTACAAGATATGATTTTCCTCAGATTCCGCATCGCTAATCATCGCTTTAGATCGCTAATCATCGCTTAAAGTATAGGATACATGTTACATACAAGTTACCTGCAAGGCTTAGCAAAGAACTTGAAAAATACTAACTAAGGCTCAAAATTAAATAAACTAAGGGGATAAACTAAGACGGGAATGTTTATTACAGTTTGAAATTGTTCTACCTCAAGGCTTTGAGGAGGAAATAACAATGTATTTATTTATAAATGAGAATAGTCTAAAAAGTGTATTTGTATACAAAATATACTAAGGAAACCTATAAAAACGAATGGATTCCCGCCTTCGCGGGAATAACAATCAAGATTTATAGCTTTTATAGAGAACTCATAAATGATTATTTAATTAATATCATTTTATTTGTCTGCATAAAATTTTCATTACTTTCCAAAGATCTGGCTTGAAGAGTATAGAAATAGATTCCGCTTGCTAATTCATTTGCACTAATATTTAAGCTGAAATTGCCATCAGCCTGCGCTCCATTGACTACTTCTTTAACCATTTTACCGAGAGCATCATAAATTACCAGTTTTACATAACTGTCAAATGGTAAATAATAATTTATAGTAGTTGTTGGATTAAAGGGGTTCGGATAATTCTGCCCAAGAAAATAAGACTGAGGAGTAGTATTAGCTTCAACATTTATAGATTTTGAATATTTGAATTGACCATCCAGGTCTATTTGTTTTAATCTATAAGAATATTTACCTGAAAACAGGAAGGATTTATCTATGAAGGAATAAGACTTAGGGAAAGATGAATTACCTGCTCCGGCAACCGAACCTATATTTATCCATTCCTGGTTATTGGTTTTTCTTTCAACATCAAACCGGAGGTTATTCAATTCGGTAGCAGTTTTCCAATTTAACCTGACGCTATTATTCTCGAAATCACCATTGAAAGTTGTTATTTCGACAGGTAAAGGAGATTTATTTAAAGTGAGAGAATCAAGGAGTGTGTTTGAAATATTGTAAACAGACATCTTAAGAGAAGTAGGTGTGAAATCAAAAATTCCATAGCAATAATCACTGACTGATTTTACAGTATAGGAAGCAGTGCTTGTAGTATATAATGGAGCGCCGGCAGAACCAATAACTACATGATTCAGCCCACTTACCTGACTGCGTTGGTAAAAATGATTGTGTCCGTTTAATACTAAATCAACACCATTAGGCACAAAAATATTCACTGCCATAGTTATCATATTAGCATCCGGTGTATGGGCACCGCTTCCACCGGCTGTATAACCCGGGATATGGGCAATAACAATTTTCCATCTTTGCGTAGTGGTGCTTAAGTCAGCCAAAGCATAATTGTACTGTGCACTTCCGACAGTGTATGGTAATTGTGTGTTAAGAACTAATATATGCAAGTCACCATATTCGAATGAATAATAATCTTCTGTACCAGAGTTTGACAATGGGGCTTTGGAAAAAGCTTTAGTATTAGCAGCCCAGGTTTCATGATTGCCCGGTGTCCAGAAAAATGGAATATAGGAAATATTATTTAATTCATTGGATCGGAAAAATTCGCTTTTAAAGACAGAATAACTTGAACTTGAGCATACATCACCACCCTGCAAAAGAAAAACCGGATTAGCAGTTTTTATTAAAGCAGAAATCTGATCATGCGGGGTTACATTTGTCCGCATATCGGCTTCCCAGGCAAATCTGAAACTACTTCCTGAAAGTGGAGCAGTAATAAAATAATAATCGTTAGAAGTTGATGTTAACTGTATTGCCTGATAATGATAAACGGTACCAGGAGTAAGTCCGACAAGTAAAATTTTATGTACATAAGTGAGAGGAGAAGAACCAGAAGTGGCAGTATAAAGTTCATCTGTAGCAAAACTGCCATATGATGTTGTTAATCCATATTTTACCGTGACAGGATCTGTAGTAGAACATTCAACAAGTACATAAACCTGACTTGTCGTTACGCCCATCAAATATGGCTGCATTAAAATATTAGCACGTAAATTGGTAACACAAACAATTAAAATTACAAGAAAAGTAAGAAGTTTATTCATCCTGGATTCCCTATTAAATATTTTGATTTAAATATATGTGATTATTGTCTAAATAATTCAATTATTTTAATAAAATAATCAAGGGGTCAACTCTAATTGCCCTTTAATAATTGCAAAATGTTATTATATTTTTGTCGAGATAAGTCGCCAGACTTATACCCATTGATTTATTTCCCTCAGACCCCGGAATATACCACTCCGGGGTTTTTATTTTATAATCCCGGTAAAAAAATATGAGATTATAATATAATAATACTTTTAAACTTTTTATCTTTAAATGAGTCTAAATATTTATTTATACAAACGGGTATCCTATTTGAAGATTTCGTCCATCCTGAAAATATTATTCCTTGGGATAATATATACCAATAATCTATCTGCACAAGATACATCCCAGAGTCTTGCATTCAAAAATAACAGGCCATCCAGGAGTACAGTTTCATTTTATCAACCGGACCTGGCATATAAGTTATGGGAGCAGTTTGCTCTTACGCAGGAAGCAAATGGTGGAAACGCAGAAGCTCAACATGAACTGGGTTTACGATATCTTTCCGGGCATGATATACCAGCCGATACTATGAAGGGGGTATATTGGATTAAAAAAGCGGCTGATCAGAAGTTCCCTCCAGCAGTGTATAATTATGGAATTTTACTTATAAATGGCTGGGGAGTAGTATGGGATCCTTATGAAGCGTTTAGATCTTTCTATTTCGCTGCGTCAAAAGGCATGGCTGCAGCAGAATATGTAATGGGTCTTTTATATACAGATGATCTTATAATTAAGCGGGATATGGCGGAAGCTTATAAGTGGATGAAAAAAGCGGCAAATAATGATTTTCTTCCAGCCAAGGAATCATTATTTAAGTTAAAACGATTTGCACCACCGGCAAGTGATACAATTCCAAAGCTGGCAGGTAATTCCGGAAATACTGAAAGCACCCACAAAAAAGAAAATCATAATCAGAGTGCGCTAAAATCTTCTTCAGGGCTAGTTTTTATTGATTTTGATATGATAACCGATTCAATATCTAAAATAACTTATGCCGATCTACTTGAAGATTTAAAAAATTCATCAAATAAAGAACTTGAGAGTTCCATTAAATACACAAAAGACAGTACTTTATATGTAGATTCCACATCTTTAACTGTTTTCCTTGATGCATCTGAATATGGAAGTCCCGAAGCGCTTAATATAATAGGTAATTACCTTCAAATCGGGAAATGGTTAAAAAAGGATGCTGTAGCAGCGGCTGAGTTTTATATAAGATCAGCTAAAGTTGATTCAAGAAAAGGTTCCATTCTTCTTTTGAACCTGATAAAAGAAAAAGATTTTTATGTTAATTTAAAAAAAGAAGTTGATAATAATAATGCAGATGCTTTGTATGTTTGGTATGGGTTATATTCTCTTGGGTTGGATCATCAGATAACCGAAGGTGATGCGATTAATTTTTTACGAAAGTCTGCAGGTTCAAATAATATGATTTCTTTAGTTGAAATGGGGCAGAATTTTTTTAAGGGGCAATATGTTAAACAAGATAAGCTGAAGGCGGTAGAAATCTGGACCATGGCTTTAAAATCGGAAAGCAAAGAAGCCAGAATAAGACTTGAGATAGCAAATTTATTCAATGAGATAGACATTAAAGATAAAAACGAGTCGTTTGATTATTTGAAGAAAGTCGAGGATAAAGGTTCTATTTTAGCTGAATTGTCACTGGCAGATTGTTATTTAAGGGGAATAATTGTCTCAAAAAACCTTTCAAAAGCTGCTTATTATTTCAGGGCAGCAGCTGTCCGAGGCAACATGTATGCATATACCCAACTTAAAAAAATATACGAAGAAATTAAACCGATTGGATTTGAAACTAACCTAAATTAAAGAATACTACGTAATAGTGGTCATTTAACAATTAAACAGACCGACTGTGTAAATTCGATTGATGAAGTCCTATCATTTCCCTTAAATTAGATTGTTGAATCCTATATCAATTTTATAAATATTTTTATGGGTATATTTTAAATGTATATTAACACAAAAATAATAAAATGAGACATCGAAGATTAAGTGGATTAAAAAAGACGTACAAGAATATTACCAATGGGATGACCTTCGATGAATGGCAGAACTTGTTACGGAAAGATGTGCCCGAAGTATATTCTTTCTATGTTAACAGGATGCAAAAACCGGAAACTGAAGGTAGATTTGTACGGGACAGACTTGTTTTCATAAAGAATTTATTTAACGGTTTTCTTCAACAGTTATCCCCAGCCCGAAGGATTATATATCTTTTTTCACTTATTTTCTTCGTGGGTGGTTTTTTTTATAATGACTGGCAAATTAGTGTTTTCGCCTTTATATTACTTAATGTTCTGCTAGCAATTGAGCTTGCAAATAAAATAACATTTAATGATGAACTAACTGTAGCCAGAGAAGTCCAGAATTCACTTCTTCCAAAATCACCTCCTGAAAATATAAATTATGATATAAGTTGTTATTCAGAAACCGCAAAATCAGTAGGTGGTGATTATTATGATTTTATTTTTAAGAATGATGATTTGATCATAGCTATTGGGGATATATCGGGTAAAGGGATCGGAGCTGCAATTCATATGGTACAGGTTCAGGCAATAATTCGAAATATACTTGAATCTCATACATCCCCCAAAGTTATACTTTCTCTTCTGAATAATAATCTTAGAAGTCTTTTCCGTCCCGGAACATTTTTTACTATAAACCTAGTATCGGTTAAACCAAATGGATCATGCAATTTTGTCAGGGCTGGTCATCTTCCGGTTATTCATTATAGCAGTCGAACAGGAAGTTGTAGTAATATTTCTCCTAAGGGAATTGGTATAGGGTTAAGTAGAAATGGATTGTTTGATAATTCCCTACAAGAAGTAACAATAACCACTGAAAAAGGAGATTTTCTAATCTTTTTTACGGATGGAATTACGGAGGCTATGAATAACTATTTAATGGAATTTGGAGAAGACAGGTTGACTGAAGTTATAAGAAATAATGCTTTTAAGACATCTACTGAAGTAAAAAATGCAATAATAGACTCAATAAAGACATTCATACATAACGCAACCGTTAACGATGACTTAACACTTATAGTCCTAAAAAGAATTGAAGTTGTCTAAGCCTAAGCAAATATTTTTGCATTTATAATTATACTTTTTTTCATTAACTTATTTTTGAATATAGTAATGGAGGATTGAAATGGAAACAATTTTCGAACACAATGTAACCAAACTTGAGATTGAAATGTTGACATCATGTGCTCCTCACAAAGGATTGAAAAACAAGGAGTATTATGTAAAATACTCTGATATTGACACTATAAACGCTGATTTGTATAGGTTGTTCACTATCAGGAATCAATCAGAAATAGCCGAAAACTATATTAAAAAAGTTAAAGAACAAGAGAATATAGTTTATTTCTTTTAAGAGTTATTTAGGTTACACCATATTGAGATTAATTGATTTTAATAAGAGTATCGATTAATCTCAATATAGTTTTTTCATTTCCCTCAATTTGCCTTTCTTTTTTGACCATCCATAGTTGAATCAATGATATTATAATTCCGTTTATCATCAATATTCACCGATGATCAATACTCCCAATTCAGGGGATGGACGTTTTATCTGCTATATTTTATTATTGTCTTAGAATTTTATGGAGTCGATAATGAAAAACTTAATAAACAGACCACATGTATATAAAAAAGATGAACATTTAGCATTCAGGAACCTTCAGATAAGGCAGGAATTCAAAATGCTAAAACAAAATGGAGTTAAAAATAAAGACGCATTTTCACTTTTGGCAGATAAATTTTTCCTTTCTGAATTTTCAATAAACTCGATAATTTATCTGAAGAAAGACAGTTGACAAACTAAATACCCGAGAATAATTAAGGTCCTTAAATATCGGCCGATTTTTATATATTAAAGCCTTAAATTTCAGGGTATTTATGATATGACCGGCAGGGATAATCTTTTAACCGAACTAAATAAATCTATTGGCAGATTTTCCGAAAGAAGTAAGAAATTAAACAGTCAGAGTAACAGATTATCAATGATTCGTTTGATTATATTTTTTACCGGATTTATATTGGCAGTGTTTTTATTTCTTACATCGGGAAATTACCAGGGATGGCTTACATTAGTTTTATTTTTAATACCTTTCGGCATATTTACTCAAATACAAAATAAAATTGACACGGGACATAAGAAAAATGATCTTTGGTTAAATATTAAGAAACTTCATATTGCCAGGATTAAAACCAACTGGGATAACATACCTTATACCAATCTTTCTGAAGCTGACCCGGAACATCCATTTGATGCTAATTTAAATATTTCAGGCAAGTATTCGTTGTTACATCTTATCGATTACTCTACTTCGGTTCAAGGCAAAAGACGAATAAGGGAATGGCTTCTGAACCGTAACCCAAATATAAACACGATAATTTACAGACAAAATATTCTTAAAGAACTTATAAATCTTGATAAGTTCAAAAACAAACTGGCATTAAATTCCAGATTGATTTCAACTACTGCTTTAGATGGAGATAAAATATTAAATCAGATGGGAGATTTTCAGGATGTAAATAAAATGAAGATGGTTTTACTTATATTATTAAGTATTGCCCCAATTAACTTTATATTATTCCTGCTATATATCTTTGGATTTATTGCGCCATATTTTTATTTACCCTCTCTTATATATATGGCTATCTTCTATTTTAATAATAAATTTATTTCGGGACTTTATGATAAATCAATTGACATTGAAGAAAATGCCGGCAAATTTGTACCGATTTTTAAATTCCTTGAGTCATATAATTATGGAAATAATAAACATTTAAAAGAGTTCTGTTCATCATATCTGAAAAACTCCCCTTCCTTGTTTTTTAAGAGAATAAAAAGAATTATATCGGCTCTCAGCATTCAAAAGAATCCATTCTATTTCATTTTATTTAATGCCTTTTTTCCCTGGGATTTTTGGTTTGCCCTTAAATTCGAATATCTTAAGAAAGATATTTATACAAGTGCCGGGAAATGGCTTGATACATGGTATTCACTTGAAGCGCTAGTATCGTTAGCCTTCTTTAAGAGCAATCATCCTGAAAACTCCTTCCCTGTACTTGATGATGGGAATATACAGTCACCGGGTAGTAATTCCGTATTATATACAAAAAATATTCTGCACCCATTAATCCCTTATGGTAATAATATTAGTAATTGTTTTAATATGGAACGGAGAGGAGACATCATAATTATTACCGGATCAAATATGTCCGGGAAAAGCACATTCTTAAAAACGATTGGAGTAAATCTTGTTTTGGCTTATGCGGGAGCACCCGTGGCAGCAACCGAATTTAATACAAATCTTTTTCGTTTATTTACATGTATTAAAATATCCGATTCTGTGACTGATGGTATCTCTTATTTTTATGCGGAAGTTAAAAGATTAAAGGAACTTCTAAATGAATTAGTTCAGGATAACCATTTACCGCTTTTTTACCTGATAGACGAGATTTTCCAGGGAACTAATAATTTGGAAAGGCTTACTGGCAGCAGAGCATATATTAAAGCATTATCAGGTTTGAATGGATGTGGTATTATTTCCACACATGACCTTGAGCTTGTTAAATTGGAGAAAGATATTAAGGGAATTTATAATTACCACTTTCGTGAGGAAGCCGTTGGTAACAGAATGATCTTTGATTATAAGCTCCATACCGGTCCATGCCCTACCACTAACGCGCTTAAAATAATGAAGAATGAAGGTTTACCTGTAACATAGATCAAGTAATAATTCAAATCATTTATTCATTATAAACTATAATTTCAGTAAGTTTCGACACGAATTTTTAACTTTAAGGTAATTAATTATTTATTAGAATAAAGTTACTAATTGTTTTTAATTTACGTTGAAAGTTTATGCATCTAATAATGATAAAGCAGGAGATGATGGAAAGTGTTAAATGATCAGGATTACTCAGATTATGTTGAAGTACGTGAATCAAGTATTCACGGGAAAGGAATATTTACATCTGGTAAAATACCATTCGGGAAAAGAATAATGATCATAAGAGGTGAAGTTATTTCGGAACAGGAATGCATCAGAAGAGAAGAAGAAGAAAATAATGTTTATATTTTCTGGAATGGTGACAATTATATTGATGCGAATAATTCTAATATTATCAAATATATTAACCATAAATGCGATTGCAATTGTGAAGTGGATGACCATGATGAGTCCACTCTAGCACTCATAGCTGCTAGAGATATAGATAGAGGAGAAGAACTTACAATTGATTATGGATATGATGAAATCTACGATGCATGCAAGTGTGCTTATTGCGAATAAAGAATTAAAATTTTGTGATCCCGGATTGAATAAATATTGTTGTAAAATGAACGAATTCAGTTACACCCGCTTTGAAATGGATTCCCGCCTTCGCGGGAATGACAAATGGGATTTATTTTAATGAGGCGAGGCCTTATTGTTTCCTCAAATGACAAATCAGTATCACACCATAATTTAGTTCAGTTTACCTGCACTCTCTAAGACTTTTTTCAGAAGTTCATAGAATTTTTCAACTGATTTAATTTCCACACCTTCATCAGGAGAATGCGCATTAGTGATAGTAGGACCGAAAGAAACCATATCGAGCCCCGGATACTTATTACCCAGTATGCCGCATTCAAGTCCAGCATGAATAGCCATAACAGCGGCTTCTGATTTATAAAGATCTTTATAAACATCACTAAGCAGTTTTAAAATTGCAGAGTTAAGATTTGGTTTCCAGCCCGGATAACCTTCTCCAGTTTTCACTTTTGCTTGTCCGAGTTCTAATACAGCCTTTACACAATTGGCTATATATTCTTTGGCACTTTCAATAGAACTCCTCTGGCTTGTACCAATTACAATTTCGTTATCAATAGTTTTTATTGATGCGAGATTAGTTGAAGTTTCTACAAGTCCCGGAATATCCTGACTCATTTCCAGGACGCCATGCGGCAAAGCAAGGATAACATTTATAAGATTTCCAGTAAAATCTTTAGTAAATACTTCGGTAAAATTATTTTCACTTGTCTTAAGAGTTATTTTAAGACCACCATCTGAAGCATTATATTCATTAACAATATTTTTACAGATAGAGTCAGTAATTATTCTTACTTCATTTTCTTTTGAGGGATCAAAGAATAATACTACCTCAGCTTCCCTGGGGATAGCATTTCTTAATTGCCCACCGGAAATATTTGCGATAGAATAATCGATTTTATTAAGGGCTTTAAGAGTTCTGGCAATAATTTTAACAGCATTTGCTCTTCCTACATTTATATCTGAACCTGAATGACCACCTTTTAGTCCTGAGACCATCAGTTCAAAAGAAGAAGTGCCTTTAGGAGTTGATTCTTTTATTATTTTGAGAGACCCAACGGTATCCATTCCACCTGCACAACCGATATAAAATATCGCATCTTCTTCAGAGTCAAGGTTCAAAAGATATTTCCCCTTAATAAATCCCGGTTGAAGATTATTAACACCTGTAAGCCCTGTTTCCTCATCTACAGTAAGCAATATTTCAAGGGGACCGTGTTTTGCATCCTTATCTTCCGCAATAGCAAGTCCTGCAGCTACACCAATTCCGTTATCGCTTCCAAGGGTTGTTCCTTCTGCTTTTATCCAATCCCCTTCTCTTTTCAATTTCAAAGGATCTTTGTCAAAGTCATGCTTTGTACCTTTGTTCATTTCACAAACCATATCAACATGTCCCTGAAGAACTATGATAGGGAATGATTCCATACCTTTAGTAGCCGGAATAGAGATTGCCAGGTTTCCGGCTTTATCCTGCTTGCAGGAAAAATTAAGTTCGCGTGACCAGTTTTTAAGATACTCAAGTATTTTTTCTTCTTTTTTAGAAGGACGAGGAATCTGAGTTATTTCATAGAATCTTTGCCAAAGAATTTTAGGATTTATTCCTTCCATCACACTAACTGACATTTCTATTCTCCTTCATTTAATAATGAAATACACTATTCTTTTTCATCCAACAATGCAGCAGCTTCAGCGGCTCTTTTATCAGAGATCCTGGCATTCTTCTTATCCATTTCAGTAAGGAATTTTTTCCTTATTCTTATGTTAATAGGAGTCACTTCAACATATTCTTCATCAGTAATCCATTCAATTGCCTGTTCAAGTGTATGCAGCAAAGGTGGTTCAAGTCTGATAGCTTCATCCGCGCCGGAAGATCTCATGTTTGATAGCTGTTTCGTTTTGGTAACATTTACACGCATATCAATTTCGCGGGAGTTCTCACCAACTACCATTCCTTCATAAACTTTAAAGCCATGTTCAACAAAGAATACTGCTCTCTCCTGCAATTTAAACATAGCATAATTTGAAGCTGTGCCGGCTTCCATAGCAACGAGTGCACCTTTTGTCCTATGTGATATTTCACCTTTGTAGGGTTCATATCCATGGAAATTATGGTGCAGAATTCCAGTTCCTTTTGTGTCCGTCATAAATTCTGATCTGTATCCTATGAGTCCGCGTGCAGGCATAACAAATTCAAGTCTTGTGTTATTATTAAAAGAGATCATGTTTTTCATCTCGGCTTTTCTTTTCCCGAGTTTTTCAATGACTATACCGACATTTTCATCCGGCACATCAATAATAACATGTTCCACAGGTTCACAGACTACATCATCAATCTTTTTAAGAATTACCTGAGGTTTACTTAACTGCATTTCGTAGCCTTCCCTTCTCATATTTTCTATAAGAATGGCAAGATGAAGTTCACCTCTTCCGCTAACTTTGAATGTATCAGGTGAATCAGTCATTTCAACTTTAAGACTCACATTAGATTTCAGTTCTCGAGATAAACGTTCACTAATATTTCTAGTAGTTACATACTTCCCTTCTGTTCCTGCAAAGGGAGAGTTATTAACAATAAAATTCATAGTAATTGTGGGTTCATCAATAGCCACAAATGGCAGGGGTTCAGGATTTTTAGGATCAGCGATAGTATCACCAATATCCACATCTTCAAGGCCTGCGATAGCTCCTATATCTCCAGCTGATATTTCTTCAGCTTCAACTCTTTTAATATTTTCAAAACAATACAACCGGGTAACTTTAGCATTAGTTTTTCCGCCATCCTTCGAAAGAAGAACAATATTGTCTCCTATTTTAAGTCGGCCATTGGTAATTCTTCCAATTCCGATTCTTCCAAGGTAATCATTATAATCAATAGCAGATATAAGCATTTGGAATGGAGCTTCCAGATCACCGTAAGGATGTTTAACATTATTCAGAATGATATCAAACAATGGCGCAAGGGAATCACTTTCATCTTCAAGATTTATTTTAGCAATTCCTTGTTTGGCAATTGCATATACAAAAGGGAAATCCTGTTGTTCTTCAGAGGCACCCAGAGAAAGGAAAAGATCAAACACTTCATTTAAAACTTCATCCGGACGAGCATCTTTTCTGTCAATTTTATTTATGACGACAATGGGTTTTAATCCAAGATCGAGCGATTTTTTAAGTACAAATTTCGTTTGTGGTAACGGACCTTCAGCCGCATCTACAAGAAGAAGAACACTATCAACCATCTTTAGGGTTCTTTCAACTTCACCGCCGAAATCAGCGTGTCCGGGAGTGTCAACAATATTTATTTTGACCCCCTTGTAATGGACACTGCAATTTTTAGCTAAGATAGTTATTCCTCTTTCTTTCTCCAGGGCATTCGAATCCATTATCCTTTTTTCCACTTTCTGGTTTTCCCGCCACACCCCTGTTTGCTTAAGCATATAATCAACTAAAGTAGTTTTCCCATGATCAACGTGAGCAATTATCGCAATATTCCTGATATCATCTCTTTCTTTTTTCACAGATTTCCTTAGGTTTTAATAAAATAGAACCTGAAATATACTCATAAACGGAGGGTAATACAATGTATTTAATGAATTGGTCCAATAAATGATGAATAACTATCTTATAAGCTTTATTAAAAATAAGATTTGAATCAGGATTTGATAAAGATGGACGAGATTGGTAAGATTAAGTGATAATCTGAGTGTTTAACGCAATTTCCTCAAGAATTGAGGAAACTTTAAGACAGCCATGCATAGTTCCAATAAATACAATAGCTTTCCCCTTAACATGAACCTCAAAAGAGAAATCCCTAGCTTGTTCGAAAGTACATTCTGTAGCTTTTATTAGCTGAAATATAACTTCATCAAATGAATGCCAATCGTCATTATATAATACTACCCTGGACTGAAGACCAATTTCAGTAATAGTATCTTCAATAACATCGGGAACAGGATATGATTTTTCTATATTCATATTTAGAATTTAGTAATTTATAAAATAATTATAAAGACAAAAATCAAGTTAGTTTGTTTTTATACTATGCTATGTTTATATTTTTTCTTTCAAAAATAAGAGAATCGGAGGTTTGATGAAAATAGCAGTATGTATAAGTCATGTTCCCGATACTGCCACGAGGGTAAAAATCGGACCAGATGGGAAATCAATAGATCCCTCCGGTGTAACTTATATTATTAACCCTTACGATGAATTTGCTGTTGAAGAAGCCCTTAAAACAAAGGATAAAATTGGGGGAGAAGTAGTTGTAATTAGCTTAGGAGGAGACGCTAATAAGGAATCCATCCGTAAAGCACTTGCGATGGGAGTTGATGAGGGAATTTTATTGAAAAAGGAGGGATATTTTGATTCTTTCTCAGTCGCTAATTCGCTTGCAGATGAAATTAAAGCTCAGAACTGTGAATTAGTATTTTTTGGTAAGCAATCGGTGGATTATGATAATTCAATCACAGGGCAAATAACTGCAGAAATACTTGGATTTTCATGTATTTCAGTAGTGGTAGGATTTGCACTGGAAAATAACCGTATAACTGCTGAAAGGGAAATTGAGGGTGGCCGTGAAATTGTTGTAACTGAATTACCTGCAGTGATAACTACTCAGAAAGGGTTAAATGAGCCACGTTATGCCTCATTGAAGGGGATAATGGCATCAAAGAAAAAAGTAATAACAGAAAAACCAGCTAAAGCAGTCGACAATCTTACTGAAATTATTAGTCTTACTCTCCCTCCTACCAAAAAGCCAGGAAGGATTGTAGGGACAGATGCATCCGCGGTACCTGAATTAGTCAGGCTGCTAAGAGAAGAAGCAAAAGTGATTTGAGGGATATAATATGGCAAATAAAATAATCGCTGTAATTGAGCAAAGAGAAGGCAAATTAAAAAGAAGCGCTTTTGAAGCGGTAACAACAGCCAGGAGTTTGGCAGAACAATTTAATCTTGAAGCAGCAGCTTTATGCATTGGAAGCAGCATTGACAATTTGGATGAAATTACAAAATACGGGATATCCAAAATTGTACTTTACAAAAACAGTGAACTTGATAAATATAGCCCATCAGCATATACGGATCTGATTGCAGATTACGCAAAAGAAATTTCAGCTGATTATATGTTATTCAGTAATACAGCTATGGGAAAAGATCTTGCACCAAGAGTAGCAGTAAGATTAAGTGCCGGATGTATGATGGATTGCATTAATCTGAAAAAGGTAAATAATGAAATCATAGCAACCCGTCCGATTTATGCGGGTAAAGCAATATTGGAATGTAAAATAACCAGCACGGTTAAAATATTTACTCTGCGACCGAACGTTTTCAAAACAGAATTGGTAAGTAATCCAATCAGTCCGTTAATTGAAATAAAGGAAATAACATCACCAAATTTAAAGACTAAAGTAGTTGAGATTAAGAAATCTGAAGGTAAACTGGACGTAACCGAAGCAGATATTATTGTTTCAGGCGGACGAGGCTTAAAGGCACCAGAAAATTACAAACTGGTTGAAGACCTTGCCGAAGTATTAGGAGCAGCTGTAGGGGCTTCAAGGGCAGTTGTAGATGCCGGGTGGAGAAATCATGGGGAACAAGTAGGTCAGACCGGGAAAACTGTTTCGCCTAAATTATATATAGCTTGCGGAATATCCGGTGCAATTCAGCATCTTGCCGGAATGTCATCATCACGTTATATTGTGGCGATAAACAAAGATAAAGATGCACCAATTTTCAATATTGCTGACTATGGAATAGTTGGCGATGTATTTGAAATTCTACCTGTACTTACAGAAGAGATAAAAAAAATAAAATAGATCGGGAGTCTAAATTGCAAAAAATTCAATGCGAAATATTAGGATTATCATCAAGCCCTTCTACCGGAGGAGCTTACGCAATACTCCTGAAAGAAAATGCGGGAAACAGAAGGCTTCCAATAATAATTGGAGCCTTTGAAGCTCAGGCTATTGCCCTTGAGATTGAAGGGATAAAGCCTCCCCGTCCTTTAACTCATGATCTAATGAAAAATGTTATAGATAATCTTGGTGGAACAATTATTGAAATTATTATAGATGAACTAAGGGAAAACACATTTTATGCTAAAATAATAATTGAAGTATCAGCATTAACTAATGAGATTGACGCACGTCCTAGTGACGCAATAGCTCTGGCAGTAAGGTCACAGGCGCCAATTTATGTAGCTGAAACTGTAATGGATACAGCCGCCTTTCTTCCATCAGAAGAATCAGAAAAAGAAGGTACCCATGAATCATCAGTGGATGATCCGATCCCATCAACCAAGGAAGCTAAAATAGCCGCTTTACAGGATAAATTACGTGAGGCTCTGGACAAAGAAGAATATGAGCGGGCTGCTAAAATAAGGGATGATATTAAGAAACTAACCAGTAGCAATTAGTTAAATATTTTCTGTCCTATTGAGCATTCAAGGCATCTGTCTTTTGAACAATAATTTCTGAATAATTCAATCATACCTTGGTACAAAACACTTCTCTTCCAGGCATCATTAAGGCTGAGTATATTTGATATTTCATCAACCAGATTATTTTCACTATTTTGATAAAAATTAGCATATATTAAAACAGCCCTTTCAGAATATTCCTTTTTACCGAAGATTTCAAAATAGACAGCTATAGCAGGCAGTATAACATTTACTATTATTTCATCTACTCTTGAGAGACCCAGAAAATAATTCAGAGGTATTTTAGAAGGCTGATCGAATACATAACGATTTTTCCAATAACCAGTAGACTTAATAATTAATATATTCCTTAGTTCGGAAATTATTTTTTTATAATCAGTAGTCCTCTTCACAATATTTAATAATTTTGCGAATAAATCCTCGTTTAATAGTTTATATATAAATTTGCATCCACCAGCTAAACGGATAGTAGGGAAATTCTGAGGTCTTAATTTCATAAAATGCCATTGAGCGGTATGAAAGGTTTTATTGTCATATTTATATTTCAAGTTAGCCCAAACCTCTTTAAGCCTTCTCGCATATTCAATAGATACTTCATCGGAAAGTTTTGATACATCAGGAATTAAACCGCTTATATTAAAAAGAATAGCTTCCAGCATAAACTCAAAGTCCGGTTCTTTAGAATACTTTTTCAGATAATTTATATCTGCAATTTTAGCAAGTTTAAACATGATATCCTTGTTTTTAGAATACCCTAATGCCTCAAAAGTTGATTCATAGACAAGCTGATTCCAAATATCCTTATCTGTAAAATCCTCTTCGGTGAATTTCTTATTAAAGAAGTTTTCATCCAATGAATATTTTATAAGAGGTTCCTTTAAAGTAAGTTGGTTGATGTAGGATATTTCTTTTAATCGTTCAAGAATCCTGGCACATTTTAACCGGAACCTTGATACTCCAAGTTCATAAAGAATATCAAGTTTCTCCTGAGAGCTGATTAGATGATTAATTTCATCGCACCGTAGCTTAGTAGCCCTTGAATCTCTTTCTGATAAAATGGCTTGGTGAATGTTGGATTGAAGATCGCTGTTAAGAAATTTACTTAAACAAACAGATTGTATTTTTCTACCTTCCTGTGTATATACAAAAGTTTGATTAGATTCAGTTTCAAGTACAGCATGAAGAATTACTTTATTATATTTTTTATTAATGTTATGACCGTGGGATTTCCAATCAGAGTGATAACTGTCTATCTCAACATCTCCCAAATAGGTTAAGTTACCAATTTTAATTCGTGCATTCTTAAAATCGGGGCCACCTAATTCAGTATTTTCAAGCCCTGGATCAATGATCTCAATTTTCTGCCCATCTTTAGTAATAATGCTATTAATAAAATTTTGTTTCTTCCAGATTTCAGCCAGAAATTTCTCGTGGATTTTGCTTAAACGCTGCATAGTCCCCCCTGCACTTTGTAAACTAAAAATGGTTGAAAACAGAATGAAAACGGCACAATTATCATCCTAATATAATTAAGAGTAATTAAACGTTATTAAAACTTAATAATAAAAGAACAAATAGTAAACATTATTAGATAAACTTTCCTATCCTATCATTCAATAATAAAAGTTCATCCCTGGCGATCTGTGAAAATTTTTCAGTATTATCTTTATAAATTATTCCTCTGCTGACATTAATGAGAAAGTTTTTTCGTCCCACAGTTTGAAATATTGAAACAACCTCCTCAAGATCTCCACCCTGTGCACCGACCCCAGGAAGGAGCACAGGCATTTCATTAAATAATTTTACATTGTCCCTAAGTTCACTACTATTTGTTGCGCCAAATACTACGCCACAATTAGCAGATTTATTCCATTGATTTATTTTTACCAGAACCTCCTGATAAAGGAAATTACCTGATTTTAATTCAAGTTTCTCAAAATCTTCGGAACCAGGGTTTGAGGTGAGGGCCAGAAGGAAAATCAATTTTTCATTATAAGCTAAAAATGGAGCTATAGAATCTCTTCCCATATACGGATTAATAGTAACAGAATCAAAATTGAAATGTTCAAATACAGCTTTTGCATACATTTCTGAAGTATTTCCTATGTCCCCTCTTTTTGCATCTCCAATTGTCAGAATATCTTTTGGAATTAATGAAAGTGTTTCTTTCATAATGTCAAATCCTTTAGATCCTAATACTTCATAGAATGCATAATTCAATTTATAAGCAGAAGCAAATTCAGCTGTAGCTTCAATAATTAATCTATTAAATTCTGTTATTGGGGAGGAGTATTTTAGTAAATATTTAGGGATTTTTTTTATATCTGTATCAAGACCGATACAAATGAACTTTCCCTCCATATTTTTTTGTTTCAATTTTAGTGAGGCATTCATATTAACCTTTTAAACTCTTCACTCAACAAAGATTCACTCAGAATTGTATACCAGGTAATAGAAATTAAGTATAATTTTTTCTAGTCCTATAGATGTTTGCGACAATACCAAGCATAAAAATATTAACAAGCAGTGAACTACCACCATAACTGACAAATGGAAGCGGAATACCGATAACAGGAATAAGTCCAATTACCATTCCAATATTTATGGCTAAATGTATAAAATAAACTGCGAGTATTCCTATGAGAGTTAAACTGATAAACTGATCTTTGGTAGAAGAAGCAATTTTAATAATCCGTAAGAACATATACAAAAATAGTATAAGAACAATGATACTTCCAATAAACCCGAATTCTTCACCAACCACACAATATATAAAATCAGTCCATTGTTCAGGAATATACTGGAGTTGGGTTTGATTACCGGCAAGGAATCCTTTTCCAAAGAACCCGCCTGAGCCAATTGCTACTTTTGCCTGAATTGCATTATACCCTGATCCGAGAGGATCGGAATTCGGATCAATAAATGTCAGAATCCTCTTTTGCTGATGTGGACTAAGAGCTCTGTAAACAAAATCAGTGAAATAACCAGCACCAATGTTTAAGGCAAAAATAGCACCGCTAAAAAAAAGATCTTTTCTGAACAGAAAAAGACAGACTGTAACCAGGAATAATGCAAAGATAAAATATAATGGTCCGAATAAAGAAGATAAAGCAACAATAGCAGGTGATAGCACAAGAAAAAGACCAAATAAGCTTATCCCCTTCCAAAATAGCATCACAAGAATAAGACCCAGAAACACAAATGATGTTCCCATATCCGGTTCAAGGAATATTAAACCTACAGGCAGCAATCCTATTCCGATCGTAATAATAATATCTTTAAATGTCTCAATATCTACGTTTTTTTTACTTAAATACCAAGCTAATCCGAGTATGGTCCCAATTTTAGCAAATTCAGAGGGTTGGAATCCGAAACTTCCAAAGCCAAACCAGCTTTTCTGACCGTATATTCTTCTTCCTATTATTAATACAGCTATAAGGAAAAACAATGAAATAAGATATGATGGAACAGAGATAGTTTTGAATGTTGAAGTAGGCAAATAATAGACAATAAAAAAAACAAAGAGACCACCAAGCCCCCAATATACTTGCCTATAAAAATTCCCAGATGCCGCATGGTTATTGTAAGTTGCACTATAAATAGCGGCTAATCCAATGCAAAACAGAGTCAGGAAAGAAAGGAATAAACCTAAATCAAATTTATCTTCTAATTTATAATCAATTCTCACTGTCTGGCACCAATAAGTTGATTATTAGGACTGATATTTATTTTATTTTCATTAGTTTTATTTTTGAGCAAGTAAGCTTCAATCATTTTTTGTGCTATAGGCGCGGCATAAGTGGCTCCGAAGCCAACATTTTCAACAACAACTGCAATAGCGATTTTTGGATCATCGTATGGTGCAAAACATATGAACAAAGCATGATCTTTACCGTGAGGGTTTTGAGCAGTTCCGGTTTTCCCAGCAATTTTTAGATCTCCTTTAAGTCTGGTTGCAGTTCCAGCTCCCTGCACTACAAGTACCATTCCTTGTTTGACTAAATCAAATGCACGTTGACTTATCCCGGTTCTTACTTCATTAAATTTATAGGGTACAAACTCTTTAGTATTTTCTTTTAGGTAACCTTTCACTAAATGAGGAACATAGGAATTACCATTATTTGCAACCAAAGAAACAAATTGAGCAAGTTGCAGGGGTGTTGCACTGACTTCCCCCTGGCCAATACCAAGACTTGCCATAATACTTCTTGGCCAGTTCGGTCCGTATATTTTTTCATAGTATTTAGAATTTGGAACAAGACCAGGGGCGTCTTCTGAAATATCAATACCAGTTTTACGACCAAATCCTAACCTATGAGCATATTCTGACCACTTATCCAAGCCTATTCTATAAATAAGATTATAAAAGAAGGTGTTACAAGATTTTTCAATTGCATGAATAACATTCAATGGGCCATGAGGTCCGCCATGACATTTGAAGAATCTACCGAAATAAAATCCTCCACTACATGTAATAATTGTATTTTCATTTATAACCCCCATATCAAGTGCAGCAAGAGCAGCCATTATTTTGAAAGTAGAACCAGCGGGTTTACCTGACATTGTAGCTCTATTAAATAGGGGCTTATCGGGATCAGTATAGAGACCACTGAGGTATTCTTTCGTAGTAACATAGGAAAACTGGTTAAGATCAAATTCGGGAGTACTAACAAGAGCAAGAATTTCGCCGGTCTTAGGTTCTATAGCAACAGCAGCCCCACGGAATTTTTTCAATTCCTCTTCTGCTACGCGCTGAACGCCGGCGTCGATTGATAAAACGAGATCTCGACCTTTAAGAGAAGGTTTATCCATTCTGCCATCTTTAAATTTTCCAGTTTCTTTTCTTTTAGCATCAACCAGTACATAATTAAATCCTTTTTCACCGCGAAGTTCTTTTTCATAAGTTTTTTCAATGCCACTGTGACCGACATAATCTCCCGGTGAATAATAATCTTTTCCCTTTTCAAGTGCATCAGGAGAAATTTCTTTTTCATAACCGAACAAATGAGAACCAACAATTCCTGCAGGATAATCTCTTTGCATTTCAACAATAAAATCTACACCATGCAAATGCTCCGAATTTTCTTCCAGCCATGATACAGCCTTGAAGTCAATTCCTCTTTTAATTCTAATTGGTAAATATTTGGAATATAAGCGGTTATTGTATAGAATTTTGCTTATAAACCCTGAGTCGACATCAATAACAGTTTCAAGAATTCTGCTTAAACTTTTATCATAATCGGCTGGAATAATTCTTAATGTATAAGCTGGCGAATTACCAGTAATAACTTCCATATTTCTGTCATAGAATACACCTCTAAGAGGCACTTGTTCCAAGGGCTTAATACTGTTACTGGCAGATTTTTCATCAAAAGCCTGATGATCAATTATCTGCATCTGAATTAATCTGAAAGAAAACAGACCAAAACTAGCAACAATAATAAAATAAATAATAGTTTTTCTAGGTATAGAAGCAAAACCTTCCGGTATCAATGAAAACTCCTTTTAGGTATAAAGAACACAACAACAACACTAATTGCGGCAGAATATAAACCGGGATATATTCCTTGTTGAAGCATTAAAAACACAAAACTTGTTCTTAGATCGGATGATGAAAAAAAAGAGAAGACGAAGGAATCTATGATTCCGCAAAGTAAAACAATCAGAGGAAAAGCATAAGAACTTAAATAGAACTCTCTTTTATTCTCATTTGAAAAATATCCAGCTGTAAATCCGGTTATTGTTTTTGAAATTACAGAACTACCCAGTAAACTACCTGTTATCAGGTCAAAAAGAAAACCAAAAACGAACCCCAAAATCATACCATACATTTGATTAGTTTTGATTGAATAAAATACCAGGAGAATCAAAATAAGGTCAGGTACTATCCCATTAATTGAGATAAGATTCACAACAGTGGTTTGAACAATCAAAAGGATAGCAAAAAAGAAAATGGGGATAAAATAATCTGAGCGCATTTATTTATGGTTAAAGAAATTTAATTCTAATTGGTTTTTCTCTTTCGATTCAACAATGCCGACTACAAAAACATTTTCTGCTCTGGCAAAATTAACATATGGTTTAATTCTTACTTCGTTAAATATTCCTGTTTCTACTTTATTTAATTCCATAACAATCCCGATGGGAATAGGAATAGAAATAATGGAACTTAATTCTGAAGTCATTATTCGATCACCAGGTTTAATATCAAAAGTTTTAGGAACATTAACCATAACGAGGTCGTCGCCATTCCATTTCATAATAGCATCGAGTCTGCTTCTCTCATCTTTAACAGTAAGCTTCAGATCCATATTTTTCAAAGTTCTAGCAATAGAGTAATTATTTGAAGTTGAATATATAACCCCAATCAGTCCCTGATCATTTATAACAGGCATCCCAGGTTTAATACCATTTGAATTACCGCCAAATATAGTTATTGTATTTTGGGAAGTTGAAAGAGATTTAGAAACTATCCTAACTGGTATAAGTGGATAATTTGTGGAGTCTTTTAAATTAACCAGCCCCTTAAGTTCTTCATTTACAATTCCATAATCCCGAAGTTTATTGAGCTGCATCATCAGTTCAGCATTTCTTTCCCTTAAACGTAAATTTTCAGATTTAAGTTGACCGATATTTACAGCATCGCTGACTAAAGAAGAAATGGATGCAAAAGTTCCAAAAGCTACAGCCCGGACTGATTTGACCGCTGGTTTTTGGCTGAGAGAAATTAATATTTAATCCAATTATAATTAAAATTACCAGTATAAAGTATACCTTAAAACTGTTCCAAAGATTAGAAAAGAATCTGATCATTAATATCTTCTGTTACGAATTAATACTTTTTGATAATGATTAAGATTATCGATAACCTTTCCAGCACCTCTGACAACAGCAGTTAAAGGATCATCAGCAACATGAACCGGGAGATTTGTTTCCATTCTTATTCTTTCATCTAATCCTTTTAATAATGCACCTCCGCCGGTAATCATTACCCCCCGGTCAAGAATATCAGCCGATAATTCAGGTGGAGTTCTTTCAAGGGACTGTCTTACAGCATCAACAATCTGAACAACAGATTCATTTAATGCTTCCCTTATTTCAACCGAACTAACTTCTGTAGTTTTGGGGATGCCACCAACAAGATCCCTTCCCTTAACCTGAATTGTAATTTCTTCTTTCAGCGGCACAGCAGAACCAACCTCACACTTAATAGCTTCTGCAGTTCTTTCACCAATAAGAATATTATGGTTTTTTTTGAAGAACTGCATTATAGCATTGTTCATTTCGTCACCGGCAATCCTGATCGATTCCTCATTTACAATCCCCGACAAAGCAATTACAGCAATTTCAGTTGTACCGCCACCTATATCAATAATCATGTTACCAACTGCAGCCTCCACATCAATCCCAATTCCGATTGCTGCTGCCATAGGTTCTGCAATTAAATGCACTTCTTTTGCACCTGCATGTTCAGCACTATCTCTTACTGCTCTTTTTTCAACTTCAGTTACGCCACTAGGCACAGCTACAACAATCCTTCTGCTTGAAAAAGCACCAGCTCTTACCTTTTTAATAAAAGCTCGAATCATACCTTCTGCAATTTCAAAGTCAGCAATAACGCCATCTCTCATAGGGCGTGTAACTCTGATTTCCCTATGTTCCCTGCCCTGCATTTCTTTTGCTTTATTACCAAGGGCAATTATTTTTTTTGTGTTCCTATCAAAAGCAACAATTGACGGCTCATTAAGAACAATCCCTTTACCCTTAACATAAATTAAAGTATTAGCAGTACCAAGATCCATTGCGATATCTGCTGAAAAAAGGTCTAATAAACTCATATTACCTCTTAATGTTTAAAGTGTCTTATTCCGGTAAAAACCATTGATATTTTTTTATTATTTGCCGCAGTGATTACTTCCGGATCACGAACAGATCCACCCGGCTGAATAACAGCAGTAGCCCCGCAATTTACAATCTCAATTAAACTATCTGCAAAAGGAAAGAATGCATCTGAAGCAGCGACTGAATTGCTGAAATCATGATTACGTTCTTTTCCTTTCATGAATGCATTTCGTACAGAATCAATGCGGGACATCTGTCCAGCTCCAATCCCTATAGTTGCAAGATCTTTAGCAAAAACAATAGCATTTGATTTAGTATGTTTAGCGACTATCCATGCAAATTTAATATCTTCCATTTCCTTTTCGGAGGGTGTTTTTTCCGTAACTATAATTAATTTCGTTTCCTTTAAAATCAAATTATCCGATTTTTGAACTATAATCCCACCTGGTATATTTCTAAAATTCAGGTCATCTTCAATTTTTTTAATCTGAATTAATAATCTTCTATCTTTCTTTTTTGCTAAAATTTCCACTGCTTCATCGGAATACCCAGGTGCACAAATTATTTCAAGAAAAATCTCATTTAGTTTTTCAGCCAGAGGACCGTCAACTGCCTTTTGAAAAACAACAATTCCTCCAAATGCAGAAACCGGATCACATTTTAATGCTTTCTCATAGGCTTTTAAAGTATTTTCTCCAAGAGCGGCTCCGGCAGGATTATTATGTTTGACAATTACGCATGATTTATCCCCCAACTCCTGTGCAAGCTCAACGGCAGAAACTAAATCAAGAATATTATTATATGATAATTCTTTTCCATGGAATACCTCAAAGTATTCATGAAAACTGCCAAACAAGGCTGCGGACTGATGCGGATTTTCACCATATCGTAAATCCTTTTCTTTACTCCAACCCGAAAGAAATTTTTGTGGTAGGATATCGAATTTTTTATTTAAATAATTGCTAATATAAACATCATAATCCGCAGTATTAGCAAAAGCTTCAGCTGCTAGTTTTTCCCGTGTATTGAGACTTATTTCACCCATTTTCAATTCTTTTATAAAACCATCATACTGTGTAGGATTACTTAGGATAGAGACATACTTATAATTTTTTGCAGAAGCTCTTAAAAGACTTGGCCCCCCAATATCAATTTTTTCAATTATATCATCAAATGTTGAATCCGTATTTTCAACTGTTTTTTTAAAAGGATAAAGGTTAATACAAACAATATCAATATTTTCTATGACATTATCTTTAGCTTCTTTAATATCTGTTTTATTATCCCTTCTTGAAAGTATTCCACCGAATATTTTAGGGTGTAGTGTTTTAACCCTTCCCCCGAATATTTCCGGAAATGAAGTAAATTCACTTATTTCGATAATATTTAATCCATTCATTTTAAGATGTTTCGCACTGTTCCCCGTTGCGATAATTCTATATCCTGATTCAATCAGAACTACCGCAAGTTCTACAATATTCGTTTTATCCGAAACACTGATCAGTGCATATTTATTCAATTAAGGCTTTCCCGTATCAATAGTTAGTCTACTAAAATAATCCTTCCATCAATTTCTTTTATTTTATTATCAGCAAATTTACCTATAACAAATGGAAGTATAAAATGTTCAATATTTAATACTTTCCCGGCAATTTCAATAGGACTTTTAACATCAGAAATATCAACACATTTCTGTGCAATTATAGGTCCGGTATCATAAGAATTATCCACAAAATGAACAGTAGCGCCAGATACTTTTACAGATGATTCGAATACAGCCTTATGAACATGCATCCCAAACATTCCCCGACCCCCAAATGCCGGAAGAAGAGCAGGGTGAATATTTATTATTCGACCCCTAAATCTTTCAACAAAGTCAGGTGGAATTAATTTTAAGAAACCGGCAAGTACTATTAGACTGATTTGATCCTGAACAAATAATTCACTGAGTCCTCTATATTCGATTCTGGGAATAGAATAAAACGGAATAGAATATTTTTCAGCAATCAGGAATGCAGGGCACTCCTTTTTGTCGCTTACTACTGCTTTTACTTCAACTTTATTTTTTAAATCCTGGGAATTTAAAATAGCCTGAAGATTTGAGCCTCTACCGGATACAAATACAGCTATCTTCAAATTGTTATATAATCTAAGCTTTTTAATTTATGTAAATTAAGAAAAATAATCAATCTAATTCGATGTAATTCTTCTATTTAACCATGATTTGCAATTAATTGTTCATTTTCCAGATCTAGGAGGGAAAATATAGAAATAATGAATTAATTCACTCCTGTTTAATTTCAGACTTCAATGCTGATAGAAGATTTTTTAGTTTATTCTGATAATCATAATTATTTTTATCCTCTGCCAGATCAATAGTCCTTAATGCCTCATTATACTTACCTTCTTGTTTATAAGATTTAGCAAGGTAATAACCTGAAAATGGTTTAATCCATGTTGCATCGGAACCATCATAGCCAATTGACAAATTAGCAAACCTTGCAGCATCATCAAAATTACCAGCATAAAAAGAAGCTTCAGAAAGGTAATAATTGATTTCAGCTCTAAGCCGATCAGTCTTCATAGAGGCATACAATTGATTCAACTTGATAATAGCATCCTTGAATTTCCCCTGTTCAATAAGATTGGAAGCTTTTAAGACATCTATTTCACTTTGGGCCATTGTCCTTTTCGCAAATATTTCTCCCATTCTTTTAGCGAAGATATCATCATCAAGATCCATATTCCCCTTACCTGCCATATTGAAATAATTCACGGCAGTGTTTCGGTCCCCGGTAATTTCATAACAAACCCCGAGTCTGAATGAGGCAATACCTTTATAATCTTTCTGATTGTTTGAAGTGATGAATTTATTATAATACAATTTAGCAGATTCAAAATTATTCAATTTATAATTAATATCACCCAAAATAAAATTGGAGAAATAAATTAGTTCTTTGAAATTTGATTCATCTGTTTTGATTATTTTAGAAATAATCTTTTCTGCGAGAAGCGGGTTTTTCCTTTTAATCTCGATTACTGCCAGTGAATAATTAAACAGTAGGTTGTCAGGATATTTTTTTAACATTTGTTTGAGGCAATCAGCGGCAGCATCATAATTAACAATCACTTCAGAATAAATCTGACTAAGATAATAAGATGCTTCTGTCTTTGACAAATAACCTTCATTCGAGGCTTTTTTAATGTATTGAATCCCAAGATCTTTATTACCTTTAATTCCAGCAAGACTTAAAGCCCATTTGAAACCAGAAGGAACCTGCCCAATAGCAAAATTATAAAGTCCAAGACCAAGATATGCATCAGCCCTTTTGGGATTTATTTTTAAACATTCACTCAAGTAACTCTCAGATTTCTTAGAAGCCCAGGCAGCATCTACATAATTTTCAGCCTTGGCAAATACAATTGCCCTGCAGCTATAAGTTGTTCCGAGTGTATAAAGGATAATATCATCGTTGGGATTAATATCAAGGTAATTTTTCCCTTTATCAATTGCAAGATTAGAATATTTTACAAAATTTTTATAGTCATCGGGGCTTTTGCTACTTAAATAGTACCAGAGATAAATTGTTGACTTATAATGATATCCCCGAGGATCATCAGGAAATTTTTCAATAAGTTTTTGGAAATCAATATTTGCCTGTCCCCATCGGAAATTATAGCAGCATTCGAGACCGTGAGAAACCCCTTTTTCAATTTCAGACTGCGCTGAATTAATAGAACTAATAAAAAGTAAAATAGAAAATATTTTTATAATCATCACTAACAATAAAGGCTTTAATCTAATTTGAGAAACACTAATTAAAATGTGAACAGATTAACCCCTGATTTTAATTAGCAATTATAAGTTCTTCTTCAACAGATTTTCTTGTTTCAGAATATTTCATTGCAGCTTTTACAAATTCTCTGAATAAAGGATGTGCTCTAGTGGCACGTGATTTAAGTTCAGGATGGAACTGACAACCAAGGAACCATGGGTGCCCTTTTAATTCAATTATTTCAACCAATTCCCTGTCGGGAGAAAGTCCGCTGAAAATCATTCCTTTTTCGCTTAACAGATTTCTAAATTTATTATTAACTTCATAACGGTGACGGTGTCGCTCGGAGATATAGTCAGTTTTAAATGCTTGCCTGGCAAGCGTATTTTCCTGAATAATACAAGGGTAAGCACCGAGTCTCATAGAGGCTCCCATGTTTTTAATACTTTTCTGATCCGGCATAAGATCAATTACACTGAAGTTATTCTTTTTAAATTCCGAACTATTAGCCTTCGAAATACCGCATACATTGCGGGCATATTCGATTACAGCGCATTGCAAGCCCAGACAAATGCCGAAAAACGGAATGTTATTTTCCCTAGCATATCTAACAGCATTTATTTTACCTTCAATTCCCCGTTCTCCAAACCCCCCGGGTATAAGAACACCGGACACCCCATTTAGTAAAAGCTCAACCGAACCTGATTCAGCATCTTCGGCACTAACGAGTTTAATCTTAACCTTTGCGTTATTTTCTGCACCAGAATGAACGAAGGATTCAATGAGACTTTTATATGCATCAAGATGTTCAGTATATTTCCCTACCATAGCTATTTCAACAGTGGAGTTAGGGTTCTTTACTCCGTCAACCATTTTTTCCCAATCATCAAGTTTAATTTTTCTTTCAGGAAGGTGCAGTTTGTTGAGGACAAGAGTATCAAACTTTTCTTTGTAGAGAACTAAAGGAACTTCATAAATAGATTTGCAGTCATATGCCGAAATAACAGCTTTAGTTTCTACATTACAAAACAGAGCAATTTTTTCCCTGATATTTCTTTCAAGTTTTTTTTCTGATCGGCATATAAGAAAATCAGGTTGTATACCAAGTTCAAGTAAATTTTTAACACTATGTTGAGTGGGTTTTGTTTTGACTTCTCCTGCAGCCATTAAATAGGGGACGAGAGTAACATGAATGCTTAAAGTATTTTTTCTTCCGAATTCAAGCATAAGTTGTCTCATTGCTTCAATAAAGGGAAGACTTTCAATATCGCCAATAGTGCCCCCGATTTCAGTGATAATTATATCATAATCACCTAACTCGCACAATTTAGTCATACGATATTTAATTTCATCGGTTATATGAGGGATTACCTGAACAGTTGCGCCTAAAAAATCTCCTCGCCGTTCTTTTTTAATAACCTCATAATAAACCTGACCTGTGGTAGTATTATTAGCTTTTGTCATATTCACATCAAGAAATCTTTCATAATGACCAAGGTCAAGATCAGATTCAGCGCCATCATCAGTTACGTAAACTTCGCCATGTTGAAAGGGGCTCATAGTTCCCGGATCAACATTAATATAAGGATCAAATTTTTGAATAGTAACTTTGAAACCACGCTGCTTTAATAGCAGTCCGAGAGAGGAGGCTGCGATCCCTTTACCCAGAGATGAAACAACACCTCCGGTAACAAATATTAGCTTTACTTTTTTCTTTGTGGGCATAGAGTTTTTTTTGTAAATAAATATACAGGAAATTCGGGTTTATAAAAAATTGTAGTTAATAATAGCCTATTTTACATATTTTTTAGTTTATTGGGAAATATTTACAGCACCTGGTCGCAAAATTCTTTTGAATTCTGTATTTGATAATCGTCGAATGAAAGTAATTATATATATTTGGGATATCACAATAAAGGATATCTTATGAAGGACAACATAACATTATCAGCATACTTTTCTGTTAAACCTGAGAAACTCTATAATGCATGGCTTGATAGTGTTGAACACTCTACATTTACAGGGGCTAAGGCAGAAATTAATGCTCAGGCCGGGACACATTTTACTGCATGGGATGGTTATATATCCGGAAAAAATTTAATCCTAGAAGATAGTAAAAGAATTGTACAATCATGGAGAGCAACTGATTTTCCTAAAGGGCATGATGATTCTACTCTCGAAATACTTTTTGAACCTTATAAAAGTGGTACAAAACTTACTTTAAATCATTCTGAGATACCTGAAGGGCAAGGTAAAGACTTTACAGATGGCTGGAAGAAATTTTATTTTGTACCAATGAAAAAATATTTTGGGAAATAGTTAAGACAGAAGTTTTGATTATTCGAGTAATTTCTTCAATTCAATGAATTGTAATTTTAATTCGTTAAGCTCAGTCCTTAATAATAACAATTCCTGTTCAATTTTGGATAACTTCTCTTCGTCGTTTTGGCTTACATTTTTTAAAAGTTCCTGTTCAACCTGTTGAACAGGTTCACCTGATAAAAGATGCATATAACGTGATTCTTTCATTCCCGCCTGCTTTGACAGTTTCATCACAAGTGGTTTTTCTCTTATTTTTAATCGATTTACAACTTCATCTATTTGTGAGAGACTTTCAAAAGCAAACATTCTACCTGACCGACCTTTAATCTCTCCAATTGTCTGAGGACCCCTTAGCATAAGTACACAAATTACAGCGGTCTCATCCTGTAAGAACTTCATCTCTTCAGTAAATATCTGTTTATATTTTGGAACTCTCATGTCAGTTCCTGTAACGCGTCTTACAAATTGCTTATCCCTAAGAGAACCTAAAGCTTTTTCGACGATTGACTCATCAAAATTAACAACCGGTTCCCTATTCGATTTTTGGTTGCATGCATTAACAAGAGAATTTAAAGTTAGAGGGTAATATTCCGGAGTTGTAAGTTCTTTTTCAATTAGAGCACCTAATATTCTAATTTCAACACTGGTTAATATAGTTTGCATATAATATATTTAATAATTCAAATAAGGAATGTACTTTAAAAAAGGGATTTCTAAAAATTAATAATGGAATCTCTCATTTGCCGGGAATGATAAAAGAGATTGCGTTTGAATACGGAAATATGCATGGACGGTAAATATGTTAGTGAAAATAAACCTTTTTGGAAGAATAGTAGCCTTTTGTTTTCAGCTGCACAATATATCCTTTAGATTTAATATTCTTTTGATCAAAATTAATCTCATAATGCCCGGCTTCCTTATATTCATGCAGTAATTGATTGATTTCATTGCCAGAGAGGTCGAATATTTTTAAAGTTACTAATGTCAATCTATCAATTTTTACAAATATATTGGCAATATTATTGTTTCTGATTATCTCAAGAGTGTCTGGATTATAAAACACTATAAATGGTTGAGCAGAGGAATTAATTAGGCAGTGGTTATTACTTTCATTATTGAACTTATCTAAAGCTGTAACAACATATTTAAATCGTGAAGGGTATACTTGTAAAAGATTACCTTCAGCATTAAGAGTATCCATCCAATTGGTTTCAGTCCCATAAACAATATCCGCAATTCTTTCAGGTTTAGAAATATCTACAGTATCAGTACCCGAAAATCTGTAGATTACAAAATAAACTGCAGAGTCCTTATCCCTTGAGGGAATGGGTTTGTCCCATTTGATAATTGATTTTCCATTTGAAATATAATATGTGCCATTAATGGGTGATAAGGGGACAGTTGGTTCTTTACTTTTTATTGCCGGAGGCAAGGCATAATTTTTATAATAAGTTTTTTCTAATGAATCTAAAAGTCCCAAAGGATTTTTCATAAAGGTATTAGTATTAAAAAAAACATTACCGCAAATATTATTTAGACTTCTGTTAAGACTTATTTGCCGGGGTATCTGGTCTACCCTTATTCCATTCATTATTGAATTCATTGCCAATTTTGTATATTGCCTGTCCAATATAGATATTTCTGCCAAATGAATTCTTACTCCACCATTCGGCCAACGTTTTATAATCTGCATTAGGATTTCCAATATTCCAGTAAAGCTGCGGTACCAGATAATCAACCCAGCCTTCCATAAGCCATTTCTTTGAATCTGAATAAGTTTTAGAATAGCTTTCCGATCCATTTGTTGCAGACCCGGAATTATCCGATTTATAATTCTTCCAGATACCAAATGGGGAAACACCGAATTTACAACTTTGCTTTATGCTGCGAATACTGTCGGAAACCTGTTTTACAAATAAATCAATATTATCTCTTCGCCACATATCAAGATTTCTAATTCCACGTGAATACCTTGCAAAGGTTCTCTCATCAGGAAATCTTTTATTCTTAATAGGATATGGATAGAAATAATCGTCAAAATGAACACCGTCAATATTGTACTTTCTGACAACTTCAAGTACAATACCGGTTACATAATTCCTTACTTCGGGTAATCCTGGATTGAGCCATTTAAATTTTCCATAATTTATATTCCAGGAAGGATGAGTTTTGGAGATATGTTTTCCCGAAATATCACTTATATTTGAATTAACTACACTCCTGAAAGGATTGAACCATGCGTGAATTTCAATCCCTCTTTTATGGCATTCATCTATTAAAAATTTCAGTGGATCGTAGTACGGATCTGGTTTTTTCCCCTGTTTACCTGTAAGCCATTCACTCCAGGGTTCTTTTTCACTTGGATAAAATGCATCACAAGAAGGACGGATCTGAATAAAGACGGCATTTAACCTGTATTTTTTTACTTGATCAATAATATTAATAAATTCCTGCTGCTGTTCAGCAGTTGAGAGATATTTATTTGAAGGCCAATCTATATTTTCTACAGTAGCGATCCATATTCCCCGGAATTCTCTTTTAGGAGAGTCTGATTGGGAGAATAATTGGATATGCATTGTAATTAGGAGTATTAAGAAATATCGCATAATTATAAAGGAAGTTAATCTAACAATTGATTTCAAAATACAAGAATGGATTCCCGCCTTCGCGGGAATGACAGACTCTATGCGAGAATGAGCTAATGGAATTCCAAGGATTCAAAAGATCTCCGGTTTTGCGGGAATGACAATTGTCCATGGGATCCCTGCTTTTGCAGGGATTGACAAATCTTCGCGGATTATCAGTATCTGTCCAATTTAAATTTCTCACCAAGATAGAGTTTACGAACTTCCTCATCGTTTGCAAGTTCCTGGGCATTACCTGCTTTGAATATGACTCCGTTAATAAGAATGTATGCTTTGTCAACAATGCTTAATGTTTCATGCACATTATGATCTGTAATCAAAACCCCAATACCGCGGTTCTTCAAATTAGCAACAATATTCATTATATCTTCAACAGCTATTGGATCGACTCCAGCGAAGGGTTCATCAAGTAAAATAAATGAAGGGTCAGTAGCAAGCGCACGAGCTATCTCAGTTCTCCTTCTTTCACCGCCGCTTAACTGGAAGCCAAGGTTTTTCCTTAAATGGGTAAGTCCGAGGTCAGCCATAAGGGTTTCACATTTTTCTTTTCTTTGCTCAGCTTTAAGTTCCGTCATTTCAAGAATTGCAAGTAAATTTTGTTCTACAGTCAGTCGTCTGAATATTGATGCTTCCTGGGGGAGATAACCTATGCCCATTTTTGCTCTTTTATACATGGGTATTTTTGTAATTTCTTTGTCATCTAAAAAAACTTTTCCTTTATCGGGGCTAATCATTCCCACGATCATATAGAAAGTAGTAGTTTTACCGGCTCCATTTGGGCCGAGTAGACCGACAATTTCTCCTTTTGAAACCTGAATAGTTGCTTTATTTACAACTGCTCTTTTCTTGTATACCTTAACCAGGTTTTCGCTTCGTAGTGTAATTGGGTTCATTTTTTTAATAAAGATTCTTTTGTAGGTCTGTTTTTATAAATAACATAAGACGGCAAAGTAAAAGATAGTTCTTTTCCTTCAACCTGTCCCTCGGGATAATAATCACTTTTAGGAGATCCATACATTCTAACTTCAGTAACTTTCCTGTCTTCAAATTTAAGCAATGCCGTCTGGGAGGAAGATTTGGTTAACCCATTCCCGGAACTATCATCATAAAGATAATAAATACTCAGGACTTGTCCTTTAACATCAGTAGAAGTTATACCTAAAGAATCAAAAGTGAGGTATATTTTTTCTCCTGATATCTGGTCATATCTTTTTTTAAATAGTTCATTTTGGGACAACAGGAAAGCATTGTTTATAACATCAAGAAATTTTATTTTGTTATTTAATAGGTGTATTGCAATTGAATCACCCGTCATCTGAGTACCTTCGTTCCACATAACCGGTTGGGGTCTGTTCTCCCCCATTTTCTTAGTAACAATTGTACTTAGATTTCTGAAATAAATTGAATAATCATTTACGGAAGCAAATGAGCCTCTTAATATTCTAACTGAATCTTTTGCTTCAAACCTATTTATCGTATCTCTAAAAGACTCCATTCTTTCGGATCTAATTATCATGGTATCAATTCTAATATTCACAGAATCATGGATGCCAAAAGAATCATTCAATGTTTTTTGAACTGTCTTTAGTAACAGTTGAATCAATTTGAATCATAAGAGGGTTTTTATTTATAAATGCATAAGATCTATTTGCATAATCTTCAAGATGATCTCCGTAAATAACGACATTATTAGCAGAGCTTGTAATTTTAACATTATTATTAGCAAAAGTAATTCTGGAATCCCTGAAGTGTTCAAGAGAATCGGCATAGATAGTATTTGTTGAATCAATTATTTTCACATTATCAACTGCGATCATCCTGTTCTGGGATTTGAAATAAGTAAGTTGATTTGAAGTTAATGTTGTGGCAGTATCGTATAATCTAACATGACCTTGAAAGAAAGCCTTATCTTCCCGGAAATAATAATCACCCGAATCAGCCGTAAGGATTACTTTAGTATCATTAAGAGTTAAACCGGAAATACTTCTAGATCTTTTTTCAAAACCATAATAAGTTGCGCGAGGGGTTAATATTGTGAGAGTATCCTGTTTCGCAATTACATTACCTTCTAGTAATGCATCATTTCTGGAAATATATTGTGTAGCTTTTTCACATGTAATAACCACTTTTCCCTGCGTTAATATTACATGTCCAAAAACCTCTCTAATAGATTCTCCGTTTATCATGGCGCCTTTAAGGCTATCGCCAACCACGGTAATATATTCATCCGGAGCATTCTTTTGCTGAGCATTTGTAAAGTTTAAACAAATTACAATTAAAAATAATAAAGCAATAACACTTACAGATTTCCTCAAAGTGTATCCCGCTTTGTTATATAAGTAATATTATAAATTATATAATTCCGAAGACTCTGATCTGATTCAAATCCATATCCCTGAATTTTTTCTTTAGGAGAGATGATTGTTACGAATTTATCTGAAACAATTTTCCTATCTTTATTTCTCCACATCAGTTCCTCAGTCTGGATAGTGACCCCACTATCGTTGACTACAACTACACTATCTATTGCCCAGAGATTTTCGGTAGCGTCATCAACTCTTCCTCTTTTTGATGTAAGAGTAGAAGTGTGAATCTGATTAAGATCATAAAAGTCAACCTTAACATTAGAGTCCAACAATGTCTCCAGAGATTCACTAAAAACTCTGATATGCCCGGTATAAAGAATTGCTTTTGTTTTACCTGAATCTGAGAAAACAACTTTCGAATTCCAGCTTTCCTGAGAAGGAATTTTACTTACTTGCAGATTATAACCAATAACAGGCTGAACTCTTTTTTGCGAGCATCCTGCTATAAACAAGAGTATTAATGCTCCATAGAATAATTTCATCTCTGTCTTAGACCAAGATTTATAAGTCATGAAGGTGAACTATTCCGACCGGATGGATTTCATCATCGGTAATTACGATAGAAGTAATCTTAAAGTTTTCCATTTGCTGCAGAGCAAATGAAGCAAGAATATTAGATTTCATGACTTTTGGGTTTTTTGACATAATATCTTTAGCAACGATATTTTGCAAGTCAAGAGTTTTTTCAAGTAGTCTTCTAAGATCCCCATCAGTAATAATCCCAGTTAATTTGCCATCCTTATCGACAACACATGAAGTACCAAGTCTTTTAGAAGATATTTCAAAAATTACATCCTTAATAAAGGAATCCTCTTTAACCATTGGAATTTTGTCACCTGAAACCATAATTTCTTTTATTTCGAGAGACAGCCTTTTCCCAAGGCTACCCCCGGGGTGAAGGTATGCGAAATCTTCAACAGTAAATCCTCTCATTTGCAATAAAACAACTGATAAGGCATCTCCTAAAACAAGAGTTGCAGTTGTAGAAGAAGTCGGAGCCAGATCATGAGGGCAAGCTTCTTCCTTAACGTCTATGCTTAAAAATATATCGCAAGATTTAGCCAGCCAAGAATCGCTGTCACCGCTCATAGCTATTAGTTTCACTTTCATTCTTTTAAGCATAGGAATAAGGTTTGATATCTCTTCGGTATTTCCGCTTTTGGAAATGAGGATAACAACATCTTCTTTTCTTACCATACCGAGGTCACCATGAAGAGCATCAGTAGGATGAAGGTAAATTGCAGCAGTGCCTGTGGAATTGAGGGTAGCAACAATTTTTCTTGCTATTAGACCGGACTTGCCCATTCCAGTTAAAACGACTCTACCCATGCATTCAAGTATAGTTATTACAGCCTGGGCAAAATCATTATTAATACTATTAAGCAATCCGGTTATAGCCTGAGCTTCAATATTTACTACTTTTTTCCCTTTCTCGATTATTTCTTCATTTGTCATGATTTTTTCTTTCTCTTTTCTTTTTCTACAACTGCTGATTTAGACTGAAACAAGAAAAACCAATACTGCATAATTTTTACAGACTATTTATTATAATAACCTTCTTCGCATGTACTGATTATATAGAATAAAGGCAGATGCCAACTCATTGTCATTAAACGACCCTAAATTATCAAAAAATAAATTAGGATTTAAGACCTTTTCCATTTTTCTTTCATTTCTAAAGAGCATAAGACTATTATAATAATTACTTACTGGAATTAAATGATTAACACCTGAATATACTTCATGCAACCAGATCTTCTTTTCTCCTGAACAAATAGCCAGAATAAACTTATCCGGTTTAATTCCGATTAATCTGACTTCGGACTCGTTAAAAGGTGATTTCATACCCGGAACCCATTGAGAATAGGTATTTACTTTTAAGATAATATCGTGTGGTAAAGAATCCGATAGGGTTTGTAATGCAGGGTTATCATTTATATCTTCACCGAATTCGATCTCGATCTGGTTGTCATCTTCCTCATGAATAAGTATGTCTATTTCGTAGGGAATGTGAAGATAAATTGATCCAATAGCAAAGACAGGCGCGGATGGCAAAGAAATGTCAGGTAAAGAATCAGAATCCCCTAATATATAATTGCCATCGCCAAATCTTCCCTCGCCAATTACAAATTTTTCGGCAATCATATCTCTATATAGTTTATACCCCGGTTTATTTACCGGGAGGATCATAAACAATAGTTCTTTTTCTTTTTGAGTTAGTTTTCTTGGATACAATCTGTTCCCGTCCAACTTATTTAATTTGATTGTTCTTTACAACTTCATCTATCTTTTTAATAATAACAAGCAAATCTTTTAATTCATTTAAAGGTAACTGACTGGCAGCATCACTCAAAGCATTTTTGGGATCAGGATGAACTTCAAGGAACAGAGCATCAATACCCACGGCTGCCGCAGCCCGAGCAATAGGTTTTATAAATTTCGGCTGACCTCCGGTTAAACCACCTTCACCAGGTAACTGGACAGAATGTGTGGCATCCATAACTACCGGATACCCAAGTTCCTTCATAATTATGAGTCCTCTCATATCAACAATTAAATTATGATAGCCAAATGATGCTCCACGTTCCGTAAGGAGAATTTTATTATTCCCTGTTGCCAGAATTTTCTCAACCGGATACAACATATCCTCCGGGGCAAGAAATTGTCCTTTTTTAATATTAACAACCTTGCCAGTCTCACCTGCAGCTTGCAGCAAATCAGACTGCCTGCACAAAAAAGCAGGGATCTGAAGAATATCCACATACCCGGCTGCTCTTTGCGCCTCAGCAGCAGTATGTATATCAGTTAAAACAGTAAGCGAAAAATCTTTCTTTACTTTACCAAGAATATTTAAAGCTTTCTCATCACCTATACCAACAAAGGAATTGCCGCTTGTTCTGTTAGCTTTTTTATAACTAGATTTGAAGATAAAAGGAATATTCAGAGCAGATGTAATATCTTTTAATATCCCTGCTGTGTTAACAATTAATTCTTCACTTTCAATTACGCAAGGTCCTGCTATTAAAACAAACGGATTTCCGCCACCGATTTTAATCCCGTTAACTTCTATTTCCATATTTATAAATTATTTCCTGAAGTAAATAATAATATATTAATTAATACCGCAGCTGCCCCCGGCACAACCACAACCTACTGATTGCATTCCGCAGTTTTCCCGATTACAAACACTCTCATGTGAATGAGTCTGAACTGAAGCACAAAAGGAAGAGAATAGTTTCTTAATTTCTTTTGAATCGCATTCAGGACAGGTAACATCTTCCTGTTTAACACTAGATTTGTGAAGTACTTCAAATTTTGAATTGCATGAGGAACATTTATATTCAAATACAGGCATTTTCTTATCTTTATATTTTTTGTCAATTATACAAATATAAGAAATTATTCTGATCTGCACCCTTGAGGGAGGGGAAATGACAATAATTTTAAATGAATATAGCAATATATTTGTGACACGGTTCCAGGAATATATAAGCTGTTTGAATAAATACATTTTTCTACTTAATATACATATCAATATCAATCTTATTTAATACATAACTATGAATAAAAGTGCATTTGCTAAATTTCAAATAATCATATTAGTTTTTGTTATTCAATTATCGAGACTATATGCACAACCGGTAAGTGAACCAAACAGTGGCGAGATAATGCTGGCGTTGAAAAAGCTTAATATTCTGGGGTCCGTTTTATACATAGCTGCTCATCCGGATGATGAAAATACAGCTTTACTTACTTATTTCTCATCGGGTAAGTTATTGAGGACAGGATATCTGTCATTGACTCGAGGAGATGGGGGTCAAAATCTAATTGGATCTGAACAGGGCGAATTACTTGGACTTATCCGTACTCAAGAGTTGCTTGATGCACGACGGATAGATGGAGCCGAGCAGTTCTTTTCCCGTGCGTATGATTTTGGATTTACTAAATCACCTGAAGAAACATTTTCATTCTGGGGAAAGGAGAAGATCCTTTCAGACGTAGTTTGGATAATTCGCAAATTCAGACCTGATGTAATATTGACCAGATTCCCTGTTACCGGTGAAGGCGGGCATGGGCACCATACCGCTTCAGCAATTCTTGCTGAGGAGGCTTTTAATTTATCAGGAGATCCAAACCAGTTTCCCGAACAGTTAAAATATGTAAATCCATGGAAACCCGTTCGTCTTTTATGGAATATATTTCCCCAAATTATGTTAAATCGAAAAATGGATTTAACAAACCTACCTCAAATAGATGTTGGAGCATTCAATCCATATTTGGGAAAATCCTATACTGAAATTTCCGCAGAAAGCAGGTCTATGCATAAGAGCCAGGGATTTGGAACAGGTGGACAGAGAGGTTCTTCAATTCAGTATTTTGAACCAAGAGAAGGATCTGAAGTAAAAAAGGATCTTTTTGAAGACATTAACCTTACGTGGAGCCGGGTAAAGGGCAGTACAAAACTTTCTAACCTTCTCAGTAAAGCCGAAGAATTGTATAATCCCAATAAACCAGGAGACGTGCTTCCAGTTTTGGTAGATGCATATAAAGAAATGAAAAATGTAAATGACGACTATTGGATTCCGATTAAAAGGAAAGAACTTGTAGAAACAATAAGATCTATTTTGGGATTATGGATTGAAGCAATTGCAAATGATTATTCTTCATCGCCGGGTGATGCAGTAACATTTACGGCTTCAGCAGTTAACAGGAGCATTTATCCAATTAAGCTTAAATCAATAAATTGTTCATTCTTTAAAGATGATTCATTAGTTAATTCCACACTCGAGGATGAAAAGATATTTCAGAAGCCATATACCATCATGGTTCCCAAGGATGCCTCAATTATCCCAGCCCTATTGGTTAGAAAATCCACATGACAAGGGTTCATTTACAGTTAAAGATCAGAAGATTATAGGGAAACCTGAAAATGATCCTTCTGCATTGTTAATTTTACCTTAAGTATTAATAATACTGATATCCCATTTTCAACGCCACTACTTTACAGATGGGTAGATCCGGTTAAAGGAGAAAAATACCGTCCGTTTGAAATTGTACCCGCAGTATCTGTGGACATAGAAGATAAACTATTTCTTTTCCCTACTAATGATTCAAAAAATATTATAGTACATGTCAGGAGTAATTCTCCACAGCAGAAGGGCAAAGTAAGATTAATCTCTCCATCAAACTGGAAAATAACTCCTGCTGAAATTCCTTTTATACTTGAAAAGAAAGGAGATGAAAAACAACTTGAATTTGTGGTTACTCCGCCAGTAAATGCTTCAGAAGCAGAGATTAAAGCTGAAGCTTTAGTGGGAGATAAAATTTATAACAAAGGAATTATCAGAATAAATTATGATCATATTCCAATACAAACATACCTTCCTGAGTCTAATTCAAAAGTTGTAAGGTTAATAACAGGAAAGTCTATAAGCAGAATTGGATATATTATTGGTTCAGGCGATATAATACCCGATTATCTTACTCAGCTTGGATATAATGTTACACTTCTTTCGGATGACGATCTTCTGACAAAAAATTTATCTTCATTTGATGCCATAATAGCGGGAGTAAGAGTTTATAATACAAAGAAAGTGATACCGAGAGTTCAACCAAAACTGATGCAATATATTTCTGATGGAGGAAATCTTATTGTTCAGTACACAGTGAACAGAGATATAGTTGACCCCTCAAATCGGGCCATATCCATTTACAATTTCAACGGACCGTGTAACTGATGAAAATGCAGTTATAAATATTAAAGACCCGGACAATACTGTATTAACTTTCCCAAATAAAATTGTTACAAATGATTTTGATGATTGGATTCAGGAACGAGGATTATATTTTGCTAATGCCTGGGACAGTAAATACAAAACAGTAATTTCATGCAACGACGCGGGAAGCAAACCTCTTGAAGGAGGACTTTTAATGGCTCAATTTGGAAAAGGGAATTTTATTTATACCGGATATTCATTTTTCAGACAAATACCGGCAGGAATTCCAGGAGCGATACGATTATTTATTAACTTAATATCAGTACCAATTAATAAGGTTCCGTAAATCAAGAATAGAAAAGGAATGGATTCCCGCCACGGCAGGTCGGGGTAGACTCTCGGGGAATGATATGTGGGATTTCAATCTATCTTCGCTAGGATGACAGAAGAGTATAATGGATTGATGGATGAATGGAAAACAACCCCCTAGCCCCCTTTATTAAGGGGGAATAAGAGTCAAAATTAAAAATTAAGAAGATCCCTGGTTATTCCGACAAATCGGGAGTAAACACATACGCGCGGGGATGACAATAGAATTTTGGGGAAATTTGGGGCAGAATTTGTCACCGATTAAAAGTTGAACCAAAATAAAATATTGTCTATTGACATTTAAATAAGAATATTTTAAATTATTTAACTGCAAATGAAATGATTATTCCTTCAAATCCTAAAGAATCCTGAAGTTATTTACCCACTAAAGACCTGCTAAATCCCGCTAAATACCTGCTAAAACAAGGGAAGCACCATATTTAGAAATGTTCTAGATAGTATCTTCCTAGACCCCGTGGGAGCTTAATAGCAAATTGCAGATTAGGGACTCCTGAACCAATTGTACAACAGGTGTTGGATTCGCAGTGAAGACGATTTCTATTGTGATAATTGTCATCTCATATTTACATTATTGTATTCAATCTTTCATGGTGAAAAATTTATAAGGATACTGTGATTTACCCTATATAATTATACTTCACATATTTTCATATTATAAGTGAGATTTAATAATGATAGCAACAACCAAACGGAGGAATATTATGCAAGTAAGCACAAATGGAAAGACGACTGGATTTATTACAGGTGTTATAGTTGGAGGAGTGGTAGGTAGTTTAACAGCAATGCTTTACGCACCAATGAGCGGGAAAAGGTTAAGAAGAAAAATTTCAAATGCAACTGATGATTTAATTGAAGATGTTAACGCATATGTAGAAACCGGTAAAGAAAAGGCGGATGAATTAATTAAAGAAGGGAAAAAGAAGGCAGAATCAATACTCCATGATGCTAAAAAACTTGTAGTATCTTAACATATTACCCCGGGTTGAGTATAAAGAATTATATTAAGCACCGGGGTTTATTTTCATTTATATATATGAGTTCATTATAAACAGGCAATTCATCCCAAAATCGTAATCAGGAACTTTGTAAAAACGGATGGATTCCCGCCCCGACAGGTTGGGGCAAGCTCTTCGCGGGAATGAAAATTGGGTTTTCACACAGGCTCTAAATGCCTGGGCTAGAACATGGCAAAATCCAATTTGAATTATTCGGGTTAATTTCTATTTTATTTATTATTTTGCGTTACACATTTACCGATTGAATTGGAAAAAGAGCGCAAACAACAAATTCTTAAGGCAGCCGCAAAACGTTTCTCACGCCACGGTCCAAATAAAACCACTTTGGATGAAATAGCACGCGATTTAAGGATAGGGAAAGCAACAATCTATCATTACTTTGACACGAAAGAGGAGTTATTTTTTAAAACAATTGAATGGGAAATCGAACTATTTATTGAAGATCTGAAGATTATTTTCAATAACGAGCAACTTTCACTTAAAGAAAAATTAGTGGAATATTTTGCGTTTAAGACCACTGTATTTACGAAGTATAAACTAATTTACGAAGTACTTTTTTATTCTATGAAAGAAGAAGTATTCGAAAAAGAAATATCATTAGTTAAAATACTACTTGAAAAAGAGACTGAATTCTTAAAACAATATCTGCACGGGAAGAAAGAAACACAAAGTGAGACTGCGCAGATATTAGTAACAAGAAGTTGGGGAGAAATGATTACTTCAAAAATATTACTTGCTATTAATCCCGAAAAAGGAATACCAAAGGAAAGTATAATAACGTATATCGATTCAATTTATCCTTAAAGAAGATCTTCTTTATCATCCTCTTCATCATCAATGGCATTTGAGAATATTTTTTCATACTTATGTTTGATCATTTGGGCTTCAACAATAAAATAAACATCCTCGGCAATATTGGTAGCATGGTCACCAAGCCTTTCAAGCTGTCTTGAAATAACAAGCATTGCAACACCGGGTTCAATATTCTCACGACTCTCCTTCATAATTTCTATAAGGATTTTCCTGTTTTCCTTATTAAAATTATCAACGACATCATCAGATTCAATTACAGATTTGGCAAGTTGAGCATCACTTTCGATAAATGAATCGATAGCATTCCGAATCATTGTTTTTACGAGTTTTGACATCTCGCCGAAATGAATTCTATTCATAAATTCAGGTTTCTTTTTCAGGTCAAGAAAGCTTTCCGAAATATTAACAGCAATATCCCCTACCCTTTCGAGGTTATTATTAATTATGAGAGAGGACATAATTAGCCGCAGGTCCATTGCCACCGGCTGGTTAAGGGCGAATATTTTCTGACAAATCTTATCAATCTTTAAATCGTACTTATCAACTTTCTTATCCCTATCAATGACAAGTTCAGCAAGAGCGGTATCCTCATTTTCAATAGCGCGGATGGCAAACTCTACTTGTTCGTCAACCAGGCTACACATTTTGATAATTCTAGTTTTTAATTTTTCAAGCTGTTGGTCAATATGTCTTTCCATATTTCTCCTCAGTAATAAATAATAATATTTTCAACCGAACCTGCCGGAGACATAATCTTCAGTTTGCTTTTTCGAAGGTTTAGTAAATATCCTTGTTGTTTTATCATATTCAATAAGTTCACCCAAATAAAAGAAAGCTGTTTGATCACTAACTCTGGCAGCCTGCTGCATATTATGTGTAACAATAACAATTGTATATTTCACTTTCAACTCATGAATAAGTTCCTCAATCTTCGCAGTGGAAATAGGATCAAGCGCGCTAGCAGGTTCATCCATCAGTATAATTTCAGGTTCATTAGCCATGGCTCTAGCGATGCAAACTCTTTGCTGCTGACCGCCTGAGAGACTCAGAGCTGAGTCATGCAGCCGGTCTTTTACTTCATCCCACAATGCTGCTTGTTTTAATGATCTTTCAGCAATTTCATAAAGTTTATTTTTATCTCTTGTACCGTTTATTTTTACTCCATATATCAGATTTTCAAAAATAGAAAATGGGAAAAGGTTTGATTTTTGAAATACCATTCCTATTTTTCTACGCAGGTTCACGACATCAATGTTTCTATCATAAATATTTACGCCATCAATTAAAACATCTCCAGTAATTTTTACAGTATCAATGAGGTCATTCATTCTATTCAGCACTCTAAGAAAAGTTGATTTACCGCAGCCGGACGGCCCAATAAAGGCAGTAACTTTCTGGACGGGGATTTCCACAGAGACATTTTTAAGGGCTTGTTTAGGGCCATAAAATAAATTCAGATCAGTTACTTTTATTTTAACATCTTTCATTCTGCGAAGTGCATCTAGTAATTATAATTCGGAAAATTGTACAAATTAACACAGTAATATCTATTTGGAATATTATTTAATTGTTAAGGTCATGTTAACAAATTGTTATGAATATTTTTATGACATGGATTCCCGGCCTGAATAAAGGAAGCAATACCATTCAGATCAGAAAAAGGAGAAATAGCTGAATGGATTCCCGCCCCGACAAGTCGCATAGGCGTCAACTTAAGAAATAATTTGCTGTTTGTTCCAAGAATTGTAACTTATTGTACGACAATAAAATAAGGCCAATTTGATGAAAGCAAACAGCAAGGAAAAAACGTCAAATTCAATTATAGAACTAAAACTTAAAAAATTGAACCTCAATAAGCTATCAAAGGAAAGTAAATTATGCAAGAGGAAGCCCAGGAAATTATCACCAAAAGTATTGTTGCTAGGATTCTTCATGATGATATATAGTTCAAAGAATAAATCTTATAAAGCATGGGCAATTAAAACAGGATATCTAATAAAAGGTACAGTATCAAAACAAGCGTTGTGGAAAAGGATGCAGCCATCGCTAATAGTATTTTTACAGAAAGTTTTATCTTCAGCAATAAATACTAATATAGAAAACAAACTGAGTACTAATACAAACAATAAATTAAAAAGATTTACTAATGTAATTCTGGAAGACAGTACCAGTATAAAGGTAAGCGACAAACTATGGAAGGAATATCCCGGAAACGGATACTGGGATAAAGAAACCAAGAAAGCAATCATAAAGATTCAGGCATCATATAACATAATAAAGCAGAGCTTTGTAAGGTTTGAGATAACCTCCTTCAGGAAGAATGATCAAGCTTATTCCGAAAAGATTCTGGACATTGTCAACAAAGGAGATCTGCTAATACGGGATTTGGGATATTTTATTCTGAGGGTATTTAACCAACTGGACAAACAAGGAGTCTACTATATAAGCCGGATGAAAAAGGGGTTAACAATAACATCAAAAGAAGAAGAAAAACCGATAGATTTAGCAAAAATGCTTAGCAAAAAAGGACAACTGGATATAGAAGTGTTTTTGGGAGAGGAGAATCGGTTGCCGGTACGTCTTATTGCTTTACCTGTTGAGCAAACGGTAGCCAATGAAAGGCGAAGAAAAGCCAAGATGAACCGTGACCAAAGAAGTCGTCCAAGTAAAGAGAATTTATTTTTATTAGGCTGGGAGTTGTTCATTACAAATGTTCCTGAAGAAATCCTGGATAAAAATGATATAGCAGAAATATATTTTATCAGGTGGCGTATAGAAATAATATTTAAGTGCTGGAAAAGTTACTTCAAGATTACAGAAATACCTGATGATGCAAATAAAATACGAATGGAGGCTTACATTTACTGCATGTTGATATTTGTCGTCCTATTCCAGGTAAATTTTTACAATCATTATTTAGAAAGATTATCAACCAGTTCAGTAAAAGTCAAGGAACATGGATTAAGCATGATGCAGGTAATGCAATATGTTGTCAGTAATATAAATTTGTTGTTGTTAGAATTAAATAAAGATACTCTTGAATTAGAAACATTCCTCGACAAACAAATAGCTTATTACTGTCTTTATGAGACTCGTCATGATAGGGTAAATTATTACCATAAAATTAAAAATTAGGTTGACGCCTATGCGACGAGTCGGGGCAGGCTCTTCTCGGGAATGACAATATAGAGTTTACAAGGTTTACCCAGTCCTAAAGGACTGGGCTAGAAATTTCAAAAGTGAAAATTATTTGTTAGGGATGATATGTATGATGGTATGTCAATCCCAGGCATGAAATTCCTGAGCTATATTATAGCCAGCCGATTTGTTTGTACCAATCGCAGGTTTCTTTAATACCTTGTTCAGCGGATATGCATTGATGATATCCCAGATCATTAATTGCCTTTGAAGTATCGCAAATCCAGGCATGCTGGGTAATATCCCTGGCTTTTTCAATATTTAAAGTTGCCGGTTTGCTGCTAAACATTGCTGCAAATTGAGCAATAAATGCAATAAAGTATACGACAGAGTGAGGAACTTTTATCTTTATTGGCTTTTTACCGAGTATTTTTGAAGTTATCTCTCCAATCTCTTCCCAGGTATAATATTTTTCGGAGCTGATAAAATAAATTTGTCCTGAAGATTTATCAGATTCAGCCGCTAACATAAAACCTCTCACAAGATCCCTGACATGGATCAGGCTGATTTTCTTCTCATCAAAACCAATAGTGGTGAAAAGCCCTTTATTAAAGGTTTGAAAGAAAATAAATATCTCAGTATCTCTTTCACCAAAGACAGCCGGCGCACGGCAAATAGTGATGGGTAATCTGTCAATAAATGTTTTTGCAAGTTCTTCTTCAGCAAGTTTACTTCTGCCATAAGTTGTTATCGGACTACAGGGATCATTTTCAATGATGGCATGGTCGTTTATGGAAGGTCCGGCAGCAGTTTGGCTGCTTACAATTAATATTTTCTTTTAAATTATCCTTAAACTCAAGTGCAGTCTCAAGAATAGTCCTTGTATTTTCAACATTTCCAATAAAATATCCTTCAGGTTTTTTAGATTTAATTACACCTGCAACATGATAGATATAATCTGCATTTTCAAAGGCTTTCCGGAGTCCATTTTTATCAGTAAGTCCGGAGTTAAATATCTCTATATCTTTCCCATTAAGCCATTTAAGGTCACTGGACTTTCTGGTAACGCATCTGACTTTATAATTATTTTGAAGAAGAAGATCAACGAGATGGCTACCTACAAAACCGTTTGCTCCTGTAACTACTGCTATTTTTCTGTTGTTCATAATCTGTCGAATTATTGATTTTAACACTATTTAATTATAGATTTGAGCCCAAATTTAATAAAATAAAAAGATTTCTTAATAATTATTTTATCCCCAGGAGGTTAATTGGATTTATTTACTAAATGCTATGAATTTACCAGAGCAGATGAGATAAAAGCGTTAGGATTATATCCTTATTTCCGACCAATAGAAGAAAATGAAGGACCAGTTGTCAAGATTGAAGGCAAAAAAGTCATAATGGCGGGTTCCAATAATTACCTTGGACTTACGGCACATCCTAAAGTAAAAGAAGCTGCTATTAAGGCAATCGAAAAATATGGTACAGGTTGTTCGGGGTCGCGATATTTAACAGGGACACTTGATCTTCACATTGAACTTGAGAGCAGGCTTGCAGCATTTTTTAAGACTGAAGCAGTACTTTTGTTTAGTACAGGTTATCAGACTGCGCAGGGGATCATTCCAACGCTAGTACAAAGGGGAGAGTATGTTATATCTGATAAAGATAATCATGCCTGTATAGTAGCCGGTAATTTAATGGCAAAGGGTGCAACAGCAGAAATGGTTCGTTATAAACACAATGATATGGAAGATCTTGAGAGAGTAATTTGTAAGCTTCCGATTGATGCGGCAAAACTAATTGTTTCAGACGGTGTTTTTTCTACCGGAGGAGAAATTGTAGACCTAGTGCACCTGAATACAATTGCAAAGAAATATAACGCGCGCATATTGATTGATGATGCACATGCAGTTGGTGTTATAGGCAAAGGAGGACGCGGAACAGCAAGTGAGTTTAACCTGGAAAAAGAAATTGATCTTACAATGGGAACCTTCAGTAAAACATTTGCATCACTTGGTGGATTTGTAGCAGGTGAAGAAAGAGCAATTAATTATATAAAACACCACTCCCCCGCACTTATATTCAGTGCATCCCCTACCCCAGCTTCTGTTGCAGCAGCGATTGCCTGTCTTGATATTCTTGAAGCTGAACCGGAAAGAGTTACAAGGCTTATTAAAAATTCCAATAAGATGCGGGAAGGATTTACGCAACTTGGATTTAATATTATCGATGGAAGGACAGCCATTGTTCCGGTAATTGTGGGAGATGATGCTATAGCATTCAAAATGTGGAAAATGCTTTATGAAGCCGGAGTGTTTGTTAATGTTTTTATTTCCCCCGGAGTACCACAGGGAAGACAGATGATGAGAACCAGTTACATGGCTACGCATGAAGAGGAGCATTTGGATACTATATTAAATGTATTCAACGATGTAGGTAAAAAAGTCGGTCTGATTTAATCTTAGATTTATAGTAATCTATATTAGGAGTAGGTTTTTAATGAGCAAAATTATTATATCCCCGGTCCGCTCTGAAAAAGATAAAATGAGGTTTATTAAATTCCTATGGAAAGTATATAAGGATGATCCTTATTGGGTTCCACCCCTTTTAATGGACCGCAAGAAAATTATAGATACAAAGAAAAATCCTTTTTACCAGCATGCAGAAATAGAAATGTTTCTTGCAGAAAGGGATGGTGAGTTGGTTGGAAGAATAGCCGGGATTAAAAACGAACTGCATAATAAAACGCATAATGACAAAGTCGGATTCTTTGGATTCTTTGAATGTATAAATGACCAGGCTGTAGCGAATGCTCTTTTTGATGCTTGTAAGGGTTGGTTAAAATCGAAGGGATGCGATATAATGAGGGGACCTGCTAATCCATCAAGTAATGATGAAATGGGGATGCTGCTTGAGGGGTTTGAAGACGAACCACGAATATTAATGACATATAATCCAAAATATTATCTAGATCTTTGCGATAATTACGGGCTTAAGAAAGTTAAAGATCTTTACGCCTGGAGTATTGATTCGGACAGGCTGCTTTCGTCTGACAAACTCAGAAGAGTTCAGGAAATTGCAAAAAAACGTTCGGGTTTGAAGATTAGTCAACTCGATATGAAACAATTCGATAAGGAACTTGAGAAAGTAAAGTATGTATATAATAAAGCATGGGCACCGAACTGGGGTTTTGTGCCAATGACCGAAGCAGAACTTGATGCAATGGCAAAGGATCTTAAACCGTTAGTCGAGCCTAAACTTGTATTGTTCGGAGAAATTGATAACAAGCTTGTTGGTTTTGCACTTGTCATGTTAGATTACAACCAGATATTCAAATCGATGAACGGTAAATTATTTCCATTTGGCTGGATAAAGTTGTTTACTCAAAAGAAAAAAATGACCTGGAGCAGGATTATAACATTAGGAATTATTCCTGAATACCAGAAAAGAGGACTTGATGCAGTCTTTTATTGGGAAATTGTTAACCGTGCAAGAAGCATTGGTATAATGCGTGGTGAAGCAAGTTGGATACTAGAAGATAATGACATGATGAACCGTGGTGCGGAGGTTATGAAAGCGGAGTTATATAAGAAGTACCGGATGTACGATATAGGTATTTAGTATTAATACTTTATGTTAATTGTTTAAGAAATGCAGATTCTTCTCCCGACAGGTCGGGATCAGAATGACAATCGGCGGGAAGGGGATTAATCCCCTTATTATTTGTTATGATATTATTTAATCCCAGGCATAAATGCCTGGGCTACAACAGAGTTAATTTATTGCAGTACTTCTAATGAAAATGCATAAACTTTCGATTCCCATAATCTATGTTTTTTTTCTTTTTACTTTCCCAATAACAGCGCAATACACATCATCAGATCATGATCTGATTCTGACCACATTTAAGAGGGAATTCAATAAAGAATTAATCAATTCCTACTTAAAATCTGGTGATGACAAAAAGGTTAATGCAGCTTTACTTTCAATTAGTCAGAGTGCGGACACTGGATTTATTAAAGAAATTATTCTGTTACCTTTTACCAATAATGCCGAATATATTTGTTTTACACTTAGTCAGTTGGGGCAATCACCGAATTCTTCTAAATATCTTTTAGACAGACTAAACGCACATCCCGAATTTACCGAATACATACTTCCGGCACTTGGGGAAACGGGTGATGATGAAATACTTCGTTGGGTAATTAATTATGGTAAGAAGAATATTCATTTATCCGGATTATCCCTTTCTCTTTACAATTTTGCCTTAAGGATTAATGTGCACAAGAAAGAAGTAAATTCACTTCTTATTAAAAAGCTTAAGGCAGATAATGATTTTTTAACAGCATTTGCTTTGTTCCGGCTTGGACCAGACTCATTGGATAAAGAACATTATGTTTATTGTCTCAGACAAGCACTTAAAAGAAATGATTTCAATACAATTTCATATTTACTGGGATGCTTACGCAAATTAAAATTCTTTCCGAATGACCCAATATTATTTCAAAATGTATTAGCCCTCAAACAATTTGACACACGTATTGAAGCTATTAAGGCTCTGGCTTTTTCAAACTTCAATAAAGGAAAACTTGATCTCTATTTAACATTGCTTGAGGATAGTAACCCTAATATTACAAGACAAGCGGCTATTTCTTTAAAAGAAATTAATCTAAACCAGGATCTTAAAACATATCTTTCAGGTTTTATTGAAAATAAAATATTCACAACTCATCTTTCTGCAAATACGAAGGGAGAACTGTTTATTACACTTGCAGATTTTGCGGGAGGTAATTTTGATACTTTAAGAAATAAATTCCTCCCTATTGTCAGGATTAGTTATTTACTTAGAGCAACGACTAAGACCATATCTTCGTCATATTATCATTGGCTTCTAGATATTTATCCCAGTACATCCTTAAATAATAAACTGGCGATACTTAATGTACTACCCAGTTTCCCTGACACATTTAAGGATACGACTTACTACAAAATATTTTTGAATGCTCTTGTAACAAAAGAACCGGCTTTGATTTTAACTGCAGCAGAAGGTCTTGACAGTTCCTTTATTACGAGTCATAAAATAATAATTCGAAATGTTATAAACTCACAGGTTAACAGACTCAAGAATGATCCTAAATTTTCTGAAACCTTGTACGGATTATATAACATGTCCAAATTTGTAGACACATTATATTCGAACTATGTTTTTAGATCAATATTAACATCGGAATATCCTTCAGTACTTTTATATCTAAACAGACAGGAGCCGCACTCCCCATTATTTACTGATTTAATTGCAAAATGGATTGTAAATAATCCCTATTATGATTCACTCTTTACGGGTATATATTCCAATACATTCCGGGATACATCGGCTTCAATAAATACTGTGAAAGGGAAAATAAAAATAAGATTACGCCCTGATTTAGCGCCGGCTTCCGTAGGAAATTTCTGTAAACTTGCATCAAAGGGGTATTTTAATAATAATTCATTTCACAGAGTTGTTCCGGGATTTGTAATTCAAGCGGGAGATCCTACAGGAACGGGATGGAGTGGACCGGGTTATGAAATAGTATCAGAATTTTCACCTGCAAAATATAAAACCGGGACTTTGGGTATGGCAAGTTCGGGGAAAGATACTGAAGGATCGCAATGGTTTATAACTACGGGAAATTACCCACATCTTAATGGAAGGTATTCGGTATTTGGTGAAGTTACTGAGGGACAGGATATAGCTGATTCAATTGACCAGGATGATGTAATTATTAATATTGAATTGAATAAATAATTTATTGACAGATTTGGAAATTATAAATATATTTTTATATTTATAACGTTGAAAATAAAACAGGGGGGAATGTTCAATTCAATTGTTAATTCCACAAACCGCATCGCTAAACATCGCTTAAAGTCGCTATTAATCGCTTAATGTCTTACATACATGTTACCTACAAGGTACCTGCATGTTACCTACAAAAAGGTACCATCCGAAATTGGAATTTTCTGCATGAATCTATTGTCAAGGAACTTCCATCAGACATTATTTTCACAAAATTAGTTGTCCAATCAGGAGATTGTTTTATAATGCCATAAATGGCATAGTTATTTTTAATTTTCTTCCATTTACCCAGTCCTGAAGGACTGGGCTAACGATGGGGATGACAAAAGGGATTTACGGAAAAGGAGAGAACAAATTGAGGAATTGGAGGTTTGATTTATGGGGATGCCTGGTTTCGACAACCCACGGTAATTTAAGGTTTAGAGAATTCTTTTTCGATGGCAGTTATTTTATCTAATCTTTTTTGGTGGCGGGCGCCACCGAAGGATGTATTGAGCCATACTTCGAGTATGGATTTAATTGTTTCTTCGCCAAGAGTTTTTGCACCGACGACCAGAGCATTTCCATTATTATGTTCCCGTGCACTTCTGGCGGAGAATTCATTATAGCAGGTACAAGCTCTAATACCGGGAATCTTATTAGCCGTAATTGAGGACGGGATACCTGTTGCATCAATAAGTACTGCAAAATCAGCATCTCCAGTTTTAACTTTCATAGCGGCAGCAAATGCAAAGTCAGGATAATCGCATGCGTTTTCATCGTAAGTTCCGACATCAATTATTTCATATCCCTTTTCAACAAGAATTTTAGACAACAGATTTTTAACTTTAAAACCGGTATGGTCACCTCCTAAAGATACACGGTTAGTGCGTTTTGATTTAACAGGGTCAACAGTAATCCCTTCAATTACCGGAGCAGGAGTTTTTTTAACGACTTTTCATTTTCAATTCTTTCATTTTATCTTTTGCAAGCGGAGTAAACATATCATTATCTTCAACCGGAACAGTTCTTCCCCCGTCCTTGTAGATTTTTAATATTTCAGATTCTGTAATTACTTTTCGCATTATAAGTGTTCCGTTAATTTGTTAATCTTTAAATGATCTACAATTTTTTTAACGTCCTGGCAATGATCCCGTCTACAAATAAGAAGAGCATCCTCGAGTATTGATTATAATTAAATTTTCAACTCCTATAACTGCTGTGAATTTATCGGGAGAATAGATGTAGGAATCAATAGTTCTTCAGCATAGATATTTCCATTAAGTGAATTGCCATCATTATTTTTTTCAGTCAGCTGATATACCTCTTCCCAACTTCCGACATCGCTCCAGGAAAATTCTCCTTTTATAAGAAAAACCTTTTTAGATTTTTCCATTATACCGTAATCGATAGAAATACTTTTTAACTGACCGTAAGCATTGAAAACGTTTTTTCGAAGTTTGGTTTACCGACAATATCTTTTTTAATTGTTTCAAGTCCTTCATACAAGTCAGGCATATACATTTTTAATTTCTTCAAGGATTACATCAGCTCTCCAGATAAACATACCGCTGTTCCACATGAAGTCACCGCTTTCAAGGAACCTAACTGCAGTAGCATAATTAGGTTTTTCAGCAAAGGTGAAAACCTTAAAAATTTATTATCTGACACTTCGTATCATCAATCTGAATATAACCATATCCTGTTTCAGGTCTTGCAGGAGGAATACCTATAGTAACAAGTCCTTTTGATTCATTGGCAAACTCAGCGGCATTTTTTAATGTTTTATGGAATATTTCGATATCTTTAATGATATGGTCAGCCGGAAGGATAACAGTAACAGCATCCTTATCTTTTTTTTCAATGATAACAGAAGCAAGACCGATACAAGCGGCAGTATTTCTGCCGAAAGGTTCTTCAATAATATTTTCTTCAGGGATATGACTAAGTTGATTGACAATTTCCGGTTTCTGAATTTTATTAGTAATAATATAAATATTTTCATCTTCGACAAGTCCTTTCAATCTATTAACAGTATCCTGGATCATTGTATTTTCACCGAATATCCTAAGCAACTGTTTTGGTGTTTTTTCTTTACTCCTTGGCCAGAATCTTGAACCAACACCTCCGGCCATAATAACAGCATATAATTTCATCAACTAAAATTCCTTAATTTAATATTTGAATTCTTCTGCCGAATTCTTCGGCACGATTTAGATAGTTAGTAATATCGACTTCCTTCCCTTTTACAACTGCAACTATAACAATTAGGCATGCTCTCATTGATTCAATTACTTCTGATTTAGGTACCAGTTCTCCTGATCAAGGAAGTGAATGCCGTGACAATATTCGGTGCATATTCGCAATAATTTCAAACCCTATTTTAGCCGATAATTCCCCGTTGGTTTTCATTACAGCTTGCCCAATTCGCTCAATTTCTTCCCTCTGACTTCATTTGAAGCAATTGTTTTAGCAAAGTATCTATCGATTTTATTGGTTTCAGAATTTCTGATTCATAATTCTGGAAAAAGAGATCTTCATCTTTTTCATTCTCATCTTCAAGAATAATTTTTTCTTTAATTATCTCATTTTCAGTTTTCGCAAAAACATCAGGATCAGGTATCTTTTAGACAGATCAACCTTGATACTATTATCCTCAGGGTTTAAACGGTTCTTCAACTTGAGTCGCAGGTTTAATTTTTCAATAGTGATTTTAAAAGATGTCTGGAGTAACCATATCCAGCATATGGCTTATATCTTTAATAAGAGAGCACTATGTTCTCTTATTTTATCTGAAAATTTGAACAGATCTATCTGAGGTTGAGATAAGATAAGAATAAATTTCATTAAACCTGATAGCGAGAGTTGAAAGCTCCGTAATTTTTTTCATAGTATGGATATCGCTTTCGAGATCAGTTGATTTAACAATCACATCACGCAGCATTGCAACTATTTCAATTTTCTGCGCATTAAGCCGAAGATTATTAGATGCAGTTGTAACACACTGGACCATATATTGTTTTATTATGTCCATTTATTATTTATATATCCTTGGGATTCTTTTACTTATTCCACACATTACTTCATAAGGGATTGTATTAACCAGTTTACACCAATCCCATGCACTAAATTGAAGACCACTATTTTTTATCTTTACCAAGTAAAATAACTTCATCCCCAATTTTACAGATTTTCATTTCCAATTTCAAACATAATTCTGTCCATAGTAACATTTCCAACCTGTGGGAATAATTTACCATTTATAACAGCCTTGGCTTTATTGGAAAGACCTCTGGTATATCCGTCAGCATATCCGATCGGAACACTAATGATATTTGTTTTCTTTTTGGTAAAATATTTTCTGCCATAGCTGATACTTTCATTTTTATCAATCTGTTTTATAGATTCAATATAAGAGATCAGGGACATAACCGGTTTTAGTGTAATTGATTCAGAAGTATCCTCAGACGGATAATAGCCAAACATTAATAATTCCGGGTCTCACCATATCAAAATAAGCTTCGGGAACATCGAGAATAGCACCGCTATTGGCCGCATGAGCCAAGCCGTAATTTATCCCTTCAGATTTCAATTTATCAAGGACCTCTTAAATCTTTTTAGCTGAAGATAAACATAACTTTTATCTTTCTCATCGGAATTAGCAAAATGGGTATAGATGCCGTCAATAATGAAATTTTTATCCCTGCTTAGTTTTTTAACAAAGTCAACAGCATCTCTGTAATCAATACCAAGGCGGTGCATGCCGGTATCAACTTTAATATGTACTTTAATTTTTCTACCATTAATATGAAGTTAGCTTTTTTAAGAATTGCCAGGTGTTTTTCATTAAAGACAGAAGAAATAAGGTCATACTTGGAATAAAGTTCAGAATCATTTTCAATAACAGGATTAAAAATAAGTATTGGCTGATTCACATAATTTCTTCTTAGTTCAATCGCCTCTTCAATTATAGCAACGCCATAATACTCCGGTTTTTCGGGAGTGAATTTAAAGCCTTAACAGTTTCAATAACTCCATGCCCATAGGCATCAGCTTTAACAATTGCCATAATCCTTGCATTTTTAACTTTTTCCCTAATGTTAAGGAAATTAAATTTCAGATTCGCAATGTCAATAAGGGCATAAGAAAGGCGCATTTCAGGATTATATTATTTATTTACCGGCGAAAAATAAATGTTATTGACTTGAATATCAATTTTAGGACGAAAATATTAGTTGTGAGCATTCTCAATAATGGAAATTTAACTCGACTCAAATATCTAAAACTTGGTAAATCTACAACTCATTGTTAATAGAATACTTATAATAAGTAAGAAAAGATAAATGGCATATTACTTGAAGAGTTGTGGCGTTCTGTTTAAAATAATTACAGATTGTCTGTATTGGTATGTTTAATTTCTTAACATTGCTTACATTTGCATTGTTAATTTTGAATAAAATAGTATAGAACACAATGTTAACTGAATTTGGTAAAATATTCGTTTTTTTATTAATTGCAATAATATTTGTAGTTGTTGTAGTTATAGTTGCGTGGATTATAAGACCTGACCGTCCGACAAAAGAAAAACTTATGACATATGAATGCGGTGAGAATCCTGAAGGAACGTCCATGGATAAAGTTTAATATCAGGTTTTATGTAGTAGCGCTGATTTTTTTAATTTTTGATGTTGAGGTAGTCCTTTTAATTCCCTGGGCGCTCACATATAAGCAATTCGGATTTGGGGGATTTATGGTTGGAGCAATATTTCTGATTCTTCTTGGATTAGGAATGGCATACGAATGGCGTAAAGGTGATCTTGAATGGGAGAGAGTAAAGATTGTCCCACCTCTAATAACAAAACCTGTTTTCCCGTGAAAAAGTAAGGGAAGAAGAAACAATTAATTCAAATATATTAGTATAAAATGGGTTATTTTAGACAAACAATTTGACGACAATATCATAATTGCAAAGGTTGACGATTTATTTAACTGGGCACGTTTGTCATCATTATGGCAGGTAGGATTCGGTTTAGCATGCTGCGCAATTGAGATGATGGCTACATCAGCATCACATTATGATTTTGACAGATTCGGAGTTATTCCCACGTCCTTCACCAAGGCAGGCAGATATAATAATAATTTCCGGAACTGTAACATTTAAAATGGCAATACGTATTAAAAGACTTTATGAGCAGATGCCAGATCCTAAATATGTAATTTCAATGGGAAGCTGTTCAAACTGCGGCGGACCATATTGGGAGCACGGTTATCATGTTTTAAAGGAGTCGACAGAGTAATTCCTGTTGATGTTTATGTACCAGGATGTCCTCCCCGCCCAGAAGCTCTTCTTAGAGGGTTTACTGAAGCTACAGGAGAAAGTTAGAAACGAATCAATGGTGAAGAAAACAGCATGAAATCAGCAGAAGAAATTTTCAACCTGTTAAAAGAAAAATATAATGACGGTGTAAAGGAGTTGGTAAAACAACCTATTGATGCATACATAACATGCGATCCATTATTAATAAATGTAATCTCATTATTCCTGATGACTGCATGAGGAACTACTATTTGATAATCTGATGAATTTATCCGGAGTTGATGATGCAAACGGTAAAAGCGCTACCGGTTAATGGAATTAATACAATTGAAGGGGGCACATTGAGTGTGTATTACCACCTCGAATCCACAAAGTTCAGACATAAAGTAGTATTAAGAGTTTCCGCCCCAAGAGAAAATCCTGAAGTGGAATCTGTTTCGCTGTTTGGCATTCAGCTGACTGGCATGAAAGAGAAGCTTTTGATCTCTTTGGAATTAAATTTCTTAACCATCCTGATCTCAGAAGAATTCTAATGCCTTATGATTGGGAAGGTGGTTACCCATTAAGAAAGGATTATGCAAATCCTGAATTTTATCAGGGTATTAAAGTACCATATTAAAACTGAAATACTTAAATAGATTATGGCAATGAAAACTGAAGAAATGGTACTTAATATGGGTCCGCAGCATCCATCGACTCATGGAGTACTGCGGCTTGAGCTGGTTCTTGAAGGTGAAATAATCCAGAGGGTTATACCTCATATCGGGTACCTGCACAGATGCTTTGAAAAACACTGCGAAGCAATGACTTATCCACAAATTATTCCTTATACAGACAGAATGGATTATCTGGCAGCAATGGGAAATGAATTCGGATATGCAGTGGCAGTTGAAAAACTTCTTGGAATAGAAGTTCCCCGAGAGTTGAATATATACGTGTAATAATGGCAGAATTTCAGAGAATTGCTTCTCACTTAGTTGCAATCGGAACCTATGGAGCTGATATAGGTGCTATGACTCCATTTCTTTTTGCATTCAGAGACCGAGAAATAGTACTTAATCTATTTGAAATTACCTGCGGCGCAAGAATGCTTTACAATTATATCTGGGCGGGCGGTCTTTCACATGATATACATCCTGATTTTGTAAGATTGACCCGAGAATTCTGTAATTATTTCAGACCAAAAATTGTTGAGATGAATAATCTTCTTTCAACTAACAGAATATTTATTGAAAGAACTGCAAATGTTGGAGTACTTCCTCTTGAAACTGCTATCAATTTTGGAATAACCGGACCAATGTTAAGAGGTTCAGGATTCAAATGGGATCTTAGAAAAGATGATCCTTATTCAGTTTATGATAAATTTGATTTTGATATTCCGGTTGGAACAGGAAAGCATGGAACAGTAGGTGACTGCTGGGACAGATATGATGTAAGAGTAAGAGAAATGGAAGAAAGTTTAAGAATAGTTGAACAGGCACTTGATCAAATACCGGAGGGCGATGTTACTTCAGCTATTCCAAAAAGAATTAAACCAGTGGTAGGGTCAGTTTATGCAAGAGTAGAAAATCCCCGCGGTGAATTAGGCTACTTTATTATAAGCAACGGTACATACAAATCCGTTACAGAATTAAAGTACGGGGTCCATCATTTGTTAACCTTGGAATTATGGATGTTCTCTGCAAAGACCATATGGTTGCTGATGTAATTGCTATACTGGGGAGTATTGATATAGTTTTAGGAGAGGTTGACAGATGATGTTATGATTTCCTATATAATTTGTTTTTGGTCTAACCCAGAGTGCACTTGTAAGCAATATATTTGCAATGACAATCAGTGGTGCTTTGCCACTGATATTTGTACTAACTTTTGTTTTATGGGCTGTTCTTGCGGAAAGAAAAGTTTCCGCATGGATGCAGGACAGAGTTGGTCCTAACAGAACCGGCCCTCATGGCCTTCTTCAAACGGTAGCTGATCTTATTAAACTTCTTCAGAAAGAAGATATTGTTGCAAGTGAAAATGATAAACCATTATTTAATTTAGCGCCCGTGCTTGTATTTTCAGGAAGTTATATAGCATTTGCGGCAATCCCCTTTTCATTTGCATATATCGGATCAAACATTGATCTTGGATTAATATTTTTAGTTGCTGCATCCGGATTTGTAGTAGCCGGAATTTTAATGGCAGGCTGGGCATCCAACAATAAATATTCACTTCTTGGGGCAATGAGGTCTGCCGCGCAGATAATCAGCTATGAAATTCCTACCTTGTTAGTTCTAGTTACTATCATAATGATTACCGGTACAACAAATCTCCACACATTAAGTGAAATGCAGACAGGTTATTTCTGGAACTGGATGATATTCGGGGGCCCGGGACTAAGCGCATGCAAAATTTCTTTTTATTCCTTTCATGTTCATTGGATTTATAATTTTATATATAAGCACACTTGCTGAAGTAAACAGAACTCCATTTGATATTCCTGAAGCCGAATCAGAACTTGTTTCAGGTTATCATACTGAGTATTCAGGAATGAAATTCGCGATGTTCTTCCTTTCTGAATATGCAAATATGTTTGCTGTTTCGGCTATAGTATCTGCGGTTTTTCTTGGAGGCTATCAGTCGCCTTTCGGGTATCTTAGGGAATTTATTTCACTTAACCTGGCTTATTCCTGTTGAGCAGTTTTTCTGGTTTGCATTCAAGGGTGTCTTTTTTGTTTTAGTGCAGATGTGGCTTAGATGGACATTGCCAAGATTACGTGTAGACCAGCTTATGGCTCTTTGCTGGAAATATTTAATCCCCATTGCATTTGTTAATTTAATTATTGTCGGGTTAATAACAGTTTTATAATTATGAAAGAATATTTTCAAAATATATGGTATGGTTTATTTACTGTTTTTGTGGGAATGAAGGTTACGTTTAAACATCTTTTTGTACCATCAGTTACTATCCAGTATCCGGATGTTAACATAAAGCTGCCGGAAAGAGAACGTAACCGTCTTTATGTAAATATGGATGATTGTATTGGATGCGACCAATGTTCACGGGCATGCCCGGTTTCATGTATTGATATTGAAACAGTTAAAAGCATTCCGGGTGAAGATCTGGGTAAAACTTCAAATGGAAAAAAGAAAGCTTTATGGGTTACCAAATTTGACATAGATATTGCAAAATGCTGTTTTTGCCAGCTATGTGTTTTCCCCTGTCCTACAGAATGCATTTACATGACTGATGTATATGAGTATTCAGAATATGAAAGAGATAATCTTGTATATAATTTCGTAACATTATCGCCCTCTGAAATTGAAGAAAAGAAATTAAACTATGCAAAATTAGAAGCCGAAAAAGCAGCGCTTAAAGCAGCCGCAGCTGCTGCTCCCCCTCCTGTTAAACCGGCGGCAAAGGCAGAGGATAAACCATGACATTATATGATTTTATATTTTACCTTTTTGCGGCTATTACAATAGTATCCGCATTCTTTGTGGTTACATTAAGGAATATTGTTTATTCAGCTTTCTTTCTTCTCTTTACATTCTTTGGTGTTGCCGGAATTTATATAATACTTGGAGCAGATTTCGTAGCGATGGTACAGTTGATCGTTTATGTAGGCGGAATTCTGATACTGATTCTTTTCGGCGTAATGTTAACAAATAAAATAACTAACGTTCAATTAAAACAGGAACCACACAAATTGTACCGGCAACTATAGGTGTTGCAATGTTCGCCGGCTTGTTATGTGCAGTTTTTGTTAGTACACCATGGAGAAAAGTTGAAGCTGTACCAATGCTGCCAACCACACAGGCACTCGGTGTAATGCTTATTTCGGAATACGGGATAGTTTTTGAGCTTCTTGGAATTCTATTATTAATTGCTCTTATCGGAGCAGCCAGTTTAGCACGGAAATAATATGATACATGTAGGATTAAATCATTTTTTGATTGTCAGTTCAATTCTTTTCTCTTTGGGATTATTCGGAATAGTAACACGCAAGAATGCAGTTATGGTTCTGATGGGAATTGAACTTGTGCTTAACTCAGCCAATATCAACTTTATAGCTTTTGCAAAATACGGGAACTTCGGTTTGCAGGGACAGATAATGGCGCTCTTTGTGATTGTACTTGCTGCTGCTGAAGCCGCAATAGCACTGGCTATTGTGCTGAATATTTATAAAACATTCTCAACTGTAAATGTTGATGAAATTGATACATTAAAAGATTAAATGTCCATGACAGAATTTAACCTGATTCAACTTGCTGTAGCTATTCTTTTCCTTCCCCTTATAGGATTTACATTTGTTATTTTCTTAGGGAAGAAAATTAAGAAAGCTTATCTTTTTGAACTAGCAATAATAATCCTGACATTCCTACTGACTGTAGTTTTATTATATAGTAAACTAACCTGGTTTACTGATAATAAAATAGTTTCGGAGTTCACCTGGATTAGTTTTCATAACATTGCATTCTTCGGAAATATAAGTATTGACCTTGGGATGCTTCTTGATAACCTTATCGGTTATAATGATCTTTACGGTTGCACTTAATAAGTATGCTTGTTCATATTTTCTCAGTTGAATATATGCGCGGTGATATAAGATATAACAGGTATTTTGCTTACCTGGGAATTTTTACTTTCTCAATGTCAGGTATTGTACTTACACACAATATACTGATGATGTATATTTTCTGGGAACTTGTCGGATTATCATCTTATTTACTTATTGGTTTCTGGTACGAAAAGAAATCTGCATCAGATGCCGGCAAGAAAGCATTTCTTGTTAACAGGATTGGTGATATCGGAATGTTCTCAGGAATAATGTTGTTATTTAATACTTATCACACATTTACGTTTGATAAAATATTCACCCAAATGGCTGGAGGAGTTCTGCCATTCAACAGTGAATTCTGGTTAACTATTACGGGTATCCTAATTTTCCTTGGAGCTGTAGGCAAATCAGCACAATTCCCTTTACATGTCTGGCTTCCGGATGCTATGGAAGGTCCTACTCCAGTGAGTGCATTAATTCATGCAGCAACAATGGTAGCTGCGGGAGTTTATTTAGTTTGCAGAGTCTTCCCTATTCTAACAGGTGATGCACTAACAGTTATCGCAATTATCGGCGCATATATCGGCTTTTATTCCTGCTACAATTGCATTAACACAGAATGATATTAAAAAGGTTTTGGCATATTCAACTGTGAGTCAGCTTGGATACATGATAATGGCGCTTGGAGTCGGAGCATATAAATTTGCTTTCTTCCATTTGATTACGCATGCTTTTTTTAAAGCCTGTTTATTCCTAGGATCAGGTTCTGTAATTCATGCAATGCATCATGAACAGGACATCAGAAACATGGGGGGACTTAGAAAGAAATTACCTCTTACTTATATTACCTTTCTGGTTGCAACTTTAGCTTTATCCGGAATACCGCTTACATCAGGATTCCTGAGTAAGGATGGAGTTCTCCAGGGAACTTTAGCTTATGCTACTTTAACCGGAAGGTGGATATTCCCTGTTGTGGGATTCCTGGTTGCGATGTTAACAGCATTCTATATGTTCCGTCTCGTGATTTTAACTTTCCATGGTGAACCGCGGAATAAAGAGAAATATGATCACGCACATGAATCTCCTTTTGTAATGGCAATGCCTTTGGTTGTTTTATCGGCGCTCTCAATTTTCTTCTGGTATACACCAAACCCGATAAATGCTGATGCAGGGTGGTTCCTTGGAAAATGGATAAAGACACCAACCATTTCTGTTCCACAGAATGCCCGTTATTCATTCATGAAAACTGATTTAGTCCCGGAGAATAAAACAGTTACAAATGAAAATGCATCTGTTGTAAAAGGAACTGAAGAAGGAAAAGAAATTGTCTTCTCTGAAGCTTATACAGAAGCAATGCATCATGCACATATACCGGCAATGATGCTTTCATTATTAGTTGCAGGATTAGGAATATTATTTGCGTTCCTCTTTTACTTCTGGAAAAAAATCAGTGCGGATAAACTTGCGGAACAGACTGGTCCTTTATACAGACTTTCACTCAACAAATGGTACTTTGACGAAATCTATGATGCAACATTTGTAGCTTTTACAATGTGGCTAAGCAGAGCACTTGCATGGTTTGATAATACCGTTGTTGATGGAATAGTAAATGGAACTGCTTACGTTACAAAACTTTCATCTACATTCTCGGGTAATTTTGATACTTATGTAGTTGATGGTCTTGTTAACTTCACCGCTTATTTCAGCGGCTTCATAGGACTTATACTCAGAAGGTTCCAGACAGGCAGGGTTCAGACATACCTGGTATTAGTAGTATTCTCATTAGTTATAATTTTATTTTTATTTAAGTCATTTTAGTTTAGGTAAATAGATATGGGAAATTTTCCAATATTATCATTCATAACATTCCTTCCGATAGTCGGAATGATTATCATTTTATTTTTACCCAAAAGCCAGACACTGGCGATGAAAAGTATTACACTTGTAATAACCGGAATTCAGGTTATAGCAGCAGGATTTTTACTTTATCATTATAACTATGGAATGGGGGGAATAAATAATCCGGCAACTTTTCAATATATGGAAAAGTTCAGATGGATTGAGATAAACGGCTTATCGTGGCTTGGTAAGATAAAGGTCGACTATTTCCTCGGGATTGACGGATTAAGTATCCCTATGGTGCTCTTAACGGCTATAATATCGTTTATAGCTACACTTGCCAGCTGGAATATTAACAAATCAGTCAAAGGATATTTTGCCCTATATCTTTTGTTAGTAACCGGAATGATGGGTGTTTTTGTTTCTTTGGATTTCTTCCTTTTCTACATTTTCTGGGAATTGATGCTTCTTCCGATGTACTTCTTAATCGGTATCTGGGGTGGGCCAAGAAAAGAATATGCAGCAATAAAGTTTTTCCTTTACACTTTATTAGGTTCAGTGTTTATTCTGTTGGTGATGATAGGACTTTATTTCAGTATAATGGAACCACTGGCTGACGGCACAAAAGTATTTACCTTTAACATGCTCTCAATGATGGACACACATAATTATTTGGCTACCGGAATATTATCTCCGCTTAACCCACATAACCTAAGGTTTATTGCTTATATAGCCTTGTTTATAGGATTTGCAATTAAGATCCCGATGTTCCCTTTTCACACATGGTTACCTGATGCTCACGTGGAAGCGCCGACTGCAATAAGTGTTATACTTGCTGGAGTTCTTCTTAAGATGGGTACCTATGGAATTTTAAGAGTTTGTTATCCAATATTTCCTGATATCACGCTAAGACTAGTCTGGTGGATTGCGGCGTTCGGAATGATTAACATAATTTACGGTGCACTCTGCGCAATGGCTCAGAAAGATTTCAAGAAACTGATTGCTTATTCCTCTGTTTCACACATGGGATTTGTAATGCTTGGTATGGCATCTATGAACACGATCGGAATTTCCGGTGCAGTTCTACAGATGTTTAATCATGGAACGATAACAGCAATGCTCTTTATTATAGTGGGAGTTATTTACGACAGAGCCCACACAAGAGATATCAACGCTTTTGGCGGACTTGCAACCCAGATGCCTGTTTACACCGGTTTTGTAACACTAGCCTTTTTCGCTGCAATAGGACTTCCGGGATTAAGCGGATTTATTTCAGAATCTTTTGTTTTCCTGGGCGGGTTTGCATATGAAACCATCAGGACAATAGCTGTAATTTCAACTCTTGGTATTTTACTAGGAGCCGGCTACATGCTCTGGACAATGCAGAGAATTTATCTTGGTAATGTTCCTGATAAATGGAAAGGACTTAAAGATCTTGATTTCCGTGAATACGCAATGCTGGTTCCATTAAGCATTATAATATTATTCCTTGGAATTTATCCATCATCAATGCTAAACCTGATGAACTCATCAGTAAATGCAATGGTTAAATTTATGATTGACTCCAGGGCTTTATATAGTTCTGTAATAGGATTTTAATTAAAACAGATTTTATAATATGAATGTCGATTATCTTGTAAACAGTCTGTATCTGATCAAACCGGAAATAGCTGTTTCTATTACACTTGTTTTACTGGTACTTATAGACCTGATAATGGGAAACAATAAAAAGTTTCTTCCTTATATCGCGATATTAGGACTTGCGGCTGCCGGGTATTTTATAATAGAACAGTTTGGAATGAACACACTTGCTTTTGTTTCCAAAGGAAGCCGGGGGATGGTAATTGCCGATCCTTTTGGAGCCTTCTTCAAGGGTATAGTAGTTTTCGCTTCTTTGTTTGTGGTTTATTTCTCAACTGCTTCAAACGAAATAAAAGCTGCGTTTGACAGACATGGTGAGTATTATACTTTGATATTCGGTATGATACTGGGAATGTTTTTCATGATTGCGGCATCTGATCTGATAGTGATTTATCTTTCACTTGAATTGGTTTCACTTTCAAGTTATGTATTGGCAGGATTCACGAAAACATCTCTTCGCAACAGTGAAGCATCATTAAAATATGTTATTTACGGCGGTGTTTCTTCAGGCATAATGCTTTTCGGAATTTCCATTCTTTATGGAATAACCGGAAGTACAAATTTATTTGAGATCAACTCACTAATTCAAAGTACTTCCATTCCTAATCTTACATTTGTATTAGCAGGAATATTAATCTTTACCGGTATTGGGTATAAGATATCAGCTGCACCTTTCCATTTCTGGACACCGGATGTTTATGAGGGTGCTCCGATTACTATTACTGCTTTTCTTTCTGTGGCAAGTAAAGCCGCAGGGTTTGCACTTTTAATCAGGTTCATTAAGATTACTTTTATTCGTTCGGTAGATGCAAATGGTTATTGGCAGTTAGTTGAAATGATAGATTGGAGAACATTCTTCATAGTTATTTCAATAATAACAATGACACTTGGAAATTTTGCAGCTCTCTGGCAGGATAATCTTAAACGAATGCTTGCATATTCAAGTATAGCTCAGGCAGGATATCTTTTACTTGGAATGGCGGTATTATCAAACCAGGGATTGATAGCAATCATGATTTATTTTGCCATATATGCAATTATGAATCTTGGAGCATTTTTTATTGTTATGCTTATTGCAAATAAGACCGGAAGTGAAGACATAGATGATTACAAAGGACTAGGCTATTCTCAACCATTCCTTGGAGTTGCGCTTGGTATTTTCCTAATTTCACTAACCGGCCTCCCCCCTACTGCCGGGTTTGTTGGAAAGCTGTATTTGTTTATTGCTCTTGTAGATGCAAAGATGATTGCGCTTGCTGTTGTAGCGCTGCTTAACAGTGTGGTAGCACTTTATTATTATATAAGAGTACTCAAGAATTTATTCCTGGTGAGACCTGAAGTTGAAGCACCGGCATTCAAGGTTAGTTTTTCAAACGGACTAATTGTAGTAATGCTTGCGGCACCGATTATTTACTTTGGCGTGTATTTCACACCAATTATTAACTTAGCCCGGAACTCGATACAGATTTTAGGGTTCTAAGATAAACCTCTGAGTTTTACATATCAGTTATAAAAAAAGCCTTCATTGTAAGGCTTTTTTTATATCGACCATATCACGTTTATTTTGCGATTCGTCACGTAATTTTGTCAGGTAAGATATTTTATCTATACTTGTAACTTAATTTGACTGAAAAACTAAGATTATAATGAATTTACCAGTTTACATGGATAACAATTCAACAACCCGGTTAGACCCCGAGGTTTTTGAAGCTATGAAGCCCTGGTTCCTTGAAAAATACGGAAATGCTGCGAGTAAAGATCATTCTTTTGGTTGGGAAGCTAATGCTGCTGTTGAGAATGCACGAAAGCAGATAGCCCAATTGATTAATTCGGATCCGTCAGAGATAATTTTTACAAGCGGAGCTACGGAATCCATTAACTTTGCACATTTTGGTATTGCCGAATCCTATTCTTTAGGGGGGAAAAGGATAATTACCACTTCAATAGAACACAGTGCGGTTCTTGATTCACTCAAACATCTGGAAAAAAAGGGATTTGAAGTGATATATCTTGATGTCAATAAGGGTGGGTTTATTGATCTCGACAATCTGAATACTCTTGTTGCTAAAAATACTCTTTTAGTATCCATAATGACTGCTAACAATGAGATAGGCATTATTAATAATATTGAAGAAATCGGCAAAATATGTAAGTCAAAGAATGTATTCTTCCATACAGATGCAACACAGGCAATAGGTAAAATCCCGTTTGATGTAAAATCTCTTAATACGGACCTCGTTTCATTTTCAGCGCATAAGTTTTATGGGCCCAAAGGAATAGGTGTGTTATATATAAACAAAGAGAAAAAGATTAAATTGCTGCCCCGACAGTTTGGCGGAGGTCATGAAAAAGGACTGCGTTCCGGTACATTGAATGTGCCTTCAATTGTTGGCATGGGTAAAGCCGCGGATATCTGCAGATTAGTAATGGATGAGGAATCTGCCCGGATAACTGATTTGCGGAACAAATTGTATAGTGGGATAGTTAATAATCTGGATGAAGTAAATATTTAATGGATCGATGGAAAACCGGTTACCCAACAACCTGAATTTTAGTTTTAGATATACTAAGGCAGAAAATATAATTCTGAATATGAAAGATATTGCAGTTTCAACCGGTGCCGCTTGCACATCGGCTTCTCTTAAACCGAGTCATGTATTAAAAGCACTCGGGTTATCAGATGATGCAATTAAATCATCTGTCAGAATAAGTCCCGGAAGATTCACAACAGAAGAAGAGATTGAATATGTTATTAAACGCATAGTTGAAACAGTAAATAAAGTTCGTACGTATTCTCCGGAATACATCCTTAATTCCAAAATATCCTTAACTTAAGATTATATATGAATAAAAAAATGCCCGAATATTTGTCGTTACTCGAAAAAGAGAATGTAATTTTTCTTAATTACCTGAAAGCAAGGTTTCCATTATTCCATAACTCGAATCTGTTTTTCAGAGATTTGCAGTATGGAATAAAACAGTTCTTTGAGATGAAAAATCTTGATATTACGTATCCGGAATCAGAAAAGCTTGCAAAAGAATTTGGTGCATTCCTTGAGAGTAAAGATATTTTTATAAGAGTAAATGACCAGGGCTGGAAGCTTAATTACGCAGATTTTGTAACAGCAAAGCCCGGTGACCCGCTTTAATTATTATCGGGTCAAATGAGTTAGTTGAAAATAATTTAATTAGTATGGAGCATATAATGCCGGAAGTTCAAACACAAAACGATATTACAGTATCGGTTAAAGCAGTTAAAGAAATTAAAAAGATAATGGAAGAGAATAATATCCCAACAGATGTAGGATTAAGAGTAGGAGTTAAGGGAGGCGGTTGTTCAGGTCTTACTTATGTAATGGGTTTTGATCCCGAAAGTAAAGAAGGCGATACGATTCTTGAACAGGATAATATTAAACTAATTGTAGACGGAAAGAGTTTGTTTTATCTGATGGGGACAGAGCTTGATTTTACTGATGGTTTAAATGGCAAGGGATTCATATTCAATAATCCAAATGCTGTTAAGAAGTGCGGCTGCGGTGAATCCTTTGGAGTTTAATAACATCTGATGACAAAAAGGAATAGATTATTTTTAACTGCGCGTACATATGTTCCAAGGCATAAATGCCTGGGCTATAACTGTTATTGAATAATATGGATAGACGGAAATTTTTATTCTCAGTTAGCATGTTACCGGTTGTTTCAATATTAAAACCTGTATCAACAGGATTGGATAAAATTGTATCACATAATGAAGGAAAAAATAAAATGGCTAAATTCGAATTACCCCCTCTCCCCTATGCGTATGATGCTCTTGAACCATACATAGATAAAACTACTATGGAAATTCATCATGATAAACATCATGCCGCATACGTTGCAAATTTTAATAAAGCGCTTGAAGGTACAGATGCTGAAGGTAAATCAATAGAAGATATCTTCAAGAGTGTTTCAAAGTATTCTGCAGCAGTTAAGAATAACGGCGGTGGGGTTTACAATCATACTTTCTTCTGGAATGTAATGAAGAAAAACGGCGGTGGACTTCCTACTGGTCCAGTAGCCGATGCAATTAACGCTGCGTTTGGGTCTTTCAGTGATTTCAAAACCAAATTCAGTACTGCTGCTACCACCCGTTTTGGTTCAGGCTGGGCATGGTTAATTGTAAATAAAGGGAAACTTGAAGTAATTTCAACTCCTAACCAGGATAATCCCTTGATGGATACTGCCGAAGTTAAAGGCACACCAGTATTACTTTTAGATGTTTGGGAACATGCTTATTATCTGAAATACCAGAACAGACGTCCTGAATACGTAGAAAGTTTCTGGAATGTTATCAACTGGGACGAAGTAAACAAACGTTTTTTGGCAGCTAAATAAATTATTCCCCCGCACTGTAGATCTCACCGACA
>CAWAZD010000003.1:0-49060 GCA_963786395.1 uncultured Ignavibacteriales bacterium | reverse complement strand
CCACGTATTGCTCGAACTATTATAGAATTGAAACCCAATTTTGAACTTTTTGAAAGTTGTATAGACGAAGCGTAAGTCTTTATCGAACTATTATAGAATTGAAACAGTGAGGATCAAGCCTTTATCTACAATTTCGATAATGTCTTTATCGAACTATTATAGAATTGAAACGCCCCCTGTAACGACCATGCTCGGAGGAGTTGTAAATGTCTTTATCGAACTATTATAGAATTGAAACTATCTAAAGCTGCGAGCAATGGGCGATTTCAATTTTACGTCTTTATCGAACTATTATAGAATTGAAACATACCATAAAATACAAAGGTTATGCGAAAGCAATCTAAGTCTTTATCGAACTATTATAGAATTGAAACATCGACGATATTAACAGATGAGACAACTGATTGTAAAGTCTTTATCGAACTATTATAGAATTGAAACAATTAGACCATTGTACTATATTAATCTCTGCGTTTTCGTCTTTATCGAACTATTATAGAATTGAAACCTCAATAAGTTTGACAACAAGGAACTCAAAAAATAAGTCTTTATCGAACTATTATAGAATTGAAACAATAATCATGGAAAGTTTTACTTGGATTCAGCGTCTTTATCGAACTATTATAGAATTGAAACACTATACAATCCCGATAATCCGTCCATAGTACATGTCTTTATCGAACTATTATAGAATTGAAACGTCCTTGAATATACCTAGTTACACTGTGGTTTAAAACCGTCTTTATCGAACTATTATAGAATTGAAACTTCCATCTCTGAAGCCTAATTGCGAAGTCATCTGGTCTTTATCGAACTATTATAGAATTGAAACACTATCGGTTCTCTAATTCATTATCTTGGGCTCCATGTCTTTATCGAACTATTATAGAATTGAAACATATTTATTTTTTCACTCCGTAACTTGTTTGTAATCATTCAGGTCTTTATCCAACTATTATAGAATTGAAACGGCAGGACAGACACTTTATCGAGCATAAATAGTTAATTGATAGTCTTTATCGAACTATTATAGAATTGAAACCCATATGACCGTTACTATCTTTATTCTCCCGTCTTTATCGAACTATTATAGAATTGAAACTATTTGTAATACATATATCAATTACCCCTTTACTATTCGTCTTTATCGAACTATTATAGAATTGAAACTTCCTGTTCGAATACCTTATTCATCGCCAGGTTTTACCGTCTTTATCGAACTATTATAGAATTGAAACCACATTAAGTCAGTTATCTCGTAATCGTCAGGAAAATGTCTTTATCGAACTATTATAGAATTGAAACAAAATCCCTCCTTAACAATTCCTCAACGGAACCAACGTCTTTATCGAACTATTATAGAATTGAAACAAAAAACTTTTCATACCCATGATATGTGAACAGCCTCGTCTTTATCGAACTATTATAGAATTGAAACTCCAGTATTACAGCTTCGTAGGTTTCATCTTCACCAGGGTCTTTATCGAACTATTATAGAATTGAAACCAAATTTTCTTTTCATATAAGCCAATTATCAGCGCTTTAGTCTTTATCGAACTATTATAGAATTGAAACATTAATTATTCCGGATATTTCCGCAATATCCCATTATCGGTCTTTATCGAACTATTATAGAATTGAAACATAATCTTTAAATGTCTCCTTTCACAGTATCAATCGCAGTCTTTATCGAACTATTATAGAATTGAAACTACCCTAATAGCATGAACAAATACTAATAACAAATCAGGTCTTTATCGAACTATTATAGAATTGAAACTTCATTCTAAACGAATCGATTACAAGGTGGTCGTATATCGTCTTTATCGAACTATTATAGAATTGAAACAAATATTTAAAATCTGTTGCACATAACGTAGCCAGCTGCTGTCTTTATCGAACTATTATAGAATTGAAACGTTCCGATTTCTTCAGCTAATGATAATTATCGTTTCATGTCTTTATCGAACTATTATAGAATTGAAACTTCTATCTAAATCTGAACTTCACGGATATATAGCCTGCGTCTTTATCGAACTATTATAGAATTGAAACTTACAATCGTTTACCAGAATTAAACAGGATCGGATGTCTTTATCGAACTATTATAGAATTGAAACTCATCTAACCATGATGGCATTACCTCGCCCTGGTTTGCGTCTTTATCGAACTATTATAGAATTGAAACGATTAATATGTAATGACCAAGGGCATGTTACATTCGTCTTTATCGAACTATTATAGAATTGAAACACTCATGAAGTCCTTCACGTTCTCGAATTAGGACATATGTCTTTATCGAACTATTATAGAATTGAAACATATAATACTTGTGAATCATCAGTGATCCAAAGCACGTCTTTATCGAACTATTATAGAATTGAAACATAGACGGTTTAATGAAATATCCGATTAAACCCATCGTCTTTATCGAACTATTATAGAATTGAAACGTTACAAAATGATCATCGTTAATTCCAAATTAGCTCCGTCTTTATCGAACTATTATAGAATTGAAACAAAATATTTGCTTTGCCGTTTCCATCCTATCCCCTTCTCTCTTTATCGAACTATTATAGAATTGAAACCTCGTATAACTCTCTAAAAATTCAATAATCATGAATATTCGTCTTTATCGAACTATTATAGAATTGAAACTTAGGTTTAATACTCAATTTCTTTATCCTCGGTTTAAGTCTTTATCGAACTATTATAGAATTGAAACATATCTCTAAGTTTAATTCACAGATGATACTTAAATAGTCTTTATCGAACTATTATAGAATTGAAACACTTCTTTGATCTCTGTCCTATTCAATACCTGGTTCCCATCGTCTTTATCGAACTATTATAGAATTGAAACACAATCTAGTGCTCCGAAGTTGATCTAGTTATAACTTCGTCTTTATCGAACTATTATAGAATTGAAACATGAATCACAATCGTCTTTGTTTCTACCAGTTCTGTCAGTCTTTATCGAACTATTATAGAATTGAAACATAAATTATCAGTATAATGCTTATGAACTCAGCGTCATGGTCTTTATCGAACTATTATAGAATTGAAACTAAGATGCTGAACTGTAGATCAACTGGATGCAAAGCGTCTTTATCGAACTATTATAGAATTGAAACCACTTTCGAACCATGTCTAAAATCCATTTATCGGGAATTAAAGGTCTTTATCGAACTATTATAGAATTGAAACAGGATTGATAATCTGTTAATGATATTACCGGTATTACCTGTCTTTATCGAACTATTATAGAATTGAAACCATTAGTCAAGGGTATTACTGCGAGAACGATTTCTTCATCGTCTTTATCGAACTATTATAGAATTGAAACGTGATTAGTACATTAATTATATGACGTCATTGGTTTAGTCTTTATCGAACTATTATAGAATTGAAACGTTACTAAGGTTTCCAAGCTGTTATCGTAAGTCGTGTCTTTATCGAACTATTATAGAATTGAAACATGCAGATTGCAGGAATAGAACCGGCTGGGTTTCTTTATCGAACTATTATAGAATTGAAACATTATACCGTTAACACATAACTCGCTTTGATCAAGGCGTCTTTATCGAACTATTATAGAATTGAAACATAATAACTCCAGCTAAATCGTTGCCCCACTGAAACGTCTTTATCGAACTATTATAGAATTGAAACATAACAACAAGTACCATAATCGAAGTACCTGGCAAGTCTTTATCGAACTATTATAGAATTGAAACTTAAAAGCATGATTTGGCGATTATAGGATCATCGTCTTTATCGAACTATTATAGAATTGAAACATGAACAAAATGAGGACGGAGAAATGATAGATGAGGTCTTTATCGAACTATTATAGAATTGAAACTAATGATGAAGGATTGAACTCTTGAAATTATTTCTAGTCTTTATCGAACTATTATAGAATTGAAACAAGAGCCGGAGATTATAGTGCTTACGGTTTCGCGAAGTCTTTATCGAACTATTATAGAATTGAAACACGATTTATAAAGTCGTGAAGCAAATCAAACTTTAGGAGTCTTTATCGAACTATTATAGAATTGAAACGATGAAAACAATTATATCAACAAGATCTTGTATCAATGTCTTTATCGAACTATTATAGAATTGAAACGCGTTATGTCTCCATATTAATATTATTACGGATGTCGTGTCTTTATCGAACTATTATAGAATTGAAACATGCTATTGCAAACTTGCTAAACGCCTTTGCATCTCATGTCTTTATCGAACTATTATAGAATTGAAACATACTGAACTCATGCTGAAACTGTTACTTTCAGAACGTGTCTTTATCGAACTATTATAGAATTGAAACAACTTTATAATCGGTCCTATTAAATTGTGACCGGCACCTATCGTCTTTATCGAACTATTATAGAATTGAAACTTACAACGACTGCTACTTCCATTTCAGAGCAGGTCAATTGAGTCTTTATCGAACTATTATAGAATTGAAACTTATATTATCAAGTATATCTGTTACATAGTTCCAGCTTTGTCTTTATCGAACTATTATAGAATTGAAACTGTCATAATTCAGTAATCACAATCCCTGCCGATTTGATATTGTCTTTATCGAACTATTATAGAATTGAAACGTGTTATCGTAAGCTCATATAAACAGAATGAACATCTGTCTTTATCGAACTATTATAGAATTGAAACAATGTTATCGCGCACTCAATCGATATCTCCGGCATGCTAGTCTTTATCGAACTATTATAGAATTGAAACAGTATTCAAGAATAAGCACCTCTTGCTATATGTAAGAGTCTTTATCGAACTATTATAGAATTGAAACTCTGGTAATCGGTCAACCGTATGACCAGTCTCGGTCTTTATCGAACTATTATAGAATTGAAACTTTGAGAACTGAGATTGATCTACGGTAAAATCCGGTCTTTATCGAACTATTATAGAATTGAAACGCTGATGGTTACAGGCAGGACTGGTGGTACTTTAGTCTTTATCGAACTATTATAGAATTGAAACATCTGTATTAAATTATCAGTATAGGCTAAGCGCTTATGGTCTTTATCGAACTATTATAGAATTGAAACATCATTAAATAACCCTCCCTTGTTTGACGGGACCGCAGGTCTTTATCGAACTATTATAGAATTGAAACGGCGGTTCGCTTAACAGGCCAGGTGGTGGTACTTGTGTCTTTATCGAACTATTATAGAATTGAAACTACTGTATTAAAGAATCAGATAGGCGAAGTGGTTAAGTCTTTATCGAACTATTATAGAATTGAAACATTTATAAAAAACCCTCTCCTTGTTTGACGGGACTGGAGGTCTTTATCGAACTATTATAGAATTGAAACATAATTATAAATGAACAATTGCAGCAAGCTAATGCTAGTCTTTATCGAACTATTATAGAATTGAAACACGATACGATCGGCTGCTTCAGATATTGTAGGATAAGTCTTTATCGAACTATTATAGAATTTAAACTCAATAATAAAACTTTACTTCGAATTGAAAGTTACGTCTTTATCGAACTATTATAGAATTGAAACAATGTTATTGTCATGGACATGAATATTCAATCCCCGTGTCTTTATCGAACTATTATAGAATTGAAACGCTTTAATAAATAAAATTCATGGCAATTCCGGCAACGTCTTTATCGAAATATTATAGAATTGAAAACGATAAAAGGGGCTGTGTAAAGGCAACCGGGGTTTATAGTCTTTATCTAACTATTATAGAATTGAAACCTAAATTTCTGTTGCGTTAACAATGGTGTCAGTCTTTATCGAACTATTATAGAATTGAAACCTTGACTTTGCCCCTCCTCTTGCGCCGCCAAAACCGAGTCTTTATCGAACTATTATAGAATTGAAAGCAAGGATACTTCGTCTACAGATAAGTTCATTGAAACTTGTCTTTATCGAACTATATAGAATTGAAACGAGAATCGAAATAGTTTCCGTATACTGAGTTGACAGTACGTCTTTATCGAACTATTATAGAATTGAAACTCAGGAAACTCACCACGGGGACACGGAGACAACGGAGATAATAGTATACAACTAAGACAGGACTTTGGCATCTTTTCAGAAGAATTTTACAAGAAAAGATCCTCTACTTGATGAACATATCAAAAACAACTAACTTGGAGTAACAATTTTGGCCGGATTATTTGTCGGTTTTCACCAGAAATAACCCAGGACTCATCCCAGCCCCCTGCGAATTATTATCATGAATCACTTGACTTAACCATAACTAATTATATATCTTTGTCCCTAATGAAAGCGCAGAATAATACATATAGTTTTTCTAAAATACCTGCTGGTGGTGGTGGAGTATAAATATTCGTGCGCTCTCAGTGACCTAAATTAACTAACATAGATTTTTCAATTAACCCTTCTTAGTAATCACTGAGAAGGGTTTTTTGTTTTTATAGGAATGATATGGAATATAAATATTTTGAAAAACTATCGGAAAATTTCAACATAGTTCCCGTATATAAAAAAATCGCGGCTGATTTACTTACACCTGTAGCTGCTTACTTAAAAATCAGAGAGGAAAAAATAACTTCCTTCCTTCTTGAATCGGTAGAAGGAATCGGCAGATTAGCCCGCTATTCTTTTATCGGTCTGAACCCTTCTGAAATTGTTTCCAACTATGGGTACGATCTTATTATTAAATCGGCAAAACTTCTAAGAAAACAAAAAAAGAAAATATATTCGATTTTCTTAAAGGAAGAATTAAGAATTTCAATCACCCGGTGTTGGATGAACTTCCCTATTTCACCGGCGGGATTGTTGGATATATCGGATTTGAAAATATATCTCTTATTGAAGACGTAATTAAATTCAGTGCTCTGGATACAACCGGTACACCCGACTCAATTCTTGGATTCTATAATAACAATAATAGTTTTTGATCATTTTAAACATCAGATCATTTTAATTACAAATGTAATACTCAGATCAATCCGACTAATCTCCAAACAGAAATATGATGAGCTTATAAACGAGCTTGTTCAACTTTAAATTAAGCATTCCAAATCAATTGATTATACACTTCTGATTTCCACTTCCGACCCACAAGCATTAAGAACAGGAATGAGAATGAATTCTGCACGCTTGTAACTAAAAGGTAAAAAAACATATTTAAACGGAGATGTTTTCCAGATTGTTCTTTCAAAAAGATTTCAGGCTGATTACAAAGGAGACACTTTTAATGTTTACCGTTCACTGAGGATGATTAATCCTTCACCTTATATGTATTTATGGAATTTGACGAATGATATGAAAATTATCGGTACATCTCCTGAAGATCTTTTGAAAGTTAAAAACAATAAAGCTGAGATTCTTCCTATCGCGGGAACCACGCGAGAAGAGGCAAAAACGAGGAAGAAGATAAAAAACTTGAAAATGAATTAATGAATGACCCAAAAGAAATTGCCGAACATGTAATGCTTGTTGATCTTGCAAGAAATGACCTCGGCAGGGTTTGTGAGGTTGATACTAATGAAGCTTTCTGAATACATGAAAGTTAACAGGTTCTCTCATGTAATGCACATTGTTTCAAGAGTTGAAGGACAACTTAAGAGAAGACGCTGATTGCATTGATGCATTAAAGCATCTTTTCCTGCCGGCACTGTTTCAGGAGCTCCTAAAATAAAAGCCATTCAGTTAATAAGCGAATATGAAAAAATGAACGAGGTGTTTATGCAGGTGCCGCCGGTTATATCGATTTCAGCGGTAACCTTGATATGTGTATTGCCATAAGAACATTGTTTGCTGATAAAGAATAAAATATACTGGCAGGCTGGTGCAGGAATAGTTGCCGACAGTATTCCTGAACTTGAACTTAAAGAAATAAAAAATAAATCCGCCGTAATGGTTAGTGCACTTAAACTTGCAGAGGTAATTGATGAAAATCTTAGTGATTGATAATTATGATTCATTCACATACAATCTTGTACAGTTGATTGGGAACTATACAGAAGATATCATTGTGAAGAGAAATGATAAAACTACAATTGATGAAATAAATGATCTGTCGTCCGGACAAGATAGTAATCTCACCCGGACCAGGTATTCCTTCAGACTCAGGAATTTCTAATGACGTATTAAAAGAATTGGGGAAAAATATTCCCGTTCTTGGTGTATGCCTCGGACATCAATGTATTGGCTATAGTTTTGGAGGTATTGTTAAAAACGCCCCGATGCTGATGCATGGTAAAACATCAAGAATACTGCATGATAAAAAAACTATTTACAAAGATATCGATCAGGATTTTGAAGCAGGCAGATATCATTCCCTGATAATCGAAACGGAAACATTTCCGGATGTCCTTGAAATAAGCGCTTGTACAAATGATGGTATCATTATGGGTGTGCGGCACAGAAATTATCCTATTGAAGGAATTCAGTTTCATCCTGAATCTATTTTAACAAAAACGGGTGATCAATTAATTAAAAACTGGTTGGCATTATGATAAAGAATTACTTAGAAAAAATTTCAGCAGGGGAAAACCTTACCATTAAAGAATCCTATGAGGTAATGGTTAGCATTATGAACGGAGAATGTAACAATTCACAGATTGCAGGACTCCTGCTTGCACTCCGGACTAAAGGAGAAACCGCTGAAGAGGTTGCCGGATTTACACAGGCAATGCGGTTTATGAGCACTAAAATATGCTGCCTTGATAACAATGCAATTGATGTCTGCGGTACCGGAGGTGATAGCTCAAATACATTTAACATTTCAACCGCTGCTTCATTTGTAGTTGCCGGAGCTGGTATAAAAGTAGCAAAGCACGGCAACCATTCGGTATCAAGTAAAAGCGGCAGCGCCGATGTTCTAACGGAACTTGGTATAAACATAAATCTCTCTCCGGCACAATCGGAAGAAGTACTTAATGAAATCGGAATTGCATTCCTATTTGCCCCTCTATATCACCCAGCAATGAAGTATGCAGCCGCTGTAAGAAAGGAACTTGGAATTAAAACAATCTTTAATATTCTCGGACCCCTGACCAACCCTGCCGGTACTAAAAGACAGCTTATAGGAACGTACAATAATAAAGCAGCCATGCTAATGGCTAATGCGGTATTCCATCTTGATATGGATAAGGTAAGTTTTATTTGCACTGCCGACAGTTATGATGAAATTTCTCTTACTCATTCAACTTCGGTTTATGAATATTCAAGAGGAAAAGAAATTAATTGTTATGAGCTTTCTTCTAAATCATTTGGTTACGATTCTATTGATATAAATAAAATCAAAAGCGATACACCCGCAAACAATGCACTTATTATACTTTCTGTTTTGCGGGACAAAATCAAAAATGAAGCTTTCTATGTAGTCGCTGCTAATGCAGCTCTTGCCATTTACACTTCAGGACATTCAGCAACAATTATGGATGCCCGGATCGCTGCAGAAGAATCAATACTATCAGGAAAAGCATATAACAAACTTTACAGGTTGAAATTATTCGGAGAAAGGTTTTCATGAGTTTTCTTGATTCAATACTAAAAGTAAAAAAAGAAGAGGTATCAGAACTGAAAAAGAGTTTCAGTATCTCCAGGTTTGAAGAAAGTGAATTTTTCAGCGAACCTGTTTTAAGTTTAAAAAATGCAATCAGGAAACCTGACCGGCTTGGTATTATTGCGGAGATTAAAAAGGCGAGCCCCTCAAAAGGAGTGCTTAAGCTGGATTTCAATTTCATGAATATTGCCTCCATGTATATGAAAAATAATGTTGACGCGATTTCTATCCTAACTGATAAGAACTTCTTTCATGGAGATATTAAATACCTGAACGAAATTGCTAAGATTAAAACTATACCTATACTGCGAAAAGATTTCATAATAGATGAATACCAGGTTTATGAAGCGAAATCTAACGGAGCGGACGCAATACTACTTATTGCTGAGGCTTTATCCTCAGAACAAATAACAGATTTAACACTGACAGCAAAAGGTTTATGTCTTGAAGTTCTGCTCGAACTTCATACAGAAAAACAATTAGATAAAATAGATTTTCCTCTAAATGACCTGATTGGAATTAACAACAGAGATCTTGATACATTCAAAGTTGATATAAAATCATCTGTTAGACTTTCGGTTCTGATCCCTGAAAATGTTACTCTTATATCAGAAAGCGGATTTAATAGCAAAGAAAATATAAGATCAATTACCAGTTCACAGATTAAGGCTCTTCTGATAGGCGAACATTTTATGCGATCTGACAATATTACATCAACTATTATTGAGCTTAAAGAATGGTGCAAATATGAAAGTTAAGATTTGCGGCATTACTAATATTGATGATGCACTTCTTTGCTCTGATCTGGGAGCTGATGCTCTGGGATTTGTTTTCTATGGTAAAAGTAAGAGAAATATAAGTGTTGATAATGCTGGTGAGATAATTAGCCAGCTCCCTTCTTTTATAACTAAAGTGGGAGTATTTGTGGATCATAATCCCGAAGAAATATTATTTATTGCTAACAATATTGGGTTGAATACCATACAGATTTATAGCGACATTATAAATATTATTCATGAAGAGTACCCGGCAAGTATAATTAAAGCATTACGAATCAAAACTGGCTTTGATTTTTCCACTCTTAAGAAAACAGAAGGAATTAGTTATCTGCTTGACACCTATTCTAAAAACCTACCCGGGGGTACGGGTGAAACATTTGATTGGGACCTTATTCCGGATAATATAAAACCCGAGATAATTCTTGCAGGGGGAATTTCTGCAAAAAACATAAAGCATGTTTTTGAGAATATAAAACCGCAGGCTGTAGATCTTTCATCTTCTGTGGAATCAGCGCCTGGCAGGAAAGATAAAGTTAAACTTACAGAATTTTTTAATATTGTAAATAGATTGAGGTATAAATGTTAACAAATACTTCTCAAAAAATAATGGATTTAAACTGAATGAATATTGAAACAAAATATAATTACCCTGATAAACAGGGAAAGTTCGGACAATTTGGCGGAAGGTTCGTACCTGAAACTCTTATGAGCGCACTCTTCGATTTGGAGAAATGTTATAACGAAGCTATGAATGACCCCGGTTTCATTAAAGAATATAATCAGATTCAGAAAGATTATAATGGACGCCCTACTCCACTTACATTTGCGGAAAGAATGACAAACCATTTCGGCAAGGCTAGGATATATTTGAAAAGAGAAGATCTCTGTCATACAGGAGCGCATAAACTGAATAATGCCATTGGACAGATTTTGCTTGCCAAACGACTTGGTAAGAAAAGAATAATTGCTGAGACCGGGGCAGGACAGCATGGAGTGGCAACAGCTACAGTTTGCGCGAAGTTTGGTCTCGGGTGTGTGGTTTATATGGGTGAAACAGATATTGAAAGACAAAAACCAAATGTATTCCGAATGAAACTCCTGGGAGCAGAAGTTCGCCCGGTAAGTTCCGGAAGCAAAACTCTGAAGGATGCTACAAATGAAGCCATACGTGACTGGGTAACTAATGTTAAAGACACTCATTATATAATCGGCTCTGTAGTGGGTCCGCATCCATACCCTTTAATTGTCCGGAATTTTCAATCTGTGATCGGTGAAGAAGCCAAGGATCAAATTATGCGCGCTGAAGGAAGGATGCCTGATTATATTTTGGCATGCGTCGGTGGTGGCAGCAATGCAATCGGGATATTTTATCCGTTCATAAACGAAACGGATGTTAAATTAATTGGCATTGAGGCAGGCGGGTTTGGATTAAATACTTCAAAACACTGCGCCACTTTAACTCTTGGTGAGCCGGGAATATTTCACGGAATGCTAACATATCTTCTGCAGGATAAAAATGGTCAGGTCTCTGATGTACACTCTATATCAGCAGGACTGGATTATCCCGGTGTTGGACCCGAACATTCATTATTAAAAGACAACGGTAGAGTTAACTATTTCTCCGTTACGGATGATGAAGCAATGGAAGGTCTCCAATTGATCACAAAACTAGAAGGGATACTCCCCGCTTTAGAAACATCTCATGCAATCGCATACCTAAAAAAGTTTATAGATAATACCACCCGGAATGATATAATAATAGTAAATATAAGTGGGCGCGGAGATAAAGATCTTGGAATCATAAATGAAAATCTTAAGGAATATTAATGAGCTTTATAAATAAATATATTGAGGAAGTAAATAGCAGAAATGAAAAAGTACTTTCTATTTTCCTGACTGCGGGATTCCCCGACAAGAACAGATTTCTTGAAACAGCTAAAGCGCTTCTCGATTCAGGAGCCGATATGCTTGAAATAGGAATCCCTTTTAGCGACCCGCTCGCAGATGGTCCCATAATCCAGTATTCTTCTAAAACTGCGCTCGATGGCGGAACTACAATTAAAGACTGTCTGGTGTGGTCTGAAGAATTATCTAAATACACTGCCAAACCCCTAATTTTCATGGGTTACGGAAACCCAATAAAGAAATATGGTTTGAAACAATTCATGCAAGACTCCGGAAATGCTGGAATAAAAGGATTGATTGTGCCGGATGTTACATTTGAGGAATATGATTCATTCTATGCGGTCTCTAAACCAAATCGTCATTCCCGCGAAGGCGGGAATCCATCTGCACATCTTGATGAGCTCGAAATAATATTACTCACAACGCCAACTTCATCTGATGAAAGAATAAAACTAATAGATACCAAAAGCAGGGGGTTCGTTTATTGTGTAAGTATTACAGGAACGACCGGCGCAAATGAGAATTTTACTAATGAGAATTTTGAAAACCTTAAAAGAACCCGTTCTGTAATCACCAAAAATAAAATGCTAATAGGGTTTGGGATTTCAAGACCTGAGGATATAATAAAGTTTTCACCTTGTTGTGATGGAGTAATTGTAGGAAGTGCAATAATAAAATCTCTAATGAACCCTGATGGTCTTAATAAAACCCGCCAATTAGTCAGCAAATTAAAGGACGCCTGTTTGTACCCTTAGAAATTGTGAAGGAACGGGTACATAAGATAAAATCTTGTCACTCCGTTTGAAAACTCAATTCCCGGAGAAGGAAGTTTAATATAATTAAATGTCTGCCTGAACCAGTTCCAGAAATTTCCACCATCCGGTAATAATTTTACAAGGTTATAATCTAACCCGACTATAAAACGTCTTATATTTTGTTGATCTGGATGATTAGGATCAGACTTAATATCTGAATCCGCTCCATACCCTACTGCTATATTCAACCATGGAAGCCAATACTTCTTCAAATTCTCCGGCATAATATTATACACATTTAAGGAATACCAGAACGTAGTGCTGTTATAATCATCTATAAAAGTCTTCGGTCTATTAATATTCTCTTTTGTTGTCCATTCAGTCGGGATGTATTGCCATTTGGGAATAATATTTTGAAGAGCAGGCACATAATGCTGCGCCAGATAAAAACATGGTCCTATAAAATCAAAATACCAGTCTGACGGACTAAACCCCCATGTTTTTGCAAATCCATCTTCAAATTCCACATACGATTGATAGGCAACTCCAAATATGCTTCCATACAATGCCGAAGAATTATAATCCACGCCGGAGGTCATTAATGCCTCATCCATTCCATATGCCATAAAATAACCACCATATGCATGGCCGAATTTATCGACTTGTAAAGCCGACACCCAGTCCTCGGCAAAATGGAATGATCTGCGTTGCCCTTGCCACCAGGCATTTTGCTGGGCAATATGAAGTGTTATAATTGATGCTAATGTAAACCCGCCTATAATAGCCGCGGTAACCGGTTTAAACTGAGTGACAATCCTGGGCTGTTCGCCGGATATTGTATATCGTCTGTCCCCCGCCCATGTAAACTGAGAAAGAGGGATATAATTACTATCTGCCTCAGACAAAGAACTATTAACCGTGAGAGAATCAATTTTATCTGATTTACCCGAAACTGTATTTGTTTCACGTAATTCCGTTTGCGCATTGATATAACAATTATTCAAAATGAATAATAGGAACAATATTAAGATTATTTTAATATGCATATAATTCGAATTCCCTTTTAATACATTCCGAAAATGAATGATAATGATCCAGTAAACCCCCTTAAATTCTTAATTGGAAAGTCAGGTCCTGTAGGATCGGCAGAAGGATAAAAGTCCAGGTTGCTTGTTGTTCTGTAGCTAAGTCCAAGTGACAAATGAAACCAATCATTAAGATTAATAACAGCATTTAATTGCGGTTCCCAGACAAGGAAATCACCGCCATACATTACTGAACCGGATTTATTGTTATTGGGAGCTTCAAAGTTTATCCCCGCCCCGCCCATAAAGAATTCCGCGGAAGCTGAAATTATATTATCAGAAAATAATACATATTCAAAATTCAACCCTCCTGTTGTAAATTTAATCAGGGGTGCAAGACCATTTGCGGGATCAACCCAACTCTGAGTTATATTTGAACTTAAACCGTAGAATGCTCCTCCCAGTACAATTGTTTTATTTATTATCCATCCCCCCTTAACTCCCGAAATAACTGCACCCTGTCCATTCATGCTTGTAAACTTAAATACGGGTGCAATATATGCTCCATGCTGCGGTAGGATGATTGGAGATGTAAACAAAATCAGGATTAATAATGAGTATATTTTAATTTTCAATAAACTTACCCTTAAAATTTTATTCTTATATATAATTTGCACTGTCTTTTAGTTCGCACACTATAGAAAGTTACATTATTAAAATATAGCTAAAAATATTCAATTAATTTATTTGTTTAATTTCATATCCTCCGGATACTTTACCAATTCAATGTTCTGGTGTTTTATCGATACTATTATGAGGTATTCTTGTGGCTGCCACGTGGCACTCTTGCTACTATACATTTAGCGGCTTTAAGCGGCCGGGTTTTTACGATATTGTTATAAATATCTCCAGATAGATTCCCTTTTTTTGATCATATATTTTATAAAATATTTAATTAAATGTCAATGCTTCATGTTTGTGATTTAACAATAAAGAAGTTATGTTTGTTTCGATAAATAATTATTCACAATCCCGGAGATTATATGGACGACCCTGGAGGAGAAAAGTGCAGCGCATTAAAAAATGTGATGCCGGTTTTCGCAGGTATTTATGATTTCCGGATCTATATGTAAATTATTTACCTCCTTACCCGACTTCTGCATATCCCTTCAAATATCCATTAATCCTTAAAGAGTTTTTACAAAGACCTGTGATAGTCTTTGATTTTTAAATCGACAATACATACTGCCTTAAGCAGGGTATTGTAAGTTAAAAAAATATTAAAGGAGATGCCTATGAACTTTTGGGCAAAATTGTTTTATGGATATCGTAAATTTGCCAAGGCAATAAAGATATATCTTCTTATTGCCGGTCCGGGCTTAATTGTAATGCTTGCCGATAATGATGCCGGCGGTATTACAACTTATTCCGTTACCGGCTCAAAATTTGGTTACAATTTATTATGGTTCCTGGTGCTTTTACTTCCTGTAGCTTATTTTGTTCAGGAAATGACTGTACGGTTAGGAGCTGTAACTAAAAGAGGACATGCTGAAGCTATCTTCCACGCTTTTGGTTCCTTCTGGGGATGGTTCTCTCTGCTGGATTTAATTCTTACCGACTGGCTTACTCTTGTAACAGAATTTATCGGTATGACTGCCGCTTTACATATATTCGGAATCCCTCCGGTAATTACAATTATAATAGTATCGATTGTAATGATGCTAATGGTTATTAATGGCAGTTACTGGACCTGGGAAAAGATAGCTTTCCTGTTTTGTGCTGTAAACCTGGTTTATATTCCGGCTGCTTTCCTTGTTCACCCGTCAGTGAATGATGTCCTCTATAACAGTGTTGTGCCTCATTTCCCTGCAGGCGGATTCACCAATGAGATTTTCTTCTTTCTGATGGCTAATATCGGAACCACAATTGCCCCCTGGATGGTTTTCTTCCAGCAGAGTGCAGTTGTAGATAAAGGCATGCTTGAAAAAGATATAATATGGGGAAAGGTTGATACCTTTATCGGTTCATTTTTTACTGTACTGGTAGCGGTTTTCTGTATAGTTGTAACAGGTACACTATTATATGGAAGACCGGAAATTGAAAGCGCTGCCCAAGCTGCAACTGCTCTGATGGCTATAAACCATAACGTGGGTACTTTACTGGCAATTGGATTATTTGATGCAGGATTTCTTGGGGCAATCTGTATTTCACTTGCCAGTTCATGGGCATTCGGTGAAGTATTCGGCTGGGCACATTCACTTAATTTAAAGATCCGCGAAGCTCCATGGTTTTATGCCAGCTATTTGTTTGCATTAGTAACAGCTGGTACAGTGGTGCTTATACCGGGTGCGCCGCTTGTCTTAATAACTTTATTTGTACAGGTAATTGCAGTAACATTATTGCCGGCTGCTCTTGTGTTTTTAATTATTCTCCTTAACGATGAAGATGTAATGGGAAAATATAAAAACAGTTTAACGCAAAATGTCATAAATATATTTATTGTTGTGGTGATAATTATCCTGTCCACACTGTATGCATTAACAGCCCTTTTCCCGAACATTTTCGCCTAAACTGAAAGAGGATTTTTATGATAAAAAAATTAAATTATTTCCTTACCTCCGGCACAGCAAACTTCATTAGAAATACTGTTGGCGAGGTTAAAGCAATAAATACAAAATATAAGAAACCACATACAAAGATGACAAAGGGTGTACGATTCTCCCTTATTATGCTAAGGGTTTATTTAATAGTTCTTGTCATGATTCTATTCTATAAATTTATTACTTTATTAAAATAGAGGTAAATGTGAATATGAATAATAATACCAGCGAAAATCTTTTAAGCGAATTTTTCCTTAGCGAAGTTCTTGGCGCTAAAATAATTATTAACGATAAAAAAATCGGAAAGCTTTCTGATCTTGTAATTGTTGAAACAGGTAAATTGCCCGAAGTGACTCATTTGTATGTAATAAGGCAGTTTGGCAAACCTGCATTGCTGTTACCGGTCGGTCTTGTTTTATCCTGGGGTGTTAAAGAGATCTCTATTTCAGAAACAGACCTTGCGAAATATCTATTCGAGTTTTCCGATGAACTTGTTTTGTTAAAAGATTATATACTTGATAAAAAAGTCCTCGATGTTGAAGACAGAGAAGTGGAAGTTGTTTATGATATTAAACTTTGTCTAATAGGTGAAAAACTATATGTAAGTGAAGTTGATCTCAGCCGCTATGGTCTTCTTAGACGCATTGGACTTAAAACCCTTGCAAATTATATTTATAAATCCGACACAAAGATTCAGGATGAAATTATCTCCTGGATGTACATTCAGCCGCTCCCCCAGAAACTTGGCAGGTTCAAGGGTGATGTTAAACTAAAAATACTAAAAGAAACACTTTCAGAAATGCATCCCGTAGATATTGCCGATATCCTTGAGGAAATGGAACCTTCTCAAAGGGCATCTATATTTGCAGACCTTGACCCCGATCAGGCTTCTGATACATTGGAGGAAATTGATCCCAATGTTCAGAGAGATCTTGTAATCTCAATGAAAAAAGAGAAAGCAGCACAGCTTATAAATGAAATGACCCCTGCCCAGGCTGCTGATGTTCTTGCTGTTCTGCCATCACAGGAAAGAGAAGAAATTGAAAAATTACTTGACAAAGAAACCTTTGATAAAGTAAATTCAATAATAGACCAGCAGGAAGAAAGCATTACAAACCTTTCAACGGAAAGTTTCCTTAAATTTTCTCCGGATGAAACAGTCGGTGAAGTTCTTGAAAGAATATAGAAAAACAGCTAAAGATAAAGATGTAATAATGTACCTCTACATTGTTGACCAAACAGATATCTTACTGGGAGTACTTGATATTAAAGATATGCTTCAGGCAAGTGATGAAACATACCTGAAAGATATTATGACTGACAATGTTATCGCCCTGGATGAGGACAGCAATCTGAAAGAAGGTTCGGCTATGTTTACAAGGTATGGATTCAGAGCAATTCCAATTATAAACGAATCGGAAAAAATTATTGGCGTAGTTACGTTCAGAGATATGATGAAACTTAAACACCGTTTTCTTGAATAAAGGAATACTACTATGTTCAATCATAAAGTAAATATTAAAGATCTAAAGTCTCAAAATTCCGGATTCAAGTTTGCCAATATATTATCCGAAGTCTCCGGTCTCGATTTAAATCAAACTTTAACTAAACTTGAAACAAGCCTCAATGGATTGAATGAGGCTACAATTGAAGAAAGATTAGAAAAGCATGGCTTTAATGAGATAGTGCAGGAAAAGCATCATGGCTGGTTATGGCGCCTTATGCTTGCAACTAAAAACCCCCTTGTAATTTTGCTGCTTGCCCTGGCTACCATTGCATTTATTACTGAAGATATCAGATCCGGCACTGTAATGATACTTATGGTTATTCTTGGAGTTACCCTCCGGTTTATTCAGGAATCAAGAGCCGATAATGCTGCTGAAAAATTAAAAGCAATGATTAATATTACTGCTACTGTTATCAGGGATGGAGTTGAGAAAGAAATTGAATTAAAACAAATTGTCCCCGGGGATATTATTAAACTTTCTGCCGGAGATATGATCCCTGCTGATGTAAAAGTTTTATCCGCAAAGGACTTGTTTATTATTCAGGCAAGTTTAACCGGTGAATCAATGCCTGTTGAAAAATATGATACTATTGAAACCCGGAAAAATATCTCTCCTATAGAATTATCAAATATTGCCTTCCTTGGTACCAGCGTTGAAAGCGGTTCTGCTACAGCCGCTGTTGTCACTACCGGATCCCAAACCTATTTTGGTTCAATGGCAAAAAGCATCGTAGGTCAGGAAATCCAGACTAGTTTTGATAAAGGTGTTAACCGTTTTACCTGGCTGATGATCCGCTTCATGATTGTTATGGTGCCCCTTGTATTTGTTATCAATGGATTAACAAAAAATAATTGGGTTGAAGCTTTCTTTTTCGCTATGGCTGTTGCTGTGGGGCTTACTCCTGAAATGCTGCCTATGATAGTTTCTGTCTCCCTCTCCAAAGGAGCTATACTTATGTCGAAGAAGAAAGTTATTGTTAAAAGATTAAATGCTATTCAGAATTTCGGCGCTATGAATATCCTCTGCACGGATAAAACCGGAACTCTAACCATGGATAAAGTAATTCTGGAACATCATTGCGATGTTGTTAAAGAAGAAGATGATGCTGTTCTATTAGATGCCTATCTTATAAGTCACTTTCAGACTGGACTTAAAAATGTACTCGACCGCGCTATTCTGCAGCGAAGTGAAGTTACAGAAGGGATTACTATAGGCGATTACCAGAAAGTTGATGAAATCCCCTTCGATTTCTCAAGAAGAATGATGTCAGTTGTTGTTAAATCTTCCGAAGGAACTCACAGATTACTTACTAAGGGTGCTCCTGAAGAAATATTCAGCCGCTGTACACGTTTTGAATTGCATGGTGAAATTCTGCCTTTGGACCCGATATTGATCCAGGACCTGAAAGAAGAATATGAAGATTTAAGCTCGGATGGTTTCCGCGTTCTCGCTATAGCATATAGAGATATGGAACTTAAACCAGTATTTTCTAAAAGTGATGAATCTGACCTTGTGTTGAAGGGTTATGTTGCATTTCTTGATCCTCCTAAAGACACAGCGGCACCGGCTATCCAGGCTTTGCAAAAGCATGGTGTGGAAGTAAAAATCCTTACCGGCGATAATGATCTCGTAACAAAGAAAATCTGCCATGAGGTTGGGCTGTTCACGGATAAAATTCTACTCGGTACTCAAGTGGAAATTATGAATGACGATGAACTTGCTATTGCCGCAAAGGAAGTTACAGTCTTTGCCCGGCTGTCTCCTCAGCATAAGGAAAGGATCATCCAGATACTCAGAAAAAAAGGGAACGTAGTTGGATTTATGGGAGACGGAATAAATGATGCCCCTGCATTGCGAGCTGCCGATGTCGGAATTTCTGTTGATACGGCAGTGGATATTGCAAAGGAATCCGCTGATGTTATTCTTCTTGAAAAAAGCCTCATGGTTCTTGAAGAAGGTGTAATTGAGGGACGAAAAGTATTTGTTAATATCCTTAAATATGTAAGGATGGGTGCAAGTTCAAATTTTGGAAATATGTTTAGTGTGTTAGGAGCAAGTGCCTTCCTTCCGTTTGTCCCGATGGCACCAATTCAAGTTTTAACAAATAACTTACTCTATGATTTTTCCCAGGTACCAATTCCGACCGATGATGTTGACCCTGAACAGGTCGCTAAACCGCGTCCATGGAATATAGAGGAAATTAAAAAATTTATTTTGTTTATAGGACCTATCAGTTCAATATTTGATTATTCCACTTATTTTATCATGTTGTACGTTTTTAATTGCTGGGATTTATCAAAGGCATCTCTATTTCAGACCGGATGGTTTGTTGAATCCCTTATGACTCAAACCCTTATAATCCATGTTATAAGAACGAACAAAATTCCCTTTATTCAAAGCAGACCAAGCCTGCCTCTTATAGTAACCACAGTATTGGTCATGGGTTTTGGAATGTATCTGCCTTTCTCCCCTTTGGCAAAACCACTTGGGTTCGAAGCACTTCCTCCGCTCTATTGGCCGTTATTGTTTCTAACTTTATTATCATATATCACATTAACTCAAATTGTGAAATCGTGGCTATTGAAAAAGAAATGGATATAGTATAATATGTTGTCACTTAAAAATAACATGACTGATTATTATTAACTGAAGGAAATAAATATAAAGATGATTCACTTTTACCTTTAATTCGATATTCTATTATTAGCAAAGGTGAAATACAATGAAAATTACAAGAAAGGATTTCTTCGTAAAATCTGCTCAGGGTGTAGTCATTATATCTCTTCCGGCAATTTTCGGATCTTTCCTTGAAAGCTGCAGCCCGCAAATAACAAGTCCATCAGGAAATTCCACACCACTTCCTACTCTGCAGGGAACTTTATCAAATAATACTGTAACGGTAGCGATTGGTTCCTCTTCCCCTTTAGCTGCAGTGGGCAGTGTCGGAATTATAGTTTATTCCTCAGGCGCTATTCTAATAGATCATCCATCTACAAATGTATATAATGCTTTTACTTCCATTTGCCCACATCAGGGATGTACGGTTAGCAATTTCGATTCAGGCAGTAATCAATTCGTATGCACATGTCATGGTTCCCGTTTTGATTTAAATGGCAGGGTGGTACAGGGACCATCACCCTCATCCCTGCAGCAATTCCAGACTCAATTTGCAAATAATCAGTTAATTATTACTCTTTAACCCTTGATTTTTGTTAATCGAAAAAGAATGAGAGATTTATTAACGTAGGATATTTATTGAATTTATTTTGACGAAAGAATAATAAGAATGACAAGTGAATGGGGAAGGAAGTGAGTGTGTTTTCTCACTTCCCTTATTCAAGGACTAAACTATTAAACTGACCAAATCAGGCGTGTTCGATAGTGCTTCCGCCGATAAATTCTCTTAATACAGAATCCCCGGGAACGGGTGAATCATCTTTTACTGGTTCAATAGCTTCTAAAACTTTCTTTACTCTTGAAGCCCTTATATAAGCATCTTCTCTCAGAGTTTCATCCTTATATTTTGGTTCCCATTCTTTAAACTGTGATAATAAACGCGGCACATAAAGAGGGAGCTCGTATGACATTGAAGTATTTATGATGTAATCCGCTGTGTTGGAATACGGGAGTATTGTTCTTTTTTCGGATGATCTGACATAATGCCAATGTAAAAGTGTCTGCTCCGGTTTGTATGCTCTGTGAACTGAATCCCTCAGCATCCTGCGTATTAGACGGATATCTGTCCAACGGATATATTTTCCATTATTATCCTTGAGTTGCAAAAGAGGTTCAAGATATAGCTTGAATTTTTGAGTAGAAGGGATCTCCTTACTGAATTCAGGAAAAAGACCGTGAAGGCTGTCAATCAGAAGTACCTGGTTCTCACCTAACTTAAGCAGAGTTTGATCAAGAAATCTCTTCCCTGTTTTGAAATCATAGTATGGTATTTTAACTTCTTCTCCATTAGCCAAAGCTTTAAGATGGATATTGATCAAATCAAGATCTAAGGCCTGAGGAGTTTCAAAGTCATAATCGCCAAATTCATCCTTAGGATGTAAATCAAGGTCAAAGAAATAATTATCAACTATAAGGGGGACAAAACTCATTCCCATTTTTTTAAGGCGCATTTCTAATTTGTATGTAGTGGTTGTCTTACCTGAAGAAGACGGCCCACTTACCATAACCATTTTCAATTCTTTGCTTCTTTCTTTTATCAGGGCAGCTGCTGTATCAAGTTGAGTTTCATAAGCCGCTTCCGATTCATGTACTATATGGGGAAATTCTCCTGCCTTAATCCTTTTATTAAGATTTTCAATTGTATGAAGATTATGAGATACCGACCAATCAAGAGATCTCCATACTTTACTCCAAGGAATATTTTCAAGTTGAGCGGAAAAATGTTCAGATTCTGAGGCTCTTCTCTGAGCAGCTTCCTCCCTGTAAAGGATATATTCCTTTGCTACCTTTGCATGTCCGTTTTCAATAAGTACTTTTTCAACGATATCCTGGATTTCTTCTATAGAAGGTTTATAACCTTCTTCAAATTTCTCCTCCATTATTTCCATTACCTTAACACCAAGCTCCTCAGCTTTTTCTTTATCTCTTCCACCTACAGCTACAGCAGCACGATAAATCGCATTTGATATCCTTTCCGGGTTAAAAGGGACAATTGAACCGGTCCTTTTAATAACAAATTGAAACTTGCTCATTAATACTCCTAAAATGTAGTGCGAAAATATGAAATATTTCGTCTAAATGTTAACATTTAGAACCTTTTCATTCAAATAAATTCAGGTAAATCTCTTTTAATGTATTTTCCCCAGCCGGATTTGCCTGTGAATTTATTTTTTTCTATAATAATTTCACCTCGTGATATGACGGTCTCTGCATTTCCCGTTACTTGTTTCCCTTCATACATTGAATAATCAACATTCATGTGGTGGGTTTCAGCTGATATAGTATATTTTGTCATCGGATTCCAGATAACCAAATCCGCATCACTTCCCTGCTTAATTGTTCCTTTGCGTGGATATAAACCGAACATTCTAGCCGGATTTGCAGAACATATTTCTACCCATCGGTTCAGAGTTAAACGTCCCTCATTAACTCCTCCCTGAAATAATAATTGAAGCCTGTGTTCAATTCCTGCACCTCCGTTAGGTATTTTTGTAAAATCGGTTATAAGGGGGCCTGTCTTGTCCGCCATTTTGAAAGGACAATGGTCAGTTGCCACTACTTGAATTGAATTGTTTCTTAATCCTTCCCAAAGTTTTTTCTGATTCCATTTCTCTCTTACAGGAGGTGTAAAAATTAGCTTTGCATCATCATTACCCGGCTTCCCCATATCTTCAAGTGATAAAAACAAATATTGCGGACAGGTTTCCGCATAAACACGGATTCCTTTTTCACGTGCTTCAGATATTCTTTCAAGTCCGTCAAAAGTTGAGAGATGAACAATGTAAACCGGGGCACCTGCCATTTGGGCAAGTGCAATTGATCTGCTTACAGCTTCGCCTTCAGATACTGCAGGACGAGTGAGTGCATGATATATTGGAGAAGTATTTCCTCTTGTAATTGCATTTTTTACGAGGATATCAATCTCCCTTCCATTTTCAGCATGGATACCGAGAAGCGCACCTGTATTAACACATTCTTTTAATACCTTAAAAATAACAGCATCATCCACCATTAGTGAATTTGGATATGCCATAAACATTTTAAAACTTGTTATACCTTCCTGAATAAGATTTTTAAGATCATCGGAATAATTGTCTGAAAGCTCAGTGATTATCATATGAAAGCCATAATCTATAACAGCTTTCCCTTCAGCTTTTTTATGCCATTCGTCAACAGCCTGCCGGGTTTCCATACCGCGTGATTGTGTGGCAAAATCTATGATGCAGGTTGTACCTCCAAATGCCGCGGCAATAGTGCCGGATTCAAAATCATCGCTCGATGTAATTTTTCCAAATGGCATATCAAGATGTGTGTGAACATCAATTCCTCCCGGAATTATATATTTACCTTCTGCATTTATAGTTGTGCCACTAGTCAAGTCAAGATTTACCCCTATAGTTTTTATTTTATCATCAACAATGTAAATATCAGCTTCATAATCCTCTCCCGCTGTAATTATTCTTCCATTCTTTATCAAAACTGACATTTAATACTCCCTAATAATTGATTATATTTCATATAAATAAATTTATCAAATAATTTGATTACAACGTAAAAGTAAGAAAGAAAGCAATTATGTGACCATCTGCACAACGGTTAAATATCACAATATATATGTTTACTCAAGACATCATGTCCTTTGTCATGCAATTTAACGATTGAGGTCAAATTACCTCACATTTTTTAATTATTTAAGGAGATCCTAATGGAAAGAAATAACGAATTCTTGAAATATGTTCCTATCTTTTCTGAACTATTGGAAGATCAATTGGATGAGATTTCAAAAGTAGGAATTTATCGTTCGTTCAAAAAAGACAGTGTGATATTGTTTGAACACGAAGACGGGGCAGCGTTATTCATTATTGCAAAAGGGAAAGTAAAAGTTTCCCGATACAGCGATGATGGAAGAGAAGTTATACTTGCTATACTTCATGAATCAGATCTGTTCGGTGAAATGTCACTCCTTGATGGATTCTCACGTTCCGCAACTGTTTCAGCGATGGAAGATTCAGAAGTATTTCTTATTAAAAGAGATGACTTCCTTGAACTTCTCAGGACTCAGCATGATGTGGTTATTTCTCTACTAAGGGAATTAACTCAGAGATTAAGAGCTGCGGATATGAAAATTAAAGCTCTAAGTATGAAGGATGCCGAAGGAAAGATAGCAACCGTTCTTATTCAGCTTGCTGATGAAATTGGAAAAATCAAACAGGGACAGGTAGAAATTGAAAAGCTTCCTTATCAGCATGACATAGCAAATATGGCGGGTACTTCAAGAGAAACTATTTCAAGGACTCTTCATACATTCGCGAAAAAAGGATTTGTTGAATTGGAGGGGTCAGGGCTTCGTATACTTAACTATGAAAAATTCAAAGAGACATATATTTAATTGGATTTAAAATAAAACCGGGGCTTGATAAAGCCCCGGCAATCATTTTTTATCTGCTAAATATTATTTAAACCTTTCTTTCAATCTTGTAGAATATCTTCTGCTCATCTGAAAGGGCTCTTCAACAGCATGCACATAAACCTGGTAAGAATAATTGAACCAACGCTCCACTTTTTCAACATATTCCAGGTTAACTATTGTTGAACGGTGAATTCTTACAAAATACTTTGGTGTTAATCTTTCTTCCCATTCTGTCATCGATTTTAGCACCAGAAATTTCTTACCTCCAGGCGTTAAGATATAAGTATAATCTTTTTCAGCAGTTATACACAGAATCTGACTAATCTTCAAAAACCGGGAAATGTTTTCTGAAGTTATAAATATTCTGTCGTCGTATTCAAGAATTTTATTCCCGTTATGATTCCGGGTTGATAATTCAATCTCTTTGTTGTCATCAATATCATCATAATCTTCTTCACATAAATTGATAATATCACTGGCAACATATTTTAATGCAACCTGACTATTTCCATAGCTTACATTTGCATTAGAACTATTTCTGTTATGTCCGTTTCCGTTATGGCTGTTTCCAACAGAATCATTAATCTTAGCCAGAACATCTATCTTATTGCCTGAACGATTTACATTCTTGTGCAAATTGAAATCAGATATTAGTTTTTTTACGGCATTATCCAGTCGTTCTCTATTAAATGGTTTTTTAATATAATCAAAAGCATTATTTTCAAATGCTTTGATTGCATAGTTATCGTATCCACTTACAAAGATCACTCTTGTTGTCTGTGGTATATGATTTAAAAGATCAAAAGCATTTTCATTTTTAAGTTTAATATCAAGAAATACACTATCAGGTTCTTCCTTTTTAAATAAAGTTAATGCTGAGTCAATATTTTCTGCTTCACCAACGACATTCACTTCAGGATATTTTTTCAGCATTCTAAATAGAACCCTTCTGCTATCGGCATCATCATCGATTATTAGAGATCTGCAAGGGTTATATGTATTATTTAAACTATTCATATTAAATTCTGATATTCTTGGAAATATGAACAAAATATGTTCCATCGTCTATTTTGTCCTAATTCATTGAATTTCCAATGAAATAAGAACTTTTTCATTGGGTAGAAATTTTAATATGAGAAGGTAATCAGAGAAATGACTTAAAATGATACAGTTAAAATAGAAGTGTCCATAGGACGAAGTCTAATATTAGTATAAGAGCTGCAGAGATAACAAAAGATCTTATTGTGGAAAGCCCCACACCTTCAGCACCACCCTGAGTTTTGAATCCAATATGGCAGCCTATTAAAGATGTTACTCCACCGAATATAACCGTTTTAAATAAACCCCCGATAAGATCCTTTAAACTGAAAAATCTTCTTACCGACTGGAAAAAAACGGCGAACGATACATTCAGAAAATAATTTGAAACTACAAAAGCACCAATAATTGCAATAAAGTTAGCAAACATAACTAGTATAGGCATCATAAATATAGCCGCAAGGAATCTGGGCATAGCAAGATATCGAACAGGACTAATGGCCATCGTTTCCAGAGCATCTATTTGTTCAGTTACCTTCATTGTGCCAAGCTCAGCAGCAATTGATGCACCAACCCTTCCAGCTATAACAATACCAGTTAAAACAGGACCCAATTCTGTAATTATAGCTCTACTTGTAGTTCCTCCCAGAAAAGATAATGGCGCGATTCCTTTTAACTGGTAAGCAGCCTGCCATGCTGAAACGGCACCCGTAAAAACAGCTATAATTATTACCAGGGGAAGAGAGTTAACACCAATATGTTCCATCTGGTAAAAAATTATATCTCTGCTCCTTGGTATTGTTCTGAGGTTTTTTACAATACCAAATACAAGATTACAGAATTGACCGAATTCCTGGAAGAAATCCATTATTTTCCGGCCGGTTGTTTGGAAAAACTTTAACATTGTCTGAGTTTAATTAATCTGATGCATCTAAAATAACAAAAATTATCTTACTAAAATAAGTTTTAGTGGATTAAGGTTTTTATCAAGTAAACTTCATCTCTCAATCCAAGCAAATTAAACTGTTTTCATTCTAAGTAAACATAAATCACTTTTTTGTTAAATTATATTTTCTATTCTTCCTATAACCTTTAATTATAATAATCCGGAAAGTTAAATGGCTTCAAATGAAAAACTAACCTCATGGGTCAATGAAATAGCTGAACTGTGCAAACCACAAAAGGTTTATTGGTGCACCGGTTCTGATGAAGAATATGAATGGCTTACAAATGAACTGGTTGAAAAAGGTACCTTTATACGATTAAATGAAAATAAACGACCAGGGAGTTTCCTAATCAGATCTGATCCTTCCGATGTTGCCAGAGTGGAAAACAGAACGTTTATTTGTAATAACAATAAAGAAGATGCTGGTCCAACAAACAATTGGGCAGATCCAATGAAAATGAAAACTCTCCTTCGGGATTTATTTGACGGCTCAATGAAAGGAAGAACAATGTTTGTGATTCCCTTTTGCATGGGTCCCCTTGATTCTGAGTATTCCCGTTTTGGAGTTCAAATTACCGATTCCCCGTATGTTGTAGTAAGCATGAAAATTATGACAAGAATTGGCAATAGCGCTCTTTCTCATATCGCAAATAACGATTTTGCGCAATGCCTTCATTCAGTAGGAAGACCATTAGCCCTTGATGAAAAAGATGTTAAATGGCCCTGCAATAAAGAGGATAAATATATTGTGCATTTCCCGGAAGAAAAGAAAATAATATCTTTTGGAAGCGGTTATGGAGGTAATGCACTTTTGGGGAAAAAATGTTTCGGTCTTAGAGTTGCCTCTTATTTAGCAAAGGAAGAGGGGTGGTTGGCGGAACATATGCTTATTCTCAGTATTACAAATCCGCAGGGGGGAAAAAAATATTTTGCCGGTGCTTTTCCAAGTGCCTGTGGGAAGACAAACCTAGCAATGCTAACTTCAACATTACCAGGCTGGAAAGTTCAAACTATTGGAGATGACCTTGCATGGATGAGAATTGGAAAAGATGGAAAACTTTATGCTATTAATCCTGAATCAGGATTCTTTGGAGTTGCTCCCGGAACCTCTATGGATTCTAACCCAAATGCTATGCTAACTATATCAGAAAAAACACTTTTCACTAATTCGGCTTTAACAATCGACAGAGATGTTTGGTGGGAAGGCATGACAAAAACGAAGCCGGCAAAATTAACCGACTGGCAGGGGCAGATATGGACTCCGGGCAGTGAAGAAAAAGCAGCTCATCCCAATTCAAGGTTTACATCGCCTGCTTCTCAGTGTCCCTCTATTGATCCTGAATGGGAAAATCCTGAAGGTGTTCCGATCTCCGCAATTTTATTCGGCGGAAGAAGGGCTAATATTCTGCCCTTGGTCCATCAGGCATTAAATTGGCAGCATGGAATATTTATGGGTTCAATGATTTCATCTGAGGTGACTGCTGCTGCAGAAGGTAAAACCGGTATTGTAAGGCATGACCCATTTGCTATGCTTCCCTTCTGCGGGTATAATATGGCTGATTATTTCACCCATTGGCTTAATATTGGGAATATGACTAAACCGGATAATCTTCCTGGATTTTTTTATGTTAACTGGTTTAGAAAAGATGATGCGGGTAATTACTTATGGCCAGGTTATGGGGAAAATATCCGGGTATTGAAATGGGTATTTGAGCGAGTCACAGAAAGTAAAAACAACGCAGAGTATACTCCGATAGGTTATATCCCATCAAAAGGGTCTCTGGATATGACTGGTCTTGATTTTCCAAAAGAGAACCTGGATCGACTATTGGAAATTGATAAAAAGAAATGGCTTGGTGAAGTAGAAGAATTAAAAGCATATTACAAAATATTCGGTACCAGGTTTCCCGAGGAATTAATGAATGAGCTATTTTTACTTGAGAATCGGCTAATCGATTTTTCAGAGTAAGTTGCAAAAAGACTCATTTTGATACATTAACCAGTAGCTCACATTATATGACTAATTCCATAAAATTTTAGAATTATCTTAAATAGAAGTTAATTTTGCATGTTTTTATGATTATTTTGGGTAGTAAAGATTTTAGCACTATTCTTGATATAGCAAATAAGTTATTAATTTAATTTGCAATTTATGGTTGAAATTACGGAAGAAATACGAACACATAATGTTGATGAATGGTCCAATTTACTTCAAAAAGCTCCGGTTGGCGTACTAACTTTTGACGAAGCATATAAAATTACCTTTCTTAACGAAAACTTTATAAACCTTGGACTGTTATATAATTTCAAATATGAAGATCTTACCGGTCAAAGTTTACTTGATACAGAAATTTTCCCGGGTTTAGCTTTAAAAGATGACTTGCTTGATATCCAATCTGGTTATCCATTCGAAAGGGAATTTACCAGAATTGACACAGGTCTTGCCTCGGTTTCGGTTATTATTAAATGTTCGCCGATTAGTGAAGGAAAAGATTTCCATGGCGGCATACTTGTAGTCGAAGATCTTCGGATTTTACCTAAGATTTTTGAAGACGGGATATTAAAAACTGAACATTTCGAAAAAGTTCTTAATAAAGCTAATGATCTTCTTTTCATAACTGACATTGAAGGCAAAGTTATATTCTATTACGGGAAACAGATAAGGAAACTGAATAATAATATTGGTGCAGGATTCCAGATAAAAAAAATATTTTCACCTGATGCCCGCGGTGATTTTGATAAATATCTTGATCTTGTATCTGTAAAAAGACGTTCTGAAAAATTTAATCTTGAACTTGTTGTAGGGGACAATAAACTGATCTATGAATGCAGGATGGAACCTTTATTAAACCGGAAAGGGCAAATCCAATTTATATTTTTCTTCCTAAATGAAATTACAGAACTGCTACAGCATAATGATAATCTTGCAAAACAGGTAAATGAACTTAAGCAATATCAGTATATAGCCGAAACGATCTCCGACAGCATAATTGGTATTGACGCGGGCGGTAAAATTATACTCTGGAATAAGCCATCAGAAGTATTATTCGGGCATTCCAGATCAGAAGTGACAGGCAAATTCCTTGGTAAGGCGCTTGGTCTTTTTGATGAAGAGTATTTCAATAATATTTTAGAAGAACTCAATAAGAACAAAGCCTGGAAAATCAATCTTACGTTTAACCGTGGAGACGGGAAAAAAGAGATTGTCGAGGCACGGTTTTCGCGGCTCCCCGGGGATTCTATAATCGTTGTCCTTTTTACGGACATAACTGAGCGGTTTAAAATAGAACAACAGCTTCAGACATCGGAAGAAAGATTCAGAAACATCTTAAGTAATACAGATGATCTTATCATTACAGTCGAACCGGATGGGATAATAACATACATTAATGATAAGTTTACTACTATACTTGGTTTCGCCAATGAGATATTAGGTAGAAGTTTCAGCGAACTTATCGACCCGTTGTATTTTGAAAAAAACACATTCAACCTCAAGGAATTCAAATCCAGTCCCAATAAAAAAATTGAAATTCCCTTAATTTCAAAGTTTGGAACTTTTCTTTTTTTCTCAGTAAGGTTTGCACCTGTAATCGGACCCAGCAAAACAATTAAATACTATAATGGTTTCTTAAGCGAAATAACTTCGTCTAAAAAATCCGAAAAGGAACTATTTCTTTTCAGGACATTATTTGAAACATCTCAGGATGGAATTGCAATTATGTCTGAGGGAAAGATAGTAATGTCAAACGATTCCTTCGCCAAAATATTCGGTTACAAGAAAAAAGAAGAAATAATCAGTTTTAATATACTGGAGTTTGTTTCAAGCGGTGATAGTCTTAAGGTTGCTGAATATTTACAGTTAATCGAGACAAGAAAAGATGCACCGGGAAGGTTTGAATTTCTTGCCAGACGAAAAGACAGGTCGGTATTCTATGTTGAGATCTCCCCTTCTGTTTTTAACATTGAAGCAAGGACTTACCTTGTAATTAACACACGCGATTTTACAGAAAGAAAACGGGCACAACAGGCTATCAGGGAATCCGAAGAAAAATACAGGAACATAACTGAAAATATTGATGATTTCCTTTTCACATTTGAACGTATTGATCATATTTTAAGACCATTGTTTTATACCTCATCCGTTGAAAAAATAACTGGATACACGCAATCTGAATTCCTTGATGATTCAACATTATTACTGAAGATAATTTACCCTGATGATTTCTCAGCAGTTAAGAAAAAATTAAAATCTGTTATGCGAAGTAGAATCCAGGTTTCAGAAGAAATGGAATTCCGGATCATAAACAAGCATGGCAATATTGTCTGGGTAAGAACCAAAATAAATCTAGTGCGGACTACAGCCGGAAAGGTTTCTAAAATCTATGGTCTGATTAGTGATATTTCCTTACGGAAGAAAGCGGAAGATGAACTTACCCGTTCAACTGAAAATCTTGTTAAACTAAATGACACTAAAGATAAATTCATCTCTATAATTTCACATGATCTCAGAACTCCGTTCAGTTCTATACTGGGATTCACAGATTTATTATTAGTAGATGATGAGCTGACCGAAGTTGAAAAGAAACAATATGTAACGTTTATACAGGAATCTTCCAAATCAATGCTTGCCCTCGTTAATTCATTACTTGATTGGACAAGACTACAGACAGGCAGAATAAAATTTGAACCAGAGAAGATACTTGCTGAAAGCATAATACGGAATTCCATCAACTCACTTACCGGAACAGCTTTTCAGAAAAACATTAAGATTGTCTCCAATGTGGATGAGAACGTTACAATTTATGCTGATAATAGTTTAATGATGCAGGTGTTTAACAACCTGATATCCAATGCAATTAAATTTACTAATCCCGGCGGTGAAATTGTTATCACTGCAAAACCATCAGTTAAAACCAGGTTTTATGAGTTCTCAGTTAAAGATAATGGAGTAGGGATTAAACCGGAAAATCTTTCAAGTCTTTTTAGGATAGATGCCAAATATTCATCAGAAGGAACAGCTGGTGAAAGAGGTACCGGACTTGGATTATCACTGGTAAATGAAATAATAGAAAAACACGGCGGCATAATATGGGTCGAGAGCGAATATGAACATGGTTCTGAATTTAAATTTACTTTACCAATAGCTTCTGCCAATATCCTACTAGTGGATGACAGCAAAACCGACCGACTTTTGTATTCGAAGATAGTAAAAAACATCACCCCCGATTATAATATTGAAATTGCCTCAAATGGACAGGAAGCGCTTGAGAAAATTAAAAACAGCCCCCCGGCTCTAATTATAACAGACCACCTGATGCCAGAAATGAACGGTTATGAACTTACCTTGGAGATTAAAAAACTTGATATAAAAGGTAAACCACAGGTAATAGTATTAAGCGGGGATATTGACAGAAGCACGATAGCAGACTATAACAACATCGGGATAGAATATGTTTTCCATAAACCTGTTAATCTCAGTGAATTCAAGAATGCAGTGGAAAAATCATTACGTAAGGGGTTGACGGGATAATAATTTGGTTCTATTATCTGATTAATTTAATGTGTTGTTTTCATGATCAAATAAAAAGCCGTCATTGTTACATGACGGCTTTTTAGATTTAAATATTAATCGGACACTATCCCATCGACAAAAATCAAGAAGCCTAAATGGATTTCCTAATTCCAACTGAATTATTTTATTTTTTCTTTCAGGTTTCCCATTTCATCATAAATTAGATCCATTTTATTTTTCCCTTTTGTTACTTCAGCTTCATAAGTTGTTGTACCAGCTTTGTCAATCTTAGCTGCTTCAGTAATCTTATAACCGGCATAATCTTTTTTAACGGAAGCTAAAACGCTCTTAGGAAGTTCATTTATTTTTAAGCTGGTTTCAGTTTCAAGTATTTTGCCGCTCTCATCTAAGGTTGCTGACTTCTTTTCATTTCCCAAATTAAAGCTGGCTTCATATCCGATTTTTTCCTTATTCCATTTTACTTTTATCGCATCTTTAAAAGTATTACTAAACTTATCTTTCACCACCTGAGGGATATCCTTATTGCTGGATTTTTGAGCATAACTGATACTGAATAGAAACAAACTGCTAAAAACAATTAATCTTTTCATAACAACTCCTTTTATTTGTTGAAAAATAAATGTAAATAATGAATCTGAAGATATTCTGAAGTCAGAATTGTACCTTTATAATATGAATGCCCCCATCATAGTGATAGGTAACTCCAAAATTATAAGTATCACATATTTGCTTAACAAGAGAAAGTCCCAGCCCTAATGATTCATTCGAAGGACTATCTTTAACAAACCTATCAAATAATCTTTGCAATTCAATATTCGGCGGCATGCCGGTATTGGAAATAATTATCCCTGTTTGGTTAAGAGTTATGAGGATTCTTCCTCCGGTGAGATTATGTTTAATTGAATTATTAAGAAGATTTGAAAACATAATATCTGCCAGAGAAACATTCATTTTAATAGAAACCTTTTCATCAATACTTGTTTCTAATTTAATATTTTTCATTACGATCAGTTCGTTAAGTCTTTGTAGTTTGTTTTTTAAGAGTTCACTAAAATCTATCACTTCGGAATCCTGGTATTGCCGGTTTTCAATTTTCATTAATTGCAGAAGCGCATAGTTTAACCTGGAAAGTCTGCCCGCTGCTTCATTGATAGTCAAGATTTCTTTAAGCACATCTTCATCAAGCTCTTCACGCTGCATCAATAATTCAGATTTTGTTTTTATAACTGCGAGCGGAGTTTGTATTTCATGGGAGGCGTTTTCAGTAAACTGTTTTAGATTGATAAAATCATTTTCTACTATAGATATAAACCGTTCGATCGACTGGTTAAGTGTTCTGAATTCTGATATACTACTTTGAGGAAGTTTAACGACTATCTTTGCTGCAGGGCGGTATTCTTTTACAATATTCAAAACATTATAAAATGGTTTCCAGATTTTTTTAGAAATAAAATAATTAAGTACCGCTCCTCCACCAAGCAACAAAAGTAAAATTATTAATGTAGAAGTCACTATTCCATCTATAAGACTTTCTGAATCAGTAGCGGAACGAAGGACATCTATTTGGTAAGCATTATTGTTCAAAGCAACTCTAAATGTAAGGCAGCGGAATAGCTCACCCTCCCGCTGTCCTGGAGTTAAGATTAAAGTATCGCGAAACCTGTAGGACATCATTTTGGATCTAACATTTATTTTAATAATACTGATCTCATCACCGGGCACCAACTCTTTAAGATAACCTTCCCCTTTGACATTTAATTGTTTTGTTATCGAATCTTTTCTGGCAAGGAGAGCTTCATCTATTTCCTCATAGATCTTATTCTGAATTATGAAATAGAATGCGAATCCTCCTATAATGAAGATTAATAGTGCAAAAAAAGTATAATACAGGTTGGTTTTAGTTAGTAATTTCATAGTGTAAATTTATATCCCATACCATAGAGAGTACGGATATGATCCTTCCCTCCGAGGTCCATAATCTTTTTACGCAGATTTTTAATGTGTGTGTAAATAAAATCGAAAGTATCAGCAGAATCAATAGAATCACCCCATAAATGTTCAGCAATGGATTCTTTTGTAAGAACCCGATTCAGGTTTGCAGTAAAAAAGAGGAGCAGCTCATATTCTTTTTTGGTCAAATCCAGAGGTTTATCATGGATATGAATCTGATTGTCATTTAAAGTAATCCTTATTTCATCAACAATAATTTCTTTGTTACCGGAAAAGTTCCTTCTTCTTAACAGGGCTTTAATCCTTGCATTTAATTCCGACAGATGAAAAGGTTTTGTTAAATAGTCGTCTGATCCGGAATCAAGCCCTTTTATTTTATCTTCCAGAGAATTCTTTGCTGAAATAATTATTATACCCGTTTTAAGGAGTTTTTCCTTTATAATACTTATTAAATCCAATCCGTTTCCACCGGGAAGTGTAATATCAATTATTGCGCAGTCGTAATCAAAAAGTAATAGTTTTTCTTTCCCTTCGTTATAGGTCAGTACACTCTCAATTAAATATCCTTCCTTTATCAGATAATTACTAATATCGGAAGCAAGTTCTTTTTCATCCTCTACTAAAAGCAGCTTCATTAATTTTTCGGTTTCTTATTAATATAAATGATAATTCTGTTTTAATTCTGTTTTATTTAGACTGTATAAGATACTTATATTGACCGTCATGAAAATAAATAATTTAAATCGGGTTAATGTAAAAATGTTGCAAAAATTATACTTATGCGTGCTTATTTTAGGATACTTGTCTATTAATATTACAGCACAGAACAAGACCGGAACTGTTTACGGAGTTGCAGCCGATGGCGGAAATGATAACCCTGTCCCTTTTGTTAATGTTCTCTTATTAAAAGTTTCAGATAGTTCCATTGTCAATGCAGCCACAACAAATAAAACAGGCAGATTCGATATTACAAATGTAGCTGATGGAGACTATCTGTTAAAATTTAGCTGCATGGGTTTCCATGAATTGATAGTACCCGGGATTAAAATCAGTTCTAAGGGAAGGAAATTAAATACAGGGACTACTGCAATATATTCTTCAATTACAGATCTAGATGAAGTGGTTATTACCTCCAAAAAAGAAACTTTCAATAATTCGGTAGACAGAAAAGTTTATAATGTAGAAAAAGATATAATGAGTAAGAGCGGCACCGCGGGGGATCTTTTACAAAACATACCTTCTGTATCTGTTGACATTGACGGTAATGTGAGTCTTCGCGGGAACCAGAACGTTATGATAATGATTAATGGAAAGACATCACCGATGATGGATAAAAGCAGTGCAACCGTTTTGGATGAATTACCGGCTAATTCCATTGAAAGAATTGAAGTACTTACAAATCCATCAGCCAGCTTTAAACCTGACGGCACATCGGGAATAATAAATATTGTTCTTAAGAAAGACGCGGGCACAGGTTTTAACAGCAATGTTACATTCAACGTCGGAAATAAGAGCAGATATAATATAAATCTTAATTTTAACTACAACCCGGGTAAGTTCAATATCTTTGGTAATTATGGTTACCGGCAGGATTCCAGAGGAAGGGTTTCTGCCGATAACAGAATTCAGACTGATGCTAATGGAGTTAAAAGTTTCTATGATGAAAACGGCAGCTTTAACGGAAGACCATTTGTAAATCTTGCTACACTAGGGGCAGAATATAATTTTGACAAATCCAATAAATTGGGAATTACTGGAAATTATTTCTATTCAGATGCAGAGAGATCAGGAGCAGATTACCAAACTTATTCTGATGCCAATCATATAATGACTGAGAAATACAACAGGAGCAGAGTAAGTTCCGAACTTGAGAAGGAATCTGATGCGAATGTTAGTTTCAGCCACAACTTTGGTAAGGAAGATCATGATCTTGAATTTGAATATAAGATATCGCACTCACCTGAAATTGAAACAAATAATTATTCCGATATTTTCTCATTTCCTGTTGATGCCCTAACGCAATATGATAATGACAGGATAGACCAGACTGACAATAAGCAGGAGATAACATTAAAATATAAGCTGCCTTTTACTGAAAAGTCTTCACTTGAAGCAGGTTATTCGGGCGAATATCTTTCCTCAGACAGAAACCTGAGTGTAAATTATTTTGATTATACTACCAACTCATTGGTAACAGATTTTGGCAAAACGAGCGATTTTCATCTCAACCAGGATATAAATGCTCTTTACACAACATACCAGAATGAGTTCGGGGATTTTGGATTTATGGCAGGAGTAAGACTTGAAGGTGCAACAATTAAACCCGGGCTTTTAACACTTGATACAACTATTATTAATAATTACTTAAATCTTTTTCCAACACTTCATCTTAAATATAAACTGACAGATGCGGCAAGTCTGCAGCTAAATTATAGCAAACGAGTTCGACGTCCGCGTGATGAAGACCTTAACCCCTTCCCTGAGTATCAGGACCCACGTAACGTACGGGCCGGTAACCCGAACCTGCTTCCTGAATATACAAATTCACTCGAATTCGGGTGTCAAGTAGAGTATTCGAATATAACTTTTATTCCTGGTATTTTTTACCGTTATACAACTAACCGGTTTACACAGATAACCTCACAATTAAATGATACTACACTTCTTACCACAGAAACTAATTTAAATACTGATAAATCGGGAGGACTTGAACTTGTTGTATCCGGATCAGTAGCAAATTTATTCAGCACCCAAGTTAGCTTAAATGGATTTTACAACCAGATAGAGGCATCCAACCTTGGCTATAATGTAAAATCATCGGCATGGTCATGGAGCGGGACATTCAGTTTTAATTTCAATATTACAAAAACAACAATGTTCCAGCTTAATTCAAATTACAGGTCGTTACGTTTAACTCCGCAGGGGAAATCAGATCCTTCATATTCAGTTAACCTTGGAATGAGGCAGGATCTGTTTAATGAAAGAGTTTCCTTAATACTCACAGTATCAGATATTTTTAACTCAATGAAATTCAAAAACACACTTGATACACCCGGGTTATATGATAATTCAGTCCGTGCCCGTGATGGCAGAATAGCCTTTTTTGGAGTAACTTATCATTTCGGAAAGACGGATAAGAAAAAGGAAAAGATGGAATATGATGATAATATGTAAAAGGAATAACAGATAAGGATTTCAATAAATTAATGGGATTCCCGCTTTCGATGGAATGACATGTAGGATTTCAAAGTATTCATGGGATCCCTGCTTTCGCAGGGATGACAAAAAGGCGCGGAATGACAATTGGAGGTTTTCACACAGGCTCAAAATACCAGGGCTAAAATTTAATTCTCCTGATAAATTGTTATATTTATTACTTAATTTTCTGCAATAGGAATAATGTTTAAAGTATCTTTATTATCTATCGTCATCTTTATAGTTCTTCTATTCAATTCATTATTTGCACAGAACAACCTGCAATATTATCTTAATTCCGCATACAAGAATAATCCTTCAATAAAAGAAAGCGCTAATACGATAAGAATTAAGCAGCTTGATAAATCACTGACCAGATCTGAACATTCACTACCGCAAGTTAATCTTACAGCGAACTTATTGGTTGCTCCCTATTTCAACAATGATAAACTGATAACGCCAAATCCGCAGCCGGAAGCAATAGGATATGATGCTTCCATAACAAACGGAGGTTTATATTCGGCACAGATAAACGTAACAAAGAATCTGTTTAACTCCGGTGTAGTTGATGCTTTTAATAATCAGGCGGATGTACTGATTAGATCCAATGAAGCAAATATTGAGCTTCTTAAACATAATCTTGAAAAGGATGTTACCGATCAATATGTAAACTGTTGGGAGGCTCAGGAATTATATTCACTTGAAAAGTCAATTGTAGAGAATCTTAAACCGCAGCTTGATATAACAGAAAACCTGATGGTTAAAGGACTTGTTAAACAATCTGATTATCTACTTCTTAAAGTCGAGCTCAGCAACCAGCAGCTTGCGACAGATCTGGCATTAAATTCTTTAAAGAGCAATATTTATCAACTTAATACACTTGCCGGAATTAAGGATACTTCGATTAGTGAATTTTGAAAACGTCACGCTCAGTACAGCTGAGAATACAACTTCATCAAAATTCTTTAATCAGCTTATTAACGATAGTCTTCTTATCCTGAGCCAGCAGGATGTTTTTGAAACCAAATACGCGCCTCAGCTCAATCTTATTTTTTAATGCGGGACTCAACGCGGTTGAACTTAATGAGATACAAAGAAAATTTGGCATAAGTGCAGGACTTAATTTTACACTTCCTATCTATGACGGCAGCCAGAAAAGCATTACCCGGCAGCAGTCACTGATTTCACTAAGTACAGTTTCATCCAATAAAGAGAATCAGGATGTTCAGATTAAAGAACAAACTGAAAGAAAGTTCAGTTCTGATAGAACTGCACAAAAAGTCTATAGAATCTATATCAAACCAGATAAGCGATTACGATAAAATTTTAATTCTTTCGCGTGCCGAACTTAGCCATGGTCAGCTTTCAATGGTTGAATACATAACTATTGTTAAGAATTACCTCGATCTGAAAAAAACATGGATCACTTCAAACGCAGCTTACCATCAGGCAATCAATCAATATAATTACTGGAATTGGTAGAATGAACCAGAAAACAAAGAAAATATTTCTTTTAATAACACTTGGCATTTTCATTATTGTACTTTCATCATGCACTAAAAAGCAGGAAGAAGAAAGTGAGCCACAAGTAAAAGGCGTTGAAGTTTCAGCGGCATCCCCTGTTAAGGAAAGAATGACAGAGTATCTTGATCTAAACGCGACAACCTTTTTCCTTAACCAGGAAATTATACGTGCAACATTCTCCGGATTCATTAATAAAACATATAAGAACCTTGGTGATTTTGTGAAGAAAGGCGATCTGCTTTTCCTGATTAAGGACAAAAGAATCAGCAGCCATGGACAGTACCAGCCGGGGAAATCAGTTTAACGGACTTGTAAATATTTATGCTCATTCTGATGGTGTTCTTACTGAACTTAGTTTCCACTCAGGAGATTACATAACGGAAACTGACCGGTTAGCGTTGATAGTTGATCCTTCATCATTGAGAATAATGCTCAATGTTCCGTTTGGTAATGCTGATAAGGTTTTAATGTCAGCACGATATACAATAAAACTTCCTGACAAAAAAGTAATAACCGCGGAAGTTGTAAAAAAGATACCTGCAATCGATCCTGTAAATCAGACACAGTCATTTATACTTAAACCAGTTACAGAAGTTAGGCTTCCTGCCAACCTTAATTTAATTGTAAAGATACCACTTCAGAGTATAACAGAAGCTATGGCACTGCCCAAAGCGGCTGTTGCTACAAATGAAACACAATCGGAATTCTGGGTAATGAAAATTATTGAATGATTCCACTGCTGTTAAACTTGATGTAGTAAAGGGAATTGAAAATGATTCACTCATTCAGATAAAAGATCCGGTTTTATCTGAGAGCGATCGTTTTATTACAGAAGGGGTGTATGGACTTCCAGACACAGTAAACATATCAATTAAGAAGTAATGAAAAAGTTTTATACTGAATACAAGGGACCGATTGCCGCGCTTTTATTCTTTATAATTGTTGGCGGTGTCTATTCACTTACAAATATACAAACAGGACTCTTCCCTGATATCACCTTTCCAAAAATAAAGATCATAGCAGAGAACGGACAACAGCCGGTTAACAAGATGATGGTGACCGTAACTGTGCCTCTTGAGAATGCTATTAAGAAAGTTCAGAACTTACACCTTATAAGGAGCATTACCACTCGCGGAAGCTGCGAGATATCGGCATTCCTTGAATGGAATACTGATGTTGATCTTAGGCAAGCAGCGAATCGAGAGTCAGATTAATTCAATCAGGCAGAACCTGCCACCGGATATCGGAATAACGATTGAGAAGATGAATCCTTCAATACTTCCTGTAATGGGTTATTCACTTGAAGGAGAGGGAAAGAACCAGATTGAACTCCGACAGATTGCAGAATATACAATAAAGCCATTCCTTTCAAGGATACCGGGAATTTCCGAAATAGCAGTCATAGGCGGAAAGACCAAGGAATACAGGGTTGTACTTGATCCTTTGAAAATGAGTAACCTTGGAATAACTCCACAGAGTGTAGCATCAGTACTGAACCTGAGTAATTTTATTACATCGAACGGATATCTGAATGATTATAACCGTTTGTATCTGAGCATAACAAATACCGCGGTTGATAATAAAGAAGAGCTTGAGAATGTAATAATTAAAAACACCGCACTAAGTTCAATCCGGTTAAAGGATATTGCATCAATTGAAATAACCGAAAAGAAGGAATACATAAAGATAAATGCAAACGGGAAAGATGTTCCTTTGATTGCGGTTATCAAACAGCCGGATGCAAACCTTGTGGATCTTTCAAAAGAAATAACTTCACAGATAACGGAACTCAATACACTTCTGCCAAAGGGAGTGAAGCTTGTTCAATATTACAACCAGGCAGACTTTGTGAATGATTCGATACGAAGTCTTAGAGATGTATTATGGTTAGGGTTATTCCTTGCGCTTATAGTGGCGTTTCTTTTTTTACGTTCGCTTAAAGCAAGTTCAGTTATATTAATTACAATTCCGATAACACTTTCGCTTACAATTATTATACTCCTGATCGGCGGTTATACTTTTAATATAATGACTATCGGAGCAATTGCGGCGGCGATAGGATTAATAATTGATGATGCCATAATTGTCGTTGAACAAATTCACCGCACTCATGAAGAACATCCGGATGAAAGCAGTTTTGATCTTGTAAACGAAGCCATACGTTACCTATTCCCCGCTATGGTTGGATCTTCTTTAAGCACCATTGTAATTTTCCTTCCATTCATTTTAATGAGCGGTGTAGCCGGGGCATATTTTAAGGTAATGACAGATACAATGATCATTACGCTTGTTGCGTCATTCATTGTAACGTGGATCGGCTTGCCTGTTGTATATATTCTTTTTTCAAAAGAAGTACACAACATCAGGGCAATCGAAAGATGTAAAGCAGCGTGAACTGGATAAATTATTTCATAACCCGTCCTGTTATATCGATTGTTTTTTCAGCGCTGCTAATAATACTTGCAGTAATAATACTCCCGAAACTTCCTAGCGGATTTCTGCCTGAGATGGATGAAGGATCACTTGTACTTGATTTTAAGAGTCCTCCGGGAACATCACTTGAAGCGACGGACCGGATGCTTCAGCGGGTAGATGACATATTAAAGGAAACGCCGGAAGTTGAAAAGTATTCAAGACGACTTGGTACTCAGATGGGGTTTTTTATTACCGAGCCGAACAACGGTGATTATTTAATACAGCTTAAGACCAGCCGCAAAAAAACAACAATGGATGTAGCGGATGAAATAAGGAAGAAAATTGAATCGACATTACCTTCACTACAGGTTGACTTCGGGCAGGTAATCGGTGACATGCTTGGAGATCTGATGAGTTCAACGCAGCCGATTGAAATTAAAATATTCGGTGATGACCAGGAGGTACTCAAAAAGCTATCCGGACAGGCATCTGAAATAATAGGAAATGTAAAAGGCACAGCAGATATATTTAACGGAATAACAATAGCCGGACCTGAAATGGTAATTGAACCTGATTTGGCGAAACTGGCGCAATACAATATATCACCGACCGATTTTCAGTATTTACTTCAAAACAAAATTGAAGGAAATGTAGCGAGCAGTATACTTGAGAACAATAAATTAACACCGATACGGTTGATTGAGACAAACAAATATTCTGTTTCTCTGAATGACATTAATAATTCACAGATTGCATTGCCAAACGGCAGGATGAAACCGGTGAGTGAGTTCGCGAAGATTAAATTAACGCCGGGGGTAGCTGAAATTGAAAGGGAAAATCTTAAGCCGATGATAGCGATAACTGCGCGGCTGAACAACCGTGATCTTGGAAGTACGTTAAAAGAAATCCAGCAGAAAATAAAATCAGAGATTGTACTACCGGTCGGATATAATATTGAATACGGCGGCGCATATGCAGAACAGCAAAAAGCATTCAGTGAATTATTGCTGATACTTATCAGTTCAGTGTTTCTGGTATTTGTGGTGATACTATTCTTATTCAGGAATATAAAAGTTTCGTTATTGATTATACTAATTGCAGTACTTGGAGTAGCGGGAAGTTTCATTGCGCTTTACATAACCGGCACGCCATTAAATGTAGGAAGTTATACAGGAATAATAATGATAGTCGGAATCATCGGGGAGAATTCCATTTTTACTTTCCTGCAGTACAGGGATGAGAGAGTAAACAGCGGAAAGGACGAATCGATTGTGTATGCAATATCGACAAGACTGAGACCAAAACTAATGACAGCTCTTGGAGCAATCTCCGCATTGTTCCCTCTTGCATTGGGAATCGGTACCGGAGCCCAGATGCACCAGCCTTTGGCAATTGCAATTATTGGAGGATTGATAATAGCGCTTCCGTTATTGTTGATTGTGCTGCCGACTTTCTTAAGGATGGTAGAAAGGGAGTAGTGGATTGATGGATCGATGGAATTAGGAAATAAGCTACATGGATTCCCGCCCCGACGAGTCGGGGCAGGCTCTGCGCGGGAATGACATTATAGAGTTTACATAGGTGTGGTCATTAGCAGGAATGGAAAAAATGGATAATCTAGACAATTATATTTCTGATAATATTTTAGCAATTCAATATTTATATTCGGCATTTGCCAAACGGGATATAAAATCTATACTTGATATCCTTAGTCCCGATGTAGAATGGGGCGAGCCTGCAAATCCATACAATCCGGCGGCAGGTACAAGGCACGGGCATGCAGGATTTCTGGAATGGCTAAATATAGGCAACCAGGCGGAGGAGATATTAGTACTAGAGCCGCAAAGATTTTTATCTGATGATGACAGTGTAGCGGTTGTTGGTTACACAAAATGTCTTGCCAGGTCAACGGGCAAGAATTATGAGACCGACTTTGTGCACTTATTTACAATTAAGGAAGGAAAGATTGTACGCTTCAAGGAATTTTTCGATACATATGCAGCAGGCGAAGCATTCAGGGGATAATCTCCCGATTTTTCTGAATGAAGAAAGTAAGATTATTTTTGTTTAATACTTAACTGTTCTTTTTGGTATTTATTCCAAATGTCAAGTTGTTTATTACTCAGGTCCAGTTGATTTCGGTTTATCTGCTGTATTCGGGTAATTTGGTGTATTAAGCTATCGCTTAATAACTGCGAATAATTTAACTGCGACTGATTGACTTGCTGCAACTTACCTACCTGCGAAATTAAGTTATCATTTAACAAAAGGGAATTCTTTAATTGAGATTGGCTGATTTGCTGCAGTTTTACCACCTGAGACACTAAAGTATCATTTAACAACCTGGAATATCTCATTTGAGTTCTAAACAAACTGTCAGAAGCTATTCTATTAGCTCTGAACCGGTTAGTTGTACTTTCTACAGATGTTTGGGAAACAGATAATGCTCCATAAGCTACATAAACTGACATGAAGACTAATATGGTATTAATAAGGAGCAACGTAATATTTGTTACCGGATGCTGTAGTGTAGAAAATATGATGTTATTTATTATTTTTTCTTTTAGTGATAATTTATTCATAATAACAAATTACGCCGGGATTATAATTATGTAAATAGGACAAAAGGATGAAAAAGGAACTACAGTGCATGGAGTGAAGAATTAATTTCTGGTGACCAATATCAATCCAATATTAATTCTTCAAAAGAGCGCGGCAAAAAACAGGTGTTTTTGGTAGTTATATATAGAGGGGTACTTTTTTTTTATTGAATAGACCTTATCCCGCCTAAAATTATCCCATATTTATCAATATTTGAAGAGAGTAACCGGGCACGGCAGTAGCCCATCGGTAACACATCAGCAAAACAGATTTAATCTATTTTTTCTTTTACTCTTATCTTACTTAATGAACTATTATCCCTCCTAAGTGTTAAACCAAGTAATTGATTAAAACTTCCGGAACTAGTCCCGGGTATATCGGTAAGTAGTCTGATACTTGCGATTTCAGGATTGCAAAAGGGTTCTTTCAGGGTACTTTCAGGGTGAAATTCTATTTTAGGTCGTTTTTAGTTGTATAAAAGCGATTAGCATCCCATCATTAGATTATCAAAAAAAAGCACCCCTCTATTCACTATACATCCCATTTTCCGTTTTTGATCATTTATGAAAAACGATCAAAAATGAAGTGCGATTTTGCGCTACTGTCCAAGTACAACCGATGGAATAGAAGCCTGGTATTGATTTAACTGATTAAACACTGAGTTCTGATTAAAAACACTAAAATGTCTCCCATCTATGTTAGGATAAATACCAATCATAAACTGAAATGTAGGAAATATAAGATTTTCATTTTTTACCCTTAGACCAACTCCATACCCTTGATAAAGAGGACTAGTCAAAAATGATCTGTCATCTGAGGTCAATAAGCCAAAATCAGCAAACGTTAAAATGGCTAAATTGAATCCAAAAATCTTGAATGGAGAGAAAATATCGGCTTCATAATTAAGGACGAGTTTTTTGTTCCCTTTAACCTCATTATCAAAAAAACCTCTAATGCCGTTGTTATTATTAAGATCTAATTCACCCTGTGTCATTAATTGGTTAAGCGAAAAGGAATAAATAGCTCCAATGTAATGTCTCCAGCTCCAGGTACCAACCGGCAGCAGCTTTGAAAAATAAAGCGTCTGCAAAATACCGGCACCGTTAACCCAGTTGGAACTGTTCCTGAACGCTCCGATCTGAAAACCACCATATAAATAACCAAAATTATAAATGTAAGTACTGTATCCTGATTTTAATCCGTAATAGGGCATGCTTGTGCTTTCGCCAATATCATATCCCCAAAGCAGCTCAAAATTATTAATCAATGGGATATCTTCTGTCTTCCCTAAGCCAAACACATACTGGTCCTGGTAGAATTTTCTTAAAGAATAACCAAGCCGCCACAGAATGAATGTATTGTTCTGAAATATATTCATAGTATCAAACCCGGGTTTCTGGCTGAAAACTGTTCTGGTAACCCTTGCTGAAATATTAAACCGGTTTTGATAAACAGAATTCGGATCAAATGGTTTTAAGTCAAAGGCATAACCCAGCCAGTAATCCTGCTGGTTGTATTTTGCGGATTCGAAAAGCAAGGTTGAATCTTTTCCGATAGCATATCTGGTTGTTTGCCAGTTCTGTGCTATTGCACCTGCCCATTTTATTATCGGTGAGAAGAAATCCCTCCCAATTGAAACGCCATACTGCTGCTGATCTACATTCGAAGTATAATTTATGTTTGCTGTAAGAAAAGTATTTCTTATGTTATTAATTGAATAACCACCGTCCCAATCCCACCCATGTTCGTAAGCGTGATCAAATTTAAGCCCGGCATTAAAGGCATTTCCATATCCCAGAAAATTAATATCATTAAATGCTGCACGACCTGATTTATTAGCAGGATGGTATAACAGCCCGCCATTCGCACTCCATATATCCTGGGAATAAACAATAATATCAACACTATCGGCGCTATTACGTACCGGCTCAGGAATAATGCGTGCATCCTTAACATAAGAGGTCTGCCTGATTATTCTTTCACTTTCCTGAATATCATAAGGAACTAATTTGTCGCCTTCGTTAAAAATAAGTTTGTTTTTAATTAACCATACTTTTGTATTGATATGAAGTGAATTGCCTTCGTCGCCAAACCATGTCCGGGCTGTGTCATCAGGAGTATAAATTGATGGTCCAAATACATTAAGAACTTTTACATCAATATGACGGATAGTTTTTCCCGCATATTTGTTTATCAATGATTTGTCCTTATTCCGGAACTCATTCCCCTCATGCCCTTTATCTTTTACTAAGATCATGTTTTCTAATTTTTTAAAGAAGCTGGTTGTATCGCTTTTATCGGACTGCGCCGATGATGATGTGATTATAAATAGAAAAAGGATAATTATTTTTCTTCCCCTTGCCATAAAGCATCATTAGTTATTTTTTAGTTTAACCATTAATTATTGGCTTCATTTTTGTCATAATCCTAATATAAATTGATAATTAAAGGATTAGACAAAAGGATAATTATCACATAAGAAAACAATGTAAGAGAAAATAGCTAAAGCTTCAACGTCACAGCAGATTAGCCTTATATAAACCACACATTATTTTTTTTACTTTTCACAGGAAGTGATAAATATTGTTTATTTAATCAATAGGGGCACAATAAAAAGGACAAAAAATAGATTGTGACAATTCTCCTTTGTTTTTTCAGAGGCTTTTTTTATTTGTTAGCCAATAGTTCTTATATGAACTGTGAAGTAAATAATTAAATAGGAGTAAAAAATGGATACGTTAAGAATAAAAGGAAACTGGAACCAGTTAAAGGGAAAAATTAAACAGAAATATGGTAATCTGACTGATGATGATCTAACTTTCAAAGAAGGTCAGGAAGATGAACTAGTTGGGAAGGATCCAAAAAAAGACCGGCCAGGCACGTGAAGAAATAATTTCCTTTATCAATAGTATAAACAGGTAAAGCACATTTAAAAGGCTGTCTAAAAAGACAGCCTTGCAATATTGATATAATTTAAATATGAGGATAAACCATGAAAATAAGAGAATGTTTTCTTTTATAATATTTATTATTATTGCAATAACACAATTATCTTATGGACAAGAATCGACGGGCTATGACACCACTTCATGCAATCAAATGCATCTGGATTAAAATTTGGTGTCGGAGCGGGGGTTGGTGGTTTTTCTTATAGTAATTCCAATATAAGTTATAATGCTGCTTTTAATATAGGAGCAAAGTTAAAACTTAATATACCTCATGTAGCATTCACTCCCCTAGCATTTATAAATTATTATTTTTGACCGGGAATTTTTCAGGCACTCCAATAAATACCACTGTACCGATAAATTTAATATTAATCAGAAGATATTAACTCTTGGTGCCGGAGATGAATTTAAATTTGCGCCGGATGCACAGATTAAGTCCTTACCTCGCAGCTGATATTGATTTTAATCATATCGGGGAGGTTTCATTTGAACAGCAACCGCTGAATTTTACCAATCCAGGAGCAATTTCAAGAACAGGATTTGATGCTGGCGGTGGTTTAATGTTTATTATTCCCTATGTATTTACAATTGATGCTAGTATAAAGTATGCAGTACTTAATGTATTAGGGAAAGATTCGGGTGAAAACAATATCAATTCATGGAATTTGAATGTTGCGATTCTTTTTTGAACAGAATAACTAATTCAAATTAAACATTAAGCGTTATAAATGACGGGATCTAATAAAAACGCCTCCAAAGGGAGGCGTTAAACTTACAAAATATACCACATTACTTTAACAATATGGAAGTGTTCTTATAATTCATACTGACTTCTACCAAACATAGAAGTTATCCCTCTTTTATCTAAAAGTATAGGGTCTCTTGTGATCATTGATTTTAGAAATTTATCAGCCTGTTTCATATAGTAAAACGAATCCTGATTATTTCTTATTACCAGTAATAATGTGAAAAACCAAAATAATATAGAGGTTACTGATACCAGGATAGCTGTTACTGTACAATTTGAATGGCAAAGTATATAGATAGAGATCATCATATATACACTTTGATCGAAAAGTAAAAATTAAAGAATATGTCTGAGCAAAGAGTATTGATTCTGAATTCAAACTTTTTCTCCTTATAATTTTTCCGATTCTCTTTTGTAATCTCCCTTTCTTTTAGTCTTAGCCCCCAGATAATATGTTCATTCCAGTGATGTTTGTCGTTAAAAACTTCGATGGCTAAAAGCTGGACCCCTTTTTCCGAGCTATCCATATGTGCGTTGGAAGCAAACCTAGCCCATTGAAAAGTAAAGAATATTCCCCCAAGCACAACAATAAGGATAATCAATTGAGTTTGTTCAATAATTATGGAACTATTCATATAAACATTTAAGCTTACAGCGATAATTCCGCCTATAGAACCAAGGCCCAATTCCTTGCGTTTGCCGAACGGGAAAGACTTTCAATAGTTTCATCACGCAGAACCTTATAAAGATTATCATCTGATAAATTGGTATGGATATTTGAGGAATGCGTATTGATTCCATCAAAAAGAGTATCGCATAAATAACAGGATGCCGGGTTGGAATTGCTTGTAAGTATTTCAGTTTGATTATTAACCATATTGAACTCAACATTAAATTAGCAATATATAATAATATAATCAATTGCGGTCTGTTTTGATGAATCCCCGGGTAAGATAGTTTAAATTTA
>CAWAZD010000002.1:0-124525 GCA_963786395.1 uncultured Ignavibacteriales bacterium | reverse complement strand
AACCCGATCTCCCAATAAATCTATTTATGGACTGTAAAAAACAAAGCAGGTCAAAAAAACGTGTACTATTTGTGAGTTATAAGTAAAGTTTTATCGACTCTTACTTTGTTTTTCTTTAATTTTAATATATTCGCATGTATGAAACCATCATTTGATACATGGACGTCAGTTTTCCTGTTTGCTGCTATTCAGGGCATTTTTGTCTCAATTATTTTAATTGTTAAAAACACCTCAATAAAGAAGGAAAGACTATTACTAGCAATAATTGTATTCCTGTTCTCTGTAACCTTAGTTGATTATGTATTATACTGGACAAAATATCAATATTATTTCCCGCATTTTTCAGGAATCAGCGGAGGATTCACATTTCTGTATGGACCATTATTCTATTATTATTTTAAGATAATATTCGGGAACTAACATTTTAAAGCGGTTGATTTACTTTCGTTCATTCCTTTCATTTTATTCGTTGCAGTTAAGTCTCCCTATTATTTTGCTTCATCAGAATTTAAAAGAAGAATGATGACAACACCGCTGCAGCCAGGTTCTTTTCATTTCCCCCTTTGGGCATGGCTGAGTATTTTATCAATGATAGTTTATGCTATACTAATTTTCCGGAATTATAAAACCTTAAGCAATACACTGAATGAGATAAAAGTTTGGTTTAATTATCTTTTTAGTTTCTATATGGGTTTCATTATTAGTTTCACATCCTATTTTGTTTTAATAATGACACCATTTTTCAACAGACAATATGATTATATGATCTCTTTTGCAATGTCCTTATTTATATATTTTCTTGCATGGTTTGGATATCTGCAGCCAAAAATCTTTTCCGGTTTTTCCGTGAAAGAAATAATAGGGACCGGTAAATATGCTACTTCAGCTCTTACAGAAAATGTTTCACAAATTATAGTAAAAAGGCTTCAGAGCATCATGGAGAAAGATAAATTATATAAAAACATTAAATCTTAGTCTCGGGAAACTTGCTGATAAGTTAGATGTTTCAAAACATCACCTCTCACAGGTAATCAATGAGCAGCTGGGCATGAATTATTTTGATTATCTCAATAGCTTGAGAGTTGGGGAGGCAATCAACTTGTTATTATCAACTTCAAAAAAGGAAATGAATATTATTGAAATTGCTTTTGAGGCAGGATTTAATAATAAAGCTACTTTTAATAATGCATTCAAGAAAATAACAGGAATGACGCCAAAAGAATACCGGGAAAAACAATCACTCCCCGTCACAACAAATACGATTTACAATAACTAAAAAGTAAAATATTATCGCCTTAGACGAAAAAGTTAATCATAAGAATGATATTGTCTCCAGATAATTAATTATTCGGAGGCAATTATGAAAAAATTAACTCTTATCTGTTTGATTGTTTTACAGGAAATAATATTCTGCCAGATTAATTTTACCAGAATAACAGATCAAAATAATCCTGTTGTAAAGTTGAAATCTACAGTAGTATATAGAGGCGCTGCATGGGTTGATATAGATAACAATAATAAAATAGATTTATTTGTTTGTCCGTGGAATCTCTTTAGGAACGATGGTACGGGAAATTTTTCGGTAGTTACTAATCCTATTGGTGTTGGACAGACTCAAAACCCATGCGGAGTTACCTGGGGGGATTATAATAATGATGGTTACATTGACTGTTTCCTTGCTAGAAATCCTTCCACTTTATATCTTAATGATGGAAATGGTAACTTTACTGCTGATGCAAATGTATTTAATAATCCTCAGAATTATCCGGGTTGGGGATGTTCATTCGGAGATTTTAATAATGATGGGAAACTTGATTTGTTTATTGCTCATCCGGCTGGTTTTATCGGGACTCCCTATCCCTCATTCTTTTTAATTTCCGATACTGATAATAAACTGAATCTGGATACCAGTTATCTGTTTTCAAAACAATTGGGTCCTTATACAGTTCCTTACTGGTGCGATTTCGATCAGGATGGTGATCTTGATTTATTTATTGCAAGTGGTCCCGGAGGTACCCCCGGTCCGGATTATCTTTATAAAAATCTCAAGATGGAAACCGGAAAGGATACTCTTGTAAGAATAACAGACCTGCCTTTTGCAACTGAAATGCAGGATGGACAATGTTATAATTTCATCGATTATGATAATGATGGTGACCTTGATCTCTGTATAACCAACTGGAGAGGTGCTCCAAACAGGTTTTACAAAAACAATAACGGGACTTATCAGGAAATACCTGTTCCCTTTAATTACAACAGTTCCAGCCTTGGTAATACATGGGGCGATTTAGACAATGATGGTTATCTGGATTTAATTATTACAAATGACCAGTATAAAAATACAGAGATCTACAGGAATAATGGAGACGGAACATTTACGCTTGCTTCAACTGCAGTTTCATCATTAATCGGATCAGCATGTGCCGTTTTAGGAGATTATGACAATGACGGCGATCTTGATCTGTTCGTTTCAGGCAATACTGCTGGAATGGGGTTATTCCGAAATGAAGCTCAGCAGAATCATAACAACTGGGTTAACATAACATGTGTTGGCACTTTCTCTAACCGCTCTGCAATTGGTGCAAAAGTAAAATTGAAAGCTGTCATAAATGGAAAGAGTATGTGGCAGTACAGAGAAATTTCTGCACAGAATACATTTCAGGGTATGAATGATTTGAGGGTTCATTTTGGTCTTGGAAATGCAGCCATAATTGATTCAATGATAATAATATATCCGGGCGGGCATACGGAAACTTTTCAAAATGTTCAGCCAAACAAATTCTATAGGAATACTGAAGGAAGCGGCTCCCTTGAACCTATTACTAGCATTAAGCCGGAAAATAAAGGAATTATTTTACCAGCAGAATATAAATTATATCAGAATTATCCGAATCCGTTTAATCCATCAACTACAATTAAATATTCTCTATCCAGAAGTTCTCTTGTAAATATTAATGTGTATGACATTACGGGTAAGCTTATCGAAGAACTTATCAATAAAACGCAGTCTGAGGGCGAATATACACTGGAGTTCGACGGGAAAGGTCTTACAAGTGGTACTTATTTCTTTGTGTTGAAAGCCGGAAATTATACAGATTCGAAGGGTATGATATTGCTGAAATAAAATCTGATATAATAGAAGAAAGTTAAAAGGAATTACGTTTGTCATCCCCAATTATGCTAATGACCGCCACATGGATAAATCCCGTAAAATCACAATTATTTTTAGTCTATAATCCCAGGCATAAATGCCTGGGCTAATAAACAAAAACAATTAATTAAATTAGCCCAGTCCTTCAGGACTGGGTAAATTGAATCAAGTGAAAAATACTTATGCCATTTATGGCATTAATATAAATTATACTGTGGGTCATCATCTTAATGGGTGGGAGCGGGAGTTAGGATTTAAATTACTCTTCCTGCTGCTGACCGGTTGTTGTGAGTTTAATAACTTCAATTTTAGTATGGTTACCGCGGGCGATCAGAATATCAAAATTATCGATATGAATATTTTCTCCCTGCGCCGGTATTCTGCCTAACTTTGAAGTAACATATCCTCCGAGTGTTTCATAATCACCAAGAGGAATATTCAGGTTATATTTCTCGTTTAAAGTATCTACTTCAACTCTGCCGCTTATGAGGTATGTATTTGGAGAAATGACTCTAAGTATATTTTCTTCCACATCATATTCATCCTTAATTTCTCCGAACAATTCTTCAATAATATCTTCCATAGTTACAATACCCGCAGTTCCGCCGAATTCATCAATTACTACAGCAATAGAAACTCTTTTACTTAGGAATTCATTCAGCATGTCAAAGCTTCTTTTGGTTTCAGGGACAAATATTACTTCCCTGATAATGCTTTGAAGGTTTGGAGGAGAATTAAAAAGATCGTAAGCAAATATTACCCCTTTAATATTATCAAGACTATCTTCATAAACCGGTAGTTTGGAATAACCGGAATCAATAAATATATCAAGTACTTCATTAATAGTGCACTCGATATCAATCCCAACTACATCTGTCCTTGGGCGCATTGCTTCATATACACGCTGATCGCCAACGTCAAGCACCCGGCTTATAATATCACTTTCTCTTTTATTTACTACTCCGGCTTCATGACTTTCAAGTACAAGTGTTTCAATATCTTCTTTATCAAACAAATAAGTTAACCTGTCGCTGTCCATTGCAGCTGATTTAATGAATAATGATGAAACTGAAGATGTCACCTTTACCAATGGTGTTAAAATAAATGAGATTACCCTCAGCGGGATTGCGGCAATAAATACAAACCTGTCGGCAATTTCTCTTGATAAATATTTCGGGAGGAGCTCACCGAAAATAAGCATAATCAAAGTTGAAATTATTAATATGCTGATCTCACCTAAACCGAATATGCTTGAAAGGAATATTGTGGAAAGTGATGCGAATGTGATGTTCAGAATACTGTTCCCAAGCAATATTGTTGAGAAGAAAGTACCGGGATCGTTTGAAAAATATAGAGCGCTCTTTGCGGCAAAATTATTCTTACGCGCACGGATTTCAATTTTTAATTTATTACCCGTAATAAATGCAATCTCAGAAGAGGCAAAAAATCCGCAAAACAGAAGTAATACAAGAAGCAGAATAATATCGTTTAACATCAGTAGGCTTTGGTAATTTTAACCCCTGGAATTGATACCTGTTTCGTTTTATTTGAAGATACCAAATAAATCATAAGATCAATTGGTTTATCAGGATTAAATTCATTAATTAGCTCGACTCCCTTATTTGAAAATTTACCGGTTACTACCTGACCCGGACTGATTGACAATAACGAACCGAGTGAATCCTTAAGATCAGGAGTTAAAGTATAAATTACATTATTATTCTGGTATACCACGCACTTCAATATCTTGATAGTATTTATAGCGGAATCACTGCTGTTTTTAATATTTAATGTGCCGGTAACAAAAAAAGTCTGCATTGCTTCCGGGCATCAGATTTATCCATGCCTCGGCATGGCTATCCTCCACGGTCAAGAAAAGATCGTCCTTCACGGTTTGGGATCCGCTGCACCCGGCAGCTACCAGTCCCATAAGAGATAATAGAAATACTAAAAGTTTCACAGGAAAAATTTATATATAATTAAAACAGTGGCAATAATATAAATAATAACATTAACAATCATTGGTATATCTGTCAACATAATGTCTACAGTGTTTTCGCCCCTGTTGTTCATATAAACCAGGTACATATATCGGAAAATGCCAAAGACAACAAATGGAGTAGTATAAATCATATATTCAGTCTGAAATATTTTAACTGTCCTTTCCGATACAGTGTAAAGAGCATAACAGATAATTACACCTGCGGCTGCTATTGTAGACATCTGATCTATAAAATTAAGTGAATAAGAAGCGAGCACTTTCCTTGTGTTTTTAACGGGAACTTCGGTTACGAGTACAAGTTCAGAACGTCTTTTCATTATGCCAAGGAACAATGAAATAAACATTGTAGTTAATATTAACCAGCTTGATACTTCCACATTTATTACAGAAGCTCCGGCAAAAACTCTGAGCATGAAGCCGAGTGCTATGCTGAATATATCAAGCAGTACCATATGCTTAAATATAAAAGTATAAAATATGTTCAGAATGAAATATGCAAGAAGGAATATTCTGAAATGAACGTTCATAACCGGGAAAAGGAATCCGGTTAAAACCAGGAAACCAATCAAAACTATTACTGCATTCCTTACTGAAATTTTGCCGGAAGGAAGCGGACGGTTCTTCTTAACCGGGTGAGCCCTGTCAGCTTCGATATCCACAATATCATTGAATATGTAAACAATACTTGTTACAAGGCAGAATATCAGGAATGCTATAGAAGCATTAAGAATAAAGTCCTTGTCAAATATATGGCGGGAAAAGAGAAGCGGGACAAAAACAAAGAAGTTCTTTATCCACTGCGGCACTCTCACGAGTTTTATGTAATTAAGCATTAAAATACTGTTGTTTCTTCATAGGTACCCATCACTTGTTTAAGCTCGCTGATAATCTCTCCCAATGTAACATAATTATGAGCTGCTTTAATAAGCGGGGGCATTATATTATTATTATTTTCTGCTGCTAATTTAATCTCTTTTAAGCTTAATTCCACATCCTTAGCGCTTCTGTTATTCTTTAATTCAGCAAGCCGCTCCCTCTGCCTCTTCTCCACCTCCGGAGAAACGGTAAGTATTGGTATCTCTACTTTCTCATCTTTTTCAATAAATTCATTTACTCCAACAATAAACTTTTCTTTCCTTTCAACTTCTTTCTGGTATCTGTACGCGGCATCCGAAATTTCTTTCTGGAAGTACCCTGCTTCAATTGCAGGTATTACACCACCGATAGCATCTATCTGTTCAAATATGTTGTATGCTTCCTTTTCCATTTTGTCAGTCAAAGCCTCGACAAAATAGCTGCCCCCGAGAGGGTCAACAGTATTAATAACTCCAGTTTCATAAGCTATAATCTGCTGTGTCCTAAGTGCAATCTTAACAGCCTTCTCACTCGGAAGAGCTAAAGTTTCGTCCATTGAATTTGTATGAAGCGATTGTGTACCGCCAAGTACCGCCGCCAGTGCCTGGTATGCAGTACGAATAATATTGTTTTCGGGCTGCTGCGCTGTCAGAGTGCAGCCGGCTGTCTGCGAGTGAAATCTTAACCACCATGAACGGGGATTCTTTGCTCCGTATTTTTCTTTCATCCTTTTTGCATAGATCTTACGAGCAGCCCTGTATTTGGCTATCTCTTCGAAGAAGTCCAGATGGGAATTAAAGAAGAATGATATCCTTGGTGCAAATTCATCAATGTCCATCCCGCGTGCAATGCAATGTTCTATATAAGAAAATCCGTCCGCCAAAGTATAAGCAAGTTCCTGAACTGCCGTAGATCCGGCTTCCCTGATATGATATCCGCTGACTGAAACCGGATTCCATTGTGTAACTTCTTTAGTACAATATTCAATCATGTCAACAATAATCCGCATTGAAGGATTAGGCGGATATATATATTCTTTCTGAGCGATATATTCCTTCAGAATATCATTTTGTAGAGTTCCCCTTAGTTTATTAAACGGCACACCCTGTATTTCAGCTACTGCAAGGTAAAATGCGAATATCATTGCGGCAGGTGAATTGATTGTCATTGAAGTGGAAACTTTATCAAGAGGAATTTTATCAAACAGAATTTCCATATCCTTCAGCGAAGAAATAGAAACTCCGCAGATTCCAACTTCTCCCCGGGCTAATGGAGCATCAGCATCCCAACCCATTAATGTAGGAAGATCGAAAGCAACGGATAATCCTGTCTGCCCATGATTAAGCAGATAATGGAAACGATTGTTAGTATCCTCGGGAGAACCGAATCCGGCAAACTGCCTCATTGTCCATAACTTCCCCCTGTAACCGTTTGAATGGATACCCCTTGTGTAAGGATATTCACCCGGAAAACCAATCTCACTTAAATAATTTATATTCTCAATATCATCGGGTCCGTAAAAAAGATCAACCGGAACGCTGCTTACAGTAGTAAACTTCATGCCTGTGTTGGCTGATTTTTTTGCCTTATCATCGTATTCTTCTTTTTTGCTTCTTATAATCTTCTTGCATTACTCCTTACTCCTATTGACCGCTACTTATTCAACAGCGAATTCTAAAGTGTGCCTGTCATCCCCGACCGCAGTTAATCGGGAATCCCATGGTTTGGTTGTCACGATGTTCTTCCAAATCTCCTGTCAAATTCATCCAAAGATATTTTTATTATAATAGGTCTTCCGTGAGGACAGACATAGGGCATAGTAGTCCCGAAAAGCTGGTCAATCAGCAGCCTCATTTCCTTGTCCGAAAGTTTGTCGCCTGCTTTAATAGCAGCTTTGCAGGAATAGGATTTTGCAATATTATCCCTTACATCAAGTTTCTTTTCTCTCTGGTTAGTGGCGTATTCCTCAAGAACTTCTCTTAATATTTTTTCTTCTGAACCATTCTTCACATCATCAGGGACGCCTTCAATAATAGCTGTCTGCTTACTGAAGAACTTCAGAGTAAACCCAAGTTTAATAAGGTAAGGATTTATTTCTTTCAACAAGGCAAACCTGCCGGGGTCAAACTCAACAGTTCTTGGGAATAACAGCTGTTGTGAAAATGGAAGATTTACTTCAAGCCGCTCGAGTGCCTTTTCATAAAGGATCCTTTCATGTGCTACATGCTGGTCAATAATCATTAACCCGCTCTTTATCTGCGACAAAATATATTTATCGTGAAGCTGCACAATGAAGGTAGTTTCCTCTCCATTGGAAAACTGATTAAGCAGAGCCGGTGTATGCATCAGTTCTTTCTTTTCTTCATTATCGAATGGGGCTGTAACATCACGGCTTGTTTTTATCTCGGATAGTTCATCCGGTAAAGCGTTAAAAATAAGATCAATATCCTTATTGCTGAAATTTGTTTTAGAATACTGCTTATCACCCGTAAATACGGGTCTGTCAGAGAAATCGTTTTTCTCTACTTTATTGAAAGGATTGAAATGAATCTTTTCACCATCGGTCCCCATTCCCGTAAATGACATTGATGGGACAAGGTCATGTGTACCGAGACTTTTTCGTATTACGGCTAGTAAGAAGTTATATATGCTTTTCTCATCTTCAAACCTCACTTCAAGTTTTGAAGGATGAACATTCACATCTATATGTGAAGGATCTATCTGAAGATATATGACAAAGAAAGGATAGTCCCCTTTCTCTAATATATTTTCATAGGCAGCGAACACTGCATGATTTAATTGTTTACTTATTACATATCTGGAATTGAGGTAAAGATACTGTTCACCTTTACTCTTCTTTAACATAGAGGGTTTACCGACAAATCCTGTTATTGAAAGGAAATCAGTTTTCTCATCAACAGGAACCAGGGCATCAATCATGTTATCAGCAAATACCTGTGTAATTCTATTCTCAAACGTTCCTGCGGGGTAATTAAATATTATATCGTTATCATTGAATAACGTAAAATGGATGCCCGGATTACCAAGAGCTTCCCTGTTAAACGTATCAATGATATGTTTTAATTCTGTTGAATCTGATTTAAGGAAATTCCTTCTGGCAGGGATGTTATAAAAAAGATTCTTAACTGAAACTGAAGTACCTTTATTAAATGATCCCTTTTCTATTACAAGATTTCCGTAATCATCATATCTTAAAAGAGTGCCTATTTCATCTTCGCGGCGTTCGGTTTTTATTTCAAGTTGACTCACTGAAGCGATAGAACTTAATGCCTCTCCCCGAAATCCCAATGTATGCAGCGATTCAAGATCCTCTATTTCAGATATTTTGCTTGTAGCGTGTTTCTGAATACATAATGTGGCATCCTCTTCATTCATGCCTGAGCCATCATCCGCCACCTGGATCAGAACCTTACCGGCTCTTTTAATAATTAGCTCAATTGTCTTAGCCCCTGCATCTATAGAATTCTCAAGGAGTTCCTTTACAACTGATTCGGGTCTCTGAACTACTTCGCCGGCTGCTATTTTATTAGCAATGTTATCCGGCAGTATTTTAATTTTGTTATCAATCATTCTTTTGTTTTCTTACATAATAAAATATTTCGAACTCGCTTCTCTTTTCTGATGAACTAACTATCCATACATTCGGGTCTATAGGAGGGAAATAAATATCACCCTTTGCAATTAAATCCATAATTGAAATTATCATTTCATCGGCATCATTCATAAACAACGGGAACAACGACCCGCCTCCGATAAGGAATACTTTTTCAAATTTATTCTCTTCACAATATTCATAAACACCGTTCAGATTATCAAAAACTTCTATCCCTTCAAACTTACTTTTTAATTCCTTATTGCTTGTAAGAATGATGTTTAACCTCCCCGGCAAAGGACTTCCTAAAGCCTCAAAAGTTATTCTTCCCATAATAACTGGTGAACCCAAAGTTGTGTTTTTGAAATGCTGGAATTCTTCTTTTGAATGCCAGGGCATTTCACCATTCGATCTGCCAATTACATTATTTTTTGCAACTGCTGCTATTATTATCTTTTTCAAACGGCGACCTCAAATTTAATCTTACCCTGTGGATTGTAATTAAGGAGTTCAAAATCCTCAAATGTAAGTTCATCTATAGGCTTATGTTTTATTATTAACCTGGGAAGTTCTGTCGGGGTTCTTTTTAACTGTTCCTTAAGTCCCTCAAGATGATCATATTTCTCATTAGGAATACCTTTATCCGCCACATAAATATGAGCGTCAATGATAGTATGCGCAAAGAAACCCGGCACCAGGTTTACTTCCTGGGCAATAATCTGTGTTAACATTGAGTAACAAGCAAGATTAAATGGTATGCCCAGAGCTATGTCACCAGATCTTTGAGTAAGGTGACAATTCAGTTTATTATTACTGACATTAAACGCAAAACTATAATGACATGGCGGGAGTTTACTTTTAGATGCATTGCCCGGTTCCCATGCAGAAACTACTAATCTTCTGCTGAAAGGATTCTTCTTAATCTCGTCAATAATGTAGCGGATCTGGTCAACTTCCGTCACTTTCCAGTTTCCATTTTCATCTTTTACTGCACTTGGGAAATGCCGCCAGTAATAACCGTAAGCTGTTTCAAGCTTGCCGTTTTCATCAGCCCAGGCATTCCAGATTTTCGTATGATTACTAAGGTTGCGGATATGGTTCTCGCCGGAAAGGTACCAGAGCAATTCATGTAGAAGAGATTTCCATTCCATTTTTTTAGTGGTTAACAGGGGAAAACCTTTGGAAAGGTCAACCTTATAGAAAGCACCGAAATATGAAATGGTATCAATTCCTGTCCGTGAAGGTTTTCTAACCCCTTCCTCCATAACTAATTTAACGAGATCTAAATATTCTTTCATCCGATAAATATAAAGCTATTTTTGAATTAAAGTTTAATTTAAGGAAAAATCCTGAAGCGGTAAAATATCATTTCCCCCTTTCACCCCACAAAACTAAAGGTTTATGGAATGAAACTTAGAGAGTGCTAACTGCTTATAAAACAAGGAGATTATTTCTGAAGACCCTGTCATTCCCGCGAAGGCGGGAATCCATCCCTCATTTGAGTATTATAAACTTCTTCACCGCACTAAAAAGGGAACTTCTCACCCCCTCTTATAATTCCCCATTACATCCTCCGCAGTTCTGCGCATGACATCAGCATCGTAAAATAGTTATGTTCTGCTGTCCAAGAATAATTGTTGGTAAGCGTTTAGTATTTACTTTATAACAAAATTTTCTGATAATATTTATTTTATTTGTTGACATTTAAATAAGAATATTTTATGTTATTTAATTGCAAATGAAATAATTCTTCCTTCAAATCCTAAAGAATCCTGAAGTTATTTACCCGCTAAAGACCTGCTAAATCCCGCTAAATACCCGCTAAAATAAGGAATACACCATAGTTAGAAACGGTCTAGACAGTATCATCCTAAACCCGGTGGAAGCTAAATAGCAACTTGCAGATTGGGAAATTAATGAAGTAGTCTTTTTTTTATTGTCTTGAACGCGTATGGCATTTTAACAATAAGTAATACAAAGCACTTCTAATAAAAGTATCGATTGTTCAACCTGCTGCATTAAAATTGATGTAATGAGAAGTAATGAATTTAAACAATTCAGGAGAGTTTTAAATAACGTCGATATTTTATATTCAGTTAGATAATGTAATGCGGTAAGATAGGTTAAAACCAATACTACACTTATAATTAAATTAGAAAGATTTAATCCAACAAAAAGAAAAATCAGAGTTATTAGAATAACAACCATAAATTGTTTTGGCTGGTAATCAATTAAAATCACTTTCCTTGAAACAATAAATAAATACACGGCTGCAAAAATGAATCCTGTAAGTGTAGCGAATGCCGCTCCTAACATTCCTAATTTAGGAATAAGAATAACATTCATCCCGACATTGATTATAAATGAAGCAAGATTGGCAATAAGTATGTGATATGTCTTGTTTGAAACTGAAGGGTAAACATAATAAAATGATGCAATGCCGTTAAAGATATATCCAATCATGACTAAAGGAATAATAATTATTCCTCCCTTGTAGGCTGGATTAAAGAAAGAAAATCCAAACAAATGAATATCAAAAAGATACGGGGCAAACAATGACACTACAAGTAATAAAAGACAGCTCAAAACAACTAATTTATTTAAAGTCTTACCAAACGTAGTTTTGTAATCATTTGTATAATATAAATTAAGAGAATGAGGACTCCAGGCTGTGGTAAATGATATTACAAAGATGTTCATTATAATTGCTATCCTATAGGAGAAACTGTAAACACCCACAACTTCCCTTCCGGAAAATATATTGAGTATGAATCTATCCGCAACGTTATTACCCGCCATAAACAGGTTTGCAAGAACAATGGGGAGAGAAAACCTTAATACCGCATTGATTATTTTCCTGTCAATCTTTAATAAATAATAATCTTTGATAAGGTTTAAGAGGAAGACACAAAGTATAACCCCTGATAACAACTGGGCATATATGATACCTGCAATTGATAATCTGAAGTAATAAACAAATAGTATATTAAGGAAAAGATTAATTACTGCCCCTATCGCTGAATATGTAACTGCCTTTTTTGCCAGCTCTAAAGTCTTTAGCAAATAAAGTAAATATGAAACCAGACTTTCAAATAATATTGAAATATAAACAACGACTAAAAGTGAAGAGAATTCATTTGTCCCGAAAATAACTATTGAAAGCTTCTGTGAAAATAACCATAGTATCAGAGTTAATATTATCCCCATAATAAATATTGAATTTATTATTGATGAGAATATTATCCTTCTGTTGGATTCTGTTTTTTCTTCAATAAAAAACTTGTTAAGCGCGTTGTGCATACCTAACTGATAAATTACTACGCCAAATGCGTAAACAGACATTAAAAGAGAGTAATTACCAAATTCATGAGGGCTAATAAGATTAGAATACAAGGGCAGAAGAAAGAAACCTACCGATCTGGCGAATATATTTCCCAACCCGTACCAGGCAACTGATTTTGATAAGCTGGTTTTATTCATATTCATTTGTTCTCAATAATCATCAGGAGTTTTTTGATCTCCTTCTCCCAGTTTAATTCTTTGCCGGCTTCAAAACAATTTTCTGATAGTTTCTTTCTCAGATCATCATCATTTACCATTCGCTGAAGAGTATTCTTAAAATCATCGATTTTTTCAGGATCAATGTAAAGTCCCACATTGTACTTATCAATTATTGTTTTCAGCTGGGGGAAATTACTGGCAAGTACCGGCACGCCGGTAATAATATATTCGAACATTTTATTCGGTAAAGCGTAATAATAACTCAGGCTCAGATTTTCAATTACTGATAAACCGATATCTGCTCCGGCAGTATAATTTAACAGCTCATTCTGGCTTATTTTACCGAAGAAATAAACTCTATCCTCTATTTTTTTTTCAATCGCAAGGTTCCTATAATGTCCCTCATATTCACCCCCGCCTATTATTACAATTATACAATTCTCAATTCCACCAATTACATCAAATATCAACCGCAGACCGCGCCCGTGCAGTATAACTCCCTGGTATAAAAGTATTTTAATTTTATTATCTAATTTGTAATATTGCCTGAAATCAAACGGTCCAGTTATAACGGGAATATAAGGAAGGTTTCTGATAGTAACCGGATTGTGTTTAGGGTATTCACTCTTTATATAAGCTGAATCTAATTCCCCGGTAGTAATTACTTTATAAACATATTTAATAAATATTTTTTCTACACGGCTAAGTAAGATCTGAACCTTTTTTTTATTAACCAGACCGGCAAGATGACCATATACCTCTCTTGAATCATAAAATATTTTTGCTCCTTTCAATTTTCCAAATATCACCGAGAATGGCAGAGTATATATATCTTCAGCAAAAATAATATCAGCTTTTGTGAAAAGAAGTTCGCGGGACAGGATATAAGCAAATCTCAGATAGAATACCAGAGAGGATTTTTTCCCAAGTTTGAAAACGGAGATATCTCCCTTCTCTGATATGAAACCACTTGTGAGCCAGTCAAATGAGATTACCCTTGTTTTATAACCCTTCTCATGAAATGTTCTGTATAAATTATTTACCCTGGTATCAAAATGAATGTTACCAAGGAATACAATTAAAACAGATTTGACATTCATTATATAAGATGCTTCTTAAAAATAACTATTAGAAAAGAAATCCTTACCTGTTAAAATATTTTACAATTTGATGTGTAATGTATTACGCATTATTGTTTTTGCATCAAATTTTTCCTTGAATTCAATCAGGGACATACTCGGAGTCATCGGGTCTTCAGCTTTTGTATCCTGAGAAACCCCAATATCAACATATTTAAATCCTTTTTCTGTTGAGTATTTTAAAACTTCATACATTACTCTTTGAATAGGTTTCAAATACTGATATTCATACCGGAGCATATTATAAAAACATAATGCACAGCTTTCGTTCACAAAGAACATTGAACTTCCAGCAATTGGTATGTCTTTATAATAAACCATGAATAACCTTAGGTTATCAGGTAGTAGTTTGCTAAGTAAGATCAACTCGTCAAGTGAATGCGTTGGTTTTACATTGTGGCGGGCTTTGTTCTCCAGAAGTATCGGATAAAACTCATCGTAACGTTCATTTATTTCTACACGTACATCCGGATTCGACAATGAATTCCTAACGTTCCTTCTTGTCGCGGGGCATAATCTCGGAATTATTTCCAGATCTTTTTCAAGTTTAATCGCACTGCTGATATAATGAAGTGAATAGTTAAAACCCAGCCATAACATTGCAAAATCAAGATTCTGATTAGGATGCTTTTCATATACCATGGGAGCAGCGGTAAGCGTAAATTCCTTTATGCCGGTTTTACGTCCATATTCCAGCAAAGCTGAAATAATTTCCATTGCTTCCGCAAATTTTACATCTTTGGTAACTACAGAGCCGTAACTTGCACCTACTGGAGATTCATAAACATCATTTTTTAAAGTCCCGGGCAGAACTGCTACTATGTTTCCCTTTTTGAGAAATATTAAATGATTGAACTGGAATCTGTTTTCAGGATGATATTCGAAGAATTTCTGAAGATGGAAAATTGTGCCGTTATTACTTTCACGAACAAATGAGTCCCATTTCTCTTTCCATGCGTCTGTATATTGTATAATTTCCATTAGGTTTGTATGTATATATTAATAAAAACATCTCAAAACTAAGTAAATTCCGCATAGATTACAATTTGCATTCATATTAAACTGATAGTTCTTTGTGTTCAATTTTAGAAAAGCTAATACTAAAATTTAAACTGCAGTGAGAATATATTTGCATTCCCTAATCCGGAAGTTGGAGTGAAGGGTGCAAATGCATAATCAAAAGATAGGTTTCCCCACATCAGACCCAAACCGGCAGTAAACACCTGCGACGAGTAATCTGACTCATGGCGGTAACCGGCACGGAGCGCAATAAGTTTATCATACAAAACTTCCGCACCGATATTTATGTGGGTCTCACTGGTTGGAGTGTATTTCTGAAATTCAGCAGCTCCTGTTATAACAAATTTCTCTACAGGTGTAAATGAATATGATGGTCCAATTCTGAATTCTGTTGGAAGTTTGGTACTTTCATTCCTCAGGGCATTCATTGAACCGATATTTCTGATAACTGCCGATACATTTAATCCTTTGATAGTAGTTATATAGGTTGCGCCGAAATCAATTCCCCATCCTGTTGATTCATCCACATATATACTTTCATACAAATACTTAAATGTGGCACCAACAGATATATTATCTGTAACCTTATAACCGGCAGATAAACTACCAAAGAAATCATTCGCGCTGAATGTGGTTAAAGGATTATCCGAGGCGATTGTTCTCACCTCTATACCGGGAACAGTGGTAACATTAAACCCGAAAGCAATGGGAATTCCCCAAACTACGGTCCTTGCACCCAATATTTCACTTGTTACATCCTGAATCCATGCATTATGCATAAGCATAACTTCCGAAGCCGGATTTATTGCCAGACCCGAGGGATTATAAAACAACGAGGTTACATCGGTTGATAATGCCGTACCTGCATCCCCCATTGCAATATTTCGTGCGCCAAATCCAAGTTTAAGAAAGGATAAGCCGGTGTTTCCCGCGCTCTGAGGAAATAAAACTGTAATTGAAACTAATAAAAGAGAAATAATTTTTTTATACATAATCTAAAATAGTTAAAAATTTATACTTACGCCGACTATATGTCTGTCCTGCGGCGAATATTGTTCTATTTGGAAAGCATAATCGACACCAATAACTATACTGCCAAACTGTTGAAAATAAGAAAATCCTGCTGAAGGTTTTACTGGCCAGTCACTATTTGAAATATTGAACTGATCAATTCCGGCGCGGAGATAAAAACCGTCAATTATATTATATTCAGCGCCAACTCTAAATATATTTGTCTCACCATTGCTGCTTTCAAATTCTGCAGCAATAAGTATTTTTGATTCTTTATTAAAATAACTGAAACCGATTTTCTTTAGCAGCGGAAATTTGTTTTCAGTAGTCGTACCGCCGTCTGTGCCATAAAGAGGTCCGGTATCCCATTTATACCTGCTATTAAGATCAGAAACCATTAGCGATATATTAAAATTGTCATTTATTTTATACAAAGCGCCTAAGTCTATACCAAATGAAGTGGCGTGGATCTGTTCAAATAATTTATAGTAATAGAATTTAAGAGATATACCTATGGATAATTTATTAGAAAATCTATTAGCCAGTCCTAAGAAAAACTGATTCTCAGAAGTCTGTAGATTACCAGTCTGGTTTCCTGCTCCATCTCTTCCGTCTATATTACTCACACCGGAATTTATTATTCCAATACTTAAGCCGGCAGTGGATCTTGGTTTAACTGAATCTTTGGACGAATAGAAATCAAACTTTCTTGTGAAGTTTACAAAGTTTAATGCCCTGTCAAGTGACAGGAACGAATATGATGTCTGAAAAGAGTTCCTCTCCTGAAAAACTGATAATGCGGGATTATAGTAGGAAACAAGATTCCCTTCAGTCACAGCAGACATCGCGTTTCCCATTCCAATGCCCCTGGCTCCAAAACCGATCCTGCTGAATGCCCCGGGCATATCACCCATACTGCTAAATTGCTGCTGTGCAGAAATAACAGCAGTAAATAAAATAATAATGATTAAAATTCTTTTTTTCAATTCTGCCTCTATTGTAAAACTAAGATTTTACCATAAACAGGATTATTCGAATCAACTTCAATCCTGTAAAAATAAACGCCATTTGGTACGACGTTACCCCTCTCATCTTTTCCATCCCATGTATCGATTACGCCATTAGCAGCGGGATTAGATGAGTCAACCACATGAATAGGGTTTCCTCTTGATGCATTTTGTATAACTGTCCGGACATAATTCATTCCGAAATCAAAAATCCTGATCGTAACCTGAGAATTATTTCCACCTGTGCTGTATTTAATTTTTAATATGTCCGTTCTTGGAGAAAATGGATTTGGATATGCATAAGATTCACCGGAAGAAGCTAGTTTCTGCGAGCCAAAATATATTTTCCATTTTCCACGCCAGGGGGTTCCAAAACCTTCGGTAAGTTTTGCCAATCCATCTGTTGATCCCAGCCAGATATCATCACCGCTTGAAGCTGCAGCATAGAATATGGAAGTCGTTAACGAGAGCTTAGTTTGATCATCAATTATTTTATCAGGCAATATCCACGTTACACCAAAGTTGGTTGATCTGAAGGCACCATTATCACTTAAAGCTATTACATCTCCAAACCTTGTAAATCCGAAATTATGTCCCTGCTCGCCTTCAAGAAATGTATCCCAGCTGTTTCCTCCATCAACAGTCATACTTACAGCATAAAATTCAGTTTCCCCTTCAGCTTTCCATGTCGTTGCCCATACTCTGCCGTTATTATAGGCAAGAGCAGTAACAAAATTGCCGCTAATAGGACGATCCTGATTAAGATGATTAAATTTTGTCCAGCTTGGAAATGAATCCCGGGCATTAGTAGTTTTATTTATACCGCCTGCTGTACCGACATACACTGTTGAATCATTAACTGAGATTACAGAAAAGACACGGTAATTAAGATTATTATCACTGCAGATTTTACCTCCAACCGGTGACAGGCAGAAATTAAGATTATCAGTTGGTTTTATTGAATTAAGATTATCCGGAGGAATAACCACACGCTGCCAGGTTAACCCCATATCAAAACTTCTCCTCAAGCCGCCTGCAAATGTTGCAATCCAAACTACTGGTTTGCCATCTTGTGTATGAGTAATTGCAATATCATAAATTAGGTTTTGGATTTTAACAGTAACCGGAACAGCCCTAAGGTGATTGTTACCATAAGTAACTGACGAGTCTCCGGAAGCATCTACAGGTTCCGGAATAGTTGTCCATGTGAGTCCACTGTTTGTTGTATATCTTAACCCGCTTCCTTCAGGATAAGAAGTTCCATTTTGTTCTGTTGAATGTGCAGTTGAAGCCCAGAATACTCCTTTGTCATAAGCAATCGCGGACTCACTTTCAGTACCGAATGCCGGAGTATTATTGAAATTCGTCCAATTACTTCCCCTGTCAGTGCTTAAACTAACTCCTGCATTAGTTCCAATCCAAACCGTATCACCAATTGTTATAATATCACTTATGCTATTGCTTGCGGGGTTCTCGGAAACAATCTTATTTAATTTCTTTTCACCTGCCAGATAAAAATTACCCGGTTTGATTTGTGCGGAAATTATATTAAATGAAATAAGCAGTCCGGTCAATATATATTTTATCATTTAATTACAACGTTATGAATGATTTTATTACTTAGAATACCTTCACGGTCGAGCGCCTGGAATTCCCACCTAAATGTACCAGAGGGAACAGCAGACACATTCTTAGGAGGAAGCTGCACTATTACTGAATAGATTCCGTCTCCGGCAACTGCATCACCATGATCTGAACTCCCATCATCGTACATAACAATAGGATTTTGTTTTGATGGTGTCCCATCCGGCAGGAATGAATTATAATAAACCATCCGAATATCTTTGGCGCCATTTGAATCAAATGCAGCTATTGTAACAACTATATACACATAGCTTGTGTCCTGTTGAGTTAAAGTATCCGGTGCAATCAGGTTTGAAACTATCGGTGGGAAATCGGTTTGATTATTATTATAAATGAAATTATGCACTGCTGCCAGACTTGTACCATTATTATCATTAATGTAATATTTAATAGAGTATTTCCCGTTTACGTAACTTTGACTGAATGGAAATCTATTCGAAAATATATTGTCATTTTGAGCAGCGTCTCCATGAGCAGGTTTTCCGTCATCAAATAATGCTACAGGTGAATCATTTAGAGTATTACCGTCCGGATCAATAACATTAAAGAAAATCGAATTTATTCCCAATGAACTATTTAAGGATATACTAAATGTAAAAACTGAATCCCCTGTCTTATAAGTTGTATCTGGGAAAGAAGTAACATTTATTACCTGGTAATTTGAAGTCACAGGGTCAATAACATCGCCGAATTTTTTGCTGCATCCCCATATAAATAAAGGAATTAAGAAGATAAGGTATTTTTTCATATAATAAATATTATTCTATACGTTAAATCTGACAAGGTAAAATTATATACCCGGTCCGCTAAAAGGAACAGGAGAAAAAGAAATTATTAAGATGATGTAACTTAAATAACCTAGAACCATTCTGAAAGTATTGAGTTTAGAATTGTCATAAATCGGAGGATGTTTCAACTTAATTACAAAACGTAGAATTAAACCCCAGATTAACCAACCAAGCCACCCCATTTCAAGATATCTGGTTAAACCTGCGTACTCAAATCCAAAATAAATTAAAATAAGATGTATAAGTGCAAGGAAACCTGAAATAAACAATAGACTAACAGTTATAAATGCAAAATTATAACTCTTTTTCTCACCAAACATTGTGTAACTAATATGCCCGCCATCCAACTGTCCTACCGGTAACATATTCATCGCGGTAATAAACATTCCGAACCATCCTACACATAATAATGGATAGTGATATATTTCTGACATTGGCGGAAAGAATTGTGCCTTTGAGATAAATATTGTTTTTAGAGATGAGAACAGAAGTGTATTCCCAAAGAATAATTCTATTCCATTTTTGCCATAATCAGGTGAAAAGAAATCAGGATGAATTTTAAGCAAATAATTAACATCGGGAAGCGTTAGAAATCCCGTTACCAATACAATAAGACAAGCTACAAAACCTGATAAAGGACCGGCAATACCAATATCAAACATTACTTTTTTTGAGGGAATTGGTGAACGTGTTTTTATAACCGCTCCCATCGTTCCAAAATTCAGAAACATCGGTATCGGCGGAAAAGGAATAAAGAAAGGAAGAGTTGCGTCAACCTTATGGATCCTTGCAGCAAAATAATGTCCGAATTCGTGGCAGCCTATTATAAAAATAATAGATGCGGAATAAAGAAGTCCGCTTTTCAGCATCACGAACTCATAAGGTCCTTCCATAACTCCGGTAGTCCATTGAACGCCCGCAAATATTGTTGTAATTACGGTAAGAATAAAAAGTCCGATATGAAGAATATAATTATCTTTCTTCCTTGTATATTCTACCGGAGTTTCAAATTCCTGATTTTCTATCTGATCTGACATTACAAGTCCAGGTTAAATCCTAAAGTTGAATAATTTTCATTTCTATCATAATATTCCCCCTGCACACTTTTGCCTGAAAAATAAGAATAAGAAAGCGTAAATCCTTTCCCGAAAGGTTTGCCCAATTTAACACCGGCAGTTATAATATTATTACCGGTGAATGTTCCGATTTTATCTAATTTAAAATCGTAAGCAACGTAAGGCACAAATATAGCTGAATTTATCCAGTTCATATAATATTCAAACCCTGCCTGGTAAATTCCTCTGCCAATATCATCAGGTGTTACATGGATAAGATAAGTAATACCCACATAAGTTCTTAAATCTCTATATTTGTAGAAAGGCATCAGCTCAAGAAATTCCCTGCTGTATACCCGCGGCAGATCCCCGTCTCTCCAATTATTAATTGACTTATCATACTTACCGTCTACAAAATGAGCGCTGATATGGCTAAATCTGAGTCTGAATCCGTATTCCTCAAATTGATTGGTAATTTTGTACCCTCCATTGAAACCAAATAAATAGTCAATTGCTTCTACCGGGAAATGGAAATTACTTTCAGCCCTGAGTCTTGTATAAGTAAACAGATCTCCGCCAAAGGAAAGTATTGTATTTCCATCTTCCTTCCGGTAAAAATCCTCTGAAGTACTTATATCCAGTCTTAACTTACTTTCGCCCTGCATAAATGCGAAACCCTGCTTCGGTTCAAGAAAATTAGCCGCAAATGGTTTGATATTTAAACTTGAAGGGAACCATTCTACCTTATCCTGCGCAAAAGTGGTGTTTAATAAAAATAATGAGATAATAAAAAATCCGAACATTTTCCGCCATGGTAGAATAAGCAAGGGGGTCGTTTCTTTAATGTCCATCTTTACCAATTATATTTTTAATTATTGAAGAGTTCACTCTAAAAATCTATAAATCTTGATTGTCATTCCCGCGAAGGCGGGAATCCATTCGTTTTTATAGGTTTCCTAAATACATTTTTTATATAAATACTATTTTTAGACTAGACTCATTGAATTCTGTTTAATTCTTATTCTTATGTAATCTTTTTTTAATTTTCTGTTTTACCAGTTTATTAAATCCATACTTAAATTTAGATGTCAGACTTGCAAATGCATAATAACTTGTCGGAAATGCAAACGAGGGTTCGAAGTAACAATTAACAGTGCATCCCTGGCAGAAATCAAACCTTCCTTCCATGTTCATGAATTCTTTAATTTTTATGGATTCTCTTATCTCTTTTATCGGACTGTTAATAAGAATTTTATCATTAGCAAAATGGTAGCAAGGAAGAATTATTTCGTTCATAGGTGATATAACAACAACTCTTGAAACTGCTTTGCATAAAGGATGTTTTATATCATTACCTCCATTCTTCCGCAGTTTCATAAATCCTTTATTCAAATATATATCTAATTTCCCGTTGCAGTAACTATCAACGAAATCAATTGCTTCATCACTTAGTCCGGGATTGCCGAAATAAGAAAATACCGGGTTTACCATAAGAACAAGATCACGATTAGCGGCAAATTCATGCATCCGGGGAAGTTTTTTATACGTTTCATTGGTAACAGTAAAAAGGATGTCTGGATATTCACCAAATGACTTACTTATGTCGAGACTTTTCAAGACTGAATTGTAACAATCAACCTTTCTTATCCGGTTATGTTCTTCTTCATCAGGGGAATCAAGAGAGAAATGTAGAAGGTTAATATTTCCCGCAAGCTTCTCTGCAAATTTGGGATAAAGAAGCCCATTGGTAGTTATACTTGTCTGCATGTTCAGACTTTTGGCATACTCAGCCATAAGATGAACATCCTTGTGCAGCAATGGTTCACCCCCCGTGAGGTCTATAAATTTAACACCAAGCTTTGCAATCTGCGATACATTAGATTTGAAGTCTTCCAACCTGGCATAGGGAGATGAAGAGAAGTTCTCACGCATACCAAAATGGCAAAATTCACAATAAGCATTGCATCTGTATGTTAAATAATAATTACATAAAAGGAGCATTAATAATTTCTTCCCTTCCAGCTTATTTTCCTGCTGAATAATAATATCAGCGGAAGAATTACTGTGTATAGAATAAAATAGATCTGAAAGTAAACAAAATATTTCACCCGGAGCCTGGTACCTAATTCATTATGAACCGGATGAAGAAAAAAATAATCAGCCATTATTTTAAAGACCGCCAAATATAACCATACAGTAGAGAAAAATAAAGGACTAAGAAGTATCATCAGATTGGTAAGAAAGGCTGTCCCCATAATTATCATTCCCCCAAAAGGAGCATCAAATCCCCCCCTTCCCCATCTTTTCTTCTGTTTTATTAATTCATTCAGATCTGGGCAGACCTTTGATACCACAACTGCTTTTCTATCCAGTGGATAAATTATTTTATATCTTTTTAATTCTGCTACACCCTTCATAAGCATAAAATCTTCGGTAACGCTGAACGGAAGTTTTTCATATCCGCCGGTTTCCATATAAGCTTCTTTCCTGAAAGACATATTGTTTCCGATACAACTTATAGGATAATTCAGGTTTATTGTTCCTGCCGCAGTTGATAAAAGGAATACCAGATCTACCGATTGTATACCTGAAAAAATATTATCATTGTTCAGCACAGTAAATCCATTAACCATACCAACATTATTCTGATAATATGATACAACTGTTTCAGCCCAGGTTGAAGGGACAGTACAATCTGCGTCGGTCAAAAGTATAATTTCTCCCTTTGCTTGTTTAACAGCAGATGCAACTGAATTTACTTTCCCTAAAAGACCTGATTTTTCATCCGGATATATTTTCCTGAATCGTGGTTTATCTTTAATAAATTCATCTATTATCTTTCCTGTATTATCTTCAGAGTAATCATCAACAATAATAATTTCCAGTTTACCTTCAGAATATTTTAGCAAGTTAAGAGATTCCAAACAAGTCCCGATATTCTTTTCTTCATTTCTTGCTGCAACAATTATTGTAACCGGCGGGAATGTATCAGATTTGATACAACTGAATTTTTTCCTTAATCCAATTGTAATTAATACCAGGAAGGAGAAGTAGAAACAAATAATAATTATAAAAATCAGTTCAGGCATTCTACAGGTTCGCCAAATGAGAAACCTTTCCGTTCGACTTCTCTTGTTATATAGTCAATTGATTCTGAAAGAATATTTCCTGATTTTAGATTATCATGCAATACAATAATGGAATTGTTATGCAGACACCAGGAAACCGACATTTTTACTTTCGATAAATCCCCTTTGAAATCATAAGTTAGTAATGACCACATTACATTGACCATATTTCTTTCTTTAAGAATTTTATTTGTATAAAGATTAAATCTGCCATGCGGTGGTCTGAAGTATCTTATTTCGAATCCAAATTTATCATAAACAAATCGGTTTAACCCATCGATTTCAACAATGGGATTAAAGTCAGGGGATGTTAAATTAGTATGATTATAAGTGTGGTTTCCGATTGTATGTCCCTCATTAATAATTTCCTGAACCAGAGAAGGGTATTTTCTAACATTGCTTCCTACACAGAAGAATAACCCCTTTATATTATATTCCTCAAGTTTCTTCAATATTTTTTCAGTCAGACCGGGAACAGGTCCGTCGTCGAAAGTAAGAAGTATTTTCTCTACCTGACTTTCCCATCTAAATGAAGGAAATATTTTTTTAATAATGACAGGGGGATTATACTGAAACTTCACTTAAATTCATTTTTATTAGAATAATAAAGATATTGTTTATCCTTGAGTGTCCAAAATAAATAATAATTGAATTATTCTTTGATTTTAATAACTAAAATTGTAAGGTCATCAGCCAACCGGGTATCTCCCGACCAGGATGAGCTATCATTAAAGATATGTTTAATAATTTCTTCGGCAGATTTCTCTGCTGATAATCTTAATGATTCAATAACTTTGTCCATCCCGTAAGTTTCATTTTGCGCATTAAACAATTCAGTCAGACCATCACTCATAATAAGCAATACATCATCCTTGCAAATATCAGTTGTCATTTTCTTGTAAGGGAAATCATAAAAGGCACCCAGTGGCATCCCTTTAAGTAGAAGTTGTTCAATTTTACCCGTACTTTTCCTATAAATATGAAGTGGGGGCATTCCTGCAGAGCTGTATTCTATTTGATTATTCCTGATCCTTATCAGTGACATACACATAGTTAGCATATAAAGATTCATTTGCTTAATTGCCCGGTTAAATGAATTCATTATATTTAACAGATCCGGTTCGTGTGCTAAAGTGTTAAACAATCCCTTAGCCAGGATGACCATGTTGCCCGCCTTTAGTCCATGACCTGTCGCATCACCGATGACAGCAGTTAGTGTATTGTCTTCAGAGACATGGAAATCATAATAGTCACCTCCGACTTCAGTAGCGGTTTTCATAAAACATGCTATGTCAAGATCATCTGTTAATGGTAACTGTTTAGGCAGCAGGGATAATTGTAAATCTCGGGCAGAATTAAGTTCGTTAGTCTTCCTAAGATTCTCGGCTTCAATGAGTCTTCGTTCTACTTCAAGACCAGCAGCTATACGTTCCTGTTCGATAGCTTTTTCCGATAATACCTTTACTTTGTTTAGTTGAGATTCAAGATCTTTATTTACATACGCAAAATTATATGATAGATAGAGGGACATTGAAATAACCAGACCCAACATTCCATATACATAAACCTGATTTATCCCAAAGAAATCACTAACAAAAGAAAAGTCGATTAGCAGCTGCAGGATTATAAAAATATTCATCACTACAAAACCCATGAGTATAATCCAATTGCCTTTATAATTTATTGTGCGCTTACTGAATGCAGCTACTATACCCTCAATTACAGTTAATCCAAAGAAAAAATAAATAGCAGTGGAAATGGTATTAGGTGATATATTAAAAAAGCCTGCAAAAGACATTGCCAGAAAAAGGAGCAAGGGGACTATCCATCTCTTAGGAAGTTTGTTGTAATTGATCTGATATAAAGTTAGCAATCCGAAAAATATTGCAACAGCCCCGCTTAGTCCGTTGAGTTTTGAAAAGAAAATTATTATACCGGAATCTGCTATTACATTTTGTTCGTAGTTGAAATAAGTTAAACCTGCAAATCCAAGAAGACATACTGCATAATATAAATTCTGTTTCTGTTTTCTGAAAAATATAAACAAGAAGAAATGAAGGGAAAAAAGAATTAAGGGAATAAGAGTGAACACCATTTGATGAATTGTATTAGATCTGACATCATTCATTGTATTGAATGCTGAGTTCAGATTCATAAGCAAAATTGCAAACCCGGGGCTATACCCGAGCTCTGATTCTGTTTTCCAGTTATAGTTGGCATATCTTACAGCGATAATCTGATCTGGTTTTGCATCAAGTTTAATTTCCTGCCAGATAGACTTAGCTGAAGGGGTAAAATCTGATTCAGAATTCCCAATTTTCCCAAAGGAATAAATTAGTTTCCCATCATAATAAATCTCTGATGCACCTAATTCATACATAGAAAAAGCAATAGTTCTATTCCAGAGGGTCGAATCAACATGAAAATGTGTCCTAAACCATCCAACGTTATTCCATCCTGCTTTAGGTAAATTTTCTACCAATAGATCTGAACTTACTGTTTCCCATAAGGTATCACTAACATTTTCACTGCCCCAATTAAGATTATCGCCCTCATGATACTTCCAGTTATTTATGAGTTTAATGCTCCGGTCTTTTCCATACAAATAGAAAGGTTTAATATTTCTGAAATAAAGATTATTCTTCCAGTTTTCGACATATATCCGCACAGTAGTATCATTGTTAACAGTCAGTAATATATTGTCAAAAATCCAACCATCGGCATTTGCTGCTTCAGCTTTCCAATTTCCCGGAGTTACTTTAAATTCAAGTTTTTCTCCTTCTTTAAATGAAATTGATTTGGTCCAGACAGAATCAGATTGCCTGTCCATTTTGACAGCAGCCGCTTCCCAATTGCCAAGAATTTTATTATTGCCGGAGAGAAAGACATTACCTGAAGAAAGATTTTTTGCTAACACCACTTCAAATTTTACAGTTTTCCTGGAACCTGTAGAAGCATTGCATCCTACCAAGCTTACCCAAATTGCTGGAACCAACAACAACAGATAATATCGCCAACTTATTCCCGAACTATGCATAGTTTAAATTCTAATAATTGTAATACACCTGGCAATAAAAATAATCATACTTATTGATCGATCAAAGAAAATATCACTATAAAGGGATTTAAGAATTTATTGCCAAGTTAAATATCGCATTTACTGAATTCCAGTTCCGGGTCGTGGCAGCAACTTTCAGTTTCCTTTCAAAATAATTGTTGGAAAGTTTGGTATTCCCATAACCTCCGGGACAATACAAGAATATTTCACATTCACCAGTAATGAATTCATCCGTCTGGCTTAAAGCACGATCTGGTTTACTTAATAGTTCAGTCGAAGGTGTATTTTTTAGAAATGTCACGTAAAGTTTAGAAATATCAACATCCTTTTTTTTCAGGAAGGGATTATTACTTAATATCCGTTTAAGGTCTTCTACACTCCTGATAATAACTGACACTTCATATCCAAAAATTTTCATTATCTGTGATTCAATTTTAGCTGACAGTTTGGATTCATCTTTTGGTTTGCTTTCAAACAGAACATTACCGCTTTGAACATAAGTTCTTACATTGATCATTCCCATTGATTCATACAGCTTTTTAAGATCAACCATACTTATCATATTATGTCCGGTTACATTTATACCCCTCAGCATCGAAATATATGTTTTCATTTTAATTATGACTTCGAATTTTATAAGGAATCAATAAAAAACTACCTTTTTGATTATGAAATATAATTTAATTTGAAAAAAACATTCAATAATTTATTTGAATAACCACATTTTTAGTCAAAAATAGATTTGTTTTGAATCAGACAATAATTTATGTTAAATGTTTTGCAATATAGAATTTTTGACAACCAATAAATTGAAACATAAATAATCCTCCCATGTCAACCCTTATTTATACTGTTTTAAATGTAGCCCTGGTCGGAGTATTCATTTTTGTAATGAAGAAAAAGAACTACCTTAGTTTCCTTGAAGGGGGTCGGTGGTGGTTAACCTGGTTTGCGGTTGGGATTATTACACTGATGGACGAAGTAACTTCAGTTTATTATGCTCCTTTTGAAGCATATAGATTTATTGGAATTAAAGCAATTATCTATATAGCCCTTACCTCACTCCTGATCCGGTTCCTTTCAACAAGGATGGTGGAAATTTCTGAAATTCTTGAGGCGAATAATATTAAAGGAGGAGGAGTTTATTCCTTTTCTTACCTTGTTCTAGGACCCAGTATTTCGTTTATCGCTATTTCATCAATTCTTGTGGATTATGTTCTTACAGCAACAATTTCAACTGTTAGTGCCGTACAGAATGGAACAGCTTTTATTAATATGGGACCAGCGGCTAAATTTTTTATAGACTTCTTTGTGGTTTGGAGTATTGCTGGTTTAAATATTCTCGGTATTAAAGAGAATGCCAGGTTTACTTTTTACATTTTTATCCTGGCAACTTTTGTTCTTTTGAACCTGATAACCGGGGGTATCATAAACCTTGATGCTCATTCATTTTCAAGGATTGCCGAGAGTGCGACTGAGTTCTGGAGGGATGTTTCAGAACATTCTATTTTCGGCGCTTATTCAAATATTATAATTGGGATAGGGAGCTGTATACTTGCTTATTCAGGAGTGGAGTCTGTGTTGCAGACCGCTTCACTTACAAAGTCCTGGCATGAAACAAGGAAATCATATGTTTTCCTTGCTGTGACAGTTGGAATAGTTACACCATTAATTGCTTTGTTCGCGTTATCTTCAAAAGTTGATATCAACAAGCATGAAACAGATCTTATTCCTCAGTTTGCACAATCTATTATGGGTCCTCTTTTCGGAATTGCCGTGGCAATCCTTGCATGTATCACACTTATAATGGCTGTAAATACTGCTATGGTTGCTTCTTCAGAATTGATTGAGAAGGTTGTTGAAAAATATGGCTACCACTGGCTTATAAAACTAAACAAAAGGCAGTCTTATTACAGGATTCATATCCTGAATGCATGTTTTTATTCTTTTATTTTAACTATCACAAGCGGCAGCCAGGCAGTTCTTGCTGAAATGTATGCAGTGGGTCTTGTAGCAAGTTTTTGTATAAATATATTTTCTATACTTGTTTACAGGTATTCAAAAGGTACTAAAGAAATTACATATCATACTTCCCGTGGCGGTACTGCCATTCTATTTGCGATTTTATTCAGCACTTTCGTTTATATAGTTGTACACAGACCCTATGGAACACTCCTGTGGTTTATACTTGCAACTGCCTTTGTGATTTTCGGATTAAGGATAGCTAAAAAAAGATCCCCTGAGATTCCGGTTATAAAACTCAGTGATAATCCAATGGATGTCGTATTTTCGATAATTGATATGGATTCAAATGAAGTTCACCTTGTCTTTAAGCGGTTCCATGAGGAGAAGGAAGAAATTATTGGAAAGAAAAACATCTATGTGAGTTTTTACAAACCGAGGATAGAGACTCCTGAAAAATTAGGACCAAATCATTTCTGGTTACAGGTTCCACAGAGAGCAGAAATGTTCGGAATGATTGAGGCATTACTGGCTATAGTTGAATACGAAGTTCCTGAAGATATTAAGATCCATGTGCATTTCGGCTGGCCATTATCTTCATGGTATGATAGGCTTTCAACAGGTGTGCTTGTTTATAAAATAATTCGTCTCCCTCATCAATTTCCAAGATACATTTACCATATGGATCACGAGAAACGCCCTGAAGAAAGTCAAACGTTGAAAAGTTAAAGTTAAAATCAGAGGCTCTTGTTTGTAAGATTTAATTATAACTGAAATTAAGTGAAAAGCGTAATAGTAACTTCTTCAGAACTTTATACTTTTAACTTTTCAAGTTCCTCCCATCGCTCATAAAGTAGTTTTACTTTTTTCTTTTCCGATTCAAGTTCTAAAGTTAGCTGGTTTATTTGGAGTGCATAGGTTTTATAAAAATCAGGGAGTGAGAACAGGTTTTCAATTCTTTCTACTTCTTCTTCTGTTTTCATAATATTCTCCTCAATACCGTCTAGTTCCTTTTGCTCTTTCCAACTGAGTTTCCTGGTTTTTTCTTTTAACCTGGAATCTTCTTTTTTTAATTTCTTTTCCTCATCGGGTTGGTTTTTGAACCGTGCATTTCTTTTTTCAATATAATAGTCATAATTCCCTTCACTGAAATAAATCTTTGAATCACCTTCAAATGCCAGAATACCATTGCAGATCCTGTTAAGGAAATATCTGTCATGGCTTACTACCACAACACATCCCTTAAAACCGAGGATCGCTTCCTCCAGCACTCTTAATGTAGGAAGGTCCAAATCATTTGTGGGCTCATCAAGTAAAAGAAAGTTACCGCCGTTTTTTAATATTTTTGCAAGTGTGAGTCTGCTTCTTTCACCGCCCGATAGCTTGCCCACTTTAGTATTCAATCTGTCATCTTCAAACAGAAACCGGCGCAGATACGTCCATATCTTAATTTGATGTTTGCCAAACTTAATAGTTTCATTTCCTTCGCCGATGGCTTCAACTACAGTATCTTCATCATTCAGCAGCAATCTTGCCTGGTCTACATAATTAAACTCAGTTTTTCCCCCTGTATCGATCTTGCCCCATTTAGGGAATATTTCACCAATTAAAATTCTTAGTAATGTTGTTTTTCCGATTCCATTATTTCCTATAACACCTAATTTACGACCCGTATTAAAATTAAAGTTAAAGTCCTTGAATAATAATTTTCCCCCTATCTCATATCCGGTGTTAATAAGGTCAAGGATTTTTTTACCAAGAGGTTCAGAAGGAGGGATTATAAGATCTACATCTAATTCAATTTCCGTATTCTTTTCAGCAAGTACTTCATAATAATTATCGAGACGACTTTTGGCTTTGGTTCTTCTAGCCCGTGGACCTCTTACAACCCATTCAAGTTCTCTGCGTAAAAAGTTTTGTCTTTTCTGCTCCTCAATTTCTTTAATTGTCCGTCTTTCTGATTTATTTATCAGATAATCAGTATAGTTACCGGTATGTGAATAGAAAACACCATTTGACAATTCAACAATTCTGTTGGCTATCCTGTCAAGGAAGTAACGGTCATGTGTTACAAAAATGCAGGTTCCTTTATACCCGGCTAGGAAATTTTCAATCCATTCAATTGAATTAGTATCAAGATGATTAGTTGGTTCATCAAGGATTAAAAGATCCGGATGTGAAATTAGCGATCTGCACAATGCTGTCCTTCTTTTCTCTCCACCTGATAATGTACTAACAATTCTATCGGGTGCAGGGGCATGAAGCGAGCTAAGTAATATCCCGATTTTCCTTTCAAGATCCCACCCTTCTTTATGGATTATCCTTTCTTCCAATATATGCTTGCGAGGATTTTCATAATTTAGTTCTTCATATTCTTTTAATAATAAAAGAATCTCCTGAGCACCCTCAAGGACATTTTCATAAACAGTTTTTTCTTCATTAAGGGTAAACTCCTGTGAAAGAAAACCTATTACAAGATCTTTGCGTTTTGCCACCTCACCTGAATCTGGTTCCAGTATGCCGGAAATAATTTTAAGGAAAGTTGATTTTCCTGCTCCATTTCTTCCAACAAGACCAATACGGTCCTCTTCGTGTACGGACAGGGATGCCTTATCAAGGACAACCTGGTCTCCATAATGAACTACAAGTTCTTTAGCAGTTAAAATAACCGGATTTACTTTTTCCATTACTACATAATTTTATTCCGGCAAATATCCTGAAAATAAACTCCCCTTTCAATTTTAATTTATGGTTCTGTAATTTTGTTAATGCTGCCCGATCAGGCAGCCTTTTTAATTACACATTACTTTTTAATAGTGGAAAAACCAAGAACTGTATACAGAGGGCAGAAATTTATGCCTGCGGTTAATAGAGGGACAAGTCCGATAAGTCCCCACCAGCTTTGAGAAATTAATCCAACAGCTAACAAAACTACACCTGCTACTATACGGATTTTGCGATCAACACTACCTAAATTCTTTTTCATAGAATTACTCCAATTATTTTATTATAAATATTAACTTATCTTCTTGCCTACGAAACGGATAACTATTGCTTCACCCTTGTGGTATTCGCCCTCAGATATTTCAGTAGTTTTTTCTTCGAGTATGATTGGTTTAAGTCTTTTAAATAATTCTTTCATAGTATCTATATCATAAAGAAGTCCCTGATCTCTAGGTCCGCCTTTATAATTTAGAGGGACTTTTTTAGAGAAGACTTCAATAATTATTATGCCATTTTTCTTTTAAAGACCCGATTGCATGGGGAAATATAATCGATCTTTCATTTTTGTCCAGATGCACAAAAATAACCCCTATTGCGTCATAAAATTCTTTAGATGGAGAGAATAAAGTGAGGTTATCAATGGTATAATTTATCGCAACATTTTCCAGTGAAGCCAGTTTTAAGGCTTTTACCCGGGCTTGTTCACTGTAATCAACTGCATCAACAATCCATTTGTTTTTAGCAGCATAAACTCCATTTCTTCCTTCACCTTCTCCTAACATAAGTATTTTGCCCGGGTTTAATTTATCAAGCTGTTCTTTGAAGAAAAGATTAGGATTTACTCCGTAGGCATATTCAGCGGAAGAATATCTTTCATTCCACATTTTATTGTTCATACTGGTCATAATTTTAAGATATTGAATGTTTTATGATAAGATGTAATTTAAGACAAAAAGGATTCAGAAGAATGGAGGAATGGATTATTGGAGTGGAATAATGGATTTCTGCCTCAACAGGTCAGGGTATTCTCTTCGCGGGAATGACAGGTCATTCTTTTAGGTCTAGGAAATCTAGGAGCCGTTTATGTGCATCGTCAGAAACTTCAACATTATATTTTTTATAGAATTCGATTGTTGTTCCAACTGAGTCAAAGTAGTGGCGGCAGTTTTCACAGCTCTCAAGATGACTTCTGATTGCCTGACATTTGGGAGAGTTTAGCTCCTCTCCAAGACTGTCACAGATATGCGACATCACTTCCTTACAGGATACATCATTTTTATTCATGGTCAAATCTGTCATTTAATTCATTCCTTAAAAATGCGCGTGCTCTGTGCAGCCTTGATTTAACAGCAGGCACAGAAAGGTTACTTATTTTAGCAGTTTCTTCAGTGGAGAAACCTTCGACATCCCTTAATAGGAATATTATTCTGTATTCCGGGTCCAGCTTTTGAATTGCATCATCAAGTTGAGCTTTTAGTTCATTATTCTCAGCTGCCATATCGGGAGTTATTCTCCAGTCTGTTAATTTCTTCTCGTCAATTAAATTATCATCATCCTCCAAAGACTCATATTGCCGCTTTGATTCTGAACGTGCTGCCATTAAACAATGGTTTGATACAACTGTATAAAGCCAGGTAGACAATTTAGAATCACCCTTAAACTGGTTAAGGTTTTTCAACATACTAAGGAATGTTTCCTGCATTGTATTTTCGGCGCGTTCTTTATTCCGGCATATCTTAAAAGAAAAATTGTATACCGTCTGTTCATAAAGTTTAATGAGTTGAAGCAGGGCATTCTTATCTCCGGCCTGAGCCTGTTCAATTAATATTTTTTCATCCATCTGTTTTGATGCTGTAATTTATATTTGGATTCAAATTAATATGTTAAAAATACTAAATATATTTGAATACACTGAAGTTATTTGCAATAAATACTGAATAATTGTCATCATAATTTGTTGTACTATTATGAATCCTTTTTTTTTATGAGACATCTCACAATTAAGACATAATTAGAATACTATAGGAACATAATGGATACTTCAGAGATTAACGTACGATACAGTAAATTGGCAGAAGATACCTGCTGCCTTTCATGCGGAGGAGCAATAAACTTCAGCGAACCACAACCAGGAGAAATTTGTGTGGATCTTGGATGTGGACGTGGAAATGATGTAATAAGAATGGCTCAGGCTGTAGGTGAAAAGGGATTGGCTTATGGACTTGATATATCTGACGGAATGATTGATAAAGCACAAAAGAATGCTACCAAACTAAGTGTATCAAATGTTCAGTTTATTAAATCTGAACTGGAATCTCTAAAACTTCCCTCCAAGTTAGCTGATCTGCTTATTTCAAACTGTACAATAAACCATGCATCTGATAAAGCGGCTGTATGGAATGAAATCCACCGTGTATTGAAGAAAGGCGGAAGGTTTGTTGTAAGTGATATTTATTCCACAGAAGATGTCCCGGAAGAATTTAAGAACGATCCTGTAGCAGTTTCAGAATGCTGGGCTGGAGCAATCAGAAAGGATGAATATCTTAATATTCTTTCTGAGGCAGGATTTTCAGATATACAGATTCTGGAGGAAAGCCAGCCATATTCCAAAGGCAAAATTGAAGTTTCAAGTTTTACCATCTATGGTAAAAAAGCTGCATGCTGCAGCTGCAAAGGATAAACTAAATCAACAAAGGATAAACTAAATCAACAAAGGAGAAAACCATGAAATCATTAATCCGCAAAGAGCAGGTTACATCAAAGAAAGTTGCACAATGCTGTGCAAAGATATCTAAGAACGTTGCCGGCTGCCACGATTAATCATTATCCTTTAAGAGCCGGGGATCAAATACCCGGCTCTTTTCTTTTAATCCGGTATAAGCCGGAACCTTATTTATTCAATTAGCATCAAACTTTATAAAAACCAGGAATGCAATGTACTTTTCAAAATATAACATCTTTTCAAATATCAAAGATTCGGATTCCTATTATATAGTAAACCTTCTTACTGGAAATGCGGATATTCTGGATGCGGCAAAAGGAGCCGAGATACTCGCAGGAAATTATACGAATGTTGATGAGTATCTTGAAAAAGGGTACCTGGCTGATGAACAGGCGGAAAAGAAACTTTATATCGAAAAGTATCTGGAGTTTACTGAAACAAGAGACAGCGATGAACTCCAGATCTTTTTTGTCCCCTGGTATTCCTGCAATTTCGACTGCAGTTATTGTTACCAGGTGGGTTACGACAATGAAGCTAAATCCCCGTCGCTGGAAATTATTGATTCCTTTTTCAAGTATGTTAAAAAAGAATTCAGTAACAGAAAGAAATACATAACACTTTTTGGCGGAGAGCCGCTGCTAACCGGAACTAAGAATAAGGAAGTAGTAAAGTACTTTCTTGAACAGGCAGAATTATTCAATATTGATATTGCAATTGTTACTAATGGTTATTCTCTTATTGAATACATGGATATATTAAAATCTAAAAATATCAGAGAGATACAGGTTACTCTTGATGGTGCGGATGAATTACACAATCAGAGACGCCCTCTAAGAGGCGGCAATCCAACTTTCTATAAAATAGTTGAAGGAATTGATCTGGCTTTATCAAATAATCTTACTATTAATCTCAGAGTAGTAATTGATAAAGAGAATATCTATGGATTAGTTGAATTAGCAAGATACACAATAAAGAAAGGCTGGACAAAAAATCCATTATTCAAAACTCAGCTAGGACGAAATTATGAACTCCACTACTGCCAGTCTGGTAACAGTAAACTCTTTTCAAGATTAGAATTTTACGAAACTATTTATAAGCTTATTAAACAATATCCTGAGATAATTGAATTTCACAGACCTGCTTTTTCAATTTCTAAATTCCTGTATGAGAATGGCGAACTCCCTTCCCCGCTTTTTGATTCATGCCCCGGGACTAAAACAGAATGGGCTTTTGATTATACCGGGAATATTTATTCCTGCACAGCGACAGTAGGCAAACCGGGATCAGCACTGGGGACATTTTATCCCGATATAAAACTTGAGAAAGAGAAAATAGCACAATGGGAAGAGCGGGATGTAACTACAATAAAAAAATGCAGGGAATGCAGTCTGCAGCTAGCATGCGGCGGCGGGTGTGCTGCAATTGCTTCAAACAAAACAGGGAAAATACAATCTCCTGACTGCCGCCCTATTAAAGAACTTATCGGTATGGGGATATCATATTTTTACAATAAGGAGTTAAATTAATGTCTGACAAGATTCAATATATAAACGCAACTGAATTTAAAGATGTAGTATTAAACGGGGGAAAAGTTATTGTTGATTTTTACTCAACAGAATGTCCTCCTTGTGAAGCTTTAGCCACTAAATTTGAATCCTTAAGTGAAATATATAGTGACGACATTAAATTTATTAAAATATTCAGACAGGAAAATAAAGAATTAGCGATATCATTAGGAGTTTCATCCTCCCCAACTCTTCTATTCTATAATAATGGAGAAATAATTGGCAACAGGTTAACCGGAGGAATAAAAAGATCAGATATTGAAAAGAATCTTGAATTACTTATTTCTCCGGATAGAGCTGCTGAACTTAAAAATAAAATTGAACCTTATTCAACGGAATGTGATGTATTAATTATTGGGGGCGGACCTGCAGGTTTAGCTGCCGCTATTTATACTGCCCAGGCAAAGCTAAAAACTATTTTGGTTGATAAGGACCTACCAGGTGGACAGGTAAAGGTGACTCATCTTGTTAGCAACTACCCCGGATTCTCTGAACCTATTTCAGGTTATATGCTTATGCATCAGATGGCTGAGCAGGCAAAAGCTGCAGGATCAGAATTCAGGCTGGCAGTTGATATAACCAAATCAGATTTGATAAACAGATTTGTAGTTGTTGATGGTATTGAAACTATTCATGCAAAGAAAATAATTATAGCCACTGGTTCCTCTCCAAGACCTTTAAATGTTAAGGGCGAACTTGAATATAAAGGACAAGGAATTTCTTATTGCGCCACGTGTGATGCCAAGTTCTATGAAGGGAAACATGTTGTTGTAATTGGTGGAGGAAATTCAGCTATCGAGGAATCACTTTTCATTTCAAAGTTTGCCTCTAAGATTACAATTGTCCATCAATTCGATAAACTGCAGTCAAATAAGCTGGCTCAGGAAAAAGTTTTTGCTGACCCAAAGATCAGCTTTATGTTCGAACATGAACCAAGAGAATTTATAAAGAATGGGTCATCAGTCAATGAGGTAGTAGTTGAAAACCTGAATACACATGAGTTAAAGTCAATTGACTGCGATGGAGTGTTTATATTCGCCGGCATGATCCCTAACATTAGCGAAATCAAACAATATTTTGAACTTGATAAATGGGGTTACATAGCAACTGATTCCAATATGAAAACGAATCTTGAAAATGTATATGCAGTTGGAGATGTAATAAGTAAACAATTCAGGCAGATAACAACTGCAGTTTCAGATGGAACTGTTGCGGCAATATCAATTTCTAAAGAACTTGAAAAAGAACCGATTATAGAAGAGTTAATAAACTCATAAACATTACAAATATCAATAGATACAGTTATGAACTTTAAACAATATATAAGTATTAAATCTGTTTCAGCTATTCTGGCAGGGGCATTGCTCGGTTTTGGTTATTATTATTTTGTGGGATGCCGAACCGGTTCATGTCCGATATCAGGTAGTCCCTATATATCAACACTTTATGGTGCTGTAGTTGGGATGGTTCTTAGTTTACCCTCAAAGAAAAAAAATATGGAAGATGATGATAAGATTAACTAAGAATGACGAAATTGAATTTATATTAAGAAGTGTGCCAGGAGCCCTTGATTATCTAATAAAAAAAGGAGTATGCGGAATAAGCTGTGGAGAACCTTATTTTGGGAAACTTGGGGTGGCAGCTAAAGAAAAAGGATTTACAGAATCCGAAATTGATTTAATTGTGTTGGAATTGAATAAGCTCCAGGTTGCAGCTACTGAAATATCTACTTTATAAAACCCAACATATTATTTAAAGGTTAATCTATTTTTTCAGGTATTATGCTGTTGTTAAAAAATATATCCCGCCAAATATTACTAACACTCCACAAATTCTTCTAATCCATAAAATTGATTTGGATTCTTCACTCCAGTTAAGATATTTCTGCACTTTTCCTGTTAATGTTCCGGCTCCCACTATTACAGCACAATGTCCCAAACCAAAAGCTGCCAAAAATATTATGGAAAGGAAATAGTTTGTTCTGGCGGTTTGAAAAACAATCCCTAATACAGGTGCCATATATGCAAAGGTGCAGGGACCCAGAGCCAGACCAAATAATAATCCCAGAAAGAGGACTGTAAATAAGCCACTTGTTTTAGTTTGTTTTAAACCAAAACCATTCCAATTGAAATTGATAATATCCAGAAGATAAAGACCAACGATAAAGAATATAACCGCAACAATATAATTTCCTGCGCTGCCTATATCGCCCATCAGTCTACCTAGAAAAGCAGTAATTATGCCAACCATTGCAATTGTTATTAAGATTCCTGTAGAAAAGATAAGTGAGATAATAAAAGTTCTTTTTATACTTATCTTCCCTTGTGAACTAATAAATCCAATTATCAGCGGAATACTTGATAGATGACAGGGGGAAAGCAATATGCTCAATATACCCCAGCCAAAGGAAGCCAGAATAGCAAGCCAGGCAGATCCTGTCATTGCGTAGTATAAACCGGAAAATATTGAATCGATCATATTAACCTTTATTATTTATAGGTTTTAATCCTTTCTTCACTAATAACTGATCAATTTCTTTTTCAGGATAAAATCCTTCATGCCTGAAGATTTCCTTACCGTTTACATCGAGAAACACTTGAGTCGGAATTAATTGTATTCCATATTTTTGCGCGTATTGTTTTTGTTCTGGTTTCCAAACGTCATAGAAAATAACTTTCACCTGACTACCATATCTGGATTCAATTGATTTCATGACAGGCTGCATTTGTTTGCAGGGTATACAATTAACAGATCCAAGTTCTACAAAAGTGATTTTGGGTTTTTCTGTCTGTTCTTTCGAATTTGATTGGCTTAATACAATTGCTGAATTAACAATTACCATGAAGAGTAATATTGTAAAAATATTAGTTCGCATTGTTCAATTCCTCCTTTAACCATGTTAAAATCTGTTCATCCTTTGGGATAACGCCTGAACTTTTTACTTTTTCATTAATAACAAGTCCGGGCGTCGTTAAAATCTTATAGCTAATAATATCCTGGATATCAGTTATTTTTTTAACAGAGGCATCAATATTATTTTTAATGACTATATCGCGGATTTTCTGTTCAAGTGCCATACACTTTTTACATCCTGAACCAAGAATTTTTACATTCATAATCTTTCCTAATAAATTAAATTGAAAAAATATCCCACAATAATTATTCCCGTTGCTACTATTCCAACAAATGCAAATATCAAAGGTAGCTTAAGAACCTTTTTAAGAATTATTGTTTCGGGAAGCGATAACCCTATAACACTCATCATAAATGCAAGGACGGTTCCCAGAGATGCTCCCTTTTCAAGCAATGCCTGAACAATTGGAATTATTCCTGCGGCGTTTGAATACATGGGAACCCCTAATAATACAGCTGCTGGAACAGACCACCAGGCAGATTTACCCATTAAGACTGCCATGAAGTTTTCCGGTACATAACCATGAATACCGGCACCAACTGCAATGCCTAATAAAATGTATACCCAAACTTTTCCTACAATTTCTTTTACAGCTTCAATCCCCCGGACAATTCTATCACTGAATGATATTTTCTCTTCCTGTATATCTAACTGACCTGCTTTAATCTGATATACCCATTCTTCAACATATTTTTCAAGTTTAAGTTTGCCGATTGTATAACCGGAAACAATTGCGATAGCTAAGCCGGTCGACATATAAAGAAGTGCTGTCTTCCATCCAAATAACCCAATAAGAAGTACAACAGCAATTTCGTTAATCATAGGAGCGGCAATCAGAAAAGAGAAGGTTACACCTAGTGGAACACCTGATTCAACAAATCCCAGAAAAAGTGGAATAGCCGAACAGGAACAAAATGGGGTGACTATTCCAAGCAGACTTGCCAACACGTTTCCAACAAATAGTTTTTTTCCGCCGAGTATTTTTCTTGTTCTTTCCGGAGAAAAATATGTCCGGACAATACCAACAATAAATACTATTAGTATAAGAAGCAGAAGAACCTTTGGAACTTCAAAAACAAAAAATCTGATTGTTTCAGTGAATTGAGAACCTCTCCCCATGTTAATAATATCAAAAACCAAATAATTTGTTAAACTTTCAAGACTCAAATAAATTAAGAGCCATGATGGTAAAAGCAAAAACAGGATTATGAGTTTAATTTTTTCTTTGTTTAATAAACTGTTTTTGAGGAAATGATTCATAAGAATATAATTCAATTTTCGCTGGCCAAGGCATTCATTAGCCATTGTGTTAAAGTAGATTTTGTTGGAAGTTTACCGCTTAGTACGACTTTTCCATTGATTACTAAACCAGGTGTGCTCATTATACCATAACTCATAATGTCCTTATAATCAGTAACTTTTTCAATGGAAGCTTCAATGTTATTTTCTGCAATAACATCTTTGCATAACTTTTCAAGGTTTACACAATTAGTGCAGCCTGAACCAAGAACTTTAATGTTTAACATTTCTTAACCTTTGGATAGTTTATTTGTTGCCATTTATTCGATTTAATAAGTAACTCTGGATATTTAAATTCTAACTAGATTCGTATTTTACCGAAATATAAGATATGTTTTATATATTGCAGATAATATTCCTGTCTAATGTCATTACTGTTTTTCTATCTTCATTAATAATTTTATTATCGTTTATCCAGAAATCAAGAGTAGTTAAGATAGAAATAATTCTTGGGTCCGAAGGCCGGGGATTTATCATATAATTAACCCAACGACCCTCTTTAACATCAATGATAAAACCAGCTTCTTTCAATACGTCCAGATGCTGGGAAACAGTTGAATTTGCCAATCCTAAGAGTTTTGTTATTTCGCAGGCACAGAGGATACGTGATTGCAGGGCTTTTAAAACTCTTAACCGGTTAAGATCCGACAACGCCTTAAATATAATAGTACTCTCGCTCATAATTCCATTTCGTAATATACCGAAATATATCGTAAGCTTGTGAATAAATCAAGATGTTATTCAACTTTTTTAACTCATTCCCTGAAAGTTTGAGAGATAAAGCGAATCGATATTTTGGTATCTGCATCTAACTAATTAGAATAAAGGAGCCTGTACCGGGAGACTCTGGTATTTTGAAAAATAAAGAGGAATTATATATGATGATCATTTCACCTTTAATCGGGGGTATTCTTGGCTTTGGTTATTACAAACTTGTCGGGTGCAAATCCGGGGCATGCCCGATTAGCGGCAATCCATGGATATCTACGTTATATGGTGCATTCCTGGGTTTACTTTGGTATTTTCGTTAAATAATAATTACAAATTTATAGCAGGGCTTTCTTCAAAATGATGACATTACTTTATATAGCAACTATGATAGTAGCTTTGTTAGTGATAATGCAGCTAAATATGCTCAGGCTTGCGAAAAAATCGAAAGGGATTCAATTAACCGGACTCAGCGGACAAATGCGTCAGCTTGAAAAGAAAGGAAGTAAAGGACTTGTATATTTTTTTAGTCCGGGGTGCCATGCGTGTAAAACGCAGACACCTGTGATCAAATCTTTACAGTCAGAATATAAAAATATCTACACCATTGACATATCCCAGGATTCTGAAACCGCGCAGATATTTGGAATTAAGGCAACACCTACTACAATAGTTGTAGAAGATGGGGAAATAAGTAAGGTCCTTTTGGGTGCAAAGACAAAGGAGGTACTGGAAAACCTAGTAGTTAAATTAAACTTATCTTAAGAATTATATGTTTGATAGAAATCGTACGTCCTTCCAAGTGATCTAATCTAAGAATAATTAAATGCTTCTTCTATATTACCTCATACCAATAATGAAGACTCCCTGGAATCAGGGAAATGTGCTCGTTCCGGCTTTAAAATAAAAACATTTAGTAAAAAAATACCCCGCATTTATATGCAGGGTATATAAAAGGTAATGTCACAAGTAGGATATTCTCCTACCATAACATATTACGAATATTTAGAAATTGTAACTTGCAGAAAGATGAATCAACGAAGTTGATAGTTGACTTGTACTACCGTTATATTCATTAGCTACTGAACTTGGGTTGCTTGCAGTTAAAGATTTATTTAGTGCCATTTCAAATGCAGCATTTATTGTCAATGGCGCTGAAACTGAATAGCTTGCGCCAATAGTTAAATGGTTTTCAACAATTGCTGGAAATATAGGGAAGATTGTCGATTGAGGAACCGGGTTACTTCCGTAAGCATATCCAAGACGAACGATAAGGTCACTAAAAATAGAATACTCGCCACCAAGTTTTACTACAACTGAATTTTTCCAGTTCATTGGAAAGTCTAAATTGAAAGTACCCTTGTTGCCAAGCATTGTATTGATATTAGAACTTGAGCCGTTTGAAAGTTTTATTGTCATCTTATCAAAAGCATTTGACCAATTTATCCATTCCAGGTCGCCTGAAAACTTCAGACTATTAGAGACAACATAAGAAGCACCAAAACCGAATGATTGAGGAAATTTAAGGTCGACATTCAAATCATAATTGGCTTTAACACCTTTTGACAAATCAATACCCATTCCGCTAAACTGTGCCATAACTGCAGTCTGAGCCTGAGCCTGAGTTAAACCATACTGGATCATTGCACCCTGCACAGCTTTGCCGAAGGCATCATTCAACTGTGCTGTCATATCCATACTAGCTTTCCCATTTTTGTAGGTAAGCGAAGTAGGCATAGTATAGCTTAATCCAAATGAAAGCTTATCATTTACTTTATAAGCAAAACCTATTTTACCATTAAAACCAATTGCAGATAAACTTGTCATGTTGGCAGATGCAGTTACTTCAGTATAACCGAACCCTCCCTGAGATGGCGGAGCAGCAAACATTTGGCCAAAAGTCATTCCAGTTAAAGGATTGGCTACGCCCTGCATTATTGAAGGATTAAGTGAATATGGCATTCCAAATTCAAGCATACTGTATACTAAATGTGCGCTTACTCCAACAGAAAAATTATCAGTAAATTTATAAGCTGCCGTTAAACCTCCCTGCATAGTTCCCAATTTAGAATGATATGTTTGGGGGTTGTATGAACCATCCTGATTTCTATAAAGAGCATGGTCTAATGAATAGTCAGCGCCCATACCGCCTGAAGTGAAAAATCCTAGTCCCCAACTAAAATTACTTTCTTTGTATTTATTTACAAAGGAAGCACCAGGAAGGGGAAATGTGTTATTGGCACCATTTATATCATTAAGTGTATTTTTGAAATGCACTGCGGGGAACATCAAGGAAATATCGGCAGAAACCATAGAATGATCAAGGAAAGAAATTCCAGCCGGGTTGGACATCATAAGTTCGGGAGTATCAAAAGTACCTATTGACGTTCCGCCTCTACCCATCGATTTGGCATCAAACCCAACTAACCGTGTTCCGGTTTGTGCGGAAATAATTGCTGCCATTATAATAATGACAATAAAGGACATTGTAATTAACTTCATGAAATAGTGCTCCTGTTTTATTGAAGATATTTATTTATATGTATGATCTTACTGAATTAGTTTTTCTTATATTCTTTTCCAAGTAAAGCCAGGCCGATTGATTCATCCAGCACAGACGGCATACTCATATGATTCATAAATGCCATTTTACCTGCATCCCAGAAATACATATCCATTCTGAACATTTCTCTGGGGGTGGAAACCTTTAATTGCCCATCTTTTTGAGTTATGAGAACTTCAATAGGATACGCAACTAAATGATCAACGCCAGGACATTTATATCCATTTGTTTCGCGCTTAGAACCTGCAATCTGAAAAGACAATCCTTCAGTTTGAGGTCTTGTAATTCCAAGAACCACTGAGGTTGAATCTGGTGAATAAACCTGCCCGATAATTTTCCATTTCATAACATCGGCTGATGCTACATAGCGATAATCGTTATCGTCTTTAGTGGGTTTGAAATTTCTGAGGTTATTCTTCATATCATTAACTAATCTTTCCAAACCCTTTCTTCCTTCTCCATTCTTTCTTGAGTAGACAACAGGGAACTGATCTTCATCATTAAAGAAGGTCATCTTGCCAACCATCATAAACATATCGCGTGAGGATTCACGCAGGTCTTTATCAGAACGGATCGGTTCCAGTATTTTTTCAACTTTATTTCCACTGCTGATATAGTGAATTGCATTTACAAGATTTGTTTTGAACTCTTTTGTTTTAGCAACAACCTGCTCATAATCATTCTTCTTCCCATTTTCCCAAAGATCATTAAATATGACACGGTTTATAGTTTCCGGATCAGCAATTACAATTTGAATTCCTTCAGGTGTTTCATACAAACCAACTCTGAGGAAAGCAGCAACTAAATATTTGTTTCCTCTTGCTGCAATCATTTTTGTATATTCATTGTTACCAAGCAAAATCAACTTTGCCTTGAAACCGCATTGATCTTCTTTTTTAGTTCGGACAATATCCGGTGTGGCTATATCTGTATAATTCAAAACTGTAAAGCCGGCAGACTTTAATTTCGACTTTAGTTCCTCCCCTACTTTATTAATGTCGCCTTTTAGATTTGAAACTGTCTGCAAATAGATACCATGATCTGAGGCGAAAAGTGTTATGCTAGAAAGGACAAGATAAATTATTAGAATATTCCGACGCATTTTCTGGTTTCCTATTTAAGTAAATGAAAAATATATATATCACAATTCTGGAATTATCAGCACCCTTCTTTTTTCTTTTTTGTTATTGTACCAGCAGGATTTGAAAGTTTAGGTGCTTGGGGAACTGAAACCTGAGTAGGCATTACATTTGCAGCCTGTCCTAATAATTGCATCCTTGGTGCACCACCGAAATGGATACTAACTTCTTTTATCTTTTCAAATTTTATTGAGTCAACCACCGAAATATTAGCAGCACGTTCAGGATAAAGAATCTGATTTTTCCAGGAATTCATACCTCCCTTAAGAATATAAACTCCTTTGTAGCCGGCACTCTTTAATATAAACCATGCCTGAGCGGAAGCTATATCATCACTTCCATAAAAAAGATACTTCTGATTCCTCTTTAGATTTGAATTAAGGAGTTCTTCCATTTTTATATTTACTGCGTTTGGAATATTATATTCCGAGAACTCCTTTTCAGTTCTTAAATCAACCAGAGTGAAATCAGAATTCTCCTTTATTAGCCAGTCTGCTAAAGTAGCCACATCAATTTTGTCCTGATCTTTAACGGTTGAAAGTGCCACTTCCCTTGCATTCACGCTAATTTTGTTCCGGTCATTTGAATTACCGATTATTAAAGCTAATACTCCGAGAAGGAAAGCGATGCCGGCTAATTTTTTAGCTGTACTTAATCCTTTTAATAAATTCTTCATTCTTTAACTCTCCCTGTTAATTTGAACCTTACTTTCTCACCCCATTCTGCAGCAGCAAAAGCACTTAATGCCATCAACACAACCAGAAAGACTACCATACCATGGGATATGCCGAAGTATTCAGGAATCAATACTCTACCCATCGGAGTTGAATTATAGAATTTTTCTATCAATGGGAATATTTCCCCAAAGACTAAGACGCCGACGAAGAAGCCGCCAAAGAAAACCATTCCATCGTATCTTCCTGTTGCAACAGAAACAACAGATGTACCTGGACAGTAACCGCCAATTACAAAACCCATACCGAGTATCAATCCACCAACTATTTGCGGAACAAGGTAAGTGTCAGTTGTGTAGACAAGTGAAAGATCCAGCCAACCAATCCATGTAAAATAAAACAGACCGAGCATTGCAGTTATGATTGCAGTAAACATTACTTTTAGCACACGCATGTTATAGAAATAAAACTGAGCAGCTAAAATTCTGGCATTTCCAAAGCCGCCTCTTTCAAGAGCAAAACCAAAACCTATTCCTATAATAACGGCAATAACAAGACTTGCGTCCATTCCGAAGAAATTGAATTTATAAAATGGCATCATAACCATTGCCTCCTTACAAAATATGCAAAAAGATACCCGCCGCCGAACACTGCCAGCATGAATGCCCAGCTTCCGAGATTAAGGAAAGCCCCACCGGTTAATGCCTGCCCGCTTGTGCATCCGCGTGCAAGCTTAGCTCCGAAACCCATTAATGTACCACCAACGCCAGCATAGCTCAACCGGTTGCGTGTAGAAACATTGGGACCTTTTTCAACTTTGCCTTTAATTCGGTGTGCAAGTGATCCGGAGAGAAATCCGCCTATAGCAACACCGATAACTTCAAAAATCAACCAGTCTTTTAATGGATTCGTTGTGCCATCGCCTAAATACTCTTTATAAAAATTATTCTTTGCTGCATGTTCAGGAGCTGATTTCTCAACAGCTACTGCAACAACAGTAGAAACTGCACCGGAAGCACCAAGCCCCCGCCCCATAATTAAGAATGATGCAAGCAATACCAATCCCAGACCTATTCCTACAAGATAAGGATTAGAATAAGGTTTTGGCGCAAACACTTTTTCTTCGGCTTTCTCTTTTGAAAGAACACCGGTTAAAGTTGTCATTTATTATTTACTCCTTTATAAAAATATCTATTGAAAATGTGCATTTGCATAATGACTAAACTGACCAGCAGCTACAATAATAAACCTTAATATTAAACCGCCTGCTATTACAAGTAACGGAGCAACAGGCGTATGTTTTATCCTGTGGGTTACTGCCAGGGATTGTATAATAAGCGGTAATATAATTCCTGTTCCTACAACAAATGCCAAGAATGGTGCTGTAAAAGGTCCGCCCAATAAAAGCTGTGCTCCTTGTATATGTGCCTGCGATGAACTCATAAGGCTTGTAAGCATTAAAACAATGACAATAAATTCCGTAATCAAAAAAGAATTATCTGCTTTTGCCAGAAACTCCCTTTCATAAACATCTTTTGCAATCATATGACCAAATGCCGCGGCAGTTGATAGTCCGGAGATAAGAAACAGTACCCATAATATTGAAGTATTCCACAAAGGACGGGAACCCATTGTACTTAAAAGAACACCTGTATAAATTCCAAGCATAATCCCTAATATCAAACTAAAATAACTTATCGCTTTTATATAGGATTCTTTAGAATTTAATTTTTCTGTCCAACCGGAAACAAATTTTAGTTTATCGGTTATAAACTTTGGAGGATTTAAGAGATTACTTATGATCAATACAGGATAAACCAGAAGCAAAATCCAGGCACCCCATGACATTGGTGAGGCAAGCTGGAAAGTTGTATAGAGTCTCCATACAAATAATTTATGTTCAAGGTCAAGAAACAGTGCCCCCATTCCTAAACTTAATAACAGGACATTAAGCAGAGGAACATAATTAACAATGCTTTCTTTGTTCTTGTGTCTGCCCTTTAATAAAAAGTATCCGGTCAATATCATAAGTCCCGCAACCAATCCACCAATGAAAAGATAAACTGATATCTCCCATCCCCATACCTGGGTAAAGGGATCGATCTGCGGGTTATGTCGTGTTGTAGTAATTTCCTGCATTTTTTTCTCCTATACCAGATAATAAATTCGTGGATTGGTACCTGCTTCAGGAATGAGTTGATGATTTTTCCTTGACGCAATAAGTTTACTAACTTCACTTTCAGGATCATCAAGATCTCCAAAAGTAATACAGTGGGTAGGACAGACTGAAGTGCACGCAGGCAGTTCACCTTTTTCAACTCTGTGAATGCAGAATGTACATTTATCAGCATACCCATCAGGATGAATAAATCTGGCATCGTAAGGACAAGCAGCAAGGCAGGCCTTGCAGCCAATACACATTTTAGAATCAACAAGAACTACTGCTCCTGTTTCATTTATATGACTTGCTCCTGTCGGGCAGCATGTAACACAGGGTGCGTCGTCGCAATGATTACATCTCTGAGATTGTATTTCAAGATTTATTGAAGGATACTTTCCGTTAACCCCTGTTACTATCCAGTCCCGGTTATAACCTATCGGCACATTATTTTCAGTTTTGCATGCAACCACACAATCCATGCAGCCTACGCACTTTTTAGTATCTAATACCATTCCGAATCTTGCCATGTTAAACCTCCGTCTCGAATGTTACAAAATTAACATTCATGCCGGTCCCGCCCATTAGCGGATCAGTAACATATTTAGTAATAAGCTGTGAATCATTGGCTCCTTTTCCATAAGCACCTTTCAGCATCCTGGAGTTATGCCCGAATCCATGTACCATATAAACACAATCTGTTCTTATTCTTTCAGTTACTTTAACTTTAATTTTATTGCTCACAACTCCGTCCTGGTTTCTCAATTTTATATGCTGGGCATTTTTTAATCCGTACTGATTTGCAATATCTGTATTTACCCATATTTCATTTTCGTTCATCATATCCATGAGAAGTCTGTTCGATTGTGTTCTTGAAAATGAATGGACAGGGGATCTGCCAAATAATAATCTAAAATATCCCGGAGGCGGCGAGTCAGGTTTTTTATATTTCGGTACCGGATCGAATCCAGCAGCCTGCAATTGTGTTGAATAGAATTCAATTTTACCGGATGGTGTATTAAACTTTGGTTCTATCCCCTCCTCAAAATATATAGGGGCTTTCTTACCATGAATAACACCTTTCTTTTTAAGGGTTTCCAAGTTAGTCCCTATCTTCTGAAGTCTGAAGTCAAGATATTCTTCAATATTTTTCCAGGGGAAAAAATTTCCCACTCCTAATCTATCCGCAATTTTTTTAGCTATCCACCAGTTGGGTTTCTGGTCATTAGGTGATTCAACAACCGGTTGCCTGATATCAAGGAATTGTTCTTTGAAGGGTGATGAATGAAGATCATCATATCTTTCAAGATAAACAGATTCAGGAAGTACAACATCTGCATATCCGGCAATCTCACTTGGAATAACATCAACTACTACCAGCAAGTCAAGATTTTGAATTGCTTTTATTGTTTCATCCTGATTTGGAAGTGCATTTATAAGATTGGTTGCATATACAAACCATCCTTTTATAGGATAAGGATTACCGGTGATTGTTGCATTACGGATTCCGGTAGTAATCTCTTCTGATGCAAATGGATATTTATTATTCGGGTTATCAACCTTGGGTTTCTTCGGTTCAGGGTATGCAGGATAAGGATAACCCGGAACTGCAAATTTAGTAGGGAAAAAAAATCCACCTTTGCGTCCCCAGCTTCCCATCAATGCATTAAGCAAAGCCACAGCTCTTGCGCGCTGTGCATCATCGCCGTACCAAGATGTGTGACGTCCGGGATGTATAAGCGTTGCAGGTTTATTCTTTGACATTTCCCTTGCGGTTATTCTTATAAGATCAGGATCAATCCCGGTTTCAGGATAAGCCCATTCAGGAGTGTATTGATTTATTTCTGCGGCAAACTGTTCAAACCCGAAGCCATATTTAGCAACATAATCAACATCGTAAAGTTTTTCTTTTACAATTACATTCATCCATGCAAGTAATAGTGCGATATCGGTACCAGGTTTTATTGGCAGGTAATATTTTGCTTTTGAAGCTGCTACAGAAAATCTGGGATCAACGACTATGACTACTGCATCCTTCTCAATAGCACTTGCAAATTCCTGCACCTGAGAATTGTGCATATTTTCTCCAAGGTGAGATCCGATAAGCACCAGGCATTTTGAATTTTCAATATCCGTTCTTTCGGGTGAGCCGATTGCCTCGCCGAAAGTTAGTTCAAACCCCACATCCCTTGGTCCGCGGCATTGAGCAAATGAAGGAGCCGCAAAATTCTGTGTTCCCCAGGCATTCATTGTGTGTTTTATAAAATTACCGCCAATACCGTGGGCGAATAAAGCGACTGCTTCCGGTCCATAGTTAGCTTTTATTTTATTCATCTTTTCAGCGATGTAATCAAAAGCCTCATCCCAGGTAACTTCTTTCCACTTTTCTTTCCCACGAGCTTTTGTTCTTATGAGAGGAGAACGTAAACGGTCAGGATCGGTAACCGCCCCTATTCCACCGGTTCCGCGCGGGCATAAGCGCCCTTTGCTTAAAGGATCTTCCGGGTGCCCTTCAATCTTCCACAATTCACCATCTTTAACATATGCTATAGCTCCGCACTTCCAGAAGCATATATCGCAGAAGGTAGGAATTTTCTTAATTCCCTTTACTTTATCCTTATTTATTTTCTTTGCCCCTTTCAAAACCGGTCCCATGGTTGAAAGTGCGGCGGCGGCCCCAACAGTATAACCGCTTATCTTAAGAAACTTCCTTCGGGAGATTTGATTCATCTGGTATTTATCCTGATTATTCAACTAATATTTTTAATTAGAAATTACTTATGTCAGCAATACTCTTTAATTTATTCAATAATTCTTTTCTCTCAATTACCATCCCTTCAAAGGAATTTGCAATCTTAAGGAGCCATTTACCCATTACAGACTTAGCCCTTTCTTCAATAACTCCAATCTCTTTCGATGCTTTTAATAATTCTTTGTAGCCAATGTCATATTTTTCAGCAATTGATTTAATTTCTGCATCCCTTTTAACATTTGGTTTTGATACATAATACTGGCCGGTAATTAATTTTGCCGCTGGAGCACCATCTATATTAATATTGGCGCCTGAATAGTTCAGACCCGCATGACATTTATTAAATACAGGTTTCCCGTTATTGGAGAACTTTAATTCTTTCCATGATTTAAGGCAGGCGGTTTTCCCCTTTTCTGATGATAAGATCATAGTACAGAAATTTCTTTGGTTGCTTATTTCTGTTAATGGATTCCCTTCATGATCTGTAGTAAGAGAGGCAACATTCATTATATCTGAAAAAACTTCCTGTATTGGCTGGATGCAATGAATTGGAAGAATTTCTTTTGGTGCTTCCTGTTCCGGTATTGATTCAGTTGTCTTGCCTTCCATTAGCGAATTAATTTCCTCTAAGGAGAATCTCCATTGACTACCGATCTTTACTCCCTTTATCCTGTCTTCCTTAAGCATCCGGTATAAAGTAGTGCGGTCAATTTTGAGTATATCGATCAACTGCTTAGCGGTTATATATTCTGCCATTACATCCTTTTGCAATATGTTGCTATAACTTACTATATAAAATTATGGAAATAAACTTTACTTTGTCAAGTAGAAAGATTATTTTCTTGAGGTAAATAAATCAGGATATTGCCTGCTTTTATAACTTCCCTTATATTTTTGTGCAGAACTTTTAATTGTTATAATGAAAAACACCTGGTTTCGTAATAAATCTATTCCCCTTTTTGTTTTGATTTTCACTATAACAGTAGTTATTATTTTTGTGGTTAACTGGCTCGTAAATATTCCAATTATAGAAAAACAAGAAAGGGAGAGAATTGAACAAGTCAAAAGACAAACCGGTATTGATGAATCCGCATTCAGATTCCTTCCATTAGTACTCAATAAAAGAGAAGGATGCATTACCTGTCATACTTCTGTTAAAGGAATTGAATCCTCTCATAGTCCGGATAAAATAGGCTGCTATTCATGCCATCTGGGAAACCGCCTAACTAAAAATAAAACTGAAGCTCATAAAGGAATGGTGCTTATTCCCGGAAATTCCTCCAACGCATCAAAAACATGCGGTTCAACAGGATGTCATCCGCAGATGATTCCCAGAATGCAGAATTCAATAATGAATACAATGAATGGAGTTGTAAGCGTTGATAAATGGGTATTTGGCGAATCTGCATCCCCAACTTTTATTTCGCCCATAGATTCGATTGCCCTCTCCCCCGCTGATTTGCACCTCAGAAATCTGTGTGCATCATGCCACCTTTCAAATGAAAAGATTTCATGGGGACCTGGAAATCAATTGTCGCGCGGCGGAGGATGTCTAGCTTGTCATCTTAACTATATTCCTTCAGCCACAGAAGGACTTCATAACTATTTAATATCAAAAAAAGAAAACTTTACACACCCACAGATTTCACTTAATGTTACTGATGATCATTGTTTCGGCTGTCATAGCAGAAGCGGCAGAATCTCACTAAGCTATGAAGGTTGGAATGAAACATTATACAAACCTGAGGATGTCAAAGGCAAGCCTGGATTCAGGATTCTTGATGACGGCAGAGTTGTGGCAAAAGTGCAGGCAGACATTCATTCAGTAAAAGGAATGCAATGCACTGACTGCCATACTTCGTATGAAATTATGGGTGATGGTTCATACTACCTTCATAAAGAAGATCAGGTAAAAGTTCAGTGTACTGATTGCCACCTCATTCAAAAGCCAACGACAATAAATTATAATTCACTGGATTTTGAATCCAGTAAAATAGCCTCCCTAAAAGGATTTATTTTTTCAGATAATTATATTATTGCAAGGAAAAATCAATTCCCCTTGGTTAATTGTTATTTACAGAATGGAAAAGCTTATCTGATAAAACAATTCTCAGGTCAGAAAGCCGAAATGAAATCACCGTCTTTAGTTTGCTCTGTTAAAGCTCATCAAAATCTTAGCTGCATGACATGTCATAGCTCCTGGTCTCCTCAATGCATTGGCTGCCACACAGAATATGATAAAAACAGTTCGATGTATGATCTACTGTCTAATAAAGAAATTAAAGGAGAATGGCATGAATACCCGAAAGACTTTCTTTCTGAACCTGCAGTTTTAGGAATTAGAGAAATTAAAGAAGTAGGAAGCCTGATGAGAACTATTCAGGAATTCATACCCGGAATGATATTAACAATTAAAAATGGCAGCAACTCTGTATTCAAAAGACTTTACGCTCCATCATTTTCTCATACTATCAGAAAAGATTCCCGCTCATGTATATCATGTCATAATAATCCCCTGGCAATAGGATATGGCAGAGGAAAACTGGAATTTAAGATTTCCGGCAATTCAGGAAGATGGATTTTTACACCTTCTTCAACAAAAGTATTGACTGATGGGTTACCTGAAGATGCATGGATTGGATTCCTGAAAGAAAGAACTAAAGACGTAGCTACACGCGAAAATTTACGGCCGTTTTCTATAATAGAACAGAAAAGAATTTTATTAGTGGGATCTTGTTTAACTTGTCATTCACCTGAATCCACAGTTATGAAGGAATCTCTTCTTGACTTTAACTCTGTCCTTGCAAAAAGAACTAAAAGTTGTATTATTCCGGATTGGAAATTTTAATCAATTAAATATTGGAGAAACTTATGTCAGAATTACCTAAACGATATAAAAAATTTCATAAAGATTATCCTGAAGCCGCAGCTGCATATGAAAAGCTGGGAGAAGCTGTCCATAATTCTGGTCCCCTGGATGAAAAAACACGATCACTTATTAAACTTGCGATTTCAACCGGTGCCAGATTGGAAGGAGCAGTTCATTCTCATACCCGCAAAGCAATTAAAGCAGGTGCTACACCGGAAGAAATTCATCATACAGTTATTCTTGCATTACCAACTATCGGTCTCCCTTCTACAATGGCTGCTTTCAGCTGGGTGGATGATATACTTCTTGATTCTAAAAAATGAATTGTCTGAGAAAAAGATATATTTCTGTATTGGGAAAGCTGTTTTAAATAACGATATTTGCACCAATGAATTCTAAATCAAAAGAACTAAGAGACAATTTCGGTAGAATACATAACTATCTGAGGGTATCCCTTACGGATAAATGCAATCTTAATTGTATTTACTGTAATCCGTCCCGCTCGGCTATTAAAAGTATTCCCAAAAGTGATATACTGTCTTTTGATGAAATTCTACGACTTATAAAAATATTCGTTAATAAATTCGGTATAAATAAACTCCGGTTTACCGGTGGTGAGCCATTCGCAAGAAAAGGCATAATGGAATTCTTTGCACAGCTTGCTCCGCTAATTAAAGAACAAGGTATTTACACCGGGATTACAACTAACGGCACTTTGCTCAAAGATAATCTCCCTTTAATAAAAGAATACAATATACATAATCTGAATATCAGTCTTGATTCTCTGAATCCCGATACATTCAAGAAAATGACTGGTAGCAGTGACTTTAATAATGTAATTACTGCAATTGACCGGGCTTTAGCATTGGGATTTGATAACCTGAAAATAAATGCAGTAGTAATACGTGGAATTAATGATAATGAACTTCTTGACTTTGTCCGGTTTGCTGCGGAAAAAAATGTTAACGTCAGATTTATTGAATTTATGCCTTTCACGGATAACCAGTGGAATGAAAGTTCATTCATCGGTTACCAGGAAATGATGAATAGGATTGCACCGGAATTTAAACTGGAGTTAAATGAAGAAGATGATAAAGCTGTAAGCAAGGATTACGACATTTCAGGAACGGGCGGAAAAGTTAGCTTCATCTCTTCCGTATCTGACCATTTCTGTGGAAACTGCGGCCGTTTAAGAATTACTGCAAATGGGAATATGAAACTATGCCTCTTCTCAGCTATAAATGAAGGGCTCGATCTTAAAAGTCTTATGCGATTTGATAAATTAACTGATGATGATATTGCTTCGGCTATTGAATTAAAAACCAGCCTAAAAAAATTCAAGCACCCTGATCCGTCTGAATTAATTCAACTTAGTCATAATAATATGATTGCAATAGGAGGCTAAATGGATTTATCTCATACTGATGAAAAGGGAAAAGCAAAGATGGTTGATGTGTCAGGGAAAGAAATAAATCTCCGCACCGCTTCAGCCTCTGCTAATGTTACTCTTTCCCCCAAGGCTTTCCTTGCTATTAAAAATAATGAAATGTCCAAGGGCGACGTTCTTTCTGTAGCCCGGATAGCCGGAATTCAGGCAGCTAAAAAAACTTCTGAACTTATTCCCCTTTGCCACAATATTTTTATCTCCTCTGTTACTATAGAGTTTGTAATGGATGATAATACGAACTCGATTCGTGTTATCTCAACTGCAAAAACAAATTCAGTAACCGGAATTGAAATGGAAGCTTTAATGGGAGCTTCTGTTGCTGCACTGACTATTTATGATATGTCCAAAGCATTAGATAAGTCAATAAAAATTTCAGATATTTACCTGCTTACTAAAACAGGCGGCAAAAGCGGAGACTATAATGCAGGGTAAAATAAAAGCTATTTCAATCAGCAAAAAGAAAGGCATACCTAAGTCTAATGTTCTATCTGTTAAACTGATTCAGGACTTCGGTCTCGAGGGTGATGCTCATGGTGGCAACTGGCATCGTCAGGTAAGCTTGCTGGCAGTTGAAAGCATTGACAAGATGAGGACTGCAGGAATTCCAAACCTTCGCCCCGGCGCTTTTGCTGAAAATATAACTACTGAATTTCTTGTGCTGCCAACGCTTGCAATCGGTACAAGAATTATGATTGGAAAGAATACCGAATTGGAAGTAACCCAGATTGGAAAAGAATGCCACTCAAAATGCGCTATTTTCTATAAGGTAGGCGATTGTGTTATGCCGAAAGAAGGCATCTTCTGCAAGGTAATTAAAGGCGGAGAAATTAAATTAAATGATGAAATTGTAGTTGCAAATGCTGAACTATGATGAAGCTTTCCGCATTATTGAAAATGAATTCCTTTTACTTCCCAAGAATGTATCGGAGGTAAATCTTCTTGATGCTACAGGTTTAACCTTAGCCGAAAATATTTATGCCGATGTAGATCTCCCCGCGTTCAATTATTCCGGAATGGATGGCTATGCAATTTCTTTCTCTTTCTCAATAAGAGAATGGAAAATTATAGGTGAGATTTCTGCCGGTAACTTTAATGATTACATTCTTGATGAATCCTCCGCTGTCAGGATTATGACCGGCGGAAGAATTCCTTCCGGCGCCGATACGGTTATTCCAATTGAAGATGTAATTGAAGCAGGTAATAACCTGACATTACTTAATGATGTTAAAATTAAACAACACCAGAATATCAGGTATAAAGGTGAAGACCTTAAAATGGGCTCTATTGCAATTCTGGCCGGCTCAATAATTACTCCCCATAATATTTCACTTGCTGCAGCATGCGGTAAAACAAAATTAATAGTTTATCAGAAACTAACTCTGGGAGTGTTGGCTACCGGTGATGAAATAATTGATATTTCAGAATTCCCCGGTACTGATAAAGTTCGGGCTTCTAACCCCTTTTCATTACTTGCATCAATACAGGAAATGAAATTAAATCCTGTTAATCTTGGGATAGTAAAAGATAACAAAGAATTTTTAGGGAAGGCTGTATCTTCATTTCTTAAAAGTGATACCGATATTCTAATTACAACTGGCGGAGTTTCTGTAGGCAAATATGATTATCTTAAAGATGTTTTTAACGAATCGGGAATTGAGACAATCTTCTGGAGGGTAAACATAAAACCAGGCAAACCTTTGTTTTTTGGTAAATATGTTAAAGGAGACAAAACAAAACTAATATTTGGACTTCCCGGGAAATCCCGTATCCTCTTATGTTAACTTCATCGTTTTCATTAAACGTGCAATTCGTAAATATTATGGGAATGAATCTTTTGACTATTACCCTGCAATTTTGGAATCAACATTAAAGAAAACTGATTCCAAAAGGCATTTTGTAAGAGGTCAAATGAAATATGATTCCGATGCTAAAAAATATTATGTGCATGAATCAGGTACCCGATCATCAGGTAATCTTGCCGGATTAGGGATATCAAACTGCCTGATAGTGATTCCCGAAAACATTACAAATCCCGAAGCGGGAGAAATAGTAGAATGCATAAAGATATAACAGGAGTTGTACTTGCCGGAGGAAAATCTGAACGCATGGGAACAAATAAATCCCTGCTTACTCTTGGCGGAATTACTGTAATTGAACGAGTGGTAAATCTGATGAAAGGTTTATTCAGTACAACAATACTTATAACAAATCAACCTGAAGAATATTCATTTCTCAAGCTGCCAATGTTCGAAGATATTTATAAAAGTATTGGTCCACTTGCCGGCATTCATTCAGCATTGACAAATTCCACAACAGAAAAGAATTTTATTATCTCATGTGATATCCCCATGATGACTGCTGATGTAATTGAATATCTTGTCGAATTTCCTTCAATTAAACCAATAACAATTACAAGAGCAGATAACTTTATTCAGCAGTTATGTGGGATATATTCAAAATCCCTCCTTGCTGAAATTGAAAAAATAGTGAATGAAAACATAAACATGGATGAAAGAAATCCCGAACAGAAAAAAAGAGGATGCAGAGTTATGCATCTGGTAAAGACCGTCGATTCAGAAATAATCGACATTGAAAATGAATATAAAAATTATATCCCCGGCACATTCTACAACATGAACAACCCCGAAGAATACAAACACATTTTATCTATCATCTCCTAATACATCAAAGATTTTCAATTATAAACTTCGTAATCAAGTTAAACAAATGTATGCGTGTGTTCCCCCCGTAAATCCCATGGCCCCTTTCCGGATAAAACATTTCTTGAAAAGGTTTATTCTTAATAATCAATTGCTGCGTTAGTTTAATTGAGTTCTGGAAATTTACATTATCATCACCCGTTCCGTGAACTATAAGAAATTTCCCTCTCAGACTATCAGCATATGTTATTGGAGAACTTTCTTTATAACCATCAGGATTCTCATCTGGTGTTTGCATGTATCGTTCGGTATAAATATCATCATAATATCTCCAGTTTGTAACAGGAGCAACCGCAACAGCCGCCTTGAAATAGGCTGCTCCTTTCAGAATAGTAAGCGCAGCCATATAACCTCCGTAACTCCATCCCCAGATTCCTATCCGCGAAGGATCAACATATGAAAGCGAGGAAAGATATTTTGCCCCTTCAATCATGTCATTAACTTCCCACTTGCCCAAATTCTTATAAACAATATGCTTGAACTCCCTTCCCCTTCCACCTGTTCCACGGTTATCGAGAATAAAAACTATATATCCTTTCTCTGCCATCATCTGATGAAATAAATTGTTTGAGCCTCCCCATTTATCCATAACACTTTGAGAGCCGGGACCACTGTAATTATATATAAGCACAGGATATTTTTTTGTTGAATCAAAATTTATTGGTTTAAGCATAGAAGAATTTAATACAACTCCATCAGAAGTCTTAAACTGTGAAAACTCCCATTTCCCGATTTCATATTTATTAACACCCGACATATCAGATGGGAGCATCTCCCTAATTTCCTTCAAACCCGGAGCCCCTACGGAATTGTCAGAGGAAGAAGAATTCCCCGGAATGGCATAAATATCTGTCGATGATAATGAGTTGGCGTTGCTGTATACCTCAACAAAATAATTACCACCATCCGTCATATTAATTGAATGGCTTCCTTTAGATTCTGTAATCCTTTCTTTTCCTGTGCCATCAAATTTTACTTTATAAAGGTCACTGTAAAGTACCCCTCTTTCATTTGAACTATAATATAACATTTCCTCTTTTTCATTAACGCATTCAATTTTATTTACTTCAAAGTTCCCTTTGGTAATCTGATTCAGCATGCTGCCGTTTATATCATAAAGGTAGTAATGCTTCCAGCCATCATTTTCTGATGACCAGATAAATCTCTTTCCGTCTTTTAGGAATACCGGGTTATCGGGTTCATCTATCCAATGGTCTTCATTTATAGTAACTATCGTTTTCGACTTTCCAGTATTAACATCAGCAATCAGAAGTTCAATTTTATTCTGCAGTCTGTTCATTCTTTGAATAGAAAGTAAATCAGGGTTTTTGGTAAACATGATACGCGGGATATAAATATTTTTATTGCCGCCAAGGTCCATCCATGAGGTCTTCTGGTTTGATATGTCCACTACCCCTATCTTCACTAAAGAATTTTCAGCACCGGGTTTTGGATAATGCATATTAATGAAATTAAAATAAAGCGAATCCCATTTGGCTATCTTAATTTGCGGAACATTTGTCTGATCCAGTCTCCAAAATGCAATTTTCCTGCTGTCAGGCGACCATTCCCAACCCTTAATTATGCTAAATTCTTCTTCATACACCCAGTCAAAAACGCCATTAAGAATTTCCTCACCGCCATCTTTAGTTAACTGAGTCTCCTTTCCCGTTTCAATATTAACACTATAAATATTATTTCCCCTTACAAATCCCAGGTTCTTACTATCAGGTGAGAACTGAGCATTTTCCTGTAATTCTTCTGACTCAATCTCACGTATGATTTTTTTCTGGTCTATACTGTAAATGAACAAAGGCCCCCCGCTTTTAACTGTCCTGGCATGAAGTAGCCCGGTAAACAAAATCAATTTTTCATCGGGTGACCAGTTGTAATTTCTTATAGTTGGAAGCTCCCCACTATTTAATTTAACATCATTACCTGAAACTAAAACCGATTCTTTTCCCTGTATTATATCAAATTGGAAAACTGAATAAGTTTTACCTGCCGGTTCAAATTTTAACCAGGATATCTTACTGCCTTTATCGAACCATTTTACCTCAGTCAAACTTTTGGAAGACAAATCAGGATCAGAATAAATGTTCTCAACAGTAAGTAATTTTTTCTGATCAGGTTTAACTGGTTGGGCATACAGTGAAGTGGCAATAACAAGGAAGAGAAATATTTTCATATAATACCGTAATTTAAAACTTATAGCAGGCAAAATAATAAATAATTCTATTACAATTCAGAATCCCTTATTAAAAATTCCGTCTAGTATAGTATTCACATTTAATTTTCCTGACTTATAATAATCAAAAAATGTAATTACCTGAAGGCGCGAATCCATACTTATCTTTTTTCGCTTAGCAGTCTCAGCGGTTGGCATTTTATATAAATATATCAACTACCCGGCAACTACACCTGATAATATATGTAAGTAGTCTGATACTAGCGATTTCAGGGTTACAAAAGGGTTCTTTCAGGGTACTTTCAGGGTGAAAATCTATTATCAATAATTGCAGCAGGAAAATTATAGAAGAGCCTCCATCAAAAAAAACTTCCCCTCTATACAATATACATCCATTTTTCCGTTTTTGATCATTTTGTATCTGTTATTTTGTTTAATCCGGTTCTGGTATCTATTTTTATATGTTAATCATTTATAACAATATTAATGAATCATTTACCCGAACATCAGAAAGGAATAATAGCTGTTTTGATTGCTGCCATACTTTGGAGTACGGGCGGCATTTTGATTAAACTGATTTCTTTGCAACCATTACAGATTACTTTTTTCAGGGCAATCTTCGCAGCGGCAGTCTTTGCCATCGCCTTCCGGAAACAAGCTTTTATTTTTAACGGGAAAACTTTTATAAACGGGCTCTTTTATGCTGCTATACTTATTCTTTTTGTTATTGCGACAAAACTTACCACCGCTGCTAATGCTATCTTCCTTCAATATACTGCTCCAATATATGTGCTAATATTTGAACCGCTCATAAATAAAACAGAGTTCAAAAGAATAAATGTGATCACAATATTGGCTTGTTTTACAGGAATGGTTTTATTCTTTATGGGCGAATTATCCTTTAACCATTATACCGGTAACATTATTGCCCTCTTATCAGGTGTTGCTTTTGCCGCTTTCCTGATTGGCATGAGATATAATAAACATGAATACCAGTTCAGCACTATATTTTATGGAAACATTCTCATCATTTTATTCTCAATTCCCTCAATGTTAACAATACAATCATTAAGCCTGCGGGATTTTACAATGGTTGCTTTTCTTGGGATATTCCAAATCGGAATTGCCTATGCAATATTTACTTACGGACTGAAAAGAGTGTTTGCTATTGAAGCCTCATTGATTAGTATGATAGAGCCGGCACTTAATCCTGTATGGGTTGTTTTGTGGTATGGAGAAATTCCATCTTTCTTTGCTATAATAGGGGGGATCATAATTATTTCCGCAATTGGACTCAGGACTTTCCTGCTTGAATCAAGTAAGTTTAAATGGATAAAAAAAGTGAGCGCTTAGCTTAATGGAAAGTAATAAAAAACCTGTTTTCTACACAGAGTCTGATAAACGATGGAGAGCATTTAAGGGAACACTGAGGTTCCTGCTTTTTATAATTGTGTTTGGGGTTGTCTCTGTTGGTATTAATATACTTTCCGAAAATGACACTCCTCTCACCCGTTTAAATTCACAGAATGAAATTTATAAACAAATATTAAATCCTGAACATATTGCTCCTGTCATAACTAAATTACATAAAACTGTTTACAAACCCGAGAAGGACCTTTTTAGAAATAAATTGAATAAAGCACCTGGTATTGTTATAAAACCTGCTCCTAAAATCAGAGCCGGCTTTTATGTCAACTGGGATGTACAATCTTTCTATTCATTGCGTGAGAATATTTCCAAACTTAATATGGTAATACCGGAATGGTTTTTTATCGGAGATAATTTCGATACCGTTTCTGTTGACGTCGATAAGAAAGGTCTGGATTTAATGGAAGAGCATAACATCAGAATTCTGCCTATGATATCCAATTACTATAACGGTCAGTGGAGCCAACAAAATGTAGAAAGAATTATTTCTGACCCTAAAAAGACTAAGCGATTTATTGCAAGTGTTATAAACCAGCTATTTAAATACAAATTCAGTGGAGTAAATATAGATTTTGAAAGCCTGAATGCCTCTCTTAAAGATAAGCTCAATTTATTCCAAAAAGAATTGTATTTCGAACTTAATAAAAGAGGATTTCTTGTTACTCAGGATATCCAGGCAAATGAAGAGTCTCATGATGCTGTAGAACTTTCAAAGTATAACGATTATCTGATCCTTATGGCTTATGATCTCCATTATACAGATAGTGACCCGGGACCTATAGCCGATGTTAGATGGGTCGAATCTTTAATCAGCAAAATTGTAAGTCAGGTCGATCCGGACAAGATAATTATTGGCATTGCTGGATATGGCTACGACTGGCCACAAGGCGATCAAGGTGATGATATTACGTATTCGGAAGCACTTGTTACTGCCAAAGAATCTGATGCTATAGTTATATTCGATTCCAAAAGCTCCAACTGCAGTTATTCATATTCTGATGATAATGATCATTTGCATAATGTATGGTTAACTGACGCAGCTACAACTTTCAATATTATGCGGATATCTGCAAAGTATGGAATAAATAATGCTGCCCTCTGGCGGCTTGGGGGTGAGGATCCAAGAATATGGAAGTTTTTTAATAATTATCTTACAACAGATTCACTAAATAAAAACCGCCTGGATATTATTCCACTTGAAACTATACCACCCGCAAAGGAACTTGATTTCGAAGGAGAGGGCGATATTCTGGATATTGTATCTTCTCCTCAAACCGGGAATATTAAATTAGACTATGATACCGAAAACTATTATTTCAATGACGAAAAATATCTGCAGCTTCCAACTTCCTATGTCGTACGCAAACTTGGATTACCCACCGGAAAAACTGTAGTCCTAAGTTTTGATGACGGTCCCGACAAAAGATACACACCTGCAATTCTTGACATCCTTAAAAAAGAAAATGTTCATGCCGACTTCTTCATGCTAGGTCTGAATATAGAAAACAATCTAAGGCTTGTAAAAAGAGTTTATGATGAGGGGCATGAAATCGGGAATCATACATTTTCTCACCCTAATCTTGCAATAACCGGCAAAGAAAGGACTAAACTTGAACTTAATTCCACAAGAAGATTAATTGAAAGTATCACCGGTCATTCAACTACTCTTTTTCGTCCACCCTTTGATGCGGATACAGAACCGGAACATATAGAAGAACTTGTACCTATCCTTATTGCCAGGGAGGAAAACTACCTTACTGTGGGAGCAGGAATTGACCCTCTTGATTGGCAAATTGGCATTTCACCAGACTCAATACTAGCTCATGTAATAAAGGAGCATACATTAGGCGATATTGTCCTGCTTCATGATGCCGGAGGTGACCGTTCAGCAACCGTGAAAGCACTTCCGTATATAATTAAATATTTCAAAGATAACGGATATAAATTTACAACTGTCTCGGGACTGCTCGGTAAATCCAGAGATGATCTCATGCCAGCCGTTAAAGGTAGAAATCAACTTTTCTTATCTGATATCAATTGGACTGTCGCAGAAGTTATATTCTTGATGGAACGGTTTATATTCGGTCTTTTTTTTACAGGTATTATTCTCGCTGTCCTGAGAATGCTAATCGTAGGAACACTTGCCTGGCTTCAAAAGGTAAAAAGTAAAACAATAATAACTGGTACCGCTTTTCAGCCAAAGGTATCAATTATAGTCCCTGCCTTTAATGAAGCCATTCATGTTGTCAGAAATGTACAGAATTTATTGAAGTGCGATTATCCTTATTTTGAAATAGTATTTGTTGATGATGGTTCCAATGATAAAACATATTCATTAGTAAAAGAAGCATTTCAGAACAATTCTATGATTCGTGTATTCACAAAACCAAATGGCGGTAAATCATCTGCTCTTAATTTTGGAATAGAAAAATCTCAGGGAAAAATTCTCGTTTGCATTGATGCAGACACACAGCTTCAGAAAGATGCAGTAAGTCAGCTTATCAGTTCTTTTACTGAGGAACGAATTGCCGCAGTTGCAGGGAATGTCAAAGCCGGAAACGAAGTTAACTTTATATCAAAATGGCAATCAATTGAATATATCACCAGCCAAAATTTTGACAGGCGGGCTTTTGATCTGATGAACGCAATTACAGTTATTCCCGGTGCCATTGGTGCTTTTCGTAAAGATGCGCTCCTTAAAGCCGGTGGTTTTTCGAGTGATACTCTTGCCGAAGACTGCGATCTGACTATTCAACTTCTCAGGCAAGGCTATAAAATAAAATATAATGATAAGGCTATTGCTTTTACCGAAGTGCCTGAAACTATAAAGATGTTCATAAAACAACGCTTCCGTTGGTCATTTGGTATCATGCAGAATATGTGGAAACATAGAGATACATTGTTTAACCATAAATATAAAAATCTTGGATATATTGCATTACCAAATATAATCCTATTTCATTTTATACTTCCGATCCTTTCCCCTTTTGCTGAACTGATGATGATATTCGGTATAATTGGCGGCTTCTGGCAGCAGATCATTACATATTACATCTTGTTTCTTGCCTTTGATTTCGGCTCCGCATTATTAGCTTTTTCGTTCGAGAAAGAGAAACTACGAAAGCTATGGCTGATTTTACCGCAGCGGATCATATACCGGCAGCTTATGTATTGGGTATTGATAAAATCAATTATCAGCGCAATAAGAGGAACTTTAGTTGGATGGGGTATCTTAAAGAGAACTGGCAAAGCTCAAAGTCTGCCAGGCTAATATTCAATAAGATAAGTAACAGATAAAATATTCTGAAAATTACTATTTTAATATCTCCACATCTTTATCATATCCCCGTACAATTTCAAGATACTTTTCAGGAAGAGGTGAGGATTTTCTTGTTACTGGATCGACATGCACAAGCACCCCTTTCCCTTCAGCTATAATTTTCTTTGTTTTGACATTTTCCACAATATGTTCAAATCCAATAGATGATTTTTTTATATACTCAATCCGCGTATAAATATTCAACTCTTCGTCAAAACGTGCATGGTCAAAATAATTTATTTCATTCCTTACCATGAAGAAAAGTCTACCGTCTGAAAACCAGCCGTTCTCAGGAATAAGCCCTGAATCTTTAATATATTTGAATCTTGCCTCATCAAAATAAACAAGATAGACGGCATTGTTACACACACCCAGCATATCTACTTCGTTAAACCTGACCGTTACAGATATTTTATGTCTGAATTTATTTATGTCCGTCATATATTATTCAAAAACCTCTCTTAATATCTTAATTGTTTTTTCTATATCAGAAAAACTAACATCAAGATGAGTTATTGCCCTAAGGGAATCAACTTTCCCTACACTAAGCAGAAGACCTTTCTCTTTACATTTTGTCAGTGCTTCATCCACAGTAATATTTTTGGGTTCAAATATCAGGATGTTCGTCTGAACTGCATCCATATCAATATCAATATTCTTCATTTCACTTAAAACATCTGCAAGCATATTTGCTTTTCTGTGATCCTCTTCCAGCCTCGGGATATTATTCTTAAGAGCATATAAACCACCAGCTGCAACTATCCCCAACTGCCTCATCCCCCCGCCCCACGATTTTCTTATTCGAAATGCTTCTTTGATAAAATCTTTTGTGCCTGCAATTATTGATCCTACAGGCGCCCCTAATCCTTTAGAAAGACAGCACGATATCGTATCAAAATGTTTCGCATATTCCATCACGGGAATTCCGGAAGCAACTGAAGCATTCCAAATTCTCGCACCGTCAAGATGGTATGAAAGATTATATTTCTTTGCAAGTTTTCCTAACTCAATAATATTATCCAGCGGCTGAATAGTTCCTCCTGCCCTGTTATGAGTATTCTCTACCTCAATTACTCTTGTGCGGGGCATATAATACGCGCTTAATGGTCTGATAAAAGGTTCAACCTGTTGCGGTGTAATAACGCCGGCTTTCCCGTCTATCGGGAATAATTGAATACCGCTTAATTTTGCAGGTGAACCGGATTCATAATTAAAAATATGCGAATCTTTCTCACAGATAACCTCATCTCCCGGATCAGTCAGAACATTTAAACAAATTTGGTTCGCCATAACACCGCTTGAAACATATAAGGCTGCATCTTTTCCAAGAAGTTCTGCCGCATAATCCTGCAGGGCATTTACAGTAGGGTCCTCCTGAAATACATCATCCCCGACTTCTGCTTCAAACATTACCTTTCTCATTTCCGGAGAAGGTTTTGTGACCGTGTCACTCCTTAAATCAATATATTTTTTCATCTGCTTTGTATTTTACTTTAAATAAAAATAATCCCTTTGCCGGAACTGCTTCACCGGCAGATTCCCTTTCTTTTTTATTAATTATATTGTAAAGATAATCAATATTCTTTTTTAATTTGAAAGAATTCAATAAAGTTCCGACCATCGTACGCACCATGCCATGAAGGTATCTGTCTGCTTCAACATAAAAGACAATTTGATCTTTCCATTCCTTCCATCTAATTTCATGAACATTACAAATCTTGTTTTCTGTTTCAGAGGCCTTGCGTGAAAATGCAGTGAAATTATTCACCCCCAATAGAGATTCCGATAACCGGTTCAATTCACTACAATTAATATTACCATGATACCACCATGAATACCTGTCATAAAATGGCGACTTCCCTTTTGAGATCAGATAAATATAGCTTCGCTTTATTGCATCATAACGAGAATGGAACTCCTCATCTACTTCTTTTATTGAAGTTACAGCAATATCTTTGGGTATTGAAGAATTAAGAGAATGTTTAAACCTGTATAGATCAAGTTCTTTTTCTATTCTGAAATTAGCTGTTTGTCCGAGGGCATGCACACCGGCATCCGTTCTGCCGGCACCTAATAAATTAACACTCTCTCTGGTTATTGTATTTATGGCTTTTTGAACAACGCCCTGTATTGATACACCATTTAACTGGCTCTGCCAACCACAGTAATTTGTTCCGTCATATTGAATTACTAATTTGTAATTTTTCAATGTTCTTATTTAATTAAAATGAATTCATTTCAAAAATTACACTATTTTGGTTATTATATAAAATGATTCTTAGTGTATGGTGTGGGGGAATCAATGCCTTACTTCCTTTAAAACACTACTCGTTGTTTGCTTTTATGATTGAACCTTAAAGTAAGCAGGACAGCTGAAGTAATTAAACCTGCCATTAATCCAATCCAAACCCCCTGAACTCCAAGTTTGAGATTAAATCCAAGAAGATACCCAACCGGAAGTCCAATTATCCAATAAGCAACAAAAGTAATAATAGTTGGTCCTTTCACATCAGTAAGTCCTCTAAGTATTCCTATACCAACTGCCTGTGTCCCATCAAATATCTGGAATAGTGCGGCGATAACGAGAAGTGAGGAAGCAATAGAAATTACTGACGGATCATGGATATAAAAAGCAGGCAGATCTTTCCTGAATATTATAAATATCAAACCAAAACATGCCATAAGAGTTTCACCTAATAATATGGCAGTGAATCCTGCACGTCTTATTTCGGTAGTATCTCTTCTACCCACTCCATTCGCCACCCGGATGCTTCCTGCAGTGGAAATTCCTAATGTACACATAAATGATATAGAAGCAAGATTTAGTGCTATCTGGTGAGATGCAAGCTGCGCAACACCCAACCATCCAACCATTATTGCAGCCATTGAAAATGCACCGACTTCAAAGAAGTATTGTATTGCACTGGGAACTCCAAGTGAAAGTATTTTTCTAATTATTACCATGTTTATTTTTTTAATTCTTAGGCTCAGATTTAGTTTCTTAAACTGTGAAGAACTAAAAATATAGACTGATATTGTTAAAGCCATAAAAATTCGGGAACTAAAAGTTGCTACACCTGCACCATTCAGCCCCAAACGCGGCATACCGAATTTACCATAAATTAATATCCAACCGACCAAAAGGTTAATTATGTTGGCTGTTATCGTAATAACCATACCGGGCCTCACTACAGATAACCCTTCAATAAACTGCTTATTGGTCTGAAAAATCAAAACCGGGACCATTGATAAAGCAAGGATTTTTGTATACGGTGTTGCTAATTTCACTACTTCGGGTGACTGGTGCAATAAATAATAAAAATCTGCTGCAAAATAAGTTATGAACATTAATAAGATGCTTACCACAATGTTCACAATATGTCCTTGTGTGAATATTGTTCCGCATTCCTGTTCTTTCCCCGCCCCCACAGATATTGCTGTTAATGGTGTAACTGAAGTACAGACTCCTATCCCTAGTATGAATATCAACACAAATAAACTGTTGGCAACTGAAGCTGCGGCTAAAGCTGTTGCACCCAAACCTCCAACAAGTATATTATCTACAACTCCCATCATTATCACTCCGGCCTGGCCAATAATTACAGGATATGATAACTTAATTGTATCAATTATGTGATCTTTGATATTCCCGGTATTTTCAATATTTGTTTGCATTGGGACAGTAATATATGGAAAATGAAAGATTATTTATAATTGGGAATTGAGATTGGAAAGGATAAAAGTTGAGAGGCTGTTGACTTGGTGGATGGAGAACGATTAAAAGCTTATAAAATTCAACAGCCTCTCATGGGTCATTATAACTGTTTTATTTTGATCTCTGTTTAGCCGCTGCTACTTCCTGTTTCATGGTATCCATATAAAAGTTGGTGCACATTTTTCTTACCCAACTACTGTTGTCAAATCTGATTGCTTGCCTCACTGCATATAAGCCCTTGGGATTCTGAATTTTATAAAGTGAAAAAGCTGCCAGGATACGCATATTTTCGTCACTGGAAGTATGAAGAATCCGCATTAACGGTATAACTGCGTCGTCACATTTAAGATCACCAAGAATCTGGGCGGCACTTGACCGCAAACCATAGTTGTCAGAATTTATTGCAATCAACAGGTTTGTTTCCCCTTTTTCTATAGCAGAATCTAAATGTGTCATACTGCCACCGAATGTTGCTCCCGTTAATAAGATCAGAACCATCGCAATTGCTAAAAGAAACATATTTAATTTCATGATTGCCTCCTTACACAAATAATTTAATATTAACATCTGCTGTAAAAATATATTATAATTAATTGCCCTGCCTGCTTTTTGGGATAGAAGGATAATAAAATTGATTAAGTAGTGTAAAAACTATTCTGGTGGATGAAAAAATATACTTTACCCAAAGATTTGCCTTTCCAAATATTTTTTTAATAATAAAAACTATTAAATGCACAAAAAAAAACCTCAACTATTTATATGATTAAATAATTGAGGCTTTCTATTTTAATGCGGAAAGGGAGGGATTCGAACCCTCGGTACCCGTGAAGGTACACACGCTTTCCAGGCGTGCCAGTTAAGCCACTCCTGCACCTTTCCAAAGTGGCATGCAAATATAATTATTCACCCTTACTGATCAAAAAAATTCCTAATCTTTTATTAAGTAAACAGATCAATTTGAGGGTATTATTGGAGATTATAATAATTTGAAAGTAATCTATAAAATATAATTACAAAGGATTCCTGAATGATATACAAGATCTTTGAGTTTTCAGAATGTAACCGTAGTTCAATCCCCTATAAACAGCTGCAGCGATTTATATATCTGGTCAATCGGCATTTCTTCACCGGTCCACAGTTCAAACGATTTAGCTGCCTGATGAACCAGCATCTTTAAACCACTTATAGGTTCGGCCCCACGCGATGATGCTAATTTAAGAAGCTTAGTAACAGGGGGATTATAAACAAGGTCAAACACTATTTGGTCTTTGGTGAAGGAATTCTCTAAAGCAGTAATAATATCATCCTGTTCCGGGAACATTCCAACAGGAGTTGCATTAATAATAAGTTTTGAACTACTGAATATTTCTACCAGATCCGGAGGAAACAATTCTCTTGTTTTAATTCCATCATATTTCATCTTATCATTAAAATATTTCTTAAGAGCATCAGCCCTTTGTTCTGTCCTGTTAATTATATGAATATTTGCAGGTTTGAAATATCTGATAAGTGTATAAATCACGGCACGTGCTGATCCACCGGCACCAACAACGCTGACAATTTTTCCATTTATATCATCTTTATAGGGATTCAGAGTTTCAAAAACTCCATTTACATCGGTATTGTACCCGGTCAGTTTGCCCAGATCGTTTACGACAGTATTAATTGACCCTATTATTGAAGCCTCTTCCGATACATCATTCATATACTGAAGTATATTCTCTTTGTGAGGGATTGTAATATTGAACCCTTTAATACCAAGCGCTACCATTCCCTTAAGAGCATTTTTCAGATTTGCTGATGGGACATCAAAAGGCAGATAAATATAATCAAGTGATTTTAATTCAATAGTAACATTATGAATAAAAGGAGAGTATGATTGCTTTATAGGATGGCCTAATAGACCGATTATTTTTGTATTAAGATGAAAGGAATTTTTCATTTAGAGTTTTAATAATTTATTAATCGAACAGGTTAAATATACATTAGTCACTAAACAGAGCAAAAATAATTATACTAAATGTGACTTAATTATCAAAATTCCCCAAGCAGCTTTTTGAAGAGTTTAGAAGATTTTATCTCAGGATATTCTTTTGCAAACTCGGATCTGAATTCAGGATCTAGAGAGAAAGCAGTTTTAAGACACTCAATTGCTTCTTTTGGTCTGCTGATTATAAAATTTACTTTAGCTTTCCCGTAATGTGAAGCAGCATCTACAGAATTAATGAGTAAACATTGGTTATATGCATTCATTGACTCAAGCCAGTCCCCAAGTTCAAAAAAAGTTTCAGCAAGATTGAACCAAACCTGAAAATTTTCCGGCTCAATCTTAAGAGCTGCAGTATAGCTTTCAACTGCTGCCTGAAGTTGTCCAAGCGAATATTCTAGATCGGCTTTTGCATACCAGGCTTCGGCACAATCCTGGGATAGCGAAATTGCTTTATTGAAATCTTTTAAAGCAAGGTGGTATTTGCCAAGAGTATCATAACAAAATCCCCTCGAAAGAAAGGCTTCATAATATGCATCATTAGTTTTTATAGCATCGGTATAAAATTTCACTGCATTAGCCAGATCGCCAAGTTCTTCATAAATATTTCCAATATTAAAACAACATGATTCATCAGTACTATCGAGTTTCAATGCCTCTTTAAAAGAATCAATTGCCTGCTGGAATCTTCCAAGATCAGCAAGAGCGTTCCCTTTATTAAACCATGCGCTTGCGAAGTCCTCTTTCACTGCAAGTGCCAATTCATAACTATCTACAGCTTTTTCAAGCATATTGAGCTTTACATAAATAATGCCCCTGTTGTAATAACCGTTTGCACTGTATGGTTCAAGTTGAATATATTTTTCATACACATCAAGGGCACGTTCAAACTGTTCTAAATTCTCATAACAATAACCGAGTTCATAATATGCCTCTGAATAGTCTGGTACGATTTCCAGAGCTTTCTTAAAATATTTTACAGCAGAGTCAAATTTTTCTTGTCTTTGAAGTAGTAATCCAATACTAAAAAGGGCTTCTTCATTATGAGGATCATTAATCAGAACCGAGTCTAATGATTCTCTGGCTTGTTCATATAATCCTAGATTCTCTTCTGCTGCAGCTTTATCAATCATTGCCTCTGAATCAAGGGGATTAAGTGATAGTGATTTTGTATAACATGTCATAGCTTCTTCAAATCGGAATAAGCCATTTAAAGAAATACCTTTTTTAAGCCAATATTCTGAATTGTATGGAAATATTTCCACTAGTTTATTCGAAAGAAAAAGGCTATCATCGTATCGTTCACTTTCTAAACATAATTGGAGAATTTCTTCTACTGATTCCACTGAAGAATAAAGGCTTCCATGATCTGCAACTTCCTTTATTCGTTTAATCTCTTCTTCAATATTATGTTTTTCTACAGGAAGGTCGTCATCGTTATTTAAATAAGAGTCAAAAAATGACATTAACAACTCCTAATGGAATAAAAGGTTTAATAAAAAGTATAGTTAAATAAACCCAAAATCAAGTTGATTTTTATTAACTTTATATAAATATTCTTGACAAAACTATCAAAACAGGCTAAAATCTCACTTTTTAAGAACTGATGTAACTTTTTCAGCTGCATCCTTTAAACTGCCTGCAACTACAAAGTTTAGCTTTGAATTTTGTAAAAGTTCCCCAGCCTCTTTAGCATTGGTACCTTCTAACCTCACCACAATAGGTACATTTATTCGCATTTCAGAAGCAGCATCAATCACTCCCTGTGCTACCCGATCACACCTAACAATTCCGCCGAAGATATTAATTAATATAGCTTTCACATTAGGATCCGAGAGAATTATTTTGAAACCATTGGCAACTGTCGTTTTATTTGCAGTACCTCCAACATCAAGAAAGTTGGCTGGTTCCCCTCCGGCAAGTTTGATAATATCCATAGTAGCCATGGCCAAACCTGCACCATTTACCATACATCCAACATTACCGTCAAGTTTAATATAATTAAGGTTAAACTTGGAAGCTTCAATTTCAAGAGGATCCTCTTCATTGAAATCCCTCATTTCTTCATAGTCTTTATGTCGGAAAAGTGCATTATCATCAATGTTTACTTTTGCATCCAGGGCAATAATTCTGTTGTCATTTGTAATAATAAGTGGATTTATTTCCAGTAAAGAGGCATCAGTCTCAACATATGCTTTAAATAACAGTGGAATGAAACGTATGAAATTTTTAAATGCTTCACCTTCAAGGCCTAATGCAAATCCTAATTTCTTAGCCTGGAATGGCATTAAACCTGAAGCAGGATCAATCCATTCCTTGATTATTTTTTCAGGAGTTTCGGCAGCAACTTTTTCTATTTCAACTCCGCCTTCTGTAGAAGCCATTATTACGTTTTTAGAAACTGCCCGATCTAGCAAAATTCCAAGATAGAGTTCTTTCCTGTAATCAAGACCTTCTGCGATAAATAATGTCTTTACTATTTTACCTTCAGGGCCGGTTTGATGCGTCACTAAAAGATTACCAAGCATTTTACTCGCGTATTCTTTAGCCTTGGCAGCATCAGTGGTAAATTTAACCCCTCCCTCAAGAATCAGTTCCTCACGATCTCCTGGGTTGTAAATTTTTCCTTTTCCTCTGCCGCCGGCATGAATCTGAGATTTAACCACATATTGGTTTATACCCCGATTTTGCAACTGTTGTATTGCGTTGTCAAATTCGGACATATATTTTATTGCAAGTCCATCCTGAACTGGTACATTATATTTTTTTAGAATTTCTTTGGCTTGATATTCATGAATTTTCATAAGTCTTCCTTTAAATTTATTTTTCGGCAACTCCGATTTTCTCGCTCAACAATTTACCCTGCATAAATAACAAAAGGTAATCTCTACCGCCGGCTTTTGAATCAGTACCAGACATATTAAACCCTCCAAAAGGGTGACCGCCTACCATGGCTCCGGTACATTTCCTGTTAAAATATAGATTCCCTATCAATAATTCCTTCTTAGCTTTTTCTAGTTTCACACGGTTTTTAGTGTAAACAGCTCCAGTAAGACCAAATTTTGTGTTATTTGCTATCTTTAAGCTTTCCTCAAAATTTCGGGATTTAATTACACCAAGCACAGGTCCAAATATTTCTTCCTGCGAAATTCTTGACTCTGGTTTAATGTCTATTATAACAGTAGGCGCAATATAATATCCTCTTATATCAACTTTTATCCCGCCTGTTAATAATTTTCCTTCTTTTTTCCCAACTTTAATATAATTAAGAATATTCCTTTCAGCATTCTGGTTTATCACCGGACCTGCAGGATAATTTTCCTCTGCCGGACCGACTTTAATCTTTTCAACCTCTATTTTTATTTTCTTTACAAATTCACTATAAACTGATTGGTCCACTATTGCCCTGGAGCATGCTGAACATTTCTGCCCCTGAAAACCGAATGCAGAAACAACCACACCTTTTACGGCAACGTCAATATCTGTTTCATTATCAACAATTATACTATCCTTACCTCCCATTTCAGCTACAACACGCTTAAGCCAGATCTGTCCTGGCTGCACTTTTGCAGCCAATTCATTTATATGTATTCCAACTTCCATCGAACCTGTGAAAGAAATAAATCTGACTTTAGGATGTGATACCAATCTATCACCAACCTCAGCACCCGAACCGGGAAGAAAGTTTAAAACACCGGCTGGCAAACCTGCTTCTTCCATTATTTCATAAAATATTCTTCCCATCATTGGAGTATCGCTTGATGGTTTCAGTACTACTGTATTACCTGTTACTATTGCAGCGGATGACATACCAACTAGTATTGCAAAAGGGAAATTCCAGGGTGGTACAGCAACACCCACTCCAAGGGGAATATAAACCAATTCATTATTTTCTCCTGGCACTGGGGTTATTGGTTGTTTTTGTGAATATCGGAGCATTTCCCTTCCATAGAAATCAAGAAAATCTATTGCCTCGGCGGTATCTGCATCTGCTTCAGTGAAATTTTTCCCTGCTTCAACAACCATCCATGCATTTATTTCAAACCTTCTTTTCCTTGCAATATTTGCTGCTCTGAATAAATATCCGGCTCTTTCCACTGCCGGTACATTTTTCCACTCATTAAACTTTTTATTTGCGGTCTCTACAGCTTTATCCGCCAGTTTTGGTGTACCCTTATAAAAGCTACTAACTATTTCATTCTTATTAGATGGGTTATATGAATTTATTTTATTGCCAGTCTTAAATTTCTTACCTCCTATGATTATATCATAGGTTTTACCTAATTTTTTTCTTACTCCGTCAAGCGCTTTTTGTTGTTTTTCAATGTTCGTTTTTTTCGAAAAATCCATTATTGTTTCGTTCTTGAATGGCTTAACTTTCATCAGCTGTCTCCGTGTTTTTTCAAAAAATTGTTAAGAAAATTACGGCTTTTGCCCCTGATAAGCAAAGCACTGGATATTTAGTATTGACTTAGTTAAAGCCACAATTGTATGATAATAGTATTTCAAAGGTTCATTTATTATTGATCACTTTAGTCTGTTATGTCATATCGGAAACAGACTATAATAATTTTTATTATTATATTTATTATCTAAATATTTTTATTTATTAACTCGCACTCTGAATGTGGTTCTTGATGTGCCCAACAATTTCCAATTTTGGTTATGGCCCTGCTGAAAAAGAACAAAACAATTCCTGAACTATTCAAATTTCTGACAGAAGAATTCAAGAACGATAAAAAATTCCTCTTTAGTAAAGTGAATGGCAAATATGAGGGGATTACTTATAATGATCTCAAGAATGAGACTGAACAATTTGCACATGGACTAGCCGCTATCGGAATTAAACAGGGAGATAAATTAGCTATTATGGCTGAGAATCGACCTGAGTGGATTTTCTCAGATATGGCTATTCTTGGATTGGGTGCTGTGGATGTCCCCCTATATCCTTCTTTAACTGCAGAGTCCGTTAAGTTTATTCTTAATAATTCAGAAGCAAAGGGAATAATCATTTCGAATAAATTCCAGTTAAATAAAGTTCTGAAAATAAAATCAAATTGTCATCATCTAAGTTTCATAATTATTATGAATGAGAAAGATGTCGAGTCTGATGTTCAGAAAATATATTCTTTTCGACAAATCCAGGAGATGGGAGAATTATTCGGGAAAAATCATCCGGGCTATTTGAAAGAAAGTTTTAGCAAAGTTGCCGAAAATGATCTTTGCACAATTATATATACTTCCGGTACAACTGGTGAACCAAAAGGAGTAATGCTCTCACACAAGAATATTCTTTCAAATGTAAATGCTACACTTGAAGACTATCCAATTACAAAAGACGATGTACTCCTTTCTTTTCTGCCATTTTGTCACATCTTTGAAAGAATGGCCGGTTACTATACCGGATTCTCTTCGGGGGGTACAATTTATTTTGCCGAATCAATTGAAGCAGTTCCAAATAATATTGTTGAAGTTAAACCAACTTTTGTTACTACAGTTCCGCGTCTTTTTGAAAGAATACATTCCAAAATTATTCGTACTGTCGAAACTCAATCTGAGAAAAAGCAAAAAGTATTCCATTGGGCAATGGAGATTGGAAGACAATATATGGCTGCTAAGAAAGGGAAAAGTCTTTCGGTTGCCTTAGCACTTAAAAGGAAAGTTGCAGACAAACTGGTACTCTCAAAATTAAGGGATAAACTTGGAGGCAAGCTTAGATTCTTTATCTCTGGAGGAGCTGCCCTCCAAAAAGAGATCGGGGAATTCTTTGAAGCAATGGGAATTATTATCCTCGAGGGTTATGGTTTGACAGAAGCGTCTCCGATTATTGCAGGAAATAGACTTGACGACTATAAATTCGGATCAGTTGGAAAACTGTTACCTGGTATTCAGATTAAATTCGGTGCGGATGGGGAAATACTTGCCAAAGGTCCTAATGTTATGTTAGGTTATTACAAGAATAAAAAAGAAACCGATGAAACTCTTAAAAACGGCTGGCTCCATACAGGTGATATCGGCCATCTCGATAACGATGGATTTCTTTTTATCACAGAACGTAAAAAACATTTATTCAAAACTACGGCAGGCAAATATATTGCTCCCGCCCATATTGAAAATCTCTTTCTTACAAGCATATATATTGATGAGTTTGTCCTTATAGGTGACAGGCGGATGTTCCTTAGCGCTATAATAGTTCCGGACTTTGGTGCTCTGCGTGAGTATGCTGATTCACATAAAATTGAATATAAAAGCAATAAAGATCTTGTCAACAAAAAGGAAATTCATGACCTGATAGATAAGGATATGTCTAAGTTCCAGAAGCAACTGGCTAATTATGAACGGGTTAGGAAGTTTACTTTGCTCGATCACCCATTCACAATTGAAAACGGAGAAATTACACCAAGTTTGAAAGTAAAACGTAAATTAGTTGAGGAACGCTACGGATATCTTATTGAAGAAATGTATAGTTAATATCCCAACGTCCTTAAATAATTAATGGATTTCCATTTTATCTGCTTTTAAAGAATCTCCATGCTCATAAGTTATAATTTTATAATCACAATTAATAACAACGCTTTGCTTTACCATATTCCAAACAGGACAATAATATTCTTCTGAAAGTTTTATCACCTTTTCTAAATCTATATTTACTGTATCATTAGAGAATAACACAAACTCAAGATTTATGCTCTGAAATGAAAGTGGGTGTACTTCCCTTCTTATTCCCTTAGCGTTCACCCTGAAACCAGAAATTTCTTTTTTCATTTTTCGAAGAAGGGAAAGTACCGATGTGCCGCTGCATGATGCTAGACTAATAAGCAGTAATTCAAGTGAAGTGAACCCTTCACCATCACCTATAGGCGGGATATAATCAATATTAATTAATTGGTTGTCTCTGGCGCTTCCCGCAAATTTAACTTTCTGATTGGTAAGATTTACTGAGACTTCAAGTTGTTCAGCCATAGTTAAAGGCCTCCTAATTTTCAATCTCAAAATTATGATTAAACAGATTAAACTTCAATATTTATATGTGGTCGATATATTTCCTGACTTATAAGAAATGCAGCAATAATATTCTTGTGCCAATACCAATAATTACAAGACCCCCTATGAATTCCATTTTTCTTCCTATCCTGTCACCAATGACTTTTCCAAGATAAATACCTGATATAGAAAATACCGCAGTAACTATGCCTATAATAAATCCCGGGTACCAGATACTTATTCTTAAAATAGCCAGACTGAATCCGACCACAAGGGCATCAATACTTGTAGCTACAGAAAGTAAAACCATTTCCTTTCCCTTTGAAGGATCTTTTCTTAAATACACTTCCGTATTATATGCTTCCCATATCATTTTCGAACCTACAAAAAACAGAAGGGAAAAAGCAACCCAATGATCTATTTTGCTTATATATGGTTCAATTTTGACACCTGAATACCACCCAATTACCGGCATTAAAAACTGAAATAAACCGAAATGGAAAGCTAACCTGACTGCCCCCCTGTGCCCGCCAATTCTTCCCAATGCACCAACGCCTAAAGCTACTGCAAATGCATCTAAAGAAAGACCTACGGCGATTATTATAATTTCACTTAATTCCATTTGCAAATTTAATATTCCCACATATAAATTCCGAAAATTTAAGAGTTTTCTTCCTCTTTTTATTCTTATGTATTTGGAAATCCCGACTTAGAGGTTATAGGAGTTTTCGTTGAAGATTGGTTTAAATTAATAAATAATCATGCTATGTCTATGTAAAACCCCTTTATATATTTATCTAATTAAAATATTTCTATTCCTTTGGATGTTTTGACACCCATTGTTTTATGTAATCCGCAATATTAACTGTAGACGCACCAGGTGTAAACAGTTCCCCTACTCCTAATTCTTTTAATTGTTTTATATCTTCTTCAGGTATTATGCCCCCGCCGGTAAGCAAAACATCCTCGATCCCTTTTGTCTTCATAAGATTTAATATTTTGGGGAACAATGTCATGTGTGCACCGGAAAGTATACTAATCCCGATTACATCCACGTCTTCCTGGACTGCAGCTTCCACAATCATTTCAGGCGTTTGTCTTAGACCGGTATAAATAATTTCCATACCTGCATCCCTTAATGCGGCAGCAATAACTTTGGCTCCTCTGTCATGTCCGTCCAGACCTGCTTTTGCAACTAATACTCTTATTTTCTTTTCCATAACAAAGTTCCTTGATTATTTTATTTCTTCACGGATTTTATCTGCATACTCCCGCATCATATCATCTGAATATTTCTTAAGATTAAGTTTAAATCTGAAATCATCCTGATCAAACCGGGGAATAATATGAAGATGAAAATGTTTTATAGTTTGTCCAGCCGCACTACCGTTATTAACCACAAGATTAAAACCATGACAATTTAGTTTCCGGCTTATTACATCTGAAATTATCTGCGCTGCCTGAATAACATAATCCAGCTCATGCTGTGGCACAGCCAGAAAATCCGGGTAATGCTTCTTAGTTACCACCAGTGCGTGACCGAAATTAACAGGACTCGTATCCAGAAATGATATTACATTATCATTTTCATAAAGTATTTCTGCATGGGCAGTCCGGTCAACTATTTTACAAAAAATACAATCCATAATTAAAAAATAACGTTAATAATTATTTAAGGCAAAATTTCAGTTTGTGTTATATTCTTCACCATCAGAATTTATTACAAAATTCTTGTAATAATATCTTGCTCTTTCAAGATCCTCAGGCGTATCTACCGCGAGGTTTTCGTATTCGGTAACAACTACTTTTATTTTAAACCCATGTTCAAGCATTCTTAACTGTTCAAGTTTTTCTGCTTTCTCAAGGTCAGTTGGAAACAATTCAGTAAAACGAAGTAAGGATTCCCTTCTGTAAACATATAAACCAATATGCTTGTAAATTTCGCATTTCTGGATTTTCTCTATATTTGTTCGAGCCTCCCTTACAAATGGAATAGGAGAACGCGAGAAATAAAGCGCAAAATTATTGTAATCAAACACAACTTTGGGAATTGAAACAGCTTTTAGTTCTTCTACCGTTTCAATCCTCTTGCACAATGTTGAAACATTTACTTCAGGATCAAACAAAAGGGGTTCAATTGCCTGGTCTATCATTCTCCCTTTAATAAAAGGTTCATCTCCCTGAATGTTAACAATTATTTTTGCAGCCGGTAGATTTTTTACTACATAAGCAATCCTGTCGGATCCGGTTGTAATGTTTTTAGGAGTAATATAAACTTTTGCTCCAAAGTCTCTTGCTACCTGGGCAACCTTTTCATCGTCAACAGCAATAATCACATCAGATAAAAGTCTTGATTTTTTGGCGCTCTCATAGGTATGCTGAAGCATTGGTTTTCCCCCGATATCAGCAAGGGGTTTCCCCATAAGTCGTGTTGATGCGAACCTTGCAGGAATGATTCCTATGATCATTTATTCACCGCCTATTACTCTGGGTACCTTAAAAAATTCCTCATCCCGCTGCGGTGCATTTTTTAGGGCTTCTTCCCTGCCGATAGAAGGTTTCATTGCATCATCACGGAAAATATTGGAATCTTCAACAGGATGTAAAAGCGAGTCTATATTTTCAGTATCAAGCTCATTTAACTGTTCCATATATTCCAGAATTTCGTTCAGTTGAACTGTAAAGTTTTCAAGTTCTTTATCCTTAAATTTCAATCTTGCCAATTCGGCAATATGTTCAACGTCTTTTCTTGTAACTGACATTTCAATCTCCTAAAATAATCTTATCAGAATTAATTGCAGAATTTAAATATACCGGTAGACTTTTTATAGCGGTAACCCGTTTTTTGACTGAAGGATGACTGTAAAAAAACCACTCCACAAATGGATGGGGACTTTTATCACCTAGGTTCTGTTCATTCAGTTTTTCAAGAGTTTTAATAAAAGCTTCAGGTTTCCTGGTTGAATTTACCGAATATTCATCTGCTTCATATTCATATCTTCGTGATATTATGTTTGAAATGGGATTCAATGCCAACCCTATTATCATTGCCCACAATGATAGTAACGGAATTATGGCAATATCGGTGCGCAAACTGAAACCAAACCACCCTATTGATTTATCATAACAAAACGCGATTAGGAATAATGTAGCAAAGCTTGAAACTGTCCCTATTATAATGTTCTTAATAATATGTTTCTTTTTATAATGACCAAGTTCATGGGCAATAACTGTTTCAATTTCATCTTTAGTAAAATTGTCAAGCAGAGTATCTCCCAGCAGAATCCGTTTCGATTTACCGATTCCTGTGAAGGCAGCGTTTGCCTTTTTGGTATTCTTGCTCATATTGAATTTGTAAACATTTTCAACCGTAATACCTGCTCCGACTGCTAGCATTTTAATCCTTTCTTTCAGTTCTTCATCATCAAGAGGATTAACTTTATAAAACAAAGGTAAAATCAGAACCGGAACAATCCTGGCAAGTACCACGGACAGTATAAATAAGATTATTGCAAAAGGAAGCCACCACTGACCTCCAAACCGGTTTAACGTATAATAGAAAAAAAGTAATAAAGGAACTCCAATAACAAGAGATACTAATAATCCTTTCATATCTTCCCAAATCCATGCAAAGAAAGTTTGGTTTGATAAGTTATATTTATGCTCGAGATAATAATCCGTGTAATAATTTAAAGGGAAGAAAATCATTCCGGCTACAATCCCTGTTATACATGTAAACAAAAGAAACAATATGTAATTGTTTCCTGAATATTGTGTTAAATACACAAGTAAACTTTTGCTTAATCCGGAAATAATAAAAAGAAAAATTAGGAGAAAACTTGTAATCCCTTTGCCAATTCCGGCTGCAAGCTTGATATTATTATATTTTTTGGAATCCATATGTAAAAAATAAATGTAATTAGTATTGTAAACAAATAGCCAATAAGGTTTAAATATTGTATCCTTACCAACCTAATAGGGGACATGATAAAAAAAGAGGTTATCTGATTAGGATAACCTCTTAAATTCCAAATAAGGAATATTTGTCAGAAGAATTACTTTTTAGGCGCTTCTTTCTGATTCATTTTAGAGTCTTTGTCCATATTGCAATCTTTACTCATTTTACCCTTGGAGCAGCATTCTTTAGCATCGCACTTCTTTGTTGCACATGATTTTTTGGAAGACTTTTTGGTTTTAACATCTACCTTTGTAACTGTCTGAGTTTTCTTATCAGGTGACTGGGTATTAGTTACTGATTGAGCACTGACGGATATTGCAAATGCAAAGATTAGAGCAGCTATGAATGATTTCATTTTGAACCTTTTTATTTATTTGTAGTTAGTTATGTTAATTTAATTTCTTATCTTTTTTTGATGTCTCTGTTTCGAATTTGGCAACATATTTTGCAGGATCTTTTTTGAATTTTTTAAGACAGGTATTGCAGCAAAAACCGTAGGTCTTTCCATTATAATCTGCAAAATACTTCGAATCTATTTCTTCATGTGAAACAATACATACATTATTAACAAATTTCCCTGTACTTTTCACATCAGTGGTTTTCGTTGTTCCCATTTTCTTCATTTCTTTGGAATTCATATTGTCCTGAGCATGACTAAAATTTAAACTAAGGGCAATAATTACAACGAAGAATCCAATTAGTTTTATTTTCATATTCATTTCCTTCTGTTATGCTAATTTATTCAATAATTACCAATATATAAAAGGATTAAATGATGCCTAAATCCTTTTCCTGAAGCCAACCGACTTTCCCATCCCTTAGTCTGATCCTGACCCAGTCATTCACTTTGTCTTCCATTCTTACTTTTATGCCTTCATGTATAATAAAAGCTTCGGTGCTCTTATCATCAGGTGAAGATTTCACATTTACAACCTGCTCTGTTATAACCCCGTTCCTTACATTAAGTTCCCTGTTCATCCTAACCGAAAGAAGAAATGAGGTAATTATCAAAATAATCAAAAACCCGCCCGTCGTATAAACGGCAAATTTCTGTGTAACCTGGCTTTTTGCGAAGAAATAGAGCCCTATTGAGCATAGCACAATTAAATAGAAAAAATAAGCGAGCCAGGTCCATCCTGAAATAGTAAAACTCATAAGTATACTCTCCCACCATTTGAATAGAAAGAAAGTCGGAAGAATATCAAGTTTATCAACTATTTTATTATTTACAATTGTAAGATTATGCGAGATATCTTCATCACCCGGAGCTAATTTAGCTGCTTTCTCGTAATATAATATTGCTAGTCCGTTCTTCCCAAGACGGTAATAAGCATTACCCAGATTAAAATAAAGTGTGGGACTTTCAAAACCTGAGTCAACAATTTTCTGATATGTATCAGCTGCTTTTTCAAAATTTCCTGACTGATATAATTGGTTCCCCTTTGCCATAAGATCTTCTTCAGTTGCTGAAACAGTAAATCCAACAGACATAAAAAAGAACAATATAAAAAAGGTGGGTTTAAGCATGTCTTTTCACCGAGATTGAACGTTCAACATCTATAATTAGTTTTTCTGTATCATTATAAATGTTGTTCATTTCCGTGGTTCCGTCTTCAACAGGGGCAAATCTTATGTATTCACATTTCTCAGCACATGAAATTATTTTCCCGATTAAAATATCGTCAATATTTCTTTTCTTTAATTCTTCTGAAGCCCTTTCAAGAGTAAACTCTGATTTAGGTATGTGTAGCTTATCTTCAAGATAGCCAAATAATGCCAATGAAATCTCACCATAGAATTCAGGCTGCTTTCCGGAAGTCATAAGTTCCTTGGCAGTCTTTAATCGTTTCTGAGATATTCTCTGAGCTTTCCTATATCGCAACAACTGAACATTCCCCGAGAGCCTGTCTTCTCTTCTCTTCCACATTACCGCGCCGATCAAAAAAAACAATGGAAGAATTGAAGCGGTCCAAAATCCAACATTATAAAGTATTATATCTCCGGTTTTATGCAGCCCCTCCGTTGAGGTTTTGATATACCTGATATCATCCCCTAACAATTTTATATCTTCTTTCGAAAGTCCTGCATAATTCTGATCATTGCTTCCCTGTTCTACATTTATTGTGTATGGTGGTGTACTTAATGTTACATAACTCTTTTTTGCAGGATCAAAATAAGAAAACTTTACAGGGGGTATTTCTTTTTTTCCAGTATTCCTTGGAACAATAAGATATTCAATTGACTTTTTACCTGCTATCCTGCCTTGTCTAGAAATCTGATCACTGGTCTTAGGATCATATTTTTCCATTCCTACAGGTAGGTTTAATTCCGGAAGACTAAGCAGTGAAATATTCCCGCTGCCGGAAATATTTACCTTCAGTGATAATGGTTCATTAGTTTTAGTATTATTCTTATCAAGTTCCGATGAAATTGTGTACTGCCCTACTGCACCTTTGAATGATTCAGGTTTATTTTCGGGCAATGGTAAAGCATTAATTTTTATAGTATTAGACTTTGCATCATAATTTACTGTTTCTGCATTGCCAAAGAAAGGATCATTGAAGAAATCATCAAAGATACTATTGCCAGTCTGCTTCTTTTTCTTTTGAATCTGAACCGGTACATTTAACTCCATTGGAGTTACAGATAACTCGCCGCTCTGAGATGGAAATAAAGCAGCTTTCTTCAGTATACCTACCCTGTACTGTTTCCCCTCATAATTCTCGACAGTAAAACTTATATTGTTAGGCGTTTCAAGTTCTTCACACCAGAAACCCTGGTATTGGGGAAGCTTTGAAACCTGCATCTGGGCGGCAATACTAAGACGTGTATATAATTTATAAGTTATAGTTACCTGTTCACCAACGTATGCTTTTTGTTTATCCGCAAATGCCCGTATAAAAAGATTCTTTGCTATCTCCTGGTTCTGAGAAGCTGAATTATCCGTGACGTTATTACCGTTGTTTGTTGGTTTAGGCGAACCTTTAACAACTTCAATTGTAATTGGATTACTTTTTAATGTTGCCCCTTTGTAGTTAATATATGCGCTGCCTACTGTATACTTCCCGATGCTTCTGGGACGGAGATAATAGGAATAAGTTAAAGAACCTGACACAGCACCATTAATTATCTGCATACTTGTTGACTGATTTGGTCCTTGTATAGTCAGAAAGTTTCCGAAATCAGGTGCTTTAAAGCCTGTTGCACTGTTTATATCAGCGCCTGAGAAAGTGAATGATACTTCAAGCTGATCCGATTCTCCAATTTTGTTGCTGCTTACTGAAGCAGTTAAACTCTGAGGGAGTACAATCCTGCATGAACAAATAAGAAATAAAACTATATATGTCAGTCTAATTCTGTTCATCATTTCTGTTGTACAAATTTCCTATATCGAAAATTAAATATTGTTCTTCTTCCATTCATCCATCAATCCATTCATCCATTCTTCATACTCCTTACTCCTTCTACCAATCCTTCTCCGTCTTAACCGGTACACCAATATGTTTTCTTAATTTTTTCTGAAGATCTTTTTCATCATTCTTCAAAGCATTAAGTATTCTTTCTGCTTCGTCCTTTGATATTTTGTTTTTATCCTTTGGCTGCTGCTGTTGATCTTTTTTGTCCTGGTCCTTCTTGTCCTGATCCTTCTTATCCTGATCCTTTTTATCCTGATCCTTTTTATCCTTATTCTGATCTTTATTCTGATCTTTATTTTTATCCTTGTCGTTTTTATCGTTCTGCTTATTATTCAACATGGAAAGTGCATATGACAAATTATATTTTGTATCTTCATCTTTTGGGTTCAGTTTCAGAGAATTCTTATATGACTCGATGCTTTCCTTATATTTTTGCTGCTTCAGGAAAGTATTACCTATATTATGGTATACTTTTGCTATTTGATCTTTATCCTTTGTCTTTGTCAATGAAGCGCCATATTGTTTCATAGCTTCATCATAACGCTGCTGCTTATAATAGGCATCACCAAGGTTAAAATTACCCTGAAATGATTCCGGCATCTTCTCTAAACCTTTCTTAAAATTTACTTCAGCATCATTATATTTTTTCTGATGGTACTGATCAACGCCTTCATTTACAAGACTTCTTGTGCTCTGTGCATATATGCACCCGCAAAACATAAGTACTGAAACAAAAAATATTCTTAACATGCTTTTCATCTATTCAATCCCAAGTCTCTTATTTAATCTGGTAAATAATGGTGATTTCCTTTCACTCATAAAGAATTCGATTAATAACAGGATAATAGCCGGAGCCAAAAGATAATAAAATCTATCTTCGAATTGTGTTATCTTTTTTACACCGAATTCTGCTTTCTCCAAAGATGAAAGGTCTCCATAAATTTTATCAAGATAATCCTCATAATTATTTCCCTTGAAATATTTACCATTACCCTGTGAAGCAATCTGTTTAAGAATTCCTTCATCAAGTTTTGTAATTACAGTATTGCCTTCCCCGTCTTTTTTGAAATCAACCTGCTGCCCCTGCGAATTATAAATTGGAATCGGTGATCCTTCGGGAGTACCCAAGCCAATTGTATATATTTTAATATTCTTAGCAACGGCATCAGCTACTGCTTTATCAATATCTCCCTCATGATCTTCGCCATCAGTAATTAAAACAATAACCTTCTGAGTAGAAGTCCTATAGTCAAAGGATTTAATAGCAAGGTTAATAGCCGATGCAATTGCAGTACCCGGTTGAGGCACAGAATTTTCATCAACTGCATTCAGGAAAAGAGATGCTGCTGAATAATCAGTTGTCATTGGGAACTGAACATAAGCTTCACCGGCAAATATTACCAGACCTATTCTGTCCCCTCTTAATTTGTTAATAAGATTTGATATCTGCTGCTTTGCTTTGTCAAGCCTGCTTGGTTTAATGTCATTCGCCTTCATACTAAGAGAAACATCAAGACAAATAAAAACATCTATTCCTGTCTGCTTCACTTCCTCTGTTCCGGTACCTATCTGAGGATCAGCTGCAGCGCCAATTAATAAAAGTATTGCCAGAAGCAGAATTGCATATTTTAATATTATTTTGGGTCTGCTGTAGAATGGTACAAGAATCCCCTGGAGTTTTTTCGCAGCAAAATTACCCAGTAGTTTGTTTTGTCTTAATACAAGGTACCAGAATAAACCTGCTACCAGCGGCACTGCATACAAAGCATATAAATAATCCGGGTGTGCAAATCTGAACATTACGGCAGTCTCTTAAAAATTGTTTGCGATAATCCGACCTCTAAAAACAAGAGCATTAATCCAACACTAAGCCAGGGGAAGAAAAGTTCCTTTGCATTCCTGTAGGAAGTTACTTCGATCTTTGTTTTTTCAAGTTTATCAATTTCTTTATATACATCTTCCAGAGCCCTGTTATTGGTAGCCCTGTAATATTTCCCATCTGTAATTTGAGCTATCTGCTGCAGCATATTTTCATCAATTTCTGCAGGGATCATCTGGTATCTTATACCGAATGGAGTCTGCACCGGATACGGGGCTTCTCCCCTTGTGCCAACACCGATTGTATAAATTCTTATATTGTATGTCTTAGCAATTCTTGCTGCGGTAATCGGATCAACCTCGCCCGCATTATTCATACCATCTGTCAATAATATCATTATTTTGGATTTAGACGGAGTATCTTTTAATCGGTTCGCACCGTTTGCAATTGCGTTTCCTATTGCGGTTCCGTCTTCAATCATTCCGGGTTTTACCTGGTTTAGCAGAGTTTTTAATACTCCATAATCAATTGTAAGCGGGCATTGTGTGAACGCTTCACGCGAAAATATTACCAATCCTATCCTGTCGGAAGTCCTTGCGTCAATAAAATCATTAATTACATTCTTAGCGGCGCCAACACGATTGGGTTTAAAATCTTCAGCCATCATACTTCCTGAAATATCAAGCAGCATTGCTATATCAATGCCCTGAGCGTATATATTTTCTCCTGAATTAAATGTCTGTGGACGTGCAAGTGCAACAATAAGAAACCCTAAACCCAGCGCTCTTAAAACAGGAGGTGTATCCCTGAGTTTTTCTTTCCATGATTTGGGAATTCTATTAATTAATGTCAAGGAGGAATAAGTTACAGAAGGCTCTCTTTGTTTTCCTTTATACCAATACCAGGCAAGCATAATGGGAATTATAATAAGAAACCAGAACATCCAGGGATATGCAAATGTTATATCCTTAAACATTGCTTACCTCTTCAGGGATATTTTCAATTGTTCTGTTTATAATTTCAACTGCCTGCTTCATCATCTCCGCGTTAACAGAATTCTCCGGTTTGAATTTAGCAAACTTTACAAGATCAGCATTGTTAAGAAATTCATTTGTAATATCTATAATAGTGCCTGCTCCTTTTCTCTGACTTAACTGCAGATTAACTTCAGTTGTTGTAAGTTCAAGTGCCGGCAAATTAAACTTCTTCTCAAAATATGCCCGGATAATTTCAGTAATCTCTGAATGATATTCTTTTACCAGACCCTGCTGCCAGAGCTGTTTATCCTCAAGTGACTTTAAAGCATTTAATGCTTCAACATGAGGTGGAAGAATAATTTTCCTGGGGATATTAACAAGTCCTGCCTTTCTTTTTTGGTTCCACTTATACAGGTACCAACCCCCGATAATCAGAATTAATGTAAGCAGAACCCATAAACCAATCAACCGCCAGTCGTACGGAATTGACTCAGGATTTTTTACATCCTTTATTTCCGCCTGCGTATTTACCTTTACAGTATGGACATAAAACGTAACCGGGTATGATAATATTGTTTTTAATGTAGTATCCTGGTCAGATAATTTCTCATCAGGCTTTGTCAGCAATTTATATTTTATTGCAATTGGAGGAATAGTTACAACTGAAGAATCATATCTTGAAATTACTGCCTTTATCACTGTAATTCTTTTATCATTCTCTTCAGTAGTAACCGGGGGCAATATCTGAAGGACTTCAACACCCTTAAGACTGTCCTTAATCTGCGGCGGAATAATTCCTATCTTTTTATCGTATTCAATTGTTAAGGTGTAATTAATTGCATCGCCAACCTGATACATAGTTGTATCGGTAGATGCTTTAACTCTTAGTCCCTGTCCGTAATTAAATGTATTAACCAGAAACAGAAATAAATAAATAAACCGCTTTACCATCTTCTCTCACGCATTCTGAAAAACTGTACTAAAGGAGTAATATAATTCTGACCGGTTTGAATTTCTATACTGTCAAGCCGGCTTGTTATAAAAAGATTTTGCATCTTCTTTTTCTTTTCAAGGATAAGCATCTTATACCATTTCTGAAATTTAGCATCCGAAGTATCAATATATCTTTGCTCACCGGTTTCGGCATCCATAAATTTCACCAAGCCGACTCTTGGAATATTATCCTCTTTTTCATCTTTAATAACAATACCTATCAGGTCATGCTTCCTGCCGACAATCCTTAATATTTTCTCAAACCCTTCATCAATAAAATCGGAAAGCAGGAAAGCAATACTTCTTTTCTTAATTGCGTTATTCATATACTCAAGCGCCTGCTTCAAACCTGTACTTTTGCCGGAAGGTTCAAAAGATAAAACTTCACTTATAATCCTAAGAACATGAGTCCTTCCTTTTCTCGGAGGAACAAACTTCTCAATCTTATCAGTGAAAAGAATCAGACCGACCTTATCATTATTCTTCATTGCTGAAAAAGCCAGTATGGCACTAAGTTCCGCTGCGACCTGCTGTTTGGTTTTTTCAACTGTACCGAAACTAAGAGAACCGCTAAGATCAACCATAAGCATTACAGTAAGTTCCCTTTCCTCCTCAAATATTTTTATATATGGATGGCCGAACCGGGCTGTTACATTCCAATCAATATTTCTGATATCATCACCAAACTGATATTCCCGCACCTCGGAGAATTCCATTCCTCTTCCTTTGAAAACAGAATGGTATTCACCCGAAAAGACCTGGTTTACAAGTCCCTTAGTTTTTATCTCAATTTGCCTAACCTGTTTCAGCAGCTCTTTAGTAAGCATTACGGCACTTCAATTTTGTTCAGGATTTGTTCAATAATGTTTTCGGAAGTAATCTCCTCAGCTTCTGCTTCATAAGTTACTGCCACACGATGCCGGAGCACGTCAGGACAAATCGCCCTTACATCCTCAGGAATTACATACCCTCTCCTTTTAATGAATGCCATTGCCTTTGCTCCCAAAGCAAGATTTATTGAAGCTCTTGGGGATGCTCCGTATGCAATCATGTCAGTTAGCTTGTCCAAACCAAAATCTTTAGGCATTCTGGTGGCAAATACTATATCAAGAATGTACTTTTCAATCTTTTCATCTATATATATATCATGAACTAGGTTTCTTGCCTTCATAATATCAGCAGGAGTAATTACCGAGTTTACTTTTATATCTGAGTTAAGAACATTCTGCCTCATAATCTTCATTTCCTCTTCGCGTGAAGGATACGAGATTTTTACCTTAAGCATAAACCTGTCAACTTGTGCTTCCGGAAGAGGATACGTCCCTTCCTGTTCTATGGGATTCTGAGTAGCTAAAACCAGGAATGGTTCTTCAAGATGGAAGGTTTCATCACCAATAGTGATTTGTCTTTCCTGCATTGCTTCCAGAAGAGCACTTTGAACTTTGGCAGGAGCACGGTTTATTTCATCTGCGAGAATGAAATTAGCAAAGATAGGTCCTTTCCTTATGAAGAAATTGCCATCTTTCTGGTTGTAGATCATTGTACCTATTAAGTCGGCAGGCAAAAGATCAGGAGTAAATTGTATTCTCTGGAATTTAGCTTTCATTGCTGAAGCAAGAGTTTTGATCGCAAGGGTTTTAGCCAAACCAGGAACACCTTCCAGGAGCACGTGTCCGTTTCCGAGAAGACCCACAAGAAGTCTTTCAACCATTTGCTTTTGACCTACAATTACTTTGGACATCTCATTGATGAGAAGATCAACAAAAGCGCTTTCCTGTTTAATTCGTTCATTTAATTCAGTAATATCCAATTTTAATCCTCATTTATGATATAATTGATTTTACTTCGAAAAGTAATAAGATTAGACGTGTGCAAACATAAAAATGTTGCGTTATTTTATCAAGAATATGAACTATTTTTAATTCACCTCATAAACCTGCCGGGCTTTCTCTTAAACCTCCGAGGTTTTCATCAACCTCGGAGGTTTTGGATTATTTCCCTTAAATATTTAGTAAGCAGTTTTAAACACTCCAAACTTAAGATACGATGTCTCTTCCATAGCCGGTAACTTTGGATGATCTGAAGAAGCTCCGTTAAAATAAATCAACTGAACAGGTCTTCCCGATTTAACTGAAGCTGAATTAATAGATTCCAGAAAGTCCAATTCAGAAATATGGTGAGAACATGAAGAAGTAACAAGATACCCATCTTCGGTTAAACATTGCAATGCAAGACGATTCAATTTTGCATATCCTTTTTTTGCTGTAGGTACGCTTTTCCTGTTCTTTGCAAAAGCAGGCGGGTCAATCATTACTACATCGAACTTCTTACCAGTTGTTATGCAGATCTCAAAATAATTGAATATATCATCCGTTGCATATTCAACATCAGTAGTAAAATTATTTAATTTATAATTCTCTTTAACGGATTCAATCTCATTAGCCGAACTATCAACAAATGTAACCCTGGAAGCTCCTCCCTTTATGGCATGAAGCCCGAACCCGCCGGAATTACAGAAAGCATCAAGAACAGATTTCTCTTTAACTAGTCTTTCAATATAAAATCTGTTATCACTCTGGTCAAAATAAAACCCGGTCTTATGCCCTTTCTCAAAATTGATTGTGTAACTAACGGAACCGTCATTTATGATTTCTTTTTTAACTACACCCAAATAGACTTTATCTTCTATAGGGAGTCCTTCCAACGTTCTGAAATACTCTTCATTCTTGGAGAATATATTTTCCGCATTCATATCCTCTTTAAGAATTTGAACAATAAGATCAATATTCTTTTCCATTCCTGCAGAATAGACCTGAAGTACAAAAGTATTGTTGTACTTATCTATTATAAGACCCGGCAGGTAATCGCTTTCACTGAAAGTAAGTCTGTATGAATTTCTTTCCGGATAGAGATCTTTTCTCAGATTCCACGCGTTTAATATTTTAATTTTAAGTACTGCTTTCAGATTATCGATCTTTCCGGTGCTTAATAACCTTACAGCAATAAGTGAATTCTTATTATAAAACCCGGTGCCGATTAAACTGTCTTTTGAGTCAACGACCATAACAAGGTCTCCATTCAGGATCCCCTCATCGGTATTATAAATTTCATTACTGAACACCCATAAGTGTCCGTTTCTTAATCTTCTTTCTTCGTTCTTCTTTAATGTTATTTTTTTCATGGCGCAATTTACCACATTCTTGGGTGTTTTCCTGAAAGAATATGGCATCCCTGAAAAAATTCCACCATTCTAAGAAACTAAGAAAAACCTCAGAGGTCTAAGAAGACCTCAGAGGTTTTATAAGAGTTTACTTAAGCAGCATCATTTTTTTTACTGAAGTGAAACTACCCGCTGATAGTTTATAGAAATAAACTCCTGATGAGAGATTGTATTTACCGGAATTAAAAGTAAGTTGATATTCACCCGGATTCTTTTGCTCATTCAACAAAATTGCTACTTCCTTTCCAAGAATATTATATATCTTTATTGAAACCAATGAACTCGTGCTGATTGAATATTTTATTCTGGTTGAAGGGTTAAAGGGATTCGGGTAATTCTGATAGAGATTAAAATTATTTATTACCTGAGGTAAATCTCTAACACCTGTAAGAATTGAATTCGGGAAATTTTGCCTGTAATAATCTATTATGTTAGCAGTATAATTTTTTGCAACTGTTATCGAATTCAAATAATCACTTCCTCTTCCAACTATATTTGCAAATAAAATATCAACGGGTTTATTCTTTTCTAATCTAAAGGGTCCAGTATTGAGAAGATTTCTTTGATCTTTTGGAATTGTATTTATCCAACCAGTTTGAGTTAGAGGGTCCCCTGAAAATAAGTACAAAGGATTTACATTTGCACAGTTCACTCCGCCCAATACCTGTCCTTGATTCCAACTACATGGGTCAAAAAGCCTCCCATCCGGATAACCTCCCCCCTTTAATGTGTACTGAGTTTGAAATGCATTAGCCGGTTCAGCACTTTTAAAGTAATTATTCGCAGAACTCATGATTAGGTTTTTAGCGCCTGGATAAATTGCTTTGCCAATTAGTGGACCTCCTAAACTATAAGCAGTATCAATTGGAATATCAACCCCATCATCATAAATGCCGTTACTATTAACATCTGTAAATGTAATTCCGGGAATATAAGACACAGGTCCCTGAAGCACTGCGATTAGTTCCGCCGGTGGAGTAGCTCCAAATTTGCCGTCACCATTACCTGTTTTATGATAAGTATAAACTGAATTTAATAAAGTATCACATCCGCTAAGATCATTCGCGCCGTTGTCACCAATATCAACATCATAAACAGCACCAAAATAAACTGAGTCCAAAACATCGGCAACTGTACCCCTGTTTATAATTCTATATCTTTCAAATATCACATTATTAAGGTCGGCTGAATCTTTTTGAGCAAATATAGTCTGCTGTATTTCTATTCCCTGCGGATTTACATTACTAAAAAAACGCTGCGCCGGAGGAGTCCCGTCATTATAAACACACCAGATTGACATATCGCCAAGAAGATCGGGTCTGTCCTCATTCAAATCCCATTTACCGTTTCCATTTAGATCAACAGGATTATAAATACCATCATGATCACCATCATAAAAACCTGCACCCTGAGCAACTGCAAATCTCCAATCCAACCAGGATTGTCCGAATGGCGGGTCGGTTGATTTTAATATATAGAGTCTATTTATAGGATCATTTGGATCTGAGCCTACTTTACCCTGAACATAATCAGATATCGGGGAAGACGTAAACTGTCCATTTGACCAGAGAGTTCCATTTGTTTTACCTGTCATATAAAATCCACCCGAAAACAACACTATATTTCCGTCATACCTGCCGCCGCCAATTGATTGAGGAGGAATAATGAAATCTCCCAAAACTCCATTATATACTACAGGCAGTTTAAATCTGTTAACATCCAGAAGAGTTGCATTAATGTTGTAAGCCAGATTTATAAAAAATGAAGGACCATTATAAGTAGAAATAGTTCCCGATTGATCTGTAATATTAAGTTGAGTATGCATATTATCAAACAAAGACAACGCTGGCACCTGACATGTAAATATTTTATCGTTTGCTATAGTATCACCATGCGTTCCGTCATCAAACATAGTTAAAGGAGGTTGTGTAACTCCATTAATTATTCTGCCGAGAGTAACTATAGGAGCAGCGTCCTTATAATCAATGTAAGCATCAATATTAAACGGCTCCCCTGCCATCGAACCATAATTTGAGAGTACATAATTATAAAAAGCCGAGGGGGCATTATTATCATTAGTTATTCCTGCAGTACCATACCATAAATTCACAAAATTGAGGTCCGGGTATATAAGATAAAACCTGCTGGAAGAAAATGAAACCAATGGATTATTTCCGGTTGCACTGATATTATAGTATCCATCATATCCTACGAACGTAGTAAAATTATTTTCAACTCCCCAGGATAACCCCTCATCGCTGCTGATTTTGTATAAAATATCCTGCTGACTGAAGCCCTGAAACGCGGTGGGTAAAATTCTTTGGTAGAACAACCACAATTTCCCGGTCTGATCTTTCACAATTTTGGGAGTGTTAATAGTAATATCATTTATAATAAGATTACCCGGAGAATCCCAGGTAACTCCATCGTCAGAGCTGAATGATCTGAATAATCCCTTACTCTGATAAACAAGAATTAATTTATTACCGGCTGTTGAAATAGCCGCAGTATCAGAAGTTAAAGGGAGAGTCTGTTCAGCCCCCCAGGTGCCGCCATTATCACTGCTGGCAATTGATAGAATATTAGAATGTTTTGTATATGCAAATAAAAGTTTCCCTGTTGAAGATTGAGTAATACTCCCAAAATGCGCAATACGATAATTTATTAAATTAGTTCCTGTGGGTAACTTTGTTGGGACTGACCAGGTTATCCCGTTATCATCCGAATAAACCGAATAGTAATATAAATTTCTTAAGACTAAAAAGATTCTTCCGCTATTTAATACGATCCCGGTTATTTCATTTGGGTCATTATCTGCTACTGTTACAAGAGTATCTTTAATTGCAACCGCATCCGACCAATTTACTCCATCAGTACTTCTTGATTGCAAGCAGGTAGCCGCCGCTATACCAATAGAAAAACTGAGTGTTCTGTTTTTCTAACAGAAATGACACCTGATAGATTGAATCGGGATTTTGTTTGGGGAACTTCTGCATCTGACCGAAGGATGGCAGTTGCAGAATGAAAAAAAGAACTAAGGTGATTGATAAATTTTTCATTTACATATCCTTGATTATATAGTAAGAAAAACCTCAGAGGTCTATGAAGACCTCAGAGGTTTTATACTACTTTTATTTAAGCAACATCATTTTCTTTACCGAAGTGAAACTACCGGCTGATAATTTATAGAAATAAACTCCAGAAGCAAGGTTGTACTTGCTGGAATTAAAAGTTAATTCATATTCACCCGGGTTCTTGTTTTCATTTAACAGAACCGCTACTCTCCTTTCCAAGAATATTATATATTTTTATGGAAACCAATGAACCGGTACTTATTGAATATTTTATTCTGGTTGAAGGGTTAAACGGATTCGGGTAATTCTGATAGAGATTAAAATTATTTATTACCTGCGGAAAATCTTTTATACTTGTCAGAATTGAGTTTGGGAAATTTGAATTATAATATAATATTGTGTTAGCTGCATATTGTTTAGCAACGGTAACAGAATTCAAATAATCGGAACCTCTGCCGACAATATAAGCGTGAATTAATTCTACCGGTTTATTCTTCTCCAATTTAAAAGGACCGGTATTCAGAATCATTCTTTGGTCCTTTGGGACAACATTTATCCATCCTGTATTATTTATCGGGTCGCCTGAATACTCAAAGGCAGGATTAACTTTGGCACAATTATATCCAGTTACTGCTCCCTGAGTCCAGGTACAGGGATCAATTGGATCGCCGGTAAAATCATTTCCATGCAAATAATACCATAACGTGAATCTATTAGCCGGATCTATTCCACCATAATATTGAGTAGAAAGATGATATGTTCAGATTTTTAGCTCCGGGATAAATTGTCTTGCCAATTAATGGACCGCCAAAACTAAATGCAGAATCAATTGGGATATCACCCGCATCATAAATACCATTTGCATTCACATCTGTAAAAGTAACTCCGGGTATATAGGATAATGGTCCCTGAAGAGATGTAATTGTTTCAGCAGGAGGTGTAGTTCCCCATTTGCCATCCCCGGCACCAATTTTATGATATGTGTATCCTGTATTCAGAATAGTATCACAACCGACAAGATCATTGGCACCCATTATCACCAATGTCAGCATCATTTGTATTGCCGAAATAAACCGAATCTAAAACATCTGCAACTGTACCTGTATTAATAATTCTGTACCGGATAAATATTACATTATTCAGATCGGCTGAATCTTTTTGAGCAAAGACTGTCTGTTGGATTTCAATTCCCTGTGGGTTCACATCATTATATGTTCGCAGTGCCGGAGGAAGACCATCATTGTAAACGCACCATGTAGTCATATCGCCAAGAAGATCGGGTCTGTCCTCATTTGAATCCCATTTACCATTTCCGTTCAGATCAACAGGGTTATATATCCCGTCATGGTCACCATCATAAAAACCAGCGCCCTGAGAAACGGCAAACCCCCAATCCTGCCATGATTGTCCGAAAGGCGGATCAGTTGACTTCAAAACAAAAAGTATATTTATAGGATCACTTGGACTTAGAGCCAACTTTACCCGGCACATAATCAGAAATCCTGGAAGCGGTTATTTGTCCATTTGACCAGAGTTTACCATTAGAATATCCTGACATATAAAATCCACCGGAGAACAATACTATATTTCCATCATACGTTCCCCCTCCCATTGTTTGTGGAGGTATAACGATATCCCCCAAAACTCCATTATTTCCAACAGGAAGTTTAAACCTGTTAACGTTCATTAGTATAGATGAAATATTATTGGATAGAAGTTCCCTGATTGTAGGACCATTATAAACTGCAGGATTAGCTGGCAGGTCTGTAATACTTATTTGAGTCTGCAAAACATCAAATATAGATATTCCCGGGACCTGGCAGGTAAAGATTTTATCATTTGCCACAGAATCTCCATGTGTGCCATCATCATACATGGTTAATGAAGATTGAGAATTTCCATTTAATATTCTATTTAGCGACACCACAGGGGCAGCATTGTTATAATCTATATACGCATCAATATTAAACTGCTGACCTGCCTTTGGAGAAGGATCAGAAAGTACATATTTATAAAATACTGAGGGAGCATTATTATCATTAGTTAATCCTGCGGTCCCATACCATAAATTGTAAACGGTTGGATTTTCTAAACGTGTAGAAGAAAAAGAAACCGGCGGATTATTAAAATTACCGCTTATATTATAATAACCATCGAATCCTTTATACGTGGTAAAATTATTTTCAGAGCTCCATGAAAAACCACCATCTGTGCTTGTTTTGTATAAAATGTCCTGCTGGTTGATACCCTGAAACGGAGATGGTATAATTCTCTGGTAGAACAACCACAATCTCGCCGATTCATCAGTAACAACTTTTGGAGTGTTTACTGTGTCATTTAATATAAGAGTCCCCGGAGAAGCCCAGGTAATTCCATCGTCAGAACTGAATGAAGAATATAATCCCTGATTCGAATAAACCAGAATTACTTTATTATTAATAGTTGATATAGTCGCAATATCAGAGGTTAATGGAAGAGTCTGTTCTTTACCCCATGTGCTGCCGGTGTCACTGCTTGCAATTGACAAAACCGTGGAGCTTTTTGTGTATACTAATAAAAGTTTGCCGGTTGAGGTCTGTGTAATACTACCAAAATGCGCAAGTCGATAATTTACTAAATTTGTTCCGGTTGGTAACGTAACCGGTGCTGACCATGTTAACCCGTTATTATCCGAATAAACCGAATAATAAAATACATTTCTGTAAACTAAAAAGATTCTTCCGCTGCTCAAAACTATTCCGGTTATTTCATTTGGTTCGCCAATCGGTGCTATTGCAATTCCGCTTTTAATTGCAACCGCATCCGACCAATTTACGGCATCCGCACTTCTTGATAGAAGAAGCTGACTGCCGCTATACCAAAAGAAAAGCAGAGTATGCTGACTTGCTAAAACAAATGACACATTATATGATGAATCAGGGTTTTGTTTTGAGAACCTTTGCATCTGACCAAATACAGTCAGTTGAAGAATGATAAAAACGACTAGAGTGATCGAGAAATTTTTCATTTACATATCCTTGATTATATAGTAAGAAAAACCTCAGAAGTCTATGAAGACCTCAGAGGTTTTATACTACTTTTATTTAAGCAATAACATTTTCTTTACAGATGTAAAACCACCTGCTGATAATTTATAGAAGTAAACTCCTGAAGCAAGGTTGTACTTGCCGGAATTAAAAGTTAATTCATATTCACCGGCATTCTTATGTTCATTTAATAAATACCGCTACTTCCTTTCCAAGAATATTATATATTTTAATTGACACAAAAGAACCGGCGCTGATTGAATATTTTATTCTGGTTGTTGGGTTAAATGGATTCGGGTAATTCTGATAGAGATTTAAATTATTTATTACCTGAGGTAAATCCCTTACACCCGTTAGAATTGAATTAGGGAAATTTGAATTAAAATATGATATTGTAGTTGCTGCATATTGTTTTGCAACTGTTATTGAATTAAGATAATCGCTGCCTCTGCCAACTATATTAGCTAATATAATATCAACAGGTTTATTCTTTTCTAATTTAAAGGGACCTGTATTAAGAAAATTTCTTTGGTCTTTTGGAATTACATTTATCCAAAAGAAAAGATGTGTATTCTGGTTTGTCAAAAGGAATGATGTATAGTTAGTTGAATCCGGATTTTGCTTAGGGAACTTTTGCATCTGACCGAAGGATGCCAATTGGAGAAGGGCAAAAAGAGTTAAGGTGATTGATAAATTTTTCATTTATATATCTTTGATGTATAATTACGCTTTCCGGGACAAATTGCCTTTCATAAGGTAATAATCATTAGATCAATAATCAAATAAATGAGGAAATAATCCTAAATGATATATCATGTTATTAAGTATCAAATTGACAAAAATTCGGGAACAGAATTGACAAATAAAATATTTATTTTATGCGTAAATTTAGGATTCAAAAAATAAGACTTTATGAAATCGAAATTACTGGTTCTGTTTATTATTATTTCAACGTGGATGGTTTTCCCTCAGGGATATAAATATGCTATACTGTCGGAATTAAGATTCGGTTCGCCCGGATCTGAGGAACAGCTTAACAGTATTGTTGATAAAATAAATTCATTAGACGAAATTAAATTTGTAATTATAACAGGCAATGCAACTCAGGACGGAAAGGATGACCAATTTACGGGAGTTAAAAAAACTCTTGATAAATTAAAAGTAGATTACTACCCTGTATCCGGTCAGATCGATATGAAGAAAAATGCGAGCGGCGGCAGCAAAGCAAAAGAATTGTGGGAGGATGATAAGTTTGCTTTAGAAGTTGCACACATTTCAAAACATATCGGAATAAATGATTATTCCCCCTGGAGGAATAAAGGACATTTTTCTGTTGAGGATCTGCTCTGGCTTGATACAGCGGTTACTTCAACAAAGCCGCATGAACAAATATATTTTTATTCCTCATGCCCTCTTGACGAAAGAAATATCGGCAACTGGTATGAAGTATTAAACCGTTTAAGCGGTAAAAACATTAGGGCAATATTTTACCCCGGATCAGAAAATAAAATATTAATGGATTTCCCCATTCCGCAGGTTCTTACAAGACCATCAGTCAATTATGAAGGGGGATGGAATTTTACAATCGTGGATAAAGCGCCTGATTCTCTTTCCTTCTATGAAGTTGCAAACAATATGAACGATGTTAATTGGGGAGGGTTGAATGATACAAATCCAATCAGAATTGCTAAAACTGATACAACTGATTTCATGAATTATGGCGCAGAGATCGTCTGGCAGAAAGATCTTCAAAAAGAAATCTACGCGCCTGCGCTGATTACGCAGGATAAAATATTTACGGCTTCTTTCGACGGAGAAGTTTCCTGTTTTGATTTAACGGGTAATACTCTCTGGAAAAAGCATCTTGAGAGAACAGTGCTTAGCGGATTTACCCGGGTAAATGATCTATCTATTAATTGGAACATATGAAGGAGATTTGTTTTCGCTGAATGTAAACAATGGTGATGTGGTTCAGGTTATCGGTATCGGCGAACCGGTAACTTCGCAGCTTGTAACTGCCGATATTCATTACAATGACACGGATACAAAAGGAGTTATTGCAGGTTCTGCATCGGGCAGCGTATATTTTTATGAAGTTAATTCATTTGAGCAGATCTGGGTGAATAATCTGACAAATGAAATGATTACAACAAAACCCCTTCCCCTTAAAGGAAAAATATTATATACCGCCCGGGACGGAATGCTATATAATATAGATATAAATTCCGGCGTACTTAACTGGAAATGGTCAGCTAAAAACACCTACAGTTTATCATCTCCGCTGACAAATGGTAAATATGTTTATGTTTCTTCCGCGGATAAAAATGTGAGTGCGATAGATCTACTGCGCGGCAAATCCGAATGGCGCAGGAATGAACATAACTCGAATGAATCAATTATTCTTTCGAATAACCAGCAGAAACTTCTGATTAAATCTCTTAGCGATTATTTCATTATCGCGGATGCGGCAACAGGCAAGATGGAAAGAAAAATTAAATGCGGGTTCCAGAATGATTCTGATCCCTCTGATATTCTGCAGATAAATAATCAAATACTTTTCGGTACAGGCAGCGGGTTAGTTTATTTAATAGATAAAAATTATAAACCCGAACCGCTCCTTTTCCTTGGGAACGCAAGGATAACAACACTGCAAACAGCAGATAATAATTTAATTGCCGCGGCTAACTGCGACGGCAAAATTGTAATATTCAAACTTAAACAGGACTAATGGATAAATTTACAGGAATAATTTTCGACATTGACGGAACTCTTACTTCAACAAATGAATTAATATTTGCTTCATTTAATTCCATAGCAGAAAAGTACCTGGGGAAGCGTTTTACCAACCAGGAAATTACAGAAATGTTCGGTCCAACCGAAGATGTAATATTAAAACAATGGGTTCCGGATAATTATGAAGAAGCCCGTCGTGATTATTACAAGTTTTATGAAGCCAATCATTTTATGGCTGACCTCTATCCCGGAATAATTGATATACTCGATCTGCTGAAGAAAAAAGGAATACTTCTATCTATATATACAGGTAAAGGAAGGGACGCTTCCATTATTACATTAAAGTTGTTAAAGATCTACGATTATTTTGATTTAATAATTACCGGCGATGAAGTCAGAGAGCACAAACCTTCCCCGGAAGGAATAACGCTCTTTCAGGATAAATTTAATCTCCGTAAAGAAGATGTGCTGATGGTAGGTGATGCACCGGCTGATGTAAAAGCATCGCACAATGCGGGGGTAAAAGTCGCTTCTGTTTTATGGGATAGTTACGCGAAGGAAAGCGTAATGGATCTGAATCCGGATTACCTTTTCCACTCAGTACAGGAGCTTAGGGATTTTATTATTACAGTAGTGTAAAAGCTTCGTTTACCAATCAACGACCAGGATGATTTTTGGAATTCTGATATGCTACCGCAGTGTTACCGGCAGGCTACTGCCGGGCTGAAATTATTTAAGAAAATTAGGATTCCAGGAAGCCTTCCTCCTCCATTCATACAACGAGACTGATGAGATATTACTGAGAAGATGGGTGTTTAGTGGACGTTAGTGGAGTTTAGTGAACGTTAGTGGACAAAAATTTGAGATTTAGAATTATGAATCCTAAAGTGAGACATCCCTTAAGTAATTTTGATTTGACAACAGCCCCCCCCTTTAAATATATATATATATATTAATTATATATAATATAATAATAAATAATATAAATCTATTTTAACTGGAATTCTGATTTAAAAGTATCCATGGGATCCCCGCTTTCGCGGGGATGACAGATATACAATCGGACAGACATCTAATTTCGCAGGGATGACAAGTTAATCTCTGACTATTAAAATGGATGGGGTACTTTATGCTGTGGAAATCGCCGTGGCGGCAAAAGTAATGATGAGGTGGACATTTATATCCTCTTTAGAAAGATCGCCCGAATTTGATGCTGTAAACTACCCTTAGATTCATAAACCATTTATTTCTACCCGGATATTCGGGGCTGTCGGCGGCAGGCATGATTATCCAAGAAAACATTAGTGAAGTTTATTACTGTAGTGGTAATAAAAAAACATGTGCAGTTTAATAAATTATTTCTTCCTCGTAATCCCATGATTTTTCAGAACTTTAAATGCTGTCGGGGAATGGTCCCCGACAGCCCGGAATATTTCTTATTACTACTGGCAGGTATAGACCCCGACAGCCGGAATATTTCTAATTCATACTGGAGGGTATAGCCCCCGACAGCCCGGAAATTTTTAACTTACATATTAAACGGGTAAGTAAAAGTTACTCTTGGTTCAATTCTTTTCTGTGGTTCATAGCTGACGATATTATTATTAACATCTCTTACCGGTGAAAATGTCCACTGATAAACCATGGAAACCAAAAGATACGGGTATGGTTTGTAACCCAATTCAAAATAAAGATATGAGCGGTCATCAAGTTTGAAGAATTCAGTTTCACTTCCAATATTTATTTTGTCATACCCGCCGCGGACAACAATCGGGAACGTATTTGGAGCAACTTCAGTTACCAGATGAAGAACTCCGCTGTTTGGAGTTTTATCAAGGCGCTGATAACTTCCGGTTACTCCCAGTAGTCCCATGACATTAACAAATAGTTCACCGAAATATCCGTTGTCGGCATTAGTAATTGAGGCAAGAGCTCTTGCTTTACTTGTAAATCCACCTGCTCCGCCGGATGAAGTATCGACCCGGAATCTTTCTATTTCATAAAATGAATTAAAATAAGCGGGTATATACTGGCTGTTGTTAAATCTTCTTTCAAGTTTGGCGGATGCGGTAATTATCCCGATTCCATTAAAGTCAGCCTTAATACCGGTGGCAACACCGCTGCCGAAATTAATAATCTTGGCGAAATCAGTGTAAAGTTTAAGAGCAATAAAGTTGTTTGATAACAAAGGAAATCCGAAATCGAGTCCAACTATCTGAAGCGAGCCATAGCCGGATGTTTTATTAAATGTATTTGAAGCTTTATTATATGAACCATTTATAACAGCAGCATTTTCATTAAAATCGCCTGCAAATGTGCCGCCTACTTCAAGATTACCGATTATCGGAATAGAACCAAAACTTGTGTATTTAAGCGGTCTCACATGTCCTCTTAATCCAAATACTCCGGCTTCACCAAAAGTGCTGTAGATTGATTCAAATCCAAAGTGTCCAAAGTCGATATCAAAAACCAACCCTGTTCTTCTGGCATCGAAACTTGGGCTGTTATTATAATTATACATTATGCTTCCATCGCCAAGCGTATAATAATCAAGCGCGCCGAGTTTTACATACAAGGGATCATTTTTCATACCGTACCTGGCATACCGGATAATGCGGACATAATCTCCGAAAGTCCTGAAATCTTCTGTTCGTAGATTACCATGTTTATTTATGTCCAGTTGAAGATCAAGCCCAACTCCATAGTTGCCGATAGACACATCCGGTCGGAAATTCAAAGTGTAAAAAAGTTCGCCATCTATCCAATTAAGACCAAGACCGCCGGATAAATTACCTTTACCATCAAGAGGATATTGGGTAAACTGGTCAAATTCTCCTGCCTGGGGAAAAGTTGAAAATGATGTGAGGATAAAAAGCGTGAAGAATAAAATTCTTTTCATATAATATCCGTTTGTAAGTATGTGCAAAGTTAAAAAAAAGATTACAATTATTTTACATAATGTTTTCTTTTTTGCACATTAATTGAATACTGGAAAGCATACATTAAGACAGATATAAAGTTTAGGAAAAATAAATAAATTTCGAAAAGGTATGAATTATGGAAGTTATGATCGCCCATCCGGTGAGCGCAAAAAATGATTTGTTGTCAAAGACCGAGGTTATTAAGTGTCTGGAAAAGAATGTAAAAGAATGGATAGACTTTCATTTATCTAAAAGGAGGCTGTGGTTTTCGAGTGATTTCCTTCCATCTGATGAGAAAATGGATGAAGACAGGAAATCTGTTTCCTCTAAACTTAAAGAACGTGCAAAAGGAATTAAAGATGCCGTAAGAACAGCCCTCGCTGTTAATCTTCTTACAGAAGAAGGACTACCGCATTTTCACACTTTGCTTACTAAACATCTGGGGGATAATACATTTTGGGCAAAGTGGACAAACATGTGGACTGCAGAGGAAGACCGCCATGGTAATGTAATCAGAGATTATGTCAGGGATAGCAGGATTTTCAATTTCAAAGAAATAGAAATGATGCAGTTTAATTATGTGGAAGCAGGTTTTAATCCTGACTGGGGAATGGATCCATATAAATTATTGGTTTACACAACTCTACAGGAACGCGCCACGCAAATCTCGCATAAGAATACAGGAAAGACGGCTGGTAATGAGGAACCTTTATTGAATGGCATTTTAAGCAGCATTGCAGCGGATGAAGCTAAACATTACTCTTTCTATAGAAATGTTTTTAAGGAAATATTAACTATGGATCCGGAAAGGGCTCTTATATCAGCGGCTGCTGTTATGCCTGCTATTGATATGCCCGGAATTGCAATGCCCAACTTCAGAGAAATGGCAGATGTGGTAAGACGCTCCGGGATTTATGGTCCCTGGGAATATAAATCTATTGTTGAAGATGCAATTAAATTCTGGGAAATAGATTTGATCACGGGACTTAATGATCTGGCTGCCAAAGCACAGGAAAAAATAATGGCTATACCAGAACGTCTGCAAAAAATTGCCGAGTATATTGAGAAGAGAACAGAAAGTAAAACTTTCTCGTTTAATTTTATTTATGGGCGAGAGTTTAGTTAAATTTATTCTGGTGGCGCTTGGTTTCTGACAGAGAAAAAAAAGGCTACGGCTCAAACCGTAGTCTTTCCTGTCTCGCCCAGCGAACATAGGAATTATAAGGGGATGAATCCCCTCAAATAAATAATGAAGTTTACATTTCACTTCTTCCCAGGCATAAATGCCTGGGCTAAAATCTAGAAAACATTAAATAACTCCTATCGCCTAAATAGCCCAGTCCTTTAGGACTGGGAAAAATGAAATAAAACTCAAAATAATAATGCCATTTATGGCATTAAAAATAATGGCATGTTTAAAATAAGAACGGCAGAACTTTAACATTCTGCCGCCAGATATTTCTAATTTTTGCGCTCTCGAAACCTAATCCTTCGAGCAATTAAAATTATCTGATTAAGACTGTCCATTTGATGTCCATAACTAAATAAACACCGGATCAATCTCTGAATTAATTATAAGGAAAAAATAATTTACCTGTTGTAATTTGAATCATAATTCTTGTTGCAAAAAGTAGACTTTTACTTATATTTACGGCAAAGACTGTAGTCGAATAATTTCAAAGGATTTTCCGTGAAAGAAGAATATTTCAAATGGTATTCCGATAATCTCTACCGGGAATTTGAAATGCTCGTCTTTGGTCACTCCGGTTACCCGGTAATTCTTTTTCCTGCTGCGAAGGGGAATTTCCATCAATGCAAAGATTCCGGTTTAATAGATTCTGCCGCAGGATTAATTGATCAGGGTAAAATAAAAATTTACTGCCCTGACAGCGCAGATGCTGAAAGCTGGTATAATTATTCTATCCCCCCTTCTGAACGGGTGTTAAAACATATAGCTTACGAAAACTCCATTCTTCATGATGTAGTTGGATACATAAAACATGATACAGGATTGGAAAGATCAGCAGCTGCAGGCTGCGATTTAGGAGCCTACCATGCGGCTAATCTTGCATTCCGTCATCCTGATCTCATAAGCCATGTTTTCTGCATGGGTGGTGCATTCAATATTAAACAGTTCATATTCGGCTTTTATGATGATAACTGTTACTTCAACAATCCACCCGATTATTTGCCAAACCTGAATGACCCATGGTACATCGACCGTATTAGGGAAATGGACATTATTCTGGGAACAGGCAACAAAGATAATTGTCTGAATGAAAACATTTCTCTATCTAATATATTAAACCAGAAAAGTATTAGCCATTGGCTTGATATCAGAAAAGATTCGGGGCACGACTGGCAGTGGTGGAAAGAAATGTTTCCTCAATATCTTTCCCGGATCAGCGGATAAGCCCAAGTTTTATAAGATCGTATCCGTGTTTATCCCTTATTAAATTCACTGCTTCCAGAATCTTTTTCCTTTTAACCTCGTCATCATCAAAGAGAGCCTGCTGATCGGGAAGTTTTACAAATTTACTTAATCCTACCCCGATTAATCTTACAGCAACTCTTCTGGTGTATGCTTTAATAAAAAGATCCCAGACTGTTTCAAATACAACCTTATCATCATCTGTCGGAGGAAGAGATTTTGATCTTGTTAAAGTACTGAAATCGGTATACCGAAGTTTTAAATTAACGGTCATTGCTTTCATTTTATTATCCCGCAGGTTCTGACAGACACGTCCCGTCATATCGAAAATTGTATCTTTAAGAATTTCCATATCAATTGTATCCTCCATAAAAGTATTTTCCTTAGAAATACTTTTCGGATCATGCTCTATAGAAAGATATTCTGATCCTTCGCCGTTCGCTTTGTACCAGATATCCATTCCGGCTTTCCCAAAAGCCTTTGTGAAATATTCAAGCGGAGCTTCAGCTATTTCGCCTATCTTATAAAACCCCCTCTGGTTGAGTTCAATGGTTGTTTTTTTACCGATACCGGGAATTGTTTCTACCGGCATTGGAGCAAGGAATTCCTTTTCGAACCCGGGACGTATATATGTTACTCCAAAAGGTTTCATGCAGTCCGAGCCGATCTTTGCAAGAGTTTTGTTTTTTCCAATTCCGATTGAACATGGAAGCTGTGTTTCGTCAAGTACTATCTTCTGGAGTCTTTTTGCGAACTCAAAATAAGGACCATAAATATGTTCGGTGCCCGTGAAATCCATGTAGTATTCATCAACCGATGCCTGCTGGATGATAGGGGCATATTCAGATAAAATTACCTTTACTAGTTTTGAATAACGGCTGTATTCTTTGAAGTTGCCATGAAGGTAGATTCCATTCGGGCAAAGACTGAAGGCGCGTCCAATAGGCATAGCGGAATGAAGTCCGAATTTGCGAGCCTCATAAGAACATGCTGCAACCACTCCCCTGCCATGCGGATCGCCGCCGACAATTACTGGCTTTCCTTTCAGTGAGGGGTCAAGGATCCGCTCAACTGAAACAAAAAATGCGTCAAGATCGAGATGAAAAATTGTTCTCATAGACTTAACGGTAAATTAGAGCAAGAATGGAAAAAATGTCAATGACAACCAGCGCAGGAGAGATTTCATTTCTTTTGCCCATAAAAATCTTAATTATTGTCCAACTTAAAAATCCCCATATTATCCCCTGCGTAATTGAATAAGTAAACGGAATAAGAATTAGTGCCAGGAAGGCAGGAACAGCATCATCAATCTGAGTCCAATTAATTTTAAGAACAGGTTTGATCATAAATACCCCGACAAGAACCAGTGCCGGTGATGTTGCAATTGAAGGAATAACAGAAAGCAGAGGAGATAAGAAAACAAAAGGAAGAAATAACAGCCCGGCTATAACTGCCGTGAAACCTGTTCTGCCACCTTCTTCAATTCCGGCGGCGGATTCAATATAAGCAGTTCCCGCACTTGAACCCAGCAAACCCGCAACTGTGGTTGCAAATGCATCAACTATAAGTGATTCTTTTATATTCCTTGGCTCACCATTCTTGTCAATTAAATTGGCAGCTTCGGCAACTCCAACAAATGTAGAAAGACTATCGAACATATCGGTAAATAGAATTGCAAATATTACCGGGAAGAGTGAGAATTTTAACGAACCAATTAAATCAAGTCTCATAATCAGACTAAAATCAGGATATGCTACCAAACCCTTCCATGACACAAGCTGCGGAGAACCGGAATTAAAAACAGAAGCATCACCATATAATCTTCCAATCGGAATAGAGATTAGGGTTGTAATAATTATACCCGCAATCAAAGCCCCTTTTACTTTTTTCATAACAAGTAAAGCAGTTATCATTAATCCGGCAATGAATGTAATAGTAACAGCATCCATTTTACCAATCTGAATTATGGTAGCGGGGCTTGCAATAAGAAACTTTGCATTCACAAAACCAATCAATGAAATAAAGAGACCAATTCCCGCGGCAACCGCATAACGTAATTGTTTAGGTATAGCTTTTACAATTAATGTTCTGACATTAAATACTGATAATAAAAGGAATATAATCCCTGCCCAGAATACGGCACCAAGGGCAGTTTCCCATTTTACTCCCATTCCCAGAACAACAGAGAAAGTAAAGAATGCATTTAATCCCATACCCGGAGCAACAAGTATCGGGTTCCGGGCATACAAGCCCATCATGAGAGTGCTAAAAAGTGAAACAAGCACAGTTGCAGTCAGTACACCGTTAAACGGCATGCCGCATTTGCTTAAGATTGAAGGGTTAACGATAATGATATACATTGCTGCCAGAAAGGTTGTAATCCCGGCAATTACTTCTGTTTTAAAATCAGTTTTATTCTCCCCGAACCTGAAATATTCAGCAATCATATTAAATATCAGAATGTATATTCATTAAAAATAAACAATTCTGAGTAAAGAAAAGCAGTGATGACTAATATGCAAGGATTCCTGCTCAACGAGTCGAGGGGGGTAAGCTCTACGATAGACTAACAAAAAGTTTAATTAATTAAACAGACAATGTATAAGAGGGATAATCTTTTCGCCGAAATCTGACTTAGAGACATATCCGTCGGCTCCGGATTCCATTGATAAATTCTTATAGAAAATATCATCCTGAATTGAGACTATTACAACTTTAGGGTGGTCGGGTGAGGTTTTGATGGTCTTCAATATTCCAATCCCGTTTTCATTCGTAAGAGCAAGATCAAGTAAAACGAGATCCGGTTTGTTCTCCTGGATCATACCAAGGGCAATATCCCCTGAAATTGCTCCACCAATAACTTCCATTTCATCATTTAGGCTAATGAAATTTACAGCTGATTTAATGAACCTGAAGTTATCATCAACTATTAAAATTTTTATTTTATCCATACTAAGTAATATTTATTTACTATTCAAAAGTATTCTATATTACTGTCTATGGCAATCAGGTAATACCTGAAACCTAAACTATAATACCCCTAAATTACACGAATTTTAACGAAATACTATGAGATTAGATACATTATGTCGGTTTACATAATAATTCCGTTTCCGTTGTCATCCTCATTTTTGGGAACCGTTTTCAATACTGGAATATTGGATTCATTATTATCCATTGCGGCTAGAGGTATTTTACCTTCATTTAGGTTCTTATAGAGAAGGTCCTTTTCAATCAGATAAAAGAATTGTTTCCTGAATTCATCAAGGGAAATTCCACAGGTTACTGCATATTTCGCCAGTTCATACGGGTCTTCAAAATCCGCCTTACTCAATCTTAACATATATCGCCTTGCAATATAAAAGGATTCAGAAGACGGATCGACCATTCTGATTTTTGTTTTTTTGGTAACGGGGTCAAGTATATCTTTAAAATAAAGTGGAACAAAACGGCCATTCTGGATAGAAACCATTGCGCCTGTTCCCCCGTGAAGAATAAACTGACATGCAGAAAAACCGAGATCCCTTGTATATTCTATATCGTAGGGAATCGGGTCTGCACATCTTAATTCATACCCGATATTTTTGGCAACAATTGTAACTTTAAGATTGAATTCGCGGAGTCTTTCAAGAACTTTATATTTAAGAATCTCACCGAAATTTATTTCAGCAATTCTTATATTATTATGTGCATCCCGTTCAACGTTAACTAGTGAATCAAGATCTTCAGGCGTAAGATGTTCAACAAGTCCTTCAGCCAGAACAGCAACCCCATCGGTTCTCCCGTAACTGAGGCGTTTTATAATTGCGCCAACAAGGACATCCACTATCTGAGAAAATTTAACAACAGGTCCGGGAAATTCTTCAGGTATAAGAGTTATTGTAGATCCCGTAGCTTTTCCAATACCTAATGCAAGGTGCCCAGCTTTCCTGCCCATTGAAACAACAAAATACCAGCGTGAAGTTGTCTGGGCATCAACCATAAGATTCTGAACAATGCCAACACCAATGTGCCTTGCTGTCTGAAATCCGAAAGTAGGTATTCCCCAAGGTAAATCAAGATCGTTGTCAATAGTTTTTGGCACATGTACAACACGGATTCTGCCATCTGCCATTTCGTCAACTTTTAGGGCGCTAAATGCTGTATCATCACCGCCAATAGTAATGAGTTTATCAACATTTAATCTTAGAAGAGAAGTAACAGTATTTTCGAGATGCTTTTTATCTTTGGTAGGATTATTTCGTGCAATACCAATATAGGATCCACCCCTGAAATGGATCCTGCTTACATTATGGATATCGAGCGCTTTGGTATGACTAATGTCGCCTTCCATAATCCATTGAAACCCATCTTTAATGCCAACAACTTCAACACCATCAAGTGCGGCACGAATTGTAATTGCACCGATGACAGAATTGATCCCCGGTGCGGGTCCTCCGCCGACTAATATTGCTAATCTTTTAGGTGCATTTGACATTTCTTCATCTCCTTCTTATTCATTAAAAGTATTTATATGAACGGATGTAAATTTCAAATTCACTGAAGGTTATAAAACCTTAAGTTTTGCAAATTTAAGCATAAGCTGCTTAACATTATTACCCTCAAATACAACTGTAGCTTTCTGCATATCTCCGGTACCTGCTACAAACGTTACCTTGCCAAGACCGAATTTTTCATGCATCACCCGGCTGCCTGGTCTTATTGTTTTATTGTCATGGTCAAAATCAACATATTCAACGTTTTCAAAGTACTCATAGTAAATTTCCTTTTTCGATTTCCTTACTGCAGATTTCCTCCCAAGACCTCCGTTGATCTCATCAACCAGTGAAGGTTCAATCTCATCAATAAATCTTGACCTGCTCTGATATGCAACTTCGCCAAAACGATACCGGCTGCGTGCATGCGAAAGATATACTTTTACTTTTGCTCTTGTAAGTGCAACATAAAACAATCTTCTCTCTTCTTCAAGAGATGCATCACTGCTGAATTTATTTGAGAGCGGAAATATATCCTCCTCACAACCGGTAACAAATACAACCGGAAACTCCAGCCCTTTGGCACTATGGATAGTAAGAAGCGTAACAGCATTTTTACCATCATCATATTTATCAACATCGGAAATCAGTGAGACTTCTTCTAGAAACTGCTCAAGAGTAGTAGTCTTATTCTTTGCGCAATATTCACTGATGTCGGCAAGAAGACCATTAATATTTTCCATACGCTCAAGTGATTCAGAGGTATTTTCCTCCTTAAACATTCTCAGTATTCCAAGTTCATCAAGCAATGCACGTGAAAGCTCCCCGGGAGAAAGTTGATTCTTGATTCCGATATATTTGTCGAGCAGAACTTTGAATCCTTTTACGTTCTTCTGAATTCTTTCTTTAATATCAATAACTTCGAAAACTCTTGACATAGTATCAAACATTGTGATATTATGTTTTCTGGCGAAAGCAGTCATACGCTTGATAGTTGTATTACCAATACCCCGCTGAGGGAAATTCATTATTCTCAACAAACTTTCTTCATCATTCTGGTTGGATATTACACGCATGTAAGCTAGAACATCTTTAACTTCCTTTCTCCTGTAAAACTCAACACCGCCAATAATTATATACGGAATTTTTTCTCTTCTGAAAATATCTTCAATAGCCCGTGATTGTGCATTGGTTCTATATAAAATTGCAATATCATTTAAGGAGAGTTTTCTTTTAGTAATTTCAGATTTTATTGATTTGGAAATCTGGTAAGCTTCATCTTTCTCATCGGAACATTTTATCAGAGTTAGAAGTTCGCCGTCATTGTTTTCTGTCCATAAAGTTTTTAATATCTGTGACTGGTTTCTCTTTATAACAGAATCAGCAGCCTGAAGAATGGATTTTGTTGATCTGTAATTCTGTTCCAGTTTGAAAACCTTGAATTTAGGAAAATCCTTCTCAAAGCTCAGCATATTTTCAATTGTAGCTCCGCGCCAGCTGTAGATACTTTGTGCATCATCTCCTACAACCGCTATGTTCCCGTCTTTAGGGGCAAGCATTTTTAGCAGTTCGTATTGAGCTTTGTTTGTATCCTGGAATTCATCTACCAGCAGATATTCAAATCTTTTTTTGTATTTCTGGTGGATCTTCGGATTATCTTTGAATAATTCGCATGGTTTAAGAAGCAGGTCTTCAAAGTCCATAGCATTATTTTCTTTAAGACGTATCTGATACTCTTTATAAATATCCGCTATTTTTTCATCAATAATAGGATTCTTCATATGGTGCTGCCTGAATTCAGGGGGCATGATCATATGGTTTTTAAGGAAACTTATCCTGTGCTTAACATTGTTTGTTGTAATACCTTCTAATTCAATATTGAGATTAGAAATAATATTTGATACAAGAGAGGATGAATCTTCCGCATCATAAATTGAGAAATTTCTTTCATAATTTAGGCTTTTGGCTTCAATCCTTAAAATTCTTGCGAAAATAGAATGAAAAGTGCCCATCCAGATAGCATCTGCTTTAGAACCAACCAACTTTTTAATTCTTTCTTTCATTTCGTTGGCTGCTTTGTTGGTAAAAGTTAAAGCAAGAATGCTTTCCGGATCCACTCCCTTATCTAATAAATATGCTACTTTGTAAGTCAAGACTTTGGTCTTACCTGATCCTGCACCGGCTACAATCATTACAGGGCCATCGATTGTCTCAACGGCTCTTTTTTGCTCGCTGTTTAATGACTTTATACTTAACATATAACCCAAATTTTTGATGTGCAAATATAGGCAATTGGGAACGGAATTTAAAGGAAGGAATCAGGATATTTTACTGATTTTCTAATGGAAGGTAATTTATCAGGTAATCTTTAAATCACCTAAGGGAATTTTAGTGTTTCGCATGGAATGGACAGTGTTCGGGACAGGAAGATCGACTTCATGTTTAACTCTCTGTTCAAAATAATCGCGGAACCTTGTGATCATGAATTTTACCGGCCAGGCTGCTGCTTCACCAAGTGCGCAGATCGTATTCCCTTCTATATTATTTGCCACTGAAATCAGAAGATCGAGGTCATGTGATGTACCTTCGCCTTTCACCATCCGGTTAAGAATTTTAAGCATCCAGCCGGTACCTTCCCTGCAAGGCGTACACTGACCGCAGCTTTCATGATAATAAAATTTTGCAATCCTGGCAAGAACTTTTACCAGATCGGTATCTTCATCCATAACTATAACTCCACCTGTACCGATTGCTGTACCGTAGGCTTTCAAGGATTCCGCGTCCATTTTAATTCCTTCAAGCTGATCACCTCTCAAAGGAGGCATTGATGTACCCCCTGGAATAACACATAATATTTTTTTATCTCCTGGTACCCCTCCCGCATAATTATAAATTAAATCCGTTAATAGAGTCCCTGATGGGAGTTCATGAATTCCCGGTTTATTTACGTGACCGCTAACTCCATAGAGAAGCGTTCCCGGATGTCTCGGTTCGCCAATCTTTGAAAACCATTCCCACCCTTTATTTATAATAGGCGGCACATTCACCAATGTTTCCACATTATTTATAGTTGTAGGGCAGCCCCACAAACCGTTCTGGGCCGGGAATGGCGGTTTAATTCTTGGATATCCTCTTTTGCCTTCAAGAGAATTCATTAGGGCAGATTCTTCACCGCAAATATAGGCGCCGGCTCCTTTATGAATATAAATATCGCAGAAGAATTCACTACCGAATTTTTCTTTCATCCCTTCGCCAATAAATCCCTGTTCATATGCATCTGCTACTGCTTTTTCCATGAGCCTGATCCATTTATGATATTCCCCCCGTATATATAAATAAGCAGATTTGGCACCAATTGCATAACTTGCAATAAGAATTCCTTCTATCAACTGATGCGGATTTGACTCAAATATCTGCCTGTCCTTAAAAGAACCTGGTTCACTTTCATCCCCGTTTACACAAAGATATTTCGGCTTGCTTGAAGTTCTTGGCATAAAACTCCATTTAAGCCCGGCAGAAAATGCAGCACCTCCCCTTCCTCTGAGACCCGATTTTTTAACCTGATCAATTATCTCTTCCGGATTCTGCGACAATGCTTTTTTTGCGGCACTGTAACCTTCATTCTGAAGGTAAACTTCTAAAAGATGGAGATCTTTAATTTCAGGGAGAACTATTCTTTCCATTTAATTTTTATTCTTTAAGGATTCAATAATCTGTTCTGTTTTTTCTTTGTCAAGATTCTCAAAGTAATCTTCATTTACTGCTATCATTGGAGCTGTACCGCAGGATCCCATACACTCAACTTCTTCGAGTGAAAAAAGTTTATCGTCAGTGACCTGCATATTATCAATACCAAGTTTTTGTTTTACGCGTTCATAAATTTCATAACTGCCTTTCAGCATGCATGATACATTCGTGCAAACCTGGATATGATATTTCCCCATTTGTTTCTGATGATACATGGTATAAAAAGTTACAACACCTAAAACTTCTTCAGGACTCATTTCAAGTGTATTGGCTACCTCGTGCATAACTTCACCGGAAACCCATCCATTCTGCTCCTGCCCTATATAAATCAAATCCATAACAGCAGCTTTTTTGTCAGGATACTTGGAAATAGATTTATCTATTCGTTTAAGGTTCTCTTCGGAAAATTTGAATTCCATTTTATTTCTTATTTCAAATATTATTTATCTGCTTCACCCATTACTGGGTCAATACTTCCGACTGTTGTAACTACATCCGAAACCATCCGACCTTTGAGCATGGTCGGAAGTCCCTGGCAATTTACCATTGAGGGGGAACGTATCTTGCATTTCCATGGATGACCTTCACCCTTACTAACAAGATAAAATCCTAATTCCCCTTTCGGGTTTTCTACAGCACTATATATTTCACCTTCCGGTGGATTCATTCCGAAATTAACAATCATAAAATCGTGAATAAGTTCTTCCATCTTTGAATAGATTTCAACTTTATCCGGTAGTACTTTTTTAGGACTATTAGCAAGAATGTTTCCTTTTGGCATTTTGCTTAAAATCTGTTTTACCATTTTAGCGCTTTCACGGCATTCATCAACACGGACATAATATCGTGCAAGACAGTCACCTTCAGGATGAGTGATAACTTTAAAATCCAGATCATTATAAAAAAGATAAGGCATGTTTCTTCTCAGATCATATTCAACGCCGCTTCCACGTAAAGTAGGTCCGGTTAATCCAAGCTGAATAGCATCCTCACCTGATACAACGCCAACCCCCTCAAGCCTGCCAATAAATATCCTGTTATTATTCAGAAGATATTCACATTCACCAAGGTTATCATCAAACTGATTTATAAACCATTCTATTTTGGCGAGTGCCTCCGGCTGAACATCATTAGCTACTCCTCCAATCCTTGTGTATGAAGTAGTAAATCTTGCACCGCATAGGATATCCCAAATGTCTAGTATTTTTTCTCTTTCCCTTAATGTCCATAGGAAAACTGTTAAAGCCCCCACATCCATTGCAAGCGCGCCAATTGCCACCAGGTGTGAGGCAATCCTTGATAGTTCGCATATCAACATTCGTATATATTGAGCCCTTGGAGGAATGTCTATTCCGATTAACTTTTCAACCGCTAAGACCCAGGCAACATTGTTTGCTAATGGAGCAAGATAATCAAGTCTGTCAGTATGAGGAATAAATTCATAATAAGACATATTCTCAGCAGTCTTTTCGTAACCGCGATGAAGGTACCCAAGTTCGGGAACGCAGGAAAGAATTGTTTCACCATCAAGACGCAGAAGCAATCTAAGAACCCCATGCGTAGCCGGATGCTGAGGACCCATATTAAGAATCATTTCATTCTCAAGTGCATCCTCAACAGTAATATCCTTATCAGCAAGCAAGGCATCTAATATTTTCGGATGGATATGTTCTTTATTAACTTTTTCCATAATCTCTATTATTTCTTGGGCAAAGGTATTGAACCGGGAATACCCATTAATGGGAAAGTCCTTCCTTAATGGATAAAATTCAAATTCCTCCGGCATGTACATTCTTCTTAAGTCAGGATGGTTATTAAAATGGATGCCGTACATATCATAAGTTTCCCGTTCTTCCCAGTCGGCTGTTTTCCATACAGAGCTAACCGTATCAATATTGCAGTCATCTTCTTCAACATCACATTTCAATCTTAATCTAAATGAATTTTTCATTGAAAAGATATGATAGACAACCGTAAACCTTTGATTCCTTCGTGCCCAGTCTATTGCAGTAACATCCTCACAGAAATTAAAAGCAAGGTCCGGTTCATCTTTAAGAAAGCGGCTCAGATTCACAATATCTTTTTTATTCAGTGTAAGCGTTAGTTCACCCCTGAATTCAAGAACAGTAAACTGTACACCTGCGAAATTTTCTTTTATTTTCTGAGTTATTAAATCTTTGAATTCCATAATAATTAATTTTTGTTATGCTCCGGGTATTCGGTTAATGGTTTATTCTGAAATTCACTTACTTTAGTTTTACCGATTTTATCCTGAATCATTATCAGAGCATTTAAAAGGTTATCCGGTCTTGGCGGACAGCCGGCAAGATAAACATCAACAGGAAGGAACTGGTCAATTCCCTGCACAACATTATATGTTCTGTACATACCTCCGGAAGAAGTGCAGGCACCCATAGCAATTACCCATTTAGGATCGGGCATCTGGTCATAAATTTTTTTTACTACATGAGCCATTTTATATGTTACAGTTCCTGCTACAATCATCAGATCACACTGGCGGGGAGTAAATCTCATTACTTCAGAACCGAACCTTGCAATATCATATTTAGGATCACCTACAGCCATCATCTCAATAGCACAGCATGAAATACCCATCGGCATCGGCCAAACTGAATTCTTTCTTGCCCACGCAGCTATAGCGTCAATAGTTGTAGTGAAAAAACTATCCTGGCTTAATTTAGCTTCTATTCCCATTTGAAACCGCCTTTTTTATAAACATACAAGTAACCTAATTCCAGAACTACTAAGAATATTAACATCGAAAAGAAGACAGAAGTTCCGATTTCACCAAGCAGCTTTCTAAATTGTACTGCCCAGGGATAAACAAATATCACTTCAAGATCAAAAATTATAAATAGCATTGCCACAAGATAATATTTGACTGAAACCCTTTCATTTGTGGAACCGATGGGTTTCATGCCGCTTTCATATGTTGAATTCTTTACGGCATCCGGTCTCTGCGGTCCAATCAGTTTAGATGAAACTATGACAGCAATTGCAAATATGGCTGCGAAACCAACCACACATAATACCGGTATATATTGTTCAATCATAAGTACTTAGGAATATTTTTTGCAAATATATTTATAAATAGCCATAGGATCAATTTAAGGAAGTTCTGACAAATTCACCTCATTTTCCGATATTTGAAGAGTTGATATGCAACCACCGTCACCAATGATAATTTATCATTCTAAACCATAGCCCAGGAATTTATGCCGGGGATTATAGATAAAAAATAATTGTCGTCCAGGGGATTCATCCCCTTCTCCGCGAAAGCGGGAATCTGTTCTGGGGTGTCGGGGACCATGAGTCTGTCCGAGAACTAGGATAAAAACGAAAAATAATTAATATATTTGTAGGAGAAAAACCTGGATAATAGAAATGAAATTTCGTTCCTACGAACAGCATCAAACAACACTTCTTCCTCAAAGTATAGAGGAATTGGTCCCTGAAAATCATGTTGTAAGGGCAGTCGATAAGATAGTAGAGCAATTAGATCTTAAGGATTTATATGCCAGCTATAGCGAAGAAGGTCAACCGGGCTACCATCCGATGATGTTAGTAAAGATATTACTTTATGGATATTTAGTTGGGGTACGGAGTTCAAGAAAAATAGCCGAGAAGTTAGAAAGCGATATATTCTTCATGTATCTATCAGCCCAGCAAAAGCCAGACTTCAGAACAATAAGTGATTTCAGGTTAAACAAAAAAGAATACCTTAAGGGATATTTCAAACAGGTGCTTCAAATATGCAGGCAGATGGGCCTGGCTAAGTTAGGACAAATAGCTATAGATGGAACAAAGATAGAAGCGAATTCTTCCAGAAAAAAGATGTTAGATAAAAAAGACCTTCTAAAATTAGAACGCAGAGTAGAAAATAACATAAAGCAAATCATTGAGAGCGCAGAAAGCATAGACAAAGAAGAAGATCAGAGATACGGAAAAGACAAAAGAGGAGATGAACTTCCTGAGGAGTTATCCGGAAATGAAAAACTATTAGAGAAAATAAAACAAGCGAAGAAACATCTGGAAGAAAATGATCTTAAAAGGGTAAGCCTAACAGATCCGGAATCCAGGATAATGCTTATAAACAATAGGGGAACAGACATCTGTTATAATGCGCAGGCAGCCATTGATTGTGATAATCAGATAATAACAGCCTGTAAAATTAGCAATCATGAAAATGACCATAAAAATTTTATTCCGGTATATGAAGAAATAGTCAAAAATACAGGAGAGAAACCAAAGGAAGTATTAGCCGATGCAGGTTATGAAAGTGGGAAAACATATCTGTACATTGAAGAGAATGAAATAGATGCGTATGTCCCTGATTGTATGCTAAATAAAGAAACAGATGAAAAGGATAACGAAACTATTGGAGAATTTGACAGAAGAAAATTTACCTATAATCAATCAGATGATACCTATACCTGTCCAAATCAACAGGTGATGAAATTTAAAGGGAAAAACTCTAGAAACGGAGTAAAGTTCAGAATATATATAGGCCATGCTTGTCAGGATTGTGCATTTAGAAGAAAATGCATCAGCAAACCGGAAGCAAAATCAAGACAGATACAGATTTATGAAAATGATAAGTTTAAGGCAGAGATGCGCACTAAACTATTATCCATGGAAGGAAGAATAAAATACAAGAGAAGAATGGTAATAGAACCAGTCTTTGCACATCTAAAAAGAATAATGTTGTTCAGACAGTTCTTACTTCGTGGAGTGGATAAGGCAGAATGTGAGTTAAATTTACTTTGTACTGCTTACAACATTAAGAAATTATCCAAATATTTAAGCCTACAAGCAATATAACTTGCAGGCTTATTTTTTTTCATCATCAAATAATGAAAAAATAAGTCCTCAAAGGTATCGTCCACATAATAACTCATTATTTGAATTATTATATAGGAGGTTCTCGGACAGACTCCCATTCCCCGACACCATTATTCGTTTTGTTATTTTTACGCGCAGCATCGAATCTTTGCCATTACTACACTTTTTAATATATCCAATTCTCTCTATTTTAGCTTATTATTTTGTTAGATTTAGACAGTATTTATTTGACGATCGCGCTTCCAACGTACTTGTCCACAAATCGGCCATTAGCCTCAATAACCTCTGTCATGGCCGAGAAATAACAGTTCATGAGGGACACTAGGATAGAACGGATTCATCGTCTCAGCTAACAAAGAGAAATCGGAGACGTCCGAGACAGAATATGGTGACAGTACGAATCTCACCCCCAAGAACAGGAGGTTTGCCCGACGCAACAAGGGCATCAATTACCTCTGGTGCGAGAGAGAGTGCAAAAGCGCGACGCAAGAAGCGCCACTCCTTGTCGATAACAAAGAGCCGATAAGCAATTGTCGAAGGCAGCGCGATGAGAGCGCCGGCAATCGGCTGCAAGAGCGGCATTGCAACTGCGCCGTGGAATGCAATAATGGACGCCCACGGTCCATGCCACAATTCCGGACAATATGGTTAGTCCGGCCAAGCCTGGACCGAAAAGGAGGGCGCTTATGGCGGCGATACTGGCGCCTTCGAAGACGGCGAAGGCCCCGAAGTAGCGGGCGCCACTCTTCGACGGCATCACGTCGCAACAGGTTATTGATGGCAGTGGCGTGGAAAGAGACACCGTCGATCGAACTGCTGACGATCGGCTCGGTCTTCGCTGGGGTTACCACGCAGCGCTCGGTTCCCAATTTCTCCGGCGCAGTAGCAAAGCGCTTCGAAGTCAGCTTGCGGTCTTGAAAATCAAGGGCGGAGCCAAAAAGGGCAATTTTCCTTTGAAGTGGCGGCGGAAGAACTCGGCGTTTCCTCTCTCCAGGCAAGAATGCAAATCCGCGAAAATGAGTAGGTGGGAATGTCGTTCGACCCGCCCGGAAATTGAGCGTTAGGGCGTTCGACCCGCTCCGCGGCAGTCGGCATCCTTGCAGACTGACGCTCATGTGGTCCTTGACTTCCGGGGCGACTTCGAGCGCGCGCGATGCAAGCTCAAGCGCCATCGCCGGCGTCGTGCCATTACTCACTAGCAGCGGCACCCTTCGCACAACCCCGTCGGGGTCGACGAGTACGTTGATTGCGCGTATATTTGTGCGGCTCTTCGACAGCCACGCGTTGCCCTGCCGCAGGGTGAGATCCAGTTACTACCCGCTGAATCGCAGCCAGCACGACCTTGCCGGTCCGGGCCGCAATGCCCAGGGCGCGCAGAAAATCGCGATCGAAATCCTCGATTGTGCTGATCCGAAAGTTCCTGACCAAAGGGCAGGTCCGATTCCTCGATCGAACTTGGAAAGATGAGGTCGAAGCCAACGACAGCGGCTCCGGCGTCAACTACTGCAGTCAGGACCTTTCCAATCTCTGGGTCCAAACGACGGTTGGTGTACCCTGAATGGCGGTGTCTCATAGGTCGCCTGATCGAGCGCGACGACAACAGTAGGAGATCGAGTTCGTGGTTTCGCCGTTCGCCAACTAGACGCCAACGGAGCGCGGTCAAGGACATCAAGCGATAGCCCTTGGAGGAGTTGAGCAGGAGGGGAGAGAGCCAGAATGCTGACAAGCAGGACAACGACGGCGATTGCAGGCGCGTTCCTGCAAACTTGAAGTATAGTCATCCCTTAGGGTCGATCGTGCGCCAGCGCCCGATGATGGGCGTGCGGCAAGTCCCGGCACTCGCATCGATTTCGAATATCGCTTGATGCGCGAGCCAAGCTGTACAGAGATTTCACCGGGAGAAAGAGATATTTTCTCATCTGCGAAATCAAAGAAAGCGTCTGCACAAGTTTATGTGAGCCTATTGTAAACTCAAGACGCTCTCCAGGAGTGTCGAGGCGTTGGACTACCAACTGGCCGGCGCCTCTCAGCTCAAAGAGCGGACAGAGGCCATACAGCTTGAACTCCGGCGCAGGCATTTTGGGAGCTGCTTGGACAAACTCCTTGAAAACGACTTCAGCCGCATCGTTCCCTTGGCGCGGTGCAGTCAGCATCTTGGTCGCGTCACAGTCGACTTTCCCGCGTTTGACTAGTGACGATTGCACATCGCTCTGCTCAGATCCGACGGTGACTATCCCGCCGGTGATCTCTTCTCGAACGCAGGACTTAAGGTAGCTGAGGGTGATAGAGTCAGACCCGACTTGAACACCTGATTTTTGCAAGCGGCTGATTGTGTTGGCGTTCTGACGAAATTCAAGTTGGCGTGGCACTACGCTTGGGGCGGCCGCGGCGTTTTCGGGGAGATTTGGACGGGGCTGGCGGCGGGGGGCGGGCCTGGTGGGCGCGCGGCGGCAGGGCGACATGGGCGCATTTGAAGAGTTCTGGTCACATCTGAGGCGGCGTCGGTGCGCACGAGCCAGTCGGCGCCGCGGTGGCGGATGCGCACCTGGGCGAGGCGATCGAGATCGCGCAGGAGGTCTTTCCCTTCCGGCGCGAAGCCGGCCTGGCGGGCGAGGTCGTCGAGATGCTTCTGCATCGACAGCGCCAGGAAGGAGCAGAAGACGTGACCGCGGATGGCGGCGTCGGAGGAATGGAAGATCGGCCGGGTGCGCATGATCGCCTTGGTCCGGCGAAAGAGGTCCTCGACAAGGAGCAGATCGCGGTAGCGCAGGACCGCCTGCAGAGGAGTCACCCTGGCGTTGGTGCGCAAGACGAAGATCCCGTCGAAGCGCGCCTCTTCGGCGAGCTTGCCGGCGTCGATCTCGAATGAGGGGACGCCTCTGGCCCCGGCTTTGCGCAGATAGCGCCGATAGGCCGAATTGCCGATCAACGCCTTGTCGCCCTTCTTCAGTTGCGCATCGAGCGCGGCGACGATCGCCTCGCGGTCCTTGCGGTCGTTCTCGGCTTCTGCTTCGTTGCGACAGACGACATAGCGGGCGCCTTCGACCTTCACCTGCTTGACGAACAGCTGCGTCTCTCCCGCCTTGCGCTCGACGAGGAGGGGCACGAAAGGATCGTCGTTCTCGAGCACGATCTTGCGCACGATCGCCTCCGAGCGCTCGCGCGCGCCGAGGATGTACTCCAGCTTGCGCTCCTCAAGCCCGGCTACGGTTGCGGCCGAGATCATGCCGCGGTCGGCGACGACGCAGACCCGGTCGATGGAAAAGCGCCGCTGCAGACGATCGACGACCGGCAGAAGCGTCGTCACATCTGCAGTATTGCCCGGCCACATCTCGGTGCAAATCGGCCGGCCGTCGCCGTCGACGACGAGGCTGAGGATCATCTGCTTCAAATCGGGTCGATAGTCCTTGGAATAACCGTGTTCGCCCAACGTCTCGCCGCCCTCGCCGTAGAAGGAGAGGCTGGTGGTGTCCATGAAGACGGCGGAGAGGTCGGTGAACAGATCGCGGCGGCGGTCGAACAGCCTCTCCTCGATCAGGTCCTTGACGCAGCGCGGCGCCAGCGCCCCATCCGGCTTCTCCTCCAGTTCCTCGCCCAGCCAGGCCATGGCGCGGTAGAAGTGATGCAGATCGAGCCCCTCGGCGCCGGGGATATCGTAGTCCTCCATCCACGACGAACAGTCGCGATCCGATCCCGAAACGAACAGCCGATGCAGCGCGGCGACGAACACGGCGCGCTCGACCGGAAACTCGAACGCGCGCTCGTTCAGCAAATCATCGAGGACCGCGCCAATCCCCAGCCGATCCCAGATCCGGCCGAACAGCAGGGGTCCGCCGATCCGTCTGGCGGCGACCGACAGCGCGCCTTCGTCCTCGTCGAGCGCATGGATCAGCAGCACCTGATCGGTGAGCTTGGCGCCCGAGGCGATGAGCGAAGCGAGCGCGCCGGAGGCGGCCAACTCGTCGGCGCGGCCGAGATTGGCGATCACCCTCTGGCGGACGGCCGCGCCGTCGCGCCTGTTCTCGACGATCTGTACGTAGCCGCGTTGGCCGGACTTCTTGAGGCGGAAGAACATGGGCCCCTCATGAACCGAGCACCACGGAATCCGACTCGAAGCCAAATATCAAGCGCAAAAACTGTGCAAACGTAGCACTACACCTTGAGAAAAGTCCTCGCCGCCCTCAATAATATCAACGCCTTGCGAGCGCGAGGGTCAGTTTACTGTTCAAGTAGGGTCATGGAAGCGCTCGATCCGGCGCGGGCAAAAAAACCGACGTTGCTGTCGCGCTCGCCGCTGCCCGGAGATACCCCGTGAAGACGATCGCCGAGACGTTGGGCATGGCGCGCTCCAACCTGATTGAGCGCCGTGACGACGCCGAGCCGAAGCGGGCCGCAGGACCGGCCGGGCGACCCGGAGCTGAGCGCCGATATTCGGCGTCTGGTCGATCAGCGCCCAACTATGGCTACCGGACTACCTGAGGATCGCCGGGTCCTAAAGCGCGAGCGGCGATCCGACGGCCTGGCCCCGATCAACACCAAGCGCGTCTACCGGCTGATGAAGAACACGGCCTCCTGCTCGAACGCCATACCGTCGGCGACGACCCGGCGAGCATGACGGCCAGGTGGACAGAAGGTTGGCTGCCGACTGTGCACCGAGACCGTCCAAGCCTGCTCGCCTCGTTCGACGCTCACGACGTTCAAGCCAACTGCTGGTGACCATGCAACGGATGTTTTCATCGCCCCTTGCTGCCGCATACCGTCGCAACACACCAGCCCGCCAGCGCATCATCAGGGGCGGCGTACCTATGCCGCTTGCACCAAGAACCAATCAGCCCCCTGACATTGCACCGGACTGAGGCAGCCCCGCACGACCGTCAGCCCAATGCGCGCCGCCATCGCGCGATCGCCAGACGGCCGCGCGTGCGCTGCGGATAGTGGCCCTTGGTGTCACCGTTGAGCGGCAGGAAGAACAGCGTGTCGGCGTCGCGGGGATGGGCGGCAACAGGAAAGCCAAAGCTCGACGGTAGACCGTTCTCGATGCTGCGCCAGGACGCGCCGCTGTTGTCGCTGCGGTAGATGCCGCAATGCTTTTGCTGGAGAAGCGGCGAAACTGCCCGCGCGAGCGTCAGGTGATCACGCACTCGCCGAAATCTGGATAACGCTCTCCCTCGGGCAGAAAATCGCAGCGCGTGCCCGAATCGCGCGGACTCCACGTTTCGCCGCCGTCCTCCGTGTAAAACACGCCGACCGAGGAGATGCCGACCGAGAGGCGACGCACGTCGGTGGGATCGGAAACGATGGAGTGCAGCACAAGGCCGATCCCGCCCGGTTGCCATTGAGGGCGCGAGGGGTGTCGGCGCAGACCCTCCACCTCGCGAAAGCTCTCGCCGCCATCGCCGCTGACAAAAAGTCCCGCCGGCTCGACGCCGACGTACAGCCGCCCGTGCGCGGCATGAGCCACCCAGGCGCATTCTACCGGCGCCTCGCCTTGGGGGAAGCCAACCCTTGGCTCGAATGGGTCCATGTTGCGCCACCGTCATTCGACTTCCACACAGCCGGCCCGAACCACGCGTTGCCGCCGGTCGCGTAAATGGTCCCGTCTGGCGAGGTCGGCGGCGACGTGGGTCAGCGGCCAGTGCTCGCACAAAGGCCCACGCACGCGCCAATCGCGGCGCTCGCTGTCGCTTTCGAGAACGAACGCGCCCTTCTTGGACCCGATTAGCACCCTGACATTCATGGGCGGCCTCCCGCTGCTGCGCCCCAGAAGGCACCTGGGCAGCCGTGCCCGTCAAGATCGAGCAGCGGGCGACAGCCCCTGGGCTGACTCCTTTTCCCGCCTCGCGACCGTGGGAGGCGGTGCTCGTCATCCTTCTGAATGCAACGTTGGCCGGTTCGTGAACGAAGATGGCGAGGTGGTAGTGTCGCACGGGCCGGACGACGGCAGTGAGACCGGTGTCGCCGCATAGCTCAGCATCCGCTGTTGTGTAGCGCTTCCGTTCGGGATGGAGCGAGAACAGTAGCAAAGGGTCGGACATGACCCCTTCGGCAAGCCGTCAACGAACG
>CAWAZD010000001.1:0-605439 GCA_963786395.1 uncultured Ignavibacteriales bacterium | reverse complement strand
TAGACAATACAATTATTTATGTATATGATCTACAGGTTACTTTATTTATTTATAATAATCTGCTTATTAACCGAAGGATGTGGAAGAGAGATTGATCTAAATACTACAGGTTCGGGAATTCCACCGGCTGTACCTGTAGGTTTACAGATTGAGTTTGCTGATGACGGAGCAATACTGATTTCATGGAATTCAAATCCGGAACCTGACCTTTCAGGATACAATGTTTATAGAAGTGTTAATAAAGGGAACTTTGTGTTTGCCACTTTTACAACAAATAATTATTATTATGATGATTCTCTTGATTACCAGACCATCTATTCATATAAGGTCAGCGCAATAAATAAATCTAACCTTGAGAGCAAATTAAGTGATTCCGTATTTGCAAAACCTGTAAACCTTTACCCACCAGCTCCGCCCGCACAGTTGAGTTTTAATATAAATGCAAAAAACGAATTGGGAAAGAAATCAGTTTCACTGAACTGGAGCCCGAATCAGGAAAGTGACGTACAATGGTATTATGTATACAGAAGCGTTAATTCAACTTTCAATTCGGACAGTACAACTTTTATCGGAAAGAGTCTTACTCCTAATTATACTGACACAATAAACCTGGTACTTTACACAAATTATTATTATAAATTACGGGCAGTTGATAAAGGCGGCCTGATGAGTTCTGACAGTAGGATTGTTTTCGATATGATATTCGGAATACCAGATATGGTTTATCCGCTTAACAATTCAGTGGTTAATTATTTTTCGCAGTTTGCTATAAAAACTCTACCGGTGCCGGCTGACTATAAAATAATCGTACAGACGAATCAATATTTCGGGGAAATCTGGGAAACAGATGTAAATACTGCCAAAATAAATGATACTTTATATATTGATTTTACAGCTTCATTCCTGGATGCAAATGTCCCCTACTATTGGCGCGTGGCAACTTATTCACCTTACAGTAGTAATCCAAATAGTATTTCTCCTTTATATCAGTTTACTATCAAACAATAATAATATTTTTGAAAAGATTCTTATACATAATTATTTTGCTTTACCCGGTTTTATTATCTGCACAAAAACTGACTGACAGTCTTGATTTTTATATAGATAACAGGGAGAAAGACAATCTTACTACCAGGCTGGAAAAGCAGCTAAACACTTATTATTTTAATTCTTTATTAAGACTGAAAGGGACTTCAGGCAGCCTCCTTTTTGATGTGGACGAAAATTATAATTCTACACTCATAAACTCAGGTGATAAAAACATAAGGGATGAACATTATTTTACTCTGAAAAGCGCATACCAGTTAAGTGATCCGTTTCGTATAGGTCTGCTTGCATCAAACAATATATTATCGGACAGCAGAAAAATAGAAATAAATTCAGCTTCAATATCAGATGCAGCCTTATTTCTAAATTATTCCCCCTTAAGTAAAATCACACTGTCCCCTTTTCTGGGTTACACCATTAACAGACAGGTAGGCGAAGATGATCATGGCGCGCTCTTCGGAATAGAAGGTCTTGTAGATAATCTGGAACTTCCGGGCTGGAAAATTGACGGCGACTTAAGGTACAGAGATGAGGATATTTCACCAAGAAAAAACACTCTTAGAAACCTTGCTTTCACTGCTGTAAATCAATTTGATGAGAATGTTTCCAATAATATCAGCATTAAGTTTTACCAGACAAGAAAAGATTTTTATTACACGGCAGATCCTGCTACTTTTTCTTTATATAATGTTGTTAATAATATTCAAAGCAGAACTGAAACCGGATACTTCGGGGAAGACCGGTTGAGTTACAAAAATGTGCTTCCATTCCTTTCCATTGATTTTCTTGGAAGGATAAATTACAGAAGTATTGACCGCGACACCCGTTACAGATTACCACAAGCAGCATCAACATCGGCATTCGACACAAGAATAAACGAACTCAAATTAGAGTTTGAATCTAATGCCGTAATAACTACTGAAAAATTTACTGGCGTTGTTCGTGTGAATTATTCTGAACGGGATGAAAAGAACATTGCGAAGGATTATCCCGGATCTATTGAGACTGTGTTTAACCAGGCATCGCAGCTTGAAGCAATTAAAAACAATACGACTAACAGAGGTTCTCTTACTTTTTCCGGCAATTATATTTTTACAAAGGATGATCGTTTGTTTTTCAGTTTATATCAAAACAAATTGAAATACGATACCCCAGGTGCCGGTAACTTCGATACAAGGGATGAAGTCCTTTCTATGATAAGATTTAAATTTATACATACATTCACCCCTTTCTTTACCGGGTTTGTGAATTTTGAAGGGACATACAATCATGTTGTTTATATTTATTCACAGAACAGTTCAAACAATAATGTAAACCGGGTGTATAGATTTTCTTCAGGAGGAGAATATAAAGGAAAAAACCTCTCATCCACAAATACCTTCGAGGTATCCGCAAACTATACGGTTTATGATTTTGAGGACATCAACCCTAATTACCGGAGTTTTTCATTCAGACAGTTTAATGCTGTCGATTCAACAACATTATATTTAGGTAAGAAGTTTTTCATATCGCATTATGGTTATATAAAATTATCTGAGCAGGGTGACCTGAGGTGGGCATCGTTTTCCACTAAACCAACCCGTTATCTTGAGGAAATTTATTCGGAGCCCAAACTCAATTTTATAATCTCCAAAATAATAATTGCCGGAGGTTTGAGGTTGTTTGAACTGAATACCTTCACTTACCAGGTAAAACTAAGAGTTCCGGAATCGGAATACATAAGTATTGGACCAGTATCCGAAATCTCATTTGTTATGGACTCCTCTTTGTTTTTCCGTTTATATTGGTATTATGAGTATATAACCATAAATAATACCTCCAATAGAAAGCAGGCAAGTTTTACAATGCAGACAGTATGGAATTTTTAATTGGAAAGAGAAGAATTTTTACTATTTTTCATTAATAAATAAGGAATCTTTTGTCAGAAAACATCTACCACCTCGAGATTGAAAGTAACCCGGCGAACCTGATCACTGTTGAAGAGTTTATTAATTATTTTGCAGTCGATCTTCATATTGGTGAAGATAAGATGGCAGGTCTGCTCCTTTCTATAACTGAAGCAACAACTAACGCCATAATCCATGGTAACAAAAGTGATGAATCAAAAATGGTCACTATTGATGTACGGAAAGAAGAAGATAAAGTTGTTATAAAAGTTAAAGACCAGGGGAAAGGATTTGAACCTGGCAAAGTTCCTGACCCTACTGAGCCTGAAAACCTCTTAAAAGATTCAGGTCGCGGAATTTACCTTATGCGTGTTTACATGGATGATGTAAGATACAACATCACTCCCCAAGGTACTGAAATTACACTCGTCCTTAATTTATAACCCCCTAACCCAGATATTTATACCGGGATTGTCAAACCAAAATATCTTTTTTTATAGGGGATTCACCTTCCCTCGAATGCAGGGAGGAATCCATAGTTTTTAACCTTCGAGGTTTTCTTTAACCTCGAAGGTTTAGATTAAAACTCTATATTGTCATCCCGCACCGCAAGCCCGAAGGAGGGTTCACCCAATGAAAACTGGGCTGTCGGGAATCCTTAATGCCCATTTGTCATTCTGATCCCGACTTGTCGGGAGAAGAATCTGTATTTCTAAAACAAGCTAAATCCAATATAACCGACTAATTGAATATTTCTACACCGTTTTGATTTTATTATCAAATACGGGAAAATTACTTTGTAAATACCAAAATTCATATTATTTTATATCAAGTTTTATTATTCATTAGATAAAGGAACTAAAATTATGGGAAGAAAAAAAATTGCTGTTATTGGTGGTGGTCAGATCGGCGGAGTATTAACTCAGTTGGTTGCACAAAAACGTCTCGGCGACGTTGTTCTCTTTGATATTGTTGAGGATATGCCGCAGGGTAAAACTCTTGATATTGCTGAAGCTTCCAGAGTAGATGGCTTTGATATTAAAGTTCAGGGAACTAATTCTTATAAAGATATTGCCGGATCAGATATTGTTATTATTACCGCTGGATTGCCGCGTAAACCGGGTATGAGCAGGGACGATTTGCTAGTAACTAACGCGAAAATAATGAGGCAGGTTGCTGAAGGTGTTAGAGATAACGCTCCTGATTCCATCGTAATAATTATTTCCAATCCACTTGATGCAATGGTAACTCTTTTTAAAGGTATTTCCGGATTCCCTGCCAACAGAGTAATTGGACAGGCAGGTGTTCTTGATTCATCCAGGTTTGCAACTTTTATTGCATGGGAACTTGGAGTTTCAGTAAAAGACATTAACGCGCTTGTACTTGGCGGACACGGCGATACAATGGTTCCGCTCACCCGTTATGCAAATGTAAACGGCATTCCTGTAACTGAACTGCTTGAAAGAAAATATAAAGATAAAACATTAGCAGCGCAGGTAATGAAAGACATGGTCGAAAGAACAAAGATGGCCGGCGGTGAAGTTGTTAAACTTCTTAAAACCGGCTCCGCATTCTACTCCCCTGCCGCATCAGCAATCACCATGACGGAATCAATCTTATTTGACGATAAGAGAGTTCTTCCGGTATGCGCTTTTCTTGATGGTGAATTTGGAGTTAAAGGATACTATGCCGGAGTGCCCGCAGTATTAGGCGCAAATGGTGTAGAAAGAATAATTGAACTTACACTTAATCAGGAAGAAAAAGCCCTGTTCGATAATTCCGTTAATGCAGTAAAAGCTCTCGTAGCTGATATGGAAAGACTCGGATTGTAATTCTTCCCTCTATCAAAAATCAAATTATTTAATACGCCGTAATATTTATTACGGCGTTTTTTATTAATTCTAATAATTTGAATTATAGGCTTGTTAAATCTTCCTGGATTCCGCAGTAGTAAAGGAAATATAAACTCTTTGGATTTGAGTCAGCCCATCAACCAGCTTATAGATTTAAATAGCCCAATTACCCTTTTGTACCCTCATGAGTATATATCTCATTCATGGTCTGTCTCGATAAGAACCAAAATCCTGTGTATTATTCAGAAACTTTACCCTGGCCATCCGGTGTGCCGGTTTTTCTTAAGGAATAAAGTTGTTGCTAAATAAATAATAATATTATGAATTGTCAGTCTGAGGAAACAATGAAGCTTTGCCTTATTGAAAACGAAATGACATTATAATTGTCATTTCGCGTGATTAAATTCCCCCTTACCAAAGGGGGTTGTTTTTCCTTATTTGTCATTAGGAGTGAAGCGAAGAATCTCATCCTCTGAAGGGCTATTATTAAAATGACTCTGAGATAAATTTGAAGAGAGTTGCAGCAATAGTGTAGCAACAAATCTAAAACTCAGAGGTTTATTTTATAATTGCTAATTTCTGTACCACGTTCTGTGTTATGTTTCCCTTCTTCATTACCATCTTGTAAAAATAAACTCCGTTGGCAATATTATCTCCATCCTGATCCCTCCCATCCCAATGTATTCGGTTGAAATCATAGTTAAGTTCAAAGGATTTTTTTACTATTTCTTTTATAAGCCTGCCGGTAACCGTAAATATTCTTATCTTCAGTTCATCTGGTAACTGGGTTAATTTAAATGTAAAGTATGTGTCCCTTGCAAATGGATTGGGATAATTATAAACATCCATTAATTGCGCCTGGCTGTTTACGCGGAAATGTCGCGTTAGTCCGGCTGTGTCTGTCACTGTCCCCAAAGCATTCTTACCTTTTACATTTAATATATAATCACCATCGGGTAGCTTTGGATCATAATCAACTATAACCTTCGGGTTTGAATTGTTGAAATGATAATTAAGCCCCGTTGTAACTGCTGTGTCATTCATTGTAACTGCAATAGATGACGGATCGGTAATTGGAAGTAGTGTCTGATCATTTAGCTGCATTACAATCTTTGGATTTGAGGATACGAAATCTCCATCAAGTATATCGGCACCATCAATTGTAATTGAAAGGCTGGGTCGTGATGTATCCCCCTTTACATAAAAAGGAACGTTAAAAAGGTTGTTGTCCTTAAAGAATTCTTTAATTTTATTATCAGGGTCAATACTGATTACGAACGTCCCTGTGCCTGCTCCGCCGGATGTGCCATAAACAATATTATAATTTCGATTTGTTCCGGGAAGAAGTTTGTCAATTGTATTTTCTGAAACTGGCTCCCGTGAATTATCCGGTTTAATTCTTTCAACTCTTACTTTAACCGAGTCAGCCTCAGTTAATCCTTCGTTCAGTACCCTAAATGATAGTGCAATATTTTCGCCGATAGTTACCGTATCTTTTGACAGTTTTACCACCTGGAAGTTTGTACCTATTTCAGGAAGATTCTGGTAATCTACTTTAAGACTGCTTACTGACGGTACTGCATTGCTGCCCTTTGTTAAGGTTGTAATTAGAGAAATATAATCATAAACAGCCGTGTTGATTGATGAAAGATTCGCTTGGTTGTTTACTATAGTAAGCGCTGCAAGTGTATCTTTTGTGCCATCGGGTTTTACTCCAACAGGAATAACCGAAACCGAAGAACCTGAGGGTGATGTGAAATTAATTTTCAAATCGTTCCATTTTTTTACAGGTCCGATCTGATTTGTAGCTAAATATCCGGACTGTGAGTCAAAAATAAAAACACTATCAATAGTAACTGAATTTGTGAATGGTTTACTCCATGCCTCAGGAACTGATCCTTGCGGAGCTCCTTTCTTACCAATCAACGCCCAGGAGTATGGGTTTATGAATGGGGAAGTGGTAACGCTATCAATGTATTTACTTCCGAATGAATGGATCATAGCTTTAAGGCTATCAGGGAATCCGATACCAGCATTACCGCTAAAGGCAAAACACACAATTTTATTCACAGGAAGTGAATCTAGAAAATGATATAAGTCTATTGGAAATTGATCATAGTTTGGATAATAGTCCCAATAGTTAAATCGTACTGTACCTTCAAATGAAAGTGTTGAATCAGAAAAAACTACAATATCAACTCCCTCAAGATTTCCTTCAGTCAGATAATTATTCTTGTTGACTGAGATTATTGCAAAAGAGCCTTCATTATAAGCAGCAGAGCTTACAACAAGTTCTTTCTTGAGCTTACCAAGACTGAAACCTTTATTACTTATGTCCACTGCGCTGTTAATAGAATTAGTAAATGATAATGAATCGCCAAGATAATAACTAAAAGTGGAATTAGAGTCATAAATAAATGATATAGTCCCACCAAATAATTCTGTCGGATAGTTTATTTTGGATCTTGAACCAATATCTTGTCCCCTGCTTTAGTGATGGCAGAACAATTTTAGTATAAGCCGTATCAAGGACTTTATAATAATTGCCGGGATTACTGAAATCGGGTGAAGTAGAAACCTGGTAAAAAATTGAATCAGAAACAGTTTTGTTAATAGGGTTTATAAAATAAAAAGTCCCGTCACTTATATTGTTCAGTGATTCATTAACAAGTGTCCTTACTGAATTACTTGCAACATTAAATGTAAATGAAGCGGTGTTATCAGACTTACTAATTTCATTAACCAAATTATCGCTATCAAGTGTTACAGTAATTGTGTGTGTACCCACATTCCCCTTAATAGGAATTTTGATAAGAATACTATCCATCAAAAGAGGCAGACTCCTTGTTACCTGAAAATGGTTCTTATCTACCCCGTTAATTGATTGTGTAACCTGGATTTTGAATACAGGATTTGAAAGAACCATTCCATAATTATAGTAATTTATTTTCACAGTGGCTGAATCAATGGAATCATCAATAAAATTATGATCTATTGTTATGTCTTTCTGAGAAATTGACAGGTTTGGAAGAGGCGGAACTTGTATTTTAATAACGGGATCAGTAAAAAGAGTATTGCCATAAACAAATACCGCATTAGCACCGAATGATCCATAGATAGACAAGAGATCTATTTTGCCGAGAACATGAGCCTTGCCAAGTGTAGTAATATTTTGTTTTAATATCTGGTTGTAGAATAAATGTGGGAAAACCGTAGTGGTATTTGTGAATCCCAGCGTTGCATTGCCAACATAACCGATTGCTTCACCATCAAGTCCGCTGGTAAAAAGTTCAGCAAAACATTTAATGTCGGGTTCGGCGAATTTACCGGTAGAACATCCGAAATCAGTTATGAATGGATTCCTTCCCCTGATGTTTTTTAATTGGTTTACATCATTTATTCCGTTATCCCATGTCTGGGTTCCGCTATGCCCGATGTACGATATAAATACTCCACCCAGCCCAATCATATTATTTATCTGATCTTCAGTATACGGACCAAAATTAGTGCGTGGATCAAATGTCTTATACAAATGATGGACTATCCCTCCTGTTGGAGCTGTAGAAATCAATGTGGATACATCATCGTTGACACTTTTTAATGATAAAAGTTCTTCTGGAACATCCCCTTTGCCTCCAGAAAAAAGTAGATAATATTTATTCCAGTCATCAAATGGAGCAGACAGGTACTTTTTATGTTTATCAAAAAAATGTTGAAATTCCTCGACTGATGAAGCTGGAAGTCTGCCAAGATATAACTGGGGAATAAGTGAGCCGGTTGAATCCCAAATTGTGAACCAGGAATCAGAAACAGGTTCACCAAAACTTGGTACATAATTCATTACAGGAGGTGTACCAAAATTCTTTACCTTATTTCCGTAATAGTCATAATTTGCATCCCCTACAAGGAACAGATAGGTAGGTTTTGGCGCCTGCCAGTTCTGAACTGCAGCCATTAGAAAATCTTTTATCGGTTCAGGGGCTAAATAACCATAGTTGAACTGATCATAAATATCAAATACATTTATTACTTTTGTGTTTAATGCATAATTCTGAGATATAAATGCAGTATATGCATCAGCAGTTGAGATAAAATCCGGATGGGTAATCAGGATATAATCAGCCTGAATATTAGATGCTGCTATATCAGTAAAATTCTTCTTATAGTAATAAACAGGAGATGATATTTTGGACTCATCGATTAAGAAATATTTGTCCCCGGGAGAAACTGAATCAGTGAAATCAATTTCATCTCCGGAACCTGTAAAGTTGGCAAACTTAATTATTTGAGGATAATATTTATAAAGAATCAATATTCCTGGTTGATAGATTTGTAATCTTAAATGAACGGAGATATTTTCCTGCCTGGTCATTAATCGCAAACTTAAGTGAATCGCCCATTGCTTTAAGATATCGGGGATATTCAACCTCATACCAATCGTAAAGAATAGAATTTAGTGTCGCCCTGGTTGGAAATGAGATTGCGTATAAATTATTATCTCCCTCAACAAGTAGATTAGAATTAAATTGAGCACTAACCACCCGCTGCGCATTTTTATCAAAATATAAAGAATCATAAACTGTTGGATCACTATTAACACTTAGACCAACCTTATGTGCATTATTTGCTGTATCTGATGCATAATCCTGAATTTTGTAAAAAGCTTTCGAAATCTTTCCCGGATAGACATCATTTAAAGTAAATGGCAATGCATTAGTACCGGGATACTGCTGACCCCAAACCCAGGTTTGGTTCTGCTTATATTGAGGAAATTGCCTGTCAACAAGATTTGAAATTGAATAATCCCAATAATTATTCTGTTCATAATGAACTATTTCGGCATAGTATTTTACTGTATCAATAGGCGTCTCCGAATAATGATGGCAGGATTGTGGTTGCCATCCCGGGATCGCCACCCCAGGTCAGCCAGTAAATTGTAGTATCAGAATATCGGTCAAGATATTCGTTATATGGTTGACCAACAACATTAACCTGACGGTAATTTAACCCCATATTCCTTCTTCCGAAAAACTCAATATAACCGGTTTCATCAAGAATGTTATTTGTACCTTTGGTTAAAACCGGTATTTCCTGGCCTTTGGTAAAAAGACGAAAGGAATTTAAATTAATCGAAGATGTTGGAACCCCGTTTCTATCAAGATCAGTTTTGGTAATTCTATAAATACCATCTCTGTATGTTCCAATCTTAAGATAAGTTTTGGAGAAATCTATCCAGGAGTCAACTTTTGTAACCGGTTCGTAATATTTCTTATCAAGCTGTTGTGCGTATTTATAATTGACTATTGACGCTGAGAGGAATTCCTTTTCCTCTTTCCCTTCAGAAACTACCACAGATTTAAGGTTTCCCGGTGAGAGGAGAGTAAAAGATAATTTCCCCTTCTGAAGTTCTTCAATTATATTGTTGTTAGACTGATATTGATTAATTTCAAGATTAACGCAGTAATAATTTCTGATCCACAAATAACCTTTTATTTTTACAGAAGCCCTCTGATTACTGAAGGTTGTTTCTTTTTGATTTTTATATACAAGTTCACCTTCATTATTAACTGAAACAGTAGGGTTAATTACCGGTTTCCCTTTTATTTTATTTACTGTGATCGGGGTTAATAAAACAGAAACTTTGGAATATGCTGGGAGTGCAATAATTATACTCCGGGTTGGAAAAGCTGGCGTACCGGGAGCGGCTTCATTTATATAACCATTAAAACTTACAAGGGTTTCAGTACCTGATTTGGTATTCTGGTAAGGTATGGATGAAAGACTTAATTCACATTCTATTTTATTGCTAGTTTGACTATAATTTTTAATTATTACCTGTGGAAAAGAACAATTAATGATAAACAAGAATAAAAAAACAGTATAATGAAGATTCTTCATCTTTTTCCATAATTTTAATTACTAATTTAGTAGATTTTATAAATAAATAATAACCTATTTTTTGGAAACACTCTGTTTAGATAGAATTAGTATAGTTTCAACCAATTTGGCTGAATTAAGGGATTATTTTATTAATATTCTAGTTAATCCAGGCACTCCAATATTAATCATTACTTTTAACCTCGAAATCTACCGAAATGCTTTAATTAATTTTGAGTCCAATCTCGTTTGCCAAAAAGCTGAATTGGTATTACCTGACGGAATAGGTATTACCCATCTGCTTAAATTAAAATATAAAAAGAAAATAAACCGGATTACAGGCAGTGATCTCTTCGAATTAATTTTGAATATAGCGTCCGAAAAATCTCTTTCTGTTGCTTTTGTGGGCTCAAGTGAAAAAGTAATTAGAGATTTATCCGCTAAAGTAACCCGCCTTTCCCCCATGTGTAGGATTGTAGCAGCGATAAGTCCTTCGTCTTTTTCGAAAACAATAATAGAAGAGAATAACCAGCATTCTGGAAGAATTGAAAAAGGCAAAACCTGATATATTATTTCTTGCACTTGGCGATTCACGTGGTGAAAAATGGCTCGACAAATACAGATTGGAAATTGGAGCAAAAATAAATGTCGGCATAGGAGCTGTATTTGATTTTTATACCGGATATAAAAAACGAAGCCCTGTGTTTTTCCAAAGATTATCACTAGAATGGGCCTGGCGTCTTTCACAGGAACCTGTAAGACTCTATAAAAGATATATTATTTTAGGGATACCATTTTTCATAAAAAAGGCTGTCCGGATAATTCTTAAAAATGATATCTGAACTAAAAAATATAAAAATTCTGTACCTTGTTAAGACAATGGATGTTGGGGGAGCAGAAAGATTTACACTTAACCTTGCTAAACATTTTGCCAAATGTACAAGTGGGGTAACCGTTGCTTCCAGAGGTGGATTATTTGTTGACGAATTGCAAAAACACGGAATTGAACATATTTGCCTTAAAAACCGTCCTGAAATCATTAACCTTATCCCCTTATCTTTTGAATTATTAAGAATAATCAGGAAGAACGATTATACAATAATTCACTGTCAACACAGAATATTTGTCTTTATACTTCAGTTCTATTGAATAAGAAAATTCATACTCTTTTATACTGCACAATAATGTATTTAATGATCTTTTTTCAAAGAACCATTTTCCCTGATATTGCTGCAGCCGTCTTCTAATTCAATTAAATTAAATCTCTATAAAACCATTTAATCTGAATAAAAGCAAAATAAATCAAATTAACTATGGAGTTGACATCCCTGATAAAAAGAAAACTGTTAACAATAATATTGTTACATTGGCTTTATTGGAAGATTCATAAAAGATTAAGGGGGTTTTTAACCTGTTGGAAGCTGTTAAAATCCTTGCTGCTGAAAAATTACGAACTTCAGATTAATTTTACGCGGCAATGGGGAAACAGACAAATAACCAATTATATTAAATTAATAATCTGAATAATATTATGTCATTAGCTCCGGTTTCATCTGATGAAAATATAATTTATAATGGGATAGATATCTCCTGTCCTCCCTTCTAAAATGAATGAGGGGATGCCGATCTCCTTGCTGGAAGCTGCGGCAAGAGGAATACTTCTTGTTTCAACTAATGGAGGAGGCATCGAGGACTTTATTGAACACCTGAAAACAGGAATATTTCTTGATTCGATCAGAACCCACGAAATTCGCTTAGTCTATTAAACCCATAATCTTAAAATTATGACAATTATTCAGATATAATTGAAAATGCCCGGATTAAAGTAATAAATGATTTTTCTATGGATCAAATGACTAACCGAATATGAAAATCTATATTCAACAATCCTGCCTTCTGCCACTCCCTAATGTCATTCCCGCACCATTCTACAATATATCCTTTCAGAAATTTCCGTAAATATCTGTTCCTGCTGCTGAAATAATTCAGAACATATTTTATCCTGAATTTCAGCCTCAATTCATTTATTTGAATTATCACTCCCACTGGGAGAAATGAGACCATTATTGCAGGCAGTATTTTTATTCTGGTAAATAATTCCCATTTAAGACTAAACCAGTATTTCCTTGCTTCAACCGGATTTCCATAAAAATATTCTCTCCATCCATATAATTCGTTTTTTTCAGTTTCGTTTTCAGGACAAATAGATCCATCATCATAGAAAGGAGCTTGAAGATTATATACCTGTTTGTGTTTTTCATAAAGATTCATCCTCGAGATTGAATCTGACCGATATCTTTGAAGAATAAGAACTTCCGGAATATTGTAAAATTTAGCTTTGTCCTTGATTCTTAGCCACAGAAGATAGTCTTCAAACCCAAAATTGTTACCAATAGTCTCATAACCTCCTGCATCCAGAACTATTGATTTTCTGAACATAACTCCCGGATTTGAAATTACTGAATGAAGAGCAAGTGCTTTCTTTATTTCAGGGTCCTCTTCAGGTGTTTTGATTATATACTTTAGATTATTATTTACAAAAATTCCATACCATGCTGATATTACATCAACCTTATTTTTATCTATATAAGAGATTTGTTTCTTCAGACGGTCAGGAAGACATACATCATCAGAATCCATTAACGCTACTAAATCTGACGAGCATTTTTTTAGTCCGTAATTAAGGGCAGATGCTCTGCCTGCATGTGGAATATACTCATAAGAAATTCTACTATCCTTAATACCGGAAACGATTGTTTGTGTATTATCTTCGGAGCCATCATCTATAATAATAAATTCGAAATTGCGGATTGTCTGGTTGAGAATACTATTTATAGCGTTTAGTATAAACTCTCCATTGTTATAAGTAGTCATTAGAACTGATAATTTCAATGCCTACTCCTCAATTTTATGAAAATCTTTCCCGAAATATTTATTTATTCTTAAACTTATATAATTAAGAACTCCTGTAGTTCTAAGTTTCTTTATTATAAAATCGCCGAAGCAGGAGATTAAAAGATAACGGAATATTTTGGGAAAACCTGCTGGCTTAACAAATAAGGCTCTGAAAAATAATCCCCTCGAACTATTAGATGCTGCCTCGGTAATATTCTAACAATCCAAGCCTGAAATAATAATTGAATTTATCCCCTTTTATGATTTTTATATTTTTCATTCAGATATGACAAGCCGTTTTTATAAACACTCATATCCTGAAGCTTTAATTTCTCTCTGGAATCAACAATATTCGGAAATCTGTATTTATAAAGAGGTAACTGGATGTTGTGCATTTTATATCCTGCAGAAAGTATTCTAAGGAATAGTTCATGATCTTCTGCAAAGGGAATATTTTCCTTGTATCCGCCTGATTGAACAAGTACATTCTTATAGACCATAATAGTGGGATGCAGAACCGATGCAGTTACGGGCATCATAAACTCAATTGCATCATGTGCCTCTGGCTGTATTTTCGTTGTTATATGGTTTGAATGATCCATAAATTAGAATAAAATTTGTCCCTACTAATGAAATATCTTTATGCTCTTTCAGAAAATTATATTGAATATTTAATCGATCGGGGAGACATGAATCATCTGCATCCATCCTGGCTATTATATCGGCGCTGGAAACACTTATTCCGAAATTCAATTGTTCTACAATCCCCTTCCTTGCTCTATTAAAATATTTAATCCTCTTGTCTGAGAATCCTGAAATAATTTCATCAGTCTTATCAGATGATCCATCATTTATTATAATAAATTCAAAATTTTCAAAAGTTTGAGCCAGAATGCAATTTATTGCAGAGGCAACATATTTCTCTACATTGTAACATGGCATTAAAACCGATATGGCTGGAAAGTCAGACAATAGTCTCCTCGTAAATTGTTAAATAATTCCGTGCAATATTCTCCCAATTCAATAATTTTGAAATTTCCTTGGCTGATTCAGATATTTTCTTTCTAATCATTTTATTATCATTTAACAATTCTAATAATGCTCTCAAGTTCATTTCCATTAGTTACATCGTAAATAAACCCATTCTTACCATGTTCTATATACCTGTTCATTCCGGTTTCTTTGGATACTATTGGAATAAGTCCGGCAGCCATTGCTTCAATTACAGCCAATGGAAATGGTTCGTATATACTGGACGATATGAATAGATTTTTATCTGTATAGAAATTTGCCAGTTCTTCAGCCATCATTGTCTTTTGACCCACACCCTAATATTTTTAGGGATATACTCTGTAAATGCGGAAAATGAATCTGATATTATATATAAATTAAATATTTAGACCGAAGCCTGAGATTATCTCGAAGAAGTGGTTTCAATCCTTTTTCAGGACGTGTTAATTCACCCATTACTACAACATTGAGCAAATTAGAATTATTTTCTGCTCTTTTAGAATACGCCTCAGTAAATATTACATCTACCCCATTTGCAACTAGGGTAATACGGGATTTAGAAATTTTATAATAATTAGCAGCAATTAATATTTCCTGGTCAGAATAGAAACATAGTTTGTCTGACAAATTCATGTATATGTATTCGCAAATCATATCTTTTTGATAGAAAATATTATTTTTCTTTCCAACTTCGAAATGTCCATTCGTGCTTGATTATTCCATGAACAGTAAATATAATTTTATAATTTTTTATAAACTTCAATAGATAAAATATAATAGCAAAACGCTCGAATGTAACAAGATGGACTATCTCTATTTCATTTGACAATATAAAAGATATGATTCTGAAAATGCCAAGACGCCAGACAATTCCCCCCCCAGGTAATATTGTTTTTTCTTTACCAAATAATTTTTTCCAATAGCTATAGTTTTCCCTTCAAAATAATATTCAATGAATTCCACATTGGGGGATATCTTTCTCATCTCATTGAATAGCCTAAAGGCAACTTTCGTTGGACCCGTAAATTTACCACCATGGTAAAATCTCCCTGATAATATAATTTTACTTTCCATCATTCGCTTCTCGGAAATATAATAATAAACCGGAATGTTCTAAATATATTGTGCAATTGAGAAATCCTGACGTTTTACATAATAAATTAAATGAACAAACTGAAACAAGAAAACAAAATATTCCGTAACTATAGTGGCTATAACTGCACCCATAATTCCATATTTCAATACTAAAAATATATTTATTGAAATATTTAGTATAACACCAAACCCGGTACTACGCATCGGTATTTTTTCTTTCCTTATCGAATTTAATATAACACCGGTAAAATTGTTAAGATATAAACCGGGAATTGCAAATGCAAGCAAATTTAGATATGGAATTGAAGAAGAGTATTTATTACCATACAGAAAATTTATTATAGTCCCTCCACGCAAGGTTAATTATAACTATCCCCGCAATAGATATAAATAATAACATTAAAGAGACCGCTATAACCTGATGCTTGTCTATTTTTCTTGATTGAATAAATGAACTGCTCAGATTTGTGTATGCAGGTGTTAAAATTACAGTAGATATAATTTGTGGTAATTTGTAAAATGAATATGCTATAGAGTAAACCGCAACTGCTTCATAACTCAATATTCTTTGAATTATAAGTACATCCATCCTGTCATAAAGTAAAACAAAAAACATTCCTAATCCTATAGGGAATGACGAATATAATACCTTTTTAAATAAACCGTAATTAAAATTGAGTCTGAGATAAATATTTTCCTCACTGCAGTATTTGTATAGAATAACCAGATGATATATTACTGAAATCAAAAGAGAGATCAGAAGGAAATAATTCCCAGCTTTAATAAAGTAGAATAATGTCATGAGTAAAACAAATACTAATCTGCTTATTAAAAGCCCCTTTAAGCTTTTTTTGTACTTCTTCTTTCCGAATAAAACCGAGTTAAGTATAAAATTGAAACCATTTAAATATATAAGTAGTGCGATTATAGCGATTATAACAGGATCAATCAATAGATTGAAGTATAGATATATATAAATTATCAGTACGAAAACAACAAAAAACAATAACCGCACTACTAATGCCGAGTTCAGCTTTTCATTAAATATCTTCAGATCCTGCTTCTCTCTGAAAATAAAAACCGAATCCCATATCAAAAACAGAATTCAATATATTGGAAAAGGCAAATACTGTTGCAATTAGACCATAAGTTGATTTATCCAATCCCCTAGCCAGTAATAAAAAGAAGACAAAGAAAACTATTTTCTCAATCAGATTAAAATAAAAGACATACTGTGATTCAACCAGGATCTTCTGAATGTAAGGGAATGTTTTTTTAATGAAGGCTTTCATTTACAATCATTTTGGCTTTTATTTTCTCGCCAGCCATATTTCCGGATTCTGGTTTATTCTGGAGTTCCATATTTCAAAATGGACAATATTACCTTCGATACTTTCTCCTATTTTAGCAATAACATTTCCAGGTTTTACCTTATCCCCTTCCTTAACAAAAATCTCGGATAAGTGGCTGTAGACAGTCCTGTAGCCATCCTTATGAGTTAAAATAATTACTGTTCCGTACCCTGGAATCCAATCAATGGCGGAAACCACTCCTTCGGCAGCTGTTTTTACACTCAGATCTGAAGAAGCTTTGATATCCACACCATAGTTCATTGTAACGGTATTAAGTTTTGGATTTTTGTTTTCTCCGAAATGCCTGATTATCTTTCCTCCTGCAACAGGCCAGGTAAGACGGCCCTTCCTGGAGGCAAAAGAAGAAAAATCAGAAGTGGAAAGGTTTATGTCATAAACAGCGTCATTATTTATTTGTTTTTTCTCAATGGTCGTTGTGCCGTTTATATTTCCCTTCTTACTTTTTTCTTCTGCAAGTCGTGAGAGTCTTACTCGTTCCTCTTTCCTTTTTCTTTCTTCCTCTTCTATGAGTCTTGCAATCATATTTTTAATTTTGCTCTCAGCTGAGAGTTTAGCATCTATTGATTTTTTTATTTCCACTTTATCATGGCGGATTGAAACTAGTACTTTTTTTCTATCTTCCAGTTTACTCTGTAGTTCCTTTTCTTCTCTCTCTTTCTGATCTGCTAGGAGAGTTTTCTCTTCCTTTTCCTTTCTGTATTGTTGATGGAGGGCTATCAGATCTTCTTTGTTTTGTTTATAAATGTCTAAGTCCCGTTTTCTTCTTTCAGCGAATCGCTGAAGATACTTATACCTTACCAGCGCCTGCTGAAGTGATCCTGAATCAAAAAGTGAGTACATCTCATTATCCTTCCCTTTTTTATATACAGAAACAACATATTTGGCATAATTAGAACGAAGATTCTTAATTTCTCTTGCAATATACGCAACACGGTTTAGTGTAGAATCGATTTCATTCTGTTTTAGCTGTTCCTCTTCCCTTAATTTATTAAGTAGTTTGTTCAGGAGATAATTTTGCTTGCTGTAATTTTCAAGTGTTATATATGATTGTTTTTCTTTTATGTTTTTAATTTTTAGCTGGGATTCAAGCGACGAAATTTCTTCCTTGATTCTGGTAAGTTCACTTTTTTTATTTTTAATCTGATCTTTGTCCTGTGGTAAGGAAAAAGGAAGGGAAATCAGTAAAAATATAACAGTAAAGTGTTTTATTGATATTACCATTTAATTACAGAAGCATCATCAGGAAGTTTAAAATCGATATATATATTTTTCTTATTAGCTGTCATTGATTTATAATCGATTGTAACAGTTTCGTTTTGTTTCCTATTCAGTACTTCTATTTTTGCAGGGACAGCAACGTTTTCCAATACTTCAAATTTTGAATAAATCCCTTCAAGCAGATCATTGCCTGTATTGTTTTTCAAGAGGTAATGCAAAATTCCGAGATTTCTGACATCAACTTCATACTGTGAAGTTGTTGTGGCGCCGGAATCCTTATAAGTCAGAAAATATTTATCATAAATTACCTGGTAAGTATTCGGAGTTTTATAAAGGTTTTTAGTTAGGTTAACAGAGCCAATAAAAGCATCCATTATATCACTGAACGAAAGGTCGATTTTAAATATTTGATGCAGTATATCACCCCCGGTAGCTCCTTTATATGCAGTATTTTGAAGAGCATCATAAAAGATAAATTCTATTATCAGTTACAAGCGCCTGGGCAATTTCAATTCCAAAAGGACCTATAAAAGAAATATAAAGTGAATCCGGTTTTACCAGAACGACCCTGAAAGTAGCACTGTTATTGAATTCATTTGACTTAATTGTAATTGTTCCATTGCCTTCAAAAGTTCTTATTCTTCTCCTGTTTGCTTCAAGTTTATTAACAAGTCTATCAGTGGGAAGAATTTCAACTTCTTCAGTAGGTTTTGAAGGAACGCATCCTGATAATAAAATAAAGCTGGTAATAAATGTTAGAGTAAGGAGTAATAAGGACTTCAAATTTCACCTTTTTCAATTTTAATTTTAAGATTGTTGTTGGTCGAATCAAGATTATATGCTTTCTGCCAGATTTGGATTGCAGATTTTTTTTCTCCCGTCATAAATGTAACATCCCCAAATGTTCAAGAGTTGTAGCAGATTCGCCGCCATGGTCGAATAGCTAATTGTATAAAATCTTTAGCCCGATCATAATTTTTCAATTTAAAATAAATCCATCCTTTGGTATCTAAATAAGATGAATTATGAGAATCTGCTTTGAGTGCGAGATTTACCATTCGTAATGCTCTTTCGAGTTGAATACCTCTTTCAGATAACGCATACGCATAATTATTGTTAACTAATGCATTTGTAGAATCAAGTTTAAGAGCGATTTCATAGACTGAGTCACATTCAGCCCATTTTTCCTGGGTATTATATATCAGCCCAAGAGTTCCAAGTAGATTTACATCTCCGGGTTTTAAAGTTAATGCTTTATTCAGATATTTAACAGCATTATCATAATCTTTTAATTGATTCAGCGTAAAACCGTAGGCAGACAATGCATTGATATCATTGGGAGATAATTCAATTGCTTTCTTTAGATATTGCTTAGCTTCATGTTGGATTCTCAATCTGGGCAAAAGAAAGACCTGTTATCAAATTGACGCCGAAATCTTCTGGATAAACAGAAACAGCATATTTCATTAATTTACCTGCTTCTTTATATTTTTTATTATCAAATAGTAGTCCACCTGCCTGCATCCAGTTCTGAGGATCGCGACCCTTCAATTCTACCGCAGAAATAAGGTTCTTATCAGCGTCAGCATCTTTGTTTAATAGAAAATTTAAGAGCACCCAGGTAAATTTTTACCTGAAGCGCAGTGGTATCATTATTAAGCGTATTAAAGAATTTTTTTACAACCGGGTATAAGGTAGAATCCGAGAGTGATTTAGCAAAGTATGATATACCAATCCGAAGTTTACCTTCAAATGGTAATTCCGGATTCTCTAGAAGAATATCATATTCCTTTGATGCTTCACCCCATTTGTTCTGGACAATAAAAAGCTGTGCCTTAGTTTCGTGTGCATCAAGATCATCTGGCGCAGATTCAATTATATCGTTTACGACTTCAAGTGCTTTATCGTATTTCTTTCCCCTTTCATATATTTCAATTAATAATTTCTGCAAAGCAATATTACTCGGATCAATTGTTAAAAGTTTGTTAATTGAACCGGCGGCTGCATCATTATCACCTAATTTTTCATATAGTTCCCCAACGCGCATTAAAATGCTCCAGTCTGGTCCGATAAAATCAGTTAGTTTATTATAAAGTTCTATTGCTTTCAGTGGTTTTGTGAGTTCATAAATTCGCGCAAGTTTATAATATGCCGAATAATTGGTGGAATCCATTTTTATTATTTGTTCATATGCTGCTGCAGCAGAGTCATTTTGTTTAGCAGAATTAAAAATATCAGCAAGAAGTTCATAATATTCAATCTTATCATCATTTAGAATTATTGATTTTTTTGCGTTGGTGAGGGCTTGAGGAATCTTATCCAGCACGAAATAACATTTTGCCAGGGTATAATAGACAGCGGCATTAGTATCCAGATCAAGCGATGCCTGGTATTCTCCAATTGCTCCGGTATAATCCCCCTTTGCTTCAGCTACTGATCCATTAATAAAATGATTTAATGCATATTTCCCCCTATCCTCGGGTTTAATATATTCATTTACTGTTGCTTTTTTCTTCTCTTTCTGTAATTCCTTTTCTGAAGAACAACTTATCAGAATCAGTGCAAGTAAAACAGGAATAAAATATTTAATCATAGCTAATAAAATAAATATGTACCGGAAATAATTAAAGGGTAAAAAATTTTATTGTAATAAACTACTTTTCCAGCAGAGTTAATGTGACTATTACATCGTTTGGTATAATTCTTCAAGACAAATATAGTAATAAAAAATACAATGCCGTAGATTCTGAAAACAGGCAGAAACCAAAAGTTTCGACTGTTTTTAGTATATTTAAGACAGTTTTAAGAAAATAAGAATATTTTTTGCCGAAATGGAAATTTACGACCTGGGGCTTTCATATGTTTGGGAATATGATGAGGATTTCATCGATATGGCAGAATCCTCAGTCCAGAAAGCAGGATTATCATCATACAGGATTACAGGCAAAAATATTGCTGAGATTACTGAAAAAATAAAAAACAGAAAACTCGGATTTAATTTCTATTTAGACCGTGCTTCGGATGTTAATGATAATTTTGAACACATCGCAAGAATAATTTCACGCAGAAAAACAAGGATTTTTAATCCATATAAAAACATCAAACATTCTATTGATAAAGCCAGCATGCATCTTGAGTTCATAACTTCAGGTCTTGAAGTCCCCTATTCCATAATTGTTCCTCCAAATAGCCAGTTTAAAAACATTTATATATCGATTGAAGAACTTGCAAAATTAGGCAGACCTTTTATTATAAAGCCATGTAATACTACCGGTGGAGGCATTGGTGTGGTTACCGGTGCCGAATCGCTCAAGGAAATTCTTGAAGAAAGAAGTACAAATTCCGATGACAAGTATATTCTTCAACAAAAAATATATCCTTCACTAATGGATGGAAAAAGAAGCTGGTTCAGATGTTTTTGGGCTTTCGGAAGTCCTATTGCTGTCTGGTGGAACGATTTAACTCATATATATGATGAACTTACGGCTGAAGAAATTAAAACTTTCCGATTAGGGAAATTAATGGTTTTAACTAAACAAATAGCGATGCTTACAGGGCTTGATTTTTTCTCAACAGAAATTGTTATCCCTGAAAATAAAAAATTTATCGTCATCGACTATGTTAACGACCAATGTGATATGAGGATAAAATCAAAGCATTTCGATGGGGTTCCGGATATCATTGTCCAAAACATTATTGACAACATGGTAAAGATAATGTTAAGGTATAAAAAATTACACCAGGTAGTTTCCAGGAAATGAAATAATTATGAGGAGTAGTAAAATTTATTTAATAATACTATTATTAATTGTCATCGCTGGTTTCTTTGTATATCAAAATATTTTCAGTATTTATGAAGTTATATATAATATTCATCCTGCCCGGTTATATGCAGATAATAAATCTGATTTGGTAATTGAAGCCATACCATTGAATTCTTTCGGATGGAGGGCTCCTCTCCGTAATTCCCCTGCTGATTTTACTATAGTAGAAGGTGCTGAACTTGTTGAGATTGTTTTTATTGATAGATTAAAAGGAATTATTAAAATTAAAGCAAAGGAGAAACCGGGCAAAGTTTTAATTACTATTAAACCAAAATTCTCTTTGCTTCCTTCTACAATTGAAATATCTATTGAAGCTAACTTTACCTGAACAAAAAAATAATTTCTATATATAGTTCAATATTATTATCTTTTGTATGACTATTACTTTATTCTCAAACAGACATTGAGGGAATATGAAAAAGGCGTTACTGTTTACTCTGTGTTTATTTATTACTGCAGTTGGTTTTAGCCAGGGTACGGCTGGAGAATCGGCTAAATATGAATACAGAAATTTGATAGACATGCCGACTGCCGGAATATTGGAAAAGGGATATGTGGGAGCCACATCGGATATATTACCTAATGGTGTATTAATTGCAAAGCTTGAAGTTGGTGTATTTGAAAATATAAGTTTTGGAATCTCATATGGAGGAGCGAATCTAATAGGTGCCGGTTCTCCAGGCTGGTATAAATATCCTGGCGTTAATATTCGTTATCGTGTATTTAATGAATCAGTCGGTTTACCTGCCCTTACATTTGGATTCGATTCACAGGGAAAGGGTGTTTATTTTGATTCAAGCAGCAGGTTTGCTATTAAATCTCCGGGCTTCTTCGGTGCTGTCAGCAAGAATTTCGCCTTCCTTGGTTTCTTGAGTCTTCATGGTGCTATGAATTATTCACTCGAGAGAAAAGATGGTGACAATTTTGTTAGATCTGACAGCTGGTTTTGAAAAAACTATTGGCCCTAATCTTTCAGTAATTGGAGAATATGATTTTGCTCTTAACGATAACTCCGGTAATTTCGGAGCGGGAAATGGTTATTTGAATATGGGGATCAGATGGGTCATGGGTGATGGTTTAACTCTTGGATTTGATCTGAGAGATCTGCTTAATAACAAGAAATGGAGTCCTAGTTCTGCGGACAGAAGCATCAAAATAGAGTATATTAAAAATATTTTCAAATAAACCGCTTTTTCAGGTGAATCAGGTTACATCTTTCAAACCTTTGGGCTTATTTTTTTGTCTAATACTTAATTTGAAAGTCTAATAATTAAAGATTTTGATTTATTAGGAACAATTCCGGTCTCCAATGTATTTAATAATATACAGTAAAGTATAATTTTTTGTACAGGACAAACTGGAAATGGGTAAAACAATGACAATAAGTGACTTTGACCGGGCCTGATTTTTGATGATATTTACTGTAGTTAGTGGAGGTAAAAAAATGAAGACTTTAAAATATTCCCCGTTATTGCTTTTGATTGTAAGCAGTATTTTCTTTGCTGGATGTTACACTTCTTTAGCTCAAAGAGGTGAGAATGGAGATAGGTACCCAAATAAAGAATCCTATGATAATAATTCTTATACCTATCAGGATTCTTCCTATAATTATGATGATAGCTCTTATGCTGATAATAATGATAATCCTGAATTATATACTGGAAATTATTACAGCTATTACTATCCCTCTGCCTCATTTCGTCTAGGATTCGGCAGAGTTTACGATCCTTTCTTATGGGATCCATTCTATTATAATTATTGGTGCGCCCCATATTACTGGGCATATGATCCTTTCTTCGTTTACCCCTATTTCAGTTTCGGATTTGGATACGGATATTATCATGGTTTTCATAATCATGGTTTCTATAATCACGGATTTTACTCTGGCAATTACAGAAATGGTTTTGCACTCAGAAATAATAATGCGATAAGAAATGGATATGGTATCAGAGGAACTGTTACCAGAAGTAGAGGCTTAACACCACGGAATAATGTTGTTACGAGAACCAATGTTAGAAATAATGATCCCGCCGTTACTTCTAGAGTTAACAGATCAGCCATTACAGATAATAGATCAAATAATCCTAATGTCAGAAAAATTCAGCCCAGAAATAATACTGTAAGACAAAATCCTTATTATAGGGGCCAAAATAGAAATGAAGCTTATCGAAATGGCAATAGGAATGGAACTTATTCAAGAGGCACGAGACCACCACAGCAAAGGACATACAGTACGCCCCCACAAAGAAATTCCTCTCCATCGCATAATAGCGGTAGTAGAGGTGGTGGTTCAAACAGAGGCAGTTATTCTGGTGGTAATTCCGGCGGCAGAAGTTCTGGCGGCGGACACAATAATTCCGGCGGCGGACATGGTGGAAGAACAAGGTAATTAATATGAAAATAATTTTTAGTGCTGTAGCTTTTTTATTCTTATTCAATTTAACCGGATGCTATACTGTCATCTGGACCCCTGGTATGGATAGTACTATCCCAAGCGACACTTATGCCTATGACGATTCATCCTATTATAGTGCGGATTCCGAATATGCGGATAGCACTGGAAGTGTTTCGTCTTTTAACGAAAATCCGTCACCTAATATTGCTGTTACCAGTGATTTCTTTTATGATCCATATTATTACGGGGGGTATACTCAATATTATTATCACCCTTGGTGGTTATCATACACAAAGCAGATTAACAAAAACACTCAAAAGAAAGAAGTTGATAGAACCGGTTCAAGTACGGGAGTTTTAAGAAATTCCGGTGAAGGACGGGGAGATTATGGACGGAATGCAGGTAGCTCAACCGGGTCAATTATAAACAATGCCCTTCCTACTGTAACCACTTCCGGTTCAGGAAGCACTAGCACGGGATCAACTCCATCCTCCGGTTCAGGTACTACTACTAAAACAAGAGAAACAACCACCACTAATAATTCCGATAACAATAGTTCTTCAAGAAGCTCTGGCTCCGGTTCAGTCAGAAACAATGACGGCAACAGAAATGATGGAGGAAGAAAATAATGAAATTCCGAAGTGCTTATTAAACTGTCTATAATTTTTGCTGTTCTATCAACAGCCATTTACCCGCAGAATATTAGTGATGCTTTAAGACTGGGAATGCCCGGAATCGGATCTTCAGCCAGAGCATTGGGAATGGGTAACAGTTATATAGGTTTAAGTGATGATGCCTCGGCTTCCTATTTTAATCCTGCTGGGTTTGGATTACTTAAAAGACTTGAATTCTCAGGCGGTTTAGATTTTTCAAGGTATAACAATGATGCTACCTTGACAAATAATGGTAATTCCTTAGGAAGCATTACTTCGGACAATTCAAACTCAACTAGACTTGACCGTTTAAGTTTTGCATTCCCCTTTCCAACTGTGCAGGGTAGTCTTGTATTTGGATTATCATATCAAAATACTAAAGACTTTAATAGTATTCTAAGCTTTAATGGCTATAATCCAAATTCATCTTATATAAGTTACCTTGCAGCTAACCAACCGGCTCTAACCACTAATTTACATTTATCTTCTCCTGTTTACCTCCCGAATGGGAATTACGCTCAAAAAGAATTTACACCTTTAACCGGGTTAATAAATCAAAGTGGCAGCATTCTCAATTCCGGTGGACTCAATAACTGGACACTATCGGGAGCCATTGAAATATATAAAAATTTGTTTGTGGGATTAAATTTAGACATAATAACAGGATCATATGAGTCCACTAATGATTATTATGAAGATGCCACTGCTAATACATATAAAGGTTTAACAGATACAACTGATGCTACTACTGCTAATTTTCAGACCTTTTATCTAAATAGACTTTTGAAATGGGATATTTCAGGTTGGGATGCCAAGCTCGGTTTCCTTTATCAGTTTAACAGAATGTCAAGATTTGGACTAACAATTCAGTTCCCAAAGACTTTTACGGTTAAAGAAAGTTTCACAGTTAATGGTTACAGTCAGTTTGCAAATCAAAGTTTTAATCTGAATCCTGCCGATTTCAGTTATGATAATGTCCAGTATGATATTGTTACTCCATTTGAATTAGGAGCTGGACTATCTTTTAATATTAAAGGGTTAATTTTAAGCGCGGATGGAACACTTATCGATTATTCACAACTTAAATTTGATAACTATTCAGATGGAACCAGCAACGATTTGTCTCAATATTTTACCGGAGTTAATAAAAACATTAAAAGTAATCTTACAGCCGTTTTTAATTATAATTTAGGTGCTGAATACACTTTAAGGGATCTTGGCCTAAGAATAAGAGCAGGATTTTTTGTGCAACCTTCCCCTTATAAAGGTGACCCCTCAAGTTTCGATAAGAAATATTTCACAGTTGGAGCAGGCATCTTAACTGATGAAACTATAGGGCTTGACCTTGCCTATGCTCATGGCTGGTATAAAGATATTGGCGACAATTATAGTTCAAATGTTTCAAGAACTGAACAAAGCATTACTGAAAACCACTTTATTTTAAGCGGTACGTACAGATTCTGAGACCGATTTATTTGATTTAGTCTTTTAAGCGCCCTAAATTTTAGGGCGCTTTTTTTATTTATTACCGGAGGTTTTATCAGAGGTTTTATTACCAGGATTGAAAGTAAAGATTATTATGTTTTTACTGAAGATGAGACCAGCAATGTCAGGTGTTCGCTTAGAGGAAAATTCAAAAAGGATTTTAATCTTAAGAAGGATAAACTGTACCATATGGATATTGCTGTGGTTGGCGATTATGTCGATTATAATTTGAATGACGACGGTACCGGTACTATTTTCAATATAGAAAAGCGGAATAATTATATCTCAAGAAAAGCACCAAAGGTAAAAGGAGCAAGTTACAGAGGGGAACGACTTGAACAGATATTAGCATCGAATGTTGATAATTTCTTCATAATTACTAGTATATTTGAACCGGAGTTTAACAATAAGGTGGTAGACCGTTTTCTTGTTATCGGCGAAAGTTCCGGTCTCAATTGTTATATTATTATAAACAAGGAAGACCTTGATCAGGAAAATATGCTTTCTGAGTGGGAAAACATTTATACAACAATTGGATATGAGGTAATCCGTACAAGTGCTAAAAATGGAATTGGAATAAAAGAGCTTAAAGAATTATTTACCGGGAAGAAAAATATATTTTGGGGTCAGTCAGGAGTAGGTAAATCTTCTCTGCTAAACAAAATTTTCTCTGAGCTTAATCTGAAAACAAAACTCGTAAGTACTTATAATGAAAAAGGAACTCATTCAACTGTTACCAGTACTTTGTTCAAAGTTGGGGTGAATACTTATGTTATTGATACTCCGGGTGTAAGGGAAATTGATCCTTATGGGATAAAGCATGAGGATCTTGGTCATTATTTTAAGGAGTTTGCACCCTTCTTAAAAAACTGCCGGTTTAATACGTGCATACATAAACATGAACCGGGATGTGCAGTTTTGGATGCAGTTGAAAATGAGAAAATATTTCCTGAAAGATATGATAGCTATCTAAAACTGCTTGAGACGATTGAACAAGATATGAATTTTTAAACATTGAATTCTGAGAATTAATGATATTTCACAGACAAGAAATTAAAGAGGGACTTTTCACCTTTCTGAAGGATAATGACCTATCTAATAAGAATGGTCAAATTCTCATAAGATTTGCATATAAAATAAGTGAATTAGATACTGACTTTATAATAGATTCTGTAATTAAAGAGAATAAAAAAGTTTTTTATTTTAACCGCCCTGAGGAAAATCTTGTCTTACTTGCCTTTAATGAAATATTCTCCGCTAAAATCACTGGGGATAATCGATTCACTAATCTTCGTAATAAAATAGCTGAAGTTACAGCAAACTCAATAAACAATTTTGAGCAAAAATTGAATCAGGATTTTCCACTCTTTTTTGGAGGCACAAAATTCAGTTCTATAAAAAACTCAGATGAGTGGAAAGATTTTGCAGATAATGACTGGTTTATTCCAAATTTCCTTTTTTATAAAAAGGACAAGGAAGAATATTTTATTATTAATCTGCTCAATAACGAAATTAAAGAAATAGAACCATTTGTTAATCATCTCTTTGAACAACTGGATAACCTTTACGCAGGACAATATCGGTCAAGTGCTGGTGGACAAACAGCTTCTATAAAAGTTTATAGAACTGATAATGAATTAACACAATGGAACAATTTAGTTATTGATGCATTGGATAGAATAAGTGAAGGATTATTTGGAAAGGTGGTTTTGTCCCGAAGATTAATTGCAGACATTTCAAGTATTCCATTATTTAATGTGGTCTTGCAGCAGCTTCGGAAGAATTATAGGAACTGCAATATTTATCTTTACAAGTCAGGGAAGTCGGTACTTTTCGGTGCTACTCCGGAGCAGTTGTTAAAATTCCGTAATATGGAAATTGAATTTGATGCACTGGCAGGATCAGCTAAAGAGAGGATTGACACAATGAAGAAGACAATAATATTGCTAAAAATCTTCTGTCGGATAAAAAAAACGGGAATGAGCATTCTCAGGTTATTGAATTTATAAAGAATGTCTCCTCACGATACGTTCAGAAGTTCAAACAATGGGAAACACAAATAAAGAAATTCTCCAATATCCAGCATATATACACTCCAATAAAAGGAGTTCTTAAATCCAAAGAACAAATATATGACCTCATAGAAGATATTTTCCCTACACCGGCAATATGCGGTTCGCCTAAAGAAACTGCTTTAAAATATATAATAGAGAACGAAAATTTTGACAGGGGTATGTTCAGCGGTATTGTTGGCTTCATGAATAGTGCTGAAATGGATCTTTCGGTTGCAATAAGATCAGCATTGTTAACTAATAATAAATTATATATCTATGCCGGATGCGGCATAGTTGAAGGTTCTGACCCGAAGTCAGAATTTGAAGAAACTGAAATTAAAATGAAACCTATCCTTTCTTTGTTCAGAAATGAAGATTAATAGAAATATAGCATGGGCCGACACTTTTGTTAATGAACTTGCAGCAGGCGGCGTAAAATATGCCTGCATTTCCCCCGGTTCAAGAAACACAGCATTGACATGGGCATTTGCTCACAATAAAAAAATTAAAAAGTATGTCATTATAGATGAACGAAGTTCCGCTTTTTTTGCTTTAGGATTAGCTAATAGGACAGATTCACCGGTTGCTCTTGTTTGTACATCGGGAACAGCTTCAGTTGAATTCTATCCGGGAATTGTAGAGGCATACCTGCAAAGAATCCCTTTGATTATTTGTACCGCTGACAGACCGGCAGAACTAAGGAATACAGGAACTAACCAGACTATTAACCAGGACAACCTTTATAAAAACCACATCCGGTGGTTCATTGATGCAGGTCTCCCGGAATTAACTACTAAGAGAATTAATGCGCTTAAAAATATTGCCGCAAAGGCTATAGAAATTAGTTGTTTCTCTGAACGGGGACCTGTTCACATAAATTTCCCATTCCGAAAACCATTTGAACCTCACATTTATACAGATGAAATTAATCCACGGACACAATTATTACTAAAAAAAACAATTGTTAATCCTGCGACTTTTAATAATGCTTATGAACCGTTTAATGAAAAAAAGTTAAACCAACTGGCTGATAAACTTTCTAAACTAAAGAAGGGGTTAATAATTGTCGGACCTGAGAATTTTGGAAATGATTTCCGTTTACAGGTGTATAATTTAAGCAGGGTACTCGGATATCCCCTGCTTGCTGACGGGGCTTCACAACTCAGATATTCAAAACAAATTTCCTCATCTGTTCCACAAAATAAACTAATTTGTAATTACGAAGGAATATTCAGGTCGAATGAATTTACTGCGGAATATACTCCTGAAGTTATTATTCAGTTCGGCAGGACTCCTAATTCTAAAGGATTAGAAGATTTTTATGAAAGGTATTCACCACTAAAAATTATTGTGAATACTGAAGGAGATATTTTTGATCCTTCCCGAAAGGGGAAAACATACAAATGTCACCCGGTAGTTTTTTGCAATAGTTTATGTAAACTGATCAAACATCCTTTTGATCTTCAAGGTACCAAATGGATTGAGATATATGAAAAAGCGGATGCCAGTCTTGAGAATCTTAAAAGACAAATATTATTCTCCCCGGATTCTCTTTCCGAACCAGGGATCGTAAATGAACTCCTTAATGTAATCCCGGATAACAGTGTTCTTATGTTGTCAAATAGTTTACCAATAAGGGATTTTGATTTCTTTGCATCAAGGTGTCACAAAAACCTGACAATATATCATAATAGGGGTGCAAGCGGAATCGACGGAATCATTTCAACTGCCTTGGGAATTGCCTCCCTAAAAAAAGATCCGGTGTTTTTAATAACTGGTGATATAGCTTTTTATTACGATATTAATGCATTGCTCATTGCCCAAAAATATAATATTCCATTAACTGTGATACTCATAAACAATAATGGAGGCGGGATATTTAATTCACTTCCTATCGCGAGATACAGGAATTTCGTTTATGAATATTTCATTACACCCCACAACCTTGATTTCGAAAAACTTACTAAGGCATTTAATATTAAATATTGGTTTGCTGGAAACCGGTCGAAAATTAGCTGAATGTCTAAAAAAATCAGTTACTGAAAAGACTACGATAGTTTTAGAATTAAAAACCGATAGTATTAAATCGCTTTTATTGAGAAAAAAATACTGGCTAGAAAGTCAATCCCTATTAAAGAAATTAGTTGAATCACATTTATCGAAATGATATTGATTTAATTTAATACAGTATTCTTCATCTAATTTTTATAGCACTTAATGTTTATAAAGTATTCCGATATTCAGCTCAATGTGGAATCAGTAATAAATAATGAATCCGCTAATGGAAATATATTTTTCCTTCATGGATTTACGGGAAGCTCCATTGACTGGATGCCCATTATTCCTTCATTAGAAAAAAGATTCAATTATTTCCTTGTAGATTTGGTAGGTCATGGCAAAAGCGATTCACCAAAAGATCTTATTTACTATTATACCGATTCGATAATAAACCAGCTTCAGGAAATAATTTCAAGCCTTTCAGCAGGTAATGTAATCCTGGTTGGTTATTCTCTTGGGGGAAGAGTTGCACTTAATTACGCATTAAAACATGGATCGAAACTGAGAGGATTAATCCTGGAAAGCTGTTCAGGCGGGATAAATGATGATACTTTACGTGAAGAAAGGATTATCCAGGACGAGAAACTAGCTGCTTTTATTGAAACAAACCCAATAGAAAAGTTTATTGATTACTGGAGAAATATAGATCTCTTTAATACTCAAAGAAGATTTTCAGGTGAAAGGCTGGCAAAGATTAAAGAACAGAAACTTGAAAATAACCGGACTGGTCTGGCAAATATATTAAGAGGATTTGGCACGGGGAGAATGGAGCCGACCTACAATCTAATCAATGAAATAAGGGTTAAAACCCTGTTGATTTCAGGTGAACTTGATTCAAAATTTACAGATATCAACAATGAAATGGTCAAACTTTTCCCAAATGCAACACATGTAAACATCAAAAATGCCGGACACAATACACATTTAGAAGAACCACAGCGATTCATTAAAGTTGTAAACGAATTCCTTTCCGGCTTCTAACTTCTCAACTGCACAATATTAATTTTACACTTTCTTTTAGTAAATTTATCTTAATAATAATTTAAGACAGGATAGATATGAAATACGACTGGCTAAAAGTTAAAAATTATGAGGACATTATTTATGAAAAGATGGATGGAATTGCTAAGATTACAATAAACCGTCCTGAAGTAAGAAATGCTTTCCGTCCTGAAACTGTGAAAGAGATGTATGATGCATTTTCTGACGCAAGAGAAGACCAGTCAATTGGAGTAGTTCTACTAACCGGGTATGGTCCATCAAAAGATGGAAAATACGCATTCTGTTCAGGGGGCGATCAGAGAATCAGAGGAGACAAAGGATATGTAGGTAAAGATGGCGTACCACGGTTAAATGTTTTAGATCTTCAGAAATTAATCAGAAGTATCCCTAAACCTGTTATAGCATTGGTTGCGGGATATGCAATTGGCGGCGGACATGTTTTGCATGTAATATGCGATCTAACTATTGCAGCTGACAATGCTATTTTTGGTCAGACTGGTCCAAAGGTTGGAAGTTTTGATGGTGGATTTGGTGCAAGTTACCTTGCGAGAATGGTAGGTCAAAAAAGAGCAAGGGAAATCTGGTATTTGTGTAAACAGTACAATGCGCAGGAAGCTTTCGAAATGGGGATGGTGAATAAAGTTGTACCGGTGGCTGAACTTGAAAAGGAAGGGGTTGATTGGGCAAAACTTATTCTTCAGAATAGCCCTATGTCTATACGTCTTTTGAAATCAGCTTTTAATGCTGAACTTGATGGACAAGCCGGAATACAGGAACTTGCAGGCAATGCAACTTTACTTTATTATATGAGTGAAGAAGCGCAGGAAGGGAAAAAAGCATATCTTGAAAAAAGAAAACCTGATTTTAATAAATTTCCAAAGCTTCCCTGATGGAGAATAAAAAGGAAATAAATAAAATAAAATGCTGGGCAATTGCAGCTAGACCTAAGACTTTACTTGCAGCTATAGTACCCGTTGTTGTTGGTTCTGCAGTTGCATCTAATAATAATAAATTCGTACTCTTATATGCTTTGATTGCACTCTTCTGTTCAATTTTAATCCAGGTTGGAACAAACTTCTCGAATGATTATTATGACTATGTAAAAGGCGCCGATAATGAAAAAAGAAAAGGTCCCTTGCGTGTAATGGTCAGTGGCTTAATAACTGTAAGGGAAATGAAGGCTGGTATAGCAATGGTTTTTCTTACTGCTTTTATTGCAGGGCTATATTTAGTCTATACTGGTGGATTAATTGTACTTGCAATAGGAATAGCTTCGATATTAGCCGGGATGGCATATACGGCAGGTCCCTATCCCCTTGCGTATAATGGACTGGGAGATATTTTCGTTTTTATGTTTTTTGGAGTTGTTGGTACTGTAGGCACTTATTATGTACAAGCTCACGAGTTCACGGGGCTTGCATTTTTAAGTTCTATTCCCGTAGGAGCTCTGATCACGAATATACTAGTTGTAAATAATTATAGGGATATTGAAGAAGACAAAGCAGCACAAAAACATACACTTGCAGTAATTCTTGGCAGAACATTCACAAGATATCAATTTATTGTTCTACTCATGGTTTCATTTATTATACCTCTGGTGTTTTATTTTAATTTAAATTTCAAACTGTGGATATTCTTACCATATCTTACACTCCCCCTCGCTTACAAACTTATCAGATTGCTCTATAAATCAGATGGAAAGGAACTCAATAAAATGCTTGAATTAACCGCTCAGTTTTCAGGAATATTTGGCCTCCTTTTTTCTGCAGGAATACTTTTATGATTGACTTACTTGCTGAATCTGCCGGATTATTTAGTTCTGCTAATTTTATTATTGAAGGGAATAACACACACACATATAGTGATATTAATATAAAAGCAACATATCTGGCACGTATATTAAAGTACAAATATAACATTTCACGAGGAGACCATACTGTTATAATATCAGAAAATAATCTTGAATTCATATTATTGATATTTGCACTGTGGAAAGTTGGATCTATTCCTGTTCCCTTAAATACTAAATTAAATGTTCAGGAAATTGACAAGCTTTTATCATTCATTTCGCCCAAATTTATTTATGTTGAGCCGAATATTATAGTCCAGCCGCCTACTTATTCCGTTGAAATTAAGAAAGACATTTTATTCACTCAGGACAATGCATCGTACGAAAAAATTAAATGGCCATTCGATGCTATAATACCTGACTTATTTTCCCAAAATGAAAATGCACTCATACTTTTTACTTCCGGATCTTCAGGGAAACCAAAAGGAGTAGAGCTAACTTTTAATAATCTTAGGAAGAGTTTTGAGAATTGTAATTCCGTTTTGAAACAGAATAATAAAGACCGGTGGCTTGCTTCCCTTCCGTTTTATCATATCGGTGGATTTTCCATAATAATCCGTGCACTTCTATCAGGCGCAACTATTATACTCCCTCCTTCCCTTACAACTGAAGATCTGGCTGTTGAAATTAAATTACGAAAACCATCCCTGATTTCATTAGTCTCTACTCAGCTAAAAAGATTTTTAGATGCCGGTATTTATCCTAATAAATATCTAAGATCCTTACTGCTTGGGGGCGGTTATATTGATGACAGTCTGGTTCTTCAAGCATTGGAAAATGGTTGGCCTGTTGCTAAAGTCTATGGCTCTACTGAATCATCTTCTTTGGTAACATTGCTTGACTGTAAGAGCAAAAAAGATAAATTGTCTTCCGCCGGTAAACCTTTGAACAATAATCAGATTTTTATTGTAGATGAACAGAGGAATAAACTTCCTAATAATAGCAAAGGAGAAATTGCCGTTAAAAGTGATTCCTGTTCAATTCGTTACTTTAATAATCCTGAAGAAACAGTCAACAAATTCAATGATGGTTTATACTATACAGGGGACTATGGATTTATTGACGAAGATGGTTTCTTGTTTATTGAGGCAAGAAGAGATGACCTGATTATTTCAGGTGGAGAAAATGTTAACCCACTTGAAATACAAAAGATAATAAAAGAATTTCAAGGTATTGAAAATGCTTTTGTATTTGGAGAAGAAGATAAAGAATGGGGTCATATTATTTCTGCTGCAGTAAAATCTGAAACAGGAAAAGATATCTCTTCGGATGAGTTAAAGGAATACATGTCTTCAAGGATCTCCTCATTCAAGATTCCAAAGAAATTTTATTTTGTTGATGAATTTCCCCTAAGTCCACTTGGCAAAGTCCAAAAGAAGAAGTTAATGGAGATAATCAGGAAACAGTAAGATGTTCTTTTAGCCCATTACTGATTTCTTTTGATAATTCTTTTTTCTTCCAGGTAGTTGCTCCTACACAGACATGAACAGTTTTAACTTCCGCACAAATATCCTCATTCTGATTCTTGCAGATATACTGAAGTTCAAATGAACTATTTTTGAGAATGGAAACTGATAATTCGACCTTTAAGGTATCATTATAATTTACAGGTACCAGGTATTTTGCCGAGCTTGATATTATCGGGACAACATAGTTATCATTATTCCAGTAATTTTCTTTAAGAGCAAAGGATTCAATCATTGATTCATAGGCGGAATGGCACACTTCATAAATTCTTCCATAGAATAATATACCGGCTGGATCGCAGTTAAAGAAATTTATTTTAACTTTATGTGTAAACATATCAACCCGATAAGATTTTATAATATTTAGTTCAAAGATATAAAAATATTTGTGATATAAATTATTTGCGCCACAGTCTGTAAGAATTGAATGGCAAAAAAGATTGAATGAGGCAACTTCATCCCATATGATACCAGCACCATGTAAACGGGAGAATACCGGGAGAAGGTAAGGAGAAGGTAAGACTTTAGCGTAAAACAGCGTAAAGAAGCGTAAAACAGCGTAGAGATTTTTCAAAATAGGAAGATATCTTCTAAAAAAGGGAATTTATCGCGTGTTTCGCTAACCTTTTCTTTTGAGATATCAGCAGTAATGACCTTTTCAATTTCAGAAATTGAAGCAATTTCATTCCCCATCGGGTCATAAATTCCGGAAAAGCCATTATAATGAAGTCTGGGATTGTTCCCAACTCTGTTAACCCCGGCTACATAACATTGATTCTCGATTGCTCTTGCCCTTAAAAGAACCTTCCAGTGCTCAATTCTTGTATCAGGCCAATTAGCTATCACAATAATAAGTTCTGCTCTTTCCTTACCATATTGCCTGAAAAGTTCAGGAAACCGGAGATCATAACATATAGAAAATCCTGTTTTCCATCCATTAATATCAGTAATAACAGGTTTTTCACCTCGTAAATAATGTTTGTTTTCTTCCGAAAATGTAAAAGGATGAATTTTATGATATTTTGATATAAGTTCACCGGAAGAACCAATATGGACTAGAGAATTGTAAAGCAAGCCATCCTTATTTTCTATCAAACCGAATATTATATTTAAGTTATTTTCCAGAGCTATTTTTGAAAAGAAATAAAAAGTTTCACCTTTCAGATCTTCCGAATAGATTTCGGATTTCATAGTAAAACCGGTCAATGTTAGCTCAGGAAAAATAAAAGTTGAATCAGGTAAAGGTTTATTACCTATCAACCTAAGAATTTTATTTTTATTAGCTTCTTTGTTTTCCCATTCGGGATTATATTGCACAAGATTAAGAATCATTGTATATCCAAAATTGACCATTGAAATATTATAAAATACTTGGTAATTAAGCAAATTTTTCTCATTATTGAGAAGCAAAACATTACGGATATTTGAATTTAACAGAGAATGTGCTAGTAATCAGAATAAATTAAACGATCAACTTTTTTATATATAGAAATTCAACAGAACTTCTATGAAGCAATATGAATAATAATTTTAGTTTCGGTTTTGATCTTTTCGAGTCTTTCGATGAAATGTGTTTTATTTTGTCAAATGAAGGGTTGATTATAGAATTAAATAAAACTGCAGTTGAAACATTAGGATCAGAAAAGGGTGCCTTAATAGGTAGTATTTTTATTGATCTAATAGAAAAATCCGACAGGGAGAAATTCAGACTAATTTTTACTGATACCATTATTAATTCCAGTAAAGGATCGATTCATGTAAAGTGGAATATTAATGAACGTGAATTAGAGATCTTCATCTCAATAATTCCTATTGAAAACGCTGGCGAAGGGAATCAAAATTTATTCTTTATTCTCGCAAAAGATTTAACCGAGCAAAAGAAAAAAGAGCTTGATCTAATGCGTTTCTATTCTGTGGCAGAAAATACAGTAAATCCATTACAGATAACAGATGTCCAGGGTAAAATGGTTTATGTAAATCCTGCATTTATTCAGGCAAGTGGTTATTCCAGGGAAGAACTTCTTGGGAACAATCCCCGGGTATTCGGAAGCAGCAAGCATTCCAAGAAATTCTGGGCAAAGATGTGGAATACAGTAAAATCAGGCAAAGCCTGGGCGGGCGAAGTAGAAAACAGAAAAAAAGGGGGCGAACCTTTCTATACACAATTACTCGTGTCTCCTATTCTTGATTATGAAGGAAATGTATCTGCTTTCTTTGGGATACACCGGGATGTTAGAGAAAAGAGGATAATGGAAAAACAATTAATCCATACGCAGAAAATGGAAAGTATAGGCACGCTTGCTGCGGGAGTAGCACACGAGGTGGGTAATCCTCTTGCTTCTATTTCTGCCTTAGTTCAGGTAGTTCAGCGTTCAACTGATGATAGGTTTATAAAAGAAAAACTGGAATTAGTGAAAAGCCAGGTGACAAGAATTTCCAAAATCATTAGGGATCTGGTTGATTTCTCACGCCCATCGAACTATGAACTCCAACTAACAGACATAAACCAGAATGTAGCTGAGGCAATTGAAATAATTAAGGTGGGCACAAAGGCAAAAAATATTTATTTCAGGTTATCGTTAAATAACAAAGTCCCTCTGCTGCCGCTGGTAGCTGACCAGATTCAGCAGGTTTTTGTCAATATCCTTTTGAATGCAGTAGATGCTATCCTGGAACTTAATCCTTTCACGCAGGACAGTGAAATTTTAGCCAGTACAGATGTGAGTGAAGATAATGTTATTATAACATTTGAAGATGATGGTGTGGGAATTTCTGAAGAGAATATTTCAAAAATATTCGAACCCTTCTATACTACAAAAAAAGAAGGGAGAGGCACAGGATTAGGCCTCTGGGTTAGCTATGGAATCATAAAAAGCTTCCAGGGAGATATTATAGTGGAGAGTACAGAAGGAGCGGGCACTATGTTTAAAATATTATTACCAATTCAACCGTAAGAGGAAAAAATGTCAGGGAAATTACTTGTTGTTGATGATGAAGAAATAATCAGAGAATCACTTTCTTTTATTTTAAGAAAAGAAGGTTACCAGGTAGAAGAAGCTGAAAATGGAAAAGTGGCATATCAAAAACTTCTGGATGATAAATATGATATTGTAATAACCGATCTTGAAATGCCACAAATGAAAGGGATAGAACTACTTGAGGAAATTAAAAAGCTTGATGTTCATACTTCGATAATTGTTATAACCGCATTTGGTTCATTGATACCGCAATATCCGCTTTAAGAGCCGGTGCAAGTGATTATATTCTGAAGCCGATAGAATTTGACGAGATGCTTATAAAAATAAAACGAATGTTCGAATACAAGGACTTGTTACTTGAAAACCGGATACTTAAAAAAGAAATTCAGCGTAATTATGATTTTGATAATATTGTCGGTAAAAGTCTGGCAATAAAAAAGATTTATGATATGATACATACTGTAGCTGAAACTGATAGTACTGTTCTCATTACAGGAAATAGTGGCACTGGGAAGGAGCTTGTAGCCAGGGCATTGCATTATAAAAGTCGCAGGAAAAATAAACCTTTTATAGCTTTAAACTGCGGTGCGATAACTGAGAACCTGATTGAAAGTGAATTGTTCGGTCATAAAAGAGGTGCATTTACCGGAGCAATCTCTGATAAAGAAGGATACATTAAAGCGGCTGATGGAGGAACACTATTCCTTGATGAAATAAGTGAACTGCCTCTGCAACTTCAGGTAAAACTTCTGCGCGTACTACAGGAAAAAGAATTTACTCCTGTCGGAGCTACCGCTTCATTTCCAGTGAATGTAAGATTTATCGCTACTACGAACAGGGATTTGAAAGCAGAGATTAAGCCGGCAAGTTCCGTGAAGATTTATATTTTCGGCTTAATGTAATTGAAATAAATGTGCCTTCGCTTAAAGAAAGAGAAGAAGATATCCCCCTTCTGGCAGACCATTTCCTTGATAAATACAGAAAGGAAATGAACAAAAACATTAAAGGTATTGATAACGAAGCAATCCGTTCACTGATCAGCTATGAATGGAAAGGTGAAGTAAGGGAATTAGAAAACATAATTGAGAGAGCGGTTATATTTTGTAAAGGTGAATTTATTACACTACAAGATCTTCCAACGGCATTCAGACCAAAGTTTGGGGTAATTGACTTTTCGAAATTAGGTTCCTTGGAAGAATCTGTCAGAAGATTTGAAAGAGACTATATAATGAAGGCATTAGAAAACAATAGTTTTAATAAGGAAAAAACATCAGAGCTCCTTCAAGTAGGGTTATCAACTCTTTATAGAAAATTAAAAGAACTGGATATAAAAGCTTAATTATTATATAGTTATGGGGATAATTTCTCAAATATTAAAATGAGAATATCAATGCTTTTCCCATATGCGGGAATACCGGTAAAGCCAGGGCGGTTTTTTGCACAGAATTCACACATTATTATTATTAAGCCCTGACTAATTCTGGCACATAAATAGTTTGTGAAAAGGCGAAGAATAATGTGTATTTGTTTTTTTAGATTTTTATGAAAAATATAGCCTTTTATAGTTCGGATTTTAATATGTGCGTAAGTCTCCTTATGTACTTGCAAAACCGTTATAATATAACAGCTACAACAGATATTGAAGTTCTGAAAAAGATAATACATTCAGCAGATTTTGATCTTGTAATTTTGGATACAGATCCATCGGCAAAGATTGAAAATATATGCATGGAAATTAAGAGTGGAATGAACATCCCCGTTATTCTGACTTATGTATACCGTAACCAGCTAAAAGATTTAGATTTTACGATTAGGAAATATGTAAATTCTATTTTTTACAAACCATTCGATCTCAATGAAGTATCTTTGAAACTTTCAGCTCTTGTTGCCTGATATACCCATTATTATATAAAACTACTTAAAGAAACAATAACCTTTTTTGTGAATTGATTAAATCTTTTTGCCTGAAGCAGCATAAATGCTTTTAAAAGAATTTTAACCGGGAAATTTATTTCTTTTGTTCCGTTTCTCTTTTGACGGGTGGCGACAAAAAAATCCTTATACTTCATTTTAAGGAAAATGAGTTTATCTGTAGATACCATCGAAATATTTATACTATTCATGTTTTTATTATTCCGGTGTAAATTAATAAAGTCTTAATCATTATCGTACAAAATATGCGCCAGTTTACACATAACAATTAATAAATAAAAAAGCGTATTTATTGTGACAGAGACAACTAAATTTTCTACCTTTTTAGGAAAAACTAACGACATAATTCAAAATTTAATTATTATAGTCAAGACCAATTCACCAGAATGATAAATAATTGCCCCGAGTGTCTCATTATTAAACAGTGGATTAGAGGTTATCAAAGTAATCTTTATGAATATTTTGTGCCTTCTATCAACCAGAATGTGGGTAAAAATAAACGATGCTGGTAAGTAGTTTACAACCCGTGCTACTGCCGTGCTACCGGCAGGTTACCAATGTGCACAAGTTTTTTTAGGATTATTGAATTGAATTATATTTTTGGGGTGGGAATTTAGAAGAAGGCATAACAATATGTAAAAAAAAGTTGCCCTCTACTATTAATTACCAAAAACTAGTGTTTTTTGCCGCCTTATTTTGAAGAATTAATATTTGTATGATATCGGTCACGCAAATTTGGAACTGACAAACAGGCGTCAAATTGATTGTTCTTTTTTCATCATTTTGAGCAATTTATCAAAATGGACTGCTTTAGCCCTTTCATTGAGGAGTTTTTTATGTTTAAACTTATTAACAATCTGTTCAATCGTGACATTTCCCTGAGTTTTATGCTGAGCCCGTCTGTTAAGATAATCTTGTAAAATCCTTACTTGTTCTGAAATTGGTTTTTGTGTCAGGTTAATTTTTGCCATTTTACCCTTTTATTGTTTATTAACAAAAATATTTTGCTCCCTTTTTGAGCAAGAAATAATTTACGCAAAAGAATTAGTATAAAAAAAGAAGAATTATTTAATAATATTATTATTTCTTAATTGAATTTGTTACCCCCGTCAATGTTATGATTCTACCCCGGGATCATTTTCTTCATCCAATGGCGAACTGAATATTTTCTCCATTACTTTTTTGCATATATCAAAACTATAGCCCTTAGCCAAAAGAAAGGAATATATTTTCTGAACAAGTTTCTGTTTTTCAAGATTACGGTTAATTAGTGATAAATATTTTTTTTCACCCAGACGGAATGCCAGTTCAAATTCTTCCAACTCCTCAGGAAATTTTTCCAATAAAACAGAAGCAATAATAGCATTTGAAATACCCCGTTTGGCTAATTCCGATTTTAGTTTAGTTCTGCCCCATGATTTAAGTCTTATTTTTTCTTCAATAAATATTTCGGCAAACTTAGTATCATCCAGGTATTTAAAATTTCGTAGTTCATCAAGTGTAACGTTAATAAGATCAGAGTCATATTTCTTGCGGAGTAATTTAGTTCTCAGTTCCTGAGCAGAATGAATTCGTTTCCCCAAATAATCATATGCTTTTTTTTTGATGAAGAATTTCTGATTCTCACCTATTAAAAATTGAAAATGGCTCTCGGAAATTTCGACTCCTTTCCTTAAGCCATTTTTTAACATCACTTCATATGCGAGATAGATTTTTTCACCATTATCAAGATAGATAATAACATTTGTGTTATCTTTTTTCTCTATCCGGGAAACAATCATAATTTATTTTACCGGTTTCTTTTCCTTTGATGCCGGTTTATCTTCCGGTTTAGTCTCACCATTGGTAGAATTCATTCCTAATTTTGCCTTTACTTCAGATTCAAGTTTCTTGAAGAGTTCCGGAGATTCCATTAGTTTTTGTTTCATCTGTTCCCTACCCTGAAATCTGTCTTCGTAATAAGTAAACCAGGCACCGCCTTTTTTAATTATTCCAAAGTTAACTGCAAGGTCAAGCATGTCTCCTGTTTTACTTATGCCTTCATTGTAGAGAATATCAAATTCGACTTCCTTGAATGGCGGGGCTACTTTACTTTTAACAATTTTGACTTTGGTACGGTTACCAACTACTTCATTGCCATCTTTAATGGCAGCAATTCTTCTGATATCCATCCGGAGAGAAGCATAAAACTTAAGAGCGTTTCCACCAGTAGTTGTTTCAGGATTACCAAACATTACGCCAATTTTCATTCTTAACTGGTTGATAAAAACAACCGCAGTTTTTGATTTTGAAATTGCGCCGGTAAGTTTTCTTAAAGCTTGAGACATAAGTCTTGCCTGGACAGCCATAGTGGCATCCCCCATTTCGCCTTCAATTTCGGAACGAGGTACAAGTGCAGCGACGGAATCGATAACGATTATATCAAGAGCGTTGCTTCTTACAAGTGTATCTGTAATTTCAAGAGCCTGTTCGCCATAGTCCGGCTGAGATAATAGAAGATTCGCAGTATCTACACCAAGTCTTTTAGCATAATTAACATCTAAAGCATGCTCTGCATCTATAAAAGCAGCTAGACCACCCAATTTCTGTGCTTCAGCAATGATATGAAGACAAAGGGTGGTTTTACCGCTTGATTCCGGTCCATAGATTTCAGTTACTCTACCTCTTGGAATTCCACCAATGCCCAGTGCATAATCCAAAGAAAGTGCACCGGTTGGAATTGATTCTATCGGGTTAATAACTCCATCCCCTAATCTCATTATTGATCCCTTACCATAAGCTTTTTCAATATTAGCAATGGCTTCATCAATAATTTTACTTTTTTGTTCTTGTTCTGCACTCATTGATCCTCCAATCATCTTAATTTGTAACTTTTTAATTCTGTATATTCTGATCCATACGGCAGAAGCCTGCTTTTATATAGCACGATTTCATCCGCAGTAAATGTACTTGTAATTTCTTTTTTACTAATCTCCTTCAGCGGTTCTAAATTCTCTTTACCTTTGAGCCTTAGTAAAGTTAAATGAACTTTGAAATCCTTTTTCTCTAACTGTATACCTAAGATTTCAAGTTCTGTATTCAATTTTTTAACAACTTGGTTAATTGACTCATCCATCTGCAACCTGACAAAGAAAATAGACGGTTTGCCCGATCTATAGAAGAAGTCAAAGCTAGAGAGTCCGCACTCAAATTTATTAAAGTCTTCAACAAATGAGATTTTATTGATAATATTATCAACTAACTCTTCTTTAACATCACCAATAAATTTTAGAGTTAAATGAATCTTGTCTATTGGTTCCCATTTGTAAATCGCAGTACCCGCTAAAAATCCCATGCATAATTTAATAATTTCTTCTCTAATATGTAAAGGAATTTTTAATGCAATAAACAGCCTAATCATCCAGCGGAATCCCAAGAATATGTTTTCTTATCATATCAAGGGCAGCCTGAGTAGCTCTTTGTTTATTAAGGATTCTGTCTTCCCCAAAAAGAAATTTCTTAACAAATACTGAGGAGCTATTACAGATCGCAATGTATACAAGTCCAACCGGTTTTCCTGGAGTAGCTCCGGTAGGGCCCAGAATCCCTGTTACAGATAAGCCAAGATCTGTCCCACTTATTGATCTAATCGCCAATGCCATTTGTTCGGCAACTTCCGCGCTGACCGCACCATGTTGTAATAAGGTATCCTCATCGACTTTAAGCATTTCAACTTTTGATCCATTTGAATAGGAAACAACACCTCTTTCAAAAAATTCACTGCTGCCGCTTATGTTAGTGAGGAGATTGGCAATATTGCCACCTGTACACGATTCAGCTAAAGATAATGTTAATTCCCTTTCTTTAAGAAGTCTTGCGACCACTTCTTCGAGTGATTCCTCGCCTACAGCAAAGACATACCTACCAGCTAAATTTCTTATTTTCTGTTCAATTTCGGAAAGTTTATTTTTGGCTACTTCTTCATTTTTTTCTGTAACTGTAATTCTTAATTTCACACCGTATTGACTTGGTAGAAATGCCATTTTCCCACCTTCCAGCAGCTCATCCAGATCACCGAGTTTTGTAAAAAGAAAGGATTCTGGTATTCCTGTAGTCTGCAATATAAGTCTTTTAATAATTATTTCAGGTTCCCCATATTTCTCTTTAAGGTTAGGAATAACATAAGAAGTAACCATTTCCTTCATTTCAAAGGGAACCCCCGGCATAACAATAAAAATTTTATTATCCTTTTCAATCCAAATCCCGGGAGCCGTTCCAAGTTTATTCCGGATTACCTTGCCAATTTTAGGTACTAAAGCCTGTTGCTCGTTTATACGGGTAATCTGTCTTCCTCTTCTGGCAAAAATTTTAATCACATCCTGCAAAACATTATCATCCTGAACAAGTTCAGTATTGAAGAATTTCACAACACATTGGAGGGTTATATCATCGTGGGTTGGTCCCAACCCCCCGGTTACGATGATAAGATCATTTTCTCTAAAACAATCACTAAATTCTTTAAGAATCTCTTCCTCATTATCCGCGACAACTGATGTTTTTTTTATATTTATATTCAGATCAATAAGTTTACTTCCTAAAAATGCAGAGTTAGTATTTAAGGTTTGACCTATAAGAATTTCATCTCCAATAGTAATAATATGAGCATTCATAGATTTTAAACCTGATTAGTTAGTATTTAAAAATAAGTAAAATTAAATGAACAAATAATAATGAATAAAGTCCGGCAACAACATCGTCTATCATTATGCCTATACCTCCTTTAAGGCTTTCGAGCTGCCTAGCAGGTGAAGGTTTTATAATATCAAAAATACGCCAGGAAATAAATGCTCCGGCAGATATAAACCAGATTTTAGGAAGAAATAAAAGTGATATCCACATACCCACAACTTCATCGACTGTACATTCTGCCGGGTCTTTCCCATAAACAACATCGAATTTGTTGCCAATTATAACTCCGAGGATTGTAAAGATAAAGATAGCAGGAAATATTATAATGGGTTTTTCAAACCCTGGAATATAGTAAATTAAAAGTGCTGCCAGACTCCCCCAGGTGCCGGATGCAAACGGTATATATCCTGTGTAAAAACCTGAACCGATAAGTTTTTCAAAAAAATTAAGTTTCAAATTTAAATAACCTCAAAACTATAAGACGATTTTTATATAAATAAGTAATGCCGGAATGAACAGTAATTACAGTGATAAAGAGCATAAAGTAATAGATGAAATTATGGTCTAAAAGAACAGAAAAGATTTTTTCATTGCCTGTATAAATGCCGGGTGCACTTTTCCCCGTGTAAAGTAACAGTAAGTAATATAAAAAAGCCATCTGTAAGAAAGTTTTCCATTTGGCGTAATTACTTGTGGAAAATGAAGCACCTTTGTAATCGGCATAAGCCCTTAGAATTGTAATTATGAAGTCCCTAAGTATAATTATAAGCACCATCCAGAGTTGAAGTTCTCCCAATACGACAAAGCCTATAAAAGCAGCCGAGGTTAAAATTTTATCAGCTAGGGGGTCCCAAAATTTACCCCAATCAGTAATATAATTGAATTTTCTGGCAAGCCATCCATCATACCAATCAGTCAACGCAGCTATGATAAATATGACAATTGAAATGTGTCGGAAAAGGACATAGTCAGAAAGGAAAAAAAACAAAAAAAATGGAGTCAAAATAATTCGAAGTACAGTCAACTGATTTGGTAACAGCATATTTATTGATTACCCCCTGGCAAATGTTTTCCCGCCAGTTTATAATAAGCTTCAAGGTATTTCTCACTAGTTTTAGCTATTATTTCCTCGGGAAGAACAGGAGGTGGAGGTTGATTGTTAAATTTTATTGAAATTAGATAATCCCTTAAAAATTGTTTATCAAAACTTTCCTGACTCCTTCCTAAGGAATAATTCTCTAATGACCAGAAACGGGAAGAATCCGGAGTTAAAAGTTCATCAGCTACTAATAATTCATTTTTAAAGAAACCAAACTCCATTTTTGTGTCTGCTATGATAATCCCTTTCGTCAAAGCAAATTTTGAAGCAACAGAATAAATTTCTAGAGCAGCTATTTTGATTTTTAGAAGAGTTTCCTTATCGGCAATTACTTCCGCTTGTTCAAAAGAGATATTTTCATCATGGAGACCAATTTCAGCTTTAGTTGATGGGGTAAAGATAGGTTCAAATAATTTTTCCGACTCTTGAAGACCTAACGGAAGTTCTATGCCTGACACACTTCCATTTTTTTGATAATCCTTCCATGCCGATCCTGAAATATACCCTCGAACGATACATTCAATTGGGATAATTTCTATTTTTTTAACAAGCATAGATCTGCCGGAAAGCTGCTCTATATATTTAGAACAAATTTGAGGAAAATCATTTACATTTGTGGAAATACAATGGTTTGGAATAACATCCTTAGCAAAATCAAACCAGAATTTGGATAAGTGGTTCAAAACTTTCCCTTTATAAGGGATCCCCTGACTCATAATTACATCAAAAGCTGAGACCCTGTCAGTTGATACAATCAAATAAAATTCCCCGACATCATAAATGTCCCTGACTTTACCCTTTTTAACCAATTGAAGATCTGGGAAATCAGTTTGTAGTAAAATTTCAGTTTTCATATCGGTTTTCTCTGATTCCTTTAAAATGCAGAGTGAATTTAATAAAAATATACTTCTTTTATACTCGAAATTAAAGGAAATGGGATAAAAACATTAACAATTTTTATAATTATGGTGTGTTTTCCATACAGAACATTTTGGTAAATCCTTAATACTATTCGGATAATTAATTAAAAAATTAATTTATTTCTTTGTAATTTTTCACAAATGTTATTCTATAAATTGCAAAAGTCACTGTTATGGCCAATTTTTATATCGGTACAGCCGGGTGGAGTTATAAAGACTGGGTACCATCTTTTTATCCCAAAGGACAAACCCTTAACTTCGATTGGCTTACTTACTACTCAATCTATTTCAACTCTGTAGAGGTTAATGCAACCTATTATGCCCATGTTTCCCAGAAAACGGCTGAAGGATGGTTGAAAAAAACTTCTGCAAGACCAGATTTTAGGTTTACTATAAAACTACATCAGGATTTCACTCACAAAAAAATAATTACAACGGAAAATTCCAGATTAGTGACTGAAAACCTCAACATATTATCTAAAGGAGAAAAACTAGGTGGACTTCTCATTCAATTCCCCTATTCTTTTGGATTCAATGAAAGCGCTATAAATCATATAACCCAGCTAAAAGAGATATTTCAGGATTTCCCGCTTTTTGTTGAAGTCAGACATAACTCTTGGAACAAACCTCTGGTATTTGATTATTTCAAAGCTGCCGATTTATCTTTTTGTATAATAGACCAACCCCAAATATCTAATTCCATTTCCTTTAATATTGTTGTCACAAATAATAATCTTTATATCCGACTTCATGGAAGAAATGCAAAAGCATGGTTTAATTCATTCCAGAATTTAAATCAAAAGCAATCATATGATGAGCAGAGTGAAAGATATAATTATCTATATTCACCCGGAGAACTACTGGAAATAAAAAATAAGATCAATGAAGTTAAAAATAAAGTAAAAACAATTTATCTAATTTTTAATAACCACCCTCATGGGAATGCTGTTGCTAATGCTTTTGAAATGTTTCGCTTCCTTAATGAAAATGTGAAGACTGAAGTACCGCCAACTATTTTAAGAAGCTTCCCAAGAATTGAAAGCCAATATAAATTAATTTAATACGGATATCCTATGATGAGTGAACCTAAATTTTACCCGGTGGATAAATCAAGATGGAAAGATCTTGAAAAACTTTTTGGCACTAAAGGCGCATGCGGTGGATGTTGGTGCATGACATGGAGGTTACGTCCTAAAGATTTTAAAGAAAATAAGGGTGAAGGGAATAAAAAATTCCTGAAGAAAATAATATACAATGATGAGAAACCCGGTATTTTGGCATATGTTGAAAATGAACCGGTCGGATGGTGCGCAGTTGCACCACGGGAAATTTATATCCGGCTTGAAAATTCCAGGGTATTAAGCCGTGTTGATAATGAGAAAGTTTGGTCAATCAGCTGTTTATTTATTTCAAAAAACCACAGGCGTAAGGGATTATCTGCGAAATTGATTCGTCATGCTGTTAACTTTTGCAAAGGGCAGGGAGCAAAAATAGTGGAGGCCTATCCGGTTGAGCCATATTCAGACAATATTCCTGTTGCATTTGCCTGGACCGGAATTCCATCTTCTTTTAAAGAGGCAGGTTTTAAAGAAGTGGCAAGAAGAAGCAGAACGAGACCCATTATGAGGTACTTTATTTAATCATTTCCAAGAAGGGAAATATCAATTGGCATATAAATTATTCAAAACTTAATTAGTTAAGAAAACTCTTAATTTCCTATACTCAAGGTCAAAAATGGTTGCAATTGCTTCATTGGAACATGATCCATTATAAGTACAAACACCTTTAGCCAGACCTTCATCACCCAGCAAAGCATTAGAAAGCCCGTTATCTGCAATATTATGTACATAAGGTAAAGAAGCATTAGTTAGCCCATAACTTGCAGTTCTTGAAACCATAGCAGGCATATTGGGAACACAGTAATGAATTACATCTTTATAAATATAAATCGGATCAGTCAAAGAAGTGATTCTACTGGTTTCAATGCAGCCACCCTGATCTATTGATACATCAACTATAACAGCTCCCTTTTTCATTTGGTTAACCATATCTTCAGTAACAAGGTGAGGAGTTTTCTCGCCTTTGATCAAAACTGCACCTATCAGCACATCTGCAAATTTAACCCCTCGTGAGATAGTATATGGGTTAGCCATAACAGTTGTAATTTTCTTTCTGAAATTGGAATCGATTTTCCTTAAGCGGTTTAAATCTTTATCGATTACTATAACCTGAGCTCCTCTTCCTAATGCAGCTCTGGCTGCCGTTGTACCAACAACACCAGCACCTAATATAACAACTGCCGCAGGTGCAACGCCGGTAATGCCTCCTAAAAGAATCCCACGGCCTCCTTTTGCATTGCTCTCGAGATATTTTTCAGCAACCTGAATAGAAAGCGGTCCAGCTATTTCACTCATTGAATTAAGAACAGGTAGGCCTATTGAATTTTCAATAAGTTCATATCCGATTGCTGTAATGTTCTTCTTCAAAAGGTTTTCAATCGTTGCTTTTTTACCAACAGCTAAATGAAGGGAAGAAAACAAAATTTGGTTATCCTGCAAAAGATCATTCTCACTATTATCAATAGGTGCAACCTTAACAATAATCTCAGAACGCATATAAACTTCTTCTGCACTATATACTATAGAAGCACCAGTTTTAATATAATCGTCATCGGTGAAATGACTGCCATCCCCGGCACCACTTTCAACAATGACACTATGCCCGGCTCTAACTAATGAATCAACGCCAGCCGGAGCAAGACCGACTCTTCTTTCTTTTAAATTGTTTTCTTTAGGTATACCGATTTTCATAACTTGTGGCCTTAAAATTGTCTTTAAAAGTAGTTATAAAGGTTTTTAGTGTCAACTCCAAACCAGGAATATAGGCATTAGATTTTAACCGGTGTGATAGCTTTTCCCCCCGAAAGAACAGCTAAAATATTATTTACAGCAAGTTCTGCCATACGGTTTCTTGCTTCAATTGTTGCGCTTCCCAAGTGAGGTAAAAGTACGGTATTCTTTAATCCTGTAAGTTTTTGATTAACTGAAGGTTCATTCTCATAAACGTCAAAACCCGCGGCAAATATTTTTTTCCTTTCTAACATATGGATGAGTTCGGATTCATCTACAATTTCCCCTCTTGCCGTGTTAATAAGAATAGCCGAGGGTTTTAGTAAACTCAGATTCCTCTTATCCAGAAGATGATATGATTTTGGAGTCAAAGGCAAATGTAGAGAAATCACATCTGACTTTTTTAATAATTCAGCGAGAGTATTTTTTTTGGCGCCAGTAATTTTTTCAAGATATTCATTTTTATTATTAGAGCAATAAATTATCTTCATTCCGAAAGATTTTGCCCTTATTGCCGCAGCAGTCCCAATTCTACCAGCCCCAATTATTCCAAAATATTTCCCGGTAAGTTCAATGCCTAGTAGTAGTTTAGGTGCCCACCCGGTAAACTTATTCTTTCTCATGATTTCCTCTCCTTCAGGGAGCCGTCTTGAACATGCCAACATTAATGCTATGGCAATTTCAGCAGTTGATTCTGTTAACACATCAGGTGTATTTGTAACAACTATTCCTTTTTCTGAAGCATATTTAATATCTATATTATTGTAACCTACTGCATAATTGGCTATTATTTTGCATTTTGGCATTGCCTCAATAACTTCTTTATCAATACGATCTGAAAGCAGAGATATTATACCATCAGCATTCCTGACATTTTTTATAAGTATACTTTTAGATATCGATTTATTTCCGCGGTAAACAGATACTTTTATCTTTCTTTTCTTCAACAGGTTTTCTGCTATTTCGGGAATTTCTCTTGTAATAAAAATTTCCATTTTCTTAACTAAATAATAATTTAACGATAAATAATGCGCCTAATATTCCACAAATATCGGCTATCAATCCAACGGGCACTGCATGGCGTGTGTTTTTGATATTTACTGCTCCAAAATACACTGCCAATACATAAAAAGTCGTTTCAGTGCTTCCATAAAAGGTCGAAACCAGAATTCCAATAAAAGAATCAGGTCCATGAACCTGGATAATCTCTGTCATTAAACCTAATGATCCACTCCCGGATAATGGCCGCATAAGCGCCATAGGTAATGCTTCAGCAGGCATTCCGATTAAAGTTGTCACAGGAGTCAATACAGTTATCAGCCACTGCATTGCTCCTCCAGCACGGAATATTCCGATTGCCACAAGCATCGCCACCAGGTAAGGGAGAATTTTTATTGCTATGCTAAACCCTTCCTTTGCTCCTTCAACAAATTGTTCATACACCTTTACTTTTTTAAAAGCACCATATCCAATAAAAAATATAATTAGAAATGGAATCGCAATTATTGATAAAAACTGAATTATATCTTTTATTAAACCCAATTTTACAAAACTGAATATAGTCCCGATATATTTAATTCCGGGTACAAAGAGAAAAGATATTCCAACCACAACTACAACTGAAATAACAACCAACAATTTGAAATTATCCTCATACCATTTCCTGGCACCTAAGGAAATATTTTGAAGGAGTTTTGCAGACACTACGCCTGCAATAGTTGCACAGAAAGAACCAAAAAGTGAGGTGCCTATAATAATTGCAGGATCTGAACTCCCGGATGCTGCCCTTATTGCAATTGCACTTGCAGGAATAAGAGTCATACCTGCAGTATTAATAGCCAGAAATGTTACCATTGAATTAGTTGCTGTCCCTTTTTCCGGATTTAAAGTATCCAATTCTTCCATAGCTTTTAATCCAAAAGGAGTTGCAGCATTTCCCAACCCGAGCATATTAGCAGACATATTCATTATCATTGCCCCCATAGCAGGATGATCCGACGGAACATCTGGAAATAATCTCCTTGTCAATGGTTTAAGCCATGTTGCTAGTTTATTAATTAATCCTGCTGATTCGGCTACCTTCATAATACCAAGCCAAAGAGCCATTACTCCAATAAGTCCAAGGGCAATATTGACTGCAGTCCCGGCATAATCCAATGCCGCATTTGTAATTTCTTTAAGTTTCAGAAAATTCACTTTTTCTAATATCAATTCAGCTTCTGTGAATGTTTTACTATTATTAACATTCCTTAAAACAACAGTCCCTGAAATATCGTTTTTATCTCCAGATGATGAAGCAATATCCTTCAAAGTCTGAGGATCATTTTTATCAATTAAAAAACGTATTGAAAAATTATTGTATTTTTTAGAATAAACCAGAACGGAAGAAAAGCTTAGATCATGGTCAGTTTTATCCTCGTAGAATTTATTATAATTATCTTTGGTAATAATTAATTTTACTGAATTGTATTTTCCTTGATTATTCAATGAAACTGAATCGGAAAGTATGCTTACGTTGAGAGGAAGATTATTCCTGTATTTATTATCATTCTTATTTATGATATCGGTAGATACTGCAGCTCCAATACCTAAAAATAATAATGCAAGCCATATATAATTAAGCATTATTTGTCCATTTTATCCGGTATAAAAATATAATAATAAAAAGGAAATGCATAATTCCCTTTTTTATTCGCTGCTATTATCCTTACTAAATGTTTCCCTTTAATTACAGTTGGAAATAGTATTGATAATAACTCTTCTTTGGGATTCAGTTTAAAAGAGCTGTAATTAAGGGAGTCAATAAATATACTCAGAGTTTTGGGGTTTATTCCTGCAGAATCGCGCAGGGTAAAATTGATGTTGAGACTATCTTTTGAAAATGATGTTTCTGTGTTGAAATACTTTATTTCGGGTATCCCATTACTCAAATATCTGCATAATCCTCTGAAAATACCCCAGGCCTCAATTCTATTAAATTCCTTTACTGTAATTAGTCCTGACTCAAATTCACTTGTAGTAAATCCGCACTCAACAAGCACAGCTGGAATTTTTGTTAACCTTAAAACCGAAAACCCCTGTCCCGGATAAATATTGTAATCTGAATAAGTACCGTCGAAGGAACCCGGGCCTCCGGAATTCCTTACAGCATAAGAAAGATCCCGTTGGATATATCTGGCAATGTCATATTGGCATGGTTCAAATATTTGGTCTTCTTTTGTTGCGTGATAATAAGTTGAGGTGTAATTTGTCCAAATATCCTCTTTCTCTCCGGTGGCATTATGATGAATACTAATAAAGATATCTGCATTGCTTTCATTTGCTAATAGAGATCGGTCTTTAAGTTCGACAGTAGTATCTTTATCACGGGATAATAAAACTTCTCCTCCTGCCTCTAACAAAAACTCCCTTAATGCAAGTGTTACTCCAAGATTTATATCTGCTTCCACAGTTTTTCCCCCGAACCCCTTATTACTTCTGTCTTTTCCGCCATGTCCTGCGTCTAAAAAGAACTTCTTCCCCTTTACCCAAGCTGAATAATAATTAATAAATTCTGTTTTTTTCTCTGATGCTCGTAATTCAGCAGGCATTACATATTTAGGTATCCCTCCACACCCTTCCCACACAACTATTAAAAGAAATACTGGCAGAATGAGATATTTCAATTAAACTCCGGAGTATTCAAATGCTTTAAATTCCTGAGTATCTATCATACAAATTTTAGTTAATTCAATAATATTTTTGTAATTGTACTTTACTTTGTATCCTTTGCGAATTTCTTCTATGGTCTTTAGCTCATCAACTATCTTAATAGATCCACTAATTGTTATTACAATTGATTTGTAAAGCAAAGAAAGTTTAGCAGCAACTTTTGGAGTTTCGTTTTTAATTACAGTAAAAAATACCGGCGTCCCGTATTTAATATTCCCAATCCTTTCGTCATCATCCTTTAACAATATGTAGATATTTTTATCCAGATAAAGATATGTTACTGGTACCTGGTTAATTTTGTCTTCTTCAATTGAAAATGATAATACACCCAGATAATTATTTTTTAGCTCATTCTCAATTATGCCAATTTCTCTTATTTGTATAACAGAATTCATAATATTCTACTTTTCCTTAATACAATTTAATTTATCACACTTAAAACTGCATCCTGGGCAATAATCCGTGTTTTTAATAAACGTCCAGGTTTTCAAAGCCTCGATCATTTTTCCTATTTCATCTTTCATCTGCTTAATATCCAGTTTATTTAAACGGAATTGAACTTTTACTTCAGGATTTTTAATAAAGACGACCTGCAGTTCGAATATCTGTGTGTCCACAAAAAACCGACTCAAAATATAAGCATAAAATTTTAATTGCGATAAATATTGGTCCCCTCTTTTTTTAATCTCTGCAGGCAAAATATCGTCTGTTTTATAATCAAGTATTTTTATTTTGTCATTATAAAAAATAACTTTGTCTATCCTTCCGTAAAGATAATAGTCACCCTCCTTAACATATAATTCAAATTCGTTATTGTAATTTTCAGCTTCCGTTATTTCCTTAAATGTTTCTGAAGCATAATATTTACTCAGGTCTTCATATATTTCCTTTACTAATCTTGTTTCTTCTTGAACTAATAAATTCAATTCTGCACTTTTAATTTTTACTCTGGTAATTATATTCTCAAGTGCGGTTTTTTCTTCCAGTAGACTATGAATAATTTTCCCTTTCACTGTTCCATTAAGTATTTTTCCCCCAGTTTTATTTTTTACCTCATCAGTAAGTTTTTTATCTCCGGTTCTGACTCCAAGTTCAAAATGGTAATAATACCTCAGTGGGCATTGGCTAAATAAGGAAAATTTTGTAGCAGAAATAGTGTCCCCTGAAATTGTATCTGTGATTGAAGATATTTCTAATATTTTATCTTTAATGATCTGGGGTTCGATAACCATCAATGGAACCCCAGGCATGTTATTTAAAATGGGAATCTCTACATGCCTATTCTTTTCAACATTTTTATAATTCCCATCCTGCTGTATAAGATAAGTAAGTTTACCGCCAACATTTATAAAATCTCTTTCAAAATCGACATTTAGTGCATTTTTCAGCATAAATATAAAAGAACCCGCATTTACCTTTTGTTTGTTATTTGATTCGAAAGAAATGATCAGGTGTTCTTTTGCCCTGGTAACCCCTACATAGAATAAGCGTTTTGCTTCAGCATATTCTTTTTTCCCTGAAATAAAATTGCTAATCTCATTTATTGTAGAAGATTGATATGGCAAATAATAACTATTTTCAATAGGCATTTTCGTCAGAAGTCCGAAATTTTTATCGGCTATTACAGTTTTGGTTTTTACAATATTATTTTGTGTAACATCGTTACACTGATAAAGAACAACTACTGGAAACTCCAGACCTTTAGACTGATGAAGTGTCATTATTTTAACAGCATTTAAACCTTCAGAAATTGAAGCCTGCGGCTCATCCTCTTTTTCTAAAATTGATTCTTTAAGAAAATTTACATAGTCGTATAATGTTTTATATCCTTCCCTCATGAAATCTGATGTCAGTAACACCAGCTTTTCTATGTTTGCTGTTTCCTGAACCCCGTCAACCCTTGATGAAATAACTGATATAAAGGATGATTCTCTTAATATTTTTCTAAGCAATGAGGCAAAATCTATGTCAACAGCTAAAAGAATATTCTCTTTTAACATATCGCAAACCTTTTCAAACACAGGTTTTTTAATTCGGAGTGAATTTATTTTTTGCCAGAATGTCTTGCCATCCTCTTGTAAGATCAGGTATATATCATTATCTGAGAGCGAGAAAAATGGCGATCTTAGGAGGCCAACTAATGCTGTATCATTTTCGTTTTCGAGCAGAAATGAAAAATAATTGTAAATGTCATAAATAGATTGCCTTTGATAAAATTCCCGCCCGCCCATAATTATAAATGGGATGTTGAAAGCAGCAAGTTTTTTTTCAAGCTCAGAAAAAGATTTCCTTTTTCTGCAAAGAATTGCAATATCTCCCCATGTAAATTTCCCTTTTCCCTCAAAAATCAAATTTATTATTCTCTTTGCCACTAATTCCGATTCTGATTTTTCGATTTCCTTATCTTTATTATAAAATAATATTTCAATAGTACCGGTTTCATTTTCTGATTGAGCACAGATTATATCTGACGGGTTTACTTCATTAAATAAAGAGTCAGGATTATTAAAAACCTCCCTGAATAATGCGTTTGTAAAAAGGCATAAATCAGGTTTCATTCTAAAACTATCGGGTAATTTTAACTGGCTTGCCAAACCTGATACTTTAACAATATCCGCTTTTGTTCGTTGAAATATTTCAAGTTCAGCTTCTCTGAACATGTAAATACTTTGTTTTTCATCCCCGACCACAAACAAATTCCCCTTCTTCAGATCATCAAGAAGTGGCAGAAAAATATTGTACTGAATTTCATTGGTATCCTGGTATTCGTCAATCATTAAATAATTATACTTTTCTGAAAGAAATTCACTTACTTTCGGATTCTTGAGAATATTATAGGTTTTGAACAATATATCCTCATAATCTAGGTAACCGTTTTCTGTTTTAAAATCTTCATAATAATTCAAACATTTTCTGAAGAAATACAGCATTTCCTTTCCGAATTTTGATAAATCATACCATATCTTCTTCTCTTCCCCAAAATTTTTGAATATTTTCAGATATTCCAGGTTAGATTCAACTTCAGCGCATTGTAATTCAATATTACTTCGCAAATCTTTCTTAAGGTATCCCCTGGCTGATATTTTTCCAGTCTTAGTAAAAATAGTTTCCTTTATATCAGAAAGTGTTTGAATTACCTGATTGATATTTAGATTATTAGTTAATCTAGCTATGCAGCCAGAAACTTTTAATGCCAATTCATTATCCTTTTTATCTTCAATAACTGTTTGATTAATAAGAATAAGGTTTGATTTAATCTGGATTAATTTACTGCCTATCAGTTTTTCAAAATATTCAATAATTATTTTATCATAATATTTTGTTATCTCTTCCGTGGATAAACCATAAATTTTGTCTTCTATAAATAGAACTTTTGTGAAGTTCTTAACCAGAGTTTTTAATTCTACCTCTAGGATGTTTTTTGATGAAAACATCCTTATCAGCATTTTAACCCGCTCTCCATCTTCATTATTTAATGATTCCCTTATGATTTTTTCAATTGACAGTTCTATCAATTCTAGGGACAGTTTTTCATCTATCAGGATAAAATTTGCATCAAGTTCGGCTTCTACTGGAAATTCCCGTAAAATATTCATACAAAATGAATGAATAGTAGAAATGTTTGATGAGATAAGCTGCCGTCTCATGCTTTCTAATTGTTTCGTCTCCTGTCTATCTTGAGATGCAATTAATAATTCTTCAATTTGCTCTGATATTTTTTTATATAATTCACTCGCGGCTTTATCAGTAAAAGTAATTGCAACAATTCTAGTTAATGGAATCTTTTCTTTGAGTACAATTTCGATAAACCTTTTAGACAGAACGAAAGTTTTCCCTGATCCGGCATTTGCCGTTAGAGAAATATGGTTAGTATAATCTAAAGCCTTCTGCTGATTTGGAGTTAATCTGTTCATGAAGTGTGCTGTAATATCATAGGTATATATATCTTAAAGTTTGTCCCGGTAGAGGATGAATTGACAAGTTCAATCTTGCCATTTATCTCTTCAATGTATTTCCTTGCCAGTTTAAGGCCTATCCCCATTCCCTTTTCCTTGGTAGTAAAGTTTTCTTCAAATATTCTTCCGGTAAAGTCTGGAAGTATTCCTGTACCATTATCTTTAACTGACACAATAAAGTTATCCGATAAAATATTTATCCCTATTTCTATTAAAGTTGATTTTGCCTGAATAGAATTCCTGATCATATTTATAAAAAGTCGGCGAAGTTGAGTAATATCAGCTTCAACCTCTGCCCTGCTTAATTCTGTTTTAATTGCTACGTTCAGCTTTTTGTCTGTGTATAGAATAGCTATATCTCTAATTACAGAAATCAGATCAACCTTTTCCAGATTTAATCTTGGCATACGTGCAAAACTTGAAAATTCCGAGGCTATTTGGTTTAAGTTCTCTATCTGGTTAAGTATAGTTGTCGAAAGTTTATCAAATATTTGTTCAAAATTAACTCTCTTATCACGGTATGTTATAATCAATTGCTGCATAGAGAGTTTCATTGGAGTAAGGGGGTTCTTTATTTCATGAGCAACCTGGCGTGCCATTTCCTTCCATGCTTTCTCCCTTTCAAACACTGCAAGTTCCTCCTGATTATTCCTGAGTTCATGAACCATTGAATTAAATCCGTCTATTAATGCTTTTAATTCACCCCTTTCTTTGTTTTCAATCTGAATATTCAAATCTCCTTGTTTAACTGAAGACAGAGCTTTTGTTAGGTTTCTTATAGGGTATGATATTTTATTTGCAAGCAAAGTACTAAGGATTATAATAATCAATATTGCAAATGAATAAACTCCAAAAAGAAAAACATCTACTTCTGCAATTGAAAAATTAATTTTTACTTTGTTAAAAGCATCATTAACTCCAAGAATATAATTTTTCCCATCAAACGAAAATTTCTTATAAAAAGAATTGTAATTGAAATTATCTATTGACTCCTTAATTAAATATTCTCTGTAGCTTAAATAATTCAGATAATAATATATTTTCGGATTCAATTTGCGGGAAAATATTCCAGAATAATAATATTGGTCCTTTGAGCTATAAAGTTCGTCGCTCTCATCATAAACAGAAAAAGTGATCCCAAGTTCGTGTCCAGCTTCTTCAAATTTCTTTAATAGATTGTCATCCCCAATATTTTTAAGGCCGTTTATATATCTCTCAATATAATCAGCCCGTTCATGTAATTCACTAGTAATTGATTCTGTGCTCCTTCTGGCTACAACCTGCCTGTTATATATGGCAAGCAGAAAAAGAGGTAGAAGTGATATAAAAAGAAAAGCAATTAAAAGCTGAACTCTGAAGCTGTATCTGATATTTTTCAACTGATAAAACAGTAAAACAGAAAATACCAGTAATATTAGTATACTGTGAAGAATAAATATTTTGAAAAAATTGAACAGGTTCCATGATATATCTTTAACCTTAAGCAGAACTGCTGTAATTTTAGGCGTACTTGAATTATCCTTCATCAAGTAAGTAATATATTCCTCATTGTTCAGGGTCAGCTTCATCCAGTTTTCATTATCACTGCTGAATTTTGAATTAAGTATTGGTTCTACCTGATCCCTTGAAGGATATATTTCCCCTACAACATTATAAAGTTTATTGTCTTCAAACTGGAAAATTGTTAGCTGGCTTGGATCAACCACTGAATTTATTACATTTTCTCCGGATTCTAGAAAATCAGGTATTTCAGAAATTCCTGGATTTTGATTATCCTTTTCAACGGTAGCACTTATATAACCCAAGAGTTCTTTACCATTAATTACAGGGATTACCCCTGAATATACCATCCTGTTCTTGATAGTATCATTTTTCTGAAATATAATTGGACCCCCTGTGTTCAAATTTGAAAGACCGTATGAATATTTTTCTTCAGATGTGGTATTACCCGCTTTGAATGAACCTAACTCTTTCTGGTCCCTATTTAAGATCGATATTGTCGAATTAATTGATTCTTTCTGAAATGTACTTTTACTCCATAACTCAAATGCCAAAGCGTAATAATTGGTTTTAATTCTCTCAAGAGCATCAATTACTTCGTTACTTTTGGCGGATGAAACCAGGGTTTCTGTCAAAATAAAGCTGAGCAAATTATCATTGGGACGGTTTATTTCAAATGCAGTGGTTTTTAATGAATCTTTTTCCAACTCCTGATTAAAATGAATAAGTAGTGAGATTGAGATCATTGATCCCGCAACCGCAATAAATATATAATTATAAACAGATGATATTTTTACAAAATAGACATAATATGTAAGCAAATAAACAATCGTTATTATCAGAAATGATAAGAACGGAGTAACGAGTGGCTGTGGTTGCAAAAGAATATAAATTATACCGCTAATCTGCGTTATCAAATAACTATAGATAAAATATTTTCTATTCTTCTTCCCCCGAGGAATACTAGCCGTAAAGAAAAGGGCATAAGATAATAATATAAATAATATAGATGTCCCTACAAAAAGAAGATTCAAATTCATTAATAATGATGGAAGATCAGGTATCAGGTTTGGTTCCTTAAAATAACGAAGAGTTGAATCAAAAATAATACTTCTGATTGCCGCATTTAACCCCCTGATTGTAACTAAAAGAAGAATTATAAATACGCTGAATAGCCCGATTACAATTTTTTCATTTAATTTTATCTCCTTTTTTGATTTCAGATAATCTACAAGATACCTGAATATCTGGAAACAGAAAATAAGGAGTAAAGAGGAAGTAATAAAAAATTCAATCGGCGACCTTACAATCCCGCCTGCAAATGCTGAAGAAAAATAGGAGGGGTCTTTTACTGCGCCTTCAAGTATTCCGGATGGGAAATTAATTATATAGAATAGTGCCCTGATTGTTATACAGTAAATTAGAATAATCGCAAGACGTACCGATTTAAGTTTGATTTTACTGAAGTCATTCCTGAACCCTAATGTCAGTAATATTATTCCAATTGCAGTCAGAATTGATTGAAATTGAGATACTCCATCCTGAATATGTCTAACTACAACTCCCGGAAGAGGTTTAGCAAATGTAACTTCAGCAATTTTATTAGACTTCCTGTTAAGCAGCTCGTATGAAAAATATCTTCCGTCTTTTGTTCCTGCCGAAAGAGGAGTGTAATCAATCTTGAAATCAGTCATGAATTTATCTGATAACTCTTTAATCAGGCTTACTGATGAATAATATTGATTTTGGAGACTATAATGTTTTTCAACAGGTATTGATAGGATTGCATAAAAATTGTCTCCTTCTATTTGGAGAGAATCTATAACACTAAGATATGTTGTTAGATTTCCACTATAGAAAAAATCTTCACCGAGAGGATATGATAAGGGAAATACGTTTTCAGCAGGGATTGCTAATTTTTTATTCCATGCAATCAAACGCCCATTAGGAGCAATTACTTCAACTGAGAAGTTTTCAAATTCTTTGTCATTTATTAGCCGGATTAAAGATCTATAGGAAAAATTTTGAGGCTCCAGATTCTCCCGGATATAACTTTTTAGATGGGCTTCTTTAGTAAATAATTCATCTTCACTGCCTTTGAAGTAATCTATGCCAGAGTTTTCAATTTTAACTATTGTTTGGGGTAGTTGGTCATTCCAGTTGTTTTTGACCCTATTAATTAAATATGGCGAAATAACTGCCGAAAGGAAAATTATAAAGATTAATAATATTACAAATGAAAAATATTTCTTTTCACCTGTAAAGGTATGCAGAAATTTTCGAAGCATTAATTAAAAGTAATTTGTGTTATCTTCCAGCTTTTACCAGTGTTTTTCAATGAAATATAAACCTGTGCAGATACCCGTTTTCCCTTAAATTCATAAACATATGTTCCGGTAGCGTAAGGATTTCCTTCGCCTGCTTGTACTGTCTGAAATCTGAATGTAACTACCTGATACATTTTAAAGAAATCCTCGAGTATGTAATATGCCTGATTTGAACTGTAATAGCCCCTTGTACCGTTTGAAAGACTAAAATAAGTCTGAGGGCTTAAATGATGTGATAATTCATCCACGTTTCCTTTCGAAATTCCCCTTTCAATTTCAGTTAAAATAACCTTGGCAGATATATTTTCCTGTTTTGTATTATCAAGTTTGGTTATTTTATTTTGCTGTGCAATTAGTGAAACTGAAAGGCCGGCAATCAGGATAATTATTATTAGGTTTAAATTTTTCATCGTTATATTTAGTTAAATTTACTCATAATATCGATCTAAATCTATAACTATTTTTCCCGGTTGATGTCGGCCTTTTGTATGTCCAACTCTTTTATGGTCTTTCAAAATTTCTGGCCACAACACCTCTGGTGTGAGGATTTGAGCCGCCTGGTTTTGATTTAAGTTGTGTATTACCATCGACTAATTGATAAGCCCAATCGAATACTAATCTACCACCCACAATGTTTTTAACTCTTAATTTGGCATAATGGTTATTCCATGTCCAGATAACATAAGTATGTCCTACAATTGCTATAGCATCTTTAGTTGTTGACCAACCTGATGTGGGGGCTGTTGGAATATCATATATGTCATTGGTAGGACCTGCATCCAAAATGTCCGTATCATTCCAAACATCTAAATAGAATTTTCCATTGTCGTTATCGAAGAATACATCAGACAAAGTATCATGAACAACTGAATAAGTTGAAAATTGATACCCTGAAGTATTGGGCAACGTTCTGAAATCTGAAATTGCCTGGTTAAATCCTTCAGGTCGCGGAGTTGCATAAACGTTATCTTTGCTTAGATCACTTTCATTTCCGCTTTGATCATAAGCAGTTACTGCATAATAATTCAAAACTCCATTCTTTGCGCCATCATCTGTAAAATAATTGTTTGTAGATGAACCAATTAAAGTATATTGCCCATAATATGTGGTGCTGTAATAAATATTATAACCGGCAAGATCTGCTTCGCGATTCTTGTTCCAGGATAAATCTACTACATTATCACCATTTAATACCTGCACTCCTGTTGGAATTGCTGGAGCAGTATTGTCAGGAGTATAATTGTTATGGTCATAGGGTTCGTTTATATGGCACGCCTGTAATAGAACCAGGGAGGTTAAAATTACGAGTGATAAGAATATTTTTTTCATAATATGTTCCTTAATTTTAATTCTAATCACCAAATGCCAAAATAGTGCCAGTAAATAATGCCGATTTTGACCTAAAAACAGATAATTTCAAACCTCTCCCTGTTTATAAAATTATACCTTTTGTATAATAAAGTAGTCACTATAATTGTAAAAACTCCCCCTTATAAAACATCTTACTATTATTGATAGCAGCTATCGCCCTGCCATTTAATAATTTTTTATTGAAAGGTGAATTCCTGGACTTACTTTTAAATCCTGATATGTCCACTGTCCATACTTCATTCAAATCAAGAATAGTAAAATTGACCCTCTCACCAATTCCAAAACTGGGAATTGGAAGACTTAGAATCTTCCTGGGGTTTATTGATAATTTATCCACTACTTGAGCCAAAGTTAAATAATTTTTATGGTATAGTTCTGATAGCACCAATCCCACCTCTGTTTCCAATCCGATAATTCCATTTGGTGCATATTCAAATTCAGCTTCTTTCTCTTCCGGTGAATGTGGAGCATGATCGCTGGCTATACAGTCAATCGTGCCGTCTTTTAACCCTTCAATAATTGCATCAAGATCATTTTGCCCTCTTAATGGAGGATTCATTTTAAGATTTGTATCATAACTTTTTAAGGAATCATCGGTTAATGTAAAATGATGCGGCGTTGCCTCAGCTGTAACCTTTATACCTCTCTTTTTTGCATCCCTGACCATATCAACAGATCTTTTCGTGCTTATATGAGCTATATGGAGCCTTCCTCCTGTATATTCTGAAACTAAAATATCACGACTTACAATAATATCTTCCGCTATTGTGGGAATTGGAGGAAGTCCTAACATCGTTGAGTTAACGCCCTCATTCATAGCTCCACCGGCAAGTGACTCGTCTTCACAATGTTCAATTATTGGCAGATTATACATTAATGAATATTCCATAGCCCTTTTCAGAATAGATGCACTTTTTATTGCAGCTCCATCATCCGAAAATCCGACTGCTCCGGCATCTCTAAGTTCTGCCATCGGAGATATCACTTCTCCCTTTCTTTCTAAAGTAGCAGCGCCGATTGGGAAGACGTCAACTAAATGACCCCGTGCCTCCCTCTTTATCAGTGTAATAATTTCTGCTGAATCTATTGCCGGTTCTGTATTCGGCATACATGCAATTGCAGTGAATCCTCCTGCCGCAGCACTGTTACAGCCACTTTTAACAGTCTCCTCATCTTCCCTGCCCGGTTCTCTTAAATGAACATGCATATCCAGAAATCCCGGTACAATTGTCTTATTCCCAAATTCAAATATTCTCGCTCCGGCATTCTCTGCCTCAGTAAGATGACCAATTTTTGAAATCTTTCCATCAACGATTACAATATCGGTTTCCTTCTCATCAATTTTTTCAGTCGGATGGAATAAATTTACATTTCTTAAAATTACTTTCATAAAAGTCCTTCCTTAATTAAGAGTGCCTAACAGATAGAGAACTGCCATCCTGATGGCAACACCATTTGTTACCTGGTTTAGAATTATCTGATGTTTACCATCAGCAACTTCCGAGGATATTTCTACTCCTCTATTAATCGGCCCCGGATGAAGAAGTAAAATATCCTTTCCGTTTTTTTCTAAACGTTCTGAAGTAATACCAAAATATTTTGCATACTCTCTTATTGATGGGAAATATTCTCTTGCCTTTCTTTCAAGTTGTATACGCAAAATATTTAAAACATCATTTTCCTGAATTGCTTCATCTATGTTATGAATTACTTTTACTCCCAGATCCTGGATAAACCTTGGTATCATGGTGGAAGGTCCGCAAACCGATACCTCAGCACCCATGCTTTTTAATCCATATATATTTGAAAAAGCAACTCTGCTATGTGCAATATCTCCAACTATACATATTTTTAATCCGGCTATTTTACCTAGTTTCTCTCTTATCGAATACATGTCCAAAAGTGCTTGCGTTGGATGCTCATGGATACCGTCTCCTGCATTGATAATATTAGCGTCACTTATCTTAGTAAGATATAATGGCGTACCTGCGGCAGCATGCCTTACTACTACCATATCAACTTTCATCGCTTCTATATTTCTGATAGTATCCTTAAAGGACTCACCCTTGGAAACACTGCTTGTTGACGTAGAAAAATTAATGGAATCAGCAGATAACCTCTTTTCTGCAAGTTCAAATGAAATTCTTGTTCGTGTTGAGTTTTCATAAAATAGATTTACAATTGTCTTCCCCTGTAAGGTTGGAAGTCTCTTTATTGGTCGTTCAAGTACTTCCCGGAAGGTCACTGCTGTATCCAATATTAATTGAATATCATCTCTATTTACTCCCTGTAGTCCTAACAAATGTCTGTTTAACAATGGCATTATTTATTCTTCCTTACTATCCATTAAATAAATTGCGTCCTCACCATCAATCTCCTCCATTTTAACTTTCACTTCTTCATTAATTGATGTCGGTATGTTCTTCCCTATATAGTCAGCTTTAATTGGAAGTTCCCTGTGCCCCCTATCCACAAGTACACATAATTGAATTGTAGCGGGTCTTCCGAACTCCATTAAAGCATTAAGTGCTGCCCTCACGGTTCTTCCTGTATACAAAACATCATCAATTAGAATTACATTCTTATCGTTAATATCGAAAGTGATATTCGAAACTGATACCTGGGGCTGCTTTATACGCGTTCTGAAATCATCTCTGTATAATGTCACATCAAGAACTCCCAGAGGTATTTTAATACCCTCAATTTCTGAAATGTTTTCATGAATCCTGTTGGAAAGAAATTCTCCACGCGTTCGCATCCCTACCAACACAAGATTTTTTGAACCCTTATTCCTTTCAAGTATCTCATGAGAAAACCTGGTGATGATTCTTTTCATTCCAGCTTTGTCGACTAACTTTGCTTTTATGTCCATATACAAAAAATCCTCCTTGACCTAAAGTCTTGGAGGTTCCTTAATTTAATTATTAAATTATTTTCTTTCATAAATCCTTTCCTACCTCTCGTGCAGATTTAAAGGTTAACTAATCAATTACAACTAATTTAAATTAAATAATATAAAAAGTAAAGGGGAAACATTTTATTTGTCCTTGGAAATTGGAGCTAAACAAATTATCTTTGCTGGGTTAATTAGGTGTTTATTAATTAATCTTGTTTTTTTTAACTATTTACGGGGTGTAGCGCAGCCCGGTTAGCGCGCTTCGTTCGGGACGAAGAGGTCGAGAGTTCGAATCTCTCCACCCCGACTTGTAACTTATGTCACAAAATCACTCATTCGATATTGTCTCTGATATTGATCTGCAGGAAGCAGATAACGCAGTAAACCAGGCTTTAAAAGAAATCCACCAACGCTATGACCTCAAAGACTCCAATACTACTGTCGAACTGAATAAAAAAGATAAAAACATAACCATTAATACCCGGGATGATTATTCACTAAGATCCAGCATTGATATTCTCCAAACTAAATTTATCAGAAGGGGTATCTCTGTTAAGGCTCTTAAAATAAACGACCCGGAACCTGCTGCTGGTACAAGATTAAAATTAAAGATTGATCTTCAGTGCGGGATTTCTAAAGAGAATGCTAAAAAAATTACCTCCCTTGTTAAAGATTCTAAATTAAAAGTTACTGCTCAAATACAGGATGAACAGGTCCGTATCCAGGGAGCTAAAATAGATGACCTTCAATCAATTATTCAACTTGTAAAACAAGCTGAATTCGATTTCCCCACCCAGTATGTTAATCTGAAATAAAATTAACTTCTTTTTTTCAACGGATATAAAAAATATATTATCCCGCTTAAAAATGAAGCTATTATTACTTCAAGTAATATTTGCGTCCAGCATATTTCACCTTCATCAAATCCGCTATAACCGTACATTAATCCTATTTTTTTATATAATACAGGCGGGAACATTATAATAAAATACAACATAACTAACATAGAGAGTATGCAAAATTTACATCGTTTTGTAATTTCCCTCTTCATAATACACTCTCTTAAATAAAAGACTAACTAAACTTATAATGTTAAATTCAATTTATCAATTAACAATTAGCAAGTAATATTTAGCCGAAACCCTATTCCTAACTAATATTTTGTCATTCTTAAATAATAACCTTTAATTGATATGACACCTTTTTTTTGACCTAATTTATTTTATAAAAAATACGATTTCAAAACGATTTCAAAACGATTTCAAAACGATTTTGGGTAGGATAATCGCCACTAGAATAACACTAGAATAGTATATTTTAAGTATCATCCCTGTTTAATAAAGCAGCTTTATTAAAAATTATGCATTACCCGTACGATTATCCCTTCCGCAAAGAATTTGCAATAAGTGCTTAATTTATTGTATTATTTGTATTCAAATACGAATATAATTTATATTAGTGTTCTGAAATCAATATGTTTCACTAATTTGATGATTGGATTGATTATGAAGGAATCTGCCGTCGACTTAAACCTTGCCAAAGAACATGGTCTCACGGAAGAGGAGTATGAAAAAATAATCGGCATTCTTGGTAGAGTCCCAACTTTCACAGAATTGGGAATCTTTTCTGTTATGTGGAGTGAACACTGCTCCTATAAAAATTCAATATCCCTCCTGAAAACATTACCACGTTCAGGAAGTAAAATGCTTGTTGAAGCAGGTGAAGAGAACGCGGGTTTAATTGATATCGGTGACGGTCTTGCTGTTGCATTTAAAATTGAGAGCCATAACCATCCATCTGCTGTTGAACCTTACCAGGGCGCTGCTACCGGCGTCGGCGGAATTATGCGCGATATTTTTACAATGGGTGCTCGCCCTGTTGCTTCATTAAATTCCCTAAGATTTGGTTCTTTAAAAGATACTCATACGAAGTTTTTGTTCGATGGAGTCGTCCGCGGAATAGGCGACTATGGTAATAGCTTTGGTGTGCCAACTGTGGCTGGCGAAGTTTATTTCGATGAATCCTACCAGGACAATCCCCTTGTTAATGCTATGGCTGTAGGTATCGTTAAAAAAGACCTTATTGCAAGTGCTGTCGCCCAAGGCGTCGGAAACCAAATAATGATTGTTGGATCATCCACCGGAAGGGATGGTATCCACGGAGCTACATTCGCGTCTGAAGAAATTTCCGAAAAGTCTGAATCCAAAAGACCTTCTGTACAAGTTGGAGATCCCTTTACTGAAAAACTACTTCTTGAAGCCAGCCTCGAGATTATCAAACATGGCTGGTTGATTGGCATTCAGGATATGGGAGCCGCAGGGATTGCCTGCTCTACTAGTGAAATGAGCGCTAAAGGTAAATCGGGAATGAAGATTAACCTTGATAAAGTACCTTTACGAGAAAAAGGTATGACTGCCTATGAAATTATGCTCTCCGAAAGTCAGGAAAGAATGCTTTGCTGCGTCAAAAAAGGATTTGAAGATGATGTTAAGAAAGTATTTAATAAGTGGGATTTACATTGTGAAATTATTGGCGAAGTTACCGGTGATGGATTATTAACCATCAGCTATGAGAATAATATTAAAGCAGTTATCCCTTCCTTTGAACTTGTTCTCGGTGGTGGCGCTCCTGTATACCTAAGAGAATCTAAAGAACCGGAATATATTAACTATTTAAGAAAATTTGATTTCACTTCATTGGAACAACCAGAGAATCTTACGGATACCTTTATTAAAGTATTTTCTTCTCCTAATATTGCATCCAAAAAATGGGTCTATGAACAATATGATTCAATGGTTCGTACTAATACAATTGTTGGTCCCGGATGCGATGCTGCGGTTATCTATATAAAAGAAAAAAATAAAGCCCTTGCTGTTAAAACAGATTGTAATTCAAGATATGTTTATCTGAATCCAAAGGAAGGAACTAAGATTGCGGTAGCTGAAGCTGCACGAAATATAGTGTGCTCAGGTGGTGTCCCCCTCGGGATTACTAACTGTCTTAACTTTGGCAATCCATATAAACCTGAAAATTATTGGCAGTTTAAAGAAGCAATTAACGGTATGGGGGAAGCATGCAGATTTTTTAATACTCCTGTTACAGGAGGAAATGTCAGTTTCTATAATGAATCGCAGAATAATGCTGTATATCCTACCCCAACTATTGGAATGGTTGGACTAATTGAAAATTTAGAACATGTTACTACTTCCTATTTTAAACATGAAGGCGATCTCGTATATGTCCTGGGTGAAGATTTTGAAGAGCTGGGAGGCAGTGAATATCTTAAGGTTATTCATAATACAGTTGCTGGTAATTCCCCTGAAATAAATCTTGATTCTGAAGCCAAACTTCACAGAATTATTCTGGAATTAATTAACAAAAATAAAATAAATTCCGCTCATGATATTTCTGAAGGAGGAATTATTTGTGCCCTCGCTGAATGCTGTATTATAAATGAATCCCGGATGATGGGTGTTTCAGCTGTTATCTCAACTAAAACCAGAGAAGATTTCTCCCTGTTCTCGGAATCGCAATCAAGAATTATTATTTCAATAAGTACGGATAAAAAAACTGAATTGGAAAACCTCCTATCAACAAATAATATTTATTATAATTATTTGGGCAAAACCGGGGGCATTACATTTTGCATTAACAATAATTTATTACTCGATCTGGAAGCTCTTAGATCATTATATTACAACTCAATCCCATCAATAATGAATGGATAACTATAAAATGAAAAAGAAGTCAGCTGTTTTAATTAAAAAAGAAGGGCTCCTGACTAAAAAATGGTATCATTCGGTTGAGGATTTTAAAGAATTCTTTTCACATTATTTTGGCGGATTATATCAGCGAATGGATGACCATCATGTCTTTCTTAATGCCGGCGGTCTATCATTCTCCCTTTTCATCTGTATTATCCCGTTCATTCTGATCATATTTGCTGTACTCGGCAGTATACTTGACTCCAATAATATGCAATACCAGATAAATGTTCTTATCGATACTATCATCCCTTATGATGAGTATTCGGAATTTGTTAAGAAAATTATCTTTGCCCGCATAAATGAGGTTATCGAATATAAAAATGTTGCCGGTATAGTCGGTGGTTTCGGTTTATTATTCGCGGCAAGCGGACTTTTCAGCAGCATGAGAACAATTCTCAATCAGGTTTTTGGAATTGCAAAGGATGTTAATTTTATTCTGGGAAAGCTTCGTGATTTTGCATTGGTCATCATGGTAATACTGATCTTCTTTTTAACTACTATTCTGGCTCCCGTAATAGAGGTTCTAAGACAATCGGCAGGACAATTCAAAGCCCTTGAGTTTTTTAATGCACCCATCTTTGAACATTTCTTTTTCACATTGGTTTCTTTGGCTGTTATTTATTTAGTCTTTACAGTCCTATATATAGCTGTTCCGTTAAAGAAACTCAAAAGGAAAGCTATTGCCATAAGCGCTTTATGGGCTGCTATATTGTGGGAAGCCGCTAAGGAAGTATTTGGTTATTACATTTATCATTTATCTTCTTTTGGGAAGATTTATGGAACTTATGCAATTGTCGTTGTAGTTGCCTTTTGGATTTATTACTCATCTGTTGTGTTTATAGTGGGCGCAGAGATTGGTCACCTTTTCCAGCTAAGAGTTCTAATAAATGAAGAAAAATCTAAGAAAGTAAAACATCCCTCATGATAAGCTTTGAAAATCAGAATAGGTTATATTGCAAACCCATACTCAATGTTAAATTTCTCGGGTTAGACCCCTGTTTTAACAAATCAGCATTAACCGTCAGATAAATGTTATTCTCTATGTAAAACCAGAACGAAGCGTTTAATTCATGGTTAATTGCAGCTATTCCAGTATAAGGTTTAAATATTCCTAAACTGTAACTCGCAACAAAGTTTATTTTATTACTTAACTCATAAATGAAATCTGTACCTGCAGATAACGTTGCCGTTTTAAAGAATCCTGAATCCAAAGGAGTATATGCTCTGGCTGTCATATTTATCTGCAAACTCCAGTTTAAAGGAATTGCATACCTGCCGCCTATTGAAAAATTAGGATTTCCCACAGGTGATTTATCTGCCGTAGATAATGGAAATAAAATACCTGTCGTTACATCCCACCCATAGTATCTGGGATTCACCCTTTCATTAATCCCAAATAGTACTTGCCTCATTCGTAAGATTCCGATTGATCCAATAGTGCCTTTAGTCAGTACTTCAGATTTTTTTATCTCCTGCTCTATTGCATCAAACCAGTAAGTTTCGTAAACCTCTCCGTATTCATCTTTGAATTCATTTTCCCTTTCAATGATGTTTGCAATATTAATCATTAACTCTTTGGGAAGATTATTTGAGATTATTTTATCCTTCAGGAGATGATCTTCAATCCTAACCGCTTTTGCCAGTGCCGTTGCGTCAATATATCTTCCATATCCAAACCCTACGGTTAAATCTGAAGCAATCTGTTTTGAAGTATCGGTTTGAGAAGCATTCAATTCTCCGAAACCAAATAAATCTTTGTCATCCCATATATATTTACTAAATCTTGCATCCAGCTTTATATTATATATAAACGAATTGTTGTTACTATTGCTGGCACCGCTCGCACCTGTGGCGTCAATGTTTAGAAACCATGCCATCGGCAATGAAGAATAAAATGTCCGGAAAGTTAAATTACCATTTGCATTATTTGCAGTTACACTATCCCCAAACTGACCCCAGTTCCAGGCACCATTAAATCTCAATGTTTGAGCTTTACTTATTGGTACCTGGTAATCACTTACATTCACATTTTGAGAAAACAATGAAACCGATATACATAGGAACAGAATAACTGTAATAAATTTCATTTATTCCCTCAACAATATAATTATATCAAATAGAACCGGACTTTTTTATTAGTCCATTATCATTCTTAAAAATGAAGAACTGTCCTCTTCATCAGAATGTACTTCTTCTTTATTTTCTTCTTTATCTTTTGACCAGTTATATCTTGAATTTTCAAATACAAATCCGCTCTTAGGCGCATCTTCTTCTTTATCTAGTGATGCCTTGGGACTCTTCATTCTAAGAATTGTAGGTACCTCAAGATCCTGTGCATCTACTTCCTTAGTTGTATCAAGAAAGTTAAATCCGCTTCTGAAGAATTCTTTCTCTTTTGGCTTATTTGTATAAGTTTTAGCTTTCGCACCAAATGATTGATTGGATCCTTCAAAACCGGTCGCGATTACCGTATAAGAAACATAATCATTCATTTCTTCTTTTCTTACGCAGCCGAATATAACATTGGCTTCTTCACCGGCTGCTTCAAATATTACATTGTTTCCTTCGTTTATTTCCTGCATGGTAAGATTGCTTGATCCGGTTACATTCAAAAGTACACTCTTTGCTCCCTTGATGTTTATTCCTTCAAGCAGAGGGCTTGAGATTGCTTTCTGAGCCGCTTCAATTGCACGGTTCTCGCCGCTGGCTATTCCGCATCCCATTAGCGCTTCACCGCTCTGGTTCATTACTGAACGAACATCGGCAAAGTCAACATTTATAAGTCCTTCTACGGTTATTATATCTGCAATACCGCGGGTGGCTTCATAAAGAATTTCATTTGGTTTATCAAATGCAGCAAAAGCATTTGTATTCGGATCAAGAATGTTTAACAATCTCTCGTTAGGTATTACAATAAGACTGTCTACAAATTGCTTTAATTCCTGAATACCTTGTTCTGCGTTTAGCATACGTTTCTTTCCTTCCCATCTGAAAGGTTTCGTAACTATGCCAACTACAAGTGCTCCGAGACTTTTAGCTATTGATGCAATTACAGGTGCGCCACCGGTTCCGGTTCCGCCTCCCATACCGGCGGTTACAAATACCATATCGCTGCCGGATAACACCTCGGTTATCCTTTCTCTGTCTTCTTCCAGTGATTTCCTGCCAACGTTGGGATCTGCGCCAGCGCCTAATCCACGCGTAATTGTAGCACCAACCTGGATTTTATGGGTCGCCGTGCTGCTGTTTAATACCTGTGCATCAGTATTAATTGCAACATACTCAACTCCATTGAGACCTTTTTTTATCATGCTTTCTACAGCATTACAGCCGCCTCCCCCAATGCCTACAACTTTAAGTACTGCCGACATTGATTTGTCTTTATCTAGGGTAGCAAATTTGGCCATGTAACCTCCTGGATTTTATTATAATTCATCAAAAAACTGTCTTACTCTCTTCGCAAACTGTGAAAGTTTGTTGGAGCCTTTTACCTTTGCAGGTTTCAATACCTGATATTCACTCGATTTTCCACCCGGAATTCCTTTTATCAATCCTGCGACTGTAGCAAATTCCGGACTCTCAATTTCATTGGATAAACCTGAACCTAATTCCTGAGGAACTCCTATTCGTGCCGGAAGTCCAAATACTTCTTCCGCTAATTCTGTACATCCTTTTAATAAGGAACCGCCCCCTGTCAATACTATACCGGCTTTAATTTTATTCTTGAATCCGGCACTTCTGATTTCATTATCTATTAAAACAAAAAGTTCTCTCATCCTTAAACTGATGATCTGAGTTAACAGACTTATTGGTATTTTTGTATTCCCTCTTGCTCCAACACCTCTTATAAGAATGTCTTCTTCGCGGATTATCGCTGATTCAGATGCAAATCCAAAATCCTTCTTAAGCTTTTCAGCTTCCTCAGTCACTACACCGAGAGATTCTCTTATGTCGTTTGTTACCTGATTTCCAGCAACTCCGATTACTTTTGTATGCTTTATCGCTTTATTATGGAAAATTGCTATGTCAGTTGTTCCACCGCCAATATCTATCAATGCAACACCAAGATCTTTTTCACTGTCTTCCAATACTGAAGAGCTTGATGCTATTGGTTGTAATATGTATTCCTGAACATGCAGACCGGCTCGTTCAACTGATTTTTTAATATTCTGGATAGCTGGAATTGAAGCTAATACTATATGGTTTGTTGCTTCAAGCCTTGAGCCCGACATACCTATAGGGTTTTCTATCCCTCCCTGATAATCAACAGAAAACTCTTCCGGAATAATATGAAGAATTTGTCTGTCAGCGGGAATTCTGATTGTCCTTACATCTGCTTCAAGTCTTTCAAGATCAGTCTTGGTTATTTCCTTATCTTCATTGCTTATGGTAATATAATTTCTGTGCCGCATACTTGTAATATGCTCACCGGCTACACCAACATTAACTACTGTAATATTTATTCCTGCCCTGTTGCTGGCTATTGCTACCGCTTCTTTAATTGCTTCGGCGGTTTTTGTTATGTTTGCAACAAGTCCTTTATGCAGACCTTCTGAAGGAGCTACTCCAAATCCTAATATGTCTATCCGGTTATTCTCCAGAATCTCGGCTATAACCGCGCATACCTTAGTAGTTCCTAAATCAAGACCCGCAACTATATTTTTTTTCATTCAACCAAACCAGCTGTTTCAGTAGTTTTTACATAAACTTCATTGGCAAATCGTAGATCGATATAATCACTATTTCTTATAGCTTCATTTCCATCTATAATTCCATCCCACATAATTTCCAGATATATCATCTTTCTGGCTTCTTCACCACGACCAAATATAAACTTTGTGTTTATACCTGAAAAATTCATCGTGATATCTCCACCTCTGTTAAGATTTATTCCGGTAATCCTTTTGAATATGTTCATATTTGTTTTTTTTGCCGCATCAATAATCTTAAATGCATCTGTAATATCAGCATTTTTTACATAGCTTAAGGGTTTTATCAGACTGCTATCCTGCGCATTACTTATTACCGGCAAATCAGCTTCCTTTGTATAAGGGAAAATTGGCAAAACCTGGAAATCCTCAGTTATAAAATATGCATCGTTCCCGTTAAGTATTACAGCCATCATTTTTTTCTCTGATAAAATAATTTTATCAGTAGTATCTCCAACAGCTTCAACATCGGCTCTTAAAATATATGGATGTTTTTCAAATCTGTCCTTAATAACCGAGAGAGGTATGTCATGGTTAAATGAAAGATCATTCAACTTAGTGAACATCAAATAATCTGCTTTGTTAAGTAGATTATTTCCTGTAATCTCAATCATTTTTATATCTCCTTTATCGAATTTCCTTGCCGTAAAAAAAGTCAAATAAAGTATCCACGAAATTAATAGAATAAAGACAACTGTTCCTAATATTTTTCCATAATTTTTTATCATATTTACTAATTTTTTAACATCTCAACGAATCTTTCACCATATTTCCAAATGTCACCGGCTCCCATCGTAATAATGATATCATTTTCTTCCTTGATACTCATAAGAAAGGATGGGATCTCGTTTTTATCTTCTATGTAAACAACATTCTTGTGCCCGAATTTCTTTGCTGTATCAGCAATTAGTTTTCCGCTCACACCTTCAATGGGTTCTTCTCTTGCAGGATAAACGTCAGTACAAATAAAAATATCTGAGTTAAGAAATGACCTTCCAAACTCCTGGTAGAAATCTTTGGTCCTTGAATAAAGATGAGGTTGAAATACGGCCACAAGCCTTCTGTTCCATCCAGTTCTTATTCCGGCGAGCGTAGCACTGGTTTCGGTTGGATGATGAGCATAATCATCAATTACAAGTAACTCCTGATTATACTTTACTTCAAACCTTCTGTATACACCAGCAAATGATTCAAGTGCTTTCTTTATAACTTCAAATTTTATCCCAAGTTCTTTAGCTATACAAACTGCAACTAATGAATTCTTAACATAATGTACACCGGGAATCCTTAAATTAATTCTCCCTAACTCCTCACCACGGTATTTCACAGTATAGGAACTTGAAAATGCGTTATGAACTATATCTATTGCCCTGATGTCAGCCTGGGGTGTAAGCCCGTAAGTAAATATTTTTTTATTTATTGATGGAATTATATCCTGCAAAGCTGGCTCATCCAAACATAAAAGTACAAATCCATAAAATGGAACTTTATTTGCAAATTCAATAAACGCGGTCTTAATATCATCAAGATCCTTATATGTATCCAGATGTTCTTTCTCAAGCGTTGTTATTGCTGCAATTGTTGGTGTGAGCTTAAGAAATGTTCTGTCAAACTCATCTGCTTCAACCACAATAAATTCACCTTGCCCTAACCTGGCATTTGTTCCGCCAAGCCCGCTTAGTTTGCCACCCACAATAATTGTTGGATCAATTCCACCTTCTGTTAATGTTAGACCGACCATTGAGGTAGTTGTAGTTTTACCATGTGTCCCTGCTATGCCTATTCCATATTGCATGCGCATACATTCAGCTAGCATTTCTGATCTCTTAATTATCGGGATCTTCCTCTCAATAGCAGCCATTACCTCAGGGTTATCTGTGTTAACTGCTGATGAATAAACCAGCACATCAACATCTTTAAGGTTTTTAGCAGAGTGACCTTCATATATTGTTATTCCAATCTCACTTAACCGTTTTGTAATGTCTGATGAAGATCTGTCAGAACCGGATATTTCGAATCCACGACTGAGTAATATTTCAGCTATTCCACTCATTCCAATCCCGCCAATTCCAACAAAATGTACTTTTTTAATATTCTTAAACATTATGTGATTCCAACGTTAATTTCAGTGTCTCAAAATCCTTTATTAAATCGTTCTCATTTTCATAATCATAAGGTCTTATAATCAAGGGTCTTTTCCTGTTCTTTAATCTTATTCTTATCAGTCTGAAAGTATGATTCACATTTTCCTTTCTTTCCCTGAATAATTTAATATCTGCAACTTCATTTAATGCAATTGACTTGGTTCTGAATCTGTTTATAAACGCGAACCCGGTAATTGTTATTTCTAAATGTCTGTTTTTATATAAATTAAACAGCATAGCAGTTATTGAAACAAGAATAATTATGCTAAAAAAATAAATGATGGGATCCCTAGTGATAAGGATAAATGATCCTTCAAAAAATTCTCCCCTCACCATAATATAGATAATAAATACTATCATATAAATTATCGTTGACTGATAATAAAATGACATGTTGTACTTATAGTTATTTCTTATAATTTCGTTCATTGTTTACAATAGTTTATTGCATGTTCAGCTATAATCTCAGCAGCATTGGTTTTCCCAAGTTTAGCTGCATTACCTCTTATCTCAATTAACTTATTTTCATTATTTAGGATCTTAATAATCTCGGTTCCAAAGATTCCTGATAGTTGATTATCCTCTATCAGTACCGCTGCATTTCTGTCAGACAGAGATTTTGCGTTGTAGTACTGATGATTTTCTGCTACATTTGGTGAAGGTATCAATATTGACGCTATGCCTAGAGCCATAATTTCTGCAATTGTAGTAGCCCCTGCACGTGAAACCAGAAGATCACATGCAGAATATGCAAGATTCATATCATCAATAAAATCTACCACTAAAATATTATCCGAATTATACTTTTTGTACTTTGCTATATAATTTTTCCCGGTTTGCCAGATCATATTTATATCCAAAGGGTGACAATCATTCAGAAATTTTTCCATAGCTGCATTAATAGATGCGGCTCCAAGGCTTCCGCCTAAAATAAAGAGTGTTTTTAATTCCGGGTTCAAATTAAATTGTTTAAGTGCTCTCACCCGGTCTATTCTTACAAGACTTTCCCTTACAGGGTTACCGGTAAAATTCAGAATGGTCTTATTCTTGAAATATTGCGCTGAATCTTCAAATCCAAGGTGTATCTCAGATGCATATCTTTCAAGAAGCTTTGTCGTAACTCCAGGATAACTGTTCTGCTCTAATAAAATTACTTTAGCTCCCATCACTGACGATCCCCAGATTGCTGGTCCTGCAACGTATCCACCGGATCCTATTGCAACTCTGGGTTTAAATCTAAAATTTATTATCAATGACTGAACCATTGAGACAATCACCTTCAATGGAAATATCAGATTATCAAGTGTAAATTTTCTTGAGAATCCTTTTATCCAGATAGGACTGAAACCAAAACCTGATTTAGGTACTACTCTACCTTCAATTTTTGATTTTGAACCAACAAACATTATTTCTGATTCTGGTAGCATCTTCCTTATTTTCTCGGCTACAGCCAAAGAAGGAAACAGATGACCTCCTGTACCTCCACCCGCAAATAAAAACCGGTAATCGCTTCTTGTTTTTCTCAAAGCTTTACCTCACCTGGTTTACTGGTATTAACATTTAATGCAGCCTGTTCTTTTGATGCGTTTGCCAAAGCTATGTTAATAAGTATTCCTGTTGATATGCACATAAATATTAATGAAGTGCCTCCATATGAAATAAATGGTAAAGGAAGCCCCGTCGTTGGCACTATACCGATTGATACTGCAATATTTACTAAAGCATAAGTAACAATTGAAAATATTATTCCGAATGCCAGTAACTGTCCAAATTTATCCTTAGTCTTAAATGCTATTCGCAAACCGGCTGCAAGAAGTATCATAAAACATATAAGCAAAACAATTGATCCGAAAAATCCTGTTTCTTCTCCAAAGATGGCAAAAATAAAATCACCGTATGCTTCAGGTAAAAACAAATTACTCTGCATACTGTGACCAATACCAACACCAAAAAGTCCACCGCTCCCTATTCCAAGAATAGATTGTTTTACTTGAATATTAATATCATGTCCATTTGAAAGATGGTTCATAAAAGAAGTAATTCTACTATGGGAATGAGCGAATAATAGTGCCGCGCCTAATCCCGCAAATATACAGGCAACCGAAGTATATAACACATGAGTAAATTTTGCTCCGCCTACATACATCATTACTAAACATGTAACCAGAAGCAATACTCCATTACTAATATTCGGCTGCACAAGTATAAGACCTGATATAATTACAACCCAAATAAGAAGGTATCTGAACCCATTTTTGAAATCTTTTAACAAATCATTCTTTTCTTCAATTAAATAAGCAAGATGAATAATAAGTATTAACCTGGCAACATCTGCCGGCTGGAATGAAGTTACACCTAAATTAATCCATCTTCCCGCACCTTTAATACTGGGTGCAATTATTAAAGTCAGAACAAGCATTGCAACTACACCAATAACTGCAGGTTTACTTATTTTTTTGTAATAATCATATGGAACAAAGCTAAAGAATACCATAGATAACAAGCCGATAACTACTTTCCCGAGGTGAGAATTAGACAAACGGAATAAACTATCAAATTTGAATTCACTGTAAGTACTACTTGCACTCATTACTATAATGGTACCAAGCAGCAGCAGTGCAAAGACATCAAAAAATATTATTACTCCTAACTTCTTCATTATAATTTATTAACTGCCTCTTTAAACACTTTACCTCTGTGCTCGTAATTCTGAAACATATCATAGCTGGCACATGCCGGCGAAAGAAGTACTATGTCATTTTCACGCGCTTCCTGATTAGCTGATCCAACTGCTTCTTCCATTGAAGGCTTAATTTCCACCTTCACAATTTTGTGGAAGAAATTAAATATCTTATCTGCCGAAGAACCGATAGCATAAATCTTTGTAACCTTCCCTATTACTAATTCTTTAATCTGGTTATAGTCATTACCCTTATCCTGTCCACCCAGTATAAGGAATATAGGATTCTCGAAACTTCTTAAGGCATACCAGACTGAGTCAATATTAGTTGCTTTTGAATCGTTTATATATTTTACACCATCAAGCTCTCTTACAAACTCTAACCGGTGCTCCACTCCCTGGAAATCACCTAAAGCTTCTTTTATTTTATTGTTATCTAATCCATAGATTTTTGCCGCAATGATAGCCGCCATGGCATTCGCATAATTATGCTCGCCTTTAAGGTTTATATCCTTTAAGCTGCATTTGAAAAGCTCTACTCCGCCTTCCATAAAATGGATTTTCTTGTATTTGAGATAACAGCCATTCTCAACTTCTTCATTTAGGGAGAAATAATATATTTTACTTTTAGTCTCTGTAAGAGAATTAATTATTGCTTCACTATCTTTATTTAATATTAGATAATCATTCTTATCCTGATTTCTGTATATATTTAGTTTTGAGTTTATATAATTCTCATACTTATTTCCATACCTGTTCAGGTGATCCGGTGTTATGTTGAGGATCATAGCAATATACGGTTTGAACTTATCAATAAAATCTAACTGGAAACTGGAAACTTCAAGTGAAACCACATCTTCTTTCTTTACTTCGGTGGCAACTTCTGAAAATGCCAATCCGATATTCCCGGCAGTAAAAGCTTTAACTCCACCTTTATTAAACATATGTGCACAAAGAGAAGTAGTAGTAGTCTTGCCGTTAGTTCCAGTTATAGCAATTACCGTTCCTTTGCAATAATCATTAGCAAGTTCAATTTCACTTATTATTTTCTTCCCTGCTTTTGCAGCATCAATTATAACTTTTACATCTGAAGGCACACCCGGACTTATCACCATAAGGTCGCATTCAAGAACTTTTTTTGAATGCCCGCCAGTTTCATAGGAAATATTTTCCTTCTCAAGAATAGATACAAATTCTTTTAAATTCTCTTTAGTGCCTGAATCAGAAACAAATGGAATACCACCTGCATCTCTGATCAGTTTGGCAGCACCTATTCCGCTTTTACGTGCTCCAATTATTGTTATATGTTTATTAGTCAAATCCATTATCTTACCTTAAACGATGCCAGACTGATAATTGCAAGTATTATCGCTATTATATAAAATCTAATAACTATTTTGGGTTCCGGCCATCCCAACATTTCAAAATGATGATGAATAGGAGCCATCTTAAAAATTCTTCTGCCTTCACCATACTTCCTTTTAGTGTACTTGAAATACAACCTTTGTAAGATTACTGATATGGTCTCCATAAAAAATATACCGCCAAGAATTGGAAGCAGTAATTCTTTTTTAATTAAGACAGCCAGAATTCCAAATGCTCCTCCCAGCGCCAGAGATCCGGTATCTCCCATGAATACCTGAGCCGGATAAAAATTATACCAGAGAAACCCCAATGATGCTCCTACCAGTGCCGCAACAAAAACTGTCAGTTCACCTGAACCGGGTAAATATATAATATTTAAGTAATCTGAATAAATGGCATTTCCACTGATGTAACTTATCACGGCTAATGCAAGCATTACTATTGTAGTAACACCTATAGCTAAACCATCAAGACCATCAGTTAAATTAACAGCATTTGAAGTTCCGGCTATTATAAATACTACGGCGGGTATATACATGAATGAAAAATCAAAGTTTACATCTTTAAGAAACGGAACCGTTGTTACTGAGTTTATACCTGCAAATTGCGGCGAAAAGTAAATTGTACATCCAACTATCAAACCTACTACAATCTGTCCAAGCAATTTATATCTTGCGATAAGACCATTAGGGTATTTCTTTATCACCTTCAAATAATCATCTAAAAAGCCAACTCCGCTAAGACAAATAGTTCCGGTTAATATCAGTATTATGTAAATACTTTTCAGATCAGCCCATAAAAGTACAGGTATCACAACAGATAGAATTAAAATAATTCCTCCCATAGTCGGAGTTCCGGCTTTTGACCAATGAGATTTGGGACCATCAATTTTCTTGGCTTCCCCTATCTGATGTTTCTGAAGCATTTTTATTATTCTTGGTGCCAAAATAAACGAAAGTATAAGACCGAATATAGCAGCTACAGCACTTCTAAAAGTAAGGTACCGGAAAATATCAAATCCCGGAGGATTAAATCTTTTATTGATATATTCAAGTAAATAATAAAGCATTAGATATCCCTGCTTTCAATTACCTGAACAAATTCTTCCATTCTCATTCCGCGTGATCCTTTAACTAAAACAACAGAATCACTGAAGTCTCTTTTATCCAAATAAGACGACATTGCTTCTCTTATATTAAAATGTTTTGCTTCAATTCCTGTGTTTTTTAATAATTCATTTAAATGTTTCATTCTGTTTCCTATAGTTAAAACAGAATCAATCTTATTCTCTTTAATCACCGTTTCTAAATTCTTATGCAATTCAATTCTCATTAGGACCTAATTCAAACATGTCACCTAAAACAGCAACCCTGTTTTTGAATGCGGTCATTTTTCCTAACAGTTCCAAAGATGCTTTCATTGATTCAGGATTCGCATTATAAGTGTCATCAATTAAGGTTACACTTTTAAGTTTTTTAACGTTAAGTCTTTTATCCGCAGCCTTTAAGTTTTTTTACGCCTGCAGTAATTTGTTTGTTATTTAACCCTAATTTGAAAGCTATAGCAGCAGCCGCTAAAAGGTTCTTGGCATTTTGCTCACCGTATAAAGGCAGAGACAAACTTATTTTCTTTTTTCCGTAAACAAGTTCAATTTTAGTCTGTCCTTCTTCATTATAGCCCAGTATTTTCCCTTTTACATCAGCTTTATGCTTAAATGCATACGTTAATTTATTATTTATTTTATTGCCTGACTTATTCAGCAGTTCGTCATCACTGTTTATAAATACAAATCCCTTGCGGCTTTCTGTTACTTCTGCCAGGACCCACTTTTCTGTTAACACACCATTCCGGTCTATGAAAAATTCAAGGTGCGAATCAGCAATGTTAGTAATTATTGCATAATCGGGTTGGAGAATATCAGCAGTATATTTTATTTCCCCGAAGTGATTGGTGCCCAATTCAGCAACAAGTATATCGTGTTTATTATTTGTGCTCAGAATTGTTAAAGGTACACCAATATGGTTATTATTATTACCTACTGTTTTGTTGACTTTAAATTTCTCGCTGAGGATCTGAACAAGTATTTCTTTTGTAGATGTTTTACCCGCGCTTCCCGTTATAGCTATAATTTTAGAATTTAATTTACTTCTCCAGATACCGGCTATATTACCAAGTGAAAGTGTAGTATCCGGAACGGTTATCAAGGGTACTTTTACATTACCGGCAATTGATAATTTACTTTCATTTATAAGGACTGCCTTAGCGCCCTTTTTAACTGCTTCTTTAATGAAGGAGTGACCATCAAATGAACTTCCCTCAATTGCAATAAACAACGAGTTGGCAGGAATATTTCTCGTATCAATGGAAACCGCAGTAACATCTTTATACTTATCGGGATTATAAATCACTGCACCGGTTAAATTAAATAAATCTTTTAATGTTATTTTAATGTTCTTCATTCTGCTAAATACTTTTCGGCTATTTCTTTATCGGAGAAATGGTTACGTATACCTTTAATCTCCTGGTAAGTTTCATGTCCTTTCCCCGCAATTAAAATAACAGCATTCTCTTCTGTGCTTTTTATTGCTTTCTTTATTGCTTCTTCCCGGTTCTCTATTATTTCATAATTATTTTTTACTACACCGGTTCTGATTTCATTTATTATTTCATCCGGATCTTCATTCCTTGGATTATCTGATGTAATAAAGACTTTTTTACTCATTTCAGAGGCGATACGTCCCATAATTGGTCTTTTCGACTTATCTCTGTTGCCACCACAGCCAAAGACTGTATAGACCGGATTTTTATCCTTTACAATATTATTTAATGCACTTAATGCCTTTTCAAGGCTATCGGCTGTATGTGAATAATCAACTATTACTTTTTTACTTCCCTTACCAATAACTTCAAATCTTCCGGGAACCTGTTTAGTATTTCTTATTCCTTCTATTGCAGTTTCAGGAGATATGCCATGTAAAACGGCTGATGCAAAGGCGGCACAAGCATTATAGGCATTGAAACTTCCAACGAGTGAAGTATGAGGTGAATAAATATTTCCGGAATAATTAATACTAAACGAGGTTCCGGAGAGATCAAATCTTATATCGCTTATCTTAAAATCTGAATTTTCTGCCATCCCGTAAGAATATGACCTGGCTTTAGAATCTTTAATTATATTTAACCTATTAGGATCATCAGAATTATAAATTATTATAGATGATTCTTCAAGTGAATCAAATAATATTTTTTTAGCCTTGAAGTACTCTTCAAAACTACCATGGAAATCAAGATGGTCACTTGTAATATTTGTAAAAACAGCTTCGCTGAATTTTAATCCATAAACTCTTTTAAGAATAAGTGAATGGGATGATACTTCCATTATGCCGTATGAACAACCCTCAGTGTACATCTGGTAAATCAATTCATTAAGATCATTTGATTCGGGGGTTGTAAGACTTGATTTAATTTCCCGGCTGCCGATATAATTAGCGATAGTACCAACTATTCCGGCTTTTTCTTCAGCCTGTTCAATAATGCTTTTAATATAATAGGTGGTGGTGGTCTTCCCGTTTGTGCCGGTTATACCAATGAGTTTTAATTTCTTGGACGGTTCCTTAAAGTAATAGTTTGAAACCTGTGCAAGAGCTATCCTGCTGTCTCTAACGCAAATCTTTGCTATTCTGTTATGAATAAAAATTTCATCCGGAACTGCATTGGGATCCTCAAGAATTATAGCCAGGGCTCCTTTATTTATTGCATCCAATATAAATCTATGCCCGTCCGAATTAAATCCTTTAATGGCAACAAAGATAGAACCTTTAGTAACTTTCCTTGAATCATAAAATATACCCGTTACATCCTGCCGCTGCACTTCACCGATAAGCTGACTGATATGGATACCATTTACTAAAGCGGTTAATTCCATCAGTATACTACCGCTCCATTTAATTTCGTTTCTACACAGGATAATTTGCAGGCTAATCCACTTTGTATTTTCTCACCGGGTATTAAGCTCTGAGATACTACAAAACCGGAACCAGTAACTTTATACTTCACTCCCAATTTTGTTAAAATAATTATTGCATCCCGTACTGAATAATTAGAAAGATCCGGCATAAGATTATTTTTAATTGCATAATCATTATTGAGCTTCGGTTTACTGATATTTGAAACATTCATTACCGGAGTATTCTGTCCATTACTTGTTGAGGATGTGGTGTTTTTTATCTCTGGTTTTACCGTTGGAATTTGTTTTGATTGAAAGAACTTCACATCTGAATTAAATATTTTAACTGCAATTTCTTTGAATATCGGGGCGGCAACCATTCCACCATATCTGCCCTTTTCAGGAGAATTAACCAAAATCAGGCATATCACCTGTGGATTTTCTACAGGGAAAAATCCAATAAATGAAGAATTATAATGAGACTTGGAATATTTTCCATCAACTAATTTTTGTGAGGTTCCTGTTTTTCCACCTACTGATATAAGATCAAGTTTAGCTTCCTTTCCTGTTCCTCTTTCTACAACACCTCTTAAATATTCACGCATTCTGGCTGAAGTTTCTTTGGAGATAACAGTTCTTATCTGTTTTGGAGTATTCTCAGAAATTACTGTTCCCCTGCTGTCCATGATCCTTTTTAATATCTGCGGCTGATATAGTGTGCCGCCATTAATTACTGCTGCATATGCATTAATAATTTGTAAAGGTGTAACTGTTAGTTCATAACCAAACGACATAAATAGTTTTGTAATTGGTGACCATTTAGTCGGATTCTTAAGGGTTCCTTCTTCTTCCCCTGGAAGACCAAATGAAGTACTGTTTCCAAATCCAAATCCCCTAAGGTATTTATAATATAAATCGTTGTCTATCCTTTGAGAGAGTTTTGACATTCCAACATTGCTCGACTGCTCAAGAATTCCTCTCACCGTTAAAGATTTAAAACCATTATGTGAATCGTTTATAGTCACTTTATTATAAGTGTACTTTCCATTATCTATATTTATTACTTCATCATCCCTGCAAAGTTTCTGATCAAGTAAAGCGGACATTGTAATAGTTTTGAATGTTGAGCCCGGTTCATATGGATCTATTATCGCTTTATTTCGTCTAACTGTATCTGAATATTCCCAGAATTTATTTGGATCATAATCCATCTGGTTTGCCAAAGCAAGAATTTCCCCGTTATTGGGATCCATTATTATGCCTGTCGCGGAAGTACCACCAAAATTCTGAAGTCCCTTTTTTAATTCCTCTTCAAGGATCTTTTGATATGACTTATTAATCGTAAGAACGATATTATTTCCCGGTACAGCCTGTTTGGTTTGTTCTTCCGATACGGTAATCATATCACCGATAGCATTCTTTTCAACAAGCATGGTACCTTCACTGCCGCTAAGGTTCTCATCAAATGTTTTTTCTATACCATTCACGCCATGATATTCATTCGAAATATATCCGAGTATATGGGATGCTGTGTTATTATACTGATAAATCCTGGTGGGATCTTCACGGGTAAACAATCCTGCAGACTTAAAGGTTTTCAGCATCATACATTTTTCTGACGATACTTTTTTCTCAATACAAATGGTTTTACCATTAACACTCATCAGATCCATATAATAGGAAACAGGTTTCAAAAACACTGATGAAAACTTGTCAGCAATTTTATTCTTTTCAGTTTTCGAAACCATTCTTAAGTCAAGAAAATATGAAATATCATTTCTGTTATAAACCAGCAGTACATTATTACGGTCATAAATCAATCCTCTTTCAGCGCGGATTTTTTCAATACCCGTCTGCTGCCTCTGAGCCATGTATTTAAGCTCTTCACTTTTTAAAATCTGTATATTGAACAATCTGATTATTATTGCAACAAAAAAAGCAAACATGAAAAATAATACAACCAGGACTCTTGATTTATTCATACTTAGAATTAATCTCTTTCTGAACGCTTTCTATTTTATCCTTACTCACATTTAATTTTATAACAGGAACCGGAGCTTTTACCATACCCAGTTCATTACCCGCAATTTCAACAATCCGCTCAGATGAATTAAGAAACTGATATTGTGCTGTTAAATTCAGTTTCCAGTTTTTTGCTGAACTTAAACTTTCTTCTGCCATTACTTTTTGTCTGATAAGTGATTCACATTTTAATTTGAAACCGACATATCCAAGTAGATAAAATGTAATAACAACTCCAATTACAAGCAGATATCCTATGAGTGGTTTTGAGTTTTTCATTAAATTCTTTCAGCAGCTCTTAATTTTGCGCTTCTTGATCTGAAATTAGATTCGATTTCACTATCCTCGGGAGCCAGCGGTTTTTTTGTTAATATTTTTAACCTTGGAATCTTTCCGCATGTGCAAATAGGACTGTGCGGAGGACATATACAATCAAGCGTTTCATATTTGAATGCTTCTTTTACAATCCGGTCTTCAAGTGAATGATAGGAAAGAATAACAATCCTTCCACCCGGGTTTAACAGATCAAAAGATTTATTCAAAAAGGATTTCAAAATATTAAGTTCATCATTTACATAAATCCTTAAAGCCTGGAATACACGCGAAAGAGTTTTAGTATGAAATCTCTGCGGAGTAATAGCGGTTATAATATCACTTAATTCCTTAGTTGTTTCAATCCTTTTCTCTTTTCTTATATCGCAGATTACTCTTGCGATTTTCCTGCTGTTCTTTTCTTCACCGTAATTAAAGATAATGTTTGCCAGGTCCTCTTCTGAAAAAGAGTTCACTACATCGGCGGCACTTATAACTTTTGTTTTATCCATTCTAAGGTCAAGAACTGCATTACTTCTGTAACTAAAACCTGAACCTTCGTTATCCAATTGAAATGATGACACACCCAGATCAGCAAATATTCCATCAAACCCCATAACAGATTCTATTTTGGATATTATATCTATCTGAGAAAAATTCATGTTATAAAGTTTGATTCTTTTATCTTCGGAAAACTTTTGTTCAGAAAAAGAAAATGCATCCTTGTCAACATCTGCGGCAATCAGTATTCCTTTGTCTGATAAATAATTAAGTATCCCTGCCGAATGACCTCCGAAACCAAGGGTGGCATCAAAATAAATTCCATCCTTTTTGGTTAGCAGAAATTCTAAACTTTTTTCAAACAGCACCGGCGTATGATGAACGTAATTCATCATCCCATCACTTTTGCAGCAAGTTGTTCATATGACAATTCTGAACTTTTAAGATAATCTAAATAAATAGCCGGATTCCAGAGAACAATTTTATCCAGTAAACCTATTATCAAAACATCTTTTTCTATTCCGGCATGAGTAAGAAGAATCTGAGGGATAAGAATTCTTGCCTGATTATCGAGCGAATCTTCAAAAACATTCTGAAGATGCATATGCAGAAGCAAAGTATGTTCGGCATTGAATTGATTTAAGGTTTTGAGTTTCTCTTCCTGCAGCTGCCATTGATCGAGAGGATATAATTCTATACATTTAGCAATACCCTGTTTCATAATGAAAGTCTCATTAGATTCCGGGAAAGTTGTTTCCTTAATTTTGCAGGAATACTGACTCTACTTTTTGCGTCTATCGAATATGTGTACTGTCCTCTGAACATTGGTCAAGTTCTCCATTGACATTATTTACCACTTTTCCCCACTACACTCCAAAAATAGCTAAAAAGTAGCTCTAATGTCAAGAAATATTTTATAAATTCTCATAAAATATTACGAATGTTGCTATATTTCACCAGAATCAGTTCAAAAATTGGAATAGAATATTGGTGGGGAGAAATTCTCGACTTTTACTAAAATGACATAAGATCTGAGGCAAACTTATAAGTATACATATACAATAATCTTATTAGATTTATATCAAGTTCTACATAAGCGAACTATCAGTAAAGTTAAATAATTAGATTCTCTAACTTTCCATTCCTGCGGAGGCATCTCATTTTTGTCATACCCGCGGAAGCGGGTATCCCCTGAACACTTTTTAATCCCGTGTGTCATCCCCGCGAAAGCGGGGATCCCCCTAAACACTTATTAATCCCGTGTGTCATTCCTACAAAACCGTAAAACCATTCCTAATCCCATTAGGAAAACGATATTATAAATGGCCATTTTTCCGGAAAAAATCCTTCATTTCCGGTGCACTATTTTGGTAAGACCTCGGTAAGACCTATGTAAGACATTTAGCCATTAATTTTTTGCCAATTTCCCTTCAGATTCCAATTGAAATTTCCTAAGGCTTAAATCCAGTCTGTAATTGTTAAAACGAAGGGGGTACTTTAGTACACAAAAATCGTCGTAGCCGCAAAAATAATGGCAGGGGGTACATTTATACCGGTTTTGAAATGATCGTGGTTTGTAGGGGCATTTAATTGATTATCTTATCGTTCATTGTTATAGCTTATTTAACATTAGGAGCTTTTTAGATAAATTGCTTTTATGTAAACCTAATATAGTTTCTGTACCTGAGTAGGCCTTCCACAAAAGGAAAAGTCTACTTGAAGTAAACAATCTTAGGCCTTAGGTTCTTACCCTTTCGGCCTCGTGTATTTACCGCTGTGTACTTCATTAGGCCGAAGAGTGTACTATTTTAGGCCCCGGGGTGTACTAATGTTTAGGCACTGGAGCGGCAATGTCCTCTCCAGCAATGCAGGAATTAGCTAAAGATGCACATAGAATTTCGTCAGGTGGAGCACCGGTAATTATGGTCGGAAATGAAGATTAGATTAAAGGTATTGCTTCCTCTAAGCTTTGCTCGGCAATCATTTCATCAAAGTGAGCTTTTTAGTCTCAACGAACGAACCTGATCTCAACTGGTAAAAATACACCCCGCTAGATAGTGCGTTGCCGTTAAATGTAACGCTATAATTACCGGCAACTTTTTTTTCATTAACCAGGGTTGCAACTTCTCTACCAAGCATATCAAAGACTTTGAGAGTTACATAACCAGAAATCGGCAGCTGATAATTAATAACTGTTGTGGGATTAAATGGATTCGGATAGTTCTGTGCTACTGCGAAATTGGCCGGCACATCGATAGATACATTGACGACGCTTGAATATTCAAATTTCCCGTTGGGATCGATCTGTTTAAGTCTGTACTTGAATTTTTTTCCACCCGTGGGATTATCAGTAAAGGAATAATTCTTAGGGGAATTGCTGTTCCCGTGCCCCAGTACAAATCCAATTTTCACCCAGTTATTATTAACTGACCGCTGAACTTCAAACCCGTAATTATTTACTTCAGTCGTGGTCTTCCAGTCGAGCATAACTTTTCCATCGGTGGCAGCTGCCGTAAAACTTGTAAGCTCAACAGGCAGGACGCCGCCTGGAAATCCATACCTGTTGGCTAGATATTGTTCAACTGTATTCCGGTCTGTACTGCTCAATACCGCATTGTACAGAATTACTTCAGCTATATCGCCGTTGAAATAGTACGAATTATCGCAGCTCCGTACACCAAGCTGCAACACTCCTGCATTGGATGAAAGAATATTGGTGATCGACATTCCTCCATCGATACCATCTACACGAACAGAACCGCCTGAAGCAGATGCGCGCGCACTAAACACATGAGTGTTTCCATCGGAGTATGTACCGGTTGTTCCTTTATCAAGGTATGTGGCCGTAATAGGAATAAACCTTGCACCGACGCCATTGATATGATACTCATATTGCTCTATAGAATTACCACTCATCAAAAACTGAATATCACTTGAATTTGATTTTGCAACAATAAACAGTTCATAAGGATTGTTTTGAATTCCAAGTGTTGTAGAAGTCGGCAAAGTTAATTTGGATGTGGAGCCGTTGAATCGTATACACCGGATTTCCATTCATTGGACTGGATACAAGTATTGGCTGGTTGGCGCCTGTATTTTGTAATGCATTATTATTATTGCCCGAAATATCATCCCATTCCGTTACCGAAGGACCCAGCGTAACCACTCCTTTATCTGAACTTAGATGCAGTGCAAGATGCGATGTGGGTAATGCAGAACCGTATTGTTTCACCGTAACATATTTCTGATTCCAGACATTATCATATGGGTAATAAGGAGACTTTCCACCAATATATGAGAATTCAATTATTGCAGTACGATCTTGCCCTGTCGTATTTTCATTTACGTCGAAATTAAGTGAGTGCGAACTTAAATATGTGGTAGGTAATGGAATAAGCCACGTTTGATTAGAAAATGCAACACAATTATAAGTATCACCCAATACTTGAACAGTAAGCGTACTTGCAGATGATTCCAGGTTAATGTTGTCCTGACAACTGTAAAGTGTAAAATTAGTACGCTGATATAATAATACATTTTCAGTATTTGAATCTGAAAATCTATTAAGAAAAAGCGGCGCACTAAAATCTCCGATCAATACGTTGTTATAATAAATTAAATATTCGCCGTAGCCACGCCATTTTAAAAATCGATTAGTATTTTTAGGAACGATAACTGTAAATTGATTTATTGGGCCTAAAATTGTTAGCTCTACATCAACATTGTTACTATTATATATCGTGAAGAATGTTGAGTCTTTACTAATATTAAAACCGGATGGAGTAATATCAATATTATTTATGGGTGACGAAGGTTCCGTACTTAAATCGTTATCGGAAGGAATTGTTCGAAAGAAGAACGGATATGTTATTGTGCCGGACGGATTGGTATAATTGATATAGATACTTTCTGATGTGTATTTGTTGCAAGTAAAGGTATATGTACCGCCACCCGATGGTATTGTTTGAGTTATACTATTTGTTCCATCCGAGCACGTTATTGAAACATCGAAAATCGGACTATTATTTAAAATTTGTAAATTTGATTTGGCAGGGTCGTCAGAGCATACTGGAATAAAAATTAACTTTTGAGTAGGATCATCAGTGAATGGCTCGAAATATAAATCAGATCCGTAGTATGTTCCGGTCGAAGAAACTACCTTTATGCGGCAATAGTTAAACTGATCGCAGTTATTTAAAATTGCATTGGCATTAACTTGAAGCGGACTGTTACCTTCCACTATGGCAGGTTGTGCCATCACCGTACCGCCATAACTTGTAGTAAGCCCATATTCGAAATAAACAGTATCGGTACCTCCATTTGGATTTACCATGCCAAAGAAAACTACTTTTGCCTGATACGTCATTGGTGAAGTCGGAGTTTCCTTGTATATGTATGTTTTCGTAACGACAGGTTCTAATGTTGTCAATAAAGGGGATTGCGCAAGAAGAATAGAGATTGGAAGGCCAGTAAAAAAAAACCAAATAAATAAGATATTTCTTACGAAATGTTTCATTACATAGCTCTGATTATTTCTTAATTTAAATTAAGTAATTAAATATGCCTCAACAAATCATTCTTAATTTTTTTTTATAGATATAATCCGGGCTCCATAGGTTCGTAAAAACTTTCAACAACCATTTTCAAAATTCAAGCATAATAATCTTGATAGTAATTTATACTACGATTGTTTTTGCCATAATGGTATCGAAAAAGTATAGCTAAATGGTTTTTTTTGGTAACTTTATTGGAGCCAACTGCCGGAGTCGAACCGGCGACCTACTCATTACGAATGAGTTGCTCTACCAACTGAGCTAAGTTGGCATAAAGAGAAAGGAAGATGAACTTTTTATGGTACCATCTTCCTTTAATAAAAGATTATTATCTTATCTTTTTCTTATGACGATTCTTTCTTAATCTTTTTTTCCTCTTATGTGTTGCCATTTTATGCCGCTTTCTTTTTTTACCACAAGGCATTAGGATACTCCTTCGTTTTTATTTATGTGATTCTAATAATTCTTTACTTTTCTGTCCAATTTCATTATCCGGGCCAAGGTCAATTGCTTTCTGAAACCATTTCTTTGCTTCATCCATTTTACCGGATGCCATATACACAACACCTAAATTCATATGAGCTATTTGATGATCCGGTTTATATTTAATTGCTTCTTTCATTACAGCAATAGCTTCATCATAATTCTTCAGGTTGTAATAACAAACTCCCATATCAACTCTTGCATCTGCATCAGTGGGGTTTGCTGCCAGGTATTGCTTGTAATTAACAATTGCCTGTTCAGGTAATCCTGAATCATTTTTTAAATGGGCTAATTGCAGAAGAATCTGGTAATCTTTTGGATTAGCAGCTACCTTATCTTCAAGGTCTTTAATATCCTGCACTTTTGACAGATCAACACCGGAACTTTGATTATTTGTAACCGGCGCCTGATTTACAGAACTTACTTTTGGTAAATCAAATACTCCAGAAGCAAAAAGTGTAATTATTACAAAGCCAAGTATTACGCTAATAATTAAGAGTAATGTCCTAATACTTAGTTTAGGCGGAGCAGCATCAGTAACTGCTGCTTTATTCTTTTTAACATTCTGGATTTTAACGGGATGAGACGACCCGGAACTATTTTTATTTGTCTCATTATTTTTCTGTTCTAATTCGATACCACAATTTGGACAGAAACGATAATCTTTTTCTAACTTGAACCCGCATTCCGGGCAGAAATTAATCATATATCTAATTCGTATTTAAATTGAGCATTCCATTATTTACCAACACTTTAAAATCTTTTGAGAACTTAAATGTCGGAACATAATGCTCGGGCACATGTACCTGTTCACCGGTTTTGGGATTTCGGGCATGACGGGCATTTTTCTTTTTTACCTTATAACTTCCGAACCCTCTAATTTCTATGCCTTTTCCTTCTGTAAGAGATTCAATAACTGTTTTTATAAAGCCTTCAATTATGGCTTCGGTCTCTAATTTCGTCAATCCTGTACCAGCCGCAACTTTATCGACTATATCAGCCTTGGTCATGATTTTTACCTCATCAAATATGAATTGTATGATAACTTATTGTTTTTCAATAACTTAAATTATCAAACGATAGTGGTAAAAGCAATCATGCCGGTTAAATGAATGATTTATGACACTACAGAAAAAGGCAACCAAATGTAGTAAATAAAATTCAGAATATCGAGTCCATAGTAATATTTTTTCAACTTCTCATATTGAGACAAATCTCAAATTATAATTACCCTATACTTCATTTGCGGCCTGAATTGCGGCTTTTTCTATTGGTATAATAGTTGGCTAATCTTCATAAAAAAAAGAGATCAGGTTCCCCATGGAGTTAATGGAAATAATAAAATCATCGCTGTCAATTTTCTCGGTAGTGTCTTTCGTGTTCATTTTAACTGCTTATACAATATTTAAAATTAAAGATCGCTCAAGGATAAAACCTTATCTAAGAGTAAATATGCAAAGCGCTTACAATGATATTATTATTGAAGAAATTGTAAATGATGATAAAAAAAACCTACCGGAAAAGAAAGATGATATTCAAATCCAACAAAACTCTAACTTAAATAAACCTCAGGTTTATGGAAGATTTGAAATTGTAAATCCTATAAAGGTTGAACAAAAATCTATTACTGAAGCTGAACCGGAAATCGAAAAACCAATCAGAAAAATTAAGCTAAGTAACCCCAAGTTAAATATTTATGAGTTTTATTCTGAGACTAATGAGAAAATGCATAAACTGAAATTAGCGTAAAGTGTTGTACCATGTATCCTATAAAAAAGGCTGTCGCAATAACGGCAGCCTTTTTTTATATTCAAATTCTTTGAAGCTGTTCTTTCTTTTCTTTGGCACAAAGAAAAGAAACAAAAGAAATATCGGCTGCAAATCATTGGCTAAAAATTCAGCGCTCCGTTTATCCTATCTATAAATTTAAGTGGCGGAAATAAACTCGCCCGCCTTAGGCGGGCTCAAACATATTTCCTCATCTTCTTCATTAGATTATTCTAAGTTCAAACAATACTGAATTTTCTTAACGCCAATAATTTGAGGCCGGTAAATAAGGAGTAGAAAGTTCATCTTTACAACTTCATACCACCTTTTATTTTTCATATTAGAAGGGAACAAAAAAAGCGGGACTGCAAAGCCCCGCACGTAATCTAAGAAGTATAGCTTCTTATCCCGTATGTTAATTGTTTACTTGGTTAATAGCATTTTTTTAACCTGAGTAAAATTGTCTGCATCAAGTTTGTAGATGTATAAACCGCTTGCCAGGTTTCCGGCATTAAAAGTGGCGCTATGGATACCTTTCTCTTTGAATCCATTAACAAGTGTCATTACTTCCTGTCCCATCATATTATATGCTTTTAATTTAACATATCCATCCGATGGAAGCTGATAGGATATTTCTGTAGATGGATTAAATGGATTGGGGAAATTCTGAGATAAATTATAAGAGTTTAAATTCTTGCCGTTATTTTTCCCTACAATTTTTTCTCCCCAATTATTGTATGAAAAATCGAGGGAATTAGTGTAAGGTGAATAATTGACGTTATCATATGCCTTTAATCTATATTCGGCCATTAATGGAGAAGAACCTTGAGATCTGGTTACATCAACATCCTCGTATTGATTTATTGAACCCGACATTACTACCGAAGTCCATGACCCCCAATTATACGGGCTTTCACTTAATCCCAATCTTTTTTCTAATCGATAACCATTGTAACTATTATAATAAACTTCCGGTTCAGTAAATGCCCACGTTAATAAAGGATGATTCCCGGTCGAAGTTGATAATATGAAATTTGCTGGTATAATTGGAGCATCATAATATTGATGCATCATAACTGCTGAAGGAGTCTCCTCATCATCATTAAAAGTTAAATAAAGATTATTCCCAACGGCATTAAGAGTTTTTGAATAACGAAACCCTATATTGACTGAAATTGGATCTGACCAATCGCCATTTTCAAAAGTTCTGTGCATCCAGATTGCATTGTCATGATCGTAATATATTAAATGAATTTTATTGTTTGTTGTTAGAACTGATACTTCATTATAGGTATAATCTGCTGATAAGAAAGTCCCAACAAGTTCCCAGGTAAGATTATCAGTTGATCTTATATAATGCACAAACCTACTGGATAAATCTCCATTACCACAACAAGGTGGAAAATATAAATATTTTATTAAACAGTGAAGTTGGTTATTAATTGAGAATATATTCTGATAAATAACTTGCATGTTCATAGGAACATCTGCAACTACCTGTGGAATCGACCACGAGTAATCAGCCTTAAGCATATCTCTAGTTTTTGCAACTGGAAAGTGCCTGTAACTTATATGTATTTTATCTTGCGAAAGTGCAATTGCGGGAATATCACAAGCCCCAATTTCAGTGTCTGAAACCTTTTTATAATATGTCCAGGTTGGTTGCATATCATAATTAAATCGTACATAATGAACGCTACCATTTCCAGACCAAACTATATTTAATATAAGTATCCTCCGGTAATGCAATTAAAGTATCGCAATTTGAAATTATTAATGGATAAGATGAGGAATTGATGGTCCAGGAATCACCCAAATTAGAACTTTTAGCCATATATATATTATTTGTTTTAATATAAAAAGCATAAACCGCATTATTTATGGAAGCGATAGCCGGCTTTGAACATCCAGTGCCTTCATTTTCGATTACTATATCTTTTTTAATTATTGTCCCATTTGAAAGAGACAAGCCGTATTTAAGTCCTCCATTGTGCATATAGATGATATGAATACCAGTATTGGTAACAGCCGAATTTATTTTACATTGTGAAGGAATATTAAAAAGTGTTAATTCATTTTGCCAATTTTGTGCAAAAGTGGTTGAGAAAAGCAAAAGAAAGAAAATCAAATGTTTCATATGTAACCTCTAAGTTATTTTAATAAAATAAGTTTTAGTGAATTATTATAACCTGGTGATTCCATAGAGATAAAATAGACTCCAGAGCTTACACTCCGGTTGTTATCATCTGTCCCATCCCAAATAGATTCATATACTCCGCGGGTGCGGGAATCGCTTAATAGGGTTTTTACTGCCCGCCCTAATAAGTCCCTTATTATTATTCTAACGTTAGATTGTTTCGGTACCGAATATTTAATCTTGGTCATCCCGTTAAAAGGATTAGGATAATTCTGATATAATTTAAAATCATGCGGCAGGTTATCTTCCTCTTTTGATATACCCACAATTGAACTTCTTTTCAATATTAGTGTTGATGCCCGGGAATGTTCTCCTACTGTATTAAAACTTAATAATTCAGGAATTCCATCATTATCCAGATCTTTTGCATCTGTCCCCCATTGACTGGTTTTTGTAGTATCAGACATTGGATCTTCATATATAAAATCACAATAATAATCTTTTGGTCCTTTGTTTTTAAAAAAGAACATATAATTTCCGTTTCTAACCATAACTTCTTCTTTACCATCGTTATCGAAATCAGCAACTCTTATGTCTCCAATGCTTAAAGCAAATAAACCCCTAATATCAATCTGGTAGACCTGTTCATAGCTTTCATTATCTGTTGGTTCGAATGCAAATATTCTGGTCACTCCGCCATAAATTGAACTGCTGAAATCGCCCCCAACCCATAATTCCGGTTTCCCGTTGCCATCCATATCATGTGAGAATCCCTGAAGATAAAGGTTAAAGCATTCTAATTGCTGCTGAAATTCAACCTTATAGTTATTATCGTTAACATGTTCATATATTAACATTTTTCCTTCAATACTTCCGGTGGCAAAATTTCCTTTTCCATCAACATCAAAATCTCCCGTTGCTATACCGAAAGTATAAAAGTCAGGCATAGAACGGTTATAATAAACAATTTCATAGTTGTTTATTATAGGATTATATTTTGCCACATTATTCGCGTCAGCAAATGCACTATCCATGCTACCACCAAAAATATTATAAATCAGTTCAGGAACTCCATCACCGTCTATATCATAAAAAGTAAGGTTATCCGGCTGCTGAGCTTGCTCATTTGGATTGAAAACAAAATCAGGTTCAGTTATTAATCTATTTGGAGCACCCTGCTTATAGAATAACATTTTATTAAAATTACCTGATCCGACTAAATCTTTTGTCCCGTCCCCTTTAATTGATGTCGCATCCCAAAAACATCTGAATGAATCTACAAATGTATGAAGAAGCTTAGGGGGTTTGTTTAAATCATATATATAACCATTTACCCAATCAGTATAAGGTTTAACGCCATAGCACTCCAGTTTACCATTATTATCTGCATCGAGAATTGGCATTCTGAAATTAGAAGTAATAGGGAGGCTATTCCAGATAAAATATTTATTTTTTGTATATTGAGTATGGAGAGTATCAAGCTGAATAATAAGGTTACCATCAACTCCTGGTTTATTCATCAACAGCAACTCTTTTTTCGTCTTTAGGTATTGGTGCCCTCCAAAACGATTTATTATAAGATCTGATGAATCGGATTGTGAATAGATGTTGATAGAAAGAAAAGACAACAGACAAATTATTTTTAATAATCTGGACCTGTAAATAAAAAGGAAAACCTGAAGAGACATTAGTAGAAGCATAAACCTGATCATCCTGACTCCTATAAAATATTTCTACGCCAAAATTAAAAAGATTTAATATACAATGCATCAGTACAATTACTAAAAATTTAAACTATTTTACTTTAACAAAAAGACTGTTTATTTGAGGTTTTATGAGGAAAGTTGTTTAGGGGTTGGAATGGGGAAATATATACTGGTAATTGTACCAGCATATCAAAAATGTTTATACTTACTTTTCTTTGAATATTAGCCTTTCTTTTCTTTGGCACAAAGAAAAGAAACAAAAGAAATATCGGCTGCAAATCATTGGCTAAAAATTCAGCGCTCCGTTTATCCTATCTATAAATTTAAGTGGCGGAAATAAACTCGCCCGCCTTAGGCGGGCTCAAACAAATTTCCTCATCTTCTTCATTAGATTATTCTAAGTTCAAACAATACTGAATTTTCTTAACGCCAATAATTTGAGGCCGGGAATACGGAAAGTATGGAGTATGGAGTATGGAGTAAAGATAAGGCCGTGAATTCGGAAGAACAATTAATAGAGAAGAATGACAATAAAAGTTAAGTGGTATATGTAGGAGGTAATAGGAATGGATTCCCGCTTTCGCGGGAATGACACGCTTGGGAAAAATAGAATAGTATACAGTTCATTAATGGGATCCCCGCTTTCGCGGGGATGACAAAATATTTAGGGGATGACAATGAATAACTAACTACTTTAGTTTTACGTCCGGTAGTCTGCCGGGAGTCCAGGGGGCATTATATTTTTCCAATTCCGATTCAAGATTTTTAAGATCAATATTATTGATCGATTTTATTCTGTCAAGTACTGATGGGAATTCAGAAACTAATGCACTGTATGCATTTCTTTCATTTTGCGTGATGTTAGAAGTGGAACGGTTATGAGTATAAGCCAATACACCAAGTCTTTCATTAAAAGTAACAAGTGAAGGAGGATTTTCTTCAGCACTCGGTCTGTCAGAACTCCTTGTGAATTTAAGACTGATAGTTTCCAGTTCCCTGGATATATTATCTGCTCTATTCATTAACTCAACCGGGATTTCGGGAGTTACATTTATCGCGTATTTAATATCCACAATTTTCTTCTTCATAACTTTCAGGAATCCTTCTGCACCACTGACTTCTCTAAACATCTCAAATGCCTGTTTCTGAAACGCTACGAGCTCTTCCCTGTTAGCAGCAGGCAAAGTAGTGTTTTTCAATGGAACTATATTAAACTGAACCAGTCCGGCAAGATCTTTAACACCATCCCTTGTAATAATTGCCATTGATACACTGTATTTACCAGGCATAGCAAACGTGCTGCTGTTTACTTTTGCAGTAGGATTGAATTTTTCTTTGTCTGATATCGGGGAAGTAGAATAATATTCGAGATTCCAGCTTAATCTATTAATCCCTTTTGCTGCATCTTTGTATAACTTGCGAACTATATTCCCTGCCTCGTCTTTCACAGTGAAAACCAGATAAGGATTTATTTCTTCCTTTTCTTTTCTTATTTCTTCATCGGTAGGTTGATAGATTGGTTTTCCATCTTTAAATAATTCCTTTTCTTTTTCTGTTCTAATTTCAGTCAGAGTCTTAGGAACGTCTTTAAGATAATAAGTAAATGTAGCTCCGAATTCAGGGTTAGGAGCTTTGAAATATGAAGCTCCTTGTCCGTACCTTCCAACAAAAGGAATATACATTAAAGCATCCTTCACAGGGAAAACAAACGCATCTTTTTTTATTAAATCATCATTTACATTTCTTAATGGTGTATAATTATCAAGGATATAATATCCTCTGCCGAATGTTGCGACTACTAAATCATTTTCTCTTTTCTGAATAGCAATATCTCTTACAGGTATGGTCGGCAGTCCATTTTTCATTTTAGTCCACATCTTTCCGCCATCTGTCGTAACAAAAATACCGAATTCAGTTCCGGCAAAAAGAAGATCCGGGTTAACAAAATCCTGTTCAATAGTATGGACAGTTCCAGCTTCCGGAAGGTTGCCTGCTATTGATGTCCAGGATTTTCCTTTATCATTACTCTTAAGTAAATAAGGTTTGAAATCATCGCGAAGTATATTATCAAATGAAGCAAAGACTATGTTTGCATCAAATTTAGACGGGCATATATGACTTACATAAGTATGTTCCGGTATGCCTGGGAAATCGTCAATCTTACTCCAATCTTTTGCATTTTCTGTTACCTGAATAAGACCATCGTCTGTGCCGGCATAAAGCAGGTTTTCTTTTACAGGCGATTCTATGAGCGAAACAATTTCACCATATAGTGAAGTGGATTTATCTTTTGCAACTGCGTCTATGCTCCAGTATTTACCCATAACCGGAAATGAATTTCTGTCAATTTTAGCCGTAAGATCACCACTTACAGGTTTCCAGGAATCACCCCTGTCATCAGATCTGAATACTTTATTTGCACCGCAGTAAATTCTGGTGTTACTGAACGGAGAAATAAATAAGGGAGTATTCCAGTTCCATTTATAAGTTGAATCTCCTTTCGGTGGTTCGGGTCTTATGTCAATCATTTCTCCGCTTGTTCTGTCATATCTTACCATTCCGCCGTATTGGGATTCAGCATAAATAATATTTGGATTTTCAGGATCAACTGCGGAAAAGAAACCATCACCTCCGTTTGTAATAAACCAATCGCTATTAATAATTCCGTCGCTGTTTAAAGTAGCGGAGGGACCGCCCATACTGTTGTTATCCTGTGTGCCTCCGAAAACATAATAGAAAGGTGTTGAGTTATCCAAAGCAACACGGTAAAACTGGGTAACAGGTAAATTAGCTTTGAAGTTATAATTTTTCCCGGCATCAAATGTTTCATAAACACCACCGTCACCGCCGATAATAAAATGATCTGTAATCTGAGGATCTATCCACATTGCATGATCATCAACATGTCTGTCCACAACCCCGATTGGTTTCCAGGTTTTACCACCATCAAGAGTAATCTGGGAATAAGTATCCATGTTATAAACTTTATCAGGATTCTTGGGATCGCAGACAAGGACATTGAAATATTGTCCCTGTGCAGTGTAGTCATTCATCTTTTCCCATGAAGCGCCGCGGTTTGTGGAACGGAAAGTTCCGCCTTTACTATCAGCAGCTTCAACAACTATATATAGTATATCTGGGTTCGCGGGGGAGATAGCAATTCCAATTCCACCCATATCAACTTTAGGAAGTCCATTCACTATTTTGTCCCATGTTTCACCTGCATCTGTTGATTTATAAACAGAAGTTTCCGGACCTCCTCCGATTTTAGTATATACATGTCTTCTTCTTTGTTCTGAAGTAGCATACATAACGTCAGGGTTCCGTGGATCATAAAGAATATTATTCACACCGGTTTGATCACTGATGTTAAGGGTTTTTTTCCATGTCTTGCCGCCGTCGTTGGATTTATATAATCCCCTGTCTCCGCCGGGTCCCCATACAGAACCTTCGGCAGCTACAAAAACGATATTTGAATTACGGGGGTCGACTACGATTCCGCCAACCTGGCGTGAATCTTTTAGCCCCATATTCTTCCATGATTTTCCGCCATCAATAGTTTTATAAACACCATCTCCGTATCCTAATGCTCTTTGAGAATTATGCTCACCGGTTCCTGCCCAAACAACAAATGGATTATTAGGATCAATAGTAAGGCATCCGATTGAATACGCGCCGTAAGAATCAAATATAGGATCGAATGTAGTACCGCCATTTGTGGTCTTCCAGATATTACCGCTTGCAACGCCTACATAGTATTCATTATGATTTGAAGGGTTAACTGCAAAGTCAGCTATTCTGCCGGAAGTAAACGCGGGGCCGATATTTCTCCATTTAAGTCCACCGATGATTTCTGCAAGTGAAGTATCTTTTTTCTCTTTGTCATCTTTAGCATTCATCAAAAAAGAGACAGATATAAAAAGTAAGAACAGTAGTAAGAATTTGGTTTTCATAGTATTCAAAATTTTGTGATATGTTAAAATAAATTATTAGTTATAGAATTACTATTTAATATTTCTCTTTAGTGATGGAATAATAACAAGAGGCAATGACTTTATTCATCAAAGTAATGACATAACAGAATAACAGGTAATAATATATTAATTCGTTTTAATGCCATAAATGGCATAAGTAATTTTAACTTTATTCCATATACCCCAGTCCTGAAGGACTGGGCTAATTTAATTATGACCTCCAAATGAAATTCAATAAATTTGACTTAGATTGATTATTTTTATACTTTTTAATAAAGAAATGGTATAGTTTCTATAAAAATGCTTATCAAATTGTTCCCCTATTTTAAATTATCTCTACGCTGTTTTACGCCTTTTTACGCTCTTTTACGCTAAAACGGCCTGTTCTCCTTACCTTCTCCCGCTTCTCTCCCGCTTACACCTTACTTGAGACGTGCAGAATGACAATGGGTATTGTGGATTACAAGTTTATTAAGGGGATTCCCGCTTTCGCGGGAATGACAGGTAAATTAAACTTTGGGGAGGCGTTCGAGGTATGAACTATTACTTAGCACTGCAAAGGTTTCAGTTTTACGGAGTTCATCAAGAGTGAAACAATTCATATAGCTCATTGAACTTTTGAGTCCGTCGGAGATGCTGTCTATAACATTTTTGACCGTACCTTTATATGCAACCATTGTTTCTTCCCCCTCAATAAATTCATTACGCATCTTAACTCCAAAGGATGCAGAGCCGCGGTACTTTTTCCATAGCTGTCCACTGTATTTAATTACTTCGCCCGGTGTTTCTTTTGTACCGGATAGCATTCTGCCAAGCATAACAGCATCGGCACCTAGAGCAATTGCTTTGGCAACGTCGCCGGCACTCTTTATTCCACCATCAGCAATAATGGAAATCTTTAGATTATTTGCACTTCGGGCAAACAAAACATTAAGTAGAGAAGAAACCTGACCGATTCCAATTCCTGTTTGTATTGATGTTGAACAAACGCTGCCGCTTCCAATGCCTACTCGAACAGCATCAGCTCCGGCATCTTCAAGCTGCTTCAGACTTCCGCCATGTGCAATATTGCCTATAATAAGTCTTACATTAAATTTCTTTTTTATTTCTTCAGTTTTGCGAAGGACTTCATTATTGTTTGCGTTTGCTGTATCAAGGCAAATAACATAACCATGTGCAACAAGTTTTTCTATATCATTAAGCGATGTCGTTAATCCAACAGAAACACCATTTATGCTTTCACTCTGCCCGTTTCCTTTAAGCACATCATCAAGGGAAGAATCAAACCGGTTCAGAATTCCCAGGCATCCGAATGAATTTAACGCAACAGCCATTTCGATTCCTGTAACAGTATCCATAGGGCTTGATGTAACAGGCAGCGCCATATCCATTCCAAGAAATTTACAGGCAGTACTTGTTTCCGTTCGTGATTTTATTCTTGATACTTCGGTCGGAATTAAACTTATATCGTCATATGTCAGGGACATATGATATTCATTAAGATCGCGTTTTGTATATATTTTCATATTATGACACCGTAAATTTTACAATAATGATTTAACTTCTTTAAAAGGAATTCCATTTTTCTGGTAGTAGCAATAACCGGTTCAGGAGAATTCATATCAACACCGGCATTCTTAAGTATATTTATCGAATAATCAGAGCTTCCGGATTTAAGGAAGCGCAGATATTTATCTACTGCAGGTTGTTTTTCTGTCCTTACTTTCTCAGAGAGTTTTTCTGAAGCGGCAAATCCGGTAGCATACTGGTAAACATAAAAGTTATAATAAAAATGCGGAATTCTTGCCCATGTGGTTTCTTCTTCCTTATCAAGCACCATTGCCGGTCCCCAATATTTTTGATACAAATCTTTATACATTTTACTCAGAATATCAAAAGTAAGGGCTTCATCTTTTTCCGTATGGTCATAAACAGACTTTTCATATTCAGCAAACATTACCTGTCTATAGAAAGTAGAGGTAATATTATTAAGGTATTTTTCCAACAGGAATAGTTTTTCTTCTTTTGATTTAGAGTTTGAAATAAGATAGTCTAAAAGTAGAGATTCATTAAAAGTTGAAGCAACCTCAGCAAGGAAAATAGTATAATTAGAATACACATAGGGTTGGTTAGCCCCCGTAAAGAAGGAATGCATATTGTGCCCCATCTCGTGAGCAAGAGTAAAGACATCATTAAGAAGACCTGTCCAGTTTAGCAGTACATATGGATGAACCCCGAAAGTTGTCCCTGAAGAATACGCGCCGCTTCTTTTACCGGGGGTTTCGTAAACATCGATCCATCTGTTGTTAAATGCTTTCCTTAGAGTTGCCTGATATTCACTGCCAAGCGGTTCAAGGGATTTGCAGACAATTTCAACCGCTTCTTCATAAGTATAAGTGATTTCTTTTTTCGGAGAAAAGAGACTCACATAAACATCGTATGGATGGAGTTCATCGATATTCAGAATTTTCTTTTTTAATTCTGCCCATTCATGAAGGGGTTTAAGATTTTCATTTGCAGAGCTGACAAGATTCTCATAAACAGATACAGGTATAGTATTCCTGTCCAATGCACATTCAAGAGCAGATGAATATTTTCTGGCTTTTGCGTTAAATATATTTCCCTTTAGATTACCGCTAAATAGAGCCGAGAATGTATTCAAATAAGTTATATAAGGCTTATAATAAGTTTTATAGGCGTTTTCTCTGAATTTTCTGTCTCTTGAATACATAGCAGCGTAAAATTTAGCATGAGACATTTCAGATTCATTCCCTTTATCATCAACTACGCTATCAAATTTAAAATCAGCATTCGTGAGTAAGGAATAAGTATTATAAGGTACCTGTATAATCTCACCGGCAAGAGCCAGAAGTTCTTCCTGCTCTTTATTTAAAGTATGGGATTTTCTACGCAGCAGCTCCCGAATAGATTGTTCATATATCTTAAGTTCTTCGTTGGATTGGAGCATGTTTATAAGTTTATCGTCGGGTATCAGTAAAAGCTCCGGGTTAACCCAGGAATTGGCAGTTGATACTTTTGAGTAAAGGGATTTTATTCTGATATCCATTGCCTGATATCCCGGCACCCGCATATCGGCATCTTTATTGAGCATGGCATACAAGTAGAGCCGCTCAACTTTGATACCTATTTCATCGTCAAACTTAAAAAATGAAAGCATAGTTTCAACGCTCTCACCAAGTTTACCTATATATTTATCATACCCGCAAATATTATTATCAACCCAAAGAAAATCTTTCTCCCATAACTCATCAGATGTGTATATATCCTGAAGATTCCATTTGTATTTATCCTGAATCTGCTCCCTGGTTAAAGACGACAATGTTTCATTCTGCGAAAAATATCTTTTCACTTAATTCTCCTTAAAGACTAAAAATTACATAAACCCTTCTGTAATACATGATTAAGATAATTAAGAAAAGACAAATAAAATAGGGGTTCTAAAAAAATTGATTCAATTTATGGGAGCAATCTCAAATCTGAATTTGCCTGTAAAATTAACGAAGGAGAACTGTATTTTATTAACATCCTGAGCGAAAATGGCAAAAGTATTATTATCGACATTATTGTTGATACCGTTACTAAATATTGTTGAGCCTCCTGGATTGTAAACAGTAATAACTATACCACCTGAAGTATAATTCGTCAAGTTTAAATATACATAATTGTTAGTTGAGGATAAGTTAGGGGAATAATCAACCGTATAAGAAATATTTTCTCCATTTATTGAGAAGATATATGCAGAGCCGGTAGAAACCGCTACCGGCTCATTAATATTACCACCGGTATTCTGAGGATTGATAATATCTTCCCGGCAGGAAGAAAGGGAAAGAAGAAGTATAACTGTAAAAGAAAGCAAGTACTTCATTTAATCTAAATTATCCTTAAGATTTAGTTTTAGAGAATTATACATTTTCATGGGCAACAATCCTATGCCGTTATGCACAAACTGAAAGTAAAATAGCCTTGGATTAAAATCAATACCCAAAACTGGTAGGAAATGGAATGATGTATTGCTGGAATAATGGATTGATGGAATAATGGATTATTGGAATAATGGATTATTGGAATAATGGATTATTGGAATAATGGATTGTTGGCAAATCTAAACCTTCGAGGTTGATGAAAACCTCGAAGGTTAAAAAAATTTACTTTGCCGGATATAATACAACTTGTATATAATTCTTATTATCAAAATATTTCTGTGCGGCTTTTTGGACAAGACTGCTATTTAGTGCATTTACCCTTTCCGGATATTTCATGAGGAGTGAAAAGTCATTACCAAAATAAGTATAAAGTTGTATAGAACTTAACCAGAAGTTATTTTCCTTCAGATTAACCTCGAATTCCCTTCTTTGAGTTTCCTTTACTTTATTTATATAATTATCAGTAACCGTAAAATTTTTCATACTGTCAAGCTCAATAAAAGTAGTTTTAATAAGATCATCAACATTTTCAGGGGCACATCCGAAAGAGATAGTTAACATATATTTTTGTTCAGGATATTTCATTGGAGAAGAACTAATGCTTACACCATATGTTCCGCTTTTATCTTCTCTTAAAATTTCTCTGAGTTTAATTCTTAGTATATCAACCATAGAATAGAGCTCATAATTATTTTCTGTGTTCCAGTCATAATCGCCTGAAAATGTAATGTTAACAGTACTTTTAGGTTCCACACCTTTATATACCTGTTTATTTATTACACCTCTTGGTGGGAATATATTTAGATTCTTCCATTTATCATCCCTTTTAATAGATGGAAGTCCACCCAGATAATTTTCAAGCAGAGGCTTTATTTTGGTACTATCAAAATTACCCACAAACACGAAAGTAAAACCTGAAGCATCAGCAAATCTGTCTTTATAAAAAGCCAGGGATTTCTCAGGATCCATTTTGGATAGGATGCTCTCCGTCCATGGCATTCTTCTGTAATTATAGTTGCCGAGAGTTACCTGGAGAGTATCACTGAAGGCTGTTTCCGGACTTGCATTTCTGTTCATAAGAAATGTTTGTACTTTACTTTTGAACGAGACATATGAAGAGGAATCAATCTTAGGGGAAGTAAAATAAAGATAAATTAACTGGAACATAGTTTCCATATCTTTAACTGAAGAGGAGCCGGAGATCCCCTCAGTAAGTTCACCAATAAAGGGACTAACGTTAACCACTTTGCCGGAAAGCATTTTCTGAAGCTGGTCAAGCGTAAATTTCCCAATACCGCTTTGTACAACCAGTGAAGTAGCAGTTGACGCTGCAATATATGAAGCGCTGTCGCATAATGATGTACCTCCGGGACAATAACCATAAAATTGAATCTCATCATTCTTAAAGTCTGTTGGTTTAAGAATAATTTTAACGCCGTTAGCTAGTTTATATTCAGTGAAATTCAATTCTTTATTAAAACTCTCATTTACAACCTTTGATGGTACGGGAGGTTTTTCAATCAGGGGTAGATTAGAGACAATATCATTATATTGAGTTACTTCAGATGTTTTAGTCTTTTCAAAAATGTTCCTTAATTCATCTTCAGTTGGAATTTTAATGTCTTTCTTTTCAGGAGCACTCACAGTAATAACTGAATTATCTTCACGGATCCAATCGTCAGCGAGCTTATTTATTTCGGTAAGTGAAATTCCCGGGAGATATTGTTTATAGAGACTGAATTCATAAGCTATACCAGGAGCCGGCTCATTTGTCAGGAAATGCCTTACAAGTTCATCGGCAAACTCACCCGATTCAGTTTTATTTCTTTCGTTGTATGCTTCTTCCATATTGCTGAGCATATTTTGTTTTGCCCGGGTAAGTTCTGATTCAGCAAAGCCGAATTTTTTAACCCTCCGGGCTTCTGTAAGGAGTGTTTGAAGTCCGGTTTCAATACCGTCATCCTTTACCGAAGCACCCAGAGTGTAGAAATCTTTAGTCCTTACAAAATTACCTTTAGTGGAATAAGCAAAAGTAAAAGGTGGATCAGCTTTATGAGATAATTCAGAAAGACGTTCCGAGAACATCTGATTAAACATATTTTCAACAAGTTCCAGTCTGTAATCTTTTACCTTATCCTGAGGTTCAATATCAAGCCGGTGTTCAAAACTAACTGTCGTACTGGTAGCTTCCGGATCTGTAACAATCGTAAATGACAAATTATGCTGATCAGGAACGGAAAATATTTCCCTTTGTTTTTCATTTTTATGAGGGGGGATATCAGCAAAATGTTCTTTTATCAACTTTTCAATTTTATACTTATCAAAATCACCTACTGCAATAACTACCATCAAGTCCGGTCGGTACCATTCATTATAGAAGCTTTTTAGTGTTTCATAGGAAGCATTCTGAATAATTTCCTTTTTACCAATAGGGAGTCTTTCCGCGTATCGTGAACCTTTAAGAAGAACCGGGATTTCTTTATTAAATATTCTGGTTCGGGCACCTCTTCCCAGACGCCATTCTTCAATCACAACTCCTCTTTCCTTATCAATTTCAACAGGATCAAAAGAAAGGTTATGAGCCCAATCTTCCATAATCTGCAAGCCTTTATTGAGAGTAGTGGAACTATCGGTTGGAACTTCAAGCATATAAACCGTTTCGTCGAAACTTGTATATGCATTTACATCAGCGCCAAATCTCATTCCTATGGATTCAAGATAGTTAACCAATTCGTTCTTCTCAAAATGCTTAGAGCCATTAAATGCCATATGTTCAACCAAATGCGCTAGTCCCTGTTGATTATCATTTTCAAGGACAGATCCTGCGTTAACAGCAAGCCGGAGAAATGCACGGTTCTCAGGTTTCTTGTTCTCCCTGATATAATAGACCAATCCATTATCAAGTTTACCGGTAAGGATGTTTTCATTTAATGGAATAACGTCATTAAGATTAGTTTGCTGCGAAAACATTGAAAATTGAATAAACAGGAAAAAGAATAAAACTGAATACTTTCTCATTACTTCTCCGGATGAAATTTAAGTGGTTTTACAAATAACACATGAAATAGTTGCTAAAAGTAAGAAATAAAGTCAATTGTAAAGCTATTCTGGCACAACATAGGGAATCCGGGATAATTATTTACTTTCTATCTAAGGGAATTCTTCTTTATATTTGAAATTTCAAAAATATCAGGATAAATGCGCGAGAAATACGAAGCAGTCATTGGACTGGAGGTTCATGCCCAACTACTAACAGACTCCAAAATATTCTGTGGTTGTTCAACAAAATTCGGGAATGCACCAAATACTAACGTCTGCCCTATCTGTCTTGGCCACCCGGGGGTACTCCCTGTATTAAACAAAAAAGTTGTTGAATTCACTGTATTAATGGGATTTGCTACAAATTGTACAATCAACAACACATCTGTTTTTGCAAGGAAAAATTACTTTTATCCTGATTTACCCAAAGGTTACCAGATCTCCCAACTTGAAGAACCCGCATGTGAGCACGGATATATTGATGTATTATCAGAAGATAAGATTAAACGAATAGGCATTACAAGAATTCATATTGAAGAAGATGCAGGAAAATCGATTCATGATATAGGAGATTCAACTTCAGTTGATGTAAACAGATGCGGAGTTCCTCTTATTGAAATAGTTAGTGATCCCGATATAAGAACTGCAAATGAAGCATATTTATATTTAACCAAAATAAAACAGATAGTTCAGTATTTGGGTATCTGTGACGGTAACATGGAAGAGGGATCGCTTAGATGCGATGCAAATATTTCAGTAAGGTTTAAAGGAGAAAGCAAGCTCGGCACTAAAACTGAAGTTAAGAATATGAATTCATTCCGTAATGTGGAGCGGGCGATAAATCATGAAATCAACCGGCAAATAGAAATATTAGAAGATGGCGGAAGGATTGTTCAGGAAACATTGTTATGGGACGCCGATAGGAATGAGAGTTTTTCGATGAGAAGTAAAGAAGAAGCACATGACTACAGGTATTTTCCTGAGCCTGATTTGTTCCCCGTTGTTATTGATGATAAATGGAAAAATGAAATCTTATGCAAATTACCGGAACTCCCTGAGGCAAGATTGGAACGGTTTGTTAAATCATTTAACCTGCCTGTATATGATTCAGAAATTCTAACTCAGACAAGGGATTTAGCAGATTATTTTGAAAAAGTAATAACTGTGACAAAAGATTATAAGGGAGCTAGTAACTGGATAATGGGAGATGTGTTAAAAGTTATCAATGAAGAAAAGATTGATATTAAAAAATTTCCTGTAACTCCTTCAAATCTGGGTGAACTTATTAACCTGATTAATAATAGTACAATCAGCGGGAAGATTGCAAAAGATATTTTCCCGGAAATGTTAAAAGAGAACAAAAGTCCGCTGGAAATCGTCAAAGAGAATAATCTTGTACAAATAACTGACACTGGAGCAATAGAGTCTATTATAGAAAAAGTGTTGTCAGAACATCCGGGTGAAGTTGAAGAATATCTGACCGGCAAGGAAAAGGTATTCGGATTTTTCGTAGGACAGATAATGAAAGAATCAAAGGGGAAGGCAAATCCTAAAATAGTTAACGAGATTTTGAGAGAGAAAATCTCCTCATTTAAAAGAATAACGGAGTAAGAATTGTCATTCAAATCAGCAGCAAAAAGGTTTTTCGGCATAAAAACAGAGGAAGAATTAAACAGGAAAAGGACACAGAAAGAAAAGACTAAGGAGTTTTTTGAATCATTAGCCTTTGCTGCCATAGCCGCCTTTTTTATAATCACATTTGTTATTCAGAATACGAGAATACCGACCGGGTCAATGGAAGACACAATCCTTGTTGGTGATTTTGTATTGGTTAATAAATTCATCTATGGTTCGTCTTCACCTAAATATATTCCATTTACAGAAACCGAAATACCACATTTCAGATTACCACCATTTAAAGAACCCAGGGCTAAGGACATTGTAGTATTCGAATGGCCGGGCGACAGGGATCTGGTTAAAGCAAATGAGCTTGGTGTTAATTATGTAAAAAGATGTATAGGAACTCCGGGAGATACTATCCAGATAATTGATAAAGTAGTTTATGTAAACGGGAAACAGTTCTGGCTTCCACCTCATATTAAATACCTGAGTCCCTATCCAAGACCCAAAGGATATATTGAGCCGAGAATATTCCCGAAAGGAATGCCATGGAATGAAGATAATTACGGTCCGTTGATTGTGCCCAAGAAGGGTTATGTTATAAATCTTTCTTTGAACAATATTGAACAATGGAAAACGGCGATAGACAGAGAGTACGGGAAAAATGTTGTCGAAATCAGAGGAAGCACAATTACAATTGAAGGTAAGCCGGTAACATCATATACATTTAAGAAAAATTATTATTTCATGATGGGAGATAATAGAGATGATAGTCTTGACAGCCGTTTCTGGGGATTCGTCCCAAGAGACCTGATTGTTGGAGAAGCCTTTATTACATTGTTCTCCTGGGACAGGGACATTCCATTTACCGAACTATTTAAGCTGATTGGTTCAATAAGACCCGACCGTGTGCTTAAACTGCTTAACTGATATTGAATAATTATTAAATTGGAGCGTAACCGTTCCTTTACTGAGACAGAATGAATATACTTAATCTTGAATATGAGAGATACAAATTAAAAAACGGACTGGAAGTTATACTCTATCAGAATGATAAGCATCCATTGGTTTCAGTAAACCTCTGGTATAAAGCCGGATCATCAAATGAAAGAAAGGGTAAAACGGGAATTGCACATCTGTTCGAACACATGATGTTTCAGGGTTCTCAGAATGTTCCTAAAGAAATGCACTTCAGGTACATTCAGGAAGCCGGTGGAACATTAAACGGTTCAACTAATTTTGATCGCACAAACTATTATGAAAAAGTCCCTTCAAATTTCCTGGAATTAACACTCTGGCTGGAGTCTGACAGGATGGGATATCTGCTTCCTTCTTTGAATCAGGAGAAACTTAATAATCAAATTGATGTAGTTAGGAACGAACGTCTTGAAAGATATGATAACCAGCCATACGGACTTTCGTGGGAAATATTAATTAATAATCTATATCCGGAAGGGCATCCTTATTCATGGCCAACGATAGGTTATGTTGAGGATATAAATAGTTATATACTTAAAGATGTAAAGGATTTTTTCAAAACTTATTATGCTCCTTCTAATGCATGCCTTACTATAGCAGGAAATTTTGAAAAGGATAATGCGAGGGATTTAATTGAGAAATATTTCGGCAGTCTTAAGAAAAGCACTATCCCTGATGAAATTATAATCCCCCCGGTTTCCCTGAAAGAAAACAAAGTTATCCTCAGGAGGGAAAATGTTCAATTGGAGAGAATATATCTTGCCTGGGCTTCTGAAAAGGCATTTGGTCCTTATGATTCTTCTCTTGATATACTCGGAGACATACTTTCCGGATCAAAGAACGCACGATTGTATAAAGATCTTGTTTATGACCGAGAACTGGCGCAGGATATAAGCGCATATCAATTCTCAGGAAAATATGCCGGTCATTTTATGATTGTTGCAACCGCAAAACCAGGAGTTTCACTCCTGACTTTGAAGGAAGAAATATTCAGAGAACTGGAGAATGTATCTGAAAATGGAGTGACAACACGAGAAATATTCAGATCAAAGAACGGAATAAAATCAAGCTTCATTTATTCTATGCAGAATGTGGAATCACTTGCCGATCAGCTTAACTTTTATAACTTTTACCTAGGTGAGCCGAATTCATTTAATAATGATCTTACGCGTTATGAAAATGTTACTTGTGAAAACATAAAAGAATGTGTTAATAAATATCTTAAGAAAAATTATATTGAACTGCAGATATCACCTATAGACGGAAATGAGAACTAAATGAAAAAATCTGACAGATCAATAATGCCCTTACCCTCTTCAGAATTAAAATTTACACTGCCTGAAGTTGATACCTTTAAATTGGCAAATGCACTGGATGTTATTTATGTAAAACGAAGCAACCTGCCGATACTGAGATTGAACCTTATTGTAAACGGGGGGAGCAATACAGACCCTTTAGGGAAAAAGGGATTGGCAAATCTTTTCACTATGTTAATAGATGAAGGAGCCGGCGGGTACAATGGACTGGAACTTATGGATGAATTTGATATACTCGGTTCCAACTTCGATATCAGCTGCAACAATGATGGTTTATACCTGGGACTCAGAACACTTAAAGAAAACGTAGACAGATCAATTGATTTATTTTCTAAAATAATTACTGACCCGCATTTTGATTCAATATCCTTTGCAAGAGAAAAAAGGAAATTGATTACAAGACTTATGCAGTTAAAAGATGACCCCGAAGAAATTGCCAGCTCTGTATTTGAATATACAGTTTTCGGAAAGGAAGACCCGTATGCATTCTCCTCGATGGGATATGAAGATGACATAAAAGAAATCACAGTCGAGGACATAAAGGGATTTTACAAAAAATATTTTGTCCCGAACAACTCTGCCTTGATAGCAGTCGGTGATATTACAAAAGAAGAGCTAACGGATAAACTGAATAAATACCTTCACAAATGGGAACCTAAAATACTGGAGATAGAACCTTACAAGTGTAAAATAAAAGAAACAACCGGTATTTATATTATTCATAAAGATGATTCAGTTCAGAGTGAAATAAGAATCGGACATTTGTCTAAGAAAAGGAACAAAACAGATATTTTTCCAAGAACACTGATGAATAACATACTTGGGGGACAATTTTCAAGCAGAATAAATTTAAATCTTAGAGAAGACAAGGGATATACCTATGGAGCTTTCTCAAGGTTCAATTATTTTAAGAATAATGCCATCTTTTATGTTTCAACATCGGTCGGTATTGAGAATACGGGTAAGGCAGTTGAGCAAATATTAAAAGAGCTTAAACTTATAAAAGATGGTGTTACAGAGAAGGAGCTTGATTTTTCAAAGTCATCTACAATAAGGAAGTTTCCTTCGAATTTTGAAACAAACAGGCAGGTTGCTTATAACCTGACTACCAAATATTTGTATAACCTTCCTGACGATTATTTTCAAACATACATTGATAAGATAAAAGAAGTATCTATTGATGAAGTAAATATGGCTGCTGTTGAACACATTCATCCGGATAAGCTAGCAATTCTGGTTGTGGGAGACAAAAACAAATTAATTCCACAGTTAAAAGAGATATCTGGTGAAAAGATTACAGAAATGGATTATTTAGGGAAAGAGATTTCGGTTATTTAAAATTTGCTACAGTGGTATAGGGGTTAACGAATTTGAATCCTGTCTTTCGATACTTTAAGATATCCGGTTTTAGCTTGTTGTAATTATCATCGGAGGTAAAAATCAACTCTGTTTGTGTTTCCCCGGCATGGTTTAAAATCAAATCAAAAGAATTATCAGGAGTTTCCATTTCGTCTAATAAATTAAACCTGTTTATATCGAGAAATTTAACATTTCTTTTTTCAAATTCATTTTTGATTGACTGAAATATAGATGAAGAAGCAAAAGAGGATTTACTGTCATAAAGATATGCCGCAGCCTTTGGGAAATCGCCGAGGACAGAACGGACTGAAAGTTTAAGTCTTTCAGGTGAATACCTGGAAGCGAATTTATAGTCAAGATCAGAGATGTCGTCATTCAGAAGGATTGCATAATCTTTGTCTCTTGCTTTTAATCTTTTAATTTTCTCCAGGGCATCTTTAGAAGGTAATAAAACTGCAAGGAAATTTTCTGGTGAATTTATAAGTTCATTCTGCTGGACAGTATCAGAAGAATTAAATCCATAGACAAGGAATCCCACAGAGCATGAAGTCCGCTGGATAGCCGGATTATAACTAAACTCAGCTTTAAGCTTTTCAAATCCCCCGGATTTTAGAATAAGAGTGCTGACCCTGTTTAACCTGTTATCTTTGAACCTGGATTCCTTTAACCTGGCTTCTTTTGAAGAATATTCAATTTCTCCTTTACTGAAGGAATTATTTATATCATTTAAAATGAGAGCTATAGGAAGATCTGCCGGGACACTAACTATATAATAAAATTTAAGAGAGTCACCATAATTTTTATTTAATTTCTGAATCTTTATCCATTCATCCTTTATACCGAATCCTTTAACACCGTTAAGAAATTTCCGGTTGACCTCCATTGAATATATTTCTATTGATTCAGATTTATTTTCTTTAGATTTGAAAATTAACGGGATAACCGCATTCAAGAGGAGCAGAATAAATGCTAAGGCAAAAAGGACTGTGACGATTTTTTTTCTGTCAAAAGAGATATTCATTCGGTACATGTAATTTATTTATTCTTAAAAACAGCTTTCCTTTTTTCAAGGAATGCAGAAGTACCCTCTTTAAAATCATCGGTACCACAGCTAAGGGCGAAAAGACCCGCTTCAAAATTAAGACCTTCGCTTTCAGATACTTCATCACAAATATTTATTGCCTTAATAGCTAGCCGGACTGCATATTGCCCTTTGGATGAAATTTTGACAGCCATTTCTTTTGCCTTTGTCATTAATTCGGCAAGAGGGTAAACTTTATTTATCAGACCTAACCGGTAAGCTTCATTTGCATCGATCATATCACCTGTAAGAATTAGTTCCATGGATCTGCTTGAATTTATCAATCTGGTAAGTCGCTGAGTTCCTCCGAATCCGGGTATGGTTCCAAGATTAACTTCGGGTTGACCGAATTTAGCATTTTCAGAAGCAAGCCGGATATGACATGACAAAGCAAGTTCGCAGCCGCCGCCAAGTGCAAAACCATTAACTGCTGCAATTACAGGTTTATTTAAATTTTCAACAAGATTAAATACAGCCTGACCTCTTTCAGCAAACTCTTTTCCTTCAATCATATTAAGTTGATTAAGAAGCGATATATCGGCTCCGGCAACAAAAGCTTTTTCCCCGGCGCCAGTTATGATTACCACATATACATTATCGTTATTTCTAATTGCGTTAAGACAATCTTCAAGTTCATTAATAACAATCGAGTTTAAAGCGTTAAGTTTATCTGGTCGGTTAACGGTTATGACAGCTGTATTATTATCAAAATCCAGTTTTATAGTTTGATATGACATAACATCCTCTAAAAAGTTATATACAAGGGTAGTCTTACTTTCAGATCGACAGCAATATACTGGTTAGTCTGGAAATAATTATAAGTTGCAAGAATTTCCATAAGGAACATAGAGAAACCTCCCCCTGCACTAATTCCGATTTTGGAAGACTTCTCAGTATAATTGCTTCTTAAAGAAGTAGCCTTAAATTGATTGAGTTTGTTATAATATGTGTAACCAAAAGAAATTTCAGCAACGGGCATCAGCAATACAACATTTTCAAGCAGAGGTGGGAAATAATACCTTATACCACCATTTAAAGGAATTACATTTGTTGAAAAATTTGAATAATCTGTTTGCTGATAAAAGGTTTGTGAGCCTGGAAAAGTTTCAAAGCCTGCTCTTGCGAAAAGGAAAAAAGGAATGTAATCATTATCAGTATAAGAAAACTCAACATTGAATCCATACCCGACATCAGATGAGAAAGAGAAAGCACCAAGTGGAAGCCGGGGTCCGACTCCGAAAGAGATGAATACACCTCTAGCTTTACCCTCATCCGGAGATTGGGCTTTTAGAAATCCCACGATTGAAAACAGTATTATAAACAATAAAATCTTTTTCATTTCAGAGGTAAATTACAAAAATTTAATATTGTTCTGAAATGAATTGGATTAGATTTTGGCTTGGAGCAAGTTAAATGATAGACTGTGGGTCGATGTCATAGATCAATTTAACTTCACGGAAGCGGGATTTACGATTAAATTCAACATGAGCATTTACAATTGCTTTACGCAGAATAGCTCCTCCCGGGTCAGATTCCCTTGGACTTTTTATCATTATATGGAAACGGTAATTCCCTTTCAGCCGTGCAATAAGTGCCGTCGCAGGCTGGGATATATTAAGCCATTTGCGGTAAGGGAGAAGTTCCTGGTAAAAATCATTAACAGCACCTTTAGCTTTACTTTCATCCGGATCTTTTGTTTCAACCAGGCAAATTCTAGTAAATGGAGGGTATCCCATACTGCGCCGCATCTCAATTTCTTTTTTATAAAAGCCCATATAATCATTCTGAAGTACTTTCTGAAGAGTAAAAGTTTTTTCATTCTGAGTTTGGATGATGACTTCCCCTTCAATGGTACTTCTGCCGGCACGCCCGGCAACTTGTGTTAATAACTGGAAAGTTCTTTCGTCGGCACGGAAATCGGGCATCCAGAGAGAAGTTTCTGCGGAGATTACACCCACAAGTGTAACTCGTGAGAAATCAAGCCCCTTTGAGACCATCTGGGTTCCAACGAGGATATCTATTTCTCCCTTACTAAAATCAAGAAGTGATTTACTTAAAGTAGATTTTCTGTTGATGGAATCTGAATCAATTCTTTTTGTAATTGCGTTTGGGAAATAATATTCAATTTCATCTTCAACTCTTTCAGTTCCGGCACCATAATATTTTATATTTAAAGAACCGCAATGCGTACATGCAGATGGAACAGACCTGATTAGTCCACAATAATGACATTGCAGGTAATTTTTATTTATATGATATACCATCGGAACAGAACAATTACCGCAGGTCTCAACTTCACTGCAATCTTCACAAAAGATTTGTGTCGAGAAACCGCGTCGGTTCTGAAGAATTATAGTCCCTTCTTTTTTCAGGAGCCTGTCTTTAATCTTATCAAGAAGCGGTTGTGAGAAGACATTCTCCATCTTCTTCTTCTTGCGTTCCACTGTAATATTCACTAACGATATCCTGGGTAGTTTTGCATTATCAATCCTTTCGGGAAGTTCGATTAATTTGTACTTACCTGTTTCAGCATTATTCATGCTTTCGAAGGATGGAGTAGCAGAACCGAGCACAACCGGACAGTTATTCATACTTGCGAGAACAATTGCGGAATCGCGGGCATTATATTTAGGCACAAGGTCTGTCTGTTTATAACTCTGATCATGTTCCTCATCGACAATGATGATACCGATATTTTTAAGAGGAACGAACAGTGCAGATCTTGCACCAATAACTACTTTTGACTTTCCCTTCAGGATTTTCCGCCATGAATCATATCTTTCACCCAGAGACATACGGCTATGAATAACGGATACAGTTTCTCCGAAATTATTTATCAGCCTGGATGTAATCTGAGGAGTGAGGGAGATTTCAGGAACAAGGACAAGGGCTGTCCTTTTAAGTTTTAACACCTCGCTTATCAATTCAATATAAACCTGAGTCTTTCCGCTGCCGGTAATACCATGGAGAAGGTAAGGTTTAAATTGCTTTTCGTCAATTGCAGTTTGTATTTCTTTAATCGCGGAAGTTTGTCTGTCCGTAAGTGTAAACTCTATGAAATCTTCATTGTATAATTCATTGTATTTTCTATCTACCTCTTTTTCAGCAATATTAATAAAACCTTTTTCTGCAAGTGATTCAGCGGAGGTACGGGAAGCATCCACCTTCTTCAACAGTACAGCAAGAGGTGTTTCTTTCTTTTTAGATGATATTAATTCAAGGATAATTTTTAATTGTTTAGGTGAGCGTTGTTCGAGCTCAGGAAGAAGGGAATAAATCTCGCCAAGCGATTTAGCAAGTTTAACATGAGAGGCGGTTTTAATTTTGACCTTAGCTTCTTCAATCTCGTCGAGTACCGTTACTGCGCCCGCCTTTTCAAGTCCCTTTATGACAGAATAAATATTTTTCTTTCCCACCATCTTTTGGAGAAAAGTAAAGTTAATTTCTTCACGTTCACAAAGTACACTTAAGATCCGCGATTTGAGAGAATCCTTATTTTTCTCTGCAAGATTCAATTCTGCACATGCATCTTTATCGATGATAATTTTGCGTTTGGATTCAATTTCAAGTCCGTAGGGGACTCCAAGACGCAGAGCTTCACCGAGAGAGCAGATGTAATAATCCGCAATCCAGTTATAAAACTTAAAATCCAGTTGATTAAAGATAGGTTTATCATCTAGGATATCAGATATAGCTTTAATATCGCCTTTGACATTTGTTTTTTTACTTACATTAACGATAAAACCCGTGAGGACTCTTTTGCCGAAGGGAGCAACAGCCCTTACCCCTGCCTTTGCCAAATCCTCAAAATCTTCAGGAACAAAATAAGTGAAGGTATTCCTGAACGGCAAAGGGAAAACTAATTCTGCAAACATTTATTCCCGTGGTTTAAAGAAAGAAGCTATCTTAGTATATTGTTCGTTGTCGTAAGCATTGCCGAGAATTTCAAATTTCAATTGTTTGAATGAATTATCCCAGAGAATTCTTTTGCGGTCCTTTGAATAAATTATCTGTCCGTTTGTAGAGAGAACGCTGTCATCAAGAGTAAGTGTTAAAAAATAGAAACCATCCTCATACATAATCTTCTCAACGTTAGAGATGCTGGAGAAAGTAAATTCGGCTTTCCCACAGAGGGTATCTTTTCGGAGAAAGAGTTCTCTTTTAGTAAAGATTTTCCCTTCATCTTTCATCTGAGCAAGAAATTCAGGACTTTTATAGATAAAGGTAAAAAGGTTCTTCTTATCTTCTTCAAGATCAGCACTTTTAGTGGCATCGGACCTGATATCCGAAACAATAACAATAGCCGAGCCTGTTGTATCTTTATTGATATTTATAGTATACGACATTTTGTTGAAAATAAGGCAGCCGTAAAATGAAGATGTTGAAAGCAGGATAGCAAGAATCAAAAAATACTTTTTCATAATAGTCCCGGTTGATTACAAAAGTTAAATTAATAAATTCCGGATAAATAAATATACTTAAATATTTTCGTTTTCGTCCCACAGGAGATGTTCATATGATTCGCGACTTCTGATAATTTTGAAGGAATCGTTATCAACCAGGACTTCCGGTGGTCTGCGCCGTCCGTTATAATTGGAAGACATAACCATTCCATATGAGCCGCAGGATAGTATAGCAAGGTAATCTTCCCTGTTCAGTTTTGAGATAAGTCTTTCTTTTGCGAAGAAATCACCACTTTCACAGACCGGACCGACGATATCAGCAACAATATCTTCATTGCCAGAAATAAGTTCTAAAGGCTGAATGTGATGATATGCATTATAAATACTCGGTCGAAGAAGGTCATTCATTGCAGCATCAACAATAAGGAAATTCTTATCGTTGTTCATTTTTGTGAATAACACCTGTGACACCAGAATACCGCCATTTGCCGTAAGATACCTGCCGGGTTCAAAGAATATTTTGCAGTCAAGCTTTTTTAGTTTAGGGATAAGAACAGAGGCAAATTCATTAATAGTAAAGACTTTTTCACCTTTATAAGATACTCCCATTCCACCGCCGATATCAAAATGTTTAAGGTGAATTCCTTTTGCTTTAAGGTCAAAGTAAACGGCGGAGAGTTTATCGACTGCTTCAGCGAAAGGATCTATTTTAATTATCTGGGAGCCTATATGCATATCAATACCGGTGAACTCAATATTTTTAAGTTTTGTCCCCATGCTGAAAAGTTCAATAGCTTCAGCTATATTCAGTCCGAATTTATTTTGCATTAGTCCGGTTGATATATAAGGATGGGTTTCAGCATCCACATCGGGATTCACTCTAATAGCAACACGTGCTGTTTTATTCATCTTACCGGCTATTTCATTTATAAGAAGAATTTCCTCTTCAGATTCAGCCTTAAGCATAAGAAGGTCGTGTTCCAAGCCCATTTTTATTTCATCCCGAGTTTTGCCAACACCTGATAGTACCATTTTAGATGGGCTGACACCTGCATTTAGGGCACGGTACATTTCTCCGCGTGAGTTAACGTCGGTACCGCTACCAAGGTCGGTAAAAGTTTTTATTACACTAAGGTTGAAATTAGATTTGATCGCAAAATAAATTTCATGATTTATTTCGCTAAATGCATTATGGAATTCATTATATCTGTCTTCGAAAAATTGTTTGTTATATATATATACAGGTGTACCGGCGGATAAAATTATTTCCTTGAGGGGGACGTTACCGCAATACATTTTGTTATTGCGGTAACTGAAATATTTTGTGTCGATAAGTTCCATTTACACTTTTATAATTCGTTTATTTACTTTTCTTTGATTCTTAACTACTTTTCTTTGGCACAAAGAAAAGTAACAAAAGAAAATATCGGCTGCAAATCATTTCCTAAAAATTCAGCACTCCGTTAAGGCAATATGTAAATTCGACTTGCGGAAATAAACTCGCCCCGCAAAGCCAGGGCTCAGACATATTTCCTAATTTACTCCATAATATCATTCGAAATTTATCCAACGCTGAATTTTCTTAACGGAAATAATTTGAGGCCGGGAAATATGGAAAGACAAGGGAAAAGATCTCTACTTTGCAACACATGGAAGGGATTCTTCACCCTGCCGGAAATAAGGAGAAAATAGCGTAAATGATTTAATGGACAGAAATTTACTTTTAACTTTTTCCTTTCAACTTTTAACTTAAAACTTATGCGCGGGCGAGTGCTAATTTAATAATTTCTTCTACAGCACCTACATAAGTATAACCGGCAGCTTCAGCGGAACGCATGAATCCTGCGCCTTCAGTTAAATCCGGGTTTGGATTAACTTCCAATACATAAAGCCGGTTATCTTTTGAAAGCCGCATATCAATTCTTGCATAATCCCTGCATCCCATAATTTTGAATGCCTTAACTGCAATTTCCTTAGCGGCTTTTTCAATCTCAATTGGAAGTATAGCCGGGCATATTGGAATTGTTTTATGATACGCTTCATTATGAGGATCCCATTTCGCCTGGTAGCTGACTATATTGTGCAGATTTTTAGGCATTTCTGAGAAATCTATTTCACTGATTGGAAGCGCGACAGGATTCTTGTCCCCAATTACCGCCACATTCAGTTCCCTGCCGTCGATATATTCCTCAATCAAAGCAGGCTGGTTAAATTCGAAAAGAATATATTCAATTCTCTGTTTAAGTTCTGCATTATTTTTGCAAACAGAATCATTTTCAATGCCTACGCTGGCATCTTCAAACGCAGGTTTTACAATAATGGGAAAACTAAGACCATGATAATATTTTTCACTGTGTTCTTCAATTATAGCAAACTTGGAAGTATTGATGCCTTCAGAACGCAGCATCCTTTTAGCAAGAGTTTTATTCTGACAATTTGCAAGTGTGATTGGGGGGGCCCCTGTAAATGGAACCCTGAGAAGGTCAATAACACCAACTGCGTTCATTTCGAGGCGGGCATTTTCCTTATATAATTCTATAAAGTTAAAGATTAAATCTGGCTTATTCTTCTTGACATCGTCTATAAGAATTGATATGTCGTCACAAATATTGACTGTATAGGCATCGTATCCGACTTCGCACAACCGTTCAGCAAGTTGTTCATATTCCTGCATAGGGTTCATATCATTAACTTCAAAAAAGGGAATGAAATTATACTCCCTTTTTTCCTCCGGTTCCTGCTTTACATAGAAGTCAGGATTAGCCTCATTGAAGACTACTGCAATTTTTTGTTTATTTATCATCCTAAAAAATAGCTAAAAATCGTATTTTTTACAAAAATAGATAGTGATTTAATCTTTAACTTTGTTTAAATTTAACGCAAAAAATAACGGTCATGAGTTTTTATCCTCAACCATATAAATATCAGTGCGGACCATTTGCATTAAAATACGGCTTAGTAATGCTTGGTCGTTTTGAAAATGAAAAGGAGATCGGTAAAAGAGCAGGCAGCACCTGGTGGTACGGAACTGATGAAATTGGTTTAGCTAAAGCTGCCAAGAGTTTTGAGTGTAAAATGAAATACTTCAGAAGGGAAACTCCTGAAGAAGCAATAAAAGCTCTGACTAATCATCTTAGGATCGGGCTTCCGTGCATACTGAGCGTTGACAACTGGGAACACTGGTTCACTGTAATTAATGAACAGCAGGGTAAATTTATAGTTGTAGACAGCGGGCTTGAGAAAGTTATTGTAATATATTCCGCTCACCAGCTTATCAAGAGATGGAAATATGTTGATGATGAAAGTAGTTTTGTGAGTTATGATGGTTATGCTTTAACATCGAAAGTAAAGCCTGTAACTAAAGCGAGTTTCTCATTAGAAAAGGCAAGATATGTAATGCAGGAGAGGAACAGGCATCTTGCAGAACGTTGGGATACATACTTTAACGATCTTATCAATATTTGTAAACCCCGATCCCCTCTTGCCAAGCGGACAATCACATTTACTGAATTTCTTCGACGTCATGAGAATTTGCTCGTAAAGCAAGTTGCCAACTGGCATGGTATGCCCACCTACAAAGAACTTCATAGAATATTAAAAAACATGTTATTTGTCGCTGATGTTTACGATCTTATAATACCTGCTGATGAACAAAAGAAAGCACTTGTTGATGTAACATCTATTTTAATGATGTACGGATGCGGCAAATACGGAATGGATCCGTTGGATTATTAAACCGGAGATATTATGGTTGCAATATTAAAACGAAACGAGAAGATACTTCAGAGAGAGAAATCGGCACTTATAATAATTGATATTCAGGAAAAGATTTTGGGTGTAATGCATAATCAGGACCAGGTTGTGAAAAGTGCCCTTAAACTGATAAAGGGGTTCAAAGCTCTGAACATTCCAATTTTTTATACTGAGCAATATCCAAAAGGATTAGGCACCACGGCTGCCCCTCTTTTAGAAGAGCTGCAGGGATTAAGTCCTGTACAAAAAATGAGTTTTAGTTGTTATGGTGCTGAAAATTTCTTCACCCGTTTACAGGATAACAAAGTTGAACAGGTTGTTGTCTGCGGGATTGAATCACATGTCTGTGTTCAACAGACTGTACTTGATTTGCTTGCGAATAATTTTCAGGTAGACGTTGCAGCAGATGCAGTGTCTTCACGAAAAGAACTTGATAACACTATAGCTCTTGACAGAATGAAATCACACGGAGCGGAAATAACAACTTCTGAATCTATACTTTTTGAATTATTAGTGGATAGTGAGTCTGATGAGTTTAAGGAAGTTTCGAAAATAATCAAATAACATGACAAATTGTTAGATTGGGGAAAGGGGCTGGACCTATTAGCCACTTGCAAATCTTTATAGAATAGTTGTCAATCCGCACATACAATAACACATGCATTGCTATTTACTAAACGGAATCCTAAGTTCATTTTAAAGAATTTATAGGAGAAATGCGAATGGATTCAGTAGAAAGAGATGAACGTGTAATTGAACATTTTAGTGATCGGGGTGAGGTATATGAAAAAATTGAAACGCAAAAACCATCTAAAGGGATAAGAGAAGATGCACCAGTAGATGACCCGATTAGGAATTACAATTCGTCCCGTTATTTTTCCGGAAGAGATACTGAATATGATGATTACGATGAGGATGACGATGACACAACAAGGGATAACGAGCCCTTTGATGATGATAATGTAAATATCCGACCGGAAGATGATGATGATGAATAACAAAAAGGCTGTCGAAAGACAGCCTTTTGTTTTTATACCAGTAAAATTTATTCTGTATAAAAATCTATCATACTTTGAATTGCATTTTGACACACGGGACAAAAATGGTTCACAATAATTGATTTCATAGTACAATCCTGCATAGGACGATAAATACCCTTTGCCACATAACCACCGCCTTCGAAAGCACCTACTTTATTCGCAAATTCCGGAGTTACAGGAGTAGGAATTGGAGTATTTTTATCAACAAGGTTTTTCCATTTTGATTCAAAATTAACTAGGGTTGTTATATTAGGATCTGTTGGCTCTACAGTGAGATCGTAGAAATCTCTATATGCTACATCTGAAGTATAATATTCATCGGCAAGGGATGCAAATCCATGACCGAATTCGTGTGTAAAAATATACTCTTCATATTTGTTGCTATGGATACAACATGAATAATAGTTATATATTGAACCACCGCCGTATTTATCAGAATTAACTAGGATGTAAATTTGATCATACGGAGCATTGGCAGCAAGATCGCGGACAGATTTATTATCTGTGGTCATGCAATATCTTTCAAGATCAAATGTATAAAATGAAGTGTTTAGAATAGTTTTCTTCCAGATATGTTCAGCGGGGATATCGGTTCCCGATTCAAGTGATGGAGCTTCAATACCCCAGACATTAAATTTTTCTTTATTCTGGGTATAGGGATCTGCATTAAGAAGGTAATCTGCGAATTTTTTACAATCCTTTTTAAATAGATCCATTTGGTCCTTTGTATAACCTTCAGGAAGGATAACTATATCAACATTTTGTGCTGGGTCAGCTGTATAGTAAACCTTAAAATTCGGATACTCCAGATTCCTTTCTGTTTTTATGAAATAACTTTTAGGGTCAATTTTATAAACAAATTTGAGAATGTAATTGTTTTTACGGTCGCGTCCGAATATCTCAACTCTCACTGTTTTTTTTGGGTATGGCATTGTTACAGTTTCACTAAAAGTTTTTGAAGTAATCTTTGCCTCATCGGTAGTCTGCCATTCATGGAAAAGAGTTGAATATGTGTGAGTATAAATTTCCTTGTTGGAAGAATCATCAAGAACGACTGCTTTATAGGCCCCAACATTAAAAGGATCAATAAGTTTCTTAGGGTTACCACCCCAATAGGGTTCTTCCTTCAGTTCATCGAAGGTACAGGTGTCATGTGTTTTATCACCTGTGTGGAAGTAATCGAGTCGTAAAGTTTTATTCAGAAAATAATCATCAAATTTTACCTGGCAGATAAGGAATGATGAAAAAAGGAGAATTGTTGCAAATAATTTCATATTGTATCACGTTTTAATTTTTCTTGAACCCGGTTTAATTAATGGCAGGCTTTCTTTACACAGAGGACATTCATCCTGAGCATATGAAACAGCATCAAGTTTTATTGTGCTGACCTGAGGCATCTTAAAATCGATAGCCCCGTTACTGCGGTCAACGATAAATCCAACCCCGACAGGAATTGCTTTAAATTCATTCACTATATTAATTACTTCAAATACGGAGCCTCCTGTTGTAACAACATCCTCACAGACAAGTACTTTTTCACCTTCATCAAGATTAAAACCACGGCGGAGTGTAAGAAGTTTATCTTCTCTTTCGGCAAAAATACTTCTCTTTTTAAGTTGGCGCGCTACTTCCTGACCCACCAGGATACCTCCGATAGCAGGTGAAATTATAGTATCAAAATCGTAATTACGAAAATGATCTGCTATTCTGGAGCAAATGAGTTCCATATATTCAGGGTATTGGAGGACTTTTGCACATTGGAAGTAAACATTGCTATGCCGCCCTGATGTAAGGAGGAAATGACCATTCAGCAGGGCTCCGGTTTTATAAAATATTTCAAGTATATCAGATTCTTTACTCATAACCCAGTCTTTATTTTAACTGGGGAAATTTACAAAAGAAAAGAATGGAAATAAAACGGGTATTATTTTAGTAATGACTCAATTTTTTCAGCAAGTTTGAAGTCTTTTTCTGTAAGACCACCTTCCTTGTGGTTTGATATGTTAAACTTTACTTTATTCCATGAGTGGATAAGAATGTCGGGATGATGGTCCATCTCTTCGGCGGCTTTGCCGACATTATTGACAAATTCAAGGGCTAATTTAAAATCCTTTAGTGTATATTCTCTTACTATACTTTTATTTTCAACTTTCCAGTTATCAAGTTTCTTTAGATTTACATCTATTTCGGAGCTGCTTAGCAACATTATGTTACCTCGTATTTATTATTTTGTAAATATATGCAACCACTAAGATTACTAAGGTCGCTAAGGACACAGAAGATTTAACCACTAAGGACACTAAGAGTACTAAGGGAAAATAACTTCATATTTTAGGTAGGATTGAAAATTCCTTAGTTACAATTGATATTAATTGATCTGTGATTTTGATGCAATTGAAATTGATTAATAAACCCCTAATAATCCAAAACCTAATTCTTTGTGAACATTTATAGCACATCCAGTAATTTTAAATGCAAGAAAATATATGTATAGGGGTGTTTGTTAATTAGATTCTGAATATTATTCGCTTAGGATAATAAATAATTATATAAATTTATTTATTGGAAATATTTTATCAGTACAGGAGGATTAATGGATGAGCCATTCAGGATAGAAAAAGATTTTTACGGTGAGCAGGAGTTAATGAAAGTAGACTATACGGAGAAGGAAGTTCGGGAAATAGAATTTTATAAGTGCCGATTCACTGAATGTAATTTCTTCAAAACCCATTTTATCGATTGTGAATTTGAGAATTGCTCATTTGAAAAGTGCGACCTTAGTTTAATAGGATTATCCGGATCAAGGCTTCTGGATGTGAATTTCGTAGACACAAAAATACTTGGAGTTGACTGGACTCTTTTGAAAAAACCTTACCGGTTTAGCTTTAACAAATGCAAGCTTGACAACAGCAGTTTTTTTAGGATGGAGCTTAATAGTTTGAACATGATAGAATGTTCCGCAAGGGAAGTTGATTTTATAGAGGCGAATTTAACAAAAATGGTATTCGCGTACACAGATCTTTACCACAGCAGGTTTAACGGCGCAAACCTGGTATTGGCAAATTTCTCGAACGCAATAAATTACAGTATCGATCCGAATCAGTGCAAGCTTAAGAAAACTATATTCACAATGCCGGAAGCGATGTCATTGTTAAGCGCGTTTGATGTGGTAATAAAATAAATCATTTGAGATTTTCAATAAGCGTTGAGAAGTGATAATAAGTAAACCTATATTTATTAAGTTTGGTTCTTGTCCGAAATTGAGCGCAGAGTAAAATAAAATGTACTTCCTTTGCCTAATTCGCTTTCTACCCAAATATTTCCTCCATTTTTTTCCACAAATTCCTTGCACAATAATAAACCTAATCCTGTACTTAGTTCTCCATCAGTACCTTTTGAACTAACTTTTTCTTCAATCCTGAACAATCGCTCAATATTTTTTTCGCTCATACCGATACCGGTATCATGGATTGAAACTTCCAACATTTCAGTATCATTTTTTTTGGTTGTAACAATAACTTCACCTTCCCGCCTAGTGAATTTTATTGCATTAGACAAAAGGTTTCTGAGGATTGTATCTACCATTTTTTCATCGGCATAAACCTTTTCGTTATCCGAAACTTTGTTTAAAAGAACAATTCCTTTTTGGATGGCACGCTGTTTCAGAACTACGATATTTTGAACAATACATGTTGATAAATCGAGTTCTTTAGGAGAAAAGCTGACTGAACCCTTTTGCATTTGTGCCCATTCCAACAGGTTTTCCAGTAATTTAAAAACTATTGATGCGGTTTCAAACATTTCTTTCCCGTTTTGCAGCAATTCTTCTTTAGTAAAATCCTCATCACCATTTGCTATCAACCCGGTTAAACCCAATAATCCCTGGAAAGGGCTTTTCAGATCGTGGGCTATAATTGAGAAAAATTTATCTTTTTCGGCATTTATTTTCGATAGTTCTTCATTCCGTTTAATAATTTCTTCTTCACTTTCACGAAGGGCTAATTCCGCTCGTTTTCGTTCTGTGATATTTCTGCCAATCCCAACCAGTCCTATTATATTTCCATCATTATCTTTCAACGGGATTTTGGAAGTAAGCAACCATTGCTTTTGCCCATTGTCGTCAAATAAATATTCCTCTCTGTTAATAACCGGCTGACCCGTATTAATTACAAATTGGTCATCTGCAAAAAAACCTTCTGCAAGATCATTTGGATAAAAATCAAAGTCGGTTTTCCCTAATAATTCCGATTCTGAAGAAACGCCGGATAATCGTAATTCATTAAGATTCGCCAATGTTTTTCTGCCTGCAGTGTCCTTGCAATAAATTGAATCGGGTATATTATCAACCACAGCACGCAATACCAGCCGTTCTTTTTGCAGATCTTCCACTTCCCGGGATAAGTTTATTTCCCGGGTTTTTAGAAAATCGTTTTGGAGTTTAAGTTCTGAAAGTTCAATAAGAAGCTTTTCAATAGTTACATTAGGAATAGTCATGAAATTACAATCACTCTATTATTTTTATAATTGCCTTCAAAAATATAAGATATTTTTCGCTTAACTTTTAACAAAAAACAATTTTCTTTTATTATCGGATATTAATCGAAAAGATTGATTAAGTAATTATATATTTTTTTTGGAATTATATTAAATCTGATTACTTTATCAACCTTATCTTTTCATTTAAATAATGGAGAGAGAAGGATGAAAAAGAAATTTAATCAGAGGAAATTATGAGTTTCAACAGACGCAATTTTATAAAAACCTCAATGGCTGTAACACTATTGAGTCCATTATCAAAATCAGCTTCATTACCAATAAATAAATTAACCAATAAATCTGATGAACTAGAAAAAATCGCTCTTGCACCTGTTCTTCAGGTTAATTTTATAAAGGATCCGGTAATAATTGAATCGCTCGAGCTTCTTAAAACGGGGAAACATTTTATTGTGAGGGCCCGGTCGAAGGATGGTGCCGAGGGAATTGCATTCACGGGCAAAAAAATAGAATATCTATATCCTATGATTATACAACAGGTGTTCCCATGCTTTGCAGGTAAAGATGCAAGGAAACTGGAAACATTGCTTGATGAAGTTTACTTATATGACAGTAATTATAAAATGCAGGGTTTACCCTTTTGGTGTTGTGTTGCCTGGACTGAATTTGCCGTTTTAGATTTATTAGGGAAGACTGCCAACAAACATATAAGTAGTTTTTTCGGCGGAAGGGTACGCGATAAAGTACCGATCTATACTGCCAGTGGTGACAGGGAAACAACTGCGGAAGAGGAAGTAGCGATTCTTCAAAAGAAAATTGCACAGACAGGAGCGAAGGCAGTTAAATTTAAAGTCGGCGGTAGAATGAGCCGCAACAGAGATTCGATACCAAACCGATCGGAATCATTAATAGAACTTTCGAGGAAAGTTCTGGGAGATGATATTACGATCCAGGCAGATGCTAACGGTTCTTACGATGTTAAACATGCTATAGAAATAGGAAAAAGGCTTGAAGGGATCAACGCATATCTTTTTGAAGAGCCATGCCCGTTCGATTATCTTGATGAGACAAAACAGGTTGCCGATGCATTAACTATCCCAATATCCGGAGGTGAACAGGAATCGAGCGAGTATCGTTTCAGACAAATGTTGAACGAAAATATTGTTCAAATTGTACAGCCGGATCTTCATTACTATGGCGGATACATCCGGACAACAAGAGTTGCGCGTATGGCGGCTTCAGTAAATGTTCCAATAACCTGCCATATTTCCAATGACAATACCGGTTATGCGGATATGGCAAACCTGTTTAGTTTTACTCCAAATATGGGAAAGTTCCAGGAAATGAAAACTGATTATGAGTTTACTGCTCCATTATTTGAGCCGCCAATAGAAGTTAAAGACGGATACATAACAATTCCTAAAGGACCGGGACTCGGGCTTGTACACACGGAAGATTTGCTAAAAAAGGCAAAGGTAGTAAAAGAATCAATCTAATTTATTTTGCCGGAAATTATTATTCTGCAACATGTACTGTCAGAATATTATTTCGAAATTATTAAATACACAACAACATTACTTGCCGGAAGGAATGGGATGAGGCTGACTCTTTTGAGACAGCCTCATTTATAGGAGGAGTGAGATGAAAATTACGAACAGAAATTACTGCATTATTGGGCTCCCTGCTTTTCCCGACAAGTCGGGATGGCGCCCTGGATGTCAGTTAGAAAAGCAGGGATGGCAAAATTAACGGAACAGTGACAAGCATCTGCTGCGGTGCTGAATTTTACACAATAAAATTTGTATTACTTCTCTATAATCGGTGAGAATATCTGAAAGTTTAATTAATGCAATGCAATATTAGCGGAAACATGTGTACATTTTCGAAAAATAACATTGTTTGGAATGATGAAAAAACCGGGCATAGGTATGACAAAAAAAAGTAAAACCTCAGAAGTTCATAAAAACCTCTGAGGTTTGGATATCTTATTTGTTATTCTGGAAACGGCCGGGGGTGTAGGGGGCGCCGTATTTATCAAGTGTTGATTCTAAATCTTTAACTTGCCCATCAATTGATTTTAATGTTCCGGAAAGTTGGCTGAATCCTTTTAGAGCCACATCATAATTCTGTTGGAACGAAAGTGTTGGTGCTGAGGTTGTGCTCCATAATGCGCCAGTTATGAGATCAACGCGTTCTTTAAGAGAAGTAGGAGTTCCGCCTTCGTACCTGGCTCTTAATGGGTCACCATTTAATTTAACATTCAAATCTTCCAGGTTACGCTCCAGAGACAGCACACTATTATATGTTCCTGCAGGAAGTCTTGTTGTTACAAAAACTGCTTTCTTTATATAGGATAATTTTGCTACAAGATCTTTACGCCATGCATCCGCTGCAGAGATATCTTTATTCAGATCAGAAACTTTACTATTGAAGTCGTTCAATGCTATTTTATCCAATTCACTAAACTGGAAGTCAAAAAGCGGTTTGCATTTAAACTGTTGGGGCGGAACGAGTTCTGTAAAAACACTGTCTGCAAATTCAGAAAGAGAAACTGTGTATTTACCTGGAACTACCATGTTGCCTCTGTCGGGTTCATTCCATGGAACAGAATCATCAAATGGATCCATTGAAATAGGGGTAACAACATCATACCGGAAATCCCAAACGATACGATTAACACCTTTGGTTATATTGGTTTTAATTCTCCTTATTACATTGCCTTTTTCATCAGCAACAGTGAAAAGAAGAAATGCTCCGGGCTGGTCTTTTTCATTTTTGAGCTCGGTATATGAAGGATATTTAATATCCTCACCTTTTTTCTGTAATTCTTTTTCCTGATCACGCCTTTTTTCTTTCAGGGTTTTGAATGAATCTTTAATGTAATAAGTAAATACAGCTCCAACCTCAGGGTTGGGTACATTAAAGAAAGAAGCGCCCATGAAACCGATACCGTTAAACCCAAATGGGGATGTCGGTATGAACATGCGAGCATCTTTTACAGGAAAAATAACTGCATTCTTCTTAATAGTTTCTTTTGAGAGTAACCGAAGCGGAGAATAATCGTCGAGGATATAAACTCCCCTTCCGTAAGTTCCGACTACTAGATCATTTTCATCACGGTGAGTTGTAAGATCAAAAACAGCAACATCGGGAATACCATTTTTTAATGGGATCCATTCATTACCACCGTCGTTTGAAAAATAAACGCCGCTTTGTGTACCTACAAATAGAAGATTAGCATTTACGTGATCTTCTGCTACACAAAATGTACTGAAGTTATCGGGGAGGTTACCATTAATTAATGACCAGGACTTTCCACCGTTTGTTGTTTTAAGCAAATATGGTTTATAGTCGCCGTCTATAAAATTATGGCAGGCAGCATAAGCCACCATCCTGTCAAATGATGATGCGGCAATCTTATTTATACGTGAATATTCCGGAAGTCCTGAAACAGATGATTGATTCCAATTTTTACCTCCGTCTAATGTGTAGCTGATCAGACCATCTCCGGAACCGACATAAAGAATATTTTCATCAACCGGGGATTCAGCTATAGCGGCAATCTGAGCCATGCTGCTTTTATTTGCAAGTTCATCAATGCTCCAGCTTCTTCCCATGAGTTTCTGAAAGTTCTGAGGAACGCCGCGGGTAAGGTCGGAACTAATTGTAGACCATGAATTTCCCTGGTCATCAGATCGAAGAAGTTTATTGGCTCCAAAGTAGAGGCGATGGTTATCGTGTTTAGAAATGAGCAGCGCTGCATCCCAATCGAAACGGTAAGCTGAATCGTTGAAGTCAGCCGGTTTAATATATAACTTTTCTCCGGTTCTTTTATCATAACGTACAAGACCGCCATTTTGAGATTCTGCGTAAATAGTATTGGCATCTTTCCAATCTGCCTGCGATTGGAAACCATCGCCGGAGAGAGTGAAAACCCAATCCTGATTTGTAATACCTGCAGTGCTTGCTGTGCGGGATGGTCCACATAGTGAATTATTATCCTGCGTACCGATATAAACATTGTAAAACGGAGCAGCGTTATCAGTGGTAACTTTATAAACTTCGGCAACGGGGATATTGTTTTTGAAAGCCCAGTTTTTCCCCTGGTCGTAAGTTTCATAAACTCCGCCGTCGCAGCCGGAAATGAGATGAAGGTTATTCGATGGATCTACCCATAGTGCATGGTTATCAACGTGTTTGTATTTTTCGCCGAGGTTAGCCCATGTTTTTCCACCGTCATTACTTACCTTTATAAAAAGGTCCATACTATAAATGCGGTCGGCATCTTTAGTATCGCAGATTAATTTCTGGAAATAGAAGATATAAGCGGAGACATAGCTGCTTTGTTTTGACCAGCTGACACCGCGGTCGCTGCTTTTATAGAATCCCTGACCATTTTTTGCTTCAATTATAGCGTACAAAATATCCGGATTAACAGGAGAAATCGCCAATCCAATTTTACCAACATCACCCGAGGGTAGTCCGCTTGCCATTTTATCCCACGTAGCGCCATTGTCAGTGCTGCGGTAGATTCCGCTTTCCGGTCCACCGCTTACACCGGTATAAAGTTTGCGCATACGCTGCTGGGCAACCGCATAAAGAATGTTGGGATAACGGGGATCCATGTGGACTTCATAGCATCCAGTATATTTACTTATGGTTAGGACATTGTTCCAGGTTTTGCCACCATCGGTAGTTTTAAATACTCCCCTGTCGCCTCCTTCTTTTCTGAGAGGACCCATAGCAGCGACGTAAACGTTGTTTGGATCTTTGGGGTCGACAACAATTCCACCGATGTGTTCAGAAGTTTTGAGTCCCATATTTTTCCATGATTTGCCACCGTCCTCACTTTTATAAACGCCGTCGCCGTAGGTGGCATTGTTATGATTACTATTCTCGCCGGTACCTGCCCAAACGATATTTGGATTGGTCGGGTCGATAGTAACAGCGCCGATAGCATATGAAGTGTTACCGTCGAATGTTGGTGAGAAAGTAGTACCATTATTTTCTGTTTTCCAGAGTGAACCGCTTCCTGAAGCGATATAATACTCACTATGGTTTTGCGGGTTTACTGCAATACCTACTACACGTCCACCGGTAACAGCAGGACCGATACTCCGAAACTTTAAACCGGAGAGAGAAACATTTTTTAAGGAATCTGTTTTCTGCGCACACACTTGAACTGCGCACGCAAATAATACTGTTATTATAAGGGGTAAAATATATTTTTTCATAAATGTTTATATATTGAAATGAATAGCTATTTACTTACTTTTCTTTAACGCAAAGAAAAGTAACAAAAGAAAACATCGGCTGCAAATAATTTACAAAAAATTAAGTTGCGCGCCGCTGCCCGGGGAAACCTCGCTTCGCTCGAACAGTTCTCCTCACTGCCGCACCTCTCCACTTAATTTTTTTAATGTAAATAATTTGATGCCGGTAAATAAGGAGTAGAAAGTTCATCTTTACAACTTCATACCACCTTTTATTTTTCATATTAGAAGGGAACAAAAAAAGCGGGACTGCAAAGCCCCGCCCGTAACCTAAGAAGTATAGCTTCTTATCCCGTTATGTTAATTGTTTACTTGGTTAATAGCATTTTTTTAACCTGAGTAAAATTGTCTGCATCAAGTTTGTAGATGTATAAACCGCTTGCCAGGTTTCCGGCATTAAAAGTAGCGCTATGGATACCTTTCTCTTTGAATCCATTAACAAGTGTCATTACTTCCTGTCCCATCATATTATATACTTTTAATTTTACATTTCCATCCGATGGAATTTGATAGGATATTTCTGTTGAGGGATTAAATGGATTAGGGAAATTATCATATAGCTTATATTCTGTAATATCTGCAGTATTATTCTTACCGAAATTGCTTTTAAAAGTCTCAGCAGCAGCAAATTGAGCCCAACCACCCTGATGGGAAGTACCCTCTGTTGAATAATAAGCATCCACTTTTAATCCAAGATTATAATCCGTCCCTTGAATCTGAAGATAACTTTGCTCCGTATAAGATCCAACACCTTTTTGAACATCTCTTGCATAAATCCAATCACCCCAGGTATTTCCAGTCTTGAATTGTCTGTAAATTTTATAATACACATTAGAATTTGCATTATCAGTCCAGGTTAATTTTGGCTTTGCATTTGGAACTCCGGGATTAGATTGAACCAACATATTTACAGTACTAGGTGTTCCCTTAAATTTAGCTGAAATTGTAGCATTATCACCCGGATAAAATATATGTGTCCTTTCAGTAGAAATAAGAGTTGTACCATTATACCATCCAATGAAACCATAATCAATTTCATTAAAAGTTTGATCCTGGGCAGTCGCAGTAATAGGATTTTGTTCAACAACGGTAAACCCATTAGCTGGTGAATTATACTGTGTACCATTGACTATAATTGTACCTGTATGACCAATACTGACAAAATTGTTTTGAAAATTTATAGATAATTGTTTTTTCAGATTTGCAATTATTTCAGCACCATTATCATCATATTGTACGCTATAATTTATAGCTTTATTATAGAACCATTTATTGGCAACTTGAAGATCCGATACATATTTTCAATTGCTCCAATTACTTGAGACATATGATGAAGTATTCCATATCCAAGAATAACCGCTGTTAGTTTGTGGTTCAACAGCTGTAGCGGAAATATTTTCACTAATAAATTTCTGAACAGTAACAGGAGAAGACAATTGGTTGTTATCTACGATAATATTACCTCCATTAAATGAATTCTTTACAGTAAGTTTTAAATTTCACCGAAAAAGTAATTGTTTGTTCTGCTGTTTTAACAGGCTGACCGATTCCATTATATTGCCACAATTCAATTCTCCATGAATACGTCCCTGCAGGAAGATATTCCCATTGAGGAAGACTAGTTTCCTGAGAGGTTTCGAAGTCTCCAACTGGTGGTGCAAACAATTTTTGGTAGGATGGAATGCTATAATTTGGATCCAATCTAAATCCATATAGAATATTGACAGGAACAGTACTCCGGTCTCCAATTAATGTTATTATCTGTCCCTGAGTGGGACTTATAAAACTTATTTGACCAGCAGGAAATGTCATGGTAGTAAACAAAACCACCAGAAGAAAACATAGTGAAAATGACCTGAACAATTTTTTCATTAAGACACCTTTATAATTAGTTAAAAAATAATTATTATTAGTGTGCAAATAAAAAGCACAGCAATTGGGCTTAAATAGGTGAGCAGCCTATAATTTATTTGCATTCTAAGGAATGGTGTTACCGCACCATTCCTTTTTATTTATTACTCAAGGTTCCTCTTATAATATAATATTCGTTAGTGTTCATATTACGTGCAATTACAAAATAATCATTTTCGAAAATAATAGAATCACTGAAACTAAGGTTTTCCGTTTCTAATAATGTTACCCAATTTTCACCATTATAATGAATCAATTTCCCTATTCCGAACCCTATAATATCCTTTTCACTTCTTGCTTTGAATCCGGCATAAAATAATGTGTAAGAAAAATCTTTCCAAAGCGTTAAAGTGTTATTCAGATATTTATAAATTTTTTTATTTACTATTATGTATACTTCTCCATTAATATATCCCAATTGAGACAGGTGAGTTGATGAAAACAATTCTTTAAAGCTTCTTATTATCATATGCTAATATTTTTTCCAGATATAGACCATTCCCCTCGTTGCTTAGTCCCTGAATGATAAATACTCCTGTAGATTTTTGAACTTTTATATCGTCAAAACCGATCTTTATATAGGGCGTATTTAATAATGTCCAGTCTTTACCATCATAATGTGCAATTACTCCGGTGAAATTATTTGTGCTATCCCCGCTCTCCAAAGCCCCTGCTGTATAAATATTGGAAGGAGTATCCCCCCATATTCCAGAGGTAACCATATATTTGTAACCATTTAATGGTAATTTTTTAAAAGAAGGCCAACTTCCATCATATTTATAGATCTTATTTGATACATCTCCAGCCCATACTTCATTTCCTTTTAGACCAAAAATTCCGTAAAAACTTGGAGATACATAAATATTCGGGCTTGTCCATTTTTTACCGTCATAATGCCACAAGCATTCCTCAGCAAATCCTCCATGTCCAGTTACCCAAAGGTCATTTGCATTTGCACCACCAATCCTCGCTAAATTTGTCATAGGTCCAATTTTAATAGTATCAACATGTCCAGGTGTAATCTCTTCTGCCTGGTGCGATATTATTATCGGGAGTAACCGGATTTTTCTTACATGAATTTAGAATTAAAACGGGGAGTAAAATAAGAAACAAAAACCTGGGGAGGTAGTGAAGGAAAAAACCTTTGAAAGACATTAGTAGAAGCATAAACCTTATCATCCTGACTCCTATAAAATATTTCTACGTCAAAATTAAAAAGATTTATTATACAATGCATCAGTACAATTACTAAAAATTTAAACTATTTTACTTCAAAAAAAAGACCGTTTATTTACGGTTTTATGAGGAAAATTGTTTGAAGGTTGGAATGGGGGAATATATACTGGTAATTGTACCTGTATGTAAGAGCCATATTCTCTTTTAACTTTTTACTTTCAACTTTTAACTTTTTACTTTTTACTTCCCTCTTCCATCCGCTTATAATGTTTTATTGCCGGTTAAAACAATTAGGTTTTTTCGGTGAATGAGTAATGATATTTTTGTTCAAATACATTTTTATTTCTTGAGGAATTAATGAAATCAGGTTTTTTACTTTTTACAGCTTTATTCTTTATGGGTCTTTTCAGTCCGGCATTTGGCGGTAATTTATTTGACAATGGCATGATCAAAGGAGCAATTATAGATTCCTCCGCTAATACACCTCTCCCCTTTGCAAATATTATCCTTTACCATATTAAGGATACTTCTTTCGCAACCGGCACTGCATCAGGAACTACGGGAGAATTTATTTTGCATAATGTTACTGAAGGATCCTACCTCCTGAAAGTTAATCTTCTCGGTTACACAAATAAATTTGTATCTGGAATTAAGATTCTTAAGAACCAGGCTATTTTTGATGCGGGTACTATTATGCTTGCTAAAACAGCTCTTGAGATTAAAGGCGTCCAGGTTACAGGCGAAAAACCAGCAGAACAATTACTCCTTGATAAAAAAGTTATTAATGTTAGTCAGGATTTAACATCAGCCGGTGGAACCGCACTTGATGTTCTTCAGAATCAGCCATCGATAAGAGTCGACCAGGACGGCACAGTTTACCTTAGAGGGAGTTCCAATTTTACAATCCTTATAAATGGTAAGCCAAGCATTCTTCAGGGAGCGGATGCATTAAAGCAGATCTCCGCAAATATGGTTGATAATATTGAATTGATAACAAACCCCTCTTCTAAATATGATGCTGAAGGTTCGGCAGGAATTATCAATGTAATCCTTAAAAAACAAACCGATTATACTCTGAGCGGAATCGCGAATCTTAACAGTGGCACGCGGGATAAATATAATACCGACCTTTCGCTTAATTATAACTATGATGGTTTTAATATTACAGGCGGAATGGATTACAAAGAGAATTCTAATTTTAATACGCAGGATGTTGACAGATTGGTTTATTCCAATGCAGGCACCTCTGATAATTTACAAGAACTGAATATCAGGGACAAAAGAAAACAATACTCGGGACATACAGGAATTGATTATGCATTAAATGATCAAAATTCAGTGTCGTTAACTCTTAGCGGCGGCAATGTAAAAGTATTGAGATCGCTGGATTCAAAAGTTCATGCCAGTGATCTATCAGGCAACCTTTATATTAATAATGTTAATAGTATGGATATGCCTGTAAATTTTTTCAATTCCACCTTCGATTATACTCACAAATTTATTCCGGATGTAAATGATCTTACATTTGAAATCAGTTATTCACGCGTATCGCTTCCCCAGACACAAAATTCGTTTTTATATACAACTGACGCTACTTATAAAATCAGGGATGCTAATCCAACTGTTACTCTTTTCACTAATGATACAAAAAGAGACGAAGGACGCACCAAAATAAACTATAGCCATAAAATAAACCCGAACAGCACATTTGAAATGGGTATACAGTCGAATTTTTTCTTCAGAAACATTGATATATTGAATAAAATTCTGAGCATACAAACCGGAAATTTTGCAGTAGACCCCGGACTTACTAATAATTTTTATTTCAGGAATAACGTACACGCCGGCTTTATTTCTTATTCAAATGCAATTGATGATTTTGATTTCCAGCTTGGACTGCGCGGTGAATATATGGACAGATTGCTTCAGCAAAAAACCACCGGTGGAAATTTTACTTATACAAAGATGGATTACTTCCCCTCGTTCAGTATCTCGAAAAAGATTGATGACCACCAGCTGCAGTTTAGCTACAGCAGAAGAGTTAACCGTCCCAATGAATATATTTTGAACCCGTTCCCCTTTTATTCTGATAAATACCTGACCACAATGGGAAATCCTCATCTACTTCCTGAATATATTAATTCATTTGAATTGAATTACCAGAAAGTATTCGGGTCGGTATTCTTTTCAGCACAGACTTATTTCAGGAACTCGCATAATAATGTCAACCAATCGTTTAAGGCAAATGACGACGGTAGTTTTATTGTAACATTTGAGAACTTTGATTTAGTGAATACCTATGGAGTTGAACTTTCATCAAGTTTTTCCCCTGCCCAATGGATAAAGTTAGATCCGGCATTTACAATGGAAGGAGCAAAGAACAGAGGGTTTATTAATAATGTAAATATAAACTCACAAATATCATATATATCTGCGAGACTAAATGCCACTATAACTTTTTCACCATCTACAAAAATGCAGGTCAACGGAAATTACTTCGGCAGGCAGAAGGATGCCGCAAATAATGACATCAGTCCATTCTTTATTCTTACAGCATCAATAAAACAGGATCTGTTGGAAAAGAAGTTGTCTCTGACTCTGCTCGCCCGAAATGTTCTGACCACATCATACCTGGATTTAACTACAACAGGTTCAAATTTTAACGGACACATTCAGGTTAAGCAGGAAGTCCCGGTAATAATGTTAATGGCGAGTTATAATTTTAACAACTTTAAGAGATCCGGCAAGCCGGTGGAGAATGTAGAAATACCAGCGGGGATGTAACAATCTTTTCTCTTATTGAAAAGAATGTTACATCAAATAGTAGGCTTACTATTATTGATTACAAGAGTCGGGGCTCAAACAAATTTCCTCATCTACTCCACACACTTATCAAAATTTATCCTATGCTGAATTTTCTAAACGCCAATAATTTGATGCCGGGAATACTGAAAAGGCAAATGAAGAAAGACAAAACAAGAGGAGATTATTAGCCCAGTCCTTTAGGACTGGGGAACTGAGTAAAGATATAATTAATTATGCCATTCATGGCATTACATGGTAAGGGGATGAATCCCCTCTAATTTATTTTATATTAATTAGCCCCAGGCATAAATGCCTGGGCTATAATAGAAATTTTGCTTCGTTTCCTTGACGAGTCAGTCCAAGAAAAGTAGATTAAAAGAAAAGTAATCATTGTTGTATATTTAAAGTATAAAAATGAATACAGTTTGATTACTTTAGAAGCAATATTAGAAAATTATATCTACGTTAATGATGCTAATGGCTATTGCGTGGTGTCTCTTTCGGGCGGGATAAAAGCATTTGGTTCTTTTCCGGGTATTAAACCTGGTGAAAGGTTAAAACTTACAGGGGACTTTATAACCCATCCCAAATACGGCAAACAATTCAAAATTGAATCCTTTACAATTGTCCATCCTACCGCAACGGGAGATATTATTAAATATCTGGGTTCGGGACTGGTAAAAGGTATTGGTCCTTCTACTGCTGAAAAGATTGTAAGCAAGTTTGGCGATAAAACTCTTGAGATAATGGATCAGGAGCCCGACAAGCTGCTTCAAATCGATGGAATCGGAAAGATAAAACTAAAGCTAATCAAAAAAAGCTGGAAGGATCAACAGTCAGTAAAGGATACAATGATTTTCTTTCAGTCGCTTGATTTAACACCCGCCTTCTCAATCAACATTTATAAGACTTATGGAAAAGATGCAATTAAGATTGTTCAGGACAATCCTTACCAGCTTACCTACGACATCCGTGGTATTGGTTTCAAAACTGCAGACACTATTGCACAAAAGGCTGGTTTTAATGAAGACAATCCTAAACGCTTAAAAGCCGGAATTATTTATGTCCTTAATGAAGCCACAAATGAAGGACATGTTTACCTGCCTGCACAAGAACTTTTTGAAAGATGCACCAATATATTAAACGTTGACCTTATGGAATCACCCTCATTTATTACTTGAGCTGGAAGAAAAAGGTCAGATTAAAAAAGCGGAGGATAGAATTTATCTCTCGCATTATTACTATTCAGAAAGGAATATCGAAAATAAAATATCAGCAATGTGCGCCTCTGCTCCCGACATATCAGAAAAGGAAATAAAATCAATAAAAGTAAAGACGGGATTTTATTCAGAAGAACAGTTGAGTGCAATTATTAATTCACTTAAAAGCAAAGTCCTTATTCTTACAGGCGGACCGGGAACAGGAAAGACAACAACATTAAAGGGAATTGTTGATGCGTATAAGCAGTTGGGAAAGAAAATTATGTTTGCAGCTCCTACGGGTCGCGCCGCTAAAAGAATAAGCGAGGTGATTGGATCTGAAGCAAGAACAATCCATCGTCTGCTGGAATACAGCCCGACAGAGGAAATCTTTCAACGGAATAAAGAGAATCCGGTTGAAGCTGACCTGATTGTTATAGATGAAGTATCCATGATTGATACACTTCTGATGAACAGTCTTATAAATGCTGTAGATATTAAAACAACTCTTATGTTGGTCGGTGATTCCGACCAGCTTCCATCTGTAGGTCCCGGTAATATTTTGAACGACCTGATTAATTCACATAAAATATCCACAACCACATTAACAAAGATATTCAGGCAGGCAGAAAAAAGTAAGATTGTTGTTAATGCCCATAAAATAAACAGGGGTGAATTCCCTGATGTTAAAAACACCGATGATACTGATTTCTTTTTTATACAGGAAGCTGACCATTCAAAGATCCCTGAATTAATAACAGACCTTTGTGCAAAAAGGCTGCCCGGCAAATATGGATTTAACCCGATGACGGATATCCAGGTACTTACACCAATGTACAGAGGCGACTGCGGTGCGGACAACCTGAATTTTCTTCTGCAGAATGCGTTAAACAAAAACGATGTTAAAATGAGGCGTGGAAACAGAAGCTACAAAACCGGCGACAAGGTAATGCAGTTAAGAAATAATTATGATAAGGATATTTTCAACGGCGATATCGGGCAGATAAGATATATAGATAATGATAATCAGAAAATGGATATAGTGTTTAACGGGAAAATAGTGCAGTATGAATTTACTGATCTTGATGATATTACTTTAGCTTATGCAATTACTGTTCATAAATCGCAGGGCTCTGAATATCCGGTTGTTGTAATGCCTGTAACCACAGCCCATTATATTATGCTTCAGCGGAATTTATTATATACAGCGGTAACACGTGCTGCAAAGATGATGATAATTATAGGATCGAAACAGGCATTGGGAATGGCTGTTTCGTCTATTGCAAAAAGAAAGCGATATACTTCGTTATTTAAAGTATAGATTAGGAAAGCTGGGCTATTATCATAGTTATTTTTCGTATTTTTAAGTAATTGATGTTTTAATATTTCTGACACGATGATACTTCGCAAACTTATACTTTTACATATTTTAATTGCTTCCTTTCATTTCCCCCCAGAATGGATTTAACATTAATGATAAAAATAACCAACCTTCTAAAACATCAGGGCTCGCATCATCGCAGTCGTGTAATATAAATTCCAACTGTGATATATTTGCTGCTTTCGGTTCAATTAAATCCGCTGTATTTAAAATAAATGGATATGCTACAGGTTATATGATAAATAACCTGGCGAATGATGGCAGGCTTCTGGCTATTACCAAAGGACACGTGTTCCCATCCGGAGTAAATGCAGGAGATCGTACAACTCTCACTTTAATATTTAATTATGAATTCCCAGCCTGCAGTAATCTCACGCAGGAACCTGCAGGCATAACCGTAACAACCTCGGTTAAAGTATTAGCCAAAGATAATGAAACAGACCGGGTCCTGTTTGAATTGCAAAATCCGCCGGGTGGATTCCCTGCAAACCTGGATTTTCAGCTTCTCGGTTGGAATTTTGGATCCAGTCTTAAATTAAATGATCAGGTATATATTTTTGGTCATCCTTCAGGCGATGTAAAAAAAGGGACCGTGTTGAGTATTTCATACTTTGGCGATGATGTTATTAATGCAAATGTAACACAGGGCGCTTTAGAGAGCGGAAGTTCAGGAAGTCCGGTTCTTGATGCCAAAGGTATGGTAAAAGGAGATGTTAGAGGGGCACAAATAAACGGCTGCGGTGATTCGCCTGAAGCTATTGCTGTAATTGACAATTTCCAAGAAGAATGGTCCGGATTAAAACCATTTTTAGATCCTGCGGGTACAGGATTAAAGTTATGCGGATCAAAAGAAGTGCCGCTGCCGGTTGAACTTATCTCATTTACAGCGCATGCTGAAGGCGATAACGTTAAATTGTTTTGGCAGACTGCAACTGAAGTAAACAACAGTGGATTTGAAATTGAAAGAAAAGATGCAAATAAACCCGCCTGGGTAATTTCGGGAAATATTCCGGGATGGAAACAGTAATTCCCCGCAACATTATGCATTCACAGATAATCCTGAATTCACCGGACAATATTATTACAGATTAAAACAGACGGACTTTGACGGAATGTCCAGATACATAAGTTCAGTTCAAGTTACAACCGGAAAACCTTTAGCTTTTTCCCTTGATCAGAATTACCCGAATCCTTTTAATCCTTCCACTGTTATAAGCTTTTCGTTGCCTGTAGACTCATATGTTTCTTTTAAAGATCTTTGACATGCTGGGAAGAGAAGTCTCCTCTTTAATTAACGAAGATAAAACTGCGGGTAATTACAAAATAGAATTTAATCCGGGAAAATTAAATTCAGGAACTTATATTTTTAAGCTGCAGGCGGGGAGTTTTGTAAATTCGAAAAAGATGATATTGATGAAATAAAAAAAGGAGGGATTTGCACCCTCCTTAAAAGAAAAAGAAGTTCATTTATTAAGCCGGGTGGATATTCTGATTCACACGGAATAAGTTTTTAGGGTCATATTTACTTTTGATTTTTGCAAGCCGTTCATAGTTCTCTCCATATGAAGCTTTTACACGATCCTGTCCTTCATCCATCATAAAATTCACATAAGCTCCGCCGGCAGAGAACTTATGGAGTTCCTCGTAATAGTTCTTTGTCCAGTTGGTTATTTTTTCCCTATTCTTTTTATCAGGATCAACACCAACCATAACCTGTGCCCATCTTGAATCGCGGTAAGCAAATGCGGTATCATTTTTCCCGACACGATGGACTGCACCATCAATTGGATAAAGGTGCATTGTTGATAGCAGGAGTAGGAAGATCCATTGCAAATTTTTTGTGAATAGCTACCGCTTCGTCAGGAATATCCTTCACAAAATCTGCTCTCCAGTACCATTGAAATCCCGGAGGATATAAAGCATCGAACATACTTTGCATTACAGGGTATGGAACAGGTCCAACACCATCCAATGCAGGCGGTCCGAATGCACGTATTGGTTTAAATACTGAATCAAATTTATCCGCGGGACCTGTATAACTCCAAACCACACCGCACATTTTTTTATTATGCAGATGTTGAGGGAATGGCGGACCCGGCGGTACAGTTATTACAGCAAAGAATCCATACAGATCTTCATTCGAATCTGCTGTAAAATCGCGGTACCATTTCAGAACTTCGTCTGTCTTTTCAATATTCCACAGTGTTGGTCCTGCATAATTACTTGGTACAGGATTTAGTTTAAATTTGAACGATGTAACCACACCAAAATTGCCGCCGCCTCCACGAACAGCCCAATAGAGATCCGGGTTCTCTTTTTCATTTGCAGTAACAAAACTGCCATCGGCGAGTACCATATCAACTGACAAAATATTATCAACTGTCAGTCCATATTTACGCGAAAGATATCCAATACCGCCGCCGAGTGCAAGTCCACCCACGCCTGTAGTTGAAATAATACCTGCAGGTACAGCAAGTTTAAATGGATAAGTAGCATGGTCCACATCTCCCCATGTAGTTCCGCCGCCAACGATCACTGTTTTAGCAACAGGATCAACGCGCGTGTATTTTATGTTTGATAGATTTATAACAAGTCCGTCATCGCAGACGCCTAAACCGCCAGCATTATGACCTCCGCCGAAAATAGACATAAGCATATTAGTTTCACGTCCAAAATTTACAGCAGTAATAACATCAGCCACATCAGTGCATTTTGCAATCAACCGTGGGTGCTTATCAATCATTCCATTATAAACAGTTCGTGCATTATCATAATCTCTATCGCCGGGTTGGATAAGTTGTCCGCGCAGGTTCTTCCGCAAATCATCAATAGTCGTAGTATCAGGCATAAAATCCTCCTATTATTAATAATTATTAATATTAATTATTCTCAGGAAGGAAAGTTAATACGGTAGAGAAAAGAGAATGTGATAATTACCACCGGTTTATTTGTCTGTCATACCTGAATTGTCTGTCATTCCCTGAATTTGTACGTTATTAACCTTCGAGGTTTTCCTCAACCTCGAAGGTTTAATTATATCATTTACATATATCTTTTTTCTGGGGTGTCGGGACCATGAACTTGTCTGTATACTGCCATAGGGTACCCAATTAAAAATGAAAAATAAAATAATGGTGTCGGGGAATGGGAATCTGTCCGAGAACCCCCCATATAATAATTCAAATAATGAGTTATTATGTGGACGATACTTTTGAGGACTTATTTTTTCATTATTTGATGATGAAAAAAAATAAGCCTGCAAGTTATATTGCTTGTAGGCTTAAATATTTGGATAATTTCTTAATGTTGTAAGCAGTACAAAGCAAATTTAATTCACATTCTACTTTATCCACTCCTCGAAGTAAGAACTGTCTGAACAACATTAGTCTTTTTAGATGTGCAAAGACTGGTTCTATTAACATTCTTTTCTTGTATTTTTGTCTTCCTTTAACGGATAATAATTTATTACGCATTTCTGCCTTAAACTTATCATTTTCACAAATCTGTATTTGTCGTGATTTTGCATTCTCTTTGCTGATACACTTCTTTCTAAGTGCGCATTTCTGACAACTCTGACCTTTATATATTCTAAACTTTACTCCGTTTCTTGAGCCATTTCTCTCAAATATCATCTGTTGTTGATTTGGACAGGTATACGTATTATCTAACTTATTATATGTAAATTTCCTCCTGTCAAATTCCCCAATTGATTCAGTATCCTTTTCATCTGTTTCTTTATTTAGCATAGAATCAGGGACATACGCATCTATTTCATTTTCTTCAATGTATAGATATGTTTTCCCACTTTCGTAACCTGCATCGGCAAATACTTCCTTTGGTTTCTCTCCTGTATTATTGACTACTTCTTCATATACTGGAATAAAATTTTTATGGTCATTTTCATGATTGCTTATTTTACAAGCCGTAATTATTTGATTATCACAATCGATGGCTGCTTGTGCATTAAAACAGACATCTGTTCCTTTATTGTTTATCAACATTATCCTGGATTCAGGATCTGTGATGCTTACTCGTTTAAGATCATTTTCTTCCAGGTGTTTCTTAGCTTGTTTTATTTTCTCTAGGAGTTTTTCATTTCCAGATAACTCTTCCGGGAGTTCATCTCCTCTTTTGCCTTTTCCGTATCTCTGATCTTCTTCTTTGTCTATGCTTTCTGCGCTCTCAATGATTTGCTTTATGTTATTTTCTACTCTGCGTTCTAATTTTAGAAGGTCTTTTTTATCTAACATCTTCTTTCTGGAAGAATTCGCTTCTATCTTTGTTCCATCTATAGCTATCTGCCCCAACTTTGCCAGCCCCATCTGCCTGCATATTTGTAGCACCTGTTTGAAATATCCTTTCAGATAATCTTTTTTGTTTAATCTGAAATCACTTATTGTCCTGAAGTCTGGCCGCTGCTGGGCTGACAGATACATAAAGAATACATCACTTTCTAATTTTTCGGCTATCTTTCTTGAACTCCTTACTCCTATTAAATATCCATATAGTAGTACCTTTACTAACATCAACGGATGGTAGCCTGGTTGACCTTCTTCGCTGTAACTCGAATATAAATCCTTAAGATCTAATTGCTCTACGATTTTATCGAGTGCCCTTACCACATGATTCGGGGGAACTAATTCCTCAATACTTTGCGGGAGAAGTGTTGTTTGGTGTTGTTCGTAGGAACGAAATTTCATTTCTATTATCCAGATTTTTCTCCCACAAATATATTAATTATTTCTGGCTTTTGTTCCAGTTCTCGGACAGATTCCCATTCCCCGACACCATTATTCCTATTCGTCATTCTGTCCACAGCGAAGGATCTCATCCTTCATCCATTCTTCCATTACTCCCTGCTTTACATATATTTGCCTAACAATTATTTTATCCCAATGGCAAACTCCGTCGTCCTAGTCCACGGCATTTTTCATTTCTTCAACATCTTCAAAAAGATGTCCGGATTTCTTGAGACCAGAGGATTCCGCACTTTTGCCCCTTCCCTTGCCCCCAGTACCGGAAAGATAGGATTAGATGAACTTGCCCTGCAGCTTAAAACATATATTGATAAAACCATTCCCGCAGGAGAAACATTCCATCTTGTTGGATTCAGTATGGGAGGACTTATTTGCCGGTATTATCTTCAGCGCCTTGATGGAATGAAAAGAGTAAAGCGTTTTATTTCCATTTCAACACCTCACCACGGAAGCCGGATGGCATATCTTTTAGGAAATGCAGGCTGCAGACAAATGCGTCCCGGAAGTGAATTTCTTAAAGACTTGAATTCAGATGTGAATAGATTAGAAGAAGTTAAGATTGTTTCAATTGGACCCCTTTGATCTTTCAATCATACCCGCCAAAAGCTCCCACCTCCCAATAGGTGAAGAATTGATTATTCCTGTTTTACTTCATCCTCTTATGGTCAGAGACAAGAGAGTTTTAAAATGAAATTGGCAATTATCTTGAAGAATAGATATCTGAATTTGATTGAACCTTTTAAACATAATAAGTATTTTCGATAGAGAATATTAAAGTATAAACTAATTATTATGAAAAAGGGTCAAAGACCTTGGACTGAAGAAGAATTGATTTTAGCAATCAATCTTTATTGTAAATTGTCTTTTGGGCAAATGCATCATGGAAATCCTGAAAATAATAAGATTAGCTAATTTAATTGGTCGAACTCCAGGATCTGTTGCATTGGAAACTAGGTAATCTGGCAAGTTTTGATCCTATTTTGCAAAAAAGAGGGATTAAAGGAGCTAGAAACGCAAGTAAATTAGACAAACTAGTATGGAATGAGTTTTATAATAACTGGGAAGATTTAGCTTTTAAGAGTGAAAAATTATTAGCGAATTATGAAAACACAACTGTCGAGAAGTTAAATTTTATTGATGAATCTGATTTGCCCAAGGGACGGATTGGTCAGAGAACAAATTGTAAAAGTTAGAGTCAATCAATCTTTTTTTAGAAAAGTAATACTCACTTCTTACAATTATACATGCTGCATTACTGGATTACGGCAACCGGATTTATTGATTGCAGGACATATTAAACCATGGGGCATGGATGAAAAGAACAGATTAAATCCAAGAAATGGAATAGCTATAAATGCCCTTCACGATAAAGCATTTGAAAATGGCCTTATCACAATTACACCTGATTATAAGATCCGTGTTTCCTCTGTTTTGAAAAATAACAAGCATGACTCAATTACAGATTTTTTTCTGCGATATGATTGTAAAGATATTATTTTACCTTCACGATTTTTACCTGACAAAATATTCTTGGAATATCATAATGACATAAGATTCCAACCTTGAGAATTATTCATTACTTCCTAAAAAATAAATCAGGATATAAGGGAAGCATGTTTTTTTCGTCATCTGTTAACTTGTCATAAAATTTCTTCCAAAGAAGATAAAGTTTTCAAAATCAATTAATTTTATATGAATATGTGAATCACGGGAAGATCTCTCGGATTCTGAGGTGAAATTACCAGAAGGTAACGAATAAACCGACATCCCCCTCCTTGTTTAATAACCCAAGAAGACTTCTAATTTCTGCAACAGGAACAGAAGATTCAGGTTTGTGTTTAACTTGACTTTAATTCTTGGCATTTTAGTCCCCAATAGGATCCTGATAAGCCAAAATATCAACACCTCCATCTTTGCCACGTGGCGAAATGAATGGCGTATAATATCCCATAGCTCGGAGTAAGGCGGCCACCATATCTTGAAATTCATATGGATTCTTTTTTGAGATAATAATCTTTAAGACCTTGTATCGCCCTTTCTTCCAATTGGTCTAAATTAGCTTTTGAAGTTGGCTATTATCTTCCTCTATTTCAAATCCGCTTCGTTTGAAATAAGAGTTATCTTTATCTTTTTTATTATCTGCTGCCCATATTTTATATTTCAGCTGAAGCTGTATCTAACAGCCTTCACTAAGGTCCAAGATCAATTGCTTTTTCGCCCTCTTCGGTCAATATCCAAAAGCCACCCTGTTTTCTTAAATAACCTGCTTTTTGTGTATCAATAGTGTAAAAATGCATAATAGATTCCCACCTGATATATCCGGTTTTTTGCATATTGTGCTTTTCCCAATCAGTGAACTCAACAATTTCGCGGATTTTACTTATAACTTCCCGCCCTGGTAATTGTCCACCAGATTCTTTAAGTATTAAAAAAGCAGCATAAATAGCTTTTGTGGCAACCTTTTCAACCGGAAAGTTTTTCAAATTCTGGATCAGCTTTTATTGCCTTATGAATTAATTCCTAAGTTCTTTCCCATTTGATCAATCCTTATTCAAAAAATTATTAGTTAATGTACTTCCACATACCAGAATTGCTCATAATCGATTCTTTTATTTTCACTTTGTCAAGGGTATTGATGTTTCGAATTACCTTGAATAATTCTCTTGTGTCAATTATTAAGCCGTCCTGTTCTGCAAATATACAAATATCTTCTTCCGCAGATTCCAAAGGCAGTTGGCGCTTAAAAGGCGATAAATCTGTTTGTCCATTCACAATATAAATTCTTTTACTTGGAAACTTTCCCTTTTCTTTATTATATAGCTCTGCAAATCGGTTTAATCGGAGTATATCTGAATTTGATCCAGAACTTTTTGTGTATCCCCTAATTTCAACAATACCCTCCCATGATGGATCATTAACCATAGTTAATCTTAAATCTTCTTTTTTAGGTTTACCTTTATCTATCTCATCATCAAATTTTGTAGCAATAAAACCAATTTCTTCTAAATAACTTTTAACATTATCGACCAATTCATCCCCTTGAGCAGTTAAAAGTTTTAATTGATTTGTCTCCTTTAAGTTTCTCCTCTTTATATTGAGAGTTGAGTTTTGAAATTTCTTTATCAGTTTTTTCTAAATAAATATTTCGATCTTCTTCAATTCTTTCATTGTGTTTATTAAATTTAATTCCTGATTACTAAGCCATTCTTTCTCATTATCCCAATTTTTAAAAGATTCAAAGCTTGAAGGATCTTTTTTTCTTACTATTCACGTGCAAATAATTCACACCATTCTGGTTTTGAATAATAATCTCCAGGAAGCCAGGCAAATCCCTTTCCAGTATCTTCTCTGATTGTATAAAAGGCATAAATATTGGTGAAATGTGGATTAGATATGAGTGCATTCTTTTAGATATTTAATTGCCTCAATTGGTATGGTCGGTATACCTCCAAAACTAGTTCTCTTGATTTCAATTAATCTTCTATGCTTATAATTATTTACGTTTAAGATATCTGCTTTTCTCTGTCTATCTAAGTTAAGGGGAATCGAGGGTAATTCAAATTCCTCAGTACCTGATAAATCTCCACTACAAATGATATACTCTTTATAAGCAAATGCCGTATTATATAGAATATCTGAAAAACAAACTAAATGAAGTGAAGTGTTCCAGTATGGTAATCGAATTAATATCGGAACCAACTATTAAAAGATCAATTTCATTTTGATGTATTTGTGAAGCTAAATGGTCATAATTTCCCGCATACCAAATTGTTGGAAAAATGTTATTAAATTTTAATTCTTCTTCTTTCGAAAAATTCCCAACAATAGCCACTCTTGGTTTAAGTCTTTGCCCTTTATTCATATTCAAATATTTCCTTTTGAAATATTTTTTCAGCAAATCCCCGTCTGCAAAAATAGGGAACTTAGAAGAGAATTGGTATCAGAAAAACTAATATTAAATAGTTTTCTTTTACTCATTTTTCTTCCTCATACTTTTTCTCAATTAGAAAAATTACATTTTAATCCTTCCCAGTATTTTATCCATTACCCAACTTGTTTGCATTCCAGTTCTTCCAGTGCTTGGAGATTTTCCAATTCCCAATAATTCATTAGTTATTAGTTGGATTAATGGCTGCTGGATATGTTCCGGGTGGGGAATGTTTAAATCTTCTATCACTTCCCCTCTTTGAATTATAACAGGTAAATCTCCAAATGTTGAGAATACTATTTTACCTTTTGAACCGATGATTTCACACTTGTCAAGATTCTCCGCTGCACAATAACACCACAAGCCGGTTCCGTGAATTCCATTTTCAAACATCAATGATGCACTTACTGTATCTTCGGCTTCATAATATTTGCCCTGGTTCGATGCACTCCCCTCTGCTTTTATAATTGATCCTAAATAATATTGAAGAATGTCCAGTGTATGAGATGCTAAATCAAAAAAGTACCCCGCACCTGCAATTGCAGGGTCAACTCTCCAATTGTAAGTTCCATTCAGATCAGACAAAGATGGTTTCTGAAAGAATCGAACATCTACAGCACGAACTTCCCCGATTGCTTTTTCATCTATCAGTTCTTTTATCTTTAAAAACCTTGGCAATGCACGCCGGTAGTATGCTACAAAAAGTGGAACGTTTAACTTTTCGCATTCTTCTGTCATCTCAAGACATTCATTATAGTTTAATGCCATGGGCTTTTCTACATATACAGGTTTACCCGCCCTTGCTGCTTTAATTGTAAATTCTTTGTGTGTAGATGGCGGGGTTGCAACATAAACTGCATCTACTTCAGGATCGTTAATTAGCAGGTCGGCATTGTCATACCATTTGGGAACATTATGCCGGATTGCATAATCACGGGCAAGTTCGCCATTGCGCCTCATTACCGCAATAAGCTGCGAGCCCTCTGCTTTCTGAAATGCGGGTCCGCTTTTTAGTTCGGTTACGTTTCCACATCCGATAATTCCCCAGCGGATTATTTTGTCAGTCATAAGTTAAAAGTTAAAAGTTAAAAGTTAAAAGTTAAAAGTTAAAAGCAAAGTAAAAAGTTGAAGAGTGAAAGTCAAAAGTTAAAAGAAGAAATAAGGGAATAATGGATGATGGATTATTGGATTGATGGAAGAAAAATAAGGAATGGATTCCCGCCTTCGCGGGAATGACAGAAGTAGACAAATTTGCGGAATGACAATACAAGAGAATGACAAAAACGAATAATTGGTCGGAGAATGGTCCCCGACACGCCAGAAAAAGAGCAAATTTGAAAGTTAATTTATTTGTTTTTCCCTTTTTTACCTTTCATATCTTTAAAGAAGTCCTTCTTTATTTTTTCAATAAGAGGTATATGCTCCACCAGAACTAATTCAAAGCCCAATGCTGTTTCAAATGGATCAAGTGCAAAACATATTTCAGGTCTGATTGTTACAATCTTACCTGGGACGCTTCCAATTGTTTTTACGGCTTCAACAAACACTTTCCGCATCTCATCCTGGTATTTATCATAATGATAAACCTGATAAGATAAGATCATTTCGCTTTCCATATCAACCATAATAATTGCTAGCGGGAGAAAGGCGGCTCCCCTTTTTTACCTATTACAGGTTCAGGAATAAAAAACATGTCGGCTGCCCATGAAATAGAATGATTCAGCTTAAGTGACTTGACCAACTGAATATTTTTAGATAATACAGATATGTCTGTAAAAGCGGGTGAAACTAATTTATCTACATCAATCCAATTCTCAACCCACCGTTTATGATTATCTTCACCTTCTTCTTTTAATACCAATATTTTTCCATCTTCCGGAAATAAATATTCAGGGTCTTCCTTTACCTTTGGGGCAAATTGTATTAACTGCTCTAAAGCAATATTTGAAACTTCAGCTTCTTCTTCCAAAATAAACCGGGAATTGCACCGGGACTTAAACGACTTAATATAGGATATGCCAGCTTACCCTTGAATTGAAGACCAAGTTTTTAAAACCAACTCCTTTTCTTTGTCATCAAGTTCATTTGCATTTTCAAATGTTACCGCTATGTAATCCTGAGAATAGCGGGAATATAAATCTATAGAAATTCCCTGCATTCTGTCCAATAACCAGCGCAATCCATCCTTGTCAAGATATAAAGCCAATCCGAATATCTCCCCACCTTCGCCCATCACGCAACAATAACCATTTTGTTTGTGCGTGGATGTTCTACACCTAATATGTCGCCGTTCGTCATCCATTTCCATGGACTTAATTTTTTGAATTCATTTATTGTGTTAAAAAGTGTTTTGTATACTTCTAAATTTTCATCCATATTATTAAAGCGCTATCAATTTATGGTTATTGAAATTGTCTGGTTATTTAAAGGATTAAAATAATAATTTAACCCGGTTAAAGTTAAATAAATTGCAGGATTTATATTTTTAGTTTGCATTTAAATTAAATATTTATTACAATAAGTGAGTAAATAAAATAGTAAATAACCCTCCTTTTAATATCAAAACAACTAATTACGCCATCGCTTAAGGTCGCTTTTAATCGCTTCTTATCGCTTAATGTCTTACCTACATGTTACATGCACGATACCTGCAGGTTACCTACACCTTACCTCACAGGCATGCTTTCTTTTTAATATTTCTAAGAATTCTTTATAATTGTACTATTAAATGGGCTTTTATTTCATTATTGCTTATCTGAGGAGTTTGGGATATGGCGAAAACAAATAATGGATCTACAGTTGAGTACAAGGGGAATTTTGAAGGTCTTGTAATTAAAGTAAACGGGGCAATTGTTTATTCAGGCAAATTAAAGGAAACCACCAAATCAGCCGCACTACAAAAGGATCAGGATGATCTTGCTATGGTATCTAAATTTGCAAGCTGCGTGAATCATGTCCCTGAGTTATCGCGAATCTGGCGGCAGGCAAGAATCAGGAAACATCTTACCGATAAAAATAAAACTGAATACACACAGAAAGCTAAATTCGGGCGGAACTCGACTTTTAACAAAATAGTATCCGAAAACAGGAGAGAGATCTCTAAGAAAGGAAGACCCGGTACACAAAACGTAATAGCTCCGGTGTCGGATTCTTTCCCATATAATTACAGCGCTAAATTGAATAAAGACAGTATTGAAATTGATCTCAATATCCCCTCAGATATTGAAATGAGAAGAATACATGAAAACTCCATAATTATTCCTGTTTGTATATTCTCTTTCTTTGACCCTAAAAAAAAGAATAAATCTAATTTTGAAATGATATCAAAGTATTACCAGATTGATAATTTTATTTCAGCAGACAGATATAGAATCCAGTTTCCGATACTGCCGGAAGATTTAATTATCATTAAAAATTATAAGAGATTTGTTTTTTATTTTGTAATTATAGAACACTCGAGAAATTTGAAACGAGTAAGATGGTTCAGGCATGAACAGGGAGCGGAGATTGCGATGGATGGGTTTCCGAAGAAAGGTGTAGAGTTTGGAAGGAAACACAAAGAAAAGTAAAAAGGAAATAGTAGAAAGTTAGGAGAGGAGGATGACAGGAGGAGACAAAATGGGCTGATGGATTCCCGCCTCCGCGAGAATGACAATATTTTACAAGACAAGGAAAGTTAAACGCCTTTGGCTTTTCTGGGGCGGGTCACAGACCAGCCCTTCAAATGCTGCTAAAATCATAATAAAAAAGTCATTTGAGTGTCAGACTTGTTTTGGAACAATTACCCGCAATATTTTCAAATTCAAGGTTGTAACTTATTGAATTCCCTAAAAAATACCCTTCGGCATCGCACCCAATTACCGTATAATATAAAATACTCTTTCTGTATTCTGAAAATATTTTACCTTCTTCTTCCGAGAACTTGTATATTGCCTCTACCGGTGTCCCCACCTTCCAATTTGGAATCTGCTTGTAAATATTATAGAATGTAAAATATTCATCATCTTTCTTGACTGGTTCATAAAAACAAATAACGGCTATTACCAAAAAGTTATCCGCCGTTAAATCTCTCAACGAATTATGCATTAAATCAGCCGTAATCTCTAATTCGTCCTTACTAAGTTTAGCAGAAGTCGATTCGCATAGAAACCCGTTCGGTACTATGTCATTCTTTATCGTTGGTCGGTTAGCCCCAATTACTTTTCTATTCATTTTTTCAATTTTATGATATGCAGATGTAGCTTTAACTTCCGGTGTCATACTCCATATCGCTTTTAGTTCCGGCAGTGAACAAATATTTGATGCAAACTGTGACATTGGCTTCCACTTATTCCTGTTTGCCTTTGATGCCTCGCTCTCACTCTTCTTGAAATTCTCTGTAACACGGTAGGCTACTGTTTTCCCATATCTCGTACGGAATATTATATTCCCGAGCTTCCCTGAAAATCCATCATAGTCATAATTTTTTACTATCGCCATAAAACCTCCCACATATTTAATGCTTGAATACTAAATATCTTAAGTAATATAATAATAGATATTATAATTTTCCAGTCTGAATTATTGGGAATATTTAATTAGAGATTTGGTATGTTATTTTGAAGTTTCGCTCCCGTATTTTTTGCAAATATGCCCCGATTATAGAATGATACTGCCGGGACTAAGAAATGGTACTGGAATGAGTATGCGCAGAGTCTTGCACCAAACTGTCCTCTATCTTGTAATTTGTTAGGTGAGAGTTACCCGTCAGGTACCTGAGAGCCACGTGGAATTGCTTTTTCTCCCTTTTTTCAATTGCCGGTTGGCAATTATTGACACATTTCCCCTGAATATATGACGCGAAGAATCATACCTATTGTTTATTAATGCAGATTCTTCTCCCGACAAGTCGGGATCAGAATGACAAATTGACCATGTGTAACAGTTCTTTAAACTATCTTTTATGAATTGCTTAGTAAATATTTTTATTACTGCAAGGGAAAAAACATATATTTTATTAGAAAACTAACAAAAATTAAGAAGAAAAAACAATCTTTCATCCCTAAATCGCAACCCCTTTGATAGGAGAAATAATTTTATCTTCTCATTCATTCCCCAGCCCTAAAGGGCTGGGCTAGAATATATTTAAAATTATAATAGTTCCAATATTTATTCTTCTAGCCCAGGCATTTATGTCTGGGATTATTGAAAGCAAAATATATAATTATCTATTCATTTCTATTCATACCTCAATGCTTCTACGGGGTTGGCGGATTGCGGTTTTTATCGACTGGTAACTTATTGTTGCCAATGCTATAAATAATGTTATTCCTCCCGATGCCAGGAATACCCACCATGTAAGTTCAATCCTGTATGCAAATTCCCTTAGCCACAAATTTAAAAGATAATATGTTATGGGGATAGCAATAATATTAGCAAAGATTACCCATTTAGAAAATCCTTTGGCAAGGAGCAATGTTATCTCCAGTAGTAGTAGCACCTAGAACTTTCCTTATTCCAATTTCTTTTATCCGCTGCTCTGATTGAAACACGGATAATCCGAATATCCCCATGCATGAAATAACAATAGCCAGAATAGAAAAGATGCTTACAAACGCTGAAAGGTTTTCTTCTTTTTCATACATTGCTGCGAAATATTCGTCATAGAAACCAAAGTCTAATGGATAATCGGGACAGACTTCCTTCCATGTCTTCTTTATATAATCAACCGCATTGCCGGGTGAACCCGATATTTTCATAGTGATATAATTATAACCCCAGAAACTATTATATAATAAAACAAGCGGTCCCGGTTTCTCATATAATGAATTATAATTAAAATCGGAAACCACACCCACAACTTCTGCCCCGTTCACTTTATGATTATGCAAATCCCCTTCGTTAAAACGTTTATACAAAGCCTCGTTTATAAGACATGCTTTATTTAGATCTCCCGGCAGCAGATTACGTCCTTTAATGATTTTGAATCCGAAAGTGTTGAGAGAAGTTGAATCAATTACTACTACTGCATCATGATCGTCGCACCCACACATTTATCCGCCCGGGTATTCCCTGGGTTTCTGTGAGAGATTTAGTACCATGATATTGCTGCAATTTGTTGACAAGGATTGGAAAACGGTCAGTCAGAGAATAATGTACCTTAATAAACAAAAGACGATCAGCGTTAAACCCCAAATCCCTGTGTTTAACAAAATCAATCTGTCTTGGAATTACAAGCAAACCGGTAATAAGAATTATAGCAATTGAAAATTGAAATGAAGTCAGAATTCCCCTGATGCTTTTGCCCGTTCCCTTAATATTCTTATTGGCTTTAAAAAGCTGTAAAGGCGATATGCGGGATAAAACTACTGCAGGCAGCAGTCCCGCAATAATAGTAAGGAAAACAATAAATAAAACGAAGTAACCAAAAATATTTATATCTGTAAACAAGTGCAGGGCAACGGGTTTATCTATAAATTTATTAAAGTAAGGCAAAAGTCCCATCGCAAAAAATATCCCTATGATGGATGAAATAATGCAGGTAAAAAGGGACTCTGTTAATAACTGTTTAATAAGTGTGAACCGGTCAGCCCCCAGACATTTTTTAACTCCCAGTTCTTTCGTCCGGTAATAAAAAGAAGCAGTAGTTAGATTTATAAAATTTATAACGGCAAGTAAAAGTATTATTGCGCCTATTATTGCAAGCATTTTAATCAAATTAGAGTTCCCATGGAGCAGATCAAAATCAATAACTTCCGTGTGTAAATAGTTTGTCTTAAGAGGAGTAAGTTTAACCATCCCCGGATATAAGAAATCATTCGTTTTGCTGAAGGAAGATAATTGTTTTTCAACTGCCGCTATATCAGCATTCTTATTTAATTCCACGAAAACATTGAAAGGATATTTGCATTTTGAATCGTCTGTACCATTAAAAGAGAGGCAGGTCATTTCGTATGATATTCTTTGTTTAGGAGAATTTAATGAACTGATGAATAAATCTGCCGGGGAAACTAATGTTTCCGGACTTATCTTTTACAATTCCGGTTACCATCATATCATACAGATGATTAAGACGGAGCGTTTTACCAACAACATCGGTTGTACCAAAGATAGTTTTGGCAGTTGATTCAGTGAGTACAACATTATCGAGTGAGCTAAAGACTGCTTCGGAATTGCCTGTAATGAAAGTATAATTAAACATATTGAAGAAATCAGGATCAACAATCAGCATGTGTTTAAACTCGAAGTACTTATCTCCTATATTTACATCTACACCGACCTGGTTAAGAAGGCAGACTTTTTTAATTCCCGGCACACTCTGCTGTGCTAAATCTTTTATCCTGTAGTCAAACTTATATTTATTTTCTTTTGAGTCAACAAGCCGGTAAATATTGTCAATGTTTTTAAGATCATGATTATAGTTAAGTTCATAGTATAGGAACTGACCTATCATTATCATAAAGGCAATTCCGAAGGATAATCCGAAGATCGTAATAGAAGAGAAAAGTTTTCTTCTTTTGCAATGCTGCGTAAATAATAGACGAAGAAATTTCTAAACATATAGTTTACCTTGTTTACTGTTATGTGTTAATTATGATTCGCAAGAGCGGATTTTAATATTATTCATATCTCAGTGCTTCAACGGGATTAGCAATTGCGGCTTTAATAGCCTGGAAGCTTATAGTGGCTATTGCAATCAGCATAGCTATTGCAGCGGCTAAGATAAATGTCCAAATGCTTATATCAATTCTGTATGCAAAATCATCAAGCCATTTATGCATAATAAAATAAGCCACCGGCCATGCAATAATATTTGCGGCAAGTATTATTATCATAAATTCTTTAGTGATCATTAAAACAATGCTATAGACAGAGGCTCCCAATACTTTCCGTATTTCAATCTCTTTTCTTTTTAGTTTGTGAGATCAAAGAGATTAAACTAAATAACCCTAAGGAGGAGATTATAACAGCAAATCCACAGAATATAACATATTAACTTTTCTGTACGCTGTTCCGATTGATATAATTTATCAAACGATTCGTCTACAAATTTATATATGAAAGGCCACCCGGGCATTATTTTCTCCCATTCTTTTTCCAATATTTTCATAGCAGATGGAATATCATTTCCTTTTATTCTAACTACAATATTAGAAGCACACCAGTTACGTAGGAATAAACGATGGGCATCATTTTTTCTTTGAAAGACTTAAAGTGAATATCCTCAACAACGCCGATAATTTTCTGTTCATCTTCAGCATTATTTATCCCGTTTAATTCAGCGTGAAGCGGATCTGATAAATTAAGCAGTTTAGCGGCGGAATTGGTTATGATAACAGCATGGTCCCTGTCACTGGTAATTTCTCTTGAAAAGTCTCTTCCGGCAATGAATTTAACCTGCAAGGTTTTTAACAAATCATAATCAACAGCAATTTGCGCCGTTGGTAATGTTTCTTTATTGCTTTTCCCTTTCTGATAAATAAATGTAGTATTATTTATATTTTCCGATGGATAATTTGCACTGGCTGAAACCGATACCATCTGAGGATACTGCTAAATATTATTTTTATAATCCTCATACCGTTATTTAGAATTACACATGAAATTTTTCTTTATAATTTTCTGTTACAACATGTCCGTCAAAAAGATGAATTATCCTGTTGGCATATTCTGAATCGTGAGGCGAATGTGTAACCATTGCTATAGTGGTACCTGCTTCATTTAGCTTAGTAAGATTATCCATAACTTCCTCGCCGTTAGCTGAATCAAGATTACCAGTGGGTTCATCCGCAAGAATGAGTTTAGGTCTTGTAACAACAGCCCGGGACACAGCCACTCTCTGCTGCTGCCCGCCCGATAACTGCTGCGGGAAATGATCTTTGCGGTGCATTATCTTCATGCGTTCAAGAACCTCAGTTACCATATTTGTTCTTTTGGCAGAAGGTACTCCAAGATAAAGCAGCGGCAGTTCAATATTTTCATATACAGTAAGTTCGTCAATAAGATTAAAACTCTGGAATACAAAACCGATGTTGGTTTTTCTCAGGAGTGCACGCTGACGTTCAGTATACTTTGAAACATTTTGTCCCATAAAATTATACTCTCCGGTGCTGGGGTTATCAAGTAGACCCAGGATATTAAGGAGCGTAGTCTTTCCACATCCGGAAGGTCCCATAATGGCGACGAACTCGCCCTGCTTAATTTCTATGTTTACATTATTAAGAGCCGTAGTTTCAACTTCTTCAGTAGTGAAGATCTTTTTCAGGTTATTAGTTTTGATCATTATTTTACCTTTATATAATATTATATTAATATGTCATTCTGAAGGGAGCGAAGCGACTGAAGAATCTCATTGCTTATTTATAAAATGCAAATTCTTCGGTACGAATGTCAAGGAAGATCCTTCGCTTCGCTCAAGGATGACATTCGTACGCTCAGAAAGACATAAATGAATGGTCTCGGGGAATGGACCCGACACTCCAGAAAAAGTTTTAATTTTTAATTATCAGACGGTCTGCATCTCCAAAGTTATCATAAGAAGAGGTTATGACTTTGTCACCTTCTTTGAGTCCATTCAGGATTTCAAAGAATTCCGGGTTCTGTCTTCCAATGCTAATTGCTTTTTTTATGGCAGTATTTCCAGAGTTGTTAACACAATAAATCCATTGCCCGCCGGTTTTCTGATAGAACCCGCCTTTTGGCAGCAGAAGTGCTTTTATCCTTTCACTCAGTTTCATTCTCAGTTGTAATGTCTGCCCGCGTCTTAATCCTTCAGGCACATTACCTTCAAAATCCAGATAGACCTGGAACTTCCCGTTTTTAACACCGGGAAAAACTTTAATAACAATAAGCTTATAATTTTTACCATCAATTTCAGTAGTGGCAGTAAGTCCCGTATTTATTCTGGCGATATAAAACTCATCAACATCAGCAGATATTTTGAAGCCGTCGAGAGCATCAATTTGTCCCAACTGATTACCGGCAGATTTGGATTGTCCTATCTCAGCAGAAAGAGATGTAAGCTGTCCGTCAATCGGTGATTTGATTGTAAGCTTGTCGATATTTTCCCTGATGAGTTCAAGGTTCATCTGGAGGCGCTTAATTGATTCATCTATCTGGGAAAGCTGTGTATTTTTAAGTATTGAATCCTGTTTGAAATTCTGCCTTGCAAGCTTTTGCAGTTCAAGGTCGCGGAAATAACCATCACGTGAATTTTCGAATTCCTGCTGTGAAATTAATTTCTTATCCCACATTACTTTTTCGCGTTCGTACAACTGTCCGGATATTTTAAGATTATAACTTGCACCGACAAGTGCCTGCTGAATAACCGAACTATTCTGCTCGATGCTGAGGCGAGTATTTCTTGCTTCATTTATTTGTTGATACGAACCGGTTTCCTGCTGCAGTGTTTGAAGCTGCAGTTCGGTATTTGTTAGTTTAAGAATCTTATCTCCCGTTTTCAGCATTGCGCCTTCTTCAACAAAAATCTTTTCAACAGAACCGCCCTGCACAGCATCCAGGTAAAATGTAGTTCTGGGAAGTGTAGTACCGGTAACAGGAATAAATTCCTCAAAGTCACTTTGGGTTACTGTTGAAACAATGATCTTATTGGAATCAATGTTTAATTTTGAACCGGAATCAAGCCAGATGATTATTATAAAAATTACAAATGCTAAAATACCTGCTGAATAAAACCAAAAGAATTTCTTTTTATATATGGGTATTTTATCTAATTTCTTGTCCATGCTGAATTATACTGTTTCATTTTTATTTACTAAAAAGAGATTCTTCATTGCACTTCGACTTATAGAATTATTCAAAAGGTAAATGCCTTCGGCATTTATCGGGAGGGTCACAGACCCTCCCCTACGAATTCGCTGCATGGATTCCCGCCTTCGCGGGAATATAACAATCAAGATTTTTGGCATTTTATAGTGAACTGATGTATCATTTTTCAAATACTATACCGGAATGTTTTTTGCTCATTATTATGTAATTAAATGTAAAAACAACTAAATTAACGCTAAATTGAAGAATCAATGCGGAAGTAACGTACGATATCGTTAATTTAGTGTCCGGAAACGAACAAAGATTAATCATGCAGAATAATAGTTCAAAAATCCTTATTGTTGATGATAATGAGGATGTACTAATTGCAGCACGTCTTTTATTAAAACCATATACCTCAGTAACAACCGAAAAAAATCCCGCGCTGCTTCCCGGATATCTAAACCAGGAATCCTATGACGTAATATTTCTTGATATGAATTTCTCCAAAGATACCACGGGTGGTGAGGAAGGGTTTTTCTGGCTTAAAGAAATATTGAAATATGATCCTTCAGCAATAGTTATACTAATAACTGCATACGGCGATGTAGAGAAAGCTGTAAAAGCAATAAAAGAAGGGGCGATAGATTTTATTACAAAGCCGTGGCAGAACGAGAAATTTCTTGCTACATTCTTTTCCGCAATGAAGCTAAGGGCTTCACGATTGGAACTGGAGAAACTCAGACTTCAGCAAAGTCTGTTAAGAACAGACTACGATAAACATTTCCAGGATCTGGTTGGCACATCTCCCGCAATTCAAAAAGTATTTTCTGTTATAAAGAAAGTTGCCGCCACGGATGCTAACATATTTAATACTTGGAGAAAATGGAACAGGAAAAGAGCTGGTTGCTCATGCTGTTCACAAACAATCATTAAGAAAGAGATGAGGTTTTTGTTAATGTTGACCTGGGTTCTATCAGCCAGTCGCTTTTTGAGAGCGAATTATTCGGTCACGTAAAAGGAGCATATACTAATGCGATTGATGATAAACCCGGGCGGTTTGAAGTTGCTAACGGCGGAACATTATTTCTTGATGAGATAGGAAATATACCTGTTGAGCTGCAGGCTAAATTATTAACTGTTCTGCAGAACCGCGAGGTAGCAAAGGTTGGCTCGACAAAATATAAACCATATTGACATCCGTCTTGTCTGTGCCACTAATCTGCCTATTTACCAGATGGTTGAAGAAAAGAAATTCAGACAGGATCTGCTTTACCGGATCAATACTGTTGAAATCAACGTCCCTCCGTTAAGAGAAAGGGGCGAGGATATTCAGTTACTTTCAGAATATTTTCTTACTGTTTATATGAGGAAGTATCATAAACAAACACTCAGTCTCGACAAAACCACTATTCATATGTTCGAGAATTATGAATGGCCCGGTAACGTACGCGAACTTCAGCATGCAATTGAACGGGCAGTAATAATGTGCGAGTCTGTAAATGCTCCTTCCTTCCGACTTCTGGTTTACTCAAAAAGAAACTGAACCCGGCAGAAACATTGAAAACCTTAAACTGGATGAAATTGAAAAGATGACTGTTAAAAGAATTCTAAACAAAAATAACGGGAATGTAACACTTGCCGCAAAGGAACTCGGAATTACAAGAGCTTCACTATACCGGCGCATTGAAAAATTCGGACTATAACTTATGTCAAGGCAAAATAATTATTCAAACATACTTAATGCTTACAGACTCAATGTTATAATCCGAATTCTACTACTAACTGCTACCATAACCGCAGCCCCGGTATTATTTCTAAACAATTTTTCCTTTCTGTTTATTAGTCTATTAATACTTATCGCTGTATATGAAATCTATTCTCTGTTTAAGTATCTGGATATTACAAACCGGAAATTAAGTGCATTTCTATTAACCATAAAATATTCCGACTTTACGAGAACATTTCCATCAAGTGGAATGGGGGGCAGTTTTAAGGAACTGGAAGATGCACTTAATGAAGTATTCAATGAATTCAGAAATGTTAGAAATGAAAAAGAAGAACACTCGCGGTTTCTTCAGACTATAATTCAGCATATTGGGATGGGGCTTATCTCCTATCAACAATCCGGCAAAGTGGAATTGATAAATAACGCGGCTAAAAAACTACTTAAAATAAACAGCCTGGTTAGTATTAATTCGCTGGAGTCTAATAACAAACCGGTATTTGATAAATTACTTTCAATTGAAGCAGGTAAAAAAGAATTAGTAAAGTTTGTTGATAATAATGAACTCTCGCAGCTTCTACTTTATGCCACTGAATTTAAAAGGCAGGATAAGATGTACAAGCTTGTCTCTATCCAGAATATACAGAGAGAGCTTGACGAAAAAGAAATGGAAGCCTGGCAGAGGTTAATAAGTGTTTTGACCCATGAAATAATGAATTCAATTACTCCTATTTCCTCGCTTGCCCAAACAATTGAAACAATGCTTAAAGAAGATACAATTGATAATGGTAACCTTGCGGATATAAAAACGGGAATAGAAACAATCCGCCGCAGAAGCGAGGGGCTGATAGGATTTGTGAATAATTACCGGGCACTTACTAAAATTCCTGTACCTGACTTTTCAATAATTAAAATTGATGATTTGTTTCGCCAGGTGCACAAATTACTTGAGAATAAGTTATCGGAAGACAAGATCGTTTTCAATTATACTGTCGAGCCTGAAAGTCTTGAATTGACTGTTGATCCAAAGATGATTGAGCAGGTGCTTATTAATTTATTACTTAATTCAATCGATGCACTTAAAGAAACGGCAGCGCCGGAGATTACGATGAATGCAGTAATGGGGGAAAAAGGACAGGTGCTGATTTATGTGAAAGATAATGGTGAAGGGATTTTGGAAAATGTGCAGGAGAAGATATTTATTCCATTTTTCACAACTAAGAAAAACGGATCAGGGATAGGGCTAAGTCTTGCCCGGCAGATTATGCGTCAGCATGGCGGGAATATTACGGTGGTTTCACAGCCAAATGAGCAGACTATATTTACGTTGATGTTTAATTGTTAATATTTCCCCAGTCCTAAAGGGCTGGGCTAGAATATATTTAAAATTATAATAGTTCCAATATTTATTCTTCTAACCCAGGCATTCATGCATGAGATTATCTAAATGACCGAGCTATAAAAAAACCTCCGGGTTTTTACACCACGGAGGTTAACAATAGTAAACGCCTTCGGCGTTTATCGGGCGGGTCACAGACCCGCCCCTACAAAGGAAATGTTATTTTTCGCCGGTATCGGTTATTTCTTTTTCTTTCTGAGGAGGTTCATTTTCCTCACCAACGAATATAAGCTCTTCGGTATTCTCTACATGCTTAACAAGAATAGCCGCGCCTTCTTTAAATGTGCCTCTGAGGATTTCTTCTGCAAGTGGATCTTCAACAAATTTCTGGATTGCCCTTCTTAAAGGACGCGCACCGTATTTCTGATCGAATCCCTTCGTTACAATGAAATCCTTTGCTGAATCATCCAAATGAATTGACATCTTGCTTTCATGTATGTTCTTCAACAAATCTCTCAGTTCAATGTCAATTATTTTAAGTATATCGGTTCTTTCAAGATTGCGGAATACAATTGTTTCATCAACTCTGTTTAGGAATTCAGGATTAAAGAGCTTTTGCATAGCATCTTCAACAGTACTCTTTAAATGCATTGTATTGATCACCGGTTGATTCACCGCCAAAGCCGAATGAACCAATATTCTTGATGTCTCTTGTACCGACATTTGATGTCATTATTATAATCGCGTTCTTGAAATCGACCTTTCTGCCAAGACTGTCGGTAAGTATACCGTCATCCAGAACCTGCAGAAGAATGCTGAATATATCCGGATGAGCTTTTTCAATCTCATCAAAAAGTACAACCGAATATGGTCTTCTTCTTACTTTCTCAGTCAACTGACCGCCTTCTTCATAACCAACATATCCCGGAGGCGCTCCGACTAATCTTGAAAGCGAGAACTTCTCCATGTATTCGCTCATGTCGATCCTGATAAGAGCATTATCGGTATCGAAAAGATATCTTGCAAGAACTTTACATAGTTCAGTTTTACCTACACCAGTAGGACCGAGGAATATGAAGCTGCCGATAGGGCGGTTGGGGTTTTTAAGTCCTGCCCTGGCTCTTCTAATTGACTTAGTCAATTTAAGAACTGCTTCATCCTGACCGACTATATGCATTTTAAGTGCATCTTCCATTTTCATTAGTTTCTCAGATTCTGTCTGAGCAACACGGTTAACAGGAATACCTGTCATCATAGCAACTACTGTAGCAATATCTTCTTCACTCACATCATGGACTAAATCTTTTGTTTTAGTTTCCCAATCACGCTTTGCTGCTTCAAGATCATTCTGGAGATTTCTTTCTTTATCTCTTAGTCTTGCTGCTTCTTCGTAATCCTGTTTCTTTACCACTGAAGCTTTTTCGACTCTTACTTTTTCTATATCAGCTTCAAAGTCCAGAATTTCCTGCGGTACTTCAAAATTACCCATATGCACTCTTGAACCTGCTTCATCAAGAACGTCGATTGCCTTATCCGGAAGATGCCTGTCAGTAATATAGCGGTTGCTTAATTTTACTGCGGCTTCAATGGCATCCTTTGAATATCGCACATGATGATGTTCTTCATACTTGAATTTAATATTATCAAGGATCTGAAGAGTTTCTTCATAACTTGGCGGTTCAACCATAACTTTCTGGAATCTTCTGTCGAGAGCGCCATCGGTCTCAATATATTTTCTGTATTCATCAAGAGTAGTAGCACCGATACATTGTATATCGCCGCGTGCCAGAGCAGGTTTGAACATATTTGACGCGTCAAGCGATCCTGATGCGCCGCCGGCACCTACAATTGTATGAAGTTCATCAATGAACAGAATAACATCTCTAGCTTTTTCAAGTTCATTCATGAGAGCTTTCATTCTTTCTTCAAATTGACCGCGGTATTTTGTACCTGCAACAAGTCCAGCAAGATCAAGAGTAACAACTCTTTTATCCTGCAGTGTGCGCGGTACTTTTTTCTGAACAATCTTAAGTGCAAGCCCTTCAGCAATGGCAGTTTTGCCAACGCCTGGTTCACCAATAAGAACCGGGTTATTCTTTTTTCTTCTTGAGAGAACCTGAGCTACGCGTTCAATTTCCTTTTCCCTGCCAACAACGGGGTCAAGTTTATCATCTATGGCAAGTTTAGTTAAGTCGCGTCCGAAATTATCAAGAACAGGTGTCTTGGTTCTTTCGAGTTTTTTATCCGGTGGAGGAACCTGTCCGCCGGGAGCGTCCTTAGGATTTTTAGTGCTGAGCATTGCGTTCAGTTCAGCCCTTGCAGAATCATAAGTAATATTAAACTGATGAAGAATTTGAGTAGCGATATTATCCTCATCCCTGAGAAGCGAAAGGAGTAAATGTTCAGTACCAATAACATCAGCTTTATAAATTTTAGATTCAATCTGCGTAATTTTTAATACTTTTTCCGCTTGTTTAGTAAGCGGAATATTTCCAATAGTTAAAGTACCCCCTGAAGTTCTAACAGTATCTTCAATAGCTTTTTTTAATTTCATCAGGTCGCCGTCCAGATTTCTAAGAATCCTTACAGCAACACCCTGACCTTCCCTTATTATTCCGAGCAGGAGATGTTCGGTACCGATGTAATCATGCCCAAGCCTCAGAGCTTCTTCCCTGCTGAGTCTTATTACGTCCTGGAGTCTATCCGAAAAATTTCCGTCCATATTATTATCCTTGTGTCATTAAATTTAATTCCTCCTGTTACAAGCAAATTATTGAACAATGGGTTCAAAAAGATGATGCAATCGGGGGGAGTCGAATGTTTCACTTTTAGTAAGGAACTTAAGATTTATACTTTATTCCTTTATTATTGTTTCATTCTAATAATATTAAGGTAAAAGCTCAAATTCAAATATATTTTGACCACCTGGGGGTCTTTGTGAGTTTAAATCACATATTTTTATAAGAACTCCAACAAAGATAGGTAATTAAGAGAATTTTTGAAATGTAAATTCAATAGCCCAGGCATTAATGCCTGGGATTACAACGACTAAATTAAATACAATATAGGGACTCATCCCCTTATTATTCTATTTACATTGGTAATAAGTGCGATATTTAGTTAAATTTAAATCAAATATTAAATGGAGTGTGAATGGAAGCTTTAACCGGACTTTCTGTGTTAATTATAGTGCTTGCAGTTTTCTTTCTGATAATGTTCCTTTATTTTGTGCCGATAGGGCTTATTTATAACTGCATATTTTTCCGGAGTACGGATGAAGATATTCCGCGATTTAGTCGGAATGCGGTTAAGAAAAGTTCCACCTGTAATTATTGTTAGAAGCATGATTACAGCTACAAAAGCAGGAATAAAAGTAGACCAGGGAAAATTAGAAGCACATTATCTTGCAGGCGGAAATGTTGTTAAAGTAATCAATGCTTTAATTTCTGCCGATAAAGCAAATTTAGGATTAACTTTTGAAAGGGCAACAGCTATTGACCTTGCAGGAAGGGACGTTCTTGATGCAGTTAAAATGTCAGTAATTCCCAAAGTTATTGAAACTCCATTAGTTGCGGGTGTGGCAAAAGATGGTATCCAGTTAAAAGCAGTCGCCAGAATTACAGTAAGAGCTAACATTGAACGGTTAGTCGGCGGTGCCGGTGAAGCTACAATTCTTGCAAGAGTAGGTGAAGGTATTGTTGCTACAATCGGCGCAAGCGACAGTCATAAACATGTACTCGAAAATCCTGACAGAATTTCAAAAAGTGTATTATCAAAAGGACTTGATTCAGGCACTGCATTTGAAATACTTTCTATAGATATTGCTGATGTAGATGTTGGAACAAATATCGGTGCTAAACTGCAGACTGATCAGGCAGAAGCTGATCTTAAAATTGCAAGGGCAAAAGCCGAAGAAAGAAGAGCCGCTGCTGTTGCATTTGAACAGGAAAATATTGCACAGGTTGCCGCTATGAGAGCTAAGGTTGTAGAAGCCGAAGCTGAAGTTCCAAAAGCAATGGCTGAAGCATTTCAGAAATGGTAATCTGGGAATAATGGATTATTATAAAATGAAGAATGTTCAGGCTGATACTGATATGAGAAGTTCAATTGCTAAACCGGAACAGAAAAAAGACAATCCATAATGGACCATGAATTTTTCAGATATATAGTAATTATTATTTTTGTTCTCGGAGCCCTGAGGTCTTTATTCAAAAAAAGACCTCAGGAACCGGTGAAGAAACCTCTTACGCCTGATCCCTGGAGTGCAGGAAGAGAAGCCCCTCCGGTTTATGCACCGCGGGCATCTGCACCACCAGTTTATAAGCCTCCGGTAAGGATTGAACCTGATGTTGATGATTATGCTATACAAAGGGAAATAGCCAAAATGTTCGGGATGGAACCTCCGGCTCAAACTCCGACACCTTTGCCTTCACCGCGTCAGACATACTCTGGACCGTTGTCATCCGAGCCATCTTTGTCATCCCTGCGGAAGCAGGGATCCCCTGAATCTAAAGTTCCTATTCCATTTGATGCCCCTGAAACATCATACGAAGTTACAAGTCAGGAAGAATATAAAAAAGAAATTAAGCAGGAAACTATTTCGGGAATAATACAAATTCCTGATAAAAAAATCAGCAGTGAAGAAACTGCAAAGAGATTCAGGGAAAGTATAAAGGAAAATTTACGCCACCCCGAAGCACTTAAAAATTATATTGTTATTTCAGAGATATTGGGAAAACCAAAAGCATTCGAATAGATGATCGAGAAAAAGTATACACTTAAAAGATTAGCGGGCTTTGAAAAACAGCAGATAGACGAAGCCCGTTTTGTTATTAATTACAGGAATGAACTTAATCCTGCCCAATATGAAGCGGTTGCTGCTGTTGAAGGTGTTTACCTGATTATTGCAGGTGCAGGGACAGGAAAAACAAGGACACTTGTTTACAGAGTTGCGCGGCTGGTGGAAACGGGTTATGATCCGAAATCAATTCTTCTCCTTACATTTACACGGAAGGCATCAAATGAAATGATGAACCGTGCTTCACTGCTGCTTGACAACAGATGCTCAAAAATCAGCGGGGGTACATTTCATTCATTTGCCAACCTTGTATTGCGCAAATATGCAAAGGCAGCAGGGCTTGAACCTTCATTTACAATACTGGATCAGGGAGATACCCAGGATGTTATAAATCTAATCCGCCAGCAGGCTGGATTTGTATCCAAAGAAAAACGGTTCCCGAATAAAGAAACATTAAATAAAGTTTTCAGCTACAGCGTAAATACCGGGAAAAGAATTGAAGATATCATTGAGGTAAATTATCCTCACTTCGTTGAACAGATAGAGAGGATACTTGATATTAAAAAAATCTTCGTCGAGTATAAAAGAAAAAATAACCTGCTTGATTATGATGACCTGCTTGTTTACCTGAAGAATTTTCTGGAAGAAGGCGGAGCCGCTGCCAAATCATTATTAAGTTCTATTAAATTTGTTATGGTTGATGAATACCAGGATACAAATCATCTGCAGGCATCAATAGTAAAAGCACTTGGAAGTATAAATAATAATGTAATGGTTGTGGGAGATGATTCGCAGTCAATTTATTCTTTCCGCGGCGCTGACTTCAGAAACATAATGGAATTCCCTACTCTCTTTAAAGATGTTAAAATTATTAAGCTCGAAGAAAACTACAGGAGTTCGCAGGATATTCTTGACCTTGCTAATCATATAAACAGAACCGCAATTGAGAAATACACAAAAACACTTTTCACACATAAGACAGGCGGAGTTCTTCCGATTATTATTGCAGCATCAACGGAAAACTACCAGTCAAAATTCATAGTAGATAAAGTCCTTGAGCTGCATGAGGAAGGAATACCGCTAAAGAGTATTTCTGTCCTTATTCAGGTCTTCATTCCATTCATTCGATCTTGAGATTGAACTTGCAAAAGCAAATATTCCATTCCAGAAATTCGGAGGAATGAAGTTTGTTGAAACAGCACATATAAAAGATGTGCTTGCATTTTTAAGGATTGCCTCAAACCCAAAGGATGTTGTAAGCTGGTACAGGGTTCTGCTGCTTCATGAAGGGATTGGACCTAAATCAGCACAGAAAATAATGGATGAACTTTCAACAGCACATCTTACAATAAAAGCCGGACCTGATACACAGCCTTCATTCAAGAGTGAAAAGCTTCACGGTTTATTTACTCTTTTGTACAATATTCATACTTCAAAAGATCTGCCGTCAGAGAAGCTGCAGTTAGTGCTTGATTATTATACTCCTATTTTCAAAACTAAGTATGATGATTTTAATAAGAGAAACAAGGACCTTGAGATATTTCAGAATATAGCGCAGAATTACAAGTCGCTTGATAACCTTTTAGCCGATATGGCAATTGAACCTATAATTGACAGCGTGGTAGATATTGAAGCGCCGACTAATGAAGATGATTTCTTAACGCTGTCTACAATTCATTCCGCTAAGGGACTTGAGTGGCATTCAGTTTTTGTTATTCATGCAGTTGAAGGATATTTCCCATCAAGCCGTTCCGCGGAAACAGTGGAAACGCTTGAGGAGGAGAGAAGATTAATGTATGTATCTGTAACGAGGGCAAAACAGAATTTATTTATTACTTTCCCGATGAACCTGTTTGACAGGCAGGCGGGGGTAACATTATCAAAGCCTTCAAGGTTTATATCAGAGCTCGATTCAAAACTTGCCGATGGATATCTTATTGATGAAAGTTCAGTGAATGGGCGGTAAGAAATTCTTTAAGATATTTTCCTGTCCATGATTCTTCATTATCAGCAATCTCCTCCGGAGTCCCTTCTGCAACAACATATCCGCCAATCTCACCTGCTTCCGGACCCATATCTATTATATGATCCGCACATTTAATTACTTCAAGGTTATGCTCAATTATAACGACAGAATTATTTTTCTCTATCAGGAGATTAAAACAGCTAAGCAGTTTAGAAATATCATCAAAATGAAGTCCTGTAGTAGGTTCATCAAAAATAAAGAGCGTATGTTTCCTTTCTCGCTGAGCTGTTAGATGAGAAGCAAGTTTAATGCGCTGTGCTTCACCGCCTGACAAAGTATTTGAAGGCTGACCGAGTTTAATATAACCGAGCCCAACATCAGCCAGTACCTGAAGGAACTTCACTATTTTATCATTGCCTGCAAAATATTCAATTGCATCATCTACTGTCATTTCCAGGACATCTACAAGATTTTTTCCTCTGTATGTAATTTCCCTTATTTCTTTTTTAAACCGTGTTCCTTCACAGTCTTCGCATTCAAGAAACAGATCAGCAAGGAACTGCATTTCAACTTTAATAAATCCATCACCCTGGCAGGTTTCACATCTTCCGCCGGGAACATTGAAGGAAAAGAAACCGGGTTTGTAGCCGCGTGCCTTTGCCTGATGGGTAGAAGCAAACAATTCTCTGATCAGTTCAAATACTTTTATATAACTTACAGGATTAGACCTTGGAGATTTACCGATGGGGGTCTGATCAACAATTTCAATTTCATCAATATATTCAGCGCCTTTTATATCCTTAAAGCTGCCGATCTTTGATGGAGACATTCCTTTATATTTCGCAATGCCGCCATATAATATATCATGTATCAACGTACTTTTACCTGATCCGCTGACACCGGTTATGCAGACAAATTTATTAAGAGGAATGTTTACATCAATATCCTTAAGGTTATTCTCGGAGGCACCAATTATTTTAATTTCACGTGTCTTTTTAAGGTTTCTTTTTTCAGGTAACGGTATAAACTTTTCACCCGAAAGATATTTCCCGGTTATAGAATCAGGATTATTCATTACTTCATCATAAGTACCCATAGCAATTATTTCTCCGCCCTGGTTGCCTGCTTTGGGTCCCATGTCAATTAATATATCAGCATGCTTTCATCATTTCCGGATCATGTTCAACAACCAGAACAGTATTCCCAATATCCCGCAGATTCTTTAGCAGATTTATCAACTTTGAATTATCGCGAGGATGAAGACCGATACTTGGTTCATCAAGAACATACAATGTTCCGACAAGAGAGGAGCCTAATGAAGTGGCAAGATTTATTCTCTGAGTTTCGCCTCCGGAAAGAGTGCTGCTTAATCTGTCGAGAGTTAGATATCCGATGCCGACATTATTAAGGAAAGTTAAACGTTTAATTATTTCTTTAAGTATACGGTCACCGACAAGTGTTTCATATGCCGTTAATTCAAGTCCCATGAAAAACGGAAGCGATTGAGAAATAGGGAGTTTTACTACATCATAAATTGATCTGTCATTTATCTTTACCTGCAGAGCTTCTCTTCTTAATCTTGTTCCTTTGCATGCTGAGCAGGTTGTATAGCCGCGGTACCTGCTTAGAAGCACTCGGATATGCAGCTTATAAGTTTTACCTTCAAGTTTTTCAAAGAAATGGTCGATGCCTTCATACTCGCCGAAACCTTTTCTTAAAAGTTCAGCCTGCTGAGGTGTAAGATCTCTGTATGGCACATTGAGAGGGAAATTAAATTTCCTCGCTTCATGAATAAGATCTCTGAGATGAATGCTGTATTTAGGTGACCGGAAAGGAGCAATGGCACCGTCAGCAATTGTAAGGTTTGGATTAGGAACAACAAGGTTCATATCCACGCCGATTATTTTGCTGAATCCCTGACATACCGGGCATGCGCCGAATGGATTATTAAATGAAAAGAATCTCGGCTCAGGTTCTTCATATCTTATACCGTGGCACTCATAAAACTTATTGAATTCTGTCTCTTCCCCGGTTTCAGAATTTATAAGAACAAGGCGGTTTTCCCCTTCTTTGAAAGTAACCTCAATTGAGTCGGACAATTTCTCCCTCATATGTCCTTTCTGCACTTTGATTCTTTCTACTACAACTCTTACACTTTCTTTTTTCTTAGGGAGAATATTTTCTTCATTGAGATCAACAAATTTCTTGTTGAAATAAATTCTGAAGAAACCTCTTTTCTTGAGAAGTTCAATTTCTTCTTTGACAGGTTTACCCGGATGATCGTGAAGAGGGAAAGTGAGATAAAATTTAGTCTCGTCCGGTTGATCATCAAGCCATTCAGTAACAGTAGCAGTACTGGCTTTTTTAACTTCATTACCGCATTGGAAGCAGATAGTTCTTCCTATCCTTGCAAAAAGGAGTCTCAGGTAGTCGTAAATTTCAGTAGTTGTACCGACAGTTGATCTTGTATTCCTTGAACCTGTTTTTTGTTCGATAGCAACTGCAGGACTGATACCCTGGATATAATCCACGTCAGGTTTGTTCATTCTTTCCAGGAATTGCCGTGCATACGCTGAAAGAGATTCCACATATCTGCGCTGCCCTTCCGCGTAAATAGTATCAAAAACGAGTGAGGATTTACCGCTTCCGCTTACCCCGGTAAAAACGACAAGTTTATTGCGGGGAATTTCCAAATCAAGGTTCTTAAGGTTATTCTGCCTTGCACCTTTAATAATAATTTTTCTATCGGAGTTGTTTTTCTTCATGTTTTCGCAAATTAGCTAAGTAATTTACGAAAATATAGGGAAGTTTTATGTACAAAAAAATGGGTATGCGTGAAGGAAAACCTTCGAGGTTTAGGAAAACCTCGAAGGTTTATGGAAATAATTACTTTTGGTTCTCTAGTTTTTTAATGGTTTCAATGCGTTCATCAAGAATCTTAATTCTATTATTGATTTCCTTGATCTTTGAAGTAAGGTCATCTTCATAGGTAGCTTTATCCCAATAGCCTCTGTTTTCAAAATAGCTTTTGAACAACCAGTTATGTTTAAGTGCTTCCATATTTTCAGCAAGGCGGCTTGCCGCAAGTCTGGCATCTTCAGAAGTTTTTTGAATATTCACAAGGGTACCTGTAACAGCCGTATCTAATTTAGTTCCGTCAACCAATAATTGTCCTGCCAGTCCCTTTCCTTTCTGAACACCGGCTAAAATATTATCAACTCTGCTAACAGCGGAATCAATATTTCCAACTACCTGTTTCACGCCCTGGGTAAGTTCAGTGAATAGATCAGTAAGCCCGCTTACTTTTGCAGTTATATCCTTAAGACTCTGGTCAGCCTGGCTGGTTAAATCCTTTGCATCATTGTATAACTGCTCATCTTTTAAAAGTTTACCTATTGAACCTTCACCACGGTTAACCCTTCCGATGATCTCAGAAAGATTCTTAGTCATTTCTTTAGTATACTGCATAATACCCTGCGTCTCAACCAGAATTGCAGAAAACCCCAGGGGCTCTTCAGCTTAATATAGTTCCGCCGTCATTAACCTCTTCTGCCTGGCTGCTTCCGACTTTGAGGACAACAACCTTGTTCCCCACCAATCCTTCCGTTTCTATGGATGCTTTAGTATCAGTTTTAATAAATCTTTTGATATCAGAAATGAGTTTCATAGTAACTTGTACACGTCCGGTAGTATCACTGACTATCTGGATTCTTTTAACGCTGCCGACATCGATACCGCTCAGTCGTACAATGGCACCGCTTTTTAATCCCTGAATATCTTTGAAATATGCTTTAACATCAAAAGTTGATCTGAATAATTCACTTTTCTCGCCTAAAAGGAAAATTGTTACAACAAGAATAACTATTCCGATAATGATAAAGAGACCTATTCTGATATTGCTGGTTTTATTTGCCATTTAAGCTCCCGTTCTTACCATTTATATTTTCATTTGTAAAAAAATCTTTAAGAAATTTATCATCACTGGTAGTTAGTTCCTCCAGACCACCGTCATAGATTATTTTTCCTTCATTAAGTACAATAGCCCTGTCAGAAATAATCTGAGCGCAAAGAAGGTCATGAGTAACAATAATTGAAGTAACATCAAGATCCTTCTGCAGATCTTTAATCAGCTGACTGATCTCCTTGACAGTAATAGGATCAAGACCGGTAGTAGGTTCATCATACAGAATAAGTTTGGGTTCTGAAATAATAGTTCTTGCAAGTCCTATACGTTTTTTCATTCCACCGGATAATTCATCCGGCATCTTATCAATAGCATCTTCAAGTGAAACATCTTTAAGTGCCTTTTTAACTTTTTCAGTTCTTTCAGAAGCTGACATTTCTTTTTTGTTTCTTATTAGCGGGAATTCAAGATTTTCACGGACACTCATAGAATCATAGAGTGCCGAACCCTGAAAAAGAAACCCTATACTTTTTCTTAATTCATTCAGATCTTTTTCTTTCAATTCATAAACATTCTTTCCGTCAACAATAATTTCTCCGGCATCAGGTATAAGTAGTTTTACAATACATTTTAATAATACACTTTTCCCTGTTCCACTTCTTCCGAAAACTACTGCATTCTCTCCAGTTTTAACATCAAGCGAGATATCATCAAGTACTAAATTATCGTCAAACCTTTTAGTCAGGTTTTTTACCTCGACCATCAATTGCTCCATAACATCACCGTAATTCTAACCAAAACCATATCTGTAAGAAGTATTAATAATGAAGCCATTACTACTGCACTTGTTGATGCACGCCCCACACCCACAGTTCCATTTGTTGCATTATAGCCTTTATATGCCCCTACTACTCCAACTATAAAACCAAAAACAAGCGTCTTTGCCAACCCCGGTATAAAATCAGAGAAGTCAAGCGATTTGAAAACAGCTGTAGTATATAATTTGAAATGCATACCCTGTGAAAGATAAATAGCCACAAAACCACCCATTACTGCCAGAAAATTTACATAAAGCGTGAGAATAGGTAGGATAAAAATGCAAGCAAGAACTCTTGTAACAACCAAAAACCTGAATGGATTTACAGCAGAAACTTCCATTGCATCTATCTGTTCTGTGACCCTCATTGAACTTAATTCTGCCCCGATACCTGAACTAACTCGTCCCGCAAAAATGAGTGCAGTTAAAACAGGTCCTAGTTCTCTTATAACAGATAGGGAGACCATACTTGGAAGGAAAGATTCAGCACCGAACCGCACTAACACCGGTGCACTTTGCATGGCAAGCACCAGACCAATAATAAAGCCTGTAACAGTAACTATTGGAAGTGTTTTTATTCCCAGATCTTCAATGTGTGTCTTAATTTCGGCAATTTCATAGGGTGGAAATAATACTTCCTTAAAGAACATCAGTGAAAACTTTGTAAGTCCTGCAACGGTTTCTAATAAACCCGTAATTCCCTTACCAAAAACCGGTTTGTTTTCGTTATCGTGTTCCAAAAGGCAATTAAATTATTATTGTAAAATGTAAAAATAAACAAATTATAACAGATTTAATTTAACTTTTGTTCATATCAAATAAAAATATGAATAGTGACAGAAAATATATAGTGGTAGACGGGAGCAGATTGTTCGCTTCGTTAGATTCGGAAATATTTATATTCTCCCGGTTTAGACAAAACTAGCGGGTTATTTCTATTAATTCAGTGTACCCATAGAACGCTGGAGTCTGGCATAAGTGACCTGGTAATTATAAAGTGCCTGAATCATTAGAACCTGTGCGTTATAATATCCCACTCTTGCATCAGTAACTTCAACAGCGCTGCCAATCTCTTCTTTAAATCTTGCTTCGGCAAGACGCAAAGTTTCTTGGGCAGTTTTAAGGAGTGACCTTGATGCCGCTATTTGGTTCTGAGAAAGCCTTAGGTTTGAAAACTGTTGTCTTACATCAAGTGTAATAGCTTGTACTGTGAGGTCGTAAGTTGATTGTGCAATATCAAGATTTGCTTTAGCCTGCTGAATACCGGCGTCCAGGGCAAATCCCTGAAATATAGGAAGGGAAATCGTTAATCCCAGACTCCATGAGTTAGGATATATTCCATCAATATTAAAACTTTTCCAGTTATAACCGGCAGAACCGGAAATTGTAGGAAGGTTTGCAGTCCAGGCCGAAGTAACAAAAGACTTATTAGCATCAACCCTGTATTTACTTGCAATAACTTCGGGTCTTTTCTGCATAGCTATATCTAATGAAGTTGCTTCACTAACAGAATCTCTTATAATCTCGAACTCATCCTTCAGCGCAAATCCGGAGGCGAGTTTTATGTTAAGTATATTCTCAAACTGGAGGCGGTTAATCTCTATATTATTTTCCGCATTTATTAAATTTACACGGGCTGTTGCTTCATCTGATTCTGCTTTAATAACATCAAACTGGGGGCTGCGTCCTACTTCATATAATGATTTGGATAATTTGAGATGTTCAGTTGCCTGGTTAAGTGATTCTATACTTACTTTTTCCAGTCTTAGTGCCTGCAGGTAAGAAAAATATGCAGTGTATGTATTAAGAATTAATGTCTGCCTGGCATTAATAACATCCTGAGAGGAGGCGTCTGCTAATTCCGAAAAACCGGATAATTTTGTATAAGTTTTGCCAAAGTCAGTTAGTAAAAGGGAGCCCTGGAATCCTGCATTATAAGTAGCAAACGTGCGGGGTAAAGCGGTAGGACCCTGAAAAAAAGTTCCTCCGTTTCTGCTCCATCCGGCGCCGAGCGAAATCTGCGGGAAAAGACCCGATCGTGTTAAAACAACATTGGAATAATTATAATCATAATTACTTTCGGCAAGTTTCATCTGAGGATTATTTTTCAGTGCAATGTTGACACACTCGTTTAATGTGAGTGAATCCTGCTGACCGAATATTATTCCGGAAAAAATAAATATGAAGAAAAATAATTGAGAGATTTTATACATTATCAATTTCCTCATTATCAGTTGTCATGTTTTTTCTGAACCTCTCTTCAAACACAGTATATAAGGTAGGTACAAAAAACAAGGTCAATAAAGTAGATATAGTTAAACCACCTATAACAGCAATTGCCAGAGGAGCCTGAGAAGTTTCCCCGCCAATTCCAAGAGCTAGCGGAATCAATCCCAATACTGTGGCAAGTGTTGTCATCAAAATCGGACGTAATCTTGTGCGCCCCGCTTTTATTACGGCTTCATGTAACTCAACGCCGCTTTTACGAACCTTATTAGTATAATCTACTAAAAGGATTCCATTAGACACAACTATTCCTATCATTACAATTACTCCTTCAAAAGAAGTAACGGAAAGTGTTGTGTTGGTGATAAACAATGCCCATAAAACTCCAATCATTCCCAGGGGTACAGTGAACATGATTATAAATGGATCTATCAATGACTGGAACTGAGAAGCCATTACCATATAGACAAGTAGAATAGCTAGTAAAAGCGCTACGCCGAGGTCGCTAAATGTTTTATTCTGCTGTTCAATATTACCGCTCATGGTTATAGAGAAACCCTGTGGAACTTTGATGTAAGAGATTTTGGATTCAATCTCTTTCGATATACTGCCAAGATCCCTGCCCGAAGTATTACCGGTAATTTCGACTATTCTTTCCTGGTATTTTCTGTCAATCTGAATAGGAGACTTAGCCATTTCAACATCAATCAGGTTACTGAGTTTGACAAGCTGCCCCTGAGTATTCATTACAGAAAGGTTGCTTATGTCCTCAATCTGATCTCTGTAATCTTCAGATAAACGGACCAGCATATTATATTGATTACCTGTAACGGGATCGGTATAAATAGAAGCGACTGTTCCGCTGATTGCAGTTGCAATTGTATTCGATATCTGCTGAACATTTACACCCATTGAACCGGCTTTTTCCCTGTTGATTTTAATACGCAATTCGGGAAGGTTAAGTTCACGGCTGATCTGAATATCTGTGGCACCCTGAGTAGATTTCACAGCAGCTGAAACCTGGAGAGCAAGGTTATTGGCTATTTCAAAATCATTGCCATTTATGATTACATCAATTGGTGCAGAAGACCCGAAATTCAATAACCTCTTAAGGAACCCGCCGGTAGTTATAATTATCTCAGCACCGGGGAGGTTCATAACTTTTGGGCGAAGTTCTTTTACAACATCAAAAACAGATCTGGTTCTTTGATCATAAGGTACCAGAGATACTGAAATGTTGGCAGCATGACTTCCGGAATTACCTCCAAACGAGCTGCCGCTTTTTGCTGATGGAACTCCAAGATCTGATATTACTGTTTGAGCTTCAGGTACATTTTTCCTTATAATTCCTTCGATTTTAGTTACATATTTCTCTGTCTCTTCAATCCTTGTTCCGATAGGAAGCCGTAGTGAGATTGTTAACTGACCTTCATCAGTATCGGGGAAAAATTCAGTACCAATAAATTTAAAAAGGAATAAAGATAAAATTGCGGTTCCAAGAATTCCAAAAACTATTGTTCTGCGGTGAGAAAGTGAATACATCAATCCAAGCTGGTATTGATTATCTATAAAATCCAATAATCTGACCGCCAATATCTTCATACGGTCAATAAGTTTTTTAGAATCAGGATCAGCATGTTTTTCCGCGTGCATAAACTTCAAACACAATAGCGGAGTAACGGTTCTTGAGACAAAGAACGAAGCAAAAAGTGCAACTGCAATTGTAATAACAAGCGGCTGAAAAAGTAGTTTTGCTATACCGGTCAAAAAGATAACGGGTAAAAAAACTATTACTGTTGTTAGAGTAGAAATAAAAATTGGAGCTGCTACTTCAAATGCCGCATCAAGAGTTGCCTGAACTTTTGGTATTTTCTGCCCGCCCATAGTTCCATAATGTCTGGATATTGCTTCAAGTTCAACAATGGAATCATCTACAAGACGTCCAATACCCAAAGCTAGACCGCCGAATGTCATAATATTTAAAGTAATTCGCTGAAGCGGAAGAAAATAAATGTAACAAGTATTGATAAAGGAATAGCGAGAAAGATTATCATTGCACTTCTTGAATTACGCAGGAAAATCAGGATAACTATCATTGCCAGGAAAGCACCCAGCATGGCTTCCTGCTTTAACCCGCTAATTGATTGTTTAATGTAAAGACTCTGATCAGTCCCAATGGAAGCTTTTACTGACTGAGGCACATCCCTTAAATGGGTTAAAGAATTTATTATAGCATTAACAACATCAACCGTATTAGCATTTGATGTTTTCTGGACTCTTAAAATAACTCCGGGCTTTCCATTTGTTCTAACAATTTCAGTTTGTTCCTGGAAAGAATCTTCTACATAAGCAATATCCCTAATCCTGATAGGCAATTCCATTGATAGTCTTAACTACAACATTTCCAATCGGTTCAACAACATTAAACTGGCTTTCTGTTTTCAGAGAATAATCATATACACCGGATTTAAGATCACCTGAAGGGACAATTAAATTCGAAGTTGAAACTGCAGCATTAACCTGATCCAGAGTAAGATTCATTGCTTCAATGCGGTTCCTGTCAACCTGTATATGAATTTCCCTGATCTGACCCCCGGATACCTGGGCAAATGCCACTCCCGGAATATGTTCCAATTGAGGTTCAATAACATTATAGGCAAGATCGTATAAGAGCTCTCTGGTCAAGATCTCCGTTTAGGGCAATTGTACATACTGGAATATTTGTAATATCAAATCTCAGCACCAACGGCTGCGAAGCTGCAGTTGGTAATAAATTCAGTACCCTGTTAACTTTTTGAATTACATCTATTAACCCGACATCTGTATTAGCTTCCCAGTTAAAATTTACTCTTACCTGAGAAACACCTTCACGAGTTGAAGATTGCACATAACTTACATCATTTGTAGAACTAACTGCTCTTTCAATTGGAACAGTTACAGTCTGTTCCATATCGATAGGACCGGCACCCGTGTTATAAGTAATAACACTTACAACAGGAATCTGAATATTTGGAAGCATATCGATTGGAAGCTGTGAAAAGGAAACAAGTCCAAGTACAAGAACGGCAATTGCCGCCATTAATGTTGTTATAGGATATTTTAATGCTAATCTTGTTAACCACATAATTTATTTCGCTATTTTAACTTTCATTTTATCTTTAACCAGACTTTGACCAACAAATACAAGGGGATCATTTTCTGTAATACCGGAGAGGACTTCAAATTTTGTATCCTGTTTAATACCAATCTTCACATATCTTTTTTCAACAGTTGAATCTGGTTTTAATAAATAAACAAAATTGCCTTTGTCGTCATCCGGAACAACCTGATTTGGAAGGGTAAGAGCATTCTCTTTTTTATCCATTACCATTGTAATATTTGCAAACATTCCTGGTTTTAATATTTTATCCGGATTCTCAATATCAATCTCTACCTGCATGGTCCTGGTGGTAAGATCAACAGCTCCGCTTATTTTTTTTACAATTGCTTTAAATTTCACCCCTGGTAAAGCATCTGCAGTTACTACCAATCCCAGTTACTTTATTCATAAGAGGAACATTTTTTTCGGGGATATTCAGATATGATTTTAATTGAGTTACATTCATAAGTATATAAAGCGATGAATTTGGGCTTGCTCCGGTTGAATTTATATATGCTCCCTGGATCAAAATATCTTTTAGTTATTATCCCGCTGAAAGGAGCAATAACTTTACAGTAACTTAACTGGGTAATGGCATTTGAGTAATTGGCGTAGGCGGCTTGTTTTTGCGCAAGTGATCCATCCATTGACGTTTTTGCATTTTCAAGGTCCTGCCTTGCTATAAGATTTTGTTCAAATAGTTTTTTGCTTCGTTCATAATTTATTTTATTATTCTGGTAATTTACATCTGCCTGATAATAACTTGCGTTCGCCTGTTTCGCATTCTGAGAATAAATGGTAGTATCAATTAGGGCAAGAACCTGACCCTGCGAAACAACAGAACCAATGTCTACAAATATTTTCTCAAGGTTCCCGTTTACCTTTGAGTATATTGTTGCCTGTTGAATCGGCATAATATCGCCGGTAAATGAGAGGCTGTTTACTATTTCACCTCTTGCAGCATTTCCTTTAACAACCAAAGGTGCGGGAATACCCCTCTTTTCCGTGTTGGAAGTTGTCATTTTTATTGCGGTTACAGCAACAATAATGATAACAATAATTATAAAATATATTGATTTTTTCTTAGTTGACATCTTTTACTCTGCAAGATATATGATTTTTTATAGAAAATATTAGACAACAAACTTACCGTAAAAGATTAACCAATTCAATCCATTTAGAAAAATTAATTCTAAAAAGGGTAAAAAAATGCCCACTGTGTGGGCAAATTAATTATTGTTGTTACTTTGAAGCAGTTAAATGATCGGGTGGAATCGGGTCTGGCACTTTATTATGAACAGGTGGCAGTGACTGCAGGTAGGCAAATATTGCTTTAAGGTCTTCATCATTTACCTGCGCAAATGCCTGCCATGGCATCGGTGGAAGAATTGGTCTTCCGATTCCCATATGTTTTCCTGTCCTCATCGCTTTTATAAATATTTCATCAGTCCATGTCCCTGTACCGGTTGGACCGTCAGGTGTCAGATTAGCCGGAAATGAAACTCCCCATGGACCAACCCAGCTTGTAAGGTCTGCACCCGACATATACCATTTGCCTGGTTGAACCAAATTGGCATCTATTGGAAGCAAGGGTTCATTTTCAGGGTGCCCTGATAAAAGTTTTGTAGTATCAGGTACAGGACCCATCTGTGTCATTATCTTCGGTGAATGGCAATCATTGCATCCTCCCAGATTCACAAGATACGCTCCTTTCTTTACCATTTCTTCTTTGGTCATTCCCTTTTTCTCATTATTAGCACAACTCATCTGAAGTACTATCATAAAAATAAATAGTAAAGGAATGACGATTGACAGTAATATCTTCCTCGCCATATAAACCTCCTTAAATAAATTTAATGTTATTTGAATTATAAATAATAAATAATTATGATCTCCCCGTTTGAAGATCAAATAATTTTATGGTTTAAACTAAAACGGATGGAATAATTAGAATTGCCTGAACTCACATGTTTGAATTAAGCACTATCATGTGATATTATAAATCATATATGATAGATAGTTCCTATCACACGAACCACATTTTCCCCTGTTATCTCAATAAATCTAAATAAGACGATACTTTCCTGAAGAATTTTATTTCAGAACAACCAGCTTCCTTGTTGATGAAAATTCTTTAGTTGTTAATTTGTAAAGATATACTCCGCTTGAAAGTCTTGCAAAATCATTATCTCTAATTATAGCTGTATGTTCTCCGGCTGTAATATTGCCTGATACTAAAACTTTTACTTCTTTTCCTGTTATATCATATATTATTAATGACACATAACCCGTATGCGGGATGGAATATTTAATTACTGTGCCTCCGTTAAAAGGATTAGGGTAATTCTGCTGCAGAACAAATCCTTCCGGAATTGAATTGCTGCCGTTATTCACAGATGTAATTGTAAGAAGCGGTATTCTGTATACACCTCTACCATGTGTTGCAACGATTAACATTTTGTTAACCGGGATTATTGCAAGATCCATAACTAATGCAGTACCCGGGATGCCGCTATTTAAATCTTTCCATGTGGTTCCATTATCCAACGAATAAAAAACTCCAAGATCATTTCCCACATAAATAATTGAAGGATTAAAAGGATCCAGACAAACAGCTGATGTTGGAACATCAGGAAGCCCCTTGCCAATATCAGTCCAGTTATTACCACCATCTAATGATTTGAATAAATGTGAAGTACCGAATCCGGAAAACACCACATAAACTATTGCTGAATTTCGGGGATCAACAGAAACATCAACAGGATACCGGTCAGGAAGACTGCCGGTTATATTTGTCCATGCACCTCCGCCATTAACTGATCTGTAAATGCCTGCGGGGAAATTAGTAGGGGCTGTTGTCAAATAAACCGAATCAGGATTTGTAAATGAAACAGCAATAGATAATATAGGGTCACCATTTATTGTGTTACCACTATTCATAGTGGTCCAATTATTTCCCGCATTTGTTGACTTAAATAATTGTTCCCCGCCGGCATAAATAATTTTAGGGTTTGATGGAGCCAGAAGAAATGGAGCATTAAAAGCTGAGTTTGCACTATTGGGAGCAATATAACTCCAGGACAATCCTTTATTGGTTGATCTGTTTAAATAAAGATACTGACCTGAACCATACATAGTATCTGTTTTTGTGGGAGATATCTGAGCACAGCATCCGTCCCCGCCAATTCCTCTTCTCCATGCAAGAGTACCTTCCCAAACAGCAGTAGCATTATCCTGAAGCCCTCCGATTATTCTTGTGCTGTCAACTTTTGATACACCGATCCTTTTATAAAACTGTGTGGTTTGGTAACCGCCATTGCATCCCTGAAATGTTTCGCCAAAATCTGTTGTACGAAATACTCCGCCGTCATTTCCGAAATATACCATATCCGGGTTTAAAGGATTTATTACATAAGCATGATGATCAGCATGGGAATAATTAGATGGTCCTTCAGGTCCGCCTACAGGCGGTACGCCAAAAAACCAAGCTGACCAATCGGATTTATTAGTAAGTGTTTGTCCGCCGTCTATGGATTTGAATACATCAATTCCGGCACACAATATTTTTGAAGCGTCTGTTGGATGAGGAATTACAAAATGAGAATACCATCCCTGATAAGTAGAATAATCAGCATTATTTAGTAAGCTCCAGCTAGCACCGAAATCAGTACTTTTGAGGAGTTCCGTGCCGGCTCCATCAACAGTTCCGTAACCAACACTTGCAAAACAAACATTAGCATTTCCCGAATAACCTGCGAGTAATATTTTTCCGCCGAATAGCGGAATATTTGCTGTAATCTGAGTCCATGTATTCCCGCCATTAGTTGATCGATAAATTCCTGCACCCGTGCTGTTAAGATTGCCGCATGCCTCTAAAATAAATTGAGAGTTTTGTTTATCAATCAGAATATCTGTTGTCATTATAACAGTATGCATTTGATTCCATGACGCTCCGGCGTTGGTGGTTTTAAACATACCTTCAGTAGTTCCCGCATAAACAATATTGGAATTTGAAGGATCAATTCTTATTACCTCAATGCCTCTTGCCTGGTTGTAACTCCAGTCTATAGATTTGCTCCATGTTGATCCATTATCTGTTGTTTTAAGAAGACCGATACCGTAGCTCCCGCGTGTGGTCCTGATATTTAGCCCGCCGATTGAATTTTGATATCCATATACTTCACCGGTGCCAATATAAATTACATTTGTATCCAATGGATCTATAGCAATGGCTCCCACGCTTAGCACCGGGAAGCCTGTGGGAATATAATTCCATGCTTTAACTCCAACACCGCCGGTGTAGCTCCTCCACAAACCTCCGCTTGCAGATCCGGCATATAAAGTGTTCGGATTTATTGGGTTTATATCCAGGGCAAGTGTTCTGCCCCCAATATTCTGAGGACCCAGTTCCTGCCAATCAACTTTAGTATCATTTGATTTAAATAACTTTTCCTTTTGCTCCATGAAAGCTTTATAATACAAATTATCCGGAATATTTTTATTCGGGTAAGCCCTCTGGATTGTCCAGAAATCCAATGACTGCAAAGCACCGGAAACTCTTTCATCTTCTTTGGGATTTTTATTAACATCATCTGTTGTTGAATGATTGAATATGATGAATGGAATTATAAATGAAAGGAGAATCAGTATTGTTGATTTCATATAGCCAGCGTTAAATATAATTCAAATTTTAACAAATATTTTAGTTAAATCAAAGCAAATAAAAAGAGACTTACCCCAATAATTTAAATATCAAAATAAGGGGATTCATCCCCTTCCCTCGTAATCCCATGTTCATGTCATTCCCGTCCCGATTTTCTGGGGTGTCGGGGACCATGAGTCTGTCCGAGAACTAGGATAAAAACGAAAAATAATTAATATATTTGTAGGAGAAAAACCTGGATAATAGAAATGAAATTTCGTTCCTACGAACAGCATCAAACAACACTTCTTCCTCAAAGTATAGAGGAATTGGTCCCTGAAAATCATGTTGTAAGGGCAGTCGATAAGATAGTAGAGCAATTAGATCTTAAGGATTTATATGCCAGCTATAGCGAAGAAGGTCAACCGGGCTACCATCCGATGATGTTAGTAAAGATATTACTTTATGGATATTTAGTTGGGGTACGGAGTTCAAGAAAAATAGCCGAGAAGTTAGAAAGCGATATATTCTTCATGTATCTATCAGCCCAGCAAAAGCCAGACTTCAGAACAATAAGTGATTTCAGGTTAAACAAAAAAGAATACCTTAAGGGATATTTCAAACAGGTGCTTCAAATATGCAGGCAGATGGGCCTGGCTAAGTTAGGACAAATAGCTATAGATGGAACAAAGATAGAAGCGAATTCTTCCAGAAAAAAGATGTTAGATAAAAAAGACCTTCTAAAATTAGAACGCAGAGTAGAAAATAACATAAAGCAAATCATTGAGAGCGCAGAAAGCATAGACAAAGAAGAAGATCAGAGATACGGAAAAGACAAAAAGAGGAGATGAACTTCCTGAGGAGTTATCCGGAAATGAAAAACTATTAGAGAAAATAAAACAAGCGAAGAAACATCTGGAAGAAAATGATCTTAAAAGGGTAAGCCTAACAGATCCGGAATCCAGGATAATGCTTATAAACAATAGGGGAACAGACATCTGTTATAATGCGCAGGCAGCCATTGATTGTGATAATCAGATAATAACAGCCTGTAAAATTAGCAATCATGAAAATGACCATAAAAATTTTATTCCGGTATATGAAGAAATAGTCAAAAATACAGGAGAGAAACCAAAGGAAGTATTAGCCGATGCAGGTTATGAAAGTGGGAAAACATATCTGTACATTGAAGAGAATGAAATAGATGCGTATGTCCCTGATTGTATGCTAAATAAAGAAACAGATGAAAAGGATAACGAAACTATTGGAGAATTTGACAGAAGAAAATTTACCTATAATCAATCAGATGATACCTATACCTGTCCAAATCAACAGGTGATGAAATTTAAAGGGAAAAACTCTAGAAACGGAGTAAAGTTCAGAATATATATAGGCCATGCTTGTCAGGATTGTGCATTTAGAAGAAAATGCATCAGCAAACCGGAAGCAAAATCAAGACAGATACAGATTTATGAAAATGATAAGTTTAAGGCAGAGATGCGCACTAAACTATTATCCATGGAAGGAAGAATAAAATACAAAGAGAAGAATGGTAATAGAACCAGTCTTTGCACATCTAAAAAGAATAATGTTGTTCAGACAGTTCTTACTTCGTGGAGTGGATAAGGCAGAATGTGAGTTAAATTTACTTTGTACTGCTTACAACATTAAGAAATTATCCAAATATTTAAGCCTACAAGCAATATAACTTGCAGGCTTATTTTTTTTCATCATCAAATAATGAAAAAATAAGTCCTCAAAGGTATCGTCCACATAATAACTCATTATTTGAATTATTATATAGGAGGTTCTCGGACAGACTCCCATTCCCCGACACCATTATTCATTTTTGTCATAAAGGGTAAAACGAAGATTCTGCATTTCAGTAACATAGAATGCCAATTTATTTTGGGACATGTGGATTATCCGGTTTGTTTTGTATTTTTATGGCTTAAATTCTTAATAACCCCGGATAATATATGATCTGGTTTTTCTTAATATTCCTGTCACTTTATTCTGTAGTTAATTTCTATATTGGTTTACGCGTGTGGGAAGCATTGGAAGGTGCTGCTTATCTCAGGCCGGCTTTCCTGGTATTATTTCTAATTTCTTCTTTATCATATATATTTTCTAAAGTTGCACAACGATACCTCCCCCTGGGCTTTTATGAAGCAATTGAAAAGATCGGCTCCTTCTGGTTCGCCTTCATGCTCTATTTCTTACTTGCAATAATTCTGCTTGATCTTTTCCGGGTAGTAAATTGGACATTCCATGTTATTCCCCCAATTAATGATTATGCCCTTGTAAAATTATATGTCCTTGGAGTTGTTACAGCAATAGTACTAATTATTATTATCGCGGGTTTTATAAACACAAGAGCACTAAAAATTGAAACCTTAAGTCTGAATATTCCTGCTAAGGAATCTTCTATGAAAGAATTAAACGCAGTACTGATTTCAGACCTCCATCTTTCAACGATTAACGGAGAGGGGTTTGTCAGCAGCATTGTTGATAAAATAAAATTACTCCATCCGGATATTGTCTTTATTGCCGGAGATTTTGTCGATGACAAAGCAAGTGTTCTGAGAAGTAAAGGAATCGGAAATTCCTTCTTAATCATTAAAACCCCCGTCTTGGAGTTTATAGTATAACCGGAAATCATGAATACATTAACGGTGTTGACTCTGCCGTTCATTATATGACAGAATTAAATATTATTTCGCTCAGGGACACTTGTGTGACTATAAATAATGGTTTTGTTTTAATCGGGAGAGAAGACAGATCCAAAGGATTGTCCAAAAGAAAATCTCTTAAGGAGTTAGTCGACGGTTCAGTTCAAAACCTGCCGGTAATACTCATGGACCATACACCATTCCATCTCGAAGAAGCTATGGAAAACGGAATTGATCTTCAGCTTTCAGGACATACCCACAATGGACAAATGTTCCCTATAAACCTTATTGTTGGTAAAATTTATGAAATGGCATGGGGTTATTTAAGAAAAGGAAATACACAATATTATGTTTCTTCAGGTGTGGGCACCTGGGGTCCACCAATCCGTACCGGCAGCAGATCTGAAATTGTTAACCTTAAAATAACATTCACCCGGTAATCTGATGTCCCTTAATGGTGCTCAATTTTTTGCCCTTAATTATTTCCTAAAAATACGATTTCAATACGTTTTCAAAACGATTTCAAAACGATTTTATAGTACGAGATTAGCACTAAATGGTAAAAAGAAGGTAGATTATATCAACGGGCGTTCGATGTAAACAATGAAAACAGGTTAGGTAATCTAAATATTTCTTTCCCTAACCATGAAAATAGTTTTCTGATTTAAAATAAAAAACCCCGAATTACTTCGGGGCTCTTTGCTCCGCGAGCAAGACTCGAACTTGCAACCCTTCGGTTAACAGCCGAATGCTCCACCATTGAGCTATCGCGGAATATCCTCTAAAAAGGAGACTAAACATACTAATTGACAGTAAATTTGTCAATACTTATTAAAGAATAATTACTCTTTTTTCCAACCCTCCTATTTCTATCCAAATTTAATGAATTTCATAGTAATTCTTACTTTTTCATCTATAAACCCCATAGTATTTTGGACACATCAATCGTTTGCACTTTCCATTAAATTAAAAGAAAACCTCTTTAATAAATTAGAATTATCATAACCCATAATAAAGACGTTATGAACCAATCCAGTTACAATTGAAGAATTAAAAAAAATCATTGCCCTGCAGGATCTGCCTGATGAACATCTTGAATGGATAATTTCTCATTCGGAATATTATGAGCACGAGGATGGCGATTCTATTACTAAAACCGGTGACCCCATTGATGTAATGTGGATGCTTTTAGAAGGTAAAGTAGATTTTTATATGAATGTAAACGGACAGCTTGTCTATTATTTCAGTTTTGAAAATAATAATCTGGCAGGAGGAGTCGGCGGACTTATGCCATACTCAAGAATGAAATCATCTCCCGGTTCTTCATATGCAGTCGGAAAAGTACGTGGACTTAGACTTCACAAAAAATATTTCCCTGAATTGGAACAACTTAATCCTGAATTTATTCAGCGGCTTATTGGTTATATGACAGAAAGAGCCAGGGTTTTTGCTACCAAACAAATGCAGCAGGAAAAAGTAAGTTCCTTAGGAAAACTTGCTGCTGGTATTGCTCATGAATTGAATAACCCTGCTTCAGCAATTGAAAGGATTTCTGAAGAATTAAATAAAAGATTAAAACTTAACATTGAACTCACCGAGGAATTACTGAAACATAACCTTAAACCACAACTCATTACTAATATCCGCGATCTGGTTCAGAATAAAGAAAAAAACAAATCCGCTAAAACTAAAATCAGCCCGCTAAAACGCATGCAGAAAGAAGATGAACTGAATGAATGGCTTATTAATAAAGGGTTAAACTGCAGGCATGAAATAGCAGAATCTTTTGCTGAAGCAGGATTTTCTACAGATGATTTAGCTAATATCAATAACGATAGTGGCAATGAAGCATTTCAAGGTATCCTTGATTGGCTTGAAAACTTATTAAGCTCCGAAATGATTATAAAAGATCTTGAAGATGCATCATGGCGTATTTCATTGTTAGTAGGTGCTATCAAGTCTCATGTACATATGGACAGATCAGAAAGTCTTCAGCATACGGATATTCATGATGATATAGAAAATACACTAATCCTTCTTGGATATAAAATCCGCGAGAAAAATATCACGGTAAATAAATTATACGCTGAAGGATTACCAGAAATTGAAGCGTATATTGGGGAATTAAATCAGGTTTGGACCAATATTATCGATAATGCAATCTTTGCACTTTCTCAAAATGGTGAACTGGTTATTGAAACATCCTTCGATAAAACAAATGTGGCAATCCGGATATGTGACAATGGTTCCGGTATTCCAAAGGAAATTATCTCCCGTATATTCGATCCCTTTTTTACCACAAAAAAAGTCGGAGAAGGAACAGGTATTGGACTTGATATCGTACAGAACGTTATCAAAAGGCATAAAGGAGAAATAAAAGTAAATTCTTCTCCGGGCAAAACAGAATTTATTATATCGCTGCCTATAACTCAACCAAAATTAAATGAAGATAAAAGAAATGAAACTCCCGTTCATAGTAATAATTGATGACGATATTCAGGTACTGAGAGCTATCCAGCGTGATGTACGAAATAAATTTCATGAGGATTACAAAGTTCTTGCAACTGAATCTGCATTAGAAGCCCTTGAATCCGTAGCCGAACTCAAGTCTAAAAATGAAATCGTTGCTCTTTTTATCTCAGACCAGCGAATGCCCGAAATGGAAGGTATTGCTTTCATGGAAAAGACAAAAGAAATCTTTCCTGATGCTAAAAAAGTTTTATTAACTGCCTACTCAGATATAGAAGCTGCTATAAAAGCAATTAACACTCTAAAATTAGATTATTATCTGCTTAAACCCTGGAACCCTCCTGAAGAAAAACTTTATCCTGTAATAACTGATCTTCTTGAGGACTGGCAGAACAACTTCATCCCTGAGTTTGAAGGCATTAAAATTATCGGCTACCAATGGTCCCCTGCATCTCATAGACTAAAAGACTTTTTAACTGGCAATTTAATCCCATATAGGTGGCTTGATTTAGAGCTAAATAAAGAAGCCCCCGAATTGCTATCTCTGTATAATATTCAACCCGATGAATTACCTGCTGTTTTATTTGAAGACGGCTCATTCTTAAAAAACCCGGTTGAAATAGATATAGCAAAAAAAATTGGTTTGAAATCAATTGCTCTTGAAGAACTTTATGATGTTGTTATAATCGGCGCTGGACCAGCGGGTTTGGCTGCTGCTGTCTATGGCGGTTCCGAAGGCTTAAAAACACTCATGATTGAAAAAAAGGCACCGGGTGGTCAGGCTGGTACAAGTTCAAGGATTGAAAATTATCTCGGATTCCCCTCCGGACTCTCCGGCTATGATCTTACCAGAAGAGCTTTAACTCAGGCAACAAGATTTGGTGTCGAACTTATTTCTCCCAGCCAGGTTGTTGATATAAACATTAAGGATAATTATAAAATTTTATCTCTTTCTAACGGACCCGAAATTAAAACTCACACAATCATCCTTTCAACAGGGGTTGATTACAGGACTCTTGATATTAAAGGAATAAATGAACTAACAGGTGCCGGTGTTTATTATGGCTCTACTACCGCTGAAGCAAATTCGTGTAAGGATAAAAATGTTTATATTCTCGGCGGAGGCAACTCTGCAGGCCAGGCAGCTATGTATCTCTCTGGATTTGCTAAAAATGTCTTTATCGTAATTCGGAAAAAATCTCTTGATTCAACTATGTCCAATTACCTGATAAATCAAATCAATAAAACAGAAAATATTTCTTTGATATCTAACTCGATCATTTCGGAAGTTATAGGACAAAACAGACTCGAGTGTATTACTATAAATAATATGGAAACTGACGATCAAAAAACCGCTGAAGCAGCCGCTCTTTTTATTTTTATTGGAGCCAAACCAGTAACTGATTGGATTAAGTTGGATATTTTTAAAGACTCTAAAGGATTTATTGTAACCGGACGGGATTCTTATAAATTTGAAGATTTTAAAAAGTACTGGAAGCTTGAGCGCGACCCCTACATGCTAGAAACCTGCATCCCGGGAATATTTGCCGCCGGCGATGTTAGATCCGGTGCCATGAACCGGGTAGCCTCCGCTGTGGGTGAAGGAGCAATGGCTGTCAAACTTGTTCATGAATATCTCGCCGAACTCTAATTGCTGCATTTATAATTCGTTAAACGCTGCTTGTCAGGTTCTATATTGTTCGCAATTTTGATAAGAATTTCTATTAAACTATAAATACGTTCTTAATGTCCAATTTTTATTGTAGAAATAATTATTTATTTGTTGTAAAATATAGATAATAAAGATTTTCAAAAAAGACCGGATATAAATGAACCAATCTAAATATCTTTCATTTTTTTATTCTCTGAATAGGGGAATAAGGATTTCCATTATTTTATTTTTGATTCTTTTAATTGGTTACACTGACTATATTACACCCCCCGAAATCAGCACAAGAATATTATATCTTATCCCTCTTTTTCTTGCCGTCTGGGATGGAAAAGGAATTACCTCCGGAATTTATTTTTCAATTATTTGCACCATTGCATACTTTTATACTGAATTACTGCAGAAAAATATACATTTGCAAGGTTTCTATTTATTATGGGATTATATCATAAACTTTGGCTTTTTTATTGCTTTTGTCGTTGTTGTAGATAGACTTAAAAAATCAAACCTCCTTTTATCAAAAAAAAATGAGGAACTCATTAAAAATAATGTTGAACTTGAAAAGAGTAACAATCAAAAAGATAAATTTTTTTCAATCATTGCTCATGATTTAAGAAGTCCCTTCCAGGGGTTCCTTAGCCTTACAAAAATAATGGCGGAAGATATGGGCAGTTACACAGCATTGGAATTGACTCAGGCAGGCAAAGATATGCACAAAACTGCCAGCAACTTGTTTAACTTGTTGAAAAATTTACTTGATTGGGCCCAAATTCAAAAAGGCGCTATGAGTTTTCAACCTGAATTATTTCCACTATCTGATCTGATTGCCGAAAATGTGCAGGTTCTAAAAAAGAGGAGTGAACAAAAGGGGATTTCTATTATCAATAACGTTTCAGACTATTTTCAGGTTTATGCAGATGAAAAAATGATAAGTTCAGTTTTGTTGAACCTCCTTTCCAATGCCATTAAATTCACTAATAGAAATGGTAGTGTCACTATATGTGCAAAAAAAACTATTGACCAAAGTGTTGAAATTTCTGTTTGTGATTCTGGCGTAGGTATTGGGAAAAATCTGATTGATAAACTATTTAAGGTCGGTGAAAAAGTCCGAACTTTAGGAACTGAAGGTGAATTAAGCACCGGATTGGGTCTATTATTATGCAAAGAGTTTGTGGAAAAACAAGGCGGCAGAATTTGGGTTGAAAGCGAAGAAGGAAAGGGAAGTACTTTAAGCTTTACTCTGCCGATTAACAATAAATATTCTGATTGATTAATGCTGTTTAAAAGGGATTATAACCCAGGCATTTATGCCTGGGGAGTATATAAAATATTAATATTAAGGGGATTCATCCTCTTCCCCGCAAAAGAGATGCTGCGCATTGTCATAATGATCCCCACTTGTCGGGAGAAGAATCTGCATTTTAGTGATATTTTTCTGGGGTGTCGGAGACCATTCCCCAACACCATTATTCACTTTTGTTCTTCAGAATGACAATTTAGTTTATTTAGGTTTGGTATAATTAAACATCCATTGGACACCAAATCTATCCGTAATCATTCCAAAATATGCCCCCCAAAACGTATCTGCCAGCGCCATTGTTATCTTTCCTTCAACTGACAGACCCTTAAATAATTTATCTGCTTCTTCTTTACTCTGAGCCTCAATAGAAAGATAGAAATTATTACCGGGTTTTACCGGATGACCCATTGACTCAAGAGCGTCAGAACCCATAAGAACATTGTCCTTCCCTATCGGCAGGCTAACATGCATAATCTTCTCCTGCTCGGCAGGTTTTAGTTTGTCTTTTTCCGGTGTATCCTTAAAACGAACAAAATCTTTAAATTCTCCGCCAAATACTGATCTGTAAAAATTAAATGCCTGTTCAGTATTCCCGGGTAAATTAATATAAGGGTTTAATGTTGCCATAATATATTCCTTTTATTTAATGATTAAAATTAAATTATTTAATTAAACAGCTCTATTCAGGTAATTCTTAGATTTTTCCAAATTACTTTCCTTCTTTTATCTCTGCATCATGTTGTAAACTTAAAAATATGTATTAACCACAATTGTCCTCATAATCACAGTAATTTGATACAGTGAATTGTGACAGAAAGAATTGAAGAATATTACCAAATTAAGTGGAATTATAATTATCTAAGGGATAATTTTGGACATGTAATTTTCAATGCTAAAAAGAGATTCATTAACCAAAACTTTCAGGATAAAATGGACTTCAAATTCAAAACAAAAAGAAGTAAAATAATAAGAGATTATATTGGCATTACTATCGGTGCCGCTATTATGTCACTTGGAATCGGAGTGTTCTTAATGGATGCCTATGTTGTACCGGGTGGCGTAAGTGGTTTATCTATGACTTTATCCTATCTCTCTAACGGAAAAATCCCCATCGGTATTACAATGTGGGTGCTGAATCTCCCCCTGTTTTTCTGGGGAATGAAAGAACTTGGGAAAAATTTCGGAGCAAGAACTTTTTACGGGTTCACACTTAATTCTATATTTATTGACCTTTACAGGGGAGATATCCCATATTTACATTTTATTAAACTGAACCAATCTCAAACTCTGATTGATCTCAGGCAAAATGATTTTTTCTTTTTAATTCTGGTTGGTGCTACTCTGTTAGGTATAGGGCTTGGGCTGGTATTTAAGTGCAAAGGGACTACTGCCGGTTCAGATATTATTGCTTCAATTCTGCATAAAAGATTCGGAATAAAACCTGGTCAGGCAATAATGATGATTGATTTTTTTATTATCGCATCTGCCGGATTAGTAATCTATTTGAAAGATCTTTCCCCTAATAAACCGGCGTTTTCATTAACATTATATGCCATGTTTCTACTATTTATTTCAAGCAAAATTGTCGATATAGTATTAGATGGATTCGATTATGCCCGCGTTGCTTACATTATTTCCTCAAAAACAGACGAAATTTCAGAAGCAATTTTGAAAGACCTAAGCAGGGGCGCTACTGCTCTCAAAGCCCGGGGTCTTTATAAAAATGTTGACCGGGAGGTACTGATGACAGTCGTTCCGTTAAAGGAACTTACCGTCCTTCAGGATATGATAAAACAAATAGACGAAGATGCCTTTATCATTATCGGCAATGTTCATGAAGTCCTTGGTAATGGATTCCGAAGGAGAATTTAATTCATTCTGCCTATTTACTATTAGCGGTTTCTTCTTTCTTCTGAAAATTAAAACATTCCTTTCCGGATGAACTTAATACTTCTATGGATGGCAATAATCTCGTTTTCATCCCGAATGCCTTACAGCCATATGGGAAATTTTTATCCCATGTAACAAAGAGATGTCTGCATTTCCTGCAATTTATTGCTGCCAATTCATTTCTCTATATTTATATAATTCCTTATTGTATAATTTATATAAAGTTCTGAATATTTAATAAGGTAAAATTGATTCTACCCCCCCCCGACTATAGCCCTTGTTTTTTTAAGTTGGGAATGTCCGTCTCATTACATTTGCATAACGGTAACTGAAGTTGAATGTCTCTTTAACTCCCTTTAACGAAACGGTATAGATTCTTGGACTTGTCTGAACTATTTTATCAATAAAATTCAGGTTGATAATGGTCGCTCTGTGAATACGAAGGAAATTATTTTCAGGTAGAATCTTTGACCAGTTCCTCATCGATTTCCTTGCAATCATTTCAAGATTGCTGCTTGTTCTGATGCTGCTATATTCTTTTAGAGCTGTTATGCAAACTATCTCAGAAAATTTTATCAGCTTAATTTTCTTGCCGATTTTAATAATAATATGGTCATCCCGTTTTATCTGTGGTTTAACAGTCTCAAAACTATTAATCTCCTCATTTAGTTTATCTTTTAGTTTATTTGCTCTCCTTAACCTGCTTTGTACACTGTTAATTAATGTGGTTTCAATAAAACTATACGGAATATAATCTTCAACTCCCATTTCCATCAAAATTCTCTGTTCCTCAAAGGAAGGATTGTTTGAAACGGCAATTATCACTAATCCACTTGTACGGTCATTTTCAATTAATCTGTTAAGGAATATTTTATCATCAAGACATGAATATAGAAATATTATTATATCTGGCAGGTAACGGATTGCAATCTCCACTCCGTCATTTTTATCATGAGAATAATTTATTTCAAATTTATCCGGATCTAAAATATCATCAATGATTTTCAGATTAACTTCTTTGTTTTCAATTATAAGGGCTTTTAGCAAAAAATTAATCCTGATTCTGATTAATTTCAAATCGCTATTTTATATAACTCACCTTTATTAAAATAAACCAATAGCGGCATTAGAACAACCCGTTTACGACAAAATTGTTGCGTAAATGGCAATTTGTTATGAGAGTTCCTTACCTTTTCTAAGATTTGGTTTGAGTATAAATAAATTTATTAGAGGTCTATATGTTGGATACTGGTAGTACCGGTTTTATGCTGGTAGCTTCAAGTCTCGTCATGTTAATGACTCCGGGGCTTGCTTTTTTTTATGGCGGATTGGTAGGAAGAAAAAATGTCCTTACAATTATGATACAAAGTTTCCTTTCTCTCTGCTGGACAACCGTGATGTGGTTTGCCGTCGGTTATTCATTATGTTTCAGCGGCGGTGAAGGAGGCTTAATAGGGAATTTAAACATGGCATTTTTAAGTGGAACGAATCTAAACTCCATGTACACAGGCAACCATGTTATTCCGCTTTATGTTTTTGTTGCCTACCAAATGATGTTTGCAATTATTACTCCTGCACTTATTTCAGGTGCATTTGCAAACAGAGTAAACTTCAAAGCATATTTCCTATTCTTAACCTTTTGGTTACTTTTAGTGTATTTCCCGCTTGTTCACATGGTCTGGGGCGGTGGATTACTTGCTAAATGGGGCGTACTTGATTTTGCCGGCGGAATTGTTGTTCATGCAAGCGCAGGTATGGCAGCTTTGGCTTCTGTTCTTTATGTAGGAAAACGTAAAGTCGCAGAAAGAGGTCCACACAGTATTCCTTTAGTTGCTCTGGGAACTGGACTCCTCTGGTTTGGATGGTACGGATTTAATGCCGGTTCTGAATTCAGAGTTGATAATATTACTGTTGCAGCTTTCCTGAATACCGATGTTGCTGCTTCGTTTGCTGGAATAACCTGGCTGCTAATTGCATGGGTTCTGGAGAAAAAACCTAAATTCATTGGTTTACTTACCGGTTCCGTTGCAGGTCTTGCAACTATAACCCCCGCCGCTGGATATGTAACAATTGGACATGCAGCAGTTATTGGTATTGTTTCTGGAATCGTTTGCTATTTTGCAGTTGCCATGAAGAACAAACTAAAATGGGACGATGCACTCGATGTTTGGGGAGTTCACGGTGTGGGAGGAACTATTGGAATAATAATGTTAGGATTGTTTGCCACATCTGCTGTTAACCCCAGTGTCGTTAACCAGGGATGGTTGATCGGGGGTTCACCAACATTTTTTGTTACTCAGTTAGTTTCTATGCTTCTAGTCTGCACATACTGCTTTGGTTTCACTTACTTGATGCTTGTGATAATTAATTTTATTACCCCTGTTAAGGTAACCGCCGAAGAAGAAGAAGCCGGACTCGATTCAGCTTTACATGGAGAGATAGCTTACGAACAGGATTAATATTTAACCAGTTCACCTTTATGTTCTTTCTATTACCTCCGGGGTTTTATTAACTCCGGGGGTTTTCTATTCCTTTTATTACTGAGTTCACTCTAAAAAGCTATAAATCTTGATTGTCATTCCCGCGAAGGCGGGAATCCATTCGTTATTATAGATTTCCTTAGTACATTTATACCCTTTTTAGACTAGACTCATTACTTATTAGTATGTTCTACAATTGCTGTATATATATTAATTCCTTTATTAGTTACATAATGGACTTTAATTAACTCATTTGTTAAAGTAACTGAGATGAAACCCGGAGTATCTGATCCAAATTTTACATCTGGGCGGATGCTGGCTGGTCTGGTTAAAGCCGCACTTCCACAAACGAATGAATTAATTGATCCATCTACTAAATATTGCATAAAATGTTCGTGCCCGCAAAAATAAACTTGCACACCATATTTTTCAAAAAGTGGTTGAACCTGATCAATGAGTTCCTTTGTGTTTCCTCTTTTCTCAACTGATGAATAAAGCGGGTGATGCCCTATAACGATTTTCCACCGGGCATGAGATTGGGCAAGGATCGAATCTAACCAATGAATCTGTAATTTTGTATCCTGATCGGAAACATGATAAATCGAATCATTTTTTCTGTAATCTGATATGAATGGTGATGTATCAAGATGAATAAATAACACTTCTATGGTATCATTTAATTTTTCGTTTTGTGAATAATAACGTGAAGGCATGTGCCATCTTTTACTTTTTTGGCTGTATTGGATCTCTGCTTCTGGATTTCCATTATAATCGTGATTACCAAGTGATGCATACCAGGGAATCATGAGCGATTTATTAAATATAAATATCCTCAAAGTCTGTTTTCCATCTGGAGTCTGTGATTGTTGTTATTCCATTTTGGTGAAAATTATCCCCGCATGTAATTACAAAACGGCTTTGCTCAATGGATGCACGGCTCCCAAGTTCCTCTCCTACTTCTCTTTGAATTTTCCCCCCCTGGCCCCCAAAATCGCTTATAACAAGAAAATTGAGTGAGTCTAATGAATTGAAGTTGGCCTTACTTTGAGCATGGATTTCAGTGTAAATCAGTACAAATAGAAGTATTAAACCTGTGTATTTAGTTACCCTTCCTATAAATTTCATAAGCAGTTTTTCCTAATTATGGAAAAACCTCCGGAGTTAATCACCCCGGAGGTTTAGTTTCAATTATTCTCTGGTCATCAGGAATTATTCCTTGATGATAATATAACAAATATTATATTGGCTTGTTATTACTTTTTCTGTTTCTTCAATGCTGTAATATAGTCAATTTCCGATTTGCTGGATTTGCCATAGGTTTTATCGCTCAAACTCTGCTTAAAGAAAATGACTGCTTTATCCATGTCACCTTTCTGTTTATATAATGCGCCTTTATAATATGCAATAGCTCCTTCAGTAACAGTTGATTTAAGTGTATCTGCTTTATCAAATGCTTCAAGGGCAAGATCATATTTCTTCTTCTCCGTATATGATTTTCCTAACCACAGATAAGCCTGATCATAAGGAACCTGATCATTTGCTTTTGTAAAATTCTCAATCGCACTATCATATTTTTTTGAAGTAAAATCAGCTGCACCTGCCTGAAAATAAAGCCCCTTTAAAGATTCATGGCAGCTTTTTTTAACAGCATCGCTGGAAGTTTTATCTAACGCTTTCTGATAATTTGGAATTGCATTCTTAAAGTCCTTTGCAGCAAAATAAGCACCTCCGAGAGTAAGATAAGCTATATCATAATTTGAATCCAACGCTATAGCGGATTTAATTTCACTTATTGCCAAATCATCTTTCTTCATTTTCAGAAATGTAATTCCTTTCTGAACATAAACCTTTGGGTCTTTTTTAATAGATAGAGAATTATCAAATTTAGAAATGGCTTCATCAAATTTTCCAGCTTTATAAAGATCTATACCTTGATTAAATATTTCGGCGGCTTTTATCTGTTGCATGTCAGCTATTCTAGCCTCTGCATCAGTTTTTTTGGTAGGGTCTTTAGTAATATTTATGAGATCCTTATTAACGGCAATTGCCTTATCATATTGTTTGAGATTATTGTAAGCTGCTGCAAGCTGAATATATGCGATATCATTGGTCTTATCTAAAGTAAGATACTCCTCATATTCTTTAACAGCGCAATCCCAGTTATTCATCTTAAAACAGATCTGCCCTTTAAGAAAAACAATGCGGGAATCATGTGAGATAGCCAATGCACTATCAATAGCTCCTTCTGCATCCTTTAGATTGTTTGCTTTCAGTGCTTCAACGCTTTTGTTGTAATATTTAGCAGCATTGACGTCCATCTTTTGAGTTGTGTCTGACTGCGCCAGAATATTTACCGATAAAACGGCAAACAAGACAAAAAACAAGATCTGATTTATCTTCATACTTTCCTTTTAATTAATGTTAATGAATAAATGTCACTAATAAAGAATTTTATAACACTGGGACAGAATTAACTGAACTAAAATCATCCAGCGTTGAATTCAACCTGGAGAACTGAAGATCTATAATATCCCCCTTTTATTAAATTAAATACTTTAATATCGTAATTTAAAAAAATAGTCTGATTTCCAATAAATACTAAGCAAATCATTAAAAATATATCAAAAAATATACAAATGTCACATTTAGAGAAACACATGTTGATTTAACCGACATATTTCACTGAAATGAATACAATTCTAGGGGAGACGACTCGCCAAATCCAATTTATTATTAATTGTTATCTTTCAAATAGCACATTTTGTTAGCGCTTTTTTCTTTTAATCTTATTATTTTAATCAAAATGAAAATAGCATTACACATTTCGCATATGGAAATTTATCCATGAAACATCCTTATGACAATATTTCAGCAAATCTTGAAAAATATTTCTTCAATTTACTTATGGATAATATCCCTGACCGGATTTACTTTAAAGATATAAACGGAAAATATATCAAACTAAATAAAGCAGCAGCAAAAAAAAGAGGGCTTAACAATCCGGAAGAAGCCAATGATAAAACCGATTTTGATTTCTTTACTGAAGAACATGCTCGACAAGCATTAAACGACGAAAAAGAAATTATAAAAAGCAGGAAAGCTCTTGTGAATAAAGAGGAAATACAAACCTGGTCTGATGGTAATATAGAATGGGCTTCCTCTACGAAAGCTCCAATTATAAATTCTGATGGTGAAATAATAGGGACCTTTGGAATTACCCGGGATATTACTGAAAAAAAATTGGCCCTGGATGCATTAAAAGAATCAGAAATTAAACTTCGGGAACTAAATGCAATTAAGGATAAGTTTTTCTCCATTATTGCTCACGATCTTCGGGGACCATTCAATGGTCTTTTTGGCTTGCTCGATATTGTAAGAGAAGATTTCGATGAAATGAAACAAGAAGAAATTAAAGAAAATCTTAGTGATATAGATGGGATATTAAGAAATTTATACCAATTGCTTGAAGACCTTCTTGAATGGGGTAGAATTCAGCGAAATGTAATTGAATTTACGCCTATAATAGGTAATATTTGCAATACAATTCGGAATGTTGTAGATCTTTATGCTGTTAATGCTAAAAATAAAAACATAAACCTCATTTTTGATTTGCCTGAGTATGTGAATGTGAATTATGATAAAAAGATGATCTCCACAATTGTAAGGAATCTTCTTACCAACGCAATTAAATTCACAGAATCTCGTGGTACTATTAGCATTTCTGTAAAAGATATTACAGATGAAGTGATGGTTTCTATAAAAGATACCGGCATTGGAATTTCACAAAAAGATCTTGAAAGGCTTTTTAATCTGACAGAATATTTCTCAACCCATGGGACCAACAATGAATCAGGAACTGGGCTCGGATTGATACTTTGTAAGGAATTTGTTGAAAAACATGGTGGTAAAATCTCTGTAGAGACTGAACTTAACAAAGGAAGTATATTTACTTTTACTCTGCCAAAATAAATCAATAAGCGAGAGGAGATATAACCAAATTATATTCAAAGCAATATGTTGCTATAAATATAATTGTTAAATAAGAATTAGATCCCTAAACGTTTTTGGTTAAGCATTTTTTCTATTGCTTTCCTTAGATCATATTCTCTAAAGGGTTTTCTTATAAACATGCTGAAAGGATTATTATTAACCCTTTCCATAGTCTTATCATCATTTATTGCTGATAAATAAATTACCGGGACAGTCTGACTATAAGATATGATTTTCGCGGCTTCAATCCCGTCAAGAAATCCTGCTAATAAAATATCCATAAGAATGATGTCCGGTTTCTCTTCTTCAGCTTTCTGTATTGCTTCTAAAGCATTATTAACAACTGCTGTCACGTCATAACCCATTCTCAAAAGAATACTCTTTAAATCCATTGCGATTATAGATTCATCTTCTGCTACAAGAATTCTACTTCTGGTTTCCATCTTATGCTTTATATTCTCTTTTAGAATGTGTTGAAACTAATAACCAATATTTTCATTTCCAATTAAATTTTCTTAATGTAGAAACAGATGGGCAATAAATCACAGTGTGAAATTTATTTCAGAACCTAAGAGTCGATTATATCTTTGATTACATCTTTTTTTATAGTGCCCTCAAATTCCTTATCAACAATATAGGGATATGGAACATTATTTATTTTACAGTCGAAATTTTATCCAAAAGGTCCATCAGAGTCTTTTTACCCCAATTAGGAGATATAGAACTCTCCGGTTTGAACTCATCAAATTTTTTCTTTGAATCCTCAAAATAAGGCATCGCTCTATCCTTTCCTCCTCCAAAAGATTCCGGTGTATATAAAACACTTTGGCCAATTAAAAAATCCGGCCTTGGGTTAGCTTGATTAAGTTCTTTTGCTTTTTTCAACAAATTAGTAGCAAGGGCACTATATTTCTGCCATCTGGTCATCGGATTAACCATGTACCACCCCTAACAAATAGTCCCTCGGTTTCACCTATCTGTTGTGTGCCTGGCAATGTATTCAATGTACTATATATATCGGCGCTTGCACCAGTGGTTGTAATATCGAGAGGTCGAAGAATAACAGATTTGTTTTCATCACTGGCAACAAAAGCTCCTGCTGAAATGACTACTTGTTTTAATTGTGAAGCAGTTTCTTCTAATATAAAATTAACTTCTAGATGTTTTTCTACGATATTTACTTTTTGTTCAATTGTTTTATAACCAATAAAACTGACCGCAATTATATGTTCACCATTTTCGGACGTAATAAAAGAAAACTTTCCATCAGACCCTGTTGTGTTTCCATCATATGAGTCTTTTATGTAAACATTTGCTCCGGATATTGGGGAGGATTTTTTGTCAGTGACTTTTCCTGAGATTCTATTTTGCGGTAATAAAGATTGAACACAGGCAATAATTAACAGAATAAGTAATAATCTTTTCATATTAAAAAACCGATAAATTATCTTTGTTCATAATCTAAATTATTTTTATTATTTAGGAAAGAAAATATCGGTAAAACCGGGATTTTAACCGGTTTATTTAGAGGACTTGAGTTATTTTTTCTTTTTTTCGAATATCTTATCCGGAATTCCCTGATTTATAATATAATTTGAATATGAAATGTATACTCTCCCTGTTGTAGCTTTACCTACTTTCTTCTTTGAGTCCCTCTCACTTTCTCCACTTAAAGCTCCTGGTAAGTTCATTTTGTCTATATTAAAACCAAAAATCATTGATTTGGGAAGATGATAGTCATTTTTCCCGTCATCATATTTAAGATCAATTGTGAATGTGCCGTTTGATTTTGTAGTTGACTCAACTTTGCGTATAATATTTGCAGTTTGATCAACCCATAAAGTGGTAAGAACAATATCCCCATTTTCTGCGGATGGAACTACTTTAATAATTGATACAGGGTGTCCGTCAATATTTCCTTCTTTCTCATATAATGCTGTATAGTCCTTTTTTAAAAAGGAATAGGGAGAAAAGTTCATACCTTCTTTTGGAAGCATTGCAAATCCCTCGGAATCAAAATGTACTTTATCCGGCTGCTTAAAATAGATTTTTGCTTTAGTCTCCGGCACCTTAATAAAATCAACATCCACTTTGATATTAACATCTACTTTATAATCCTTAACCTTATTGAATTCCTCTTTTACCTCGTTCAATATAAGATCTGGGTTTTTAACTTGTGAGAAAACAAACCCCTGAAACATCAGAATAACAATAAAAATTATTTTCATTTTAAACTCCTTATTGCTAAGTCAATATATCTTTTTTGTGAAAAACGTATACCGCAGCTCCAAAAAAGACAATAATATGGCTTGCAAGAATAATAACCGATTGAAGTATCTTAGAAATATCAACAGGATCATCAAATAGCAATCTCCAGGAATTCATATAATTGGTAAAGAGAAAAGGTTTTATTTTCTGGAAGATTTCAATATCAATTGCAGAAATAATAATGAATGCTATGATTATAGCCATCGTAGTAACAATAGGACCTATCGCATTCTCTACTAAAGAGGAGAGCAGGAAAGCAAGGGATGCAACCACCATCATACTTAATGAAGCAAAACCATAACCTAAAATAAACCTCCATAGGATATCATATTTAGGGAAAATCATAATTGAGGAACTTTTAATTACTATTAACTCACCTACTCCGAAAATTATAATGCCGAGACCAAGGCTAAATATTGCAAGCCAGAACACAAGTACATTTGTATAAATTACACCTGATATAAATTTTGCTGAGATTAGTCGAAATCTGGAAACAGGTCTTGTTAGCAGTAATCTGTACGTACCTGCCGTTGCTTCCCCTGCAAGCAGGTCTCCAGCTACTAAGGCAATCAGGAAAGGTATATGAATTACAAGGCTGTTTAATATTATATAGGAGATAAGATACCCATTTAAAAGATTGCCCACAAACACGAATGATTGCTGAAGATTCCGTGTCATAAAGTCAAGTGACCGCTCTCCTTCAGCCAACATGGCAAGTTGAATTACCGGTACAAGCACTGCAATTGCGATGAATCCAATGTAGGTTCTCCATTTACGAAATATTTTATAGAGTTCAATATTAACTAAAGTTATCATTACTCCCCCTTTTCTGTAATATTGAGGAAATACTGTTCAAGTGAATGAGTCGGTATAACAGAACTCACTTCTATATTGTTTTCAATTAGATAACGGTTAAGTTTCGGTATTTCGTCATTCGAAAGAGAGAAAATAATTTTATTGTTTGCTGACGATTCAATTTTGTTGATCCATAATGAGTTATTAAGAATAGATTTAGCCTTTTCTCCATCATTAACCTCAAATGAAACATTAAAGTAATCTGCATTAAGAAGATCTTTAACAAAGCCTTCAACAACTTTCATCCCCTTATTGATAATTATCATTCTGTTTGCCACCAATTCTATTTCATACAATATATGACTGGAAATAAATATAGTTTTCCCCTTTTCATTACTGAGATATAATAAAAGGTCCCTGACCTCTTTCATCCCCTGTGGATCCAGACCAGTCGTTGGTTCATCAAGAATTATTAGATCGGGATCGTGCAAAAGTGCCTGAGCAAGACCTAATCTTTGCTTCATACCATGAGAAAACGTTTTTACCTTGCTTTTGAACCTCTTTTCAAGCCCGACAAGTTCCAGTACTTCCATAATTCTTTTTTGAGAAACATCTGTTTGCGATAACTTCCCAAGTAATTCGATATTCTTATAAGCCGAAAGGTATCCGTAAAAGTCTGGTTTTTCAACGATAACCCCTACATGTTTTAAAATCTCAATCCTTTTCGATCTCAGGTCCTTTCCGAATATTCGTATATTCCCTTCAGACGGATTTATTAAAGAAACGAGCATGCGTATTGTCGTACTTTTACCCGCGCCATTTGGACCAAGAAATCCAAAAACATCGCCTTTAAATACACTTAACGACAGATTGTTTACAGCCTTTACTTCCCTGAATTGTTTTGACAGGTTTTCAATTTCAATTACTTTATCATTATTCAACAGTAAACCTTAGTATGATCAAAGAAATTTATCAACTTTAAAAATAGTATATCTTGACCTAATAAATAAATCTTCTAAAAATGTGCCTTTAGATCACATGTAAAATATTTCTAACTTATATTGAATAATTCTTTTATTAGAATTTATTTGGATATTAGCAAAATAATACCAATTTTGATAACAATAATTTTGCTCACAAAAAACTAATTAATTTTCCTTGAAAGTAAATTTTCTTTTATTTACATTGAATTCAGGACAATAAACATCATTCTTCATTTACTTATATATATGTGTTCAAATGCAATATTGCACACATTCATATCAAATTTTTTACTTAAATTTATTAAAAATGATTATTTATAATATTAAATAATTCGCGGACTTTATAATGAAGGTATTAAGATATTTTACAAAAGCAGATCAGGATCCGCTTTTACATATTGAATTTGTTAAACGTACTTCCGAAATTAAAAATCCTGACGGCTCAGTTGTATTCAGGATGGAAGATGTTGTAATTCCGGCCGCATGGTCACAAGTTGCTACTGATATATTGGCACAAAAATATTTCAGGAAGGCTGGCGTACCGAAATTGCTGAAAAAATTAAAAGAAAAAGGGGTTCCCTCTTGGTTACAACCATCAAAAGCTGATTCTGATAAACTTGATCAACTTCCTGAAAAAGAAAGATCTACTGCAGAATCAGATGCGCGACAGGTATTTAATAGATTAGCCGGATGCTGGACCTACTGGGGATGGCAGGCAAATTATTTTGATACCGAAGAAGATGCAAAATCTTTCTATGATGAGATTATTTATATGCTTGCAACTCAAATGGCAGCGCCAAATAGCCCTCAATGGTTTAATACAGGATTAAACTGGGCTTATGGAATTACAGGACCTTCTCAGGGGCATTATTACGTTGACTATAAATCTAAAGAATTAGTCACTTCTGCTGATGCCTATACGCATCCACAACCCCATGCATGTTTTATTCAATCCATTAAAGACGATCTAGTGAATGATGGCGGTATTATGGATCTTTGGGTGCGTGAAGCTCGTCTATTTAAATATGGTTCCGGCACTGGAACTAATTTTTCTGACATTCGAGGCGCAAATGAATCTTTAAGCGGAGGGGGTAAATCCTCAGGTCTTAATGTCATTCCTAAAAATAGGAGACCGTTCCGCGGGTGCTATTAAATCAGGAGGGACTACAAGACGTGCCGCTAAAATGGTTACTCTTGATTTAGATCATCCTGATATTAGAGAATTCATTAATTGGAAGGTTATCGAAGAACAAAAAGTAGCGTCCCTTGTCGTAGGTTCAAAATTATGCAATTACCATCTTAATATGATTATGAAAGCATGCTATGATGAACATCCTGAAAATGACAGGTTTAATAAACAACTTAAATAAGAAATTTAAAGCAGCTGTTATTGAAGCACGTAAAGTCCAATATTCCTAATAATTATATTGAACGGGTAATTCACCTTGCTAAACTTGGATTTAGATCAATAGAATTCCCGATTTTTGATATCGACTGGACTTCAGATGCCTATAATACTGTTTCCGGATCAAAATTCAAATAACTCAGTTCGGATTAATAATTATTTTATGAATGCAGTATTAATGACGACGATTGGAATCTTTATTGGAGAGTTGAAAAAAAAAAAGCTAGAAATGAAAATAGAAAACCTAATCCATGTAAGACATTAAAGCCCGTGAATTGTGGAATGATATCGCTTATTCAGCTTGGTCTTGTGCCGATCCCGGTATACAATATCATACAACTATTAATGAATGGCACACATGCCCTGAAAATGGAGAAATTAAAGCATCAAATCCGTGCAGTGAATATATGTTCCTTGATGATACTGCGTGTAATCTGGCATCTATGAACTTAATAAAATTTTATGATAATAAATCTCATACTATTAAAATTGAAAGCTTTAGGCATGTTTCAAGACTTTAACTATTGTTTTGAAATAAGTGTTCTAATGGCACAATTCCCTAGTAAAGAAATTGCTCAATTGAGTTATAATTTCAGGACTTTAGGTTTAGGATATGCAAATCTTGGTTCTCTTTTAATGCAGCAGGGAATTCCTTATGACAGTAATGAAGCATTTGCTATCTGCGGTGCTCTTACCGCAATAATGCATATGACTGCTTATGCCACCTCTGCTGAAATGGCTATGAGAATTAGGACCATTTCCAAATTATGATAAGAACAAAGACCATATGTTACGGGTTATCAGAAATCATAGGAGAGCTGCCTATAATGTTCCCAGCTGAAGAATATGAGGGTCTATCGGTTTTACCGGTAGGAATAAACCCGAAATATTGTCCTTCAGACCTTCTTCGGGCTGCAAGGGAAGATGCTGATAAAGCATTCGATATTGGGAACCAAATATGGTTTCAGAAATGCACAGGTCACAGTTATAGCCCCGACAGGTACTATTGGTCTTGTGATGGACTGTGATACTACGGGGGTTGAACCTGATTTTGCTCTTGTAAAATTCAAAAAATTGGCTGGTGGTGGTTATTTTAAAATTATAAACCAATCCATTCCACCGGCACTTGATAGATTGGGTTATAATCAGGACCAAATAAATGAAATAATTAAATATGCAAAAGGATCAGGCTCTTTTTCTGGTTGTCCTTATATCAATGAAGAATCTCTAAAATCAAAGGGTTTCACTGAGGATATTATATCAAAAATTGAGAAGGCACTTCCTTCAGTGTTTGAAATCGGTTTTGCATTTAATAAATATACAATAGGTGCTGATTTTCTGATAAATAAACTTGGCCTTGGTGATGAGCAAATGAATGCTTTCGATTTTAACTTACTTTCCGCGCTAGGTTTCTCCAAACAAGAAATTGCCTCAGCTAATGATTATATCTGCGGAACTATGACTCTTGAAGGAGCACCATTCCTAAAACATGAACACTATCCAGTCTTTGATTGTGCTAATAAATGCGGGAAAAAAGGAACCAGGTTTATCCGTTCTTCAGCCCACATAAAAATGATGGCTGCTGCCCAACCCTTTATATCAGGAGCTATTTCAAAAACAATCAATCTTACAAATTCAGCAAGTGTTGATGATGTAAAAGATGCCTATTTGCAGTCCTGGAAATTAGGAGTAAAAGCTATTGCCCTATATAGGGACGGTTCTAAATTATCTCAGCCACTGAATTCAATGAATGATGAGGAAATTGAGGCTATACTTGAGGAAAAGGAAAATAATGATATCGTTAAAATAGCTGAAAGAATTATTCACCGGTATATTGCTAAAAGAAGAAGATTGCCTGATAGACGAACCGGTTACACGCAAAAAGCAAAAATTAACGGACAATCAGTTTATATCAGAACCGGCGAATATGACAACGGACAAATTGGTGAAATATTTATTGATATGCACCGCGAAGGAGCAGCATTCAGAAGTTTACTTAATTGCTTTGCAATAGCTATTTCACTTGGACTTCAGCATGGAGTTCCACTTGAAGAGTTTGTTGACGCTTTTGTTTTTACTCGTTTTGAGCCTAGCGGCATGGTTTCCGGAAATGAAAAAATCAGAATGTCTACTTCTGTTATCGATTATATTTTTAGGGAGCTGGCTGTAACTTATCTGGGTAGAAACGATCTATCACATGTAGATCCGACTGAAAATAAATCAAAATTATCCCCGGGAATTGTAAAAAAATTAGCCGAACCGGAATTTGAAAGTGAGGAAATTGTGAGTGAGAGGTTGGTTGAACTTGATAAAAATGAATCAAAAAAGTTAACCAACTCTAGTTATTCTAGCATTCAAAAATCATCAAAGATAAAACAAGCTATTGAAAAAGGCTATACTGGTGATGTCTGTACAGAATGTCAAAGTATAACTATGGTTAGAAACGGAACTTGTCTTAAGTGCATGACCTGCGGCTCAACATCTGGTTGCAGTTGAAATAATTAACTATTTTTGCAAAGATGATTAATTCAAAAATGTTTGATTAATAGCAGAAGAGTGATAACTCTTCTACTATTAATAGTTATGAATTACATTTTTGCATCCAATAAACCCTCTAATCTTCTTCCCCCCATGAACCTCTTCGAATAATAATCCATGTCTAGAGAAGAAACAATAACCCCATTTTTTGAACTTGAATGAGCGAATAAATTATCGCCTATATATATACCGACATGTCCTGGATGAACTCTTCTTCTTGTATTGAAGAAAATAAGATCGCCAAACTGGAGTCCTTCACGATTATCGATTATAGATCCTTCAGTATATTGATCTCTCGCTGATCTTAATAACGATACCGAAAAAGTATTCTGGAAAATTGCCTGAGTAAAAGCGGAACAATCAATACCATTTTTCGAACTTCCACCATATTTATAGGGAGTATCAAGATACTTGATAATTTCCATTAACATTCTTTCTTTCAACGAATTATCACCAGGTATATTCTTAGAGTCTTTATTTGTCTGAATTTTCTGCATTATTGAAGAAATATCGATGGATTGCGTTTCATTAGGTAATTCTTCTGAATCTGAATCATCAGACATTTCTTCAATATTGGTTGTATCAGAACTTAATGTATTTGGATCATTTAAAGTAAACCGGACTTTGGGTTCACTTTTCTGCTGATCTCCTTTTACCTTATATCGTACAGTATTTGATGAAGAAGAACAACCGAGTATCAGTAATATGCCTGACAGTCCAATCATCAGTAACCGTGTTGGTTTTATCATTTATTTATCCTAAATATGATCGTAATTTTTTACTTCTGGAAGAATGTCTTAACCTCCTTATCGCTTACCTTGATTTTGACGTTGTAAATTGTTTAGCAATCCTCAATACGCTGCCTACTTTATGTATTAATCGAATCAACAATTCCCACTATTGAAGCATCAACAGGAGCAAAGTCAACTGGCAAAGGAATAACAGCTTCAGAGGCAGTAATATAAAATATTATTTCTCCCGATCCGGCTCCTACAGTATCTACAGCAATAATAGGCTCACCTATATCATTATAATTAGCATTTATAGGTTGAACTAAAAGCATTTTAAAACTTTTTAAAGCTTCGTACTTTTGTGTTGCCCAAATATTTCCTATTACTCTACCAAGGAACAAAATTATTTCCTATACTATTTATTTATAGAACTTTCCTTTAATAACTAAAATATACTAATGAAAACTGAAAATAAAGTACTAAATTTTCCGTTTGAATTTAACTATTCAGGTATTCTTGCGGGTACATCAAGTTTATCTACAATTGCCATTACAACAGCATCAACAGGTTTATTTTTCGTAATAGTAGTTTGACGGGCAGAACTTCCGGAAGCAACCAAAACTATTTCCCCTTCGCCGGCTCCGACACTGTCGATGGCGATTAAAAAATTACTTTTCTCCTGATAATCAAGATCAAGTTGTCTTACAATCAATAGCTTTGATCCAATAAGGTTTTCGTCCTTTTTGGTCGACCAGACCGTCCCAATTACTTTGCCTAAAATCATTAATTCGATACCTCCAGTAGATGTAAAATATTTATATCGATCTTAATATACTTCTCTCTCTTTAAAATTCCAATCAATCAATTAACATAGATAATAATCTTTGTATGTTTTTAGTCTTTCAGAAAGCTTTTCCCTTCCAATAAATTATCTATTTTAAAGAATTCAGCTACTGTCTTGGCAATATCAGAAAAGGTATCCCTTGTTCCAAGGTTTTTCCCTGGCTTCCCTTTTTGGAAAAACAGCAAAGGAATATACTCTCTGGTATGATCAGTACTTGCAGAAGTAGGATCGTTACCATGATCAGCTGTAATTACTAGTAGATCTGATTCATCAAGTTTATCAAGAAATTCAGGAAGGTAATCATCAAAAGCCTTTAATTCATTTGCAAATCCAACAGGATCATTCCTATGCCCAAAAAAAACATCGAAATCCACAAGATTGGCAAAAACCAATGAGCTTATTGAATTCTCTGCATATTCTAATAACTTCAGACACCCTTCTTTATTTGTTTTTGTTTTTTCCTGTGTTGAAATTCCTCTATAGTTAAAAAGATCATTAATTTTCCCTATTGCCACCGTCGGGATGCTATTTTTCTGCAATAAATTCAGGATTGTATCAGAAGGTGGGTCCAGCGAAAAATCTTTCCTGTTAGTTGTTCGTTTATATCCCCCAGGACTACCAATAAATGGTCTGGCAATTACACGCCCAACATTTAACGGATATGTAAGAACTTTATCCCGGGTGATTTTACAAATCTCATATAATCGCTCCAATGTTATAATCTCTTCGTGAGCTGCAATTTGAAATACTGAATCACCCGAAGTATAAATTATCGGATACCCGGTTTTCTGATGTTCTTCACCAAGTTCTTTTATTATCTCAGTTCCCGAAGCAGGTTTATTTCCCAAAATTCCCTTACATCCTGAGGCCTTAAGAAATTTATTCACTAGATCTTCAGGGAATCCCTGAGGGAAATAAGAAAAATCTTTCGTGATTTTTAATCCGGCAATTTCCCAATGACCAGTTGTAGAATCTTTACCCTTAGATACTTCTGCCAATTTACCATATGAAGCAATAGGTTTAGCCGCAGGCGATATTCCCTTAATTGGTGAAATATTTCCTAATCCCATTTTTCCAAGATTAGGGAGATTCAAACCATTGACATAGTTTGCAATATTAGCGAGAGTATTACTACCTAAATCTCCATATAATCCAGCATCTGGCAATTCACCAATCCCAACGCCATCTAATATAATAATAAAAAAACTATTCAAAGTAATCGTGCCTGTATAATGTAAAAGGTTTTTCTGTTAATTAATATTGCGAACTGTATTGCCGCCTCTTTCCAGAGCCTTTTGTAAAGCTAATTCGGCATTATAAATAATCTCATCTGCATTGATTTTATTGGCTGCAGAAGCTACACCGATCGATACTGTATATGTGGTTTGTTTAGTAACAACAGCAATAGGATGTCTTGCAATTTTAACACGTAATTTTTCTGACCAAAGGAAAACATCCTTCGTCGTGGCATTAAAGAAGTAAACTCCAAACACCCTTTCACCTAATCTACCAAAAAGATTAAAGGGTGTCATTTCCCTGGAAATTGTTTCAGTAACTGTCTTAAGAACTTTTGGGAAAGGATTTCCGTCAAACAATGACTCTTGTTCAAGAAACTCATCTATTTTGATCAATGCAAGGGCGCTGTTTACTTTTAATTGTTCACCCTTCTGCAAATCAGCGTTCATTCTTTCCTTAAACGAATTAATATTCAAAGCCTTAGTTTCAATGTCTATTGCAAGAAAACTTTTATAAAGAGCATGGGTTGAATAAGAATAAATGGCAAATGAAATTATCTTTAATGCGTCTTTTAAAAAATGGATATCAGAATTAGTATAGGCATTCTTTTTTAGACTTTCGAAACAGAAGGCACCGAAATTCTGACCATTATAAATTAACGGAATTGCTAGAAAAGAGCCGTCAAAACTAACATCTTCAACTTTTGAAAAACGTACAAATTCATTTGCAGAAGTATCATCAATCTTTACGGACATTCCAGTGACAATTGATTTCCCTACGAGAGTACCATTAAGATCGACCTCAAGGTTTTCTCCAATATATTTCAATGAGGTTTTATTACATATTTTTATAGATTTAAATTTTTGCTCGACTGGATGAAAGAAAACAAATACAAATGCATCCCATGGAATTAACAGATTTACAGACTCCTCTATAGAATTTGTTAAATCATCTATGCTTTCAATCTTTTGGTCAGGTTTTATTAAATTCAAAATTCCAGCCAGTCTTTGCTGAGAGACAGATTCTGAATGTTTTTCTTCAAAAATAGCTATTAATATTGTAATCAGCCGGACAAATCTACCCAACGAAAAAATAGTCTCAATACCAAAGGCATCTTCCATTTTAGAATCTATTGCAATTATAGCAATAAGATTTTTATCATAGAATAACGGAACACCAACAAAACTTCTAATTTGCTGAGGTGCATTATAATACCTAATGACATCGGCTTCGGCAGCAGAAGAAATATCATTTAATAGCTCTGGTTCCCCTTTCTGCACAATTTTGCTTAAAATATCATCTTCTATGTCTAGTTTTTGTTTGGTTAATTCCAATGAATTTGAAATATATTTTTCTATAGATAATTTCTCTTTTTTCTTATTATACCAAAAAAATATTGCAGTGTTTGCTGAGTAAGCTTCTTTTATCACGGTAAGCATTTTTTCAAGAACGAAGGCAAACTGACCGTCGTTCCCTATCCCTTCAGGAAGTGATTCATTAACTATTTCATCGAATTTTTCTTTTAAGTCAGGTGGCTTGAGTGAAGTCTTAGGGAGTTTGAAATTTGGGCGGTAATTATCTGCTGTAATTACTTCAATGTTTTTTACCGGTGACACAATTTTGAATGATTCATCAAAATGTTCCAGTTCTGGTAAAGGTTCAGGTTCATCTTCTGTAGTTCTGCGAAGGAAATTTTTATCAAATTTTGAACTATCCCTAAAGAATATTATGAATGCAAAAAATATTATAATTAAACTGAGAGCTAATATTCTTAAAGTGAGGTCATCAGTAATAAACGCGACTACAGCTAAAAGCGGTACAAAAAGAAAAATAAATAACCGTTTTTTCTGTCGGCGGTCCATAGTGTGTAATTTTACATTATTTAGAATAAAACTAATATATAGTTACAATATTTTAATTGCAAACAAATAAATATCTTACAAAAATAAATAATTATTCTCTTAAAAACAGGGATGATATAAGATTCTGCACTTCTTTATGTCCAGTATTTGCAAAAGCGGAGTATGCGAAGAGATTATCACCATAACTTAACTCCGGAAAGTAACCTCTGATTTCTTTTTTTGCGGCTGCTAATTCAGATTGTTTTAATTTATCTGTCTTTGAAAGTAGAACGACATATGGTATCAGCTTATCCCTTAATAGAAGGTTTAATTCAATATCCAAGTCTGTTGGATTATGCCTGCTATCAATCAGATGAAAAGCCATCAATATATTAAGTGAAGTATTTAAATAATCCTTAATAAGGTTGCCCCAGAATTCTCTTTCTTTTTTACTTATTTTAGCATAACCAAAACCCGGAAGATCTACTATATAATATTTTTCATTAATCGAGATAATAATTAATTGACCTTGTCTTTCCTGGAGTCGAACTTATTTTGGCAAGTTCTTTCCTATTAAAAATGGAATTAATAAAAGAGGACTTACCCACATTGGATCTTCCACACAATATAATCTCAGGAATACCTTCACCTGGGAGTTGGGATACATTATAAATCGATTTAATGAAGACCTGGTTTTTTATCATAGTTTAAAATAAAAAAAGACGCTCACAGAGCGTCTTAATATATTGGGGAAGTCTAACTATTTCTTTTCAGAGGATTCTTCAAGAACCTGTGCCTCTTCTGCGTTCTGTTTCTCTGTAGCTTCTTTTTTAGCTTCTTTCCTGCTTTCTCTTTTCTCTTTTTGAGATTCTGCTTTGGCATTAGCTACATCATTATAATCTACTAATTCAATAATTGCCATAGAAGCAGCATCCCCCTGACGATTACCGAGTTTCACAACTCTCGTATACCCACCAGGCCGATCACCAATTTTAGGGACTATATCATTAAACAATTCCTTAATGACTTCTTTATCATGAATGACACTCATAATAAGTCTTCTGGAATGTAAATCATTTCTCCTTGCTTTTGTTATGAGAGCTTCCACATAACTCCTAGCTTCTTTTGCTTTGGCAAGTGTTGTTTTAATTCTCTTATGCTTTAATAAGGGATGTTGCAAGTGAACTTAATAATGCCGCTCTATGACTTGCAGTTCTTCCTAATTTTCTATGTCTAACTCTATGTCTCATTAATTAACCTTTTATCAAAATTATGTTGTTTCAGTTTCTTCTTTAAGATATTTATCTATATCCATTCCGAATTCAAGTCCTAGGTTCTCAACAATCTCCATTAATTCAGCAAGTGATTTTCTGCCAAAATTTCTAAATCTTAGCATCTCAGATTCATCCCTTTTAACTAAGTCAGCCAAGTTTTTAATATTAGCTGCTTTCAAGCAATTATGTGATCTTACACTTAATTCAAGATCATCTACACTTGTCAACAAAATTCTTTTAATTCTTTCCTTTTCGCTATCTTTCTGACTTACAGCTTGCTCTTCTTCCTGGTCTATATCAAAATTAATAAATAGTTGAATATGATCTTTCATTATTTTTGCAGCCTGCGTTAGTGCATCATCAGGTGTAATAGAACCATCAGTGATTATTTCAACTGTTAACTTTTCATAATCATTTTTATCACCGATTCTTACATTCTCAACATCAAATTTAACATTTTTAATTGGGGTAAAAATTGAATCAATTGGAATCATGCCTATAGTATAATCTGGAGAAATATTTTCAAAAGCCGGAATATATCCTTTACCCTTACCAACTCTAAGTTCAACATCGAATTTAGCATTCTTGTTAAGAGTAGCTAAATGAAGATCCGGGTTCAGAATTTCAATCTCAGCACTGTTTTTCTGAATATCTGAGGCGGTCCATTCACCTTCACCGTTAAATGAAATATCAATTTTATTTGGTTTTTTATTAAGCAGTTTCATTCTCACCTGTTTAAGGTTAAGAATAATTTCGGCAACATCTTCTACCACTCCTTCAATAGTTGTGAATTCATGCAAAACTCCACTAAATTTTACAGCAGTAATTGCAGCTCCAGTTAACGAAGACAAGTAATACTCTTCTAATAGAATTACCCAAATGTAACTCCATACCCTCTTTCAAGGGCTGAAGATGAAAACTTGCCAAATGTATTTGTATAGGTCGCTTCGTCAAGCACAACGGCTTCGGGCATTTTTAAGTATGAATACACTCATTTGTAATCCTCTTAATAATCTTTAAAAATAGTTATTATTTTGAATAAAGCTCAACAACCAATTGTTCATTGGCATTTAAAGGAACGTCTTCTCTTTCCGGAACATGAAGAAATGTTCCTGATAGAGACGCTTTATCTATCGACAACCATGAATATGTATTATCTTTTACTCTTTTAAGGGAGTTATGAATAAGATCAAGTTTCTTGCTCTTATCTTTTATTTTAATAATATCACCGGCAGTAAGTGAATAAGAAGGAATGTCAACCAAATGTTCATTAACAGTAATATGTCTGTGAGTAATAATCTGTCTTGCCTGTTTTCTTGAAGAAGCAAAACCAAGTCTGTAAACAACATTATCCAATCTTCTTTCCAAAAGTTTAACCAAATTGTCACCAGTAATACCTTTTTGTCTTATTGCCTTTTCAAAATAATTTCTGAATTGAGTTTCGAGAAATCCGTAAATTCTTTTAATTTTCTGTTTTTCTCTAAGCTGAACTCCGAATTCGGAAATTTTTGCTCTTCTGGAAACCCATGTTGTCCAGGAGGATAATTTCTTTGTTCAATAGGACATTTTTCGGTATAAACACTTCTGTCCTTTTAAAAATAATTTTTGTTTTTCTCTTCTGCATAATTTACAAACTGAGTCTGTGTATCTTGCCATTTACATTTTCTCCAATAATTTAAACTCTTCTTCTCTTTGGTGGTCTGCATCCGTTATGTGGAATAGGAGTGACATCTTTAATAGAACTTATATCCAATCCTGCAGTATTCAATGCTCTGATAGCAGCTTCTCTTCCTGAACCAGGTCCTTTTACAAAAACATCAATTTTTCTTAAACCTAAATCATATGCTTCTTTTGCTGCAGCTTCTGCTGAAACTTGTGCAGCAAAGGGAGTGTTTTTTCTGGATCCTTTAAATCCATTTTTACCTGCAGAAGACCATGAAATTGTATTTCCGTAAATATCTGTAATTGTAACTATAACATTATTAAACGTCGCTTTAATATGAGCAACACCATTAGCATCAACATGTGTTTTCTTTTTTGCTTTTTTTACGACTTTAGCCAATTATTAACCTCCGGGTTATAGAACTAATTATTTCTTAGATGGTGCCTTTTTTTACCGGCAACTGTTTTTCTTTTCCCTTTACGGGTACGTGAATTTGTCCTGGTTCTTTGACCTCTTGCAGGTAAACTTTTTCTGTGGCTAAGTCCTCTGTAAGAACCAATATCCATTAATCTTTTTATATTCTGTTGTACTTCGGAACGTAAAGCACCTTCAACTTTATATTCAGAAGTCATGATTGCTCTGATTTTAGCTACTTCTTCATCAGTAAGTTCCGATACTTTTTTATCAGGATTTACATTTGCTTTTGTAAGAATACTAATGCGGATGACTTTTCGTCCAATACCGTAAATATAATGAAGACCGATATAAAACTTTTTTTTTTTTTGGTAAATCAATACCAGCTATACGAGCCAATTATCTATCTCCTTAATTATAATTAACCTTGTCGTTGTTTATGTTTAGGATTCTTGCAAATAACTCTAACAACGCCTTTACGTTTAATTATTTTGCAGTTCTCACAAATCTTTCTTACAGATGCTCTAACTTTCATTTCTTCTCCGTTACTTATATCTGTATGTAATTCTACCTTTTGTTAAATCATATGGAGAAAGTTCAATTGATACTTTATCTCCTACTAATATTTTAATAAAATGCATTCTCATTTTACCGGAAATATGAGCAAGAATTTCATGACCGTTATCAAGTCTGACTTTAAAATGCGCATTTGGTAATGTTTCAGTTACAATTCCATCAACTTTTATTGGTCCTTGTTTTGCCATTAACTTACCGTTAATATTTCTGGTTTATCATCATGAAACCAAAATTGTATGTTCAAAATGAGCTGATGGTTTTCCGTCTACATGTTAAAACTGTCCAGCCATCAGGGGCAATTTTCACGAAATTTATCTGACCAAATTAACCATCGGCTCTATCGCTAAAGTCATTCCATTTTTTAACTTAGAGCCCTGAATTCCTTTTTTACCATAATTTGGTATTGACGGATCTTCGTGCAAATATTTTCCTACTCCATGACCGCATAAATCTCTAACTACCGAAAATCCATTTGCTTCTACAAATTCCTGAACAGCATGCTGAAATATCATGAACTTTGTTATTACTATCGCTTGTTCAATTCCAAGGTATAAAGATTTTTCAGTTACTATCCATTAGCTCCTGTTTCTCTTCAGAAATATCACCAACAGCTACAGTTAAATGCAGCATCACCAAAATAACCATTTTTTTTAACACCAACATCAATCGAAATAATTTCACCATTCATTAAGAACTCTGTTCCCGGAATCCCATGAACAACTTCATCATCAATAGAAGCACAAATAGCAGCAGGAAATCCTGATGCGCCTCCTTGAGAATAACCTTTAAATGCAGCTATAGCATTATTACTTAGAATATAATCTTCTGCTATCTGATCCAACTCTTTTGTTGTTATTCCAGCTCTTACATATTTTTTCACTAATTGCAAAGCTTCTGCAGCAATTTTACAACTTTCTCGTATATAATCAATTTCTTTTTTACTTTTAATTAAAATCACAATATCTTTAATTAGAATCTTCGTCCTCTCATTTTTCCGGATTTCATAAAGCCATCATAATGTCTCATCAATAAATGAGACTCTACCTGCTGCAAAGTATCTAAAGCAACACCAACAACAATTAATAAACTTGTACCTCCAAAAAATTGAGCAAAACTGACCTGATACACCCCAAACTAGAAACAAAAGCCGGAAGTATTGCAATAATTGCCAGAAAAACTGATCCTGGCAAAGTAATTTTTGTTAAAATATTATCTATAAATTCAGAAGTTTGTTTTCCAGGCCGATACCTGGAATAAATCCGCCTTGTTTCTTCATGTTTTCAGCAACATCCTTGTGGATTAAAAGCAATAGCTGTATAAAAATAAGTAAAGAATATTATCATCAACGCATATATAACAGAATATACGGTGACTTGTAATGTAAAATATCCGCGATAAACCCTGTAAAAATTCATTATTAGGGAAAAACGATAATACAGTACTCGGTATAAACATAATTGATTGAGCAAAAATAATAGGCATTACCCCAGCTGTATTTACTCGTAAAGGAATATATTGTGTAACTCCACCATAAACTTTTCTTCCAACTACTCTTTTAGCATATTGCACAGGAATTCTTCGAGTTCCCTGAGTAACCAATAACAACACCGGCAATTATCAAAACCATAAATATCAAAATAATAATTTCAATTACAATACTTCTTTGTGCCAGCAGATATCAATCTATATTCATCAAGCAATGGCAAATGGAAATCTGTTAATAATTCCAATGAAAATTATCAATGAAATTCCATTACCAATTCCTTTATCAGTTATCTGTTCACCCAGCCACATCATAAACATTGTACCGGCAAGTAAGAACAAGAACTGTTGAAAAAGTCCAAACAAATCCCTGTACATCAATCTGGAACAATCGGGATCCCTGGTAATTCGAATTTAATTAAGTCTGATTGTAACACCCCATGCCTGAAAGCGCAGATATTACAACGTACCATAACGGGTAAGCTGGGTAATTTTTTTACTGCCTTCTTCTCCTTCCTGTTGAATTTTTGGAAGTAAGGAATTACTGCTCCCATCAACTGGATGATAATTGAAGCAGAAATATAAGGCATTATTCCAAGCGCGAAAATCGCGGCATTGGAAAATGCACCTCCTACAAACAAATCATATAATCCAAATAGATTATCTGAAGTTGCATGACGAGTCTGTTCGGCAAGTAATGCTGCATCTATTCCAGGTAAAGTAATATGAGCACCAACTCTAACAATAGTAGAAGAGCCAAAGTATATATTATTCTCTGACGAAGTTCATGAATTTTAAAGATATTTCTGAATGTTTCTGTAAAATTTGCCATTTATTTCAATCATATCAGTTTAATGGAACCGCCTGCAGCTTCAATTTTTTCTTTTGCAGACTGGCTGATTGAGTTTACTTCAACCTGAAAGGAAGATTTCACTTCTCCATTACCTAAAATTTTAACAGGTTGTTTGAGGTTTGAAATTATCCCGGCTTTATGTAAGGATACCGGTGTAACAATTCCATTTAATTTACTTGCATTTTTTTCAAGGGTTCAACATTAACTACTTTGAATACACTTTAAATATAGCTGTAAATCCAAATTTAGGAATTCTTCTTTGAAGAGGCATCTGACCACCTTCAAACCATGCTTTATGTTTCGCACCTGATCTTGACATTTGACCGTTCATTCCTTTTGTAGCAGTTCCGCCATGTCCTGATCCTTCACCGCGTCCAATTCTTTTTCTTTTTTTTCTAGAACCTGGAGCATATTTGAGATTACTTAAAATATCCATTATAAAACCTTTTCTTATTCTTTTATTTCTTCACACTTTAACAAGATGTGTTACTTTAAATATCATGCCTCTTATCTGAGGAGTATCGTTATGAATTTTTACCCAGTTAGGTCTACCTAAACCCAAAGCTTCAATTGTCAATTTTTGTCTCATCGGGCTGTCAATTATACTTCTAATCTGAGTAACTTTAATTTTTCCCATATTATCCTCTTAAGAATTAAATAATTCATTAACGGTCATTCATCTTTTGTATAGCCATCTTTTTAGCATCAATCATATTTAACAAGCCATTTAAAGTAGCTTTAACCTGGTTATGTGGGTTACTTGATCCTAAAGATTTTGTTAAAATATCCTGAACACCGGCAGCTTCAAGCACTGCACGAACACCGCCACCAGCAATTAATCCTGTACCAGGAGAAGCAGGTTTAAGTAATACTCTACCAGCACCAAATTTCCCAATAATTTCGTGAGCAACAGTTCCTTTAATAACAGAAACATGAACCAGATTTTTCTTGGCATCATCTATTCCTTTGGAAATTGCATCTGTTACTTCATTCGCTTTTCCTAGTCCAACACCAACAGTCCATTTCCATTTCCAACAACGACGATAGCATTAAAGCTGAACCGACGTCCACCTTTAACAACTTTTGCAACTCTGTTGATATGGACAACTTTTTCTTTAAATCCTTCTGATTCATTCTGTTTTACTGTTTTCAATTATATCTCCAACACACTTTTACTTAATTCAAAAAAATGGAAAAAAATTTACAACTTTTCCGGGAATAATCGAAATTACCACGCTGCCGGAAGAGGACTCGAACCTCTACAGACGCCTCCAAAGGGCGTTGTCCTGCCATTAGACGATCCGGCAATTGTAGTTACTTCCATAACTAAAACTTTAAGCCTCCTTCACGGGCACCTTCCGCAAGCGCTTGTATGCGACCATGATATCTGTATCCATTTCGGTCAAATACTACACTTGAAATATTCTGCTCAACTGCTTTTTTTGCAAGAAGAACGCCTACCAGTTTGCTTTTCGAAATTTTGCCTTTCGAATTTTTCAATTCTTCAGCCAATTCTTTTGATAAAGAAGAAGCGGCTACTAATGTTTTACCTGTTCTGTCATCAACTACTTGGGCATAAACATTATTAAGACTGCGATATACTGTAAAGTCTTGGTCTTTCAGGTTCCCGTAAACTTTTTTCCGGATCTTTATTTTAGAACGTAATCTGCTGTTATTATTTCTCTTAATCATTTTAGTCTAAACTCCGCTAAATTTACTTGCCTGCAGTTTTACCGGCTTTTCTTTGAATAATTTCATTAGAATATTTAATTCCTTTACCTTTATAAGGTTCAGGTTTTCTGATTGATCTAATTTTGGCAGCTACAATTCCAACTAAGTTGTTTATCAATTCCGGATATATATCTGAGTTGCAGTTGGGACTTACTAGATTTAATTCCTTCAGGAGGCATAAAATAAATTGGGTGTGAGTATCCAATATTTAAAAGTAGATTTTTCCTTTTAATTCAGCTTTATATCCAACTCCAACAATATCAAGAGTTTTGGTATAAGCCTTAGTTACTCCGTTAACCATATTTTGTAACAATGCCCTAGTTAAACCATGAAGGGCTTTATTTTCTCTTAAATCATCTGGTCTTGTTACTAATAATTCATCATTATTTAATTCAACTTTCATATTTGGAATTAAATATCATTTTCTAATTCTCCTTTTGGACCTTTTACATCTACTAACATTTCCTGTAATTTTTACAGTCACATCTTTAGGAACAATATTGGTTTTTTACCAATTCTTGACACTTTAAAACTCCATTCAATATTTTACCAGATATAACAAACTACTTCACCGCCGACAGATTTCTTTCTAGCTTCTTTATCGGTTAGAAGTCCTTTTGAGGTTGATACTACTGCAATTCCAAGTCCATTCAAAACTCTAGGTAGATCAATTGAGTCTTTATAAACCCTTAAACCTGGAGTACTAATTCTTTTAAGACCGCTGATAGCAGATACACCGTTTCTATATTTCAATTGAACACGAAGAATATTCTGTTTATTGTCTTCAATCAATTCAAAATTTTCAATATAATTCTGGTTTTTCAAAATTTCAGCAAGACTTTTCTTCATTTTCGAAGAAGGAATATCTACTTTTGGTTTTTTAGCTTTAGCAGCATTTCTAATTCTAGTTAAAAAATCTGAAATCGGATCTGTTACCGGCATATTTTCTCCTTCTACCAACTTGCCTTTTTTAATCCGGGAATTTCGCCTTTTAAGCCCATTTCCCTTAATACCAATCGGGATATACCGAATTTACGGTGAATATCCTCTGGCTCTTCCTGTATACATACAACGATTATGCAACCTAACCTTTGCAGAGTTTTTGGGAAGTTTTTGAAGTCCTTCTGAATCACCTTTTTCTTTCAATTCCTTTCTGATTTTTGCATATTTTGCAACAAGAACTCTTCTTTTTTCTTCTCTTGCTATTAAACATTTTCGTGCCATCAAATCTCCTGTTAAGCTGATTTAATTTCTTTTTTTCTGAATGGAACTCCAAATGACTGCAATAGTTCAAATGCTTCGTTATCATGTTTTTGCTGTTGTCACAAATGTAATATCCATTCCTAATACTCTTGTTAATCTTATCTACATTAATTTCGGGGAAAATAATCTGTTCTTTTAATCCCAAGTGTATAATTTCCTCGACCATCAAATGATTTATCAGATAATCCTCTGAAATCTCTAACACGTGGGAAGCGCAACATTTACAAGTCGATCTAGAAACTCAAACATCCTTTCTTTTCTCAAGAGTAACCATGCACCAATATTAAGACCTTCTCTTAATTTGAAATTTGAAATAGCTTTTTTAGCTTTTCGAATACTTGGCTTTTTGACCGGTAATTGTTTCAAGTTCTTTAGCCGCTTCTTCTATTAATTTTGCATCTGCAACTGCCGCACCCACACCCATATTCACTACAATTTTATGTAGTTTCGGAACCTGCATAATGCTTTTGTAACTAAATTTTTTCATTAATGACGAAGAAATTTCTTTTTATAAACATCTGCCAATCTGCAGGGGATTTTAACCTCTTTTTCAGCCGGTTTTGTCTCCTTTTTAGCGGATTTTGCTGTTTTTTCAGTCCCCTTAACAGGTTTTTCTAAGTCTTTACAGCTTTCTCTGTACTTTTGCCGGTTTTTCTGCAGTATCTTCTTTTTTTGTTTTCTTTTCAGCCATTAAAATCTAACCTTAATAAAATTATTATTAAACCATTTCGCCGCTTGTTCTGCTTACGCGGGCTCTTTTCTTTTTACCGGTTTTTTCATCCAGGATAATCTGTGCAGCCAAGTCTTGTGGTTTCACCTAGTTTTAGGATCAATTATCATTACATTTGAAACATTAATTGGATGCTTCCTTTTCAAGTATACCGCCTTGAGGATTTTTTTGAGTCGGTTTTGTATGTCTTTTTCTTAAATTAATACCTTCAACAATTACTCTTGCATTCTTTAGGAAATACTTTTAATACTTTTCCGGTTTTTCCTTTGTTATTTCCGGAAATTATTCTAACATTATCACTTTTTCTAATTTTCATTTACCTAAAATCCTTATAATACCTCTGGAGCTAAAGAAACTATTTTCATAAATTGTTTTTCTCTCAATTCTCTTGCAACAGGGCCAAAAATACGAGTACCTCTTGGTTCATTTTGCGCATTAATAAGAACTGCGGCATTTTCATCAAATCTTATATAAGAACCATCTTTTCTTCTTACTTCTTTTTTAGTTCTGACAATAACTGCCCTGGATACTTCACCTTTTTTTACAGCACCACTGGGAATTGCAGTTTTAACAGCTAACAACAATTATATCACCAACACTATGCATATTGTCTACCGCTTCCGCCAAGAACACGGATACATCTACTCTTTTTGCGCCTGAATTATCGGCAACTACTAAATTTGTTTCTTCTTGAATCATTATTAAATAACTCCTTAACTTTTTACTTGGCTTTTTCAACAATTTCAACTAAACGCCATCTTTTTCTTATACTCAAAGGACGGGTTTCCATGATTTTAACTTTATCACCAATCCGTGCATTCATTTTTTTCATCATGCGCCATCAATTTGGTGGTTTTCTTAAAATATTTTTTATACAATCGTATGAGGAACTTTTCTTTCAATTGCAACAGTAATAGTTTTGTTCATTTTATTGCTTACCACTAACACCAACTCTTGTTTTTCTTAATCTGCGTTCTCCATAGTAAACTTTATACTCCTTCTTTATTTCCTTTGAGTATGGACTTCTTCAGCTTTTCTTTCTTTCAAGAACTGTTTTCATTTTCGCGATATCTTTTCTTGTAATACTTAATTTTGCAGTATTAGTTAACTGTTTTAACTGATGTGCAAATCGTAAATCCACAAGATTCTTTTCTTCTTCCAGAATTCTTTTATCGATTTCTCGGCTTGTACATTTCTCTTATTTCAAAAATTTTCATTTTATTAAAGCCTTTTTAATTTATTCTAATCCGGTCTTGCAACCACTTTAGTCTTTAATTGGTAACTTATATGCGCAAGTTTGTAAGGCTTCATGAGCTATTTCTTTTCAACACCTGAAACTTCAAACAATACTCTTCCCGGTTTAACTACAGCAACCCAAAACTCCGGAGCCGCCTTTTCCTTTACCCATTCTTGTTTCAAGTGGTTTCTTAGAAACAGGTTTATCGGGAAATATTCTAATCCAAACTTTACCATCTCTTTTCATTTTTCGTGAAAGAGCAACACGACATGCTTCAATTTGTCTGCTTGTAATCCAATGACATTCCATAGCCTTTAATCCATAATCGCCAAAATCCACGAACTGCCACGATTTGCTTTCCCGGCCATTCTTCCGCGTTGTGATTTTCGAAACTTAACTCTTTTAGGCATTAACATGATCTAAAAACTCCTGGATACTTTAATCTGTAACTCTTTTTCCTAAAATTTCTCCGCGGCAAATCCAAACTTTTATTCCAATCGAACCGTAAATTGTTTGTGCTGTTGCCGTTGCATAATCAATATCAGCACGTAGAGTATGCAAAGGAATTCTTCCTTCTTTATACTGCTCGGTTCGAGCCATTTCTGCTCCGCCTAATCTACCTGCACACATAATTCTTATACCTTCAGCTCCCATTCTCATGGCAGAAGTAATCGCATTTTCATAGCTCTTCTAAATGAAACTCTTCCTTCAATTTGTCTGGCAATATTTTCAGCCAACTAAAAAAGCATCAAGTTCAGGTCTTTTAATTTCAGAAATCTGAATTTTCACTTCTTTATCAGTAACTTGTTTCAATTCCTCTTCAATCTGAGTAATTTCTTTTCCGCTTTTTCCAATTACAACACCAGGACGTGAGGTATGAATTGTCAAAATAATATTCTTTGAAGTTCTGTCAATAATAATTCTGAGAAATCCCAGCTTTTTTTAATCTTTTTCTAACATAATCTCTTAATCTTTCATCTTCCTTTAATTTGGCAGCATAACTTTTATTTTCATACCAATTAGATTCCCATCCTCTGATGATACCAACTCTTAATCCAATCGGGTTTGTCTTTTGACCCAAAAATATCCTCCTAGTATCTTTTGTCGCAACAACAATTGTTAAATGATTAGATCTTTTTCTTATTCTGTACGCCCGACCCATAGGTGCAGGAGAAATTCTTTTTAATGTAGGTCCTTGATTTACAAAAGCTTCTTTAACAAACAAATCGACGGCTTCATGTTTTGATGCATCATCTTTATTCATCAGATTCGAAACTGCAGATCTTAAAACTTTTTCCGCATCTTTTGAAGCATGCTTTGGTTGAAATGCAAAACTTCTATTGCTTTATCAACCGATATTCCTCTGATAAGATCAATCACTAATCGCATTTTTCGTGGTGATGAACCAATATATCTGTGTATTGCTCTTGCTTCCATTATTTCCTTAAATCTTATCTTTTATTTCGCTTTAGATGCTTTTTCAGCTTTAGTGCCCGGATGACCTCTGAAAATTCTGGTCGGAGCAAATTCACCAAGTTTATGACCAACCATATTTTCAGTAACATAAACAGGTATCATTTTATTGCCGTTATGAACTGCAATTGTATGACCAACAAAATCCGGAGAAATTGTGGATGCTCTTGACCATGTCTTAATAATTTTTTTCTGATTTGTATTCGTTAAGTTTGGAAATCTTTTCCATCAATTTAAATCGATGAATGGCCCTTTTTTAACTGATCTTGGCATATTGTACTCTACTTATTTCTTCTCTTAATAATAAATTTATTTGATTCTTTTTTATGCTTCCTGGTTTTCAATCCTTTGCTTTTTGACCCCATGGAGAAACCGGATGGCCTCCGCCAGATGTTTTTCCTTCACCACCACCCATTGGATGATCTACCGGATTCATTGCAACACCTCTAACATGAGGTCTGATTCCCATCCATCTGCTTCTTCCTGCTTTACCTAAGACTAATATTTTCCTGATCAGCATTTCCAACTACACCGTAAGTAGCCATGCAATTTAATCTTACTATTCTAACTTCACCTGAAGGCATTTTCAAGTTGAGCATAATCTCCTTCCTTTGCCATTACCTGAATAGAAACCCGGCACATCGTCCAAGCTGACCGCCTTTACCGGGTTTAAGTTCAACATTGTGTACAAAACTGCCAATGGCATATCTTTTAAAGGTAAAGCATTTCCAACTGTAATATCACTTCCTGGACCAGATATAACTTTATCACCAACTTTTAATCCTTCAGGAGCAAGAATATATCTTTTTTCGCCATCGGCATAATGAAGCAATGCTATTCTGGAAGTTCTATTTGGATCATATTCAATCGAAAAAACTTTTGCAGGTATTCCATGCTTTATCTCTTTTGAAATCAATAATTCTATATCTTTGTTTATGTCCACCACCGATATGCCGTGAAGTAACTCTGCCCTGATTATTTCTTCCGCCCGATTTTCTTAAGGCAACAGTCAAAGATTTTTCAGGAGTAGTCTTAGTAATCTCCTCAAATGAAGAAATTGACCTGAACCTTGTCCCCGGGGTATTTGGTTTTAATTTACTAATTGCCATTTAATTCGTCCTACTTTAAAATCTATACTTGCTCAAAAATTCAATTTTTTCACCTTCTTTTAGGGTAATAATCGCTTTTTTAAATTTGGCAGTTCTTCCTGTATATCTTCCCTTTTTCCTGAACTGAGTTTTCATTTTTCCTGGATGATTTATTGTTCTTACATTAACAACATGAACATTAAATTTTTTTTCAATAGCTTTTGCAATTTCAATTTTATTTGCATTCAGGATTAACAAGGAATCCATATTTACCACTTGTATTTGCAGTAATGTTAGTCATCTTTTCAGTAATTAATGGACTTATTAAAATACTGATGCATTTTATCACCCTACGTTTAATTTTCAGAATGTGTTTGCTAATATATTCTACTGCACTTTTCTGTACTAATCAAAATCTGATTGTTCAATATATCATATGTTGATGCTTTATCAGCTTCAAGAATATTAATTTTGCAATATTTCTACCGGATTTATAAATATTTTCCATTGTGCCGTTAGTTAAGCAATAATATTTTTTTACCAGTAGCATTTAAAGCATCTAATAGTATCGCAGCAAAATCTTTTGTTTTTGGTTTTTCAAAATTAAAATCCTCAACAACAATCAATCTGATTCGTCTTTTACTTTATAAGAAAGAGCAGATTTTCTAGCAAGAGCCTAACTTTCTTTTGTAATTTCTGACGATAATCTCTCGGTTTTGGGCCGAAATATAGTACCACCGCCAACCCATAATAGGCGATCGTGTATGTTCCTGCTCTTGCACCGCCGCGACCTTTTTGTTTCCATGGTTTTTTACCACCGCCGCTAACTTCGCCGCGTTCTTTTGATTTTGAGTTCCCTGTCTCTGGTTGGCCAAATAAGCTTTTACAGAAAGATAAATAGCATGGTCATTCGGTTCGATTCCGAAAATTCTTCCGAAAGTTCAACTTGTCTCACCGGACTACGTGCCATCTTTTTTATAATATATCTAATTTCATTTTATACCAATTACTTCTTTATCAATTCAACAATTGTGTTAATTGAGCCAGGAACAGCTCCTTTCACCAATATCAAATTTTGTTCAGGTATAATTTTAACAACCTTTAAATTTGAAATTGTTACATTATCATAACCCATCCTACCGGCCATTTTCATTCCTTTAAAAACTCTTGAAGGATATGAGCTTGAACCAATTGAACCTGGAGCCCTCAATCTGTCACTTTGACCGTGAGTTGTACCGCCGACACCTCCAAATCCATGTCTTCTCATTACACCTTGAAAACCTTTTCCTTTACTCTTTCCGGATCTAACTTTAATTTTTTCACCTTCTGAAAGAAATCGACTTTAATTTCATCACCAATTTTATAGTTCGATGATATCAGAAATTCTGAATTCCTTTAAAATTCCGAATTGGGTTAAGTTATTTTTCTTGTATTGTCCCATTTCAGGTTTAGAGTCTTTTTTTCTTTTTTTGAGCCAAACCCAACTGAATCGCTTCGTAACCGTCTTTTTCTTTGGTTTTAACTGGAAACACTGTCATGGTCCTGCTTCTAATTACGGTTACAGGTATTACCTTCCATCATCCGTAAAAATACTTGACATTCCTAGTTTTTTTTCCAATAAGCCAGACATCTTAACTCCAAATTCCTTATAACTTTATCTCAATATCTACACCCGCCGGTATATCCAATTTACTCAATGAATCGACGGTTTTGTTATTTGAGTTATGAATATCAATTATTCTTTTGTGAGCCCTGGTCTCAAATTGCTCTCTTGATTTCTTATCAACATGAGGTGACCTCAGCACTGTATAAACAGTCCGTTTTGTTGGAAGAGGTATAGGACCGGATACAACTGCACCTGTACTTCTTACAGTTTTAATAATCTTTTCAGTTGATTTATCAATCAAAATATGATCGTACGATTTTAATTTAATTCTAATCTTTTGACCGGGCACTTAAAATTACTCCTTTGTTACGAACATAAAAGGGAAAGTTGATTATACTTTCCCTTAAGTTAAAATTTACTTTTATTCAATTATTTTAGTTACTATTCCAGCACCAACTGTTCTTCCACCTTCACGGATAGCGAAACTTAGATCCTTCTTCCATAGCAATTGTAGAAATTAATTCTATTGATAAAGTAACTCTATCACCAGGCATTACCATTTCAGTACCTTCAGGTAAGTGTTGCAACTCCAGTTACATCTGTTGTTCTGAAATAAAACTGAGGTCTGTAGCCGTTAAAAAATGGAGTATGACGTCCACCTTCTTCTTTCGTTAAAACGTAAACTTTACCTTCAAATTTCTTATGAGGAGTAATTGAACCGGTTTTTGCAAGAACCATTCCTCTTTCAATTTCATTTTTATCAACACCTCGTAATAAGATACCGGCGTTATCACCAGCCATAGCTGCATCCAATTCTTTCTGAACATTTCAATTCCGGTAACAACAGTTTTCTTATGAACGCCTAAGACCGATTAATTCAACTTCTTCTGTATCTTTAACTTGTCCTCTTTCAACTCTTCCTGTTGCAACTGTTCCACGACCTGTATAGAGAAATACATCTTCAACAGGCATTAAGAAAGGTTTTTCAGTTTCTCTTCTGGGTATTGGAATATAACTATCAACTGCATCCATTAACTCCCAGATACAATTATATCTTTCATCAGTTAGCTCAGCATTACTTGAACCGGCTTCCAAGAGCTTTAAAGCAGATCCTTTAATAATCGGAATTTCATCACCAGGAAATTCATAATAATTTAATAATTCTCTTAATTCCATTTCAACTAATTCAATTAATTCCTGATCATCAACCATATCAACTTTATTCATGAATACAACCATTTTTGGAACACCAACCTGACGTGCAAGAAGAATATGCTCTCTTGTCTGAGGCATTGGACCATCAGTGCAGAAACAACAGAATAGCGCCATCCATTTGGGCAGCACCGGTAATCATATTCTTTAACATAATCAGCATGTCCTGGGCAGTCAACGTGTGCATAATGTCTTTTTTCTGTTGAATATTCAACGTGAGCTGTAGCAATCGTAATACCTCTTTCTCTTTCTTCTGGAGCATTATCAATATTATCAAATGTTCTGATTGTTGATAAGCCTTTCTGTGCAAGAGCCATTGTGATGGCAGCTGTTAGTGTAGTTTTACCATGGTCAACGTGACCAATTGTACCTATATTAACGTGAGGTTTACTTCTTTCAAATTTTTCTTTTGCCATCTAATATCTCCTTTAAATTTAATTTTTAATATTATTTTATTGCTAAACTATGCTGAAACTGATTTTTTACCTAAGAGTTTTCTCTGCAATCTCTTCTGCGACATGTTTTTGGAACTTCTGCATAATGTGCAAATTGCATTGTATAAATTGCACGTCCTTGAGTCATTGACCTAAGAGTAGTTGCATATCCAAACATTTCTGATAAAGGAACAGTCGCTTTAATTACCTGTGCATCTTTTCTTGCAGTAAATCCTTCAATTCTTCCTCTTCGTGAATTCAAATCTCCCATTACATCGCCCATATATTCTTCAGGAGTAACAACTTCTACATTCATCATTGGTTCAGAAGTAATCGGTCTTGCTTTTCGATGCACCTTCTTTAAAAGCCATTGAACCAGCTATTTTGAAAGACATTTCATCAGAATCAACATCATGATAAGAACCATCGTAAATCTTTGCTTTAATATCAACAACCGGATATCCTGCAATCACACCATTTCTCATTGCTTCTTGAATACCGGCTGATAACAGATGGAATATATTCTTTTGGAACAACTCCGCCAACTATTGCATTTTCAAATTCATATCCTTTACCTGGTTCATTGGGACTAAGTTCAATCCAAACATGTCCATATTGTCCACGACCACCAGATTGTCTAACAAATTTACCTTCGCTTTAACTGTTCTGGTAATAGTTTCTCTATAAGCAACCTGAGGTTTACCAACATTAGCTTCAACTTTAAATTCTCTTCTCATTCGATCAACAATAATTTCAAGATGAAGTTCACCCATTCCGCTAATAATAGTCTGACCGGTTTCTTCATCAATTTAATTCTAAAAGTCGGATCTTCTTCAGCTAATTTAACAAGTGATACCGATATTTTTCCTGATCAGCTTTTGTTTTAGGTTCAATCGCAATCTGAATAACCGGTTCAGGGAATATCATTTTTTCATAATAACCGGATCTGTCTTCATCACAAAATGTATCACCAGTTGTTGTATCTTTCAAACCAACAGCTGCAGCAATATCTCCAGCTCTTACTTCATCAATTTCTTCGCGATGATTTGCATGCATCTGAAGTAAACGGCCTATTCTTTCTTTCTTTACCTCTGACAGAATTAAAAATATATGAACCTGCTTTTAAAGTACCTGAATAAACTCTGAAAAATGTTAATTTACCAACAAATGGATCATTCATTATTTTAAATGCTAAAGCAGCAAATTTCTCATCGGCACTTACATCTTCTTTTAACATGTCTTTAATTCCGATATGATGAGCTTCAATTTCCTTAGCATCAATGGGTGATGGTAAGATAATCAACTACTGCATCCAGCATCTGCTGAACACCTTTATTTTTAAATGCAGAACCACAAAGGACAGGAATTATTTTTAATTCAATTGTAGCTTTTCTTAAAACTTTTTTAATTTCGTCTTCAGCTAATATCTTCACCTTCAAGATATTTTTCAAGCAATGTTCGTCTACATCAGAAACTGCTTCAAGCATTTCTGTTCTGATATTTATTTGCTAAAGGCCAATCAGATCATCAGGAATTTCCATTTCTTCAAATGTAGCACCAAATGTTTCTTCATGATACATAATTGCTTTAATTGTTATCAAATCAATTACGCCTGAAACATATCCTTCACCAATCGGAAGATTTATCGGAATTGCATTTGCTCCAAATCTGTCTTTCATCATTTGAACAGCATTATAGAAATCTGCACCCATTCTATCCATCTTATTTACAAAAGCTATTCTGGGAACATTATATTTATCTGCCTGTCTCCATACTGTTTCTGATTGAGGTTCAACACCGCCAACTGCGCAAAACAAAGCAACAGCACCATCTAATACTCTTAATGATCTTTCAACTTCAACAGTAAAATCAACGTGTCCTGGAGTATCAATAATATTTATTTGATGATCATCCCAATAACAAGTAGTTGCAGCAGTTGTAATTGTAATACCTCGTTCTTTTTCCTGCTCCATCCAGTCCATTGTTGCTGCACCTTCATGAACTTCACCAATTTTGTGAAGTTTACCTGTATAAAACAATATACGTTCAGTAGTTGTAGTCTTACCAGCATCAATATGCGCCATAATACCTATATTTCTAACTTTATCTATTGGCACTCTTTCTGACATCTGTTCTAATTTACCTTATCTTAATCCTATTAATTCATCAATTTCGTTCATTACCACTTAAAATGAGCAAATGCTTTATTTGCTTCAGCCATCTTATGTGTATCTTCTTTTTTCTTAACTGCAGATCCTTCATTATTAGAAGCTGAAATCAATTCTGATGCTAACTTTGAAGACATTGATTTCTCATTTCTGCTCGTGCATATGTTTTAAGCCATCTCATAGCCAAGGGCTGTTCTTCTTTCCGGTCGAACTTCTGTAGGAACCTGATATGTAGCTCCACCAACTCTTCTGCTTCTAACTTCAATCAATGGGGCTACATTTTTAATGCTTTCTTAAATACTTCGAGTCCCGGTTTCTTTGTCCTTTCTTCAATCACATCAAAGCTTTGTAAACGACATACCGTGCAACAGATTTCTTTCCGTCATACATAATTGAATTAATAAACCTTGCAACCATAACATCGTTAAATTTTGGATCGGGTTTTAAATATCTTTTTTCTGCTCTTTTCTTTCTCATAATAATTTATTTCGCTTTTGGTTTTTTAGCACCGTATTTAGATCTGCCTTTTCTTCTATCTTCCACACCGCTGGTATCTAAAGTACCTCTGATTATATGATAACGAACACCAGGAAAATCTTTAACTCTACCGCCTCTGATTAACACAATTGAGTGTTCCTGCAGATTGTGCCCTTCACCAGGAATGTAAGCTGTAACTTCAATACTGTTTGTTAACCTTACTCTGGCAACTTTTCGTAAAGCAGAGTTTGGTTTTTTTGGTGTTGTAGTATATACTCTTGTACATACTCCTCTTTTCTGAGGACAAGCATCAAGCGCCGGAGCTTTATTTTTGGCCAGTATCTGAACACGGCCTTTTCTTACTAACTGATTTATTGTGGGCACTAATATACTCCTAAAATCTTATCATTATCTAAAAAATTTCAGACTCCTAATATAGGTCTTAGGCTTAAATTTTGTCAAGGAATCCGAAAAATAAATTACTTATAAAAGAGAAATAATCCGGCTTTTCTTCGGAAAATCCGGATTATTTTCAATTCTTCACGAAAGTCAGGCCTGAACTTCCAATTCTTCCGTTTTTTCGACTACTATTTCTTCGGTTTTAAGTTTAATACTTTTATATTTCTTAAGACCTGTACCTGCGGGGATTAAATGTCCCATAACTACATTTTCTTTCAAACCAAGGAGATTATCAACTTTTGCTTCTGTTGCGGCATTTGCAAGAACTTTAGTAGTTTCCTGGAATGATGCAGCTGAAATAAAGCTCTCAGTAGAAAGAGCAGCTGAAGTAATCCCCAACAAAACATGTTCAAACGTAGCAGGTTCAGCATCTCTGGATTCAACAACTTTCTTTGTCTTCTTCTTTAAGTCCGCATTAATTTCTCTTAATTTATTCTTAGCAAGTAATTGCCCATCCTTTAATCTTGAATCACCCTTATCGGTAAGGTAGACCATTGACATTACTTTATTGTTTTCCTCAATAAATTCATTTCTGTCAACAATATCTTCCTCTAAGAATCTTGTATCTCCTGGAGATACTATTTTTATCTTCTGAAGCATCTGTCGTACAATTACTTCAATATGCTTGTCATTTATTTTTACACCTTGAAGTCTGTAGACATCCTGGATTTCATTTACAAGATATTCCTGGACAGCACTGGTACCTTTAATTTTCAGGATATCATGCGGATTTATTGGTCCATCTGTTATTTTTTCACCAGCAGGGATTTCATCACCTTCCTGAACAAGTGTATGTTTTCCAAGCGGAACATTATATTTCTTTTCATCAGATTTATCAGGTGCTATAACAAGAATTTCTCTTGAACCTTTTTTTCTTGCACCAAATTTTACAGTTCCTTCTATTTCGCAAACGATAGCTGATTCTTGTGGGCTTCTAGCTTCAAACAATTCGGTAACTCTAGGAAGTCCACCAGTGATATCACGGCTCTTAGTAGTCTGTTTAGATATCTTCGCAAGAATAGTGCCTGCAGCTATTTTTTCACCTTCATCTACAGAAAGGTAAGACCTTGTTGGAAGGTTAAAGGATTTCTTTTCGCCATCAGGTGATTCAATTGATATACTTGGAGTAAGGTTTTTATCCTTGGATTCAATTACTACTTTCTGAACGTGACCTGTTTGTTCATCAGTCACCTGTTGGAGTGTAACTCCATCAATCAAATCGATAAACTTTACAGTACCTAAAATATCGGATAGAATTACAGAATTATAAGGATCGTGATTATATAACGGTGTCCGCTTTTTAACCACCTGACCTTCATTCACGATAATTTCTGCACCGTAAGGGACATCATATTTCTTTATCTGGCGATTGTTTTCATCATATAGACCAATTGAACCACGCCGTCCGGTAACTACTTTTATCATACCGAGAAAATCTGAACGTTCAACATAGGCTACACGGTCAAATCTTACGATACCTTCTACATTGGTCTCAACCTGTGATTGCGATGCAATTCTTGAAGATGTACCACCTAAGTGGAAGGTTCTTAAAGTTAACTGAGTTCCTGGCTCACCAATTGATTGAGCAGCAATTATTCCCACTGCTTCACCGATCTCAACAAGTTTACCATTGGTGAGGTTTCTGCCGTAACATTTTGCACAAACTCCGCGTTTGGATTCACAGGTAAGTACTGTTCTAATATATACAGATTCAATATTAGCATCTTCAATCTTTTCAGCAATTGATTCGGTGATCATTTCACCGGCAGGAATAATCAATTCTTCTGAGCGGGGATCATAAACATCTTCCTGAGCGACACGACCTGTTATTCTTTCACCAAATGGTTCTCTTTCCTGCTCAACGTCTTTTAAGGCAGTAATTTCAATTCCAAGAATTGTTCCGCAGTCTATTTCACTGATAATAACATCCTGGGCAACATCCACTAGTCTTCTAGTAAGGTAACCTGCATCTGCAGTTTTAAGAGCAGTATCTGCCAAACCTTTTCTGGCTCCGTGAGTAGAGATAAAATACTCTAACACTGACAGACCTTCTTTAAAATTAGCAACAATAGGATTCTCAATAATTTCACCAGCCTGACCTGATAAAGTTTTCTGTGGTTTCATCATAAGACCTCTCATTCCAGCAAGCTGTCTTACCTGTTCCTGAGAACCTCTTGCACCGGAATCCACCATCATGTGCAATGAATTGAATCCGTTGTTGGCTCCTTTAATTTTTTCCATCAAAGCACGGGCAACATCATTGGTAGTATGAGTCCAAACGTCAATAATTTTATTATAACGTTCGGCATCAGTAATTACACCTTGCTCGTGTTCATTGAGAATTGCTTCAACTTTTTTATTTGCTTTATTAATAAGTTCTTCTTTCTGCTCCGGAACAATCATATCAGCATAACTTACTGATAGTCCGCCCATCGTTGAGAACTTAAATCCAATGTCTTTTAAATCATCAAGAAACTTAGCGGTAACTTTGTTTCCAAGTTTCATAAACATTAAACCAATAAAACCACCGAATGTTTTTTTAATAAGAAGCTGGTTAAAGTATCCCATTTCTTTAGGTACGATCTGGTTGAATAGAATCACTCCCAGTAGTAGTTTCAATCATTTCACCGTCCATACGGACTTTAATTCTTGCATGTAATCCAATAATCCCGCTATTATAAGCTATAATAACTTCGTCGGGGGCACTGAACAACATACCTTCGCCTAGGTCGCCTTCTCTCAGTTTTGTAAGATAGTAGCATCCTAAAACAATATCCTGTGTAGGAACTACAATCGGACCGCCGTTCTGTGGTGAAAGAATATTATGACTGCTCAACATTAACATTGAAGCTTCAAGCTGTGCCTCAAATGATAATGGAAGATGAACTGCCATCTGGTCACCGTCAAAATCCGCGTTGAATGCTGTACATACCATTGGATGTAATTGAATAGCTCTTCCATCTATAAGAACCGGTTGGAAATGCCTGGATTCCTAATCTGTGAAGATGTAGGAGCACGGTTAAGAAGTACCGGATGTCCCTCAATTATTTTTGCAAGAATATCCCAGATTATAGGATCTTTTCTGTCAACTACTTTTCTCGCACTTTTTACGGTTTTATTATGACCTCTTTCAATCAGTTTTCTGATAATAAATGGCTTGAATAATTCAACAGCCATATCTTTTGGAAGACCGCACTGATGTAGCTTTAATTCGGGTCCAACAACAATTACAGATCTTCCGGAATAATCAACTCTTTTACCGAGTAAATTTTGACGGAATCTACCTTGTTTTCCTTTCAGCATATCGCTTAAAGATTTCAGAGGTCTGTTGTTATCGCTTCTAACAGCGCTACCTCTTCTTGAATTATCAAAGAGGGCATCAACAGATTCCTGAAGCATTCTCTTTTCATTACGTAGAATCACTTCCGGAGCTTTAATATCAATAAGTCTTTTCAGACGGTTATTTCTGATAATAACTCTTCTATAGAGATCATTTAAATCAGAAGTCGCAAACCTTCCGCCTTCAAGAGGGACAAGGGGTCTGAGTTCAGGTGGAATTACAGGGATATAGCTCAGTACCATCCATTCAGGTCTGTTCGCAACTTTTCCTTCTTCTTCCTTGAAAGCTTCAAGAACTCTTAATCTTTTGAGTAGATCAGCTTTCTTTTGTTGTGAAGTTTCAACTTTTAACTGGTCCCTTAATTCTCTTGAAAGTTTTTCAACTTCGGTATGCTTTAATATATTTTTAACGGCATCACCGCCAATCTTAGCCACAAACTTCTTAGGATCTTTATCATCAAGCTTTTCATTACCAGCTGGAAGAGAATTAAGAACTTCAAAATACTGATCCTCTGAAATAAGGTCTAACCGACTTAATCCAGTGGGTCCAGGATTTATAACCACATAGGATTCATAATAAATAACTTTTTCGAATTCTTTAAGACTAAGCCCGATTATATTACCAATTTTAGAAGGCTGGGCTCTGAAGAACCAGATATGAACTACAGGTACAGCCAATCCTATATGACCCATTCTTTCACGACGGACACTTTTCTGAGTTACTTCAACTCCGCAACGATCGCATATAATACCTTTATAACGAATTCTTTTATATTTTCCGCAGAAACATTCCCAATCTCTTGTGGGACCGAAAATTTTCTCACAGAACAATCCATCTTTTTCAGGCCGGAAAGAACGATAATTAATTGTTTCCGGTTTTGTAACTTCACCATAAGGATCTTGATAATATATCATCAGGGCTTGCTAAACTTATCGTGATGCTTGAAATATCGCGCATCGCATTTTCTTGAATTCTGTAATCGGCATATTTTATACTCCTAATTTCTTAGCGAAAATTGTTCAAATGATTAATTAATTTTAATATCCAGACCTAATCCTTGGAGCTCTTTAATCAACACATTGAACGATTCAGGAATATTAGGTTCCGGTAAATTTTCACCTTTAACTATTGCTTCATATTTTTAGCTCTTCCGGCTAACGTCATCACTTTTTACTGTTAATATTTCCTGAAATATATGTGATGCGCCATAACCTTCAAGTGCCCAAACTTCCATTTCACCAAATCTCTGACCGCCGAATTGAGCTTTACCGCCTAAAGGCTGTTGAGTAATTAAGGAGTATGGTCCAATTGAACGTGCATGGATTTTATCATCAACCAAATGGCTAAGTTTCAGCATGTATATATATCCGCATGTTACTTTCTGATGGAATCTATCACCAGTTCTGCCATCATAAAGTCAGTTTTACTACCTTAGCTCAAGACCCGCTTTTTCAAGCCATTCATCTACATCTTCCATTTTAGCACCGTCAAAAATTGGAGTTGCGAATTTTACACCAAGTAATTTTCCAGCCCATCCAAGAGCTGTTTCATAAAACTGACCGAGGTTCATACGTGAAGGAACGCCTAATGGATTTAATACTAATATCAACCGGAGTTCCATCCGGTAGAAAGGGCATATCTTCGACAGGTACAATCTTAGCAACAACACCTTTGTTACCATGACGCCCGGCCATTTTATCACCAACAGAAACTTTACGTTTCTTTGCAACATAAACTTTTGCAAGTTGAATAATTCCAGGAGGAAGCTCATCGCCACTTTGGTTATTTTTATTTTTTCTCGTTTGAAATCTTCTTCAATATCGGAAAGTATATCGAAATAATTCTTAAATAATACCTGTTAATTGACTATTTAGTTTCTTTGTTTCAAACCAATCATGTGTATAATCTAGATTTAGCTACATCTTCCATTGCAGAAAATGTAGTCTTCCTTAATAGCCGTACCGCTTCTTAAAACTACACTACCATCAAGATCACGAATCCCGGTTGTAGTATTGTCCTTCAGTAATTTTTGTTAATTTTTGAACAAGTTTTTCATAATGATCTTTCACATTCTGTTTGTGTTGAATGTTCAAGGTTATCCAGTCATTTCTTTCTCGACCTTTTTTGAATCGATATCTCTTTTCTTTTCTGCTGAATAATCTTGTTTTAATTACAGTACCTTTCAATCCCGGAGGTGCTTTCAACGATGCATCTTTTACATCGCCGGCTTTATCACCGAATATTGCTCTTAGCAATTTTTCTTCAGGTGTCGGATCGGTTTCTCCTTTTGGAGTAATTTTACCAATAAGAATATCACCTTCTTTAACTTCAGCGCCTTCCCGGATTATTCCATTTTCATCAAGATCTCTTAGTTGCTTCTTCACTAACATTTGGAATTTCACGTGTTAATTCTTCTTCACCGCGTTTTGTTTCACTAACCTGAAGTTCAAATTCTTCTATATGAATTGAAGTATATACATCTTCAGCTAACAACTTTTTCACTTATAATAATAGCATCTTCAAAATTGTAACCGCGCCAAGGCATGAATGCAACCAGTACATTTCTTCCAAGAGCAAGTTCACCCTGTCTGTATTGCAGGTCCATCTGCAAGAACATCACCTTTCACAACTCTTTGACCTGTTATCACTATCGGACTCTGGTTAACACAAGTTTCCTGATTTGTACCATGAAAATTTAGTTAGTCTGTATGTTGTTCTTCGTTCATCATTAAAACTTAGTAAGAGCTTCAGAGCACTTTTGGATTAATATCATATTTCACAATAATCTGTTTGCATCAACATATTCAACAACTACCATTATCTTCAGCAACAATAACTGCATCGTGAATCTCGTGCAATTTTTTTTCAAGCCCTGTTCCAACAAGCGGGGCTTCAGGACGTAAAAGCGGAACTGCCTGGCGCTGCATGTTTGAACCCATCAAAGCTCTGTTTGCATCATCATGCTCAAGAAATGGAATCAATGCGGCAGCAGCACTTACAATCTGTGCAGGTGCAACATCCATATATTGCATATGATCAGGAGTTACAATCGGGAATTCACCTTTATATCGTGCATTTTACTCTTTCTCTCAACAAATTTACCTTGTTCATCAATCGGAACATTTGCCTGAGCAATAATAAAGCATCTTCCTGTTCAGCAGTTAAGATATTCTATACTTACCGGTAACTTTGCCTTCTTTCAACTTTTCTGTATGGAGTTTCTAAAAATCCATAATGATTAACCCGTGCATAATATTGTTAACGATGAAATAAAACCAATATTCGGACCTTCAGGAGTTTCAATCGGGCATAAACGGCCATAATGAGAATGATGAACGTCACGAACTTCGAATCCGGCTCTTTCTCTTGTTAATCCACCTGGTCCTAATGCAGACATTCTTCTCTTATGAGTCATTTCGGCTAACGGATTTGTCTGATCCATAAATTGTGAAAGTTGGTTTGTTCCGAAAAATGCATTTATTACACTGCTGATGGTTCTTGCATTTACTAGATCCTGTGGTGTAAAGTTTTCAGTATCGCGCATGTTCATTCTTTCTTTTATTGTTCGCGCCATACGTGCCATACCAACATTAAACTGCTGGGCTAATTGTTCACCAACAGTTCTAACTCTTCTGTTTCCAAGATGATCAATATCATCAACATTTTCATTACCATTTTTCAGTTTGATGATATATTTCATTATTGCAACAATATCTTCAACAGTTAAGAACCGTAACATTTTCCGGATACAGTTAAATTTTAACTTATCATTCATTCTATGACGGCCAACATCGCCAAGATCATATCTTTTTTCATTAAAAAACAATTTATCAATTAACGCCTGGGCTGTATCAAGATCAGGAGCTTCGCCGGAACGTAATTGGCGGTAAATTGCATATAAGTGCCTCTTCTTTAGTTTGAGCAGTATCTTTTCTTAAAGTATTTACTATTAGATCCTGATCAGGTGATGTTTCACTGACTTGATAAACTTTAATTTTTCGACTTCGGATTCTTTAATCTTTCAATATCTTCTTCAGTGAGGTACTATCCTTAGATGGAAGATTTCACCTGTTGACATATCAATTACATCACTGGCAATTGTTCTTCCGATATAATTTATCAACCTTAACTTTTTTGACTGTAACTTCTTCAATAAGATTGAACAAATTCAATATTTGCTTCATCGGATGCATAATCCAAAGCTCTCAATAATGTAGTTGCGGGGAATTTTTTCCTTCTGTCAATATATACATACATTATATTGTTTATATCTGTTGCAAATTCAACCCAAGAACCTCTGAGTGGAATAATTCTTGCAGAATAAATCGGGGTACCATTTGGATGCAGTGTTTGTGCAAATGCAACACCGGGCGAACGATGAAGCTGACGAACAATTACTCTTTCAGCACCATTAATTATAAATGTACCTTTTTCTGTCATAAAAGGAAGATTGCCAAGATAAACTTCCTGTTCAACACTGTTTACAAATTCACCAGTTTCATGGTCTTTAGTAGAAAGACGGAGTTTACCTTTAAGTGGAGCAGAAAAAGTTAAGTCCTCTTTCATGACATTCGCCATACAGAAAATCTCGGTTTCTCAATATAATATTCAATAAAATCTAGTCGGTAATTCTCTTTATTATCGAGGATTGGGAAATTAGTATTAAATACAGCTTGCAGACCTTTATTTTCTCTTTTCGCGGGACGGACCTTTACGTTGTACAAAATTCTTCAAATGAATCCATCTGAATACTTAAGAAGATCAGGTACTTCATATGCATTAGAGGAATTCTGCCGAAAAGAAATTCTTCCAGTGTTTGTTAATTTTTTTTTTTCCAACCTAACCTCCAATGCTTGTTATTGACTTTTTACCTTCATCGTATAAAAATGATAAAAAGTGGTAAGACGGATTACTCCTCTTACCACTTTCAAATTTATACTATTTAAGTAATGAGTATCTTGAATGTTTACTTTACTTGCACGGTTGCGCCGGCTTCTTCAAATTCTTTTCTGACTTTTTCAGCTTCGTCTTTTGAAATCGCTTCTTTGACTGGTTTTGGAGCGCCGATCAACTAAATCTTTAGCTTCTTTGAAGACCAAGACCAGTATGTGCGCGAACAACTTTAATAACATTAATTTTCGTTGCGCCTGCTGCTTGAAGGATTACATCAAATTCAGTTTTTTCTTCTACCGGAGCTGCTGCAGCTGCTGCAGGACCTGCCATCATCATAGGAGCTGCTGCTGATACACCAAATTCTTCTTCTAAAGCTTTTTTCAATTCTGATGCTTCAACAAGGGTAAGTCCCTTTAATTTTCTCAACAATTTCCGAAATCTTTTCTGACATTTTTATTTCTCCTGATCTATTTTTAATTATTATTTACTTTTATTTATGCAGCTTCTTTTTTGCAAATTTCATCAATAACACTTACAAGATCTCGAATTACAGCATTGATAACACCAACAATTCCTGTTGCAGGAGCATGCAATACTTCCGAAATTCCAGCCACGATTTCATTCTTAGTCGGAATTGTTGCGAAAGTATTGAGTTGCTCACCGTCATAATACTGGTCTTCTATATAACAGCCTTTGAATGATAATTTTTGCTTTTCATCAAAATACTTTTTGATAATCTTAGCTGGAGCAACAAGTTTTCAGTCGATGCAAATGCAAAACCAATCATTCCTACCAATTGATCCGTAAGCTTATCAAATCTACCGGCTTCTTCATAGCACGTTTGAACAAAGTATTTTTTAATACTTTGTAATTAACGCCTTCTTTGCGGAATTCATCGCGGATTTGTTATATCAGCAACATTTATTCCACTATAATCAGTAAGAAAACAGCAGATGAATTTTCTATCATTTCTTTAATTTCCTCAATGACTTCTGCTTTTTCTTTTTTTTCATCGTTCTCCCTTTCCTGTTATATTAATATGGTTAGAAGCATTTATTTTTATGAGTGCGTAAACTTTTATTAGTCATTTTTAGTATACAAATACTGTTTCATCTTTTGTGATCTTTAAATCCTGGACCCATTGTGCTGAAGAAAGATAAAGACTTCTTACATAAACTACCTTTAGCAGAAGCAGGTTTCATCTTTATAATAGTATGTAAGAAATGCTCTTGTATTTTCAACTAATTGATCGGCTTCAAAATTTAATTTTCCAAGGGCGTGTGAACGATTCCAGCTTTTTCAACTCGGAATTCAATCTTTCCTGCTTTAACTTCCTTAACTGCTTTAGCAACATCCATTGTAACTGTTCCGCTTTTTGGGTTAGGCATTAAACCTTTTGGTACCAAGAACATTGCCGAGTTTACCAATTTCAGCCATAGTATCAGGTGCTGCAATAATTACATCTATATCAGCCCATCCGCCTTTGATTTTTTCTATATATTCTTCAAATCCGGCAAATTCTGCACCGGCATCTAAAGCATCTTCGAGCTTTAGCTCCTTTTGCAATTACGAGAACTGTTACTTTCTTTCCTGTTCCGTGAGGAAAGAAACTGTTCCTCTAATCATTTGATCTGCATGTCGCGGATCAACACCTAATCTAATCGCACAATCAAGTGTTTCATTAAATTTTACTTTTGAATTCTCTTTAAGAATTTCAATTGCTTCATTGAACTGTATATTCTTTTGTTTTCATCGACACACTCTTATTGATTATTTTATTCTCTTTTAGACTTTCATTTTTCAGTCCATCGATCAAATTATTAATAAATTACTCTTCTACTGTAAAACCCATACTTCTTGCAGTACCTGCAACCATGCTCATTGCATGTTCAACATCATGAGCATTCAAGTCAGGCATTTTTAGAGTAGCAATTTCTCTTACTTGGCTTTGTGAAACTTTAGCAACTTTAATCTCTATGTGGTTCTGCCGATCCTTTTTCAACTTTTGCAGCTTTTATCAATAAAACTAGCAGCAGGAGGAGTTTTAGTAATAAAGGTAAACGATTTATCGGAATAAACTGTAATAACCACAGGAATAATTAATCCCTCTTTATCGGTAGTTCTTGCATTAAATTGCTTACAAAACTCCATAATATTAACACCTTTCTGACCTAATGCTGGGCCAACGGGTGGTGAAGGATTTGCATTTCCGCCTGGAATTTGTAATTTTATGTAACCAGTCTATCTTTTTTGCCATTAGTTTAACCTATCTTAATATTTATTTTTCAAATTCAGCTTGAGCGAAATCAATTTCAACAGGAGTTTTTCTTCCGAAAATTGAAACCATTACTTTGATTTTCATCTTTTCTTCATTTACTTCCTGGATAGTTCCGTGAAAAATTATTGAATGGACCATCAATAATTTTAACAATATCACCGATTCTGAAATACTGTTTCAGTTCTTTCGGTTTCATCATCCTGAGTAATTCTACCAACTATTCTTTTTACTTCTTCAGGCTGAAGCGGATCAGGATTATTTGCGGTTCCTAAAAATCCCATAACCGAAGGAGTATTAATAATAAAATCTTTTACCTGATGTCAAGATCAACATGAACTAGTATATAGCCCGGAAAAAAATTTTTCTTTTTAGTTTTTTTCTTTCCGTCTTTAACTTCAAATACTTTTCTCAGTTGGGACTAAGAATGTCAAAAATTCTAGCCCGCAGTTCTTCATTATCGCTAAGTTCTGCGTCAATAATTTTTAACTTTGTTTTCATGTCCGGAAAAAGTTCTGACTACATACCATTTTACTTTTTCATTTTCCAAACTTAAAATATTCCTTTGAAAATTTTGGTTACTGCCATATCAACCACATAAGTAAATGCAGCAAGCATCAGACACACAACAATAACAATTGTGTAGATTCTTTTAGTTCTTCACGTAGTAGGCCAAGTAACTTTCTTCATTTCCTTGTCTACTTCATCAAAAAAAGCCATTATTTTTTCTTTCATATTATACCGCTTATATTCTTAGCACGTCAGGAGGGACTCGAACCCCCAACCTGCGGTTTTGGAGACCGCTGCTCTACCAATTGAGCCACTGACGTACTAAAAATTATTTAGTTTCTTTGAAAACCACATGTTTTCTATCCCAAGATCAGTATTTTTTATATTCTACTCGGTTAGGATGTTGTCTTTTATTTTTTAGTAGTATAGTAATTCTTCTGTTACATGTACATTCTAAAATTATTATTTGTCTTATGTTTTTCGACTTAGCTATTTATATATTTTCTTAAAAACTGTATTAAAACTTGGGTTGGTAAAAACCTGAGAACAGATCTCTTTATCCTTACCAATTAAAATGTGTTATGCCAACTGAGCTGACGACCGGGATTGAACCGGTGACCTCTTCCTTACCAAGGAAGTGCTCTACCAACTGAGCTACATCAGCAAAACTTCAGTAATCACTGAGCGGGAGACGGGACTCGAACCCGCGACCAACAGCTTGGAAGGCTGTGACTCTAGCCAACTGAGTTACTCCCGCTATTTGTCAATCTTTCTAAGAACATTATTATTACATTCTTTAACAGTATTCCAGCATAAGCAGGAATGAAATTCTAAACATTATCGATTCTCTTCGTCGCAAGAACCTTTAAGTGGGCGGCGAGGGATTCGAACCCCCAAAGGCTTTAGCCAACGGATTTACAGTCCGCCCCGGCTCTCCAACTCCGGCGTCCGCCCAGAATTACAAACGAGCCACAAATATATTAGCATTTAAAATAAAATGCAAATGAAAAAGCCCTGTTTAATTCCACATTTTTCCCAATTCCAGTCTTTTTTGTCAATCCTGAGACATATCGACTCTCCCTTGATAAATTGGGGGGTAATTATTAAATAATATTTACAATCAGTTGAATAAATCCATAAACCATAAACTTACAATTTCAGAACAATTTCGATTAAAAAAAATAAATACAAATTATAAAATCGGGGATATTTGACCTGTAGTTCAGAGGGATGCTGATCCTGACAATCAGAACACAATAAAATGATTCCAGAATGTCAGTTAATTCATAATGGCATCCGGGATGAGGTCATTATACGAGTAGGACGATTTACTTTCATGATTGCCACGGATAGTTGAAACAAACAAAATACGGGTTGGCGCAGCATGCAGAGATGAATTATATGATTAAAAGGTAACTCTATTAAATCAATTAGATATGATAGCATCCAATAACGACCTAATATATAAGGACCATCTTTTAACACCAAAATTATTTCATCAGCTATTTGTACGTAATTAAAATATATCTAACTTTAACTAGTTCAATTTCAAAAGAATTAAGTAGTGTTCTTAGATCATCAATTTAACATGGCTAAATATTAATTTGGATGGTAATATGAAATTCAAGGGAATCACAAAACTATCTTGTTTACTAATTGTTTGTCTCTTTGCATTTATCGCGATCTCATGTAAAGATTCTTCATCTCCAACCGCACTACAAAACAAAATATTAAATGCAGAGACCATTGAAAAGCTACAAGCCGCTACCGATAAATTAATGATGAATATTCAGACTCCTGGTTTGATGGTATATATTAGTGTAGATGGAGAAGGCGAAGGATTATCTATTACACGAGGAGTAAGCAATTTAGCTACCAGCGAACCAATGAATATTAATAACTATTTTAGAATAGGCAGCATTACAAAAACTTTTACTGCTGAGGCAGCTATGATATTGGCTGCTGAAGGTAAAATTGATTTGAATAACTCAATCTCTTTTTATCTACCCGAATTACAAATTCCCAGCGGTGATAAAATTACAATTCGTATGCTTGGAAATATGACCAGCGGATTGTTCGAATATAGTCAGGATATTAATTTCTGGACACCTTACGTAAATTCGCTTGGTAAAAAAACCTTTACTCCAGATGAACTTGTAGCTATGTCTATCAGTCATCCTATACTGTTTGAACCAGGAACAAAATACAACTACTGCAATACTAACTTCATTTTGTTGGGGATGGTGATTAAGAAAGTAACCGGAAAAGAAGTAATAGATGTTTTTAACGAAAAAATCTTTCAGCCGCTTGGAATGACTCACACTTTTTGGCCTAACACAGGTTACCTGCCTTATCCATACAATCACGGTTACGCATCTAATTTAACAGGTTCTTTAATTGAAACAAGTAATTGGAATCCATCATTTGCAGAGGCAGCCGGATGTCTTATCTCTAATTTTGCGGACCTTAAAATATGGATTAAAGAATTGTATGAAGGGGAACTGCTTTCAGATAAAATGAAAAGTGAAAGAGCCGCATGGGTTGTTGATCAGGATGAACCTGGAATTAAATATTCTAGTTTTGGACTTGAGAAGGTTTTTGATTGGGTTGGGAAGTCGGGTTCAATACCTGGTTACAACAGCGAAGTATGGTACAATCCGGCAAAAAGAATTACAATTATAATTAATACTAATTCGTGGGATGCGGCTCCTGCAGATAATGTATTTGCATCATTCATTAGCATTTTAACTCCATATAAATAAAATAAGGTGTGAGAAGAGGAGGTTATTGTTAATGAGGAATTAGTTACGACCTTCTAGTAAATTGGCAAACGGATTATTTGAATCATTTTTAAGAATATTTGTGGTTTTTTCTATTACCTGAATGTATTTATTATCCAAATAGAGTTGACCTAATTCTTTTTCAATATTTTGAGCAATAACAACTAACCTTCGAGGTTTTCATGAACCTCGAAGGTTTAGATTCATTCAAACTGATAATTAACATATATATTCCGATTACTTAAAAACTCTCTCATTTGTTCTTCACTTTGAAAAAACGATATCACTTTTCCAGTGTTGGCCATGTTCCTCTTCTATTGTTCAACAAATCTTTTGCGTTTGAGAATTCCCAATCAATTATACTTACCGATAAACCAGCTTTAACAGGATTTTCTAAAATGTATTTTATTACCCATTTGAAATAAGATTCGTCTGTTATCTGCCTGCTTTTTATTTTGCTTTCAAATAAGGTACCGGCTTTTCCAAAGAATTTGTTTACTCCTTTGGTGTAACTATTTAATAATGAGGCGATGAATGGTGAGATTGAGTTTTCTTCTGTTATCTGGTAACCAAAAAGATGGAAATGATTGGGCATGAGGCAATAGGTTAGTATTTCTACTTTATATTTGTTTTTGTAGTATTTTAATAGACGAAGGAAATAATAATAGCTTGATAATTCGGGAAATATATCTTGTTTAAAAACTCCTCTATTGTAGAGATGATGGTATGTGTTTTTGTAAAAGTTTCTTGGCTGATTCATAATAGATATTCCTTTTAATTTCTATTTTAGATTTCTGTCTAAACCTTCGAGGTTGAAGAAAACCTCGAAGGTTAAAAATCAATGGTTCCAGAGTTCACGGTCGAGGCTGCGGTATTGGATGGCTTCAGCTTACGTGCTGGGCTAAGATATTAGCTGCGCCGTCAAGGTCGGCGATGGTGCGGCTGACTTTTAGATATTCTTTCATAAGCACGTGCAGAGAGTCCTAATTTATTTATTGCCATCTTTAGTAGTTCCTGTCCGGCTAGAGTCTAATTTGCAAAACTGCCTTGCTTCTTTGGTTCCCATATCCCCGTTAGCGTAGAAATGATTTATGCCTTCGAATCTTTTCAATTGAATTTTTCTTGCCATGATTACCCTGTTTCTTACATCCTGCGATGATTCACTTTTCATTTCTGAAGCAAGCTCTTTATATTTTACAGAAGGGACTTCAATATGGATATCTATCCTGTCAAGTAAAGGTCCGGATATCTTTGCCATGTATTTCTGAATCATCGGAGGCGCGCAGGTGCATTCTTTATTCGGATCAGTAAAATAACCGCAGGGGCAGGGATTCATAGCGGCTGCAAGCATAAAGTTTGCGGGGAATTCCAATGAAAGTTTTGACCTGCTGATTGTAACCCGCCCATCTTCAAGAGGCTGACGAAGAACCTCCAGTACATTTTTTTTAAACTCGGGTATTTCATCAAGAAATAAAACTCCGTGATGAGCAAATGAAACTTCACCCGGTCTGGGGAATGAACCGCCTCCGACCAGTGCTGCATCGGAGACGGTGTGGTGTGGAGTACGGAATGGTCTTTCGATAATTAAGGGCTGTCCTTTAGGAATAATACCAGCTACGGAATGAATCTTTGTGGTTTCAAGTGCTTCTTCAAAATTAAGAGGAGGAAGAATTGTAGGGAGTCTTTTTGCCAGCATTGTTTTTCCTGAACCGGGAGGACCAATCATTAAAATATTATGTGCACCTGCAGCAGCAACTTCAAGAGCACGTTTAACATTCTCCTGTCCCTTTACATCATTAAAATCCAGATGGTACTGATTAACCTTTGAAAATAGTGCATCCTTGTTGGTTATAGTCCGGCATAATATTTTCTTCATTTGATAAAAACTTAATAACTGTAATTAGGTTAGTCATTCCAAATACTTCAACTTCACTGACAAGTGATGCTTCTTTGGCAGAATCAGCAGGTAGAATTATTCTTTTAATTCCTTTATTTCTTGCTTCAATTGCAATAGGGAGCGCGCCTTTTATTGGGCGCAAAGTACCATCCAGAGAAAGCTCCCCGAGAAAAACGGTATCTGACAACATGTTGTCGGTCAGTTTTTCAGAAGTCCTGATAATTCCAATTGCTACAGCAAGATCAAAGGAACTCCCCTCTTTTTTAATATCAGCCGGCGCTAGATTGATAGTAATTTTTTTTATTGGAAATTCGAAGCCGCTGTTCTTAATTGCAGCGGAAACACGTTCCCTGCTTTCTTTGATAGCGTTATCCGGAAGCCCAACGATTGTAAAAGATGGAATATTCCTCTCTACATTGGTTTCAACTTCAACAATGTAGGCTTCAATACCATAGGTGGCACTTGAATAAATTTTTGATAGCATTTTCTTTAAACCCGCATAAAAGGTTAATAGATAAAGATAAAATTAAATTATTGTATGATGAAAATAAAGAGCACTTAATAAATAATTTATTCCTCCTGTTTTTTATTAATGAACGAGATGGTGTTTTTCATGAGGAAAATTATTTACGTGTAAATATTGAAGGATTAGAGCATAATAATAGTAGGTTTTTAAGATAAAAGTGTTACAAAGCTGTTACTGAGCTGTTTAAAAAGTTATACAAAGGTGCGAGGACTATAGCATTGTACCAGGAGTGGGAAGTTATCTGTATTTGCGGAGGAATTCTATCCTGTCCTGTAATTGGCTCACGGGAGTCAGCAGTTTGTCTTTTCCAAATATAGCGTCTTCCCTGTTGGAAAATGCCATTTCATAATCTTTACTCATTACAATAGCTTCTTCGGGGCATACTTCTTCGCAGAATCCGCAGAAAATGCACCTAATCATGTTAATTTCGAACTTCTCGGGGTATCTTTCTTTTTCATCTTCAGTTTCGGCTGCCTGAATTTCAATAGCCAGAGGAGGACATACTCTTGAACAAAGACCGCACGCCACACATCGTTCCTTACCGTTTTCTTCCATGACGAGGACTGGTCTGCCTCTATAATCTCCGGTAGGTTTAAACTTTACTTCCGGATATTCCATTGTGTATTTTGGTTTGAACATGGTCCGGAGAGTGAGAGATAATCCCTTAAGGATTTCAGGGATGTATATCTTCTGCAGAAACGTGAGATTTTTTGTTCTTTTCTTGATTGACATATTATTATTATAATTTGAATACCATTATAAGCACGGCTACCCAGATAATATTGATCAGGGATAAGGGGAACATGACTTTCCAACCGAGACTCATTAGCTGGTCATACCTGAATCTTGGGAGAGACCATCTTACCCACATAAAAAAGAATAACAAAAACGCTACCTTAAATAAAAATGCGGCTACTCCAATTACAGCCATCCAACCGGGGGTTAATCCAAGGCGTCCAACTAAAGGTAACTGCCAACCGCCAAGATATAAAGTTACAATCATGGCACTGGCAATTATCATATTAGCATACTCAGCAAGGAAAAATCCCGCGAACTTCATGCTGCTGTATTCCGTATGGTAACCACCGACCAATTCAGGTTCGGCTTCAGGAAGATCAAACGGAAGACGGTTAGTTTCAGCAAATGAGGATACCAGGAATGTTATAAAGCCAATGGGCTGAAGTACTGCGTTCCACATCCATCCGTGTTGTGCTGCAACAATTGCAATGGGTCTTAAGGAAGACGCCAATAATATAACTCCGCCAACTGAGAATCCCATCGATATTTCATATGAAATCATCTGAGCCGAGGATCTGATCCCTCCCAATAAAGAATATTTACTTCCTGATGACCAGCCGGCAAGTGTTATAGCATAAACTCCAATGGAAGTTAGAGCAAGAATATACAGGACTCCAATATTAATATCAGCTACGACCAGGGGGATCATAATTCCGAATAGTTTAATATTAGGTCCGAATGGAATAACCGCATAGGTAGAGAATGCAACGAACAATGCTATCATTGGAGCCAATGCATGCAGACGTTTATGCGCGTTAGTAGGAACAATATCTTCCTTCAATAATAATTTGAATACATCCGCGAAAGGCTGCAGGAGTCCAAACCAGCCGACCCTATTTGGACCGAGCCTGTTCTGTGCCCATGCACTGATCTTTCTTTCAAAGTAAACAAGGTATGACACCGTAAGCATCATTACTGTAAAGATGATTAAAATCTTTACGAAGGTAATACCGATTAACTGAAGAATATTCATTTCTTAATGGCTCCGTTAAACCTTTACTGTTTGTGCTTCTTTTAGTAACTGTGTACCTGAGTCTCCGATAATTTCATAATTCAAGCCCCTGAAAGCTTCAATACTTTTAGCCATATCTAAAAACACTTCCTCGGCGATCATAAATTTTGTTTTGTGACTGAACAATTCCATTAACCTCTGAACTATTTTCCATGTTGAACGGGCATCTCTTTTATTTCCTTTAGCCCATGCATCATATTGAGTACCGAATTTATCAAGCCTGCTTAATGACATACCGTCCAATGTTCTGTCAAGTTCTATAGTTGCAGCAGCGGCTCTAATCCTTTGAACTCTTCCCATAAAATTAACCATTACTCCGTTTTTCTCTGCATAAGTAGAAGCGGGGAACACGTAGTCAGCATATTCAGTTGTCTTGTTGAAGTTAGTTGAATGGACAATTAAAAGATCAAGTTTATCAAGAACCTGTCCGAGTTCAGGTCTTGCAGATACAATATCATCTTCTATTATATACAGGACTTTTATTCTTCTGGAATTAATGGCTTCAATTATCCCTTCAAAGTTTAGCCCTCCTTTTCCCGGGAAAGCGCCTGCAAGTTCAGCACCCCTGCTATTGGGAGTTACATCATTCCGCTTCAGGAGATCATCGCCGAAAGATGGATCAATATGCCGCATAAAATCAATATGCTTAGAACCGACTGTTGATTTAGCAAACTTAGAGAATATATAATTATCTTCGCAAGTTGCATAAGGAGAAGCTATAAAGCCGATTTCATCCCGTGTATATTGTTTCAAAGTAGAAACGGCAGATGCAAGAATTTCATCCCAGCCGGATCTGGAGAGTGTTTCGTTGTCCCGAATATATGGACCATCAACTCTTGTATCATCATTAATATATTTATAGGTATTTACTCTACCATGATCGCACATCCAGTAATCATTTACTTCCTGATTAAACCGGGGAGTTAACCGCATTACTTCATTATTCCTTACCCAGATTTCAGTATTGCATCCGCGGGCGCATCCTGTACAAACAGATTTTGTTGAAGACATGTCCCAAACACGGGCTTTGAATCTGAAGTCTCTGCTTGTTAGTGCGCCCACCGGACAAATATCCGTAACATTCATTGAATATGGATTATCAAGCTGTTCACCGGGGTAAGTAACAATTGTAACCCTGTCCCCTCTTTTTACAAATGTTAATTCAGGATCTTTGGCAATCTCCTCGCAAAAACGGATACATCGTGAGCAGGAAATACATCTCTCGGCGTCAAACATGACAAGGGGACCGAGTGGAACTCTTTTAGGTTTATGAACTTTTTCTTCTGTAAAGCGGCTTTCGCCTTTGGAGTGCAGATAGGCATAATCCTGAAGTTTACATTCACCGGCTTCATCGCAAATAGGACAATCGAGAGGATGATTGATCAGAAGGAATTCCATAACAGCATTTCTGGCAGCCACAGCTTTTTCGGACATTGAATGCACAACCATTCCCTCAGCGGCTATGGTAGAGCATGCAATTGCAAGCTTTGGCATCTTCTCAATTTCTACAAGGCATACCCTGCAGTTGCCGGAGATGGACAGTTTAGGATGCCAGCAGAAGTGAGGAATGGTTATACCATTTGCCTTAGCGGCTTCTATGATTGTCTGCCCATGCGTAAACTCAATTTCATTTCCATCCAATAAAAGTTTCGGCATTATTATTCCGTAATTATTATGCGGCTGTTTTCAATTTTAGATCCGTAGGACTTATAATTATTTTGGTTAAGTAGTTCTCTTCAAGTATTTCATTGGCAATTTCAATTATTTCTTTTACAGTAACCGAATCAATCATTTTGATTACTTCTTCAATTGTTACAAACCGGTTATAATAAAGTTCCGAGTTCGACATCCTGAACATTCTTGAAGTTGTACTTTCAAGGTTCAATATCATATTCCCCTTAATATATTCTTTCGCACGGTTCAGTTCTTTTTCAGATACCAACTTATCGCGTATTTTCCCGAACTCTTTCAGAACAAGTGTTTGTGCCTTATCAGCCTGCTTTTCATTTGTAGAAAGATAAATTCCGAAAGAAGAAATATCATAAAAAGAATTGAGAAATGAATTGACCTGGTAACCAATTCCGTTTTTCTCTCTAATGGTCTGAAATAGTCTGGAACTACTTCCTTCGCCAAGAATATGTGATAGGATGTTTGCAGTTATTCTTTTTTTATCCTGGTATCCGTAGGTTGCCTTACCTAAAATCATGTGAACCTGTTGAACAGATTTGACTATATTATGATCAGGAGCCGGAGAAAGGTTCAGCAGTTTTCTTTTTACACCCCGCAGTCCCATATTCTTAGAGAAATACTTATCGGTTAACCGTAGAATTTTATCATGTTCTACACTTCCGGAGGCGGCAATAACCATATTGTTAAAACCATACTTTTCATCTACAAAGTTGAAGAGGTCCTGCTGGGAAAAACCTCTGATGTTTTTTTCAGTACCTATAATAGGCATACTTAATGAGTTACCCGCAAATAGAACCTCCTCAAACTTATCAAAGATAAGCTCCTCCGGATTATCATTTATATCGAGGAGTTCATCAATTACAACGCCGGCTTCCTTTTTAATCTCTGAAATCTTAAAAGTAGAATTCTGGATCATATCGGATATAACATCAAAAGTTCTTTCCAGATTATTCCCTAATCCCCTGCCATAATAGCATGTGTTTTCTTTAGATGTGAAAGCATTAAGGTAGCCGCCGTATGCTTCAATATCATCGGCTATTTTTCTGGATGAGCGTTTCTTTGTTCCTTTGAACAACATATGTTCAATAAAATGTGTTATCCCGTTATTTTTTCTAGACTCATCCCTGGAGCCGACATTGAACCAAAATCCGAGTGAGAAGGACTGAATGTGGGGAATATTTTCTGTAATGATTCTAATTCCGTTGGGTAGTATGGTTTTTTTGTAAGAATTCAATGGTTCTGTTATTTGTTTTAAAAAAGCAAATATAGAGAAACTGTCCTATCCAATCAAGGAAGAGTGTTTTGTGCACATTCCTTGTTAACCCTTGTCACGGAATAAGTTAAAAGATAAAAGAGTAAAGTTACATGCGGGGGAAGATGAAGTGATCAACGAGAGAAAAGCGACTTTTAGCGTAAAGCAGCGTAGATCAGCGTAAAACAGCGTAGAAATTTTTAAGAATAGCTATTAAATAGCGCCAACAAAACTATTGTTAAACTTTTCCAATTGTTCAGCAATGTTATTGTACGCTTTGGTAAGTGTTATTTCATCCGGCAGAAATACAACGCGGAAATGCTGTGTGCCGGGTTTCTGTCCAAATCCACTTCCTGGCACAACAACTACACCGGTTTCACGAATTAACCCATTAACAAACTGTGCATCGCTGTGTTCCATATGAATTCTTGGAAATGCATAGAAAGCACCTTCAGGTTTAACACACGAAATTCCCGGGATAGCATTTAACATATTAACAGTAATATCCCTTCTGACAGTAAGTTTTTTCATTGCTTCGGTAAGGTGCGAATGTTCCCCCTCGAGAGCAGGTTTTATTGCATATTGTTCAGGATGATTAGCGGACAACCTTGCTCTAAGAATTTTATTTACAGCTTCCAGGTATTTGGAAAGTTTTTCCTTTCTGCCGCTTACAATTCCCCAGCCTATTCTGAATCCCGGCACGAAATAATTCTTGGATAAACCGCCGAATGTAATTATTGAAACATCCTTATTAAGGGATGCAATTGAAATATGTTTCTTTCCGTCAAAAAGAAGTTTATCATAAATCTCATCAGCAAATATTACAAGATTGTGTTCAAGTGCAAGATCAATTATCTGCTGAAGTATTTCGAGTTTATATAATGAACCTGTAGGGTTATTGGGATTTATTAAAACTATGGCGCGGGTTTTATCATTTATCTTGCTTTTAATGTCTTCGATATCCGGCTGCCATCCGTTTTCTTCATCAAGGTAATATGGATTTTCCATTGTCATCAATTTGCTTTGAATGGCTGTGTATAAAGGGTAACCAGGAGTAGGTGTAAGAACATTTTCACCTTCATTCACGAGAGCTGTGAGGCAAACCTCTATTGCTTCGCTGGCACCATGAGTAACAAATATATCAAGAACATTATCTATTCCTTTTCTGTTTGCTTCACGTTCAATGGCATCCACAGCTTCTTTAATTCCTGATGATGGAGAGTAACCGTTTTTATTTGCAAGCATTGCCTGATATGTTTTTTCAACAATATGTTTGGGAGGAGCAAAATCGAACAAATTGGGATCACCGATATTAAGATATAAAAGCTCTTTCCCTGCTTTAGCAGCTTCGTTGGCGATTAATATTATATCTCTTACCGCGTAGGTAATTTTCTCAGTCCTTACGGCTGGTTTTATTTCGTTAGATTGAAGCATTATTTCTCCGGATCAATAAATTAAATAACAGGCTTAAAATTATCCATTTTGACTACTAAATTCAATTTACATTTATATACGGTACGACAATTAAATAAATGTCTTTTCTTTAAATAAGGGAAAAGAAAGAATGGGACCCCCGACTAAATGCGGTCGGGGATGATAAAAAGAGTAACCAAAGTCAGAATGAATTATCTGTTATTTCATGATAATCATTTTCTTTGTCATTTTGGTGCCGGCCGAGGTGAGTTCGTAAAAATATACACCACTTGATAATCCGGATGCATCGAAGTTAATTTCATAATTTCCTGCATTCTTCTCTTCATTTACAAGAACCGCAACTTCTTTACCTAATAAGTTAAATACTTTTAACATAACATTTCCTCTATTAGATATGCTGTATCTGATCAATGTTGAAGGATTGAAGGGATTTGGATAATTCTGATTAAGAGAAAATGATAAAGGAGAATTCTTGTTTTCATTTACTGATGTTGCCTGGGCAGGACTACCAGCATCAACCCATGCAGTATATATAATATCTGCAGTAGCCTTAGATGCATTCTTCATTAAACTTGTAGTATATTGCCCGGCGGATTCCCAATATTTTGTTAAATATACAGTTCCACTGGTACTCCCGGCGAAAGCAGCCGCAACACTATCTCCATAAAAGACAGAATCTACATACTGAAAATCATTATAAAGCATATTGAATGCGTAGTCACTTATATTAGAAATATATGAGGCTGAATCATTTGTATATAGTATTTTACTTTGGTAATATCCTATAAGATCTGTTTCATATCTGGAATGAACTCCTCTACGTTTAGGAACACATAACCCGCCATCATAATTTGTAGTAATATGAAGCGGCTGATGTATATCCCCTAAATAGTGGCCAAGATCAGCAGAAATCTGCATTGCAAGTGCCCAGTTCTTTTGTTGGAATGTTTTTTTAAGCGAATCTTCCCATGTGATAATAGCCCAGGGTAATGTTCCTAAATTTATAACCCAACTTGACGTATGTTGCAATACCACAGAATCATAATCCTGACTTATAAATCCATTAGCCATAAATTCCGGGTAGGAGTCAATATTCAAAAAGTGTCTTGGGCTTTCTGTTGGATCTGAATTTTTACGGTTATCCGGATCAGAAGCATGCTGTTGTAAAAAAGTACTCCACGTTGACGGGAAATTCATCGATCTTGGTAAACAGGGATATATATTTCTACTTATGATATTATGCCCTACGCTTCCCCAACCTCCAAAAAGTAAAATAAATAAAGTTGCTATTGCAGTTGCGGTAAATATTTTCTTCACAAAACCCTCTTGATAATATAAAAGATATTAAATGCAGAAATCAACAATTGATCATACATTCGTAAGAAAAATAAGAAAAGAAATCTATAAATAGTGAAAATATTTTCCGTTGAACAAATATTTTTTCAACTAATTACCTGACCTCTGACGGAGTATTTCAAACAGTATTATTCCTGAAGCTACTGATACATTTAATGATTGTATCTTTCCTTTCATCGGAATCTGAACTAAATGATCACAGTTTTCAGCAGTAAGGCGTCTTATCCCCTTTTCTTCATTACCTATAATCAACACAGCAGGAATTTTATAATCAACCTTCGTATAATCTTTACTCTTTTCCAGTGATGTGCCGATTATCCAGAATCCCGAATCTTTAAGCACCTTTATGGCATTAACAAGATTATTTACTGTGCATATTCTTGAATGTTCCGCTGCCCCGGCTGAAGTTTTAATTACAGTTTCATTTACCGCGACACTGTTATACTTCGTTAATATTATACCATCTACTCCTGCACATTCTGCGGTTCTGATAATAGCCCCTAAGTTCCGCGGGTCCTGAATTTCATCAAGAATTAATATAAGCGGGTACTCAGATTTTTTAGATTCTGAGATAATATTTTCAATAGAGTAATACTTCTGCGAGATTTTTTTTGCAGCAACACCCTGGGAGTTAGGATTTGAAGTGATGACCCGAAATTTATCTGAGGAGAGTTGCGTTAACTTAATGCCTCTTTTTTTGCAGGCAATAATAATAGTGTTAATGATATCCCCTTTCTGTCCAAACAACAAAAAGACCTGTTCAATTTCATCACCGGAATTTATAGCTTCAAGAACAGGTTTACGTCCAATTATTAGCTGCATTCCTAATGTTTTTCCTTCCGGGGTTGCTTAATTTTTTTATTTTCAGCATTAGCATCAACAGGAATAAATTTCCGGTAACTGCTTCTTATCAGCGTAATAATAAAATCCTACACTTCCGATAATGATCATTATAACAGAAATCAGTTGAGCTTCTGATAAACCAAACATAAGTTTCGGATTTAGCCTGATAAATTCTATAAAAAACCTTTCAATACCAGCAAATATAAGATACAGCATGAATAATCTTCCATCTGCCCAGTCTTTCTTTCTAAGTTTCCATAGTATCCAGAAAATCATCAGCATTATAAAGAATTCGTAAAGAGGAGTCGGGTGCAGAGGTGTATTGTCAGGAACGATCCCGTTGGGATAGTTTTTAGCTATTTCGCTTCCTCTGAACATTACTGAGGGAGGAACTGTACCGTTCTGATAATTAGTTCCCCATGGAAGATTAGTCGGGAATCCATAATCACCATCACCGGCAAGGTGGCAACCGATTCTTCCGATTCCATAAGCCAGGGCTAAGGAAGGAGAAGTACCATCAGCAACATAAAGGAAAGGAATATTTTTCCGTTTTACCCAAACAATAATAGCAATAGTGGCAAGGATCAAGACCGCCGTAAAAAGTAAGTCCTCCGGGAGAAAAAGCCATCCCGATAGGGTCATGCAGAAACTCATCCCAATTTTCAAAAAGGCTGAATAATTTACTTCCCGCTATTCCGAATATAATTGATATAAGAGTAATCTCGGTGGCAAGGTTTGAGCCAAGTTTGCGGCGCTCATATTCCTTTGTAAGTAAATAGCTTGCAACTATAAAAGAAATTCCGAGCATAAGACCATAACTATATACGGTGAAAGGGCCTATTTTAAATAATTCAGGATACATTAAATAAATCCTTTGTTAACAATAATATAATACGGTTTTCAGTATAATGATCTGTCATTCTGAAGGAGATTAGGTGAATTCAAGGCTTGTAATATTTGATCCATTTGAACTACAGGAACTTGTAACTGATCGCCGGTACTCATTTTTTTCAAATTGCATAAGCCGGATTTGTATTCATCTCCGCCTATAAAGAGAACAAACTTTGCATTACTTTTATTTGCCTCCCGCATCTGAGCCTTAACACTTCTGTCAAGGTAATCAAAATCAACAGCAAAACCTTCTTTTCTGAAATAAGAAGCGGTATCAAAAATGACAGATGACAATTCCTTATCGAGTTTAACTATATATAAGATCGAGTGAATCTTCAGCAATTGAAAAAGATTTTTCATTTTCACATGCCAGTAAAATCCTTTCTATACCTGCAGCAAAACCTACACCCGGGGTTGGTTTTCCTCCGAGTTCTTCAACTAATAGATCATATCTTCCGCCGCCGCATAATGCACTCTGAGAACCAACTTTGCCGCTTACAATTTCAAAAGTTGTTTTAGTGTAATAATCGAGACCTCTTACAAGTTTATGGTCAACCTCAAAAGGTATACCGGCATTTACCGAGTGTTTTTTTTACTATTTCAAAATCGTTCCTGCTTTCATCATCAAGATATTCGAGCAAAACCGGAGCGCCTTCAAGCAATTGCTGGTCAGATTCAATTTTGCTGTCAAATATTCTCAATATATTAGTATCAAATCTTTTCCTGCTGTCTTCTGAAAGATGCTGCTTTTTATCTGATAAAAAGGATTTAAGTTTCTCTTTGTATAATTCCCTTGATGCAGGAACGCCCAGCGAATTTATTTTAACTGTAAGGTCATTAAGCCCCAGCTTCTTCAGGATTTGAAATGCTATCTGTATCATTTCAGAATCGAGGTAGGAAGAAGTTGAACCCAGAGCTTCGGCTCCGAACTGATGGAACTGTCTTAATCTACCAGCCTGAGGTCTTTCCTGCCTGAACATGGGGGAGATATAAAATAATTTATTCAGTGGTTGAATAACGCCGAGAGAATGTTCAATAAAAGCCCTTACGACGGAAGCTGTCATTTCGGGTTTAAGAGTTAAACTTGTGGCGCCTCTGTCGGAGAAAGTATACATTTCCTTTCCAACAATATCAGTAGCCTCACCAATACTGCGGGCAAAAAGAACTGTCTCCTCAAAGATAGGAGTTCTTATTTCTTTATAGTTGAAATCGTTAAATATACTTTGTACAATATTCTCAAGATACTTCCAGTTTTTAATTTCATCCGGAAGAATATCCTTTGTTCCTTTTAGTGCTTTAATCATAATTTAGATATGAAAGGCGGATTAAACTTCAAAATAATTTGCCTCTTCCGCCTGGAATAGTTCAAGTATCTGATCATTCGATTGTGCATCGATCAGGCTCTTACGGAACTCATCTTTGTTCATCATTCTGGATATCCTACTCAAGTAATTTTATGTGGGTACTTACAAGATTATCTTTCCCCACAAGCAGGAAAACAAGATGAACCGGCTGACTGTCAAGAGACTGATAATCAATCGGACGTGTTGTTTTTCCAAAAGCTGCAAGGATTTCGGTTACAGCGCCTGTTTTTCCATGAGGAATAGCAAATCCTTTGCCTACACCGGTTGACATTATCTTTTCTCTGTCAAGCACTGCAGTTCTAACCTTTTCAAGATCCGTTACCCTGGGGTCTTTAGCAAACAGGTCAATCAGTTCGTTTATTACATCTTCTTTTTTTATTCCAGTTAATTCTGCAATAATAAATTCTGGTTTAAGAAGTTCAGATACTTTCATTAATACACCGGGTTCTATTGTAAAACTATTTTATTAGGACAATAAATTTAATAATCCCCTGTTTGTTTAGCAATTAAGAAAGAATAAAATAATTTTACCCTAAATATTGATTAAAAACGAGGCTTTATTCTCACTTCACCATTCAACCTTCGGGGTTAGTAAACCCCGAAGGCATATGGATTTCGAATTATTAATTACTTTAACAAAATCATCTTTCTTGTTTGAACGAATTTCTCACCTGCTTTAAGGACATAGAAATAAATACCGGAAGATAAATTTGACGCATTGAAGTTAACTTCATGCGATCCGGCTGTTACCATTCCATTTACCAAAGTTGCAACATCCTGACCAAGAGAATTATAAACCTTTAAGCTTACAAATACATTCCCGGGAACCTGGTATTTAATTGAAGTTGATGGGTTGAAAGGGTTAGGGAAATTCTGGGAAACATTATAATCAGCAGGCATAATATTTTTATCATTAACAGCAGTGGCAGGAACTGAATATTTATACATCACTCCACCTATTCCACCTGCATAGCCAAGTGTAGGTGATAAAAATTGGATATGTGCCATTCCGTTTGATAGAATATCCGCAGGAGTTGTTATTGAAGTCCAGGTAGTTCCAAAATCTTTTGTAAAATAAAGATTGTAAACACCAGCACCTTCATTTATTGACATCCAGATAGTATTTGAACCATCTCTTAAAGCTGTCATGTTTAATACTGCTAAAGATGTTACTCCGGTAGGAATTGTAACTGCCGTCCATGTAGTTCCGCCATCAGTAGTTTTAACAATATTACCATTATTGGAACCAGCCATACCGTGGATTGTATCAACAAAAGCGACAGCCTGGAAATAAAGTCCCTGAGCACCTTTAGTGCCACTGACAGAAGCAGATGACCATGTACCGTTAATTCCGGTTGTCGTTTTATAAATTTTTGCAGTTGTACCTGTTGCCAAAGTATTTGCGGAACCGACCCAGATTCTGCTGGTATCTATAAAATCAAACGCATTAATTACACCAAATTCGCTTGTAGCAATTGGAGCAGTAGGAGATAAATTCCAGGTTTTCCCGCTGTCGTTTGTATATCTGAATTGATAAGGTTGTCCGCTTCCGGTCGGATCGCCAATAAATATTCCATATGAAGGCGAAAACATTTTTATTCCATCCGGGAAACTTCCGGCAAGTGTCCAGACTGAAGTCCAGCTTTTCCCGCCATCTAAAGTTCTGTAAATTGAAGCAGATGATTGAGCAGTATTAAGCCAGCCGACAATGCAATTAAGTGAATCAGTTGCTGAAACACCATAAACTCCGTAACCAGCTGGTATTCCTGTGTTTTTTATTTCCCAGGTTTGGCCGCCATCTAATGTTCTGAATACACCGTTGCCCGGGGTAACAACGAATACTACATTTGCGTCAACTACTGAAATTGAAATCACATCAGCACTCAAAGGCAGAGAAGTGATTGAATTCCACGATGCCTGAGGAAAAGTAAAATTTGCCAATGCTAAAAAAACATAAAGAAAAGTTAACTTTCTAATCATAACAACTCCATCTATATTATTAAAAAATCCATTTTTAGACTTCTATTAAGGATTAAATCCGGAAAATCCTCTCCTCCATTAATATCGCAAACGTAAAATTAGTTATTTATGCATAAAAATCAATCTTTCAGAGCAATTATCTGAAAATTACAAACTCAGAGAATCTTCATTCGCAGTAGTGGACATCTGCGATTTAATAAAAACATCTCAGAAACGCTAATTGCCAAGTGCTATTGTTTTTGTAATTTTAAGGTAACATTATTTCTAAATATTCAGGGATTGAGTATGAACATACAAAACAAAACAGTTCTTGTTCTTGGAGGATGGGGTTTGGTAGGAAGCGCATTATCAAGAAAGCTAGTAGCTGAAAAACCGAAACAAATTATTATCACATCATTGAAATTAGCTGAAGCTGAAGACGCCGTAATAAAACTGGAAAAAGAATTTCCGGAAAAAGGGAAGAATTATTTTATCCCATGGGGTGGCGATATCTTCGTAAGAAACGAATACAAAGAAATGAACAGGTTGGATGTTATGACCGATCCTGTGAAAAGACAAATTCTTATGCATGATATAATGGAAGAACTCTCCGATGAAATACTTAAGAATTCATCTGTTTATAATCTGCTTACATTGTACAGACCCGAAATAATTATCGATTGTATAAATTCGGCTACCGCAATTGCGTACCAGGACATTTATACAACTTACAGAAATGTAACTAAAGCTATAAGAAATAAAGCCGGTTATGATTCAATCGTAGAAGAAACAGAAAAGATGCTCTGTACTTTATATATTCCCCAATTGATCAGGCATATTCAGCTTCTATATTCAAGCATGAGTTTTGTCGGCACCGAATTATATCTTAAAATAGGAACCAGCGGTACCGGCGGCATGGGATTGAATATTCCTTATACTCACAGTGAAGAAAAACCATCTCGTGTATTATTAAGTAAGAGTTCTATTGCCGGAGCTCATACGTTACTATTATTCCTTATGGGAAGAACTCCTGATGGACCAATTACAAAAGAAATAAAACCTACAGCCGCTATTGCATGGAAGAAAATTGAGTACGGGGAAATAAAGAAAAGAGGAGTCCCGATTGAATTAATGGACATTCCTGTTACTGAAGCTATCCCGCTAAAAGGAAAATTTGTTATCTGCAGCGACAAGCATTATAAGACTACAGGAAAAAAACTGAAATCTGTTTTTATTGATACCGGCGAAAACGGCATTTTCTCCAAAGGCGAATTTGAGACCATTACTGCTCAAAAACAAATGGAATTTGTTACACCTGAAGAAATTTCCAATGTAGCTATCTATGAAATTAAGGGTGGAAATACCGGGCACGATATAATAAATTCGCTTGACCATGCAACTCTTGAACCGACATACAGAGCAGGATATATGCAGCATATGGCAGTTCAGAAACTTGCACAGCTTGAGAAAAAACATAACATCAGAAGTGTTGCCTTTGAACTTCTGGGACCACCAAGATTATCCAAACTTCTTTTTGAAATCAATATTATTGGATTATTCTGCAATACAATGAAAGATATTCTGAAATTTACACCTGAACAGTTATCCGGAAAAGCCCTGGAAGTAGTTTCAGATAATGATGATCTGCGAAGTGAAATTCTGTCAATAGGAATTCCAATTCTGCTGCCTGACGGTCAATCTCTGCTCAGGAGTGAAATAATTAAGATACCCCCGTACCGTGGCGAAAATGAACTCGATATAAATAAAGAAAATATTGAGAAGTGGAGCGGAGAAGGCTGGGTAGATCTGCGTCCTGAAAATATGAAAAGATGGAAGGTAAGAATAGCTGAATTGATCCAGGAAGTTGAGGCAATTCCTGAAGATGATACTAGTTCATTGCATGTAAGAACTAAAGATTACTGGAATAACTTTGAAGATATAAATATTGGCAAAATCTGTTCCTGGCTTTTCATACATGAAGAGAAAGGGACTCGTATGAAAGACTAATAACATTTTTAACCTTCGAGGTTTGCCCTGAACCTCGAAGGTTTTGGATTAGGTTTAGTCATTAATCCTTCTTCACTACCGCCATCACTTTCACCTTTCCTGCATGTTTAAATGTCAAAGTAAACTCTTTCTTATCTCCCTCTTTCAGATTTTCTTTAAGTTTAATTACCATTACATGAAACCCACCCGGGGCAAAGTGAAACGTTCCGTTTCCTTTAATAATTACGGAAGGTACTCTCCGCATTCCCATATTATCTCCCTGTTTGAATGTTTCATGGATTTGTACATTATTGGCTATATTCGAAGAAACATCAATTAACTCATCATCTTTAGAACTGAGATTACTAACATCTATATATAAGGCAGTATTCATTCCCTGATTCGCCATACGAAGCCATGCATTCTCAACTTTAATTTTGGGAGCCGTTAAACTGATTACCCCTAAAAACAAAATAATAAAATTCATTATATACTCCTTAATAATTATGATTCAATGCTAACTTTCATTCCAAAGAACGGATATCGTCTACAACTTCTGTTACATTTAATTTACTTGCCCTGTATTCCGTTCTAATCTTACTATCCTTATCAATTAGAAAAGCTCTGTCGGTGTGGGTAAAGAAATAAACAGGATCTCCATCGGATGTTTTAGTCGTATCACCTGGAATAGCAATAATCTGCATTTTTTTCATTAAAGCATTTATATCTTCTCTATCCCCGGTAAGCAATTTGTAATTTGATTTATTAATATCTCTTACAGCGGCATATTCATTAAGCACCCAGGGTCTATCCCTCTCAGGATCAAAAGAGATAAGAACGAAATTAACATCCTTGATTCCCTTGCTCATAGCTTCTTCCTGTACCATTTGAAAATTATGAGATGTCATTGGACAAACATCCGGACAGTTAGTAAATATGAATCCAAGCAGCATCGGCTTGCCGCTAAAATCTTTTGGGAAATTAACTTTGGTACTATCCTGAGAAATCAGAGAGAAATTCTTCTTTCCCAAAGGTTCGTTCTTTTCGAATTTACTTCTACAACCTGAAAATATTAAAACTGAAGCAAGAATAATTAGAAGAGATTTCATAACACATTATATATATGGTTGTTTAATTTATATACTTTTAATGATATTAAGCGGATTTCGTTATGTATTACTATTTTATCTTGCGAAATGTCACATAACTAAAGTAGCTCAATCTTTTTATTTACATCCCTGAATCCAATAATGCTAATGTCCACACTATATATAAACTCTATATTGTCATTCCCGCGAAAGCGGGTATCCATGCAGGCTATTTCCTCCATACCAATGGTCATTATTGAATACTCCTTACTCCTTACTCCTTACTCGAATTGACTCTTCATTTAATTTCTTCATTGCTTCAGGTCCGGTAGGATGACCAAATGTATTCATGTTTTTATAAAGATATAAATATTGTTCTTTAGAAAAATTATTATTCCAATGACCTGTTATCATTCCTATTCCGGTTACTGCCATGAAAATGGCAACAACTCCAATGGCTACGTATTTCTTTCTTATCTTAATAGATTTCTTCTTCGGCAAAAGAGTGAAAACATCAAGTGTGTCCTCTACCGGGCAGGCATCTACGCAGTTAAGACATGAAGTACATTCATCAGACCAGACTGTAATAACTTTATCGACTTTAATTGCTGAAGGGCAGGCTTTTGCGCATAGTCCACAGTCAATGCAGCTTACAGGGTTACGTTTAATTTTGTTAGGACTTAAGAAATTTAATATTCCGAGGAGTGCACCATAGGGGCAAAGGAATCTGCACCAGAAACTTCTTATGAAAATAGAAAGAATAAATAATACCGAAACAACAATTAAAGATGTTCTTGAAATATCAGCAAAGAAGTAAAACATCTTCACATCTGCAATAAGATTATAGGGACTGTCAAGAAAACTTCTTACTGCCATGGTTGTCATCAGAAAAAAGATTGAAAAAACGAAGAACCCTAATAATAAATACTTTATACTTCTTAATGGATAGTCAACCCATTTGGGTAACCTGATCTTTTTTTTGAATAACTTCTTTATAATTCGTTCACCATATTCGCCTACAAGCTCAGATATAAAACCAACCGGACAAAGCCAGGAGCAGAATGATTTTCCAAATACCATGGAAACTAAAATTATTGCAAAGAAAATAAACATCCCTGCCGGGTGTGCATAATGAATTTCTCCTGTTATAAGAAACATAAAAAAACTCATTAAAGAACTTATTGGTAAAAAACCCTCTACTCCCGCCGGACGATTATAAAAAGCCGCTGTACCATTCGATTCTAAATAATTAACAAAAAAATAAAATTCTATTCCTATCCAAAGACATAATAAAGCAAATCCGGACTGAACATAGAATCTGTATTTTTGTATCGGTCTCTCTGAATTTCTTATTATCTTAGTCTTAGTATTCATGTATCGGATGTTTTGGTCTGATTTATATATAAAAAAATATCTATAAATTATTTAACTTATGGAGAGTTTTCTCCCTGAAGTCATCTAAGTTTTCGTCAGTCAACATTTCATAAGCCTTTGCTCTTAATTCTCCCCATTTATGATGAAGCGGGCAAGGATTCTCTGGATTGCAATTTGGAAAACCAAGAACGCAGTTATTAAACATTGAAAGCCCGTCAATCGCAGTCACAATATCGATTAGTTTTATAAGTTTAGGATCTTTGGCAATAGAAAAGCCACCAGATTTTCCTTTCTGTGAATTTACTATGCCGCTTTCAGTTAAACTCTGGAGAATTTTAGAGACAAATTCCTTTGGAATTGACAATTTTGTGGCGATTTCCTCAGCGGGAATATTTTCCTTACTAACCTGAGCCGCCAGGTAAAGTACCGCCTGAAGCCCGTATTCGCACTTTTTAGAAAATATTACAGTCATGTCCTTAATCAGATTGTTTTATCTGATTAAAGATATGGGGAAATTCTATTCTTGTCAAATTAATTATTCGGTGTGAAAAAATCTCTTCTGTCATCCCCGACCGCAGTTAATCGGGGATCCCATACTTTGCCTGGTAATTTAATCCTTCCCCTTCCTTTTCATTTCCGCAGAAATGTACGGCATAAACTTACCCGGTGTGTTAGGAGGTGCTATATCAAATTTAAGATTCATATTGTTCTGATCTAGTTTAACATAGGTCATTTTAAACTGAGGGGTTCCGTTAACTATCTCACTTGTAAAGACAAGTTCTTTTTCCTTCAGTTCTATATTATAATTGATAATATGTTTTTCATTATCTATATATATGGCTCTTGGAGAAGCTGCCTGCCAATAAATAATCATTAAATCCTTATGAGTATATTCTGGTTTATTATTCTGTGCGGAATAATGTGCATAGTTTTCTCTGATAATAACATTACTGTCCAGGTCGAAACGGAAAATACAAGAACCTTCGCCCTGCCCTGAGCCCGTCCCACCACCTGCACCAATCCATTCCCCTATCAGGAAGTGAAAACCATTCAGCTGATTCTGCTGAGCAAACGAAACAAAATAAGTGTTAAAGAATGAAAAAGAGAATATAAAGAGTATAAGATATTTCATATTATTTGTTATTTTAATTTGTATCAATTGCAATATGTATTGTTTTGAATTAAAATTCAATTCTTATTTGAGGTAATTATGTCCAGATCTGTTCTTGCTGTAACTGCTGGTTTATTAAGTCTGATAATATTAACATATATAGCAACCATGGTGGCTGCTGTAATATTTATCTCTACCAATAATAATCTTTATTATTCAACATTGTATCTGGTGATAAGTGTTGTATACACATTATTGTTTGGGACAGCCGGTGGATTTATTACAGCAAGCGTATCAACTGAAACTCCTCAAAGAGATATAACTATACTTTCCGCAATAGTTTTTCTACTTTCGATAATATCATCTATACTTCAGTTCCAAAAGCAGCCAATTTGGTATTCCTTAATTTTATTGGTTTCTGTTCCAATAGCTGTATTAATTGGTGGTCAATTAAGAATGAATAAGTTAAAAAAAGAAGAGAACTCTCAATTCAAATAAAAAACGGAAGCTTATTCAGCTTCCGTTTTATCATATTGGAGAGGACATGGGACTATTAATTATTGAGTAACTTTACCTGTTTGCACATCAACAATAAACTTAGAATTATCTATTAAAACTATGGCCCTTGAAGTTGAAACTTCACCAACACCCGGTGTAGTCCCAAACACTATGTGAAATGTTTTATCAATCGTAGTGTTTGAATAAGTGGCTCCCTTTTGGAAAGTAACAATTGCATGGTAAGTCCCATCAATTGTGCCGCTTATATTTTTGTGCCAATTTAGAGTACCACCTCTTGGACTATCCCACCTGGGGCTGACAATATTTATAAAGTTTACAGTTAAAGTTCCATTTAATGTGCGCATAGAATTGTTCCTTGTCAAGGTATCAGATACCACACGCATGTAAGGAGATGTTGTATTTAAAGTAATATTTTTAGGATCTATTCCTGTTGCATCCCACGCTGCGGTAAGACTTACCAGATGATCAGATACTGTTGGAGTTTTCAAAATTCCGGTACCACTAACAATTTGATATTTAGCACTAACAGCAGTGTCTTTATTTGTAATAAAGAATTTCTGGAATTTACCAGCAGAATCCAGGTATTGATATTTATATACCCGCTCATAATTAGTAAAATATTTTCCGTTTACATTTCCTCTGATTCGGGTTACAGTAGCAGTCCACCAGCCACTTATAGAATCATAAGATTTTACAACGCCGGATTTGGAATTACCAAAATCAGGCATTCCGTTTGAGTTTTCATCGTTTAGGGCTTCTAATCTTACGGTTTTTACCACATCAGCCATATCCTGAACCGCACCTCCATTGTCCATAGCAATATGGGCAGCGACAACATTTGCAACATCTGTAGTTGCAGAAACATCCGGGGCTATTATTGTATTATTAGTAGCAGGATTAGTGTTAACCACATTATCATTTTTCTTACATCCTGCAAAAAAGATAAATGTAAAAAAAATGATAGTTACAGGCATATATAATCTGAAATATTTCATAGTGTTTCTCCTATTCATTGTTGTACCTATTAAGTTGTAAACTGTGTTAGTTGGACATCCGTTCACAAAAAAGGTTTAATTTTTTTACCTTTTATAATTAAAATTGACCGTTAATAAAAATTTTTAAGTTTGCCTTACAGTTTATATTATTATTATGTTACATTTTCGATATTCTTAAATTTTTCTTAAATATTAATAAAAACCGAAACTAAAGGAGTGCCGCATGCGACAATTAAAAGTGCTATTCATATTTCTATTTATTTTAGGCTTAAATGGGAAGGTTTTCTCACAAGACGCTGATGAAATTGTCAACAAATATATTACAGCAATAGGTGGTCTCGACAAAATAATTGCAGTAAAAACATTAAAGTTAACAGGGAAATCTTCTGTTTCCGGAATGGATATTCCATTTACACAGACTTACAAACGTCCTCTGATGATGCTCGCTGAACTTACTATTCAGGGTATGGTGGTCAAACAAGCTTACGATGGTTCTAAAGGATGGTATTTAAATCCTTTAATGGGGAAAAAAGACCCTGACCTTATGCCTAAGGATGCGGAAAAAGCAACCGTTAAACAAGCAGATTTTGATGGCGAAATTATTAATTATAAAGAAAAAGGAAATAAAATCGAGCTTATAGGGAAAGAAGATTTAGAGGGATCATCTGTCTTCAATATCAAGCTTACCTGTAAAGACAGCAGTACATCAAATTATTTTTTTGATGCTGACTCCTATCTATTATTAAAGGAAACAGATAAAATTAAATTTGACACCAAAGAAGTTACTTCTGAAACTTTATTAAGTGATTATAAATCAGCTGATGGAATATTAAGACCATATGCTCTGGAAGTAAAATCACCGGATAGTCCAATGGGAACTATGAAAATTATTATAGAGAAAGTAGAAATTAACTTCCCGCTGGAAGATAGTTACTTCAAAATGCCGGAATCGAAATAACAATTAAAAATACCGGGAGGAAAAGATGAAGCCCCTTAAATTATTTCTGTCCGTTCTTTTTATATATGCCGCCCAGACATGCATAATATCTCAGCAGAATATTAAAATTTCCCCAAGTACCTTTGGATCAATTGAAGCAAGACAAATAGGTCCTGCCGCGATGTCAGGTAGGATTACAGCAATTGATGCAGTCTACAAGGAATCAAGAATAATATACGTCGGTACTGCAGGTGGAGGAATATGGAAATCAATAAATGGAGGGGCTTCCTTCAAACCCGTATTTGATAAATATAACCAGGCAATTGGATGTATTACAATTGACCAGAAAAATCCTAATACAATCTGGACCGGCACGGGTGAATGTAATATGAGGAACAGTGTTTCTGTAGGTGACGGAATTTACAGATCAGACGATGAAGGAGACACCTGGAAGAAACTGGGGCTGGAAAACTCAGAGCATATCAGCAAAATTGTTATCGACCCATCAAATAGTAATATAGTTTATGCTGCAGTACCGGGAGCTTTATGGAGTGACAGTCAGGAAAGGGGTTTATATAAAACAACTGACGGTGGAAAGAACTGGGTAAAGATATTGTATGGAAATGAAAAAACCGGCTGTGCTGATATTGAAGTTGACCCAAAAGAACCTAACAGAATATATGCTTCTATGTGGCAGTTCAGAAGAACTCCCTGGAGTTTTACATCCGGAGGCGAAGGCAGCGGACTTTATAAAAGTGAAGATGGCGGAAAGTCATGGAAACATATTGATAAACAATTCTCACCTGATGGCTTGCTGGGAAGAATATGTCTGGCAGTAGCTCCCACTGAACCTAAAAACATATACGCTTTAGTTGAATCGAAAAAAACCGCATTATATTCCTCCACTGATTTTGGAGAGAACTGGACTAAGGAAAGCGCCACAGAAAACGCAACAGCAAGACCATTTTATTTTTCTACTTTAGTTGTTGACCCGACAGAAGCAAAAAGAATATACAGACCAACATATAATTTATCAATAAGTGTAGATGGCGGAAAATCATTTACTGAACCTACATTCGAAGCAGGTTGGGTTCACAGCGATCATCATGCCTTATGGGTTAATCCGAAGAATCCCTCACATTTACTTATTGGGACTGATGGTGGTGTTTATATGTCGCTTGACAGAGGATATAACTGGAGGTTTTTAAATAACCTTCCGGTTTCACAGTTCTATCATGTGAGTTATGATAATGAGGAACCCTATAATGTAATCGGCGGATTGCAGGATAATGGTTCGTGGGTAGGACCTTCCCGTAATGCAAATGGAATTAAAAACGGGGATTGGAAAATGATAGGATGGGGTGACGGTTTCTGGGCCTGGAGAGACAAATTAGATAAAGATATTTTTTATTCTGAAAGCCAGGGAGGTGAAATTCAAAGATATAATGTCAAAACAAATGAAGGTAAGAGTATAAAACCATATCCGTTAGGTGGAGAAGGAAAATTAAGATTTAACTGGAATACACCAATACAGATGAGCCCTACTGATCCTACCGTGATATACATTGGCGCTCAGTTCCTCTATAAAACTACAAACCGTGGAAATACCTGGGAAAAAATATCACCTGACTTAACAACAAATGATCAGGAAAAACAGAAGCAGGAAGAATCCGGCGGATTGTCAATTGATAACTCAGCAGCTGAAAACCATTGCACCATATTCACTATATGCGAGTCCCCGATTAATAAGAAGTTAATATGGGTTGGTACTGATGATGGAAACATTCAGGTTACAAAGAATGGAGGCAAAAACTGGTCAAATGTTGTGGGAAATATTTCCGGACTTCCGGCCCATACATGGGTCAGCAGCATAGAACCAAGTTCGTTTGATGAAAATAGTGCGTATGCAACTTTTGATGGACATGCTTTCGGAGATCTGAAAGTGTATTTGTTTAAAACTACGGACCTTGGCAAATCATGGGTTCAAATTACAAGTCCGGATCTAAAAGGATATGCACATAAAATAAAAGAAGATCTAGTAAATAAAAATTTATTGTTCCTGGGAACGGAGTTCGGTTTATTTATATCAATTGATGGTGGAGAGAACTGGGCTCAATTCACCGGAAAACTTCCAAACGTCGCCGTAAGGGATATTGTTATTCAACCCGAAACCAATGATTTACTTCTTGCAACTCATGGAAGGGGTATTTATATAATTGACGACATAACTCCTATAAGAAATTTAACAAAAGAAATACTTGCATCTGATGCCGCCATTCTGCCTTCAAGAACTAACTTAATTGATGGACCTTCTTATGGAAACGGACAAAGTACGGCAGGTGAATTTATCGGGCAGAATCCTTCAGAGGAAGCTGCGATAACATATTATCTTAAAGATAGAGCACTTGTTGGCGATGTTTATGTCGAGATCCTTGATAAAGACGGCAAGCTTTTGAATAAAATTGCGGCGACAAAAAGAAAAGGAATTAACAGGGTTACCTGGCCGATGAGAATGAAACCCCCGAAAGTAGCTACAGCTGTAAGACTAACTTATGGAGGACTTACAGGACCGATGTATCCTGAAGGATCATACACGGTTAAATTAGTCAAAGGTGATAAATCGTATACTGAAAAGTTAGTCCTTGCTATCGATCCTAAATGCGTTCACAGTAAGGAAGATAGAGCACTTCAATATGAAACCGCAATGAAATTATACAATTTACAGGAAGAGCTTGCATATTTAAATGAACTAATCATCCGTGCAGAGAAACAAGCCAAGACAACCGCGGACAGCGTGAAGAGTCAGGATTTAAAAAAGGAACTGAATGAATTCTCGGTGAAACTGACAGAACTTTCTAAAACCTTAGTTGCTTCAAAAGAAGGAACTGGTATTACAGGTGAAGAGAAACTGAGAGAAAAATTATCTGATTTGTATGGTGGTGTAATAGGATTTCCCGGCAGACCTACTGATTCACAGCTTGAAAGAGTAAAAGGGCTTGATGATGAATTTAAAAAAGCAATTGATGAAAAAGATAAAGTTATGAATTCTTATCTTGAGAAAATAAATGTGCAGCTAACTGCATCCGGTATGAAAAAACTGGAACTTTATTCAAAAGAGCAATTTGTAATAGACCGGGATAAAGAGAAAGGAGTGTAGAGAAGGTAAAAGTATAAAGGTAAAAGGAAGAAAGGAGAAGAAAAGAATAGTTAAAGTTCAGTAAGATATTCAATGCTCGTGATGCACTGCGAATTTTACGGTGAAAGTTGAACCTTTTCCAGGTTCGCTTTTAACCTGAATATTGCCATTTAACATGTTGACAAATTTCCTGCAGATCGTAAGTCCGAGCCCGGTGCCTTCATAACCGCGGGTGAGACCTTCACTCACCTGCCGGAATTCTTCAAATATAATTTCAAGTTTATCTTCAGGGATTCCTATTCCGGTATCGGTTACTTTAACTACAATATTTTTCCCGGATTCATTTGATTCTATAAATGCATCAACTAATATTTCACCTATGGAAGTATATTTGATAGCATTATTAACCAGGTTATTAAAAATACTGAAGAGCATTCTTTCATCTCCCCAAACAAATAATTCAGGTTTTGCGAATGATGAATGCAAAGAAAGGTTTTTCTTGGATGCAGCAGCTGAATACAGGTTAATTACTTCTATAAGAACATCTGTAAGATCAACTTTTGCCCATTCGATAGTATTTTTATTTGTTTCAATCTTCGACAGATCAAGGATCTGGTTAAGAGTATGAGAAAGGCGGCCTGCCCCTTGAGTAATATTGTTTATCATTTCTTTATGATTTGGATTGGTTATCTCATCCTCAAGAATTTCAGCAAATCCAAGAATACCAACTAGGGGGGTTCGAAGTTCGTGACTCATATTTGAAAGGAAATTGGATTTAAGCCGGCTCATCTCTTCGGCTTTTTCTTTTGCCTCAATTAGTTCTTTCTCTGCTTTCTTGCGTTCGGTAATATCGCGTGCAACGCCGACGGTTCCAATCTTGATACCTTTTTTATCTCTTACAACAGAAGTCCATAATTCAACAGTAAATTTTTCACCATTCCTGCGATGATTTAATACCTCCCCATGCCACCCTCCTTTTAGGGTTTCATCATGAATAATTTTTGCCATTGCCGCAGAGGTATCAAAAGGACGAACAATTGAAATCTTCTTCCCGATAATCTCACTTTCTGTGTAACCGTATGTTGAAAGGAATGCATCATTTACGAAAATAACATCGTCATTATTATTCACAATGCTGACAGCATCTTTTACGGATTTAAGTGTTTGAGCAAGAAGAATATTCTCACTTAATGGTGAAAGTTTACCTGTTAAATTCCGTGCCCTTGTGAAAAAGAAGTTCATAAATGCTTTTAAAAGACAATATGTACAGGTTAATTTAATTAAATAGAATTAAAATTGAAAGGATTTCTTATATACTTTCAGGCTGGTATTAAAGGGAAGCTGATTTCATCTATTATCGCGGTGGTTTCGTGGCCCTTCCGGTTTTTGAGCCAAGGATGTTTTATCCCTTGTCTTTTTTATATTTCATTACAGAATGGACATATTTACCAAACTTTTTATCCTTTTGTCTTTTTTCAACATAGGACATTCCATTGTACAAAGATTCCTTAACCATTTTTGTATAATTCCGGTAACGCTCCTTTGAAATTATTCCTTCTTCTATTCCTTTCAAAATTGCACAGCCGTCCTCGAAAGTATGAGTACAATTAGTGAAACGACATTGAGATATCAATTCAGCAATTTCATTGAATGTATCGGTTAAACCTGATTCAATATTAAATAATTCCAAGTTCCCGTATACCGGGATTATCTATTATAATTGACCCATCATCCAAAACAATAAGTTCCCGGCGCGTAGTAGTATGTTTTCCTCTTCCATCTTTTTCTCTGATTGGTTGAGTTTTATATAGCTCCTGGTCTATCAGATTATTTAATAGTGTGGTTTTGCCAACACCTGATGAACCAAGTAAACAATAAGTCTCATAGGGAGTAAAATATGATTTAATATTTTCAATATCGGACAAATTATTATTACTGAATGCTACTATTTTAATATCCGGCATGATTTTATAAATATCATCTTTCCTGCTTTCAATTTCATCTATTCCCATAAGGTCACTTTTACTTAGGAAAATAACCGGAGTAATATTAGCTCTCATTTATCATTACCAAATAACGTTCCAGCCTTCTTAAATTGTAATTATAATCTAAGGATTGCATAATAATTGCTTTATCAATATTGGCCGCAATTAGTTGATATTCAATTTTCTTACCGGATGTTTTTCTTTTTAGTAATGATTTTCGGGGGAATATATCGTGAATGACGGCAAAGGAATCCTCATCAAATAATTGTGCATAAACCCAATCACCAACAGTAGGAAAATCCAGAGATGAATCAGAATTGAATAAATATTTCCCTGTTAATTCCGCATAAATATCTTTTTCACCATTTGAGATAATAAAACTATTTTTATTTACAGCGATTACTCTGGCAATTTGATAATCAGTCATTTTAGCTAAATCAATTTTGTCTTGAAACCATAAGTCAAAACCTAATTTATTCCAGCTTAATTATTTTATCGTTCATCTGCTTTATCTTTTATAATATTCTATTAAATCATCTCTGTATATTTGCGGTTGGGTCACAGACCAACCTCTACAAATATGGAAGGAATAATTAACTAACTTTTACCAATACGAGTGTCATATCGTCGTTTATATATCGGCTATAGCGTTATATTATAATTACTTATGGAAATATGGGCAACAAATACGCAACAACAGCTATTTTATTCCCACTTAAAACTAGATTGTTGTGTTCTTCAATTATATATTTCTGGAATTCTAATGTTTTCCATATTTTGGCACTTTGACTATCGGTAATTTTATTGAAATAATTAAAGAAAAAATAAATGCTAAATCAAAATCTTCTAAATCATAATCAGATATCCATTTCTTAGAAGTAAGATGGATTGGTGAATCATATTTATTATTTTCGTTGTCACTATATTTGCACGTTAGCTTGTGAATAGAAATATGGAAGTAAGTATTAGTTTTCTCCTCCCCAATAAATAAATTCTTTTGTAACTATCCAATTACCGAATTGAATAATTTTTTCACCATAATCTATATTTGCATTTTCTTCTTCCATTTTTGTTTACTCCTTTAAATTTCAGATATATTTATTAAATTTTTTCTTGCAATAATCAAAAGTGGCATAAATGGATTATTGGCTAGATAAAATTGCGATTACTTTTTTCTAACAATGATTTTATATTTCAAATTCTTCTTTATTCATAAGTTATATAACTATTAAGTATCCTCTCCTAATTTAAACAAATGTCCACTATTTTCTGTTTGTATTTAAAAGTTGATTTGTTGATAGATCCTCTTAAACCTCCTCTAAGGCATTTGAAATATTAGATTTTATTAAAGAGAAATTGTTGTAATATTTTTTTATAGAATATTTATTCCTAAAATGACCAGCAGGCTTAAACTCGTGTGAATCTACGGAGATGCTAAAATTCGGTACTTGGTTTACTCCTCCAAGATTTGCAGATTCAAGCATATTCTTAAAATCATTTAAAGGGAAAACATAAACTGATTTTTCACTACCACAAGCATAAATTAAGAAATCTATATGGGTTTCCTCAAAAAGATTTGGATTTACTTCAAACCAGAATCTACCACCATCCTTCTGAATAGCAACGCGTAAATAAACCATTTTCCCTAAAAAAGATAAAACAAAGAATTTGCTAATAATTTCTTTTGAATTACCAAGAATATCTTCAAGGTAAGACCGCACTTTTCCCTTTATACATTTGATCTGGAAGTTGGCATAAACTTAACCTCAATTATAATTGATATGTTTACTAATAGGTTATTTACCTATAAAATTAATGGATATTCTTTCAATATGCAATCCTTATTCATTAAAACCATGATAGAAATAAAAATAGTAATAATGATATTTCTATCCGTATTTTACAAATGGCGAGGCGTAGGGCGTAGCGACAGCCGGAGCGTGCCCGGAGTCGAGCATGTTTAACTGACAATGTAAAGCCCGCTGGACATCCTTAAAAGATGTCAGGGCGGGCGATGTGCCGAGTTTACATAAACCAACATTATTGTAATTGATTGAAGCAGAATGGAGTAATGGAAAGTTGGATTGGTTGAAGGAATGGGAAAAATAGCTGCATGGATTCCCTGCTTCTCCTTAAAGGTAAACAGGCGCAGGTATGGGAACCATCATATTTATGGAAAGGAAAGGCAAATCTTTTTGTTATTTAACATATCAATAAACGAAAAATATTATTAAATTTGTGGTATAATATTTTATACATCAAAACATAATGCAAGGAAATTCTGAAGAAATAAAATCATATATCAGAGAACATAAGAATCTTTTCTGGTATACAAAAGAAACTCAAAAAGAGGAGATAAGCCTGGACTTCCTGGTTGAGACAATATTGAATTATGGAAGCCTGGAGGATGCCAAAAAACTTTTTTCATTAATTGGAATCAAAGAAACAGCCTCTATCTTTTTTAAGAACTCTCAAAAGAATAGAAACAACTATCTTCCAAAAGTTAAACATTATTTCACTTTATATTTTGAAAGGCATGCATAAAGAAATTCTTACATCTTCCCAGATAGAATTATTACCTTTCATTAAGAAATTTAATGATAACTTCTATTTGGCAGGAGGAACATCTTTAGCTCTTCAAATCGGGCATCGCAGGTCTATAGATTTTGACCTTTTTACAAAAAATGATTCATTAAACCTTAGTAAAATAAAATCTTCTTTTAAGAAACTAAGCGGAACCGGGAAGAGCGTCCTGTATGAATCTTATGACCAAATCCATTTTATGGTTGACGGGGTAAAAATAACATTCTTTATTTTTCCTTTTGAGCTAAAGACTGATATCAGATTTGATGATATTTGCAATTTGCCCAATATTGTTACAATCGGTGCAATGAAAACATTTGCACTTGGTGGAAGAAATAAGTGGAAGGATTATGTCGATTTGTATTTCATATTCAAAGATCATTGCTCTCTTGAAATGTTAATAAAGAAAGCAGAAGAAATATTCAAAGAATCTTTTAATCCGAAACTCTTAAGGCAGCAATTGTCTTTTTTTGATGATGTGGATTATAGTGAGGCGGTTGAATATATCGGTCCTGCTATTTCCGATAATGAAGTAAAGAGATTTCTTACCGAAATAGCTATTTCTGAATTTTAACCAACTTTTACAAGGACTAAAGTCATGTCGTCGTTTTGTTCGGCGCGGCCGCGGAATTGTTTTAATGATTCCCAGATAGTGTCGACTAATTGAGTAGACCTGAAAGAGGTTTTATCCTTAAGAAGTTCAATAAGTTTTTCTTCACCGAAGAATTCTTCTTTTTCATCTATGGCTTCTGTAATACCATCGGAATAAAATGCGAATATCTTACCGGGTGATAATTGAATTTCTTCTTCAACAAGAGTTTTATCAAAGATAATTCCCTTTTCAAGTCCTACTCCTATTCCCTGAGTCCTGTAAATCGCAACAGTTCCATTTAAAGCAGCAAGAAGCGGCGCATGTCCTGCCCTGCAGACTTTAACAGAATTAGTCTCAATATCAAACAACGCAAGAGTTATAGTAATAAACCAATCCTTCTCCATTGATGTATAAAGTTTGCGGTTTATTTCCATCAGGATATCGCGCGGACTGCGGCTGTCAACACAGGCAAGCTGCATCATAGTCTGAAGTTTTGTCATGTAAAGGGAAGCAGATAATCCTTTACCAGAAACATCGCCAACAACCACATAAATCTTTTTATCGGAAACAGGAATCAGATCGAAATAATCACCTCCGACCTGCATAGCGGGAATCATCTGACCGCAGATATCAAGCCCGCGAAGATCAGGAATACATTTGGGTAACAGACTCTGCTGAATTTTGCGTGCAAGATCGAGGTCTCTTTCTATTTTCTGTTTTTCTGCTTCGGAACGATATAACCGTGCGTTCTCAATTGAAATAGCTGCCTGATTAGCAGCGGTATACAACAACTCAACATCCTTACCGGCAAACTGTGAACCGGAGTGTTTCAGTCCAAACAGTAGAAGTCCAATTACCTTTGATTTAATAATCATAGGTATGATTGTATAAATATTATCTTCGATCAATCGTCTGCTGGCAGTTGGAAATGCTGAAATAAAATCTGACTGTTCGATAACTACAAAATCTGAGATAAGGGATTTTTCGGCTATTACCTTTTCAAGATTGGCATCTTTTACGATAAGATTGGAATGTTTCAAACCTACTGCCCTTTCGAGAACGAGTTCACCATCGGGCGATTTGATCATGATACCAAATTCTTTAATCATCAGCGATTCAACGAAAGTAGTTTTCATTGAGTCAAGTATCTTTTCAAGCCCTACTATGCAGGAAACATCGTTGATAAACTTTATAAGAACCCTCTGGTACGCAAACTGTTCGGGATAAAACTTTGCAGTAATGAAGTCCTGGAATTTATCCTTAGTTGATTGAAAAACGATGGCAAAGACTATGAATATAACACCAGCTATAAGCCCCTGATATTCAGTTCCGATTGCCTGGCTAACGCTTTGTCCGATTACGTATATAATGCAGAAATAAATTACAAGAATTGTAACGGTAGCAAGTCCATATATGATTGTATTTTTAACGACCGTGCTTACATCCATCAACTGGTAGCGGAAGATTGATATCCCAAAAGCAATAGGAATAATAGCAACCAAAAGAATAGGAGCATAAAATTCCGGCGAGTTGAACATTGTATCGGTAATATTCGGAGCAATAAAGACAGTATAAAAGATGCTTGATAGTCCAAGCGTAAATGCGGCAAGAATAATAACCAGTGGTTTACGGGCAGCCTTGTCTTTCATTGTAAAATAATTTGTAAATAAAGAAACAAGACCAATAGTCATAGAAGCCAACAGAAGAAAATTAAGAAAGTTAACGTAACGGATATAAAAAGTCTGCTGATCTTTAGTGAAATAAACAAACGCGATTCTGTAAATAACTGAAGCCAGGAATAATATTAAAGGAAGATAGGTAAGTGTTTTTCTAACCCATGTTTTCCTGGTGAAGGGAAAAGGTTTCGGGAAGATCCAGAAGAAACGAATAATTAAAAACGGAACATACGTTGCTGCAGATGACCATACTAAATCGATGAACACTCTTAGAAAGCCATTAATGATGCCCGAATCCTGAAGAAGGTAAACAGTTTCGAAAAGTATAAAGCCGGCACCTATGTTGTAAAACAATCTTTGGACATAACCATTTGGTTTAGCCATAACAACTACAAAACCAATTATGAGCCAGAAGAGACCTAAAAGAGAAATTCCAACGGCAGAGAAGTTAATGAGTTTCTTAATATAGACTTTGGCATCGATAAGCTTATCGCCCTTTTTGTATAGATATTCGGCATAGTCGCCGCCTTTGACTTTATTCAGAATTGTCTGCGCCTGGAGGGTGCTTGTGATTTTATTCTTATTTATGGATATTAACTGATCGCCATTTCTGACACCGACATTCCACGTAACACCGCCGATTTTTACTTTGTCGAAGAAGATGCCGCTCTTCTTGTCAATCCAAAGGCATTCGTCATTGGATGTAACTCGGACGACGTAGACTAAAAAGAAGTTGACGATTCCTATGATTAGGAGGAATATCGTTGAGATAATTATCAACTTCTGCCGGTTACGCGCTATGAAGGTTTTTAATTTATCCATTTTACACAAGCACAGAAAAACTAGTTATATAAATATAACACCAAATAGAATATAAATAAATCAAGCACAACAACATGTTCGCCACAATTCCGGTAAAGAGATTCTTCTCCCGACAAGTCGGGATCAGAATGACTGTAGGACCATGGGATTCCTGCTTTCGCAGGAATGACAGTACAATTCGCTTCATGGATTCCCGCCTGCGCGGGAATGACAGAATAAATGATTCTTCGCTACCCCGTTTTTGCGGGGAAGGGGATAAATCCCCTTTGTATTATTATTTAAATTATTTAATCCCAGGCATAAATGCCTGGGCTATAACAGGTAATAAGAATCGTCATTTCACTTTAACTATAAGCAAAGTTATATCATCTGACTGAACAGTGCCAGCTGCATGCTCAAATACAGAGTTTCTTATTATCTCACATATCTCAGAAGAATTGAGATCGGAATATTTAAGCACCAGCGCCTCAAGTTTTTCGTCTGAATATTCCTCTCCGTCTTTATTCATCGCTTCGGTTATGCCATCAGTAAAAAGAACAATTACATCATCTTTCTCAAGTGAAATAGTCGGGGACTCATACGTCATAAATGTCTTCATCACACCAAGAATAATTCCACCCCTATCGAGCTTAATAATTTTTTTATTTCTGACAAGCAAAGGTGGATTATGACCGGCGTTCACATAATTCATAGTCAGATCCTGATCATTAAGAACACCCCAGAAAAATGTGATGAACTTACCATCCATTGTATTTTCAGTTACAAGATCATTTATAATCGCCGTGGCTTCACTAAGTGACATTCCCCGTTTACATAGAATCTTTAAGAATGCCTGCAGGTTAGCCGTAAGCAAAGCTGCTGGAACTCCTTTGCCTGATACATCCGCTATTGCCATACAAAAACTTTTATCATCAAGCGGGATTACATCATAAAAATCACCGCCTACCTGCTTTGAAGCAATATTATATGCAGCAAGATCAAACCGTGGATAATACTTAGGCAAAGAATGAGGAAGAAGATTATTCTGAATGTCTCTTGCAATCTCGAGTTCCTCTTCCATCTTTTGTTTTTCAAGAGCTTCACTGAATAGTCGTCTGTTCTCAAGTGAAATTATTGCAAGGCTGCCTACAGAATAAATATATTCAATATCGTCACCGGTATAATCTGAATTGTTTACACGCTTTCCTAAAAGAATGAGCCCCTTGGTTTCACCCTGAAGCTGCATAGGAACCACTAGTTCAATCTTCAATTTTTCGAGTTTGGGATTAGAACAGGCAATTTCTTCTTTATTTAATGACGTTTCAATTGACTGACAATCAACTTCAATCAATGCTTCAAGAAGTTCAGCTTCAGGAAATTTTGATTCAAGAATATGGTTTACACCATTCGATGAAAGTACAACTGCAAACTTTGAAACAAGAAACTGTCCAATAACAGCATATATAAGCAGCTTTGCAACTCCTGAATTTTCCGAAAGAAGGCTGAATTCTTTGCTTAATTCAAAAAGTGAATTAAGACGGTGCACCCTCATGTCAAGCACACGGTTTACTTTTTTAAGTTCATCCAGAACAATTGAGTTTTGAATTGCAGAAGCGGAAATATTAATAATTGTCCTGAGAAATTCGAGGTCATCTTCAGTGTATGCAATTTTATTCAGCTTTTCGCCAAGACAGACAAGTCCTATCACTTCATTTGAAGAAGAGATTGTTTCAACAGCAGTAAATTTATTATAGGTTAAAAATTCACTGAAGCCGTTATGGTTATTAATATCATTTACAGTTATTGCAGGAAATAACCCGAGCACACTATCGTTTACCCCTTTTGAAGATCTTACAAAGAAGATGCCATTAATATTGAGTGCAATTAAACCACGTGTAGCAAAAAACTTTCCCATGCAGGTAAGCAAAAGGTTACTGAGAATAAACTGCAGGTCAAGACTGGAATTTATGATTCTGCTGAAGTCTACAAGAGCCGTCAGGTTCCTTTTAAGCTTAACTGATTCAACGTCATTCATTTGGATCCGTTAGAATTGATATTCTTGGTGAGAGATACCATATTAAACTTTCCGGGAACGGTTTTGTATTTTATTTCGTCCATTAAAGTTTTCATAAGGTACATGCCGAGACCGCCGACTCTTCTCTGGTCAAGATATTTTTTAAGATCGGGGTTGGGGATTAAACCCGGCTCAAATGATTTACCATGATCGGTAATTTCAATAGTAAATGTGTCTTTGGCGGTTTTTAGGATAAGTATAATTTCACCGTCGGGGAAATACTGGTATGCATGTTTAATAATGTTAGTACATGCTTCATCGACAGCAAGTATAATATTGTCGGTTATCTCTTTTGTGAAACCCACATTATCAGCAGCGGAGCTAATGAATTCCCTTATCTCAGACAGGTTCTCCGTCCTGCTTTTAATTACCAGCTTTCTTCTGGCAGTTTTATTAACGGACATATGATTCCTTTCAGCTTTCAAGGTTTTTATTCTCATTGAATTTGTTGATAGCTTCATCCTCGGATTTGAAAATATCATAGAGCATAGGAAAACCCAGAAGATCGAAAATATTATAAACTTTATCAGTCATCGCGGAGAGTTTTATATCTCCTTTGTTATCTCTTACTTTTTCTATGAAAGCCATAAAGACTCCAAGCCCTGCGCTGCTGATATAAGCCAGGTCTTTGAAATTAACAACTATAGAATATCTGCTTTTATCAATCAACCCGGAGAAAGTATTCTCCAGCATTGGTGCAGTATGGGCATCAAGAAAGCCCTTAAGATATATTGTACTTATTTCACCTTTGTCTGTAACTGAGGTGCTGAATTCTGCCATTTATTCTCTCCATCAAGAATTATTTTATGTTTCCATTTTAAAATTACTAAAGTTATATCATCATGCTGCGGAATGTTTTGTGAGAAAAGCGAAACTTCGCGGATAACTTTATTTGATATTTCATCTACATGTTTGCTGCTGTTAGCAAGGAGTATCTTTTCGAACTCTTCACTGCCGAAATCATCGAGTTCCTTGTTTTTTGCTTCTGTAATTCCGTCAGTATAAAGGACTATAAGGTCGTTTTCCATAAGATCGAATTTTACTTCTTCAAGTGTTTCGGAGAAATGATCTGTGAAGCTTAGTCCTAGCCCCAATCCTGAGGGGCGTATATTTTTAACAACATTATCGCGGACAAGAAGTACCGGGCAATGTCCGGCACGCGCGATTGTAAGACTTTCATTTTCTTTATCAATAACTCCGTAGGCAGCGCTGATAAAACTTTTTCTGTCAAGAGTTCGTTCTAATATTTCGTTCGCCTTAATAAGAATTTCCCTGGGAGAATCTATGGTTTTTGCGAGTGACTCAAAAATTCCTTTAATCTCTGCCATTATGAATGCGGCGGTAATCCCCTTTCCTGAAACATCGGCAATTATAAAGGCAAACTTATTCTTACTTAATTCAAAGAAATCATAATAGTCACCACCGACTTCAAATGCGGGGATAAATAAGGATGATATAGTAAGGTTTTCTATATCAGGATTTTTGTTTGGTAAAATTTTCCTTTGTATCTCGCGGGCTAAATCCAATTCCTTTTCGAGCCGTTCCTTTTCAATTGATTCTTCAAGCAAGCGCGAGTTTTCAATAGCTATAGAGGCATAATCAGAAAATGTATCAACGGCATTTATATCTTCATCATCGAAAATGAGGTCGTTTTTCTTTGCCGCTATCAGGTAACCTTTTATTTCATTATGAGTTTTTATGGGAGCAACGGCAAGACTGTAAAACTTTTCCGCAAGTCTTCCTTTATCTTCAAATTTCTCAAGGTTAAGAAGCATTGTTTTGGCGCCGGATCCTTTATCTATCTTCGAAAGGATATAACTTGTAATTAGTTTTGCATCAACAAAACCAATAAATTTTGTGGCAAGAGTCTGGGGTTCATTATGATTTAACCAGATTATCCATGATGCCTGCGAGTTGCAAACTTTTACGGCTATGTCAGTAACGGTTTCTGTAAGATCCTTAAAATCCAATACACCCGTTATTAGTTTGCTGAAATATTGAAGTGAGGAGATTTCCTGTGTTTTCCTGTCGTAAACCTCGGCTGTAGGCAGATGGAACAGGGTAGTAAAGAACAGAATGCTGAAATAGATGATTCCGTAAATCATCATAAGATTCATGAACCCGTTAAGAGAAGAAGAAAACTGAGGGAGCATCTGACCATAAAGATTGGAATCTGAACTGTGAGCAATATTCACAGTAAACAAAACAGCTATTATAACTGACATGATTAATAGAGAGATCTTTTCTTTCTTAAGCAGAAATGCTATCCAGGAAATCTTTATCGAATTTATTACAATAAGAAGGATGGAAATAATTATGAATGTTGATTTTATAAAATTCAGATCGGGGTATTTGTTCAATACGGAAGCAAAGGAAGCCAGAACAAAAAAGATAATCATCGTATTAAAATAGGTTGAAACGTTTTTTTTCTGTTTAAGGAAAAAGAGTTCCTTAAATGTGAAAAATATATAGGAGACAGAGCTGATAAATACAAAGCCATACAAATAAGAAATTATGCTTATGAGCAGGTCGGGTTTTATAAGACGCTGCTGAACGTTGCCGAAAATCCATCCAAGAATTGAATCGGAAAAAGTCATCAGAATAAAAAGGAGCGCATTAAGTATTCCGATATTCATGATAAGAGAAAGGGGGTTTATTTTTTTAGCCCTGATATAGTCGGACATAAAAAGAATAAAAGAAGCTGCATGTAAGGATTACAATAATTTCATTAAGTACACGGAAAAATAATGTATCATTTGAGCCGAAAATAATCCTGAAAAAGAACAGAATAATAGCAAACCCAATAAAGGATTTGAACTTAATTTCTTTAGTTCTATCTGAAACGTTAAATTTCATCGGATTTTACCATTATTTTTTTAATTCCCTATCCTGTTAATGGATTGGGTATAATTATTCCTTATTAACAAAAAAGGGCTACTTCTTCACCTAATAAATTACAATATATATTTAATTATGTAAAGAAGACTGGTATAAACGGAAGAAATTCAGGATAACTGAGAAATTGGGGTGATGGAAAAACAGGAGAAATGGATTAGTGGAAGGATGGATAAATGGATTGATGAAGGAATGGAATATAAATTATAGTTCTAGCCGCAACTAAAAATGATCAAAAAGGGAAAATCGGATGTATAGTGAATAGAGGGGTACTTTATTTTGATAATTGAATGAGGGGGATGCTATTCGCTTTTTTATAACTAACAACAATCTAAACTAGAATTTCACCCTGAAAGTACCCTGAAAGAACCCTTTTGCAATCTTGAAATTTTAAGTATCAGACTACTTACTGATATTCTCGGAACTAGTTCCGGAACGGAGAAAGTAGTTGATGAATCTTTTAAATGCCATAAATGGCATAAAGGATTTTAATTTTATTTCATTTTTCCCAGTCCTGAAGGACTGGGCTATAATTCTAGCCCAGGCATTTATGCCTGGGATTATGATTATGGACAATAAAATACCTATAAGTCAAAGAAAAAATAGATTAAATTTATCTTGCTGGTGTGTTACCGAAGGGTTACTGCCGTGCTACTGCCGGGCTCGGTTACTTTCTTCAATTATTGATAAATGTGAGATAATTTTAGGTGGGACAATAAAAAAAGTACCCCTCTACTATTAATTACCAAAAACACCCGTTTTTTGCCGCCCTTTTTTGAAGAATTAATATTGGGTTGATATTGGTCATAGCCACTAAATCTCTACAGGTTTTTTAGGAGCGGGTGTGGCTTTCATGTTCTTCTGTAATTCTTTCTGTAGTTCCATCATCTGTTTCTGGAATTTCTTCATTTCAACCTGGAATTCCTTCATGGTTAATGAATCAGGCAGCTTTGATTTAATACTTTCAACCAAAGAGTCGATATTTATTTGTCCATTTGGACCAAACGAGTAGAATTGATTCTTAAATTTTTTAGAATGAGTTAAAATAGAATCGAGATCAACTCTGATTTTCATTTCCTTACCTGAATGACCGGGAACGATCATTTTATAACTATAATTTACCGGGTTACTCACTTCGGGCAATTCTGGATCATCAGGTATAATTATTGTAATATTTTTCAATACATCGGTTGATTTTACAACCTGGGCAATTATACTATCAAAATCAGGCATCGGGATTTCCTGAACCATATTGGGCATGTTTACCCTGCAGGTGTTATTATCAAATTGTACGGAGATGCTTTTAGCCCAGGAAGGGTAATGTTTAAGTTTATCAATACTTTGTTTCAGATCCAGACTGACTGACATCTTTTCCCAATCCTGTTTAGCTGATTTCATCTGATCCTTCATTTTCTTGAAATCATTTTTGAATTGGTTGTTATCAAAGGCATATGATTCTGAGAAAATAGTATCAGGAGTAAAAAATATATAATGATTGTTTTTAGTTTTCTTTGCTTCATTAATAGCAGCAACAAATGATTTATTATCATAGAGTTTAGCATCCACAGGGCAGATCTTAGAAAATTCTTTACCATTAGCATTTTGAGCAAAGGCAATAATATCCGCAAGAATGGCTTTCTTAAAATTCCAGATGTTTGGATTTATTGCCACTGTATTTTTATCATTAACAAGCACCTGTGACTGAATATCTTCTGCGTAAGCCTGAAGAATGGAATCAACTTTTACTCTCTGCGGTGCGTTAAGATCAAGAGCTTTAATAAACTTCTCAAGGTTATTCTGGTTCGCGGCGGCAACATTTCCCGTTTTGATTTCGAAGTATCCTTTACCGAGAGTATCATAACCAAGCTGCAGGTACTGGCTGTTGTTCTTATCCAATGGAAGCCGGCTGTCAAAGGCGAAATTGAATATGTCTTCATTTGAAAGGTTAGCGGCATAAAGTAGTGGTTTCAGGTTCTGCTTGTAAAAACCCGCAAGGTTTGTTTTCTGCTGTTCAACAAGTCTGTCAATAACCTGTGGATTAAATTTCAGGAATATCATTAATGATACTGTCAGAATAGCAAAACCAACAAATGGAGATAATCTTTTTAATCTGAATGCAGAAGAACTATGACCTGCCAGTGAAGCAAACAGTCTGGTTTCAAAATAAGGAGATTCAGGTAGTTTTTTTGAAGAGGTAGTTGTTAATTGTTTTAACTTTTTAAGTTCATCAAGTTTTTTCTGGAGATCCTGAGAAAGAGCAATCTCCTCTTCAAATTTGTCCATTTCACCGGGAGACAATTCCCCGTCCACATATGCGGATAGTTTTTCATATTTATTATCTTTTTCCATTATGCCATCAACTCCGTCTCAAAAGGTTTGAGTAAATTCCTCAAACCTTCCCTTGCTCTGAATATCCGCGATTTAACCGTGCCGATTTCACAATTAACTGCTTCAGAGATTTCCTGATAACTTAATCCTTCAATATCTTTCAGAAGCAAAGGAACTCGCAATTTTTCAGGAAGCTGCAATATTGCTTTCTGTACAATCTCCGAAACGTCCTTATTTTCGGTTGACGGAGTATAAGACGGGTGTTCCCCATCATTTGTAATAGGAGTAAAAATGCTCCTTATTTTAACCCTCCGGAGGTGGTCTTTACATTTATTTACCGTTATTCTGTAAAGCCAGGTGGAGAATTGAGATTCAAACCTGAAACTTTTCAGGTTCTTATAAACTGTTATAAGAACTTCTTGAGCTATATCGTCTACCGAATCACTGTTGCTGAGCATAAGGTAAATTATGTTCCTGATCTTGTCTTTATGCCTCTGAACAAGGGTTTTGAAGGTCGACTCGTCTCCTTCAATAAACCTCTGAATCAGTGAAAAATCATCATCTAACTGTAAAATCTGCGGATATTGCAATTCTTTTTTACTTTTTCTTTTGTTGAATTTCATAATTTTAGACGATTCTTTAATGACGAAGTTCCGTAATTAAAAATTAACTATTTAATAATTAAGATAACATCACAGAATATAATGCAAAATTAAATTTTCTTGCTTAAATTTGGCTAACTGATTAAATTAACCTGAACATTTTAGGAGTTATTAATGAAAATAAAATCAACCGAAAGATACGAAGCTGTCGTCATTGAACTAAAGGGAAATGTGATGGGCGGTGATGACACTAAAGATTTTAACGAACTTCTGCATAAACTGATTGATGAAGGGAAAAAACAAGTTGTAGTTGATCTGTCAGATGTGAAATTTATGAATAGCTCCGGAATTGGCATGTTGATCAGCGGTCTGACAACAATGAAGAAGGCAGAGGGTTCAATGAAATTATCTGGTGCTACTGATAAGATTGAAAGCCTTTTAGTAATCACAAAGCTTATTACTATATTCGAAACTTTTGATGACATTGAAAAAGCAATTGGTAGTTTTTCTAAATAAGGCTTATTAATTATTTTAATTAAGTTTAAAGACTCCGGCTTTAACCGGAGTTTTTTATTTATTGCATAAATTAGGGTTTAATATGAGTGTTACAATTCTGGTCGGCAGCCAATGGGGAGATGAAGGCAAAGGAAAAATCGTCGATATTCTGAGCGAAAAATTTGATATAGTAACCAGATATCAGGGCGGCGCAAATGCAGGACATACCGTTGAGATCGGCGATAAAAAATATATTCTTCATTTAATTCCCTCAGGTATTTTAAGAGAAAACTGCATCTGTGTTATTGGAAACGGCGTTGTAATTGACCCCAGTGCACTTCTTGAAGAAATTGATCTCCTTGAAAAGTTTGGAATTAATTGTGAAGGAAGATTATTTATCAGCCATAATGCTCATCTGATTATGCCTTACCATAAACTGCTTGATTCTATTAACGAAAAAGGTGAAAGCAAAATCGGAACTACAGGCAAAGGCATTGGTCCCTGCTACCTTGATAAATATGACAGGAAAGGCATCCGGATTGTTGATCTTCTTAATAAAAAAGTGCTCGAGGAAAAAATCAGATTTAATCTGAAAGAAAAGAATAACCTTTTAAGTAAAATATACAGCCACGAAGGGCTTGATGTTGAAGAAATTGTAAAAACTTATATTGAGTTTGATAAGAGAATTGATAAATACATAAAAGATGTGCCGGCTTATCTGAACAATGCAATAGCGGAAGGAAAATCTGTTTTACTTGAAGGAGCACAGGGTGCGCTGCTGGATGTAGACCATGGCACTTATCCTTACGTAACTTCATCAAATCCAACCTCCGGAGGTGCTTGCACCGGAACAGGAATTCCACCAAATAAGATTACTGAAATTGTAGGTATCGTAAAAGCATACACTACTCGTGTTGGGATGGGTCCTTTCCCTACCGAGCTGAATGACGATGACGGAAAGAAGCTCCAAAATATAGGCGCTGAGTTTGGTGCAACTACAGGACGGCCAAGACGCTGCGGCTGGTATGACGCTCCATTAGTTAATTATTCATCTATGATTAACGGCCTTGATTATGTTGCTGTTACAAAGCTGGATGTATTAAGTCATTTTGAAAAAATCAAAGTTTGTGTTAATTACGAACTTGAAGGTAAAATATTAAAATCTTTCCCGACTGATGTTGAAAGATTATCTTGTGTAAAACCGGTTTATCAAACTTTACCTGGTTGGAATTCTGATATCTCTGACTGCAGATCTTATGATGAACTGCCCCAGAAGACAAAAGAATATCTTGAATTTATTTCCAGGGCTTCGGGAATAAACATAAAAATTATATCTGTAGGGCCTAAAAGAGAACAGACATTTAGTAATTAGTATATCATAAATAATACGGAATTCCTGTATGAAAATGTCAGGTGGACCTGCCTCTGTAAATATTAAATTTACTTTGTTTGTTATAGCTACACTAATTGCAGGGGCAACTTTGATATATACTCAAGACCTCGTAAACAGGCTTCAGGTAAAAGAAAGGCAGATGGTAGAACTATATGCACGGGGAATTGAATATATTGCTAATAAATCAGCTCCTGATATTGATATCACTTTTCTTTTCGACAACATTATTAAACCAATGGACTTCCCATTAATTCTTACCGATGCACACAACACTGTAAATCCCGACAGCAAAACAGATATCAGGAACGTTGATATTGACTCTACCCTGTCAAAGGAGAAAAGCCTGAAACTTCTGGGTATGAAAATAAAGGAGATGGATGCAATAAATGCTCCAATTAATATAACTTACCAGGATACCGTTATTCTTCAGAGAATACATTACGGAGATAGCAACCTCATTAATAGATTAAAGTTTTACCCTTATCTGCAGATCATTTTTGCTTCTCTGTTTATACTTACAGGTTATATCGGTTTCAGCAATATAAAAAGAAACGAACAAAGTAATATCTGGGTGGGTATGGCTAAGGAAACTGCTCATCAGTTTGGTACTCCGCTCTCCAGCCTTATGGGATGGGTTGAAATGCTTAAAATGAATTACACTAACCCCGATAAAGTAGCCGATATTACTGATGAAATAGAAAACGATGTTGAAAAATTGAATAAAATTACATACAGGTTTTCAAAGATAGGTTCTACTCCTGAACTTAAACCACAATGTGTTTATGAAGAAGTTAAAAAAGTAACTGAATATTACCAGAGAAGATTACCTCAAACCGGTAAGAGCATAGAACTGAATGTTAAAGGTGATAAAATTGTCTGTGCAGAATTAAACCAGACCCTGTTTGGCTGGGTTATTGAAAACCTGATTAAAAATGCGCTTGATGCTATTGAAAGTAAAAATGGTAAAATAGATGTAATAGTAAAAGACTTGAAGAACAAAGTAGAGATTGATGTAACCGATAACGGTAAAGGTATAGATATTAATCGAAGAAAAGATGTATTCAGACCCGGATACAGCACTAAAAAAAGAGGTTGGGGTTTAGGACTAAGTCTCTCTAAAAGAATTATAGAAGGATATCACAAAGGTAAGATCTTTGTAAAAAACTCTGCTCCCGGGGAAGGAGCCACCTTTAAGATAATACTTAAGAAGATCAACTCATAGCAAGCATTTTCTCAATTGGTTTTAAAGATCTTGCGATCAGTTCATCAGATAATTTAATTTCAGGCGTCTTGTTTTTCATACACAGATAGAGTTTCTCTAAAGTGTTAAGCCGCATAAATGGACATTCATTACAGTTGCAATTTTTTTCAGGGGGTGCTGCTATAAATGTTTTATCAGGTACCATCTTTTTCATCTGATGAAGAATACCGGATTCGGTTGCAACAATATAACTTAATGAGTTATCTTCCTGTACATAGTTTAGTAACTTGCTGGTTGACCCAATAAAATCTGCCTTAATAAGAATATGATCTTCACATTCCGGATGGGCAATTATTTTAGCTTCAGGGTACTGCATTTTAAGTTCAATAATTTTCCGTTCACTAAAAGTTTCGTGAACAATGCATGCACCATCCCATAACAACATATCACGCCCGGTCTTTTTGATAAGATATTTGCCTAAATTCCTATCAGGAGAAAATAAAATGGGCTGGTCTTTGGGAATCTGGTTTATGATTTTTTCAGCATTGCTTGATGTGCAAATAATATCACTTAGAGCTTTAACTTCGGCTGTACAATTTATATACGTTATAGCTAGATGATTAGGGTGTTGCGCCCTGAAAGCTTTAAATAATGGCGCAGGACATGAATCCGCTAGAGAACAGCCGGCATCAAGATCCGGTAATAAAACGGTTTTCCCCGGGTTTAATATTTTCGCTGTTTCTGCCATAAAATGTACACCGGCAAAAACTATAACATCTGCCCTGGTTGTTTTGGCTTTTCGTGAGAGTTCAAGACTGTCACCCACAAAATCTGCAATATCCTGGATTTCTGATTCCTGGTAATAATGAGCTAGTATTACTGCGTTTAATTTCTTCTTTAATTTTATTATTTCAGCTTCAAGATCGACTTGTATATCAACATCGTTGCTTAACATATATTATCCTCACTAATTATCTTTAAAATAACATTTTATTTCCAAATTAACACTGCCATCTTCATGCCATTGACTTAAACTAGCTTTTAAATCCAATTTCTGTACTAATCTGAATCATTTTAGTTAATTATCCCAAACTGGTACATTACTGATACCTGATTTGAATTAAAAAGTAAAGAAAACATATTGGCACATAACTTGAACAAACTAAAATAGAAAATAGAAAATAGTTTTAACACTTACTCCCTCACGGAGAAAACACACTTCTTAAAAGACTGCCGGACCTCTCACCGGCAGCTCTTCTTTTAAACAGAAATTAAACTATAAATTGGTTTTTATTGTCAATATTCCAAATCAAAATTTTGATTCACTTTTTTAAGTATATTTAATGTAATTCAAAAATCGAACTGCCAGATTATTTCCGGAAAATCTGGCAGTTCGTCCGATTTATTTATACGGTCCCCTATCAATATCATATTATTCCTGACATTACTATTCAATATTTTACTTTATTTTATTTACTTTTATAATTATACTTTAATCTTTTTCGAATAAAACATGAACGTTCTACAGGGAATACTTCTTTTTTTTTCTGCTGCAATTGCCGGTGCAATAAATTCCATAGCAGGAGGCGGTAGCTTTATAGCTTTCCCTGCACTCATTTTTACAGGTGTCCCGCCTATAAACGCAAATGCTATGTGTTCCGTGGCTCTTTTTCCGGGATCACTGGCAAGTGTTGGCGGATATAAACTTGAATTGATAGAAGAAAGAAAAATTCTCCCGCTGATGGTGATAACCAGTTTTATCGGAGGAATTGCAGGTTCAGTAATTATGCTAAGGACTCCGCCAAATACATTTATGGCTCTTGTACCATGGCTGCTGCTGTTGGCAAATTTGCTCTTTATATTTGGCGGAAAAATAACTTCTGCTTTTAAAAACAGGAAGAATGCTAAGGAAATAAGTCGTTTCCGGACAATAGCAGGAACCATCTTTCTACAACTGTTTATTGCTTTATACGGTGGTTTTTTTGGAGCAGGTATGGGAATAATGATGCTTGCCGCACTTGCATTAATGGGCATGGATAATATTCACAAAATGAATGCATTTAAAGTTGTGCTGGGGAGCTGCATTAATGGAATTGCGGCTATGATTTTTATCTCAGCAGGTGTGATTCTCTGGATGCAGACTTCTGTAATGATTACCGGGGCTATAATTGGCGGATTCGGGGGTGCTTATTATGCAAGGAAATATGACCCTGTAAAAGTAAAGAAAATAGTCATTTTCATAGGCTCATCGATGACTCTTTATTTCTTTCTTAAGGTGTATTTTTTACCTAAAATGCTATAAAACCTCAAAAACAATCAGAAATCGCATATTTATTAAATAGTCACTAATTTTTAGATTAGTATTTACAGACTATAAATAATAAATTTGTGCTGACAATCTGCTGCAAAAAATGAAACTCCTTGACTTATTCAGGACATATAAGAAAAAAATCATCTTTATCTTTTCACTTACTATAGTGGAAAATGTTGCCTGGATAATTGAACCATGGATTTTCGGTGCTCTTATAGATGAATTTATATTAAAAGCCAATGGACAGGTTTTTCAACTTCCTCCTGTTAAATTTTTACCTCTCTTCTTGTGGATCCTTCTTTACGCAATAAATTCCGGAACAGGTACTATTAGGAGAATGTACGAGCCGAAAATATTTCAGAATATTTTTGCGGATATAGTAACCAAAATTACAAGAAGGGGTAGCCGGGACAATATAAATACTTCCATAACTGCCGGCAGAGCTCAACTTTCTCACGAATATATTAATTTTCTTCAGTACCGAATTCCCGAACTTATGGAGCAAACAATTGCTATTGTTGGAGCTGTATTTGCTCTAACAATCTTTGACTGGAGAATTTCCGCCGCGTGTATGCTTGTTGTAATCCCGCTCGGTATTATTAGCCAGTTTTATAACAAAAGAGTTTTGTTTCTTCAGAAAGATCTCCATGACCAATATGAGAACATCGTTGATACTTTTGTAACTAAAAAACCGGAAAATATCCGTGACATCTATAAATCCATGGCAAATGTACAAACCAAAATCGGTAAATATAATGGCTTCAATTTCGGCTTCATGAGATTAACTCTATTAATTGTTTTCCTTGTTGTTCTTTACATCTCAATTGATCTCGATAATTTTACAACCGGAGACATTTATGCTATTGTTTCGTATTTATGGACTTTCATTTCTTCCTCTGAATACCTTCCTGAATTAATGGAAAGCCGGGCTTCCTTAAAAGATATTTCATCAAGAATTAAGATTGAAGATGAAATTGAGATTGCCGAAGTTACAGTTTAAAATTTCTCCTCTTAATTGTACCATAAATAGACCAACTAGTACAATTATCTTAATTTGATAATCCCCTTTCTACCTATTTTAATCTATTTTCAAATCCTTTGAGTGGTATAAAAATTGTACTTAATCTTGTAAAATTAAGCCGCAAAACAATGAACAGATTAACAATTGATACTCTAAAAAGTAGTGAAGATACCGAAATCATAAAGTATAAAATACTTGGTTCCCTCAAGGAATACTCGGCGAACTTAAGGAAAAATAAACTTTATCCTACAATGACCGAATTAGTCAGTTTATCGGTTAAAATTGAAAACTATATAATGCAATCTGTTGGACCGAATGAATCATCTGAAAGCTATTATAAAGAATCAGATGAAGATATTTGTATTTTTGGAAACCTTGACTCCGGGGAAGAGGCTTTTGATGAATTTAGCAATCTGATAATGTGGGCTCAAGCTCAGTTAAACCCGATCCTTAATGAAGGTATCGCAATTTTTGAGTTCGTTGATGAAAATATCGACCTTCAGATTATTAATGGTACATCAATCAATAAAGACAACGGCTATATCTTAATTCCTGATAATATAGAAAACTCGTTAAATATTTACAGCTTCCATTGCATCCTTTTTAACACAAATTCAGCTCCCATAAAATCAATTACTACAGTTTTCCAGAAATCAATTCCTATGATTACCGCTGATAAGATTGTCTCTCAGGTAAATATTCTGGTAAATGAGATGGAAGATAAAAGTCTGCCCGTTTTTTATTGCAATACTGATCTTGACTTCCCTTATGAGGAAACAATCTTCCAGATTGCAAAGAAAAAACTGCTAAGAGCATTATCAATGTAATTTTTTCCAGGTGATCCCCTTCCTAATTCTGCTATATTTACATAATATTTCATAAAAATCAACAAACCGTTTGAATTCTATCATTATATTTAATAGCATTACTCTATATTTTTTACGAGGATTTATGAAATTAAAATTTATTGTTATAACTCTGATTCTTATTTCAGGACCAACAATACTATTCGCCACAGGGAAGAAGGATATTAAGATGATGAAAGAAAAAATTGCTCAGTTCGTTCCTGTAGAACTTAAATATGACACAACTCTTCTTGATGAAAGAGAAAAAGTTGTTGTACAAAAGCTCTTCCTTGCTTCGAAGGTAATGGATGAAATATTCGGCACGCAGGTGTACTCAAAGAATGAACAGATAAAGAAGGACCTTGAGTCATCAAAAAGTGAATACGACAAACTTGCTCTGGAATACTTTAACATAATGGCTGGTCCGTTTGACCGGCTGGATCATGATAAACCTTTCTTTGGAGGTAATAATAAACCCCTGGGAGCCAATTTTTATCCAGCAGATATGACTAAAGATGAGTTCAACAAGTGGATTGATAAACATCCCGGTGATAAAGAAGCTTTCACTTCTGAATTAACTGTTATAAGGAGAGATAAAAACGGACTCAAAGCAATCCCCTATTCGGAATTTTACAAGGACAAACTTACTATAGCTGCAAATTTATTGAATGAAGCTGCGGATTATAGCGATAACTCATCACTAAAAAAATATCTTGTCCTCTGTGCGAAAGCATTCCTGACAAATAATTATTTTGAAAGCGATATGGCGTGGATGGATCTGAAAGATTCAAAAATAGAATTTGTTATTGGTCCTTATGAGGTATATGAAGATAATCTTTTTAATTATAAAGCCTCATTTGAAAGTTTCCTTACAATAAGAGATCCTGTCGAAAGCGATAAACTTGAAAAATTCGGTAGCTACCTTGCTGAGATTGAGGATCATCTCCCGCTTGATAAACAATATAAAAACACCAAAAAGAGGATCCGACTCACCTATCACTGTTGTAAATGAGATTTATTCAGGAGGAGATACTAAAGCAGGCATTCAGACTCTTGCATTTAATCTGCCTAACGACGAGAAGGTGCGCGTAGCAAAAGGCTCAAAGAAAGAAATGCTGAAAAATGTTCATGAAGCAAAATTCGAGAAACTGCTTATGCCAATTGCTCAAATTGTGCTCGATAAAGATCAGCTTCAATATGTTACTTTTAATGGCTTCTTCAACCATACCCTTATGCACGAAATGTCGCATGGGGTGGGACCGGGTATTATTGAAGTCAATGGAGTAAAAACTGAAGTGAATAAGGAACTAAAGGAAACTTATTCAAAGCTGGAAGAATGTAAGGCAGATATTCTTGGAATGTACAACAATATTTTCCTCATTGATAAAGGAGTTTACCCGAAAGATTTCGATAAGGAAACTTATATAACTTTTCTTGCAGGAGTATTTCGTACCGTTCGGTTTGGAATAAACGAAGCACATGGCGCCGGAACAGCAATAATATATAACTTCCTGCTGGAAAAAGGCGGATATGAATATAACCCAAAGACCGAAAAGGTAAGGGTTAATTTCGATAAAATTTATCCCTCCCTGAAAGATCTGGCTAATAAAATCTTAATGATACAGGCAACCGGGAATTATGCAGGTGCAATTAAATTCCTTGCAAAATATGCTGTATTTACACCATCAATGGAAAAGCTTAGAAGTAAGCTTGTCCATTTACCTGTTGATATAAAACCGGTATTTCAAATAGAAGAAAAATAACTTAAGTCATCCCCGCTTCCGCGGGGATGACAATGAATAACTATTTAATAAACCGGCATATAATCTACCTCCTCAAGAGGCATTGCAGGTAATGGTACTCCGTTATACTGAAGCCGGAACTTAATGTTTTTTATCATTGGATCTTCCTCAACTTGCATAAACGGGATCTTAGGCAAAAAAGATCCGAAATTTATTAAGCCAGCCGGTGGATATTCCTTAACCTCAAAAACTTTCCCGGTAAGTCCTGCTTTGCTTACTGCTAAATCAATTGCATCGGGCATTCCGCCGATTAGATCAATCAATCCTGTTTTTATTCCATCAGTTCCGGAATATATTCTCCCCTGCCCGATAGAATCGATGTAAGATGTCGTTTTATTCCTTCCTGCAGCAACTTTACCAACAAACTCATGATATGTGTTTAATATTGAATTATCCACTCTCTTTTGTTCAATTGGAGTAAGATCGCGGTCAGGAAGTGCAATTCCTATAAATGGCATAACAACTCCGAATCCCAGATCTGCATGATCTCCATGCTTAACATAATCAGTCGAAAGACCCAGCTTTTCTTTAAAACCGGTATTATATACCCATCCTCCGATTACACCAATTGAACCTGTTATAGTATTTGGAGCTGCCAGAATTGTATCACCATACATCGAAAGCCAGTAACCGCCTGACCCTGCAACATAACCCTGCGAAACTATAACTGGTTTTTTCCCCTTGGCTTTTTTAAGCGCCTCGGCAATTATATCAGAAGCCAGAGCGTCACCGCCGGGAGAATCGACTCTTAAAACAATCGCTTTAACATTGCCATTCTCAACTGCACGGTTCACATAATTTACAAGACTGCGGGCATTAATACCCTCATCCATTGCACATGCTCCAATTGCATATATCAGAGCTATTTCCGGTTTCTCTCCCCAGTAGTTATCTATTGGAAGATTGTATTTTGCCAAAGATGACGGGTTGACAAATTTATCTGTCTTCTCAAGTTTCCTAATCATTTCAATTAAAGTATCCCATCTACCCAGAGTATCAACCAGATTCTGTGCCACAGCATCCTTAGGAAGAAATCCGACTTCGTTATTAATTAGCTCTTCAAATTTCTCTGAAGATATTTTCCTTCCTGAACAAATATCTGATTTAGCCAGAGCATAATAATCATCAATCAATTTCTTCCATTGAATACTGTCCCCTTCACTCATAGTTTTTCTTGAAAAAGATTCCTCGGCTGATTTGAATTTAAAATATCTCCACTCATGAAAACCGATACCGAGTTTCTCTAATAAACCTGCATAATACTGTCTCCCGAATATATAACCCGGAAGTAAAATTATTCCCTGTGGATCCAATACTATTTTATCCGCTATGGTGGCAAAATGATATTCATCCATTCCGGGACGGTCCATGTAGACATAAACTTTCTTCCCTGTTTCTTTGAATTTCCTGAGTTCCTCACGCATCTCCCAAAGCATTTCACGGTTTATACTCATTCCTGAAGTATTTATAGCGATCCCGGCAACTGATTCATCCTTAGCCGCAGTTTTAATCTGGTCAAGTATCTCATAAAGCGTCTTTGTGTTATCAAAGAAACGGAACCGTGTATATTTCATGCCTCCAATAAGATTAAGATCAACATATTCATTACTTGGTTTTAATTTCTGAAAAGGGTTTCTGTCATAAGAACCGGCTCTAATTCCAAAAGTATTAAACTGATATTTGCCGTCCCTATCCAGGTTTGTCATGCTTGAAAAACTTACTCTTCCAAGACTTAATTCAACACCTACAGTAAATAATTTTTGTTCAAAGTATCTTCCCGTAACTCTGAATCCCGGAAGCGGTTCCAAGGCAACACCGGCACTCCAGCTATTATCCTGATTAAAAATATCTTTATTAAACGAATAATCTCCAAATACAGATATTTTCTCATCCCCCAGCGGTCGAACTGCAAGATCGACTGTGCCTTCATTACTTCCGGAAGATAGATAGTCGCCAATCAACCCGGCAGAAATATATGGTAACGGCCGATAAAGGAGTCCGATTGTAAATATGTTAGATCTGTCAAAATAATTTGTATTTCCTGAAGACCATCCGTATCCGAACCCGACACTTATTGCGGGAGTACCGATGGCAGCGGATATTTTGTAATCTGTAACACTTGTACCGTTAAGTTTTTCATTTATTAACCCTAGCCCGAAATTCGGAATGGCTATAAAAAAACCAGTGTTTGTAAATTCTTTATCTCCATTTTCATTAGATCCGGTTAGATAAAAATCAGCCTGGTTCTGATAAGTTAAAACAGCCGGATTATCATATCCGTACAAACCAGTTTTAAATGCTCCGGGTGAAGTCATCCAGAATTTATTTTCACGGTAATAGGTCTGCTGTGCGAATATTGTAACTGAAAATAGAATGATGAGGAGAGACATGGTCAATTTCATTGGATCTCCGGAATGGTTATAGTTTATATGACAAATTTACAAAATTCAATCAATGAAAGAGTATTCTATTAAAGAAAATTCCATATTTTAATGTAATTAAAATAAAAACATTATGATTGAAATAGTTGACCTATATAAAAACTTCGGGGAAAAACAGGTTCTTAATGGCGTTAATCTTTCCATCCATAAAGGCGAAACCCTGGTAATCATAGGAAGAAGCGGTGAAGGAAAAAGCGTTCTGATAAAACATATTGTGGGACTACTGCAGCCGGATGCAGGTCATGTATCCGTGGAAGGTCAAATTGTCAGCGAACTTGAAGAAAAACAATTGTATGAACTAAGAAAGAAATTTGGTTTTCTTTTTCAGGGTTCCGCTTTGTTTGATTCTATGACCGTTGAAGAAAATATAGGTCTTCCGCTCGTTGAAAATCAGTTTAAAATAAACAAGGATGAGATTGAACAGATAGTTGCTGCAAAACTTGAGCTTGTTGGATTACCGGGTGTTCAGAAATTAAAACCTGCTGAGCTCTCAGGAGGCATGAAAAAAAGAGTTGCTTTGGCAAGAGCGTTGGTTACAAATCCTGAATATATCCTTTATGATGAACCCACTACAGGATTAGATCCCATAATGTCTGATTCAATTGACAACCTCATCAAAGAACTCAATAATAAACTCACTGTTACTTCCATTGTTGTAACGCACGATATGTACAGCGTTAAAAACGTTGCGGATAAAGTCGCTCTCCTGAATAATGGTAAAATACACTTTTCCGGCACTCCTGACGACCTTTTGAATTCATCCGATAAAGTGATCACTGACTTTATAAAACGAACCGCGATTTAGGTCAAAGTTTATATTATTTTATTTATTTTTACTCTGTAGTAATTAATATCTGAAGTAATTTAAATAGACGCACATTATATTATGAATAAAATTAGTATTGTAGAAATCATCCAGCTTATGCTTGCCCCCGGCATAATGATATCCGCGTGCGGTTTGCTCATTCTCGGAATAAACAATAAATATTCCCTGGTGGTTAACAGAATAAGACTCTTAAATGAGGAAAGAAGAAAAATCTTAGCGAAACTGGGTGATAAGTATGCAAACCTTGAAGAAAATGTGAGACTTGAAAGTATTTCAAAACAAATTACTGCCCTAAGGTTCAGAGTCAAACTTGTGCGCAATTCGGTATTATCTTATACAATTGGTGTTGCGTTATTTGTAATTACATCCCTATTAATTGGAATTGAGTATTATATAGGCACACAGGAATTAACATTTTTAGTTACCTCAGTATTCCTTCTTGGAATGATCTCGGTTTTATTAGGTGTAACTTTCGGCGGCTATGAAACTATAAAAGGTTACCTTATCATTCAGCTTGAAGTAAAAATTGATGAGTAAACAAATTACATCACCAACGCCATTATAGCTTTCTGAACGTGCAAACGGTTTTCTGCTTCATCAAAGATTACTGAATTAGGCGAGTCACAAATTTCGTCTGTAGCTTCATCTCCTCTATGCGCCGGAAGACAGTGCATAAAAATATAATCATCCTTCGCGTTTTTTACAAGCTCAGTATTTACCTGATACTTAATAAACTTCTTCCTTCTGTCGGCAGCTTCTTTTTCCTGTCCCATACTTGCCCAGACATCGGTGTAAATAATATCCGCGTCTTTTACTGCAGCTACAGGATCTTCAGTAATTTCTATTTTACTTCCCATATATTTAGCATTTACCATCGATTCATCAACAACTGATTTAAGTGGAGTATAACCGCCCGGTGAAGCAATTGTAATATCCATTCCAACTTTTGAACATCCATGCAGAAGTGAATGAGCCATATTGTTGCCGTCGCCTATGTAAGCAAGCTTTAATCCTTTTAATGTCCTTCTCTTTTCGAGGATGGTAAAAAGATCGGTTAAAACCTGGCAGGGATGATGAAGATCAGTCAAACCGTTAATTACCGGTATCGAACCATATTTCGCAAGATCAATAACATCCTGGTGGTCAAATGTTCTTATCATTATTCCACTCAAATAACGTGAAAGAACTTTTGCTGTATCAGATACACTTTCACTCTTCTTTAATTGCAGATCGTTCTGGTTAAAGTACATTCCCATACCGCCAAGCTGAAATATCCCCGCCTCAAACGATATCCTGGTTCGCGTTGAAGGTTTTGAGAAAATCATACCAAGTGTCTTTCCCTCAAGTAACTTGTGGGGTTCACCTGTATAAAGTTTTTCTTTTAATGTTTTGCTCAAATCAAAGATCTGATAAATTTCTTCCAGACTTAGATCGTTTATTTCAATCAGGCTTTTGCCTTTCATATTTACAGCCATTGTAATTCCGTTTAATTGTTTGAAATAATTCTTGTTCCGCAATCAGGATTGGATAGTTGAGTCGCTTCTGTAATAATACTTTCTTTTCCGTTATCTTCTATAAACTGAATCGCCGCCATTATTTTAGGACCCATACTTCCAGCCGTAAACTGTCCGTCATCATAATACTTCTGAGCTTCATTAAGTGTAATAACATCAAGGGGCTTCTGTTCAGGTGTATTAAAATTAATATATGCTTTTGGAACATCTGTAAGTATAAACAAACAATCAGCTCCAATTTCCCTTGCGAGCAGTGAAGATGCAAGGTCTTTATCTATTACTGCTTCTGCTGGTTCAATCCTGCCATTTTCCATGTAAACTGGAATACCTCCGCCTCCTGCAGCTATTACAATTGTTCCTTCATCAGCCAACCTTTTAATCAGATCCTTACCTAAAACTTCTATCGGTTTTGGTGAAGCAACAATCCTTCTCCATCCTCTTTTCCTTGGGTCTTCTTTGAATACCCATTTATTTGCTTTTGCAAGCAGATCAGCTTCTTCTTTAATATAAAAAGCTCCTACAGGTTTTGTTGGATTCTGAAATGCAGGATCATTTTTATCTACAATCACCTGAGTAATTATTGAAACAACATTTCTTTCAATGTTATGTTCCTTAAGTGCGTTCCTTAATTCCTTTTCAATCATATAACCAATACCGCCCTGTGAATCAGCCACACAAATATCAAGGGGCATTTTAGGAATCTTGTATGTGGTGTACCCGGCTTCATTCCTCAAAAGTATATTCCCCACCTGTGGTCCGTTACCATGCGTGATAACAATATTATAACCTTTTTGAATTAATCCGACAAGGTGTACCATTGTATTTTCGGTATTCTTTTCCTGTTGTTCAATTGTTCCGGCTTCATTGCCACGTGATAAAGCGTTGCCGCCTAATGCGATTACTGCAAGTTTGTTCATAGTTTATTCAGAATTTTGATTGAAGACGACTCTGAATATGTTCAGATTTACTCTTCATGGATGAGATATTAGTTGTTGTTTTATAAAAATTATTACGTTTACAGTTCATATATCGGTTAAAAAAAATTAGAACCTAACTTACTATCTTAAAGGATGAAAAACCAGTAAAATCGGCAGTATTATACCCTTTCTTGTACACTCCAGATTGAACTTTATCTCCACAAATAATTCCTTTTTTGCTATATTTATTTAATTAAATGATGAGAAAAAATATTTATAATAAAAAGGATCTCCTCCTTCCGGACAATATGCTAAGGATGTACGCCAGCGGTGCTTTCCCTATGGCTGAGGATAAAAATAGTGAAATTGACTGGTACTTTCCTGATATCAGGACAATTATACCCTTGTCCAATTTCAATATCCCCCGTTCACTAAAGAAATTTATTAAAGAACATGATTTTGAACTCAGAAAGGATTTCGATTTTCTTCCTGTAGTAAAAGCTTGTGCAAACAGGGAAACAACCTGGATTACGGACGAATTAATTGAAGCATATCAGCGGTTGTACAATAGAAAACATATTCATACCGTTGAAGTCTGGCAGAATGGAAATTTAGCCGGGGGTCTATATGGAATAACATTCAGGGGTGCTTTTTTCGGCGAGTCAATGTTCTCTCTTGTCCCACAGGCTTCGAAAGCTGCTCTGGCTTATCTTCTTGAACACCTTAAACAAAATAATTTTGTTTTACTCGATGTTCAGTATATGACACCCCACCTCAAAATGTTCGGCGCGATAGAAATTCCCCTCGAACAATACCAGGATTTACTCGAAGAATCTTATGTACGCAATTGCGAATTCTAATCTGCTTTAATCAGATATAATTCTTTCTGAGGTTTAGATATATACCTGCATCCGTCTTTTGTAACAAAAACTTCTTCTTCAATTGTAGCAACACCGAAATCCTTAACCGGCAATCTTGGTTCAATTGTATAAACCTGGGATTCTTCAACTTTCATATAGGGAATTGTTCCATATCGATCCCATCTTGGGAAAAGTCCGCACCCTCCGTCATGAGCTATTCTTCCTACCTGGTGCCCCAGACCGTGCGGATATTCCGGATATCCGTTTTTAACAATAAAATTTCTTGCTATATCGTCCATCTCACAACCCATAACACCCGGTTTTAATTTATCCGCCACCAATTGAATTGAATCTTTGATTACATCAAAACCTCTTTGCACTTCAGAAGGAGCTTTATCTTCGTCATCCCTTAAAAAGTACCATGTCCTCTGAAGGTCTGAACAATATCCATTAATTTTTACTCCGAAATCAATATTAAGAACATGCCCTTTTTGAATTATCCTTTTTGTCGGTTCAGCATGCGCACCTGCCGAATCAGGCCCTGTAAATACCGCCGGACACTGGTCTTCTTCCCATGCTGTTTCCAATCCCTTTTCTTTTACACGACTTAATATAAAATCAGCTACCTGCTGTTCAGTCATACCTGGTTTCATAAATTTAGTAACTTCATCATAAATGGAAAGTGTTACATTAACAGCTTCCGTAAGATTAGCAATCTCCGCTTTTGATTTTCTTCCTCTCAGTGCCGCAATAATTTCTTCTGAGGAAACCAGCTTATCTTCATAACCCGTTCCTTTAAGATGATCCATAAGAATCAAGTACATACCATGCGAAAGACCGTCTGCAATGTTCGAATTCTTAGAATAATTAACCGCTATACTTTTGGGCTTTTTAGAATTAAATAAATTAGCCAGGGGTTCATTTATCGATTGAACATATCCGGTTATATCTTCATAAATTCCCTGCGCTTTCATATTTGCCACATCAAGTGAGCCGATTATTGCAGAATATGTCCCGTCTTTGCAAATTGTAAATGCTGATTCCCATGTTACATTTGTCCCTACAATAATATCCATTACAGGATCTTTTGAATAAGCACTCTCCCTTACAAAAGTAAGCCACATATCAATGTCTTTTTCTTTAAGTATACTTACTGCCTGTTCAATCTTTTCTTTAATGATTGCGTTCATCTGAACTCCTGTATTAAATTATTACTTAAAAATATATATTCTTCCCCTCAACCTCAATGAAAAGTTGTCCTTCCTTCCCTTTAAACTTTCTGGGGTGTCGGGGACCAATCCCCGACAACATTATTCATTTACAAAACGAAGAATCCCCTCCTTATAGCCCAGGCATTAATGCCTGGGATTATATAATATAACTATCAAATTTAAGGGAATTCATCCCCTTACCTCGAAATCCCCTTATTCAGTCTGTCATTCCCGCGGAAGCGGGAATCCCCTGAGCTTATCTGCCATCCTAATATTTAAACACATACCCCTTTTTTTACCCAACTTATTTTACAAAAAATACGATTTCAAAACGTTTTCAAAACGATTTCAAAACGATTTTATCCTATGAAATAAGTACTACATGGTAAGTTGAAGGTAAGTAAAACAACAGGGCGTACGATATCAACCATATTTTTACCTGTGGAAAATAAGGTCATATTTAATTACTATTACAACTAATGAAACCAATAATAATAACATTATTACTATTCCTTTGTTTCTGTTTCCATGACAACAATGGACAGACAAATGATTCTTCAATCCGCCCTCCTGCTGTTGCGGGTAAATTCTATCCCTCTGATCCTGCCAAACTCAGGAACGCTTTGAAATATTTATTTGATGATGCTGTTAAACAGAAATATCCGGGAAAGCCTATTGGCATTATTGTCCCCCATGCAGGTTATATCTATTCAGGTCAGATTGCTGCCGATGCCTTTAATCAGGTAAAGAACTTTGATTATGATGTTGTCGTTATTCTTGGAACCAATCACACCACCACTGACTTCAACGAAATATCTGTGTATCCCAAGGGCGCATTCCGGACTCCATTAGGATTAGCCCCAATTGATGATAACATAACAGGTCAGCTCCTCAATGAAGACCATGATTGTGTTGCTGATATACGCCCGCAGGAAAGTGAACACTCAGTAGAAGTTCAGGTTCCTTTCATTCAGTATCTCTTTCCAAAAGCTAAGATTGTTCCTATTGTAATAGGAACTTCTGATCTTCAACTCTGCTCTAAATTCGGCAGATCACTTGCTAGAATTATTAAAGATAAAAATGCTCTCATAGTTGCAAGCTCCGATCTATCCCATTATCCCGGCTACGATGATGCAGTCACCACAGACAAAAACACACTTGATGCTATTGTTAAAATGAATCCTGAAGATATCCGGGATGCTATGGATAATAAATTAAACTCCGGTATTCCAGCCCTGGTTACCTGCGCCTGCGGTGAAGGTCCTATACTGGCTCTGGTTACTGTCGTTAAGGAATCAGGCGGTAATTTCGCATCAGTTTTAATTCAGGCTAATTCAGGAAACACATTGATCGGTGATTACAGCCGTGTTGTTGGTTATGGAGCTGTTGCATTTTATACCTCCGAACAGAATATTATCCCCACGAATGAGAATAGTAAAAATATCTCTACTGAAAATAATAAAGGGTTATCGCAGGATGATAAACTTACACTGCTAAAACTTGCAAGAAGAAGCATTGAACAACTCTTAACTTCTGAAACTCTCCCGCTCCCACGGAATTTAACTACAGCTATAAATACTAAACAAGGAGCTTTTGTTACTATAAATAAAAACAGTGAACTGCGCGGATGCATTGGAAGTATGTCTGAAACTCTTCCACTTTACAATGTGGTTGGACGAATGGCGCTTGCTGCTGCTTTTAACGATACAAGGTTTCAACCTTTAACATTAAACGAACTACCCGATGTTGAAATTGAAATTTCTGTCCTCACCCCATCAGTAAAAGTAAACAGTCCGGATGATATTGTCCTTGGCAGAGATGGCGTTATACTCAAAAAGAATGGGAAGCAGGCTGTGTTCCTGCCACAGGTTGCAAAGGAAACAGGATGGGACAAAGAAAAATTCCTCTCTCAGCTTTGCCTGAAGGCAGGTCTCAACACTGATGACTGGCTCACTGCCGATCTTTATACCTTCAGAGCAGAAGTCTTTAGCGAAACTGACTTTAAGAAATAAACTAGTTGAATGCCCCGCCTCACGGGAATAAATCAGTAAATTGTTCTATTTTTACACTTTGAAGATTTATACAAAAGGTCCGTTAAATGCTTTACCTTGTTTCCCTATTCTTACACGTAATTGGTGCTCTGATTTATTCCGCTTCACTCACCATTGAGTGGCTGTGTCAATCTAAACTTAAAAAAGCAGGCTCAACTGATAAATTAAATGACTGGCTGGGTACTTATTCATCTCTGCCTATCATATCCGGAATTTCCTGGCTCCTGCTCCTGCTTCCCGGAATCTATATGATGGCAGTTATTTGGAAAAGTGCTGCGTGGGTTACTGTTGCACTTGTAGGCTTTATTGTTCTTATCCTTATAGGCAGCTTTGTTACCGGAAAAAGAATGAGACCAATAATTAAAGAAATTAAAGCTTCTGGTTATTCTTCTGATGTTCAGAGTAAACTTGGTGATAAGATGCTTTTTCTTTCCCTTAAATCAAGAACCACTCTGACTATTGGAATTGTTTTTTTGATGACTATAAAACCAGGATTGTCTGATTCAATACTAACTCTTTCAGTTGCATTGTTACTGGGATTGTTACCTGTTAAATCCCGCTAACTTATCTCTTTCCATCTTGAATTGAATGAGAGCCAGCGAAACCTCATCTTCACCGTTAAGACTGTTATCATTTATATATGTCTGCATTTTCTCTACAGATTTAACCACTGAATTTAATCCTTCAGCAAGATATCTCATTCCAGGTATAACATTAAGAATTGTTGCCTTCCTCTCTTCAAGATTTTGATCCTTCGCCTTGCCGTAATTAATCTCAAAAAGACTGTTCCCCTTTATCGATGACATTATCCCCTCGCTAATGCTAACTATTATCTCTGCAGAAACTTTATCAGGCATCTTAATGGTTTTAATATGTTCTAATGAAATTGAATCAAGTCTTATAACTTCAAGTGACAACATCTTAGCTGCTTCTGCATTATCTACATCCATGAATCCCGATTTCCTGTATGCTATAATTGATTCTGCTCTCAACTTCATAACACTATTCCGGCTCTTCATTTCTTTAATAATACCAAGATAATCATTCACGAATGTCTGCCTGCTTTCCTTATTCACAGAACATCCTGATATTAGAATAACATTTAAAAGAAGAAAAAATATTTTTATAACAGATTGTATCCTGTTTTTCAATGAAACCTCACAAATAACTCATCTAAGATAACAATATTTATTTTGTTTATCATTCCTATACCTGCCCTATCCAATTTTTATCATTATCCAGAAATAAATCTCTTATATTATTGTATTCCTCAGTTGGCAGCGGGCCCTTCTCAACTATCCTTATGTTTTCTTCAAGATGTTTAATGTTTCCTGTGCCGACAATTATTGTGTCTACCCCCCATGTATATGCCGCAAAACGCAATGCGGTTTCCTGCAAGCCCTCCCTTTGAAGCAGATTCATCTTCTTTAATCTCAGCCAGTACTGCTCAGCATAATTTCCTACAGGCTGTTCACTGAACCTCCAGGGAGAATTGGCTGCGGGTCTCTTTGCTATTACTCCAAGCCCCTTTTCTTTTGCTGTCGGAAGCAAACGGTTAAGGTTTTTCTGATCAGCTATATTAATTGATGTTTGTATGCTTCCAAATCTTCCGGTCTCAACAGCGTAAGTAATATTTTCATTGTCACCTGAATAAGCAGCTACTTTTATCTTCCCCATTTCCTTTGTCTTTTCCAATGCATCAATAACCCCTGTGTCCTTCAAAACTGAAACCGGACAAGTATGAAGATGCACAATATCGATATAATCTGTTCTCAATAGTTTTAATGCTGCATCAACTCCAGCTATAATGCAATCATATGTCCAGTCGTCAAAACCAGGAATGCTATAACCTACCTTAGTTGATAAAACTATTTCACTTCTTCGCTTCGAAAGATATTTCCCTATCCTTTCCTCCGAAGCGCCGTAACCGCGAGCAGTATCAAATAAAATAATCCCCATATCAACTGCGGTATTTAGTAATTGCTCTACTTCTTTTTCATCGGATTTGTAATCTCCAATATGCCCTGCACCAAATCCGATTGCCGATACTTCAAGTCCTGTTAGTCCGAATTGTCTTTTATCCATAACATTTATCCTGTGTTAATTTTCCTGATATTAACATTTTCTGATATATTTAATTAACCATAAAAATAAATAATAAACAAGAATCAGTATAATTTTTAGATTATTATAGTTGAAATTACACTGAATTTACTAATTTTAATGGTATCATGAATCATTTATTATGAAGCAAATTAAAATTCCGGACTCTGTAAATACTGTTTCTTCTTTGTTTTCACACTTATTTGCCGAAGAAGAATTAAACGGGAATGACAATACTTTTCTCTCTCCTGCTATAATGCTCATTTTAATAGCCGTTGTGGCAACAGTTGTACGGATTATCTTTTTTACAGGACTAGCTTTTTCCGACGACGGTTATTATGACCAGCTTGGATTTATGATGCTTAAGGGAGAAAGTCTGACAAATATTATGGGCTATCCCATATTTATTCTCAGGAAACTGGATATACTAATGACTGCAGGATCCTTTGCACTTTTCGGAACCAATGAGATCGCTTCTATATTACCCGGATTCCTATTCTCAATCGGTAATATAATAATTATTTATTTTACCGGACTCGAGCTGTCACTTAAAAAGTCCACTGCCCTTATTTCCTCTCTCCTGCTTTGCTTTTTCCCCGTAGATATTTTCTTTGCTACTGTCCACTTTACCGACCTACCTGCTTCATTTTTTATAAACGCCGGGGTTCTGTTTCTGCTAATTTCATACAGAACAAAAAGAATAGGACGCGCTATCTATGCAGGCATCTTTTTTACCTTAGCCTTATTTATTAAAGAAAGTGTTTTATATATTCTTATCCTTATGTCCTTTATCTGGTTATGGTTTCTGGTTTTCAAAAGGAAGATTATAATTCAGATTCCTGTTGCCTTCATGGTATTTGCCTGCGGTTTATCACTGGAATCTTTCTACTATTATTTAACACAGGCTGATTTTTTCTACCGGTTCGCTATGCAGCATAAAAACTATCTCTACAGCTACTATGATTTCTTCCCCTATACTAAAGATGTAAATTCAATACCCCCGTTGGAATATTTGAAAAAACTTGTAACTTATATTTTCCGTGATAATGTTAGATATATTTTCTTCAGAAGGTTTTACCTGTTCACTCCCCTGATAGCTGTAGTTCAGGCTGTTATATTATGGCGAAAAGGCAAAAACATAATGTTACTTATCTGGTTTGTAGCAATAATAATTCTGTCAGTCGGATTTACAGTCTCTTTGTCAGCATGGAGACCCAGTGATATGAAAAAAAGCTGGTATATATACATTTATCTGGAACCGGTAATTTTAATGACAGCATTATTTGTTAACAGTTTGAAAAGAAACTATAAAATCGCGGCGCTGTCTGTATATATAATCGGGTGTATCCTTATGGTGAATGCCTATTCTGGTTTTTTCGGAATGAAAGATATAAATGCTTTAAAGAAAACTTTACTTAATAATAATACGAAAATTATCTATACAGACCATTTTGATAAATATAATCTCGATGTGGTTCTGAAATATAAGGATAATAATCAGGTAAGGATTTTCACAGGACGCAATTTTGATTCGGGAGTAATAAAACCCGGAGAATGGGTTTTAATAAAGGATAGTACTTTAGCCGAATTAAGAAAACAGGGATACGAATTTACTGATTTAAGTTTTGTGAATTCTAACAGGTATAAACTGATCTTTAATAAACCTGCCACAAAATTATACGAGAAATTACCCCTCTGAGAAACATCGCCATTCCGGAATCCTAATCATAACTCATTTGATTCCGGAATGACATTGAAAATTTATCTTACTCTACTTCAGCGGATTTCCTTTATCATCAATGCTACCGGCAACTACTATTGTAACCTTGTCAGGATCGATGTATTTTTTAACTGCGCTGTTAACCTGGTCTAATGTAAGAGCATCAATAACATCGGGATATTTGTCAATAAAACTCACATCCAGTCCTCTCTCAGCAAATCTAACCAGTTGGCTCACTAGTCCGTTTGTAGTTGCAAGCTGAACTTTATACTCACCGATGAGACGTGATTTTGTGTTCTTAAGTTCACCTTCAGTAATTCCATCCTTTACCCATCTCTTCAGCTCACGAACTGTAGATGTGTTCCCTTTCTCAAGAAGATTAGGGGAAAAAGTTCCTTCTACATTCCACTGACCATCAGTGAATGTATCATTACTAAGCCAGGAATAGATTCCATATGTGAGACCCTCATCATCACGGACAATAGACATCAGTCTTGCCATAAAACTTCCGCCGCCGAATACATCAACACCAAACATCAGTGGATAATAATCCTTATCTGAAGTTTTCAGATTTGTTTCTATACCAATTTGAAGTATAGCACTTGTCTTTCCCGGCATGGTAACAAATTTTGTGCTTGCCTCTGAAGATTTGGAAGGTCCCTTGTATACCGGATAATCAACTCCGCCTGTCCAACCTTTAAATGAATTCTCCAAAGAAGATTTTAATGCTGCTTCATCTATATCTCCGGCAGCAACAAATATCATAGATTTGGGGCCATAGTATTTTTTATAAAACGCTTTAATGTCATCAACTGTTACTTTATTAATGTCATCGATTGCCTGTTCAAATGGTACCTGGTAATTCGGGTGCCCTTTAGGAAACAACAATTGTGACATAGTATTTGTAGCCCGGGATGCAGGATCATCCATGCTCTGCCTATAACTTCCTGTTCTCTGCTTCTTTAACTTGTCAAGTTCTGCCTGCGAAAATGCCGGCATTCTTAATTGCTCGGCTAGCAGGTCAATCACTGTAGGAAGATCTTTCTTCAAACACTTCCCTGAAAAATTCAGTGTATGGGAACTGACTGAAAATCTTAAAGCAGCGCCTAATCCTTCAAGCTTCTGTGCTAAAGCGAACTTATCATTTTTAGTAGTACCTTTATCAAGCATTAAACCTGTAAGGTCTGCTATCATTGAATTGGATTCCGGACTTAAAGCATCTCCCGCGGCAAAACTTCCCCGAAATGTTATAACATCTTTAACTCCTGTTTTAGCTAATATAACATCAATGCCGTTTATTTTTTCCCTTGTTATGTTATCTGATATCTTAGCGCCCGGAAGCAGCATAGAAGGATCATTTTCGTAAAGCGCAGGATCCCGATAATAACACATTCCGAAGTTTCCGCTTCTCTGCATGCTTCCGGCAGTCTTCGGTTCATCACTGCTGTTCTTCTGCGGATAGAAATAACCTATTGTACTCTGGTCAGGATCAAAATATTTCTTTGCAGCATCCTGTACATCTTTTGGAGTAACTTTTTTAATGTTGTCCAGATAATTTGTAAAGTAAGTCCAGTCTCCTATTGCTATTGCTTCATTTAACTGGCTGGCAACTGAATATGAACCATCCCTTCCGAATGCGGTTTCCGCGATGATTTTATTTATTACACGTGTAACTTCTTCCTGTGTTACACCTTCTTTCTTTATTCTGTCATATTCATCAGTAATTATTTTTTCAACATCCTCGTGTTTAACTCCAGGTGACAGGGTTACATACGAAGAGAACATACCGTTATCCTTAAAGGGCATATAAAAAACAGATGCATCCACCGCAAGATTTTTATCTATAAGCGATTTGTAGAATCTGCTAGTTTTACCTTCTGATAGTATATAATTAAGAACAGTCAGCGGATAGGTTTCATTACTTAAACCTTCAGGTGTTTTATTTCCTACACCAACAACAGCAAGCTCACCCGGTCGTTTAAGAACTACTCTTCTTACTCCCTGCTGGGGCGGTTCTGTTGTATAAACCTGAGGTATTGGTTTAGGTGAAGATGTTATTTCACCATAATACTTTTTAATAAGTGTCAGCGCATTCTCTTGTGTAAAATCTCCGATAACAACTACAGTTGCGTTATTCGGCCAGTAATATGTATCATAAAATTCTCTTAATTTCTGGATCGGTACATTCTCAATATCAGAACGCCATCCGATTGTTGGATGATGGTATGGATGAGCAACATAAGCTGTAGCCCACATAAGAACATCAAGAGCTTCCGTTGGTGAGTTTTCTCCTCTCTCATATTCGTTACGGACTACAGTCATTTCAGAATTCTTATCCTCTTCACGCAGTAAAAGATTTCTCATCCTTTCTGCTTCTACCTTTACACCAAGTTCAAGCTGGTCGCTTGCCATCGTCTCATGATAGTTCGTCCTGTCATTCCAGGTGGAAGCATTGGAGTAAGCTCCGACCGAACTTAGCTGATTATCAATTGTATTATGGTTCTTCTTCTGAAATTTCTTTGTATCCTTGAACATTAAATGTTCAAGTAAATGTGTTGCTCCTGTTGTTCCTGTTACTTCATTCCTTGAGCCCACATGGTAAGTAACCATAAATGTAATAACAGGAGCTGAATGGTCTTCCATTAAAAGGACTGACAAACCATTCGATTCAAGTTTGTATTCAGTAATGCCTCCTGATTCTTTTACTTTAGAATAACCCTCCGGAATACTACCGGCAGAAACAAATGTAATGGCGGATAACGAGATTAGTAAGTGAAGTAACATTCTTCGAAACATAAACCTTCTCCTTTGTACAAAGTTTTAATTGTAAAAAAACAGATTCCTTAATAATTACAATAAAATTAAGAAAATTCCATTCAATTCTCCTATATGTTTTAATATATTAAATTAAAAAAGGGCTGCTTTTTTATTGGCAGCCCCGGAGTACGTTATGAGTATTTTGTCAATCTGTATTATTTGTCATCCTAAGTTATTTGTCATCCCCGCGAAAGCGGGGATCCCATGGTTTGTCATTCTTCTTCCAACATTAAATTAAACCTTCGAGGTTTTCAAAACCTCGAAGGTTTTGGCCATATTAAAGTACTACTGATATTCCAACCTTAAACTGATCTAAATGTCAGCGGAGCAACTGTTTCAAATGGCCAGTTCATTTTATCCTGTTTTAATTCATAAAGCCCGTACGACAGAGCGTTCTTTAAAAGGAAATTCACAATTGGTGCGGCAACAGGTGATGAGTCAAGGACTTTATCAACAAATAAATTCACTAGTCCAAGACCTGCTCCCTCTATTACCATACCCATTCCCCATTTCCAGAAAAGATGGCGCGGATAAACTATCGATCTTTCATAAGAGGCATCTATAGCTAACGAATGCAGGAACTTAATCTGTATTCCTCCCTGAAAACTATTACCGAACCTGATATCCTTATTAAATAGATCCGTAGTGTTTTGGTCTAAAGCAGAAACAGGAGTCGATTTCATATCCATTTTTGTCCAGTCGAAGGAAATAGCATGATATGGGATTATTGAAAACCCGCCTCCGAATTCATATCCATATCCTGATGCCTCTCCCAACCCTAATCTCCAACTGTTAGAATTAAGATCGGTTGAAGTATTTTTACCCTCAAGATCAGGAGTAAAATTACTTATATGGAAGTAATTAAATTTGTATTTAATTACATCATCCGACCCGGCAAATGATTTCTCGGTAGTATAACCGAGTTTTAGTTCCAGCATACCAGGGTCAGTGAAATTCTGACCTATGCTTTTCAGTTTCATTTTAGAAGCGCCGAAGTTTAAACTAATAGTCGGGACGCCTTTAATTTTAAAGTCAAACATATGGGAACCGATATCATCCCACTTATCAGAATATTCATGTCCGGAGCCGGCACTTTCCCATTCTTCGTCTGTATCAGTTTTTGTAGTATCAGTATATGTAGAGTCTTTGTCCTGAGAAAATACAGGTACAAGAAGGAAAAGAGACAAAAGAAAAGTTAGTAATAGTTTATTATTCATTTTTATCCTCTGGTGATTTACAGTTTTACTTTTAACAATCTGCGTGCCGGACTATTTTACGTTATAATATCAGGTTATCTGGTATTGAATGAACTAAATAGTATACATCTGCAGACACAATTTAGTACACTTCGGTGAAACTCTCCAACCGTCTGTTTATAAGACTAACCGTTAAACATAAAAGTTACTTCCTTTCCTGCACTGTCATTCAAATTTGAATTGTTATTTTTCACTATTGGGGTAATCCTATTCAGTCATTCCCGCGGAGGCGGGAATCCATTTCTTAAGTTGTCAATACCTAATTATTATGTCATCCCCGTCCCGATTCTCGGGAGGGATCCCCTTAATAAACGTCTAACCGAAATTCGATTATTTTGAAACAATAAGAGCATAAGCAAAGAATCTGTTCTATGTTTATTTATTGCAGTAAACTTCTTACTATATCCATTACAAGACAACCGGTTACGGGCAGAGCCCCCAATTTAACTCTATGCTTATACATAGCCGCTCCTGTAAGCTGTCCTAAGAAAAACGCTCCTATCATTACAGGATAAGTAACAAAATGAAATCCTATTCCGCTGTAGATTCTAAGAATTACAATAAATGGAATCGGAAGATGAATAGACAAAACCCACCCCAGTGAAAACTTCTTCACGTTCTCCCTCCAATACCCGAACGGGATATTAAATATGTAAACTGTCAGAGCCACAAGAAACAAATTCATTTAAACATCCGTTTTATCATTCTTCATCATATATATTAAAATACGAAAAGGCGGGAATAAAACCTTGATTTGCAAGCTAATGCAGTTTACGCGCGACCACTACAATTGTTTTTAATATTTCATTTGCACCGGTAATGCTGTTTAGTGCTTCAAGGAAAATGATATATATTCCTATGCGTAAAGGCATCCTGTCATCCCCCAGACCGTCAAATATTATAGAACCTGTTTTCCCGGAAGCCATATTATTTGAAAGGACTCTTACAAGTCTTCCATGACTGTCAAATATTTTAATATTAACCTGTGAAACAGGAATTTGTAAAGAATAACTTATAATTGTGCAGTCTTCAAATCCGTCATTATCAGGAGAAAATGGATTAGGCTTTACAGAAATTCCGGAAGCCGGGGATTCATTCTTTGTATAAATACTATTCTTAGCTCCAGGTGTTGCGCCTTTAGGATCAACGCAAGTGTTCCAGTTGTATTGATCATTACTTTCTAAATATGGATTTATTCTCTCCAGTGAACGTCCCTTCGTATTGATGAAATTCTTATTATGCCATTTATCAGAATAATAGACTGAATCAATAACATTTCCCCTGAGATCTTTTAATAAGATCATTTCTTCTGCTGTTAGACCTAAATCAGAAACATTCAGTACAGATTTATTCCTATAATCATAAAGATTATATCCTTTTAATACGGATGAATCTGCCACGAGTAAAAAATATGTCCCCGGTCCAATTACAAAATTCGAATCTGATAACACATATTTATTTGCATGTTGATCCTCTATCCTCCAGCCGCCGATATTTGCAGAATCCTTTTTCAGGTTTATGAACTCAATAAATTCATTATTCCCGATAGCGGGATCAAACATTATTTCGTTTATTACCAGATCATTTCTATTACCGTCAGGAATATTGACTACTGAATTCTCTTTACCGGGTGTTGATTTTTCTCTGCTCAATGAAATTACCCAATTAGAACTGTCGGTTGAGCTTTTTTTATCTGATATCCTTTCTATCGAATAACCCTTCCTATGCCCCCAAGATGATTTGTACATTATAGAGTCAATTACCCCATCTCTGTAATCATAAACCATTATTCCATCCGTTGTATTTCCTAAAGAACCGAACAATACAACTTTTATCTGAGAGGATAATTCAGGATGAATGAAATAAAAGGACGAATCTCTTGCAGCAATAAACAAACTACCAGGAGAAAGAAAAAGATCCTGATCAGTAATAACATCTTTAGTGGGATAAGTGAGTATATCACTAATAGACCAATCCTTCAGGTTAATAATATCTGGTGATATGTTTTTAAGTTCAACCCATTCCGGTTCATCCTTGTCAGGGTCATACATAATTTCATTTATAATCACCGAACCCGCAACAGCACCCGGTTCCACACTCAATTCAAAATAATTGTTTAATGTATCCTGATCAGCCGGGTACAACACATGAACTGAAATTGAATATTTACTCTGAAGGTTAATTATTTTCTGATCAGATAAAATACTGATGGAATCCCCGGAAATTAGATTCATATTATTTGTAGTATACTTTAGTTCCCAATCCTCATTTGCATACTTATAATAAAACTCCACAATAAAATTGTTCGCATTGGATGTGCCATTATTTTTAATTGTTGCAGAGATTGTAATATTATTCCCCGCAACCGGAAACCTTGGATCTGTGAATATCCCGGCAACAGACAGATCGTACTCTTTTTCAGTAAGACTATTTGTCCTGCCGGGCGTGCTTTTTTCAATATCTCTGCTTGTCCCCCAATTTTGTTTTACTAACGAACCGGCGTCAGGAGAAATCCTCTCAAGCGAGTATCCATCATTACCTCCCCATGACTGATCATATTGTACTGAATCAATTATGATTCCATTACCATCTTTAATTACTATCCCGTCAGCATCATTATTTAATGCAGGTATGCTCATAAACAATAAAGGAGAAGGTATATAACGGTGGGAATTATATATAGCGGAATCTCTGGCAATTATAAGAAATGATTTACCTTGTAAAGTAATATCAGTATTTATCTTTACTGTTGAAGGAGTGGTATAAATATCCGTTATAGTCCAGTTTTTAAAATTGATTGGAGTTGTAGTCCTATTATAAAGTTCAAACCATTCAGGTTCCGGTGAATGGGGAGCATACATTATTTCGTTTACAATTATATCATTAACTTTATTCCCTGATGTACCAACATTAAAATTTGTAAATGCAATGTTGTTGGTGACATCCTCATCCGGTGGGTAACTGAGTTCAGCTATAAAATAATTTCTCCCCTGCAAATAATTTGTTGTAGACAGGGTGATAGAAATACTGTCCGCTGAGAATATTCCATTTTCAGTCTGCGATATTATCCGCTCACCTGACTCTGTTATCGAATCTTTATCAATGTCGTTGTAAATATTTAAAGTGTATCCTGAAGAATTATTTGTTCCCGCATTAATAATTTTAATATTCAGTCCGGCATTCTCTCCGGAAATTACATTGGGTGTTGAACTGAATGCTGCAATCATTAAATCATTACCTGAGGGAACAACAGAATTTTTATAACCTGGAGTACCAAGATATTTTACACTGTTTCTCCAATTAACTGCATTAGTATCCTTATTCATATAAATCTTTTCATCAGAATAACCTAACTTGTTATTGGCAGAATAAGTGTACCTATCAATGGTATCATTTGCGGCATTTATCAGCCAGATTGGACGGTTAGATGTGTTTGACATTCCATTCGATCCGAAAGCATTATCGGAAATCTTCATCTTTACTGCCGAAGGCGGAACAATATTTTTATAGAGTCCTGATGAAAAATCATAATCCCCTTCAAAAATAACAGCGTAGGATTTTGGTGGCAGTAGTGTTCCATACCCTGCTGAAATAATTGTGTCGGATTTACTTGTATAATATTTAATTGAGAAATTCCGAAGGTCTATTGTTTTTGTTTCACTCCTGTTATAGAGTTCAACAAATTCATTGTTACCGGAAACAGCGTAGAACATGACCTCGGTAAATATTATGCACGTGTCATTTGGTGACGCGAAAGTAGTAATAAAATAAAAGGAAAATATCAGAAAGAATTTACTCATAATAAATCTCCGCTAAAAACCTGATATTAATTTATTGAAGATTTACTAAATAGTAAAGCATGCACTCTTGATAATTAAATATTATTTTATTATAATTTCTGATCAAAAATTATAGTTTAATGCTATGACCAACCGCAGATTCCGCATCGCTAAACATCGCTTACTATCGCTTTTCATCGCTTAATGTCTTACCTACATGTAGTATGCATGTTACATGCTTGTTGCTTGCTAAATACAGGAATGGACCGGGAAACCTGGAAAATTTCAATTTGTTGAAGTGTTCCCCTTTTTACTTTTACCTTTTAACTTGCTTATCCTCTTCCCTTTTCGAGATATTCATATAAGCTACCCGGAAGTAAACCAATAATCTTAGCGCCTATTACTGTAGGTAGTGGGAATTGTATTATTCTCTTCTCTTTTTCTAACCCCCTTACAATATATTCAGCAGCTCTATCAGCATTTATCAAAAACGGCATATTGAACTTGTTTTTGGCTGTCATTTCGCTCTTTACAAATCCCGGTTTTATTGTGACTACATTTACTCCGTATTTCTTCATCTCCAACCTCAGACTTTCAAGCAGTGTAGTGGCGGCTGCCTTGCTTGCGCAATAAAATCCGCTGCCCCTGTATCCGCGGTTATCGGCTAAACTTGAAACACCGGCTATAACTCCTTTCTTCTGCTTTATAAACAGCGGCAGCAATACTTCTATACAGTTTATCATCCCAATTACATTTACACCGAATATTTCAGACGCATATTCAGAGCTGTATTTGTCTACTCCCTCCGGTCTGCCAATCCCCGAATTCAAAATAGCTATATCAATTCCACCGGTAATATTTACTATCTCCGAGGTAACTTCTTTCACTCTTTCGATGTCAGTAATATCGCATTGATATGCATGTATCTTACCCGGTGACCCTTTGAGTTCAAACGACAGCTCGCGGAGTCTGTCAATCCGCCTGGCTGCAACGGATACTATGCACCCCTCATCCACAAGTTTTTTAGCAAGCGCATATCCTATCCCGCTTGAGGCGCCAGTAAGAAATACTTTTTTATTCTTCAGCGTTAACATCGGGTATTGATCCTATTGTTACTCTTACCATTGTCTGCTTTTCCGGAATGCTTTCGATGTGAACTTCACTATTAAAGATTTCCACAATTTTCTTAACTATAGATAACCCCAGTCCTGCTCCGCTCTGCTCGTAATTCTTCCTCTCAAACTGCATGAATTCTCCAAGCATGGAAATCTGCTTATCAGACATCCCCCTGCCGTTATCAATTACATAAACCGAATACTCGTTTTCATTTTGTACACCGGTAATCTGGATCCTGCTGCCTTTCTCAGAAAACTTCATTGCGTTGTCTGACAGCTCTGTTATTACACTTTTCAGATATGACTCAGAAAACTTTAATTTGGCGTCGTCAACTTCAAACACAATATCGTCCACACGTTCGTATTCTTTCCCTGCCTTCATTACAACATCGGTAATTATCTTTTTAGGATTGTTTACTACATGCGTTCTTAATTCCCGCAGTTTATCCGTATTCGTAAATAACAGATCAAGTTTTGTTGAGAACAATATTTTCTGCACAAGCTTGGTCAGCTTTTTTGCGGCACCCTGAATATCCACAGCAATCTCATGTATCTTGCTTCTTTCAATTTGGGAGTAATCTTCAATAAGTAATTGAGTGAACCCGGTGATAATTGTTAATGGTGTCTGCAGCTCATGCGGCAGTGAGTAAGATATGCTGCTTGTTATTTCATCAGTCCGGGAATCAAATACTTCCTTTCTCGCAAGTCTTGTCTCAACAGCCTTAATAAGTTCTTTGCTGTTAAATGGTTTGGTTAAATAATCATCGGCGCCAAGCTGCATACCGGTACGAAAGTCTTTAGGTTCAGTTTTTGCAGTTAGATATATTAACGGGATGGTGTTTGTGTATGGATTTTTGTGAAGAATATCCATCACTTCATATCCATCCATGTGCGGCATCATTATATCACATAATATCAAATCGGGAAGTTCATGGATGGCAAGTTGTATGCCTGATTGTCCGTCTAAGGCACTTATTGTTTCGTACCCTTCTTTTTCAAGTCTTTCCCTTAATACTGTAAGATTTTCCTCAACATCGTCAATAAGAAGGATCTTTTTCTTTATATTTTCCATGATTAATCTTTTTTAATATATTTAAAGGTTCTGTTTTTGCCGAAATTCCATCTGTAATAATACTACATTAATTGAAAATGATAATAAGATTTTTCAATTACCATATAAATTTGTTATTTTACGTCAAAAATTATTCCAATGTACGAAAACAACTTTATTTCAGTCGAAAACATACTAGTTCGCCCCGAAATCATGGAAACCTGCTTTTCATGTGACCTGGAAAAATGCAAGGGTGCCTGCTGCACGCTTGAATCTGAATTTGGCGCTCCCCTGCTGGAAGAGGAAATCCAGATTATTGAGGATATCCTTCCAGAGGTTTTACCTTATCTACCGGCTGAACATGCAGCCGAAATAAACAAAAAGGGTTTCCACATGAATGTTGACGGCGAATTGATGACCAGATCCATTAATAAAAGGGAATGTGTTTTTGTTTATTATGATAATTCTGTGGCTAAATGCGGAATAGAAAAGGCTTTTTACGAAGGGAAAGTTGATTTCCGTAAACCTGTCTCCTGCCATTTATTTCCGATCAGGGTTTCTAAGTTTGGCGGAGATGTTCTTAAATATGAAAAATTCACACAGTGTGCCCCTGCTTTGCTTAAGGGGGAAAACGAAAAAAAAACTATTGCGGAATTTTGTAAGGATTCACTAATTAGACTATATGGATCTTCATGGTATTCATCTTTAATGGAAAGTGTCGGAAAATGATATGCTAACTCTCAGTCAGAAAATGTCCCAGCAGCAGCGTCTCTCACCTCAACAGATTCAATATCAGAAACTGCTTCAGCTAAATACCCTTGCACTTGAACAGCGTATAAAAACTGAAATGGAAATAAATCCTATTCTTGAAGAGGTTAATGAAGAAGAGGTGGATATCCAGGATTCTGAAGAAAAAGAAAAGACTGATGAGCAGGTTGATGAAGAAACAAAGGATAAAGATAAAGAAGAGTTTGAGCTCGAAGATTTTATGAATGATGTTGACTTTGAGGCGGATCGTGTTAATAAATCTGCCGATGATGATAGTTACCAACCCCTGGCACCAAACCGCATCTCTCTTTCCGATCATCTTGAAGAACAGTTATCACTCCTGGAACTTGATGAAGATTATTACCTGCTTGGTCAGGAAATAATCGGCAATCTTGACGATGACGGCTATCTTAAACGTTCTATCCCTGAAATCCTCAATGAACTCTCTATGTTCGTGCATATTGAAATCCCCCTTGATAAAGCAGAAAGACTTCTTAGACAAATTCAGACTTTCGACCCTATTGGTATAGCCGCAAGGTCTCTTCAGGAATGCCTACTGATTCAATTGAAGCATATTAAACATGATGCCTATTATACATTCCTTGCTGAGGAATTGATTAATAAACATTTTGATGATTTTACCAAACGCAGGTATGATTCTATTATGCTTAAGATGAATCTTACCAACGAAACTCTCAAAGCTGTTATTGACCTTATTCAGAATCTTAACCCTAAACCCGGTGAAGGAAATATCGCCTCCCAGGAAATGAACCAGATTACCCCTGACTTTGTGATTGAAAGGATAGATGATAATTTTATTATTACTCTGAACGATAAAAGCGTTCCCTCAGTTACACTGAATAAAAGTTATCTCGAAATGTTCCACCAGAATAAAAAAGGAAAGAAAAACGAAAGAGAAAAAGATACTTATAAATTTCTGAGAGAGAAGTTTGAATCGGCTAAATGGTTTATTGCGTGTATTCAGCAGAGACGTGAAACCTTAATGAAAATAATGCAGGCAATTGTAGAAAAACAATATGAGTTTTTTGAAAGGGGGCCTAAATTTCTTAGACCCATGATCTACAAAGATATTGCAGAAGAAATAATGATGGATATCTCCACAATCAGCCGTGTGGTCAATGGAAAATATGTGCAGTCACCAATGGGTGTGCATGAACTTAAATATTTCTTTAGTGAAGGACTTACTACCGATTCCGGTGAAGAGGTTTCGAACAAACACATTAAAGAACGTCTTAAAGAAATTATAGAAGCAGAAGATAAGAATAACCCTCTCAGCGATGACCGCCTTGCTGAAATGCTTAATGAAGAGGGAATTCATATAGCCCGAAGAACCGTAGCTAAATACCGTGAACAGCTTAAACTTCCCATCGCACGGCTAAGAAGAGAATTATGAGGAATGCGTCTTATCTTATAATAGATATAGCTGCTTTCGTCCTTTTTGCATTCCTTCATTCATTACTGGCTTCACTCAAAGTTAAATATTCTTTCGCATCAAAATTCAGTAAACTGATGCCGTTCTACCGCCTGGCTTATAATATTTTATTCCTATTGATGTTCTGGTATATGTTTGAAATTCTTCCCCGTCCTGATTTTGAACTTTACGATCTTCCAAATCCTTATGATATTCTGATACTTATCCCGCAGTTCCTTGCTCTTGCTGGAATAATCTGGACTTTCAAGTATTTTTCCGCGACTGAATTTCTGGGATTAAAACAGATTGCCAGATGGAGATCCTCAAAATACTTACCTGCGGAAAAATCTGCGGACTTGACCAAACCAACTGATTCAAATGAAGCCGATGCTCCCGATGAAAAACTTACTCTCAGAATTGAAGGACCATACAAGGTTGTACGCCACCCTTTATATTTGTTTACAATCCTTTTTTTAATATTTCGACCATCTATGGACCTATTCTATCTTGTTTTCTTAATATTTATAATTGCGTACTTTTATGTAGGTTCTTTTTACGAAGAAAGGAAACTGGTTTTATTGTTCGGAGATCAGTACAAAAAGTATCAGTCTTCAGTTCCCAGGCTTTTCGGATTGGGAATTAAAACATAATACCAACTCAGTCGTCTTATATAGTAAGTGATGATTTGTCTCGAAAAGCGAATTTGTCATTCTGATCCCGACTTGTCGGGAGAAGAATCTGTTCTTTAATAATTTAATTTTAAGGATTTTATGGAAGAAAATAAAATAAGATCAACAACTATCCTTGGAATTATCCACAACGGTCAGGCTGCAATTGGCGGCGATGGCCAGGTAACTCTGGGTAATACTGTAGTTAAACATAATGCGTTCAAAATCAGAAAAATTGCGAATGGAAAAGTATTATGTGGATTTGCAGGCGCATCAGCCGATGCATTTACTCTAGTTGAAAGGTTCGAGGAAAAACTTGAACAGTTCAGGGGTAATGTCTCCCGTTCCGCTGTAGAGCTTGCCAAAGATTGGCGTACAGACCGATACCTCCGGAAACTTGAAGCCATGCTTGCTATTGTCTCAAATGATCAGGCATTCATTATATCCGGTACAGGCGATGTAATTGAACCTGATGATAAAATTGTGGCTATCGGTTCAGGCGGAATGTATGCTCTGGCTGCTGCTAAAATGCTGATAAAATACAGCACACTCTCGGCTAAAGAAATTTGTGAAGAAGCACTTAAAACTGCCTCGGAAATCTGTATCTATACTAATAATAAAATAAATGTTGAAGCAATTGAAAAATAAACCCGGTTTTAATATGTACAATAGATTAATGAAAGAACTAACTCCAAGTCAGATTGTAACAGAGTTAGATAAATATATCGTAGGGCAGCATGACGCAAAACGCGCTGTGGCTATTGCCCTAAGAAACAGGTGGAGAAGACAGCAGGTCCCTGAAGGTTTACGCGAGGAAATACTGCCTAATAATATTATCCTTATAGGACCTACCGGCGTTGGGAAAACTGAAATTGCACGCAGACTTGCAAAGCTTGCTAATGCTCCCTTTATTAAAGTTGAAGCATCTAAATTTACTGAAATCGGATATGTCGGTCGCGATGTTGAATCAATGGTTCGTGATCTTACCGATTATGCCGTTAATTTAGTTAAATCTGAACGCACTGAAGCTGTAAGATCTAAAGCTAATGACCTTGCTGAAGAAAGGATCCTTGATATCCTTATTCCTGCTGTTAAAAAACCTTCTTCTGCTGTAGTTGAAGAAAAAGAGAATGAAAATACCGAAGCATTCCAGAATCAGAAAACCAGGGAATGGATGAAGGAAAAACTTAAGAAAGGCGAGATGGATGATAAGTTGATTGAGTTCGACATTAGCGCGCAAAATAATGCCGGCATGCAGATTCTCGGTCCCTTCGGTATGGATGATATGGGAATAAATATCCAGGAAATCATGGGCAATATAATGCCTAAAAAGAAGAAGAAAAGAAAAACTTCTATTAAGGAAGCCCGGATAGTAATGGCTGAGGAAGAAGCACAGAAATTGATCGATATGGACTCGGTTCAGAAAGAAGCAATTGAACGTGTTGAAAATTCAGGAATAATATTTATTGATGAAATTGATAAAGTAGCCGGAGGCGGAAAGTCTCAGGGACCCGATGTATCCCGTGAAGGTGTTCAGCGCGATCTGCTTCCGATTGTTGAGGGTTCAAATGTTAATACAAAGTATGGTGTTGTTAAAACTGATCATGTGCTGTTCATTGCATCTGGTGCATTCCATGTTTCCAAACCATCAGACCTTATCCCTGAACTACAGGGAAGGTTCCCTATCCGTGTTGAACTAAAAAGTCTGACTGAAGATGACTTCATTAAGATTTTATCAATCCCGCAAAACGCATTACTGAAACAATATTGCGCATTGCTTGAAACCGAAAGTGTAAAACTCGAATTCACAGAAGGATCTATCAGGGAAATTGCACGGATTGCAACTGAAGTGAATGAGCAGGTTGAAAATATCGGCGCAAGACGTCTGCATACAATATTAACAACTCTGCTGGATGAAATTTTATTTGATGTACCGGATAAACTCCCTGAAGGTACTGTGGTTATTACAGATAAAGTGGTCAAAGACAAACTTGACGCAATAGTTAAAAACAGAGATCTCTCTAAGTTTATTCTTTAAATCTAATTATTTAATGTCATCCCCGTTTTCGCGGGGATGACAAACCAATTTCAAATTTTCCCATGGCCCCGCTTTCGCGGGGATGACTTACTAAATTTAAAATATTCTCCCGCTAACTTCCTTTATAATATCCCATGCCTCCCGGATTGTCCTCTCTTCAGTCCGCACACCGGAAACCACAAGCCGGATTACAAAATTATCATTCAGCTTTGTATGAGACAGAAATATTTTCCCGTTTTTATTTATCTCTTCCTGCAGCTGACTATTCAATTCATTCACATCTCCCTTAAATCCTTTGGGGTTAAATCTGAAACAAATTGTACTGAAAGGAACCGGTGCCATAAGCTCAAAATCAGGATCATCTACTACGAATTTCTTGAATATCTGCGCTGTTTCAATGTTCCATCTTATTATGGACTGCATACCTTCAACTCCGAAATATTTAATAACAAACCAGAGTTTCAGCGAACGGAATCTTCTGCCTAACTGCAAACCGTAATCATGATAATTTATTACATCACCATCATTCTTTGTTTTAAGATATTCCGGGCTAAGACTAAATGCCCTCTTCAGAATATCCGGATCCCTCACAAATAATATGCTGCAATCAACGGGTACAAACATCCATTTATGCGGATTCATTACAACTGAATCAGCATACTCAACCCCGTCAAATATATGCCTTAATTCCGGAAGCATTGCAGCCGCTCCGGCATGAGCAGAATCTACATGCAGCCATAAATTTTCTTCTTTACAAATTTCTCCTATTGCTCTTAAAGGATCAACACTTGTGGTTGATGTAGTGCCAATAGTTACTACAACACAAAATGGAATTATGCCGTTTGCCCGATCCTTTTTTATTTCTTCCCTAAGCAGTTCAGGAATCATCCTGAAATTCTCATCTGATTTAATTTTGGTTACTCCGTCTCTTCCAATCCCTAATGTCAATGCTCCTTTCTCAATTGATGAATGAGCGTGTTCGGAACAATATAATCTTAATTTCGGCACATCATGCCCAGAAAGCCCTTTCTCTCTTACCTCAAGTCCAAGTTTTTCACGGGCACATGCAATTGCATGCATGCTGCTTACCGATGCGGTATCATAAATAATTCCCCACATATATTCGGGCAAACCAAGCATTTCTCTTACCCATTTTGTAGTAGTCTCCTCAAGTTCGGTCGACGATGGTGATGTCTTCCATAACATTCCATTTACATTCATAACAGCGATTAATAGTTCAGCTAATATTCCGGGCACACTTGCTGTTGAACTAAAATAAGCCATAAAACCGGGATGGTTCCAGTGAGTAATTCCCGGAACAATTATTTTTTCAAAGTCCTTAATAATTTTGCCGAAGTCCTCGCCCTTTATATTCGGGCTCTGGGGAGATCTGAGCTTTTATGTCTCCCGGTTTTACATCTGGCAGAACTTTATAACTTTCTATATTCTTCAGATAATCTGAAGCCCAGTCTACTAACTGATAACCAAATTTCCTGAATTCTTCAGGCGACATGTCCCTATGTTCTTTATTTTCTTCCATAATCCTTCTAATTAAAATTAACTATAAAATTTGATCCTTCCCCTTTCTCACTTTCTACCCTAATATCAGCATTAATAAGTTTGAGGTAATTCTTTACTAATGCCAGCCCAAGCCCGTTTCCCTCATATTTACGTGAATATCCTGACTCCTCCTGTGAGAAAGGCAGAAATATTTTATCAATATATTCTTCCGATATCCCGATTCCAGTATCCTTAATTGAAACAAAAAACTTGTCGTTTTCATCCATATAGACTTTCACATCTATTTGTCCTTCAATAGTATATTTTATTGCATTATCAATTAAATTCTGAAATACCTCTGATATTATGTATTCATCACTAAGGACAATCGGCTCTGTCTTACAATCTATTAAACAATTTATAACCAGATTTTTTTCACTGGCAGCATGTTCAAATTCTCTTGTGAGTCCCTTTAAAATATAATAAATATTAATATCACTTAGTCTAACATCAATATTCCCTGTTTGCAATTCAGCCATATTAAGAATCAGGTCAATAGTTCTGAATAGTCTTTTCCCTGCTGAATTCACGGCTGAAAATGCGTTAACCTGTTCCTGATCAAGATGATCTGTCAATTCATCTCTAAGAAATGAATTGTAGCTAAGAATTACATTTAAGGGAGTCCTGATTTCATGGGACATCTGAGCAAGGAATTCAGATTTCAGTTTATCTGACTCCTCTGCTTTTTCTTTAGCTTTTATTAGTTCTTGTTCAATTATTTTCTTTTCCGTAATGTCCTCTTTTATTGCAAGGAAATGTGTCATTACTCCATTATTGTTTTTTATAGATGAAATTGAAGCGGATTCCCAATATAAGGTACCGTCTTTTTTCTTATTGTGAAATTCACCCCGCCACTCATTCCCGGATGTAATGGTATCCCAAAGTTCTTTATAAAAATCCCCGGGTTGGGTTCCGGATTTCAGTACTGAAGGATTCTTTCCCTTTATTTCCTGGAATGTATAACCTGTGGATTCTGTAAATTTAGGATTTACATATTCTATGCGCCCATTCAGATCAGTTATTACGATAGTCGAGGGATTCTGTTCAACAGCACGTGAAAGCTTTCTTACCTGATCTTCAACTTCATGCAGGTTCTCTTCTGTTTCTTTTTGTTCAACAGCATATTTTTTTATTAAAGTATACAAAAGAATTGATGTAACAATTATAAAGAACCATCCTTTTGCAGTTGCCAATTTTGTTAATACACCAATATCAGTTGTGAACCAGGTTATTATGAAATCTGAGAACAATATCCATAATCCCCCGGTAAGCATATAGATTATTATAATTTTTAATATGCCGGTATTACTTGTTTTATTTTCCATTTCAGACAAAAGGTACTTTATCGCTCCTGTGTGTTTTCCTTAAAATTCTTATTCTGATAATTCTAAATAATATATTAGTTTTAGATGTTAAATAATAACAAATAATATCTTAAAAAAATGCAATCTTTTCAAAAACTTAATCCTCTAGGCAACTTTTTTTACCCTGAATCTGTGTGTGTTGCAGGGGCTTCATCTAAAGAAAAGAGCATTGGATATGAATTGTTGAAATCTATTAAGAATTATGGTTTTACTGGTAAGATCTTTCCAGTTAATCCTAAAACGGATTTTATACTTGATTATAAATGTTATAAGTCAATAAATGATATTTCTGATAAGATTGATTTAGGGATAGTTGTAGTCCCTAAATTATTTTCGGAAGAAGCAATTGATCAATTGATCTTAAAAGGTGTTAAGGCGGTGATCCTCATTACAGCAGGTTTTAAAGAAACAGGTATTGAAGGAGAACTGGCTGAAAAACGGATACTTGAAAAGATAAAAAACGCTGGAGTCCGGCTTGTTGGACCAAATTGTATGGGTGTCATTACTTCCTTCCCGGAAATAATGCTAAATGCCACTTTTGTAGCTGAAAAACCTGAAACAGGAAACACTGCTTTCCTTTCTCAGAGCGGCGCAATCGGTGCGGCTGTCCTAAATTCTCTAAGAGAAACTGACATTCGGTTTGGACACTTTATTAGCGTTGGGAATAAAGCTGATATCTGTGAAAATGATCTATTAGAATTCTGGAACCAGGATGATAAAATAAAAACCATCACCATGTATCTTGAAAGTTTTTCAGATGGTGAATCATTCCTGAGACAATTTATTGAAAGTAAAATCAGTAAACCGGTTATTATTCTAAAAGCAGGAATAACATCAGCCGGTATTAAAGCTGCATCATCACACACCGGGGCTCTTGGAAGCAGCGACAAGGTTGTTAATGCAGTGCTTGAACAATTTGGAATAATAAGAGTTAATGACTTGAGTGAAATGTTCAACTCAGCAAAGGGTTTTGAGAATTTCCATCTACCGAAAGGAAACCGGATAGCTATTGTTACTAATGCTGGCGGGCCTGCAATTCTTACTGTAGATAAACTTGAGAATAAAAATCTTGTTCTTGCTTCATTAAGCTCTGAAACTAAATCAGAACTTAAAAAGTTAGTTCACCCTGAAGGTAGTGTTAATAATCCTGTCGATCTCCTGCCCGGAGGAACGGCAGAACAATTTAAAGAAGTAAACAGAATAATACTTAAAGATGAAAATGTTGATGCTGTTATTTCTGTTTTTGTTGAACCTGTAATGGTGCCTGCATTTGAAGTAATTGAAAACATAAATTCTATTAAATCAGATAAACCTCTTCTCCAGGTTGTTATGCCTCTTCCTGAATTCTGGGAAAAATACAGGCATCAGTCACATTATAAATATCCGCTATTTAGAAGACCTGAAGATCCCGTGGAGGTTTTATCCAATATGATTTTCTATTCCGGAAATAATATTATAAAGAAACGACTTAAACCCGCTTTATCTGGTTCCACTTCAATTAAAAATGTGCCCGGGCTGGCTGGGAGTAGCAGCAAGTTTCTATCTCTACAGGAGACTCAAGCTCTTTTATCCACGTATCATATCCCGAATGTTACTTCAACATTTGTTTCTCCCAAAGAATTAAATAATCTATCTGACCTCGACTTTCCTGTTTGTCTTAAGGGAATTTCTTCAGAAGTAGTTCATAAAACAGAGATGAATGCTGTAAAACTGAATATACTCAGCTATGAAGATCTCCGGAGTTCAGCCTCAGAAATTGCAAGGAACTTTTCCTCAAAAGGATTTACTATTGAGAAATTCCTTTTGCAGCCATTCTTAAAGACAAAGCATGAATTATTAATTGGCGGATTCCGCGATTATTCATTTGGTCCAATGATTATGTTTGGCAGCGGCGGTAAATATGTTGAAGTATTTAAAGATACATGTATGAAATCTGCCTATCTAACTGAAATTGACATTAATAATATGATTGATAAAACTTATGCAGGAAAGATCATCAAAGGTGTCCGTGGTGAAAAAGGAGCCGATATTAGCGTAATAAAATCAATCATAAGGAATTTAGCTCAAATGATGCTTGATGATGACTCTATATTTGAACTCGACCTTAACCCCGTAATCATTACTACTGATAATCTGATCTTAACCGTTGATGCCCGAATTGCCCGGACAAACACTGGTGTTAAAAGTAATGGAATCTAAAAAATGTTTTTATAGATACTCCCTACATTGTAATATACCAATTTGTCTATAAATCACATCCGAATAAATATATGTGATTTATTTGCAATATTAAATAATTTGTTTATAATTTAATAAAGGGTTTATGTTTTTTTTTTAGCCATTGGAATAATATGAAAAAGAACATTCCACTTGATAAAAAGTTAGTTTCAAGACCTGAAAAAGGTAAGACCCGGGTAAATTCTACCGAAATTCTAATTCCAGATAATCTTATAGTGGTGGGAATCGGAGCATCGGCAGGAGGCGTAGAAGCTTTTATTAAAATGGTAAGGGAATTACCTTCTGACTCGGGAATGGTTTATGTTCTCATTCAACATCTTGATCCAAGTCATAAAAGTCATTTAGATGAAATCTTAACCCGCGAAACAAAACTACCTGTAATTGAAGTAACTGAAGGAATGCATATAAAAAAGGATACTATTTATCTTATTCCTTCAGCAGATGACATTATTTTGGCGGACAATAAATTCAGACTGTCGTCCAGGTCATCGCATCCAGGATTGCATCTCCCGATTGATAATTTTTTTAAATCTATCGCCCTAAATTATAAACAAAATTCTATTGGAGTAGTATTATCCGGAACCGGCGCAGATGGTTCAGAAGGATTAAAGTATATTAAAGACGCGGCAGGAATTACTTTTGTACAGGATCCCAAAACATGCAAATTCGATGGAATGCCCCTTAATGCTATAGCCGCCTTAGAAATTGATTTCATTTTACCTCCGGAAAAAATTGCCGAAGAATTAACAAGGATAAGTGTTAACCCCCTGCTCTTTGAAGATGTTACTGACCCTACGGATAAAATCTTTTCGGGGTTTAAGAATATAGAGAAAATATTCAAAAGTATTCATGCATTCTCCGGCATAGATTTTACCGGGTACAAGCCTAGTACAATTAAAAGGCGAATATCACGAAGAATGCTGATAAATAAATTTGATAAGCTCGATGAATATATTGAATTTCTGAAAACTCATCATTCTGAAGTGGAAGCCCTCTTTAATGACCTCCTTATTACAGTAACAAGCTTCTTCAGAGATCCAAAATTTTTTGATTCACTTAAGAGTTGTGTATTTCCTGAATTGACAACCGAGGATAGAGAAGATCTCCTGATCCGCTTGTGGGTTCCCGGATGTTCTTCAGGCGAAGAGGTCTATTCTTTAGCAATTACATTTCTTGAATATCTTGAAACCATCAAAAGTAAATTCTCAATTCAGATATTTGCCACAGATATTAGTGATAATGTTATTGATAAAGCACGGCTTGGGATTTTTCCTTCGACTATAGAGGAAAAAGTTTCTCCTGAACGGCTTACTAAATTCTTTTATAAAAATAACGGCGGCTATCAGATTATCAAACAAATCAGGGAACTCTGTATCTTTGCTAAACAGGATGTTTCCAAAGACCCCCCCTTCTCAAGAATTGATATTATTAGCTGCAGAAACCTTTTAATTTACCTTAACCCGGCTCTTCAGAAAAAAGTCATAAATACATTCCATTATGCTTTAAAACCCAAAGGATATTTACTCCTTGGCTCTTCCGAAACTATCGGCAGTTATGCCGACCTGTTCACACTAACAGATAAGCAGCATAAAATATATCTCAGTAAACAAACAATAAAAAAATTTAATATGAACTTTTCTATCTCTGACCAAAAAACTGTTAAACCTGAAATAAGAAAAACTGAAAACCCTCCTGTTTCTGAATTTGATATCCAAAAAGAAACGGACAAAATTATTCTAAATAACTATGCTCCATCAGGCGTAGTTGTTGATGATAATATGAATATTGTTCAGTTCAGGGGATACACCGGAAAATTTCTTAACCCCTCACCCGGATCGGCAAGCTTTAACCTTTTCAAAATGACCAACGAAAACCTTATGCCCGACTTAAGAGCTGCTTTCTTAAACGTTAAGAAAACCGGAAAAAGATTTAGAATAAACGACATCAAGTTTTTTAACAATAAAGATTTATGCGTTGTTAATATCGAAATTATACCCATGAATATAGCGGCTAAACAAGGTGAGAATTATTATTTTATAGTTTTTGAAGATCATAATGATGAAAAACTATTTAAGGACTACTCAAGGGTTAAAGACAAAAATAAAAAGCTGAATGGCAGCAAAGTCTTAGTCAGTGAATCTAAAATTGATAAGCTTAAAAGTGAATTGACTATAACCAAGGAATATCTTCAATCAATAATAGAGGAAAGAGAGGCAGCAAATGAGGAACTTAGGTCAACACTTGAGGAACTACAGTCAAGCAATGAAGAACTGCAGAGCATAAATGAAGAAATGGAAACTGCCAAGGAGGAATTGCAGTCAACTAATGAAGAATTAACTACAGTTAATGAAGAACTTCAAAATGGAAACAGCGAACTGAATCGTCTTAATAATGATCTTGTAAATCTGTTAAGCAATGTCCATATCCCAATTATTATGCTTGGTGTGGATTTGAAAATCAGACGATTTACTCCTTCAGCCGAAAAAGTTCTTAATCTGATATCCTCAGATATCGGCCGACCTATCAGCGATCTGAGAATGAATCTTAGTATTAATAACCTTGACTCAATTATTGCCAATGTCATAAATACTTTGGAATCAGATGAAATTGATGTCCAGGTAAATAATAATCTATGGTATAAAATGAAGGTGAGACCCTATAAAACCCTTGAAAATAAAATAGATGGGGTTATTCTTGCATTCATCGATATGAATGATGTTAATTTTTCAGCCAGGCTTATCGAGGAAGAAAAATACCTTGCACAAACTATTATTGAAACTGTCCATCACCCAGTATTACTTCTGGATACAAATTTCATAATTAAAAAAGCCAACAAGGTTTTTTATTCAACTTTTATTCTTAATAAAGAGGATGTAGAAGAAATTAATATTTTCCGGATACAACATGGCTCATGGGATATCCCAGAATTCAGAAAATTGCTCGAAAGTATTCTTGTTTCCGAAGATTACGTTGAATACTTTGAATTGGAATCCAATTTTGGAAATTCAGGTCGCATAAAACTTCAAATGAACATCAGAAAACTTAAAATCAATTCTAATGACACGGGACTGATGTTGATTTCCATGGAACGTATATTTTAGCTTGAATAGGACTATATGGATTATTCAAAGATGAGCAAAAAAGAACTGATCGAGATTATTAGGATCCTTAAGGCTGAAATAGCGGATGAGTATTCCGAACCCCTCCTGTTTCAAAACCTTAAATTAAAAAATATGTTACTTCTCCTTGAACATTCAAGGGATCTTTATTCAAGTCTTTATGACTATTCGCACGTAGGAACCGTAACCTTTGATAAAAAGGGGATAATAAAGAATATAAATTTGACTTTATCTTCTATGCTTGGGATGGATAGACAAAATCTTTCAGGCACGCCTTTCCTTGTATTTGTTTCCAAAGAATATATCCAGGATTATCTGAAATATATTAGAAAAATTGTTTCTTCAAAAGATAACCATATTTTGGAGTTCAAATTAAAATGTGGTGACATCTACCGCGATGTCCAGATGCATACTATTCAGATTATTGATTATGAAACAAGCTCTCCCCTTTATCAGAATACAATTATTGACATTTCGGCAAAAAAGAAGATTGAAGAATTCCTTGTGGAAAGTGAATCCAGGTTTGTGTCTCTGGCTGATTCCGCACCTGTCTTAATTTGGATGTCTGATATTGAAAAAAAATGCACTTATGTTAATAAACAATGGCTAAAATTTACCGGAAAGCCTCTCGATGAGGAAGTAGGTGAAGGCTGGGTAAAAAACATCCATCCAAATGACCAGTTAACATGGTCGAATGGTTTTAACTCTGCATTTGATGACAGGAAAGAATTCAAAATTAACTGTAGGTTAATGAATGCCAAAGGCGAATATAGATGGTTCCTCATAACCGGCACTCCCAGGTTTGCTGAAAATGAATTCTTTGGATATATCGGCTCATGTATTGATTTTACCGATCAGAAAAACTATGAAATCGAGCAGGAAAGAACAATAAAAGAGAAAATTGCACTTGTCAAAGAAATTCATCACCGGGTTAAAAATAACCTTCAGATTATTTCAAGCCTTTTGGGACTCCAATCGTCGAATAGTAATCATGAAGAAGTTAACGAAGCATTGGTTACAAGCAGCAACCGCGTTAAAACTATGGCTTTAATACATGAGAATTTGTATAAATCACATAATTTGTCTGAAATTCATTTTGATGTTTACTTAAATGATATTCTTATAAATATTTTTAACACTTACCGCACGGATCATAAAGAAATCCGTCTCAAAACAGATATTGCACCGATAATTTTGGATGCAGATAGGGCTATTCATGTAGGATTATTAGTAAACGAACTTATTACTAATGCCATTAAATATGCATTTAAAAATAGACAATCCGGGGAACTGATTGTTTGTTTTAACCGGTATAACAATAATAAATATGAATTGATAATTTCTGATAATGGAATAGGGCTTCCTGACGGACTTCTATTTAACAATACCAGTACTCTTGGATTGACACTTGTAAATAGTTTTGTAGAACAACTTAAAGGTGAAATAAATCTTGATCAAAGTAACGGTACTACTTTTACAATTACTTTCTGATTTAGCCCAAAACATAAGCTCCACCCCCATAGATAATTATCTGCCATAATAACTGTTGAAATTATAATCACAATAACCTTATGTTTTTAATTTAATATTTGTTATTATAAACAGATAAAACAAATGCTTCATGGCTCATCCACCAAATCGGTGTTTTTTATTCCAGAGCAATCCTTGATTACAGCATTTCTAACAAACAAAACTATAAAATCATGTCTGCACAAGATAATTGTAATAAACTGACAGCTATAATTGTTGATGATGAACTTTTTGGGAGGGAAAACCTTAAAAAGATCATTGAAAATTATTGTACTGAAATTGAAATTCTTGGATGCGCAGATTCTGTCGTTAATGCAAAGAAGCTCGTCAATCAACACTGCCCGGAAGTTGTTTTTCTCGATATAAACATGCCGGTACTTGACGGATTTGATTTCCTTGAAGAATATGAAGAACGTAATTTTATGGTTGTTTTCGTAAGTGCATTTGAGGAATTCGGTATTAATGCAGTTAAAGCAGGCGCTGTAGATTACCTGCTTAAACCACTAAACATTAAGGAGCTTAAACAGACTGTACATAAACTTCTGGTGAGTAAAAATAAGAATTCTAAAAGTGAGACTGTTCTGGAAGCTGATAAATTAATCCTTCCCACAGCCCATGGTTTTAATGTATTTATGTTTAATGATATAATCCGTCTGGAGGCTGAAGGTTGCTATACTAAAGTAATCATTAAAGACGGAAAGAACAGGATTGCATCCCGCACTTTAAAGGATTTTGAGGATACGCTTCCGAAGGATATATTTTTCAGAATACACAAATCTCACCTGATTAATCTGAAGTATATAAAAGACTATTCAAAATTCGATGGAAATATTGTAACAATGACAGACGGCAGTAAAATTGAAATATCACGTCGCAGGGCGCCAGATTTTATACGTAAAATAAAGGCCATGCTGAAAGCCGTCTGATAATGATTAAGAAATTATTTCTATTATACGTTCTGATCAGTGTTTTTTGGGTCTATCCGATCTTTCCACAAACTCCATCTTTTTATCATTATACTACAACGGACGGTCTTGCTTCTTCAACCGTATTTAAGATCATGCAGGATAGAAACGGTTTTATATGGATTGGCACTTTAAATGGATTGAGCAGGTTTGACGGAAAACTCTTTACTACATTCACAACAAGTCAGGGTTTAAATTCCAATTCAATTACAGATTTAGTGGAAGGAGACAATGGTGAATTATATATTGGCAATTATGAAAAAGGGTTAAATGTTTTAAAAAATGATAAGATTGAAAACTATTGTAGTGAGATTAACGGGAAAAGTTTTGCCACTTCCTATTTGCTATCTGTCCCATCCGGTAAATACGAAAATAAAATTTATGCCTATCGCAGCATGGGTGGAATTAATGTTATTGATGAAAAAAAGCCTTTCGGTCAATCTAATTATGTTATCGGCACTTCGAATTCATATATATATAAGTTGGAAGAATTATCAAGCGGTTCAATTATTGCGTTAACCACAACCGGGTTATACAATTTCAACAATGGTTCTTTAAGTCAACTACACATTAAAGGATTTCCGGATAGTTTTGTTTATTGCTACGCCGAAGGTATCAGGGGAAGCTATTATATCGGCACCAATGGTGTGATCTACCTTATAAAAAATAATACTGTTATAAAAAGTTATAAAACCGATATGTACACCGGTAAAAATGATGTTGTCTCCATTTTGAGGGATAGAAATAATAATATTTGGTTTTCGATTATGAACAGGGGATTCTTTTTAATTCCCAATGGTTCTGATAAAATCATTGATATCGGCAAAAAGTTGGGTCTGCAGAATACACTCGTAAATGATTATCTTGAAGATAACGAAGGGAATATATGGATCAGTACATTCGGCAAAGGAGTTTATTGCTTAAATAATCTTTATCTCAGAAGTTATAATGAAAATGATGGATTAAGCAATAACAATATCTATTCAATTGTTAAAGAAGAATCAGGCAGAATAATAATTGGTACTTTTAACGGTATAAATATTTGGGAAAATGGAAAAAGTATCCAGTTAAAAAATAGTTCCATAAATTCATTATCAGATTATGTATACAGTATTAAAATTATTAATAGTATGATATATGTGTGCGCCTCAATAGGTGGACATAATATTATAATAAATAATTACAAGAGTTTGATGTTCACCATGTTCAATCAGCCTTCTTTTTGTATGACAAGCGATGGGCTTTATTTATTCGGAACATGGGTAAATTCAATACTGATTCAACGTGAATTAAAAATAAGAATAGGTTCTTCGGAACAATATTGTGTTTTTGGAGATAGCGCTAAAAACAACCGTATTAATGAAATATTTGAAGACACGCATAAGAATATATGGATAGGTTCAAATCTTGGCTTATGCAAATTATCTAATTTATCTGCTAAACCAGGAAAGACGGACTGGAAGAAATTTTTCTTTACCGGAGATCCGGTTCTGAGCTCAAGAATAGCCGCAATAACTCAGGACAGTGAAAACAATATCTGGTTTGCAGGAGAAAAGGGAATTGGAAAATTTAGCTTTAATAATGATGCCGTTATCAGTTTTACTAATATTTTAGAATATGATTTATCATCTTCCACTTCAATTGCTTTTGATAGTAAGAAAAGAATTTGGGTGGGGACCATGAGGGGTCTATTTTTGATTGATGGGAAATCTATAAAGCTACTCAATAAACAAACAGGTCTGCCATCTGATGAAGTTTACTCCCTTTATTTTGACAAGGAAAAAAATTATTTATATGTTGGTACGAGTAACGGCATTTCTTTCCTGGACATAAATTTATTTGATAAATACATTCCTACTTCGCCGGTTTTAAAAATTATCAGCATAAAAGCGGGTGATTCTGTTTATACCCATTATGATAATTTAGTTTTTAAACCTGAACAAAAAAATGTATATATAGATTTTAAAGCGTTAAATTATTCCTCACCGGGTTCTGTGAAATACAAATACTTTTTGAATGGCGAGTGGAAGGAAACCAATAATGATTTCCTCGATTTCAATTCACTTGAAAATGGCTATTATGAACTCCAGATTATTGCTAAATCACAAAATACTGATTGGAGCAAACCATACAGGCTTTCCTTTCGTATTCTTCCCAGGTTTGTGGAAACTATCTGGTTTAATATTTTAATAATATTAATATTAGTCAGTTTATCAGTTATTATTATCACCTGGCGGATGATACTAAATAACAAAAAAATTCGCAAAGAATTGGAGTTGACTGAAAGGATCAATGAGCTTAAGCATCATGCTTTATCTGCAATGATGAATCCCCATTTTATCTTTAATTCGCTAAACTCAGTACAGTATTTGATTAATTGCCAGAGAAACGAGGAAGCTAATGACTACATTGCAATTATGGCTAAATTGATCAGAAAAAATCTTGATACTGCCGGAAGCGGATTTATACTTTTGTCAGAAGAAATTAACCGTCTTAAACTTTATCTCGATCTTGAAAAACTAAGATTTCAGGATAGATTTTCATATGAGATTATAACCGGAAACGATGTTAATTGCGATTCCATTATGATACCTAATATGATCATTCAACCATTTGCAGAAAATTCCCTCTGGCATGGTATAATTAATTCCGGCAATAATGGAATACTGACTGTATCATTCACTTTTGCTGATGTGGAGATTGAATCCTTGATTACCAGTTCATTAATTATCAGGATTACAGATAATGGAATTGGTATTCTGCAAGCAAGCAAGAATAAAAAGGAAGACCACATTTCAAAAGGCATTCAGATTATTGAAGAGCGTCTAAGATTACTGAGTTCAAAAATGCAGTTACCACAGCCAATTATGTTTGAAGATTTAAGCAGCCGGGATGGCAATTCCCATGGCACTGAAATTATTATATCACTCCCCAAACCCCTCTATAAAATTATCAATCCTGAATCCAAATCTATTTCTTCACTTCCCGATAAATATTAATTCATACCGTTCACTTAATAAAACATACCGTTCACTTGTTAACTATTGCAGTGACAAACTATTCTCTATAGATTAGGGACAAGCTTGCAGAACTGACTAATGTCATTAAAAATAATTGACAAATAATTTTATCTAATGAGGGAAATATGAAAATATTAATATTTTTAATCGTTATTATCTTTACAAATCCTTTCTTTGCCCAAACCCCCAATCCTCTGGCATGGATAACCGATGGTTATGTTAACACTATCGTTGTTGACAGCAATTATTCATATATAGGTGGACACTTTACTTTTGTTGGCCCTAATACGGGCTGCATAGGAAAGCTTACAACAACAAATGCAATCCCAAATTTGAATTATCCAATCGTGAACGGGTATATAAACACTAGTGCTCCAGATGGATCCGGCGGCTGGTATATAGGAGGAAAGTTTACTCTTATAGGAAATTTAAGCAGAAATAATTTAGCGCATATAAATTTTGATGGTTCAGTTGATGCAGTTTGGAATCCAAATCCAAGTAATAATCTTACTAATGACATGATTAATTCAATTGTCATAAGCGGTAGTGATATTTATGTAGGCGGGTACTTTGTAAATATTGGCGGACAGGCGAGGAATTACATAGCAAAGCTAAACAACACAAATGGCAATGCTGATCCGTCCTGGAACCCGAATGCCAGTAGTTATGTATTTACAATAGCCATAAGCGGAAGTGATATTTATACGGGAGGGATGTTTGCTACAATCGGTGGACAAACGAGACACTATTTAGCAAAACTGAACAATACTAATGGAAATGCAGACACGTCCTGGATCCCAAATTCAAGTTATGTTGTTAATATTGTAACCATAAATGGAAGCGATATTTATGTTGGAGGCAGTTTTTCTAATATTGGGGGTTTAGCTAGAACCAACTTAGCCAAATTGAACAACTCTAACGGAAATGCTGATGCTACATGGAATCCTGCACCTAACCAACAGATATTAACAATTGCCGTAAGCGGCAGTGATATTTATGCAGGTGGGATGAATGGTTATTTAGCAAAACTAAATAACACAACCGGAACTGCAAATGCAACTTGGAAACCACTTGCAGGTTATAGCGTTCTATCTATAGCTATAAGTGGGAATGATATTTATGCTGGTGGAGGTTTTGTTACAATCGGAGGTCAGACAATACACTACATTGCCAAACTGAATAACACAAATGGAGCTGCTGATGCTACCTGGATTCCAAATGCCAGTAATGTAGTTAATACAATATCTATTAGCGGAAGCGATATTTTTGTGGGAGGTACTTTTGTAACTATTGGTGCTCAATCAAGACAATATATTGCCAAGGTTAACAATATTACGGGTTCTGCCGACACAACCTGGAATCCGAAAGCAGATGGTGTTATTAATTCTATAGCTATTAGCGGAAGTAATGTATACGCTGGAGGTAATTATTCAAACATCGGTGGTCAGGCAATCCAGCAAATTGCAAAACTAAACAAAACGAATGGAAATGCTGACGCATCCTGGAATTCTTATATAAACAGTACGGTTAATACAATAGCTATTAGCGGAAGTGATATTTATGTAGGTGGCAATTTTACAAATATCGGCGCCAGCCAATTAATTTGCCATTACATTGCCAAACTGAACAGCACAAACGGAAACGTAGACACTACATGGAATCCAGGCAGAGGTAGTTATGTTAACAGTTTTGTATATGCTATTGCAATCAGCGGAAGTAGTATTTATGCTGGCGGTCAGTTTTCACTTATAGGCGGACAAACGAGATACAAAATTGCCAAACTGAACAAAACAAATGGAGATGCTGATCCTACCTGGAATCCGAATGCTGACGGTACTGTTCAGACAATTACGCTAAATGGAAACAATGTCTATGCTGGAGGAGCTTTTTCAAATATTGGTGGACAGATAAGGCATTATATCGCTAAACTGGACACTATAAATGGAACTGCAGATGCCACCTGGAATCCAAATTCGGAATATACTGTTAATTCAATAGCTATTAGTGGAAGCAATATTTTTGTCGGGGGAGATTTCTCAAGTATTGGCGGACAGACTATAAACTACATTGCCAAACTGAACAACATAGATGGATCTGCAGACGTTACCTGGAATCCAAATACCGGGAGTTCTTATATCTTCGGTAATGGAGTTTATTCAATCGCCATAAACGGGAATGATTTGTATGTGGGAGGTAGTTTTCCAACTATGGGAAGTAGCGAAGATCCAAATTTAGCTTTTTTCAATAACGGAGTATTGCCAGTACAACTTACTTCATTCTCTGCTATTACAAATGGTTCCTCAGTTTCACTAAAATGGAAAACAGCCACTGAAGTAAACAATTATGGATTTGAGGTCCAGAGATCTACTGGGAAAAACAGCACTCAATTTGAGAAGATCGGCTTTGTTGGAAGTACCGCCAACAACAATTCACCTAAAGAATATTCCTTTGTTAATGAAAATCCAACAGGTGGAACAATATTTAATTACAGACTAAAGCAAATCGACATTAATGGGAAATATGAATATAGTGCTGTATTAACAGTAAATTTAGGAGTACCAAATGGATTTAGTTTATCACAAAATTACCCTAATCCGTTCAACCCATCAACAATGATAAAATTTTCTATACCATCTGACTGCCGGCTAAATATTTCAGTTTTCAATATTCTTGGGCAAAGGGTTAGAGAATTGTTAAATGAAAACCGTGTAGCTGGAAACTATGAGTTAACATATGACGCAAGTGATTTATCTTCCGGTGTTTATCTCTACAGAATTGACGCTTCAGGTATGGATGGAAAATTGAATTATTCCATCACTCGCAAAATGACTTTTATGAAATAACAATTATGGACAAATTTGTTAGCACCATGAAGACCGCAATTCTGGCCATGTTTTTGTTTATGCCTTTAATCTTGTTTGGACAAGAAACGAATGGTGGTTTTTTGTTGGCGTTTTCTGATTCTGGTAAAGAACTCTATGGCTTCAGGACAACAAAAGGAGCAATAATAATTGAACCAAAGTATCAGACTATTGCTACTGACACAATGTATAATATTGCTTTCGTAATTTCTGATTATAAGTGGGTGGCTATAAACAGGCGGGATAGTATTATTCTAACTCCTTTTATTTATGACAATGGACCAGACTATATTGAAGATGGGCTCTTTAGATTCGAAGAAAATAATAAAATCGGCTTTGCTAATTTACAGGGTCAGAAAGTAACAACTGCTGCTTTTGACTTTGCAACTCCTTTTAAAAATGGTATGGCAGCGTTTAATGTAGGGGGAAAAAAGAAAATTACTGGCGATGAACATTGGATTTGGAACGGGGGACTTTGGGGATTCATAAATAAAAAAGGAAGTGTGGTTATCGAACCTAAATTTATAAATGTTGATAACTTTAATAATAAATATGCTGAAGTCTGGACACAGGACAATCAACATATTCTGATTGACAAAAAAGGACTGACCTTTAAAGTGCTAAAATTAAAAAAAAGGAATTGGAATGATAATAATTAAACTAATCATCCCGGCAAAATCAATTTTTCACAAATTAACTATTGCAATAACTATTCTGATTTTATTCGGAAGCGGCTATTGCTTTCCTCAGTCTGATGATACAGGACAAAACATGAAAACAAAGAATAGTATTCAAACAAAGAATGTAGACCCAGTTTACTTAGATCAGAAAGATCCAATATTTATTTCCATTAAAGTCCGGGTCATAAATGATCTGAGAGAGTCAGCCAAAAAAGTTGACCCGGATTTGCCTGAAAATAAATTACTTACCGAACAGGTGAAAACATGGCCTCAGGAGAAGCAGGATCAAGTGAATGCTCTGTTTGTACAATCAATTTACGATTATGCAGAACAAACACTTTTTGATGCCGGTATATTCATGATGGTTTTTGATGTCATGGGAAAGATGGATCAGAAAGAGTTATCCGAAGAAAATGATATTCGCATTTTAAACCTCGGAAACGATAAATATGTAGCTGAATTTTGGGAAGACGGTATTGCTGTAAATTCAGAAGCACATGCTATAGCCTATGCTCATGAATTGGCTAATAGCGAAAGGGCAAAGAAAAACCCCGGCTCAGGTCTCGGTAATGTCAAAGAAATTAAAAAAATTTATGCTGATGCCCGGAAATTGATCAAAGATGGAAAAAAGGAACGATACAGTAAAGTGATGGCTTTAATTTATTCAAAAGAAAAGGATGGCTCAATTACTTTTAACAACCCATTTCAGAAAATTATTGATTTCAAGTGAATCTCCCCCTTGAGAGAAAGTTTTTAACAATTTATGGAGTAATATATGGTTCACAAAGTTCCTATCGCATCAAAAAATGACTCGCAAAAAAAGATAATTGCTCTTCAAATCATTTATACAATAATTCTTATGTTTTTTTTGGATAGTGAATTTTGTTTTTCACAAGATAATTACACGGCACGCACTATGAGTTCATCAATAAGTAATGTCCAGATAGATTATACAGCGCCAGTTTACCTGGATAAGAGTGATCCGATTTTTATATCGATTAAGGCGAGAAGAATTGCCGATCTGAAGAAAAGAACAGATAGTTCATCAACAGAGAATAAATTAATCGCAGATAAAATGAGAACATTGACTGCAGAAAAACAAACTGAATTGGAAGCCATATTAGTAAAAACTTTTACTGATTATACATCTCAGACGCATGGTGAATTTATGCTGCATTTTAGAGAAGTGGCGGAGAAGGACCCTAAAATTATTGCAAAAGAGTATGATTTTCGTGTTCAAAAACTCGGCAATAACAAATATGCGGCTGAATATTGGGAAGATGGTATTGTAATAAATTCAGAAGAAAATGCTTTGGCCTGGGCGAAAGAGGTTGTTAAGAGACAGGCAGCGGCGAACGTTTCTCCGGATGTTAATGGAATTGTTCAGGAAATAAAAACTAAATATGAGGAAGTCAGAAACTCCATTAATGCCGGCAGGCAGGAAAGATATACAAAAGTGTTGGCTTTGCTTTATACGCAGGAGAAGGATGGCTCCATTACTTTCCACGATCCATATCAGGAACTTTACGATTATATACTCAAAAAATAAATTTCAAATCTGCTACTCTTGCCAGATTAATCAAGGACATGCGGGAAGATTACCGTTCAATTAATAAAACATACCGTATACTTATTAGTTATTGTAGTGTCGGGTTATAATATATAACTTCAATCTAAAATCTTACAATCAAATTGATATCAATAAAAAAGCTAATGAGTTTGTTCTCTAAAAAACAAACCAAGTCCGTACCACTTTTAATTATAAAGATGGACATGGACGATTCTAACACAAAAGAATACCTTTCTATTGAAGAGGCAATTGCTGATCTGGAGAACGATCCGAATGTATCGGCAGAAAAGATAGAAAAGATTAGATCCTCTCTTAAGAACCTTAAGATTAAATCTACAATAAAGATAAAAAACGGCGATATAATACAATTTTAATAACAATGTCCTTTCAAACCAATCAAATGATGGAATATTATGAGAAAATTATTTCTACTATCAACTTTATTTATCCTTGCAGGATATTGTTTTGGTCAGGTAGCTGTAAATCTTCAGCAGCCTCCGCCTAATCAGCTCCGAGCAGCTGATCTTTGGAAATTAACTCTTATAAATTCCGGCAGGAGTACTCTGCAGATAACTTTAAACGGAACTTTGGAAGAATCTGCAGCTGGGACAATAGCTGAAGGTAATTCAAAGCCCATGCTCTTACCTCCCGGGATAAAGAAGATTACTTATGATGATGTTAAAACCGGGAATGTAACTTTCAAAGCTGGTAAATGGCAACAGGCTTTTACCCGGACGGGCAATGCACCTTCCGGAGAGTATACAATTTGTATACATGTAAAAGATTTGTCAGGCACCGAAATTGGCAGTGGTTGTATTAATCAAAATGTTCAAATTGTTTCTGCTCCATCTCTCAATTCACCTGCAGATGGAGATTCAGTTCCGACAATGCCCATACCCTCATTTACGTGGATGATTCCAATGCCTTCCCCGTCAGGTCAATTTACATATAAATTAATAATTGTTGAGATAATTGGAAATCAGTCTTCAATAATTGCTTTACAAAGTAATCCTGCTTTTTTTGAAAAATCGGATATTAGAACCACAGTATTCCAGTACCCGGTTTCAGCAAGACCATTTGATCCGATAAAAAAATATGCGTGGACAGTGCAATGCATTGATAATACAGGACAAGGTATCGGAGAAAACAATGGTACCGCCGTTCCATTTACTTTTATAACCAAAGAAAATCAAGTTTTGTCCAGAAACCCTCATCATTCCCCTTCTAATCTTGTGGTAACCCATCCCGCAGTAACTGCTGTAGGCGATACAATAAAAGCCGGACTCAATGGTGAATTTAAGGTTGTCATTACAGATTTAACTCCGGAAGCTGATACTTCGTTATCTGGGAAAGGCAATGTGTACATTCACTGGTTATTGACAAGCGTTGCAGTTGAATTTAAAAAAATACGCATAGACACTACAAAGAGATTAATTTCCGGTGGAATAGTAACTAGTGAAAGCGGTAGTTCCAGCACGTCATATCAGGCTTATCCTAAAGCATGGGCGCTAAGTTTGTTATCAGGGCCCGGGGTAGCAAATGTTGTAGATAATGTAGTTACATGGTCAAATGGTCAAATAGATAATATTATTAGCTGGACTAACGGTCTTAATTTTGGTCAACCACAAATAAATTACAATAGTAATATACCACCTCCTCCTATTCCAAATTATGCTCTTAAAATGCCATTTGGGTTACAGTTCAATAACGGCAATCAGAAATTGGTTATTACCGAAATCATTTTCAAACAGAATGAATCCAAAATAAATTTTTTAGCTCAGGAAAAATTTACTAAATCAGGAACTCAATATAAGTTAGGATTCGCAGGAAAATATTTTCAAATACACCCAAACAGTATTGACTTCTCAAATGGCCGGGTGGAATTAGTTGATGATTTCACAATACCTAATACTTCAACCAATCCTAAAATGAAATTCAAATTCAAGAAAGGAACGGCAAACTCGGGATGTTATGTTCAATGGGCAGATACTGGTATTACTGGTTTGAGTCTCGGCCTTGAAATTAAATTTTCCAGAGATTGGCTCCTCCCTATTCCAACTTCAACCGATTCCGTTATTGCAACTATCTCAGGAAATGGGACAAGCATGCAGGATATTCTCCTTACCGGAAATTTGCCCGATTGTGAAATAGTTGGAACGAATGGAGTAAAAATTCAGGTAGATTCTATTGCTCTCGATCTTTCAGATACTAGAAACCCGGCAGGCATGTTCTTTCCTAAAAACTACACCAACGATACTTCCGCTTCAGCAAAACTTCTCTGGCAGGGACTTTATGTGAAAAAGTTTAAACTCACTTTGCCTGATACCTGGAAGACTGGAGCAAATTCAACTTTTATGACCGGCAATGATTTAATCATTGATGATTATGGCATTACTTTGAAAATGAAGGCAATAAATGTTTTCACTTTCTCCAGCGGCAGTGTGGCAAATTTAAGTGCAAGCCTTGATACTCTGGAATTCTCAATGTTAAAAGGTTCTTTAACGAGTGCAAATGCGAAAGGATTAGTAGTATTGCCAATCAGCAAAGACACAGTGACCAACACGTTGAAATACACAGCCACATTTTTACAGGCAAATGGGAATAATTTTCAAATAGTTGTTACACCTTCGGGGCCAATTGATGCTGAAATATTGAAGGGAAAAATGACTTTACTTCCAACCACAAATATTACAGCGGCTATTACCCCTACCCTAAAAACATTTTCTATAATGCTCAATGGTAAATTCAAGTGGGACAATCCGAGTTTTCCATCTCCCTTTCAATCTTTAAAGGTTAATATGGAATTGGATTTTGAGAATGTTGGACTGATTTATACACATCATTCCAGTCCCAGCTCAGATTCACTTACTTTTCACTATGGCAGCTGGAGTTTTGCCAGTCCTCAAAAATTCTTATCCAATTTCCCGGTATCAATTAAAAAGATCTATTATAAATCTTTAGCAACTGTCAATCCAACAACAACTCCTGGATTTAAAGAACTCTTTAGAGGTAAGGTATGTATTGATATAGTTGCCAATCTGACAGAGGATATTGGAGGAAGTACAACTATAGGCGCTACATTTGCCGCTGAGTTAAATACAAGTACTTTTAAATTTAAACCTCAGTTCATAGGAATATCTCTTGATAGTCTTGCTGTTCATGCAAATTTACAGGCAGTAAAAATAGATGGCAGTATTTTATTTAGAACTAATGACCCTGTTTTCGGAGATGGTTTTTTAGGTCAATTATCTGTTCTTTTTACTTCGGTTGGAATTGGAGCTAATGCTTTAGTAGAGTTTGGTAATACCAGTTACCTAAATGGAAATTCTCTCTACAGATATTGGCGTGTTGAAGCTAATGTAACTTTACCTACACCGGGGGTTCCATTTTTACCAGGAATTGCTTTCAGAGGTTTTGGCGGAGGCGCTTACTATAATATGGACGCGACTCTGACGACCTCAACCGCAACCCCTTCCGGTAAAAAATATACATTTAAACCCAAGGTATCAAACTTCGGATTAAAGGTTGCTGCAACTATAGCAACAACTCCAAAAGTAGAAACTTTTAATGCTGATGTGAGCTTAGATGCTCAGTTTTCAAAAGCTCAGGGATTAATATTTATTGGATTTACGGGTGACTTTTATGTTGGCGCTGATCTTACCACTCCCAAAAGAGCTAAAGCGCAGATTAGGGGAAATGTTAGTGTAAGTTATAATTTCCCTGATAAGCATTTCAACCTTTCGGCAAGTGTAGCTGTTAACGCACCGCCAATAACTACACCCCCCTCACATCCGGCAAGTCTTGTATTGGATATAAATGGAAAAACAAACTTGTGGTCATTTAAGTTCGGAGAACCGGGTAATTTAGACACAGTAAAAGTTTTTAATGTCAGTTTATATGAATATTTAATGTTTGGCAATAACATTCCAACTCCCACCGGATTTACACCAGGATTTAAACAGGGATATCATGATGTTTTTGGAGTTTATCCGGGTATGGGTGTAAAAACAGCTGGAGTAACCGATCCCAATACTGCAACCGGTAAAGGTTTAGCCCTGGGCATAGGATTTGTTTTTTACAAAGAATATAATTTCCCCGTCCCTATTTTTACCAGCTATTCATATAAGTTAAAATTAACAGCTGGTGCAGAATTAGATTTAGCCTTTGCAGAATATAATGGACAAAACTGCGAGAACCCTGTTGAACGAATCGGACTGAATGGATGGCAGGCTTCAGGTGACATAGGTTTCTATGCCTCTGCACAAGCTTCTGTATCAAAAGGAAATTCGAATTGGAACCTGGCGGATATTAGAGTCGGAGGCTGGTTATCAGGAAAATTTCCAAATCCTACTTATGTTGCAGGAGCCCTTCAGGGAAATGTTGTAATCGGACATTATACTTTACCTCAGCATATTTGCGATAACTACTACAATGCATGGGATGATTGGGGATGTAGATCTTGTGTGCACATGGTAGATCATTATTTACTTAATACCTCTTTTAACTACAGTTTTTCTTATGGTACCGATTGCGGTAATTCAGCACCTGCCTCAACAGGCCCGGCCCCTGTACAAGGAGATGCTGCAGGATCACAGCAGCAATTATTGATTCAATATGTGCATCCTGATCAGCCAACTGACTTTCCTGTAACATCTCCTCTAGTAGTGCAGTATGGATTGATTCCTGATAATATTTTTGATGTCTCAGAACAGCAGTCAAATGGTTCGCTGAAAAGCAGAACCTTTAAAATGGTTGTATCAACAAGCTTACAAATTTCTACTATTAGTAATACAACAGGACCATTCGGAATTACGGTTCCTACTGTATCATTAACAAATCAGGTATTAAGAAAAAGTCAAAATAATCTTGGAGAGTTTTTATATACGATATTAGGGTCAAACGTAATAAACACATCAACTCAAATGTCGAGTAGCGTAAGCCTTGCTGTAACAAATGCACCCGTTAATAATTCTACTTCTTTTAGTACAAACATTAATCCATCTTTCAGCATTGGCAATTCAACTGTGGTCACTTATCCTCCGCCTCCGGCACCCAGTGGTTATTCCAATTTGCCTCCGGAGCCTCCGGCGATAAACAATAACTTGGCTCTTAATACAGTTTATGTTTTTACTGTAAAAGCAACCTTAAAAGAATTCGTAAACAATACCTGGATAGATGCCAAAAACAAAAACAATGTAGTCGTTTCCCAAAGTGTTGTTAAAAATTTCAGGACTTCACTTCATTAAACCAAATGACATAAATAATAAATAGATATTAATAAATAAAAATTAAAGCAATTATGAATAACTTAATAAAATCAAATAAAGAAAAACAAATTAAAAACTTAACATATGTTTTTGCAATGTTATTATTGGCAAACACGTGTTTTGCTCAGGATGCAGACACAGTTATAAATCCTGTTTGTTATATTAATATGGTCGGAAGATATACTGAAGGCAAAGGTGTGGATATAAGGTATTTCCCTGATAAAAAATCAGTCTTGGAAGTTGGCCTTAAAGAAGGGTTTATTGTTGAAAGAGCTCTTTTCGATACTGCGGTAATAAAAAAAGAAACGGACCATTTAATTTTTTCAGAATTAGCAAGGATATTTCCTTATAAAGATGAGCAATGGGAAGCAGATATTAGCAATGAAAAAAACACGGAATCCAGAAATGAGATAGATCTTGCCAGAGATTTTCTGAAAAACATTGATAAAAAAACAGGCGGCTCTTTTAGCTTTGATAAAGGGATCGCAGAGTTAAAAGAACAGAAAAGTAAAGAAGATTTCGAGTACCTGGTTTTTGCGCTAGGTGCTTTAAAAAATGCAAAAGTCGCACTTGCCCTGGGTTTAGGCTATACAGATAGTACTGCCATAAAAAATAAAACATATTTCTATAGAGTCAGACTTATAGGTAATTCGGATATTTACAAAATTATTCCGCTCGATTACAGAATTGTTACTGAAAACCTTAAGAATGGCTACAATAATCCAGTGTATGTCGGGCAGGGAGATAAAGAATTATCTTTTGCATGGATAGAAATACCTGAGCTTTCAGGATATATGGTTGAACGTGCTGATCCCGGCGATACCACATTTATCCAGATAAATAATGCTCCTATACATAATCTTGGAGGGAGCGGTTATGAAAGCGAATCAAGAAGCGGATATAATGACAAAAACCTTATAAATTATAAGGTATATACATATAGATTCTTTGGTTATACAGTATTCGGAGAAAAAATTCAATTTGCTGAAGTTAAAGGGATGCCTAAAGATTTAACTCCTCCCGAACAGCCCTTTTTACAGCAGCCGCAGCATGTAAAAGCAAACGAAGTTTTGGTTACATGGCAGATGAACCCTATTCCTGCCCCGGACTTAAAAGGATTTATAGTTGCGAGATCAAATAAAAGTGAAGGGGAATTTAAAGTACTGCATTCCGGAATGGTTCCCAAAGACGCACGAACATTTACTGATACTACTTTCGTAACGGGACAGCCAAATTATTATGTCGTTCAGGCATATGATACAGCAAATAATGTAAGCTCTTCATTTCCTGTTTCTGTTACTTTAATTGATTCAATCCCCCCGGTAAAACCCGTATTCATTTCCGGGAAAATTGATTCCCTCGGCATAGTGACTATTACAATTGAGAAAAATAAAGAAAAGGATTTGATGGGATATAGGCTGTACAAGTCAAATGGTGCAGAGCATGAGTTTTCCGTGATCAATGAGGGATTTATTGCGAGTGATTCTTCAAACAAGGATATTCAAACAGTATTTAAAGACACTGTTACTTTAAATTCTTTAACTCCTTACATTTACTACAAAGTGAAAGCGCTTGATTTCAACTTCAATCAGTCAGAATTTTCGGATGTTTTAATAGTAACACGGCCGGATACAATTCCTCCGGTTCCACCAGTGTTTACCAATGTGATAGTATCTGAAAAACAAGTTGAATTATACTTTGTTCCCAGCAGCAGTATAGATGTAAAAGAACATATCATATACAGAAAAACAGATATGAAATCTGATTGGAAAATACTTAGGACTTTCGGTCCCGCCGTAACTGAATTTATTGATACGAATGTAACAACAGGAGTCACGTATTATTATACAATAAGGGCAAAGGACGTAAGCGGTCTTTATTCTAATTATGCATCTTCAGTTTATGGTAAACCATATGATACAGGCATAAAACCTCCGGTTGAAAACTTCACTTTAAATGTTGATAAACAAAGTATCATCCTTAAATGGGATTATCCTTCTTTTAATTCTGAAACTGTATTTGTTATTTACAAAAAGGATAATAGCGGATTACTCAGTCAATATGACATGACTTCAGAAAAATCTTATACTGATAATAAGACAAACAAAGAAAATTATTATGCAGTGAAAGTTGTTACAAAAGATGGCGGCCAATCAAAACTTAGTCCGGTTCTGGGAAAGGTAATAGAATAATGAAAAGGAATCCTATGAAACAAACAAAAATACGCTGTCTATATGCAACATTTGTCGTGCTTTTATTCTCACAAATGAATTTAATGGCGCAAGTTACCGTTGTGCTTCAGCAGCCACCTCCCTTTCAGTTCAAAATTGAAAATATGTGGAAGATTACATTAATAAATCCAACCGGAACAACATATAAGGTTTATATGCATGGCGAGGCGACCGAATCAGTGAAGGGAAAAATTGTAGCAGTAACTACATCCTCTTTTAATTTGCCGCCCGGAGCGAAAGTAATAAACACACGCGAACTGGTTCCCATGAATATTGATGTCTCCAACAGCAAATATGCTGATGTCATCCAGAAAATAAATTCTATACCTACAGGTGATTATGAAATTTGTGTTACCGTTATAAATTCTGAAACCGGGGAGCAACTTGGCATGCAATGCGTAGAAGCACAAACTCAGAACCTTTCACAGGTGGAATTACTTCAGCCGGAAACAAACACCAAATTTCTTTCCGGTTCTATTACTGAAAATAACTCGGGTGATATTGGTGACTTTAAAATTATTCCGGGCTCCTTTATTAACTTTAGTTGGCTGCCTCCTTCACCTATTCCACCGGGAGTAAAAGCATCATATTCAATCAGGATAGCTGAAATTTATGGTAATCAGTCCGCTTATGATGCAATATTATCCAACCCTGCTTACTATATAAATCAAAACATTTATTCTAATCTTTTTGTCTATCCTGTAGAAGGCAGAAAGTTTCAGAACAACAAAAGATATGCATGGAAAGTTGTTGCTTATCTTAATAATACCCAGATTTCAGAAAGTGAAACATGGGAATTTTCATACACTAATAATTCAAAAAACAGTTTATCAGAGGAAAGGACTTTTTTAGATAGTAAACAAGAGAACAGTTCAGATTTGTTTTACAAGAAACAACTATTGGTTGCATCAGCTGACGATTCGCAGATACTCCAAATGATGGCAGATAATAATGATATAGTCCCTTTTTTATTTTCAGGCAATGCAAAGATAAGTTTTGATGCAGGTTATAAAAATTTGCCTTTTTCAGAGCTGCCTCATAACTTTTTAACTGCAACTCTTAGTCCTTCAATTGCATTATACGGTCTACCTTTCACGGCAAATTTACTTCTTACCACTCAGCAGGGATCGAATAAACAGAACATGAACAGCTTTTCATTTAATTTCGATTTGAACAGTTATAAAGAACAGCTCAAATCGCGCTTGGGTGATAAAGTATCAGAACTGGCATCTGGATGGGAGAAATTATTGCTTGGAGTAAATGTATTTGGAGTAGGAACAAACTACCCGTCTTATTCAGATTTTACATTAAAAGGGGTTCCTGTTACCGGAGTTACTGCAGAACTAAACCCTGGTATCTTCTATGCAGCTTTTGCTGCTTCAAAAAACCAAGGGGCTATTGAGAATTCAGCGTATAAAAGAAGCATATTTGCAGGACGGCTAGGAATTGGAAAAATAGAAGGGACACATTTTTTCTTTACAGGCATGTATGCCAAAGATGATGAAAACTCAATAACTGTTTTACCCGATAATTTTACGTTAACTCCAAAATCAAATTATGTTTTCGGTGCCCAGACAAAACTGAATTTATTTGATGAGCATATTCTGATCGAAGGGGAAGGAGCTGCTTCTATGCTTACACGCGACAGCCGTGAAGCCGACCTTGAAATAAAAGGAATTCCGCAGTGGATAAAAGGACTGGTTTCACCTAAAATAAGCTCTTCTTTTGATTATTCTTATTCGGGGAAAATGACTATTAACAATACGGCATCAGCAACACGCCTTTCTTTTGATTTGAAAATGGTCGGACCGGGTTATTTGTCTCTTGGTGCTCCCAATTTGAGAAATGATCAATTTGCATACGAAGCAAAATTAGACCAGGGATTTCTGGCTAAAAAAATTACTTTAAGTTCATTCTTCAGAACCTCACATGATAATCTTATTGATTGGAAAAACTCAACTACTACAACTACAGCATATGGAGTAAGCATGGGACTTCATTTCCCAAAACTCCCATTCCTTCAAGTTTCCTATTCCCCTTATGTTCAGAAAAATAACGATACTATCTCTGTCCGTAAAGTTGAAAATAAAACTATGATGATCTCTGCAATCACCGGTTATTCTTTGTTAATTAAAGAGTTTAATTTTTCAACAAACGTTGCCTTTACCAGCAATAAAGCGACTTCTTTAACTAGTTTGTCTGATTACAAAACCCATTCTTTTAATGTTACTGAAGCAATTAGTTTTAATAATCCTATCTCTTTTGCCGCCACCTGGGGAGTAATTAAAACTACCTCGTCTGGTCTTTATTCCCATATAGATAATTATGATTTGAGTGTAAATGCGGCTTTTACAGAATTTTTATCGAATACTTTGGGGTTCAATATTGAATCCGAAAGAAGTATAAATAAAAAAACCGGACTTTATCTAAATAGCACTTTTTCACCGCTAAAAAACATAAATCTTACTGCAAGGATTGAAGGTTCAAATTATAAAAACCTTAGTGACAACACCCTGAATTATGATGAGGTTATTTTTAATCTTGCACTTAATATCAATTGGTAATTATTCACAATTTTCATCTATTATCAAATAATATATTAGGGTAATTTTTTCTACCCTTTTGTATTAGTTATGTGTGCAAGAAATCACAAACTTTGATTGTTTAATTAATTCTTCACATTTCAATTACATTTATTCCTATTTATTTTTACTTTATATATAGTAGTATTTAAAGATATTTTAATCGTAATGAAGCATTAATTACCTGTTAAAAATCAGGTCGTATTCTCAATGGAAAGAACACCGCAGTTAAATTCAAAGATAATCAATAAGATTATCGGGAGTGAAGAAAATTTCTTGGATATTATCTCCTCTATGGCAGAAGGACTTTTTATCCACGAAGTCAATGGTAAGATCATCTTTTCTAATGCCGCTGCTGAAAAAATTCTGGGATTAACTAAAAATCAATTAAAAGGAAAATATTCTTTTGATTCTGAGTGGCGAAGTATTCATGAAGATGGTACTGCTTTCCCCGGAAAAGATCATCCGGCAATGGTGACAATCAGAACTGGCAAACCTTTAACAAATATTTTAATAGGTGTGTATAAACCTTGCGGGGAGTTGATCTGGATTTCGGTTAATTCCATTCCCCTGTTTGATAAAGAGACCTCAACCACTTATGCTGTCATAACAACATTTCAGGACGTTACCAACATTAAAGAAACGCAGCAGGAACTGTTTGAATCTCACACTCTTGGAAAAGCTATTGTAGACAGTACTTCAGATCTTATTTGGTCCGTTGATCCCGAACAGTTTGGTCTTCTATCATTTAATAATGCGCTCAGAAATTATTTTTTAAACTCTCGTAATATTCACATTCAGGCTGGGCTTACTCCTGATAAGTTATTACCCGAGGAATATGCTAATTTGTGGATTAAAATGTATAAACGGGCTCTTATTAACAATCTATATACCGCAGAATATGTAACCCATAATCAAAATTTTATTTTAGAATTAAGTTTTCATGTACTCAAACGGGATGGGATTATTTTTGCAATTTCTGTCTTCGGAAAAGACATTACAAGACGTAAACAGGCTGAAGAGAAATTAAAAAAAGAATCCGAACATCGTCAGACTATTGGCGAGTTGTCTCAAACATTTGCAATGTTAATTTCACAATTTAACAATATACTGGATATTGCTGCAACTACAACTGCCCGTTTGATTGGTGATGCTGCATTTATAAAATTGATTTCTGATGATGGCAAATCCCTCAAGCCTGCAGCATTCTATCATCCACAACCTAAAATTGCTTCCTTACTCCATAATATATTCTCAACACCCTTTATACCTCTGGGACAAGGAATTTCTGGACAAGTAGCGTTAGAAAAAAAACCACAACTTATCCGTGTAGTGAATCAGAAAAAATTACTTGAATCAATAAATCCTGAAAATCGTTCATACCTTAACGAGGTTAGTATTTACAGTTTGATTATTGTTCCTCTTTATACCAGGGGTAAAATTATTGGTACTTTTGGACTATGCCGGACTAACCCAGATAAACCCTATTCTTCTGAAGATCAGGAATATTTACAGGAGATTGCTGACCTTGTTGCCGAAGCTATCCATAGAGCTCGTACTCATGCTGAACTGCTCGCTTCAGAAGAGCGTTATCGCTCTTTAATAGAAAATCTAAATGAACTTGTAATTGAAACCGATATAAATGGAAATATAACTTATGTTAGTCCAAATGTTAAAAAACTTTTAGGATATGAACCGGAAGAGCGACTTGGAAATTCTATTTTTCAGTTTGTCCATCCTGATGATTTACCTAATGTTATGAAATCTGCAAAAGAAGGATGGCAAACCGGAAAAACAGTTGTAATTTGCAGATTGAAACATAAAAATGGTGAGTGGCGTTGGTTGGAATGTTCGGGAAGTAAATACCAGAGCGAAACTAGTACCCCGTTCGGAATCATTGTTATTCGGGAAATTACAGAAAGGACGGCTCCCACAATTATCATTCCTGGTCTCTGATTCTTTTATTCCATTCTTAAAATAAGTATCAAACATCCATATTTTCATGAACTTCTGATGATTTTATATTCATCAGCCCGTATAAACATTTCACCGCAGGGCTATTTTTTATTATCTTTATGCATTAAAAATCAGGCAAAGTGATCAATAATAGCATTTTATATTTCCTTCCGGCTAAGCATTTTAATGAAGAGGAATTCTTTATTACTAAAAATCTCCTGGAAAAAAATGGCTTTAATAGCTTTGTTACTTCCGATATTAGGGATTTCTGTGTGGGTAGTTCTGGTAAAAAATACCGACCTGATATGAAATTTGAAAATATTCATTCAAATAACTTCGCTGGAATTATTCTTATTGGAGGCTACGGAGCTAAAGAATATTGGAATAATTCAAGACTCCATAGGATTCTTGATGAATTTAATAATAGCAAAAAGATGATAGCCGCTATCTGTTTTGCCCCCGTTATACTTGCTAATGCAGGATTGCTTAACGGTAAAAATGCCACATGCCACCCCGATGTTAAACCAGATCTCTCCGGAACTGAAATAGAATTTAAAGATGTGCCCGTTGTTGTCTCTAAAAATATAATTACTGCAAATGGTCCTAAAGCAAGTTTTGAATTTGCAGAATCAATTATATTTATCCTTAATAAACTAAAAATGTGAACGATACGATCAATACTTTCAGAAAATATTGTAACAGCCTCACAAAATATTCAAGATACAAAACAAGGGAAGTGTTTATTGGGGATGTCCCTCTCGGTGCTGATAATCCTGTCCGGATACAATCCATGACTACCACGAATTCAATGGATACTATCGCAACGGTTGAACAAACTATTAGAATGGTTAATGCCGGTTGTGAATATGTCAGGATAACTGCCCCTAGTAAAGCTGAAGCTGAAAATCTACTGAATATTAAAAATGAATTAAAGTCCAGAGGGTATAATGTCCCCCTCATAGCCGATATACACTTTACTCCCAATGCCGCTGAAATCGCCGCAAGAATAGTTGAGAAAGTTCGCGTCAATCCTGGCAACTATGCTGATAAAAAGAAATTTGAGAATATTGATTACACCGACTCTGAGTACGAAAGTGAACTTGAACGGATTCGCGAAAAATTTACCCCACTTGTAAGAATCTGCAAAGAATACGGTACAGCAATGCGTATCGGTACTAACCATGGCTCTCTCTCCGATAGAATTATGAGCCGCTATGGCGATTCGCCGCTTGGTATGGTTGAATCTGCTCTTGAGTTTTTAAGAATTTGCGAAGACGAAAAATATTATAGCCTGGTTCTCTCAATGAAATCAAGCAACACGCAGGTTATGGTTCAGGCTTATCGTCTCCTCATTCAAAAAATGGAAGATGAAAAAATGAACTACCCTCTTCATCTGGGTGTTACTGAAGCCGGTGGTGGTGAAGATGGGAGAATAAAATCCGCTATTGGTATTGGCACTTTGCTAGAGGATGGAATCGGCGATACTATCCGCGTATCTCTTACCGAAGACCCTGAATTTGAAGTCCCTGTTGCCATCTCACTTGTTAATAGATATAAAGGAAGAGAAACCCACGATAACATAAGCCCTATCGATATTCTTCCATATAATCCTGTAGAACATAAAAGAAGAGAAACCTTCGAAGTCTCAGGTATCGGGGGTGCAAATGTCCCTCGTGTAGTTACAGATTATAGCAAAATAGATCTCTCGTCTCCAATTGCTCTTTCAGATATTGGATATTTCTACGACCCAGCTACCGATAAATGGAACATGAATGATTCTGCTCCGGATATTATTTTTCTTGGTAACAATATCCCTGGTTTCGTTATCCCTACCGGACTAAAATCTATATTCAATTATTCTGTCTGGAAAGTGAACCGTTCAAATTCATTCCCTTTATTAACTTCAAATGAATATCTAAACAATGATGATTTTTCACCTTCCCTAAATTTTATTTCATTAAAAGTAAATGATATTAACCAACATTTACTAAATAAACTGGATAAAGATCATTCTGCCGTCTTGGTACTCGAATCTGATAATCTTCATGCAATGCCCGAACAAAGAAAAGTTTTCATCGATCTTATTCTCTCATAATATCAAGAACCCGGTTATCATTAAAAGATCATACTCAAATTTGACTCCCGAAGAACTCCGGCTATTTTCATCAACCGATTTCGGAGCCCTCCTGATTGACGGATTCGGCGATGGTGTCTGGTTAGATTATTCCCCCGCTCCACTAATCAAAGATAATGAACATGTAAAAAGTTTTGTCTTGAAAAAGGAATCCGAAGTTGGGTCTATAAATAGATTACTTTTTGGTATTCTTCAGGCAGCAAGAACAAGAATTTCCAAAACAGAATATATCGCATGCCCTTCCTGCGGGAGAACTTTATTTGATCTACAGGAAACTACTGAAAAAATCAGAAAACAAACCGAACACCTGAAAGGCGTAAAAATAGCAATAATGGGATGTATTGTTAACGGCCCTGGCGAAATGGCAGATGCTGATTATGGATATGTCGGCTCTGGAATTGACAAAATTACACTCTATAAAGGTAAGGATGTGGTCAGAAGAAACATTCCCGCCGAAAATGCCGTACAATCTTTAATTGATATTATAAAAGAAAATAATAATTGGCTGGAACCAAACACATAACCGTATTAATATTGATTAATGATTGGCCTGATATTTGTAATTTTAGACATTTTCACATATATTTGTAATAATATATGACCAAGAAAATAAACAAAGCGAAATTAAAAAGAATAATTAGTTCCGACACCGGAACACCCAAAACCTGAGAATTATTAAAGATGCACTTCCAAAATACGAGAAGTGCATTTTTTTTTACATGAAGTTAATTGAAATAATTAAAAATATTGAATCCTGGGCTCCTAAAGAGATTGCCTGGCAAAAAGATAATGTCGGTCTCCAGATTGGAGATCCTGATAAAAGGGCTAAAAACATTCTCCTCTGCCTTGAAGTTGATGATAACGTGATTGACGAAGCTCTTAAGAAAAAATGTAATCTCATTATCTCTCATCATCCCCTTCTTTTTTCTCCCATTAAAAAAATTACACCGGCTCACGATTTTACTTCACGGATTATTCAAAAACTTATTAAAAACGATATTACCCTCTATTCTGCTCATACTAATCTGGATTATACTAAAGATGGGGTTAGCTTCCAGCTTGCAGATAAATTAGAACTTAAGAATATTAATTTCCTTGTAAATCTTAAATCGAACCAGTATAAAGTTACTGTTTTTGTTCCGCAAGAAGAGAGTGAATTGGTTGCTGATGCAATGTTCAAAGCCGGAGCAGGCAATATTGGCGAATATTCACATTGCAGTTTCATGACAATCGGGATCGGAACTTTCCTTGGCTCCGCAAACACAATACCTCATACAGGTAAAAAAGAAAAGTTTGAAGCCTTCCCTGAAATTAAACTCGAAATGATTGTCGACCGTTGGAAATTGGATTCGGTTTTAATTGCTATGAAGAAAGTCCACCCATATGAGGAACCTGCTTTTGATATTTATCCTCTGGATAATCCTAACCTGAATTACGGAATAGGAGCTATAGGCGAATTAGAGAAAGAGTTTGATCTGAAAGAATTCCTCAGTTATATCTCCCGGAAACTTGATGTTAAAAATTTCAGATATGCTGGCGGAACAAAGAATAATATAAAGAAAGTCGCTGTCTGCGGCGGCTCCGGAAGTGAATATCTTAAAGATGCCATTGCTCAAAAATGCGACGCGTTTATTACCGCGGATATTAAATACCATACTTTCCTCGATGCAGAAAGAGATATTCTGCTTATCGATGCAGGACATTATGAGACAGAGATTTTCTCTCTGAGTGAAATTAAAAAAAGAATTACAAGTTCACTTAAGCAAAAAAGTGAAATAAATGTTTTTATGTATAGCGGTTCAACAAACCCCGTGATTTTTTATAATAATTAAGGAGAAATAAATTGTATAACAGACTTAAAACCTTATATGACTTGCAGTTAATCGATGAACAGCTTGATGAGCTTGAAGAACTCCGCGGCGACCTTCCGGAAGCAGTAGAAACTTTACGCGCCAAAATGAATGAAATTAAAAAAGAGACTGAACTCAAAAATAAACAGCGTGAGGAATCTCTCGAAAAAAGAAAAGAAAATGAAGAGGAATCTGAAAAATTAAATGCTAACCTTCAGAAGTTCAAAGCTCAGTTGTATAATGTTAGAAATAATAAAGAATACGATGCTCTAACAAAAGAGATTGACCATTCTGACGAAAAAATAAAAAAACTTGAAATTGAAAATAATACTCTCGCTGACCTAAGCAAAAGCCTCACCGATGAAATTGAAGAAATATCTCCTCAACTGAATGAATTAAGTGAAGAACTTAAAGCCAAAGAAGCTGACCTAAAAGAAATTATTAAAGCTAATGAAAAAGAAGAAGCAAAATACAGAGCCCAGCGTAAGGTTATTGAAGCCGAACTCAGAAAACCCGATCTTTCCGCCTATATGAGAATAAGAAATGCAAAAGGAAAAGCAGTTGCTACAATTAAAAGATCCGCCTGCTCCGGTTGCCATAATATTGTTCCTTCTCAAAGACAACTTGAAATCAGACGAAATAATAAGCTCTTTTTCTGTGAATACTGCGGACGAATACTTGTTTCTCCTGAAGTCGCAGGCATAACCGAAGACTAATCTTTTCCATTTTTTTAATGAGTAGCCCAGTCCTTCAGGACTGGGTAAATGGAATAAAGTTATAAAATCTTATGCCATTTATGGCATTAAAAAAACCAATAATTATTGCAACCTTTATTGGTTTCTCCAATAATCCATCAATCCATTCCTCCCAAGGCCTGAAACGGTAAAAAACGTCCTTTTTTGGTAATTATATGTATAGGGTCTTCTTGTTTTCGTTTGGTTTTATTTAATTTCTTTTTTGCCATTTTCAGTATCTTTTGGCAAAAAACGGCTTCTCGATTTATTAATATGTAGAGGCCTTCTTTTTTTTATAATATATATTTACCTTTGCATGAAATAATTGCAATATCAACATTTTTTTGCCTCCGCCCGCTGCTCTAAAGCCTGAAAAGGCAAAAAATTGGAGAAATTGGTATTAATAAGTATAGGGGCTTCGCTCTGTTTTATTCTTCCTCCCTCATCTCCTGAAACTCACAAATAATTTAAAAGGATGGAGGGAAGCCGAACAGCTAAGCAACGGCTTTTTAACAAGTTTTTAACACTTTTTCTACACACACTTCCCTCGAAATGTCAACGTAGGGTAACAATAATCATTACATCCCTTTCCATCATCCATTGTCAAATTAAATTAATATAATTTTCTTTTCCATTCCCCTCTTTCAATACTGTTTTAACAATTCAATTTTATTATATTTACAACAATTAAATAATTTGTTGTAAAAACATTAAACAACTCTGCCAACAAGCAGATAACGATTTTTAATAATTCAGTTCATACCGGGCAATTGCTCCGTATTTTTTACGGGGAGGAAAGTCCGAACTTCGCAGAACAGAGCGCCGGGTAACACCCGGGGGTTATGTAAGTAATTATATAACTACGGAAAGTGCCACAGAAAATATACCGCCCCTGTTTATTCAGAGGTAAGGGTGAAATGGCAGGTTAAGAGCCTACCGCGGTTATGGTAACATAACTGGTTCCGCAAGGAACTGTTTCTTGTTGAAACAGCACGGTAAACCCCGCTTGAAGCAAGGTCAAATAGGGAAATTTCTTGCCGGTCCACCGGCATACAAAGTTGTTCGCTTTGATAATTTCCGGGTAGACCGCTTGAGGCCAGGAGTAATCCTGAACCCAGACAAATAATTGCCATCCCGTTTACGCGGGATACAAAATTCGGCTTACAGGTATGAACTTTGTTCTATTTATAATATTATGACTAACAAACGCTGGAAAATTCGGGATGTTGATGATGATTATTCTGTTAAATCTTTGGCAGATTCATTAAATATTTCTGATATTCTCTCCCGACTTCTTATTCAACGGGATGTTAAGTCTTTTTCCCAAGCCAAAATTTTCTTCCGACCATCTCTCGATTCTCTGCATGATCCCTTTCTCATGAATGGAATGGAAATTGCCACTCATAGGGTAATCAAAGCTCTAACTGAAAATCAGCGAATTATGATCTATGGCGATTATGACGTTGATGGCACTTGCTCTACTGCCCTGTTATATATGTTTCTTAAAGAACTGGGTGCAAACGTTAACTTCTTTATCCCCAAAAGATTAACTGAAGGTTATGGTATCAGCAAAATCGGAATTGATTACGCAAATGAAATCGCCGCTTCTCTGATCATCTCAGTTGATTGCGGCATTACTGCTGTAGATGAAACTGAATATGCCAGCAGCCTCGGTATCGATGTAATTATTTGCGATCACCATCAGCCCAAAGATTCTATCCCGAATGCCTTTGCTGTTCTCGATCCTCTCAAACCCGATTGCAATTATCCCTTCTCTTATTTATCCGGTGCGGGTGTCGCATTTAAACTTGCTCAGGGCGTAAGTGAAAGAATAGGAAAAAGAGATCTGCCATTGAAATATTTAGATCTCGTAGCTCTTGCCGGCGCTGCCGACATCGTTCCACTCATTGATGAAAACAGAACCCTCGTTAAAGAAGGTTTGGAACAGATAAATTCCAATCCGCGCCCCGGTATCCTTGCCCTTATCGAAAGCAGTAATATGAAACCCGGCGAATTAACCTCCGGACAAATTGTATTTACTATTGCTCCCAGAATAAATGCAGTAGGTCGTCTCGGCGATGCTGAACGCGCTGTCGAACTCATAATTACTGATAAAAAAGACGAAGCTTTTAAAATGGCTCAGGTTCTTGAGTCCGAAAATTTCCTGCGAAGAAAAATTGATGAGGATACCTTTATCAGCGCATTGGAAATTGTAGAAAATAGTCTCGACCTCACCACTGATACCGCAATTATTCTTCACCATGAATCCTGGCATCCTGGCGTAATCGGCATTGTCGCTTCACGTCTGGTTGAAAGATATTATCGCCCCACAATTATGCTCACTACTGTTGACGGCATAGCTAAAGGTTCCGCAAGAAGCATTTCCAATTTTAATATTTATGAAGCCTTAAAAAAATGCGGCGACCTCCTTATTCATTTCGGAGGGCACCAGGCCGCAGCCGGTCTCGCAGTTGAAGTTGACAAACTTAATGAGTTTAAATTAAAGTTTAACCAGATCGTCAAAGATTCTATTACCGAAGAGGATTTGCTCCCTGAAGTAGCAATTGACTCTAAACTTAAGTTTTCTGAAATTACCCCTAAGTTTATCAGAATTATTGACCAGTTCTCCCCCTTCGGACCCGGTAATATGAGACCGGTCTTTTTATCCGAAGAAGTTAAAATTGAAGGTAAACCAAGAATAGTTGGAAATAACCACCTTGTCTTTGCCGTTAAACAAAAAAACTGCGATAAGGTGTTTGATACTATCGGCTTTAATATGGGTGAATATTGCAAAAGACTTTCTGATAACCACTGCGATTTTGATATAGTCTATAATATTGATAAGTCTTCCAGAGATGGCAGATCATTTCCGCAGTTCAGAATTAAAGATATTAAAATAAAAGAAAATCAACAGGAGTAACTTTTATGTCCGGACATTCCAAATGGGCTACTACTAAAAGAAAAAAAGCAGTCATCGATTCCAAACGTGGAAAAGTCTTTACCAAACTAATTAAAGAAATTACTGTTGCTGCCCGTGAAGGCGGCGGCGATCCGGTCGGCAATCCCCGGCTGAGACTTGTAATCGATAACGCTAAAGCTGTTAATATGCCCGCCGATAATATCGAACGCGCAATTAAAAAAGCTAACGGCGAACTCGAAGGTCAAACCTATCTTGAAATCACCTATGAAGGTTATGCACCTGCCGGTATCGCTATAATAGTTGAAGTTTTAACCGATAATAAAAACAGAGCTGTTGCGGAAATTAGACATCTCTTCAGCAAACATGGCGGCTCCATGGGAGAACATGGATCGGTTGCATGGATGTTCGATAAAAAAGGAGTTATCACTATTCCTAAAACAGATAAAACTGAAGATCAGCTCATGGAAATAATCCTTGAAGCCGGTGCCGATGACCTTCAGACGGAAGATGATTATTTCGAAGTGCAGACTTCAGTTGAAGGTTTTGAGTTTGTCAGAAAAACTTTGATTGAAAATAATGCAATCCCTGAGAATGCCTCCCTCCAATGGGTCGCCAGAAATACTATCCCTGTTAAAGGCGAAGATGCTGAAAAAGTTATTAGACTTATCGAAGTTTTGGAAGATAATGAAGATGTCCAGAATGTCTATACTAATGCAGATATCCAGGATTAACCGGATAATTTCTCTTAAGAATTCCATTAACATAAATGATAATACTTGGAGTTGACCCGGGCACAATTTTTACCGGGTACGGAATTATTTGTCAGGATAAAAACACTTTTACTAAAGTGTGCAATGGTCTTATAAAACTTCCTTCCACAAAATCTCTTTCACAGAAACTTGAAATTATTTATGATGATCTTTCTAAGATAATCAAAACTTATAAACCGGATGAGTTTGCAATTGAAACAGCTTTTTATGGAAAGAATGTTCAGTCCGCTATGAAGATCGGTTACGCCCGAGGTGTCTCCCTCCTTGCGGCTATTCATAACAACCTTCCTGCAAGCGAGTATTCTCCGCGCGAAGTCAAAAAGTCTGTAGTCGGAAACGGTGCTGCCTCAAAAGAACAGGTTGCTTTTATGATTTCCACTCTTCTGAATTTAAAGAATATTAAAATGCGCTTCGATGAATCAGATGCCCTTGCCGTCGCTTTGTGCCATGCCTTCAGGTTGAAAACCCCAATGAAGAAAAATAAAAGTTGGAAAGATTTCGTAGAAGCATTCCCCGAAAGAGTCATAGGAGCTGAATAAAATGATTGGCTATCTAAAAGGAAATATCGTCTCCGCTAAACCCACAAAACTTCTTATTGATGTTAACGGTGTTGGCTATCTTGTAAATATTTCCATAAATACGTTCGAAAAGATTTCCGATCAGTCAGCCGTCTCTCTTTACATCCATACTAACGTAAAAGAGGATTCCATTACTCTATTCGGTTTTTATGCCGAATCCGAAAAAGAGATGTTTGAATTACTTATCTCTGTTAACGGAATAGGACCCAAAATTGCTCTCAGTATTTTAAGCGGAATTAGAATTGATGAACTCAAAAATGCTATCCTTAATTCCGACCTCTCGCGCATATCCGCAGTACCGGGTATCGGCAAAAAAACAGCAGAACGCCTCGTACTGGAATTAAAGTCTAAAGTTGATCATGTAAGCGATGATGGAGATATCAAAATTCCTTACAGTTTAAAGAATGAAGCTGTACTGGCTTTATCTACACTCGGGTACAATAACAAAATATCCGAAAAAATTGTCCGTGATGTTTTAATGGTCGAACCGGATTGCACACTCGAAGATCTGATTAAAAAATCCCTCGGCAAATTAAATCAGTAACAAAAACATTTTGTCATTCCCGTCCCGATTCATCGGGAGGGATCCATGCAGCGTATTTGTAGGAGGGGTCTCCGCCCAGCCCGATAAATGCCGTCGGCATTTACCTCTCATTCTGCGGAATCGGGAACCATTACCCGACACCTTTATATTCCCCCTTATTAAAGGGGGTCGCCAATTAGGGCGGGGGGTTGTTGTTCTTTTTAAAATTTGTCATTCCCGAAGCAATTCATTTGAAATCCATATTGTCATTCTGGGTTGTTGTTCTTTTTAATTTTTAATTTTTAATTATCCTTAGGTCCCTATTTGAAAAACTTTAATATTATACTATTCCTTCTCATTGCCTCTCTGTTATCAACAGGCTGCGGCAACAAAACCGATTCTGAAACAGCATTAATCCAATACCGGGAATATTCAAAGAACCTCGTCAAAACCGACCTCTCCTCAATTTCAAAAGCATTAACTAAATACAAGACAACATTCACTTCCGCTCCCCCCGAATTCAGGGACTCTGCCTTTGTGGAATTCAGAAATCTATTTTACAACATAATAAATAATTACAGTGAAATATTCTGGAATAATGCTGACTTGATGAAGAAGGTGAATGCAAAACAAAATGACGATCCTGCCGTTAAGGAATTTATAAGTTCTCTTGAAAACAACGGTCTGCGTCTTTCGCTTACTGAAGGAAGCTATTATATAGATGAAAAACCTGACTTCTTGATAAATACTTTTAAAAGCTATGTTTCTCAAAACGTAAATGAGTTTCTTAATTTGAGAAGCCAGGAACTCCAGCAGGGGTTTAGCGAAGATGCCAAACTTTTAATCACATTTCAACAATTAGGTGCCCGGATTATTACATGGCAGAATTATCTCAGTAAATATCCTTCATCCCCTTTGCAGGCTGAGGCAAAATTTTCCTACCACCTCTATTTGAATACTTTCCTTACAGGACTGGATAACTCACCCATTACGAATGATAATGTCCTGCTTGCCTGAAATAAAACAAGTCTACTTGGATTTTATTAATAAGAATAAAGATTCTGAAAGCGGTAAGATTGTCGGGAAGTTTTATGATCTGCTATCTAAAAATAATTTCCGTTTAACTGAAGACCTCGATGATTTTTATCAGCAAAATCAAATTGAATCAATGAAAGGCGTTCAACCCCCCACAAGATAAACCTGATTTTGTCATTTTAAACGAAGCGAAGAATCTCCTCTGTTATAGCCCAGGCATTTATGCCTGGGATTAAATGATACAACAATCAATTATAAGGGGATTCATCCCTTCCCGCCTCGATCCGCCTGTCATTCCCGCGGCGGAATCCATGCAGCTAATTAAAATCCTATTACTAAAACATGTCGCCCTTTTGGCGGGGGGTTGTTGTCGTCAAATAGCACAAACATATAAACAGTTATATTTTTCATTAAATATCATTTCCTTTTTATCCCATTACAGCAGAATGCTTATACCAAACTGCACAGTGTGGATTCTGGTGTCGACCTTCTGGGAATATGAATAATAAGAATTAGTCGTTTCTTTTTGACCAGTGAAATTCTGAAATCTATACTCCACGCGAATTGCAATGTTATCTCTCAGGAATGACTTTATACCAATTCCTAAGTTTAATACTCCAACAGTAAAATCCGTTCTGATTAATGGTATATTGAACAACGGCACTGTATTTGCCAGCCCATACCCTGCCAGCAGGAATGGCACAACCTTCCCTTTAGAAATGAAATTATAACTGATGTTACCATTAAGCATATATATCGGATCTGATCCCGAGCCAATCATTAATAGAATTTCCGGTTCAAGTTCGAGCCCCTTGTAAACAAAGAATCCCAATCTTGGACTGATAAGAAATGCCCCTGAACTATATGAGCCGTCACCCGAGGAAATATTCTGATAACTCCCCGAGAGACTTAATTCCCTGTTTTTATCTTCACTAGGCTGAGCGAAAATTGATGCAGCGGCTATGGTTATGATTACCATAAAAAGTAATAATTTCATATGAGCTCCTATTTTTAGAACATTAGTATTTACCAAATCAAATTTTGGCTTTGCTTATATTAATAAACATATCAAAGACTATTCATAACGGGCATTAAAATTATTTAAGGTTTACTATTTTAAAAACATCATCTTCTTTGTTGAAATGAAATTTCCCGACTGGATTTTATAAATATAAAGTCCGCTTGCTAAATTTGAAACAAGAAAATTTACTTCGTATTTTCCAGCAATCCTGTAATCATTTATCAGTGTTGTCACTTCTCTTCCCAGCATATCATAAACTTTAAGTGAGACATTACCTGCTTTTGGTATTGTGTAAGATATAGTAGTTGAGGGGTTAAATGGGTTAGGATAATTTTGCAACAGCTCAAATTCAGAAATGATTTGTTTTGTTTCTGGCTCAACTGCCGTAATTTTATTGATATATACTGTGGCTTCATTTGTAATATTAGTAGTGGGTGGCAGGTTATGCATATTGAGCCCGCCAACTCTATAAGTATATATTGAAGAATCCTGAACAGTTTCATCTGTATCATTTGTATTTGGAAGTAGGTAATCATAGCTGCGAATCGTATCAACAATTGTATAATCACCAGGGCTTTTCGGAAATCCATTTTTCCGGTAAACATATAGAAAAGGTACTCCATTTTGGATTTCAAAATGCAGTTTCACTTTATTTTGGGAAGTAATACTTGTATGCAGGTTATTGAGACCTGAGTAAGAAAGTGCTCCTGTCCGCAAGCCTACATTAAAATTATCAATTGCCCAATAGCTTGTGCTGTCTGCAAGATTAACTCCTATTCTAACCTGAATATTATTTTTTTCAGTGAATCCATTACGGGTAAGGAGAGCCTGGCTTACAAAACTATTACGATCACTTTGTCCTTTTTTGCTCCATGATGTTATCCATGTTAATCCATGATCAATGCTATAATCCAAAAAAGCTGAATCTGAAGGATTATCAAGTTTAAGGTCGGAATCGAACTCCACATAAACATCATATAAACCCCACACAGAATCAGGCAGAGTTATTTCCTTGAGATATGCTGTTGAACTATCCATTGTTCCATTTTGTGAGTTCCTAACAGAGATGATATTTCCATATGCCGGGTGGGGTAATGTATAAGAAGTAGCGATATCGGGTTTCCATTTACAATTTTGATTACCTGTCATGCTCCACAGGCCGGTCCCATTTGTAAAATCGTCTCTCAGAGAATAGATATCAAAGTCTGATCTACCCTTAGTTTTAAATTGCCAAATAGGTCCAATTGTTTTTCCCGTTGAATTATATTCGACTATCCGCCAATAAAACCTTGTTCCATAATAACCAAGCGTGGAAGAACAATGTGCATAAACAGTATCCGGATTTCCGTTTAATAATCTTGCTAATATATCCAGGTCAGCGACTTTTGCAGAATCATAACTAAGGTAGACTTCATTATATTTTACACCAGACGAATTTACCCATCTTAGTTCAAATGGCTGTAAAAAGCCGACATAAGACGCACCATCATAAGTTTCAGGATTGTAAGGTTCCCCCGGTTGAGCAAGTGTTGCTTTGAACATAGAAAAACTAAGTATAAAAAATACTGTAATTATTAAAAATAATTTGTTCATTTGATGTAACCCGCTCATGTTTAAATAAACATTGACTTTGCTCATACTAACTTAATTGATCTTCCTTTAAAATAAAAAAGCCCGTTCATAAAACGGGCTTTTAACTATCTGTCAGTATCAGCTATTTACTTAGCTCCAAGAACTGCGTCCTTAGCTGCTTTAGCTATTCTGAACTTCAATACTTTCTTTGCAGGTATTACCATTGAAACGCCTGTGGCAGGGTTTCTACCCATTCTCTTTTTGCGTTGAACCAATACTAATTTTCCTAAGCCCGGTATTGTGAATGATTTCTTAGCTTCTTTGTGAGCTAAAGAAACTAGTTCTTCCAGGAACTGACCAGCAAGTTTTTTTGTAACATCGGTCTTTTTTGATATATGATCGATGATCTGTCCTTTGGTCATTGGTTTAGCAACTGCCATAATTAACCTCTTTGTAATTGTTAGTAATTCGAAATCAAAATTAAATATTTTTTAATATTAAACAAACAAATTCATCAACTTTATTCAATATTTTTACGATTATTTTCATTTTACACGCTTTCTAGCACTGTTTTTGGCTTGCAATCTGGAATTCTCTCTACTTTATTTGTAGTTTTACCATGATCCTTTATTTTCAAATTGATAAAGTACAACAATTTAATGACTAGGTATTTCTTCCTTCTTGTGTTTTTTACATTTGTGACAGTCACTTCCGCCGTCAGCTTGAATATCAATTCTGACAGCCTCAGCAACGGATTAAACCGTGATACCACTTTAACCCACAAAGGTTTGTTTTCTGCACCGCATGACTCGCTGCACTCCTTTAAAGATTCAACCGGTTCCTGGGTGCGTGACTCCTCAGGAGTCTGGAAACGCGATACCAGTTATGTTGCCGATAGTCTCGCCCGTAGAAATAAAATAACCGTACGGGATACTGTGATCCCCGTGTACCAATCACCCCTGTCAAATGAGAGCCTTATCCTCAGCAATAATGAACTCCAGAAGAATGACTACCGTTACACACCTGATTATTTCAAGTTATCTGAGTTTGCCTACCTTGGTGAGACCGGCAATGCCGGAGCCCCTGATGAACTTTATCTGTATGGCTATGGCAATTCTAACACTAACTACCTGATGGATGGTATACCCTTAAATAGTATCCCATATTTATTATTTGATCTTAATTATGTGCAGTCTGAAACAGTTGATTCAATCGAAATTATTCCCTCCCCTCGCGGTTTTCTTTACGGTACCTATAATAAACCCGTATCCGCAAATTTCATCACTAAAGATTTTCTTTCTCCATCTCCCTATTCAAGAATAAAATATTACCAGGGAGCCTTCGGTGAAGCTTTGTTTGATGGTATATTCAATTCCAATATTTTCAAGAGACTTCCGGTATTTTTTGATGTGACCAACAAAAAACTTGACCAAAGATTTTCCAACTCTGATTACAGCTCCTGGCAGGTTACAACACAACTTAAATATCTTATTTCCGATAGCCTTAATATTATGGGCACTTACAATTATAACAAAATCTACAAGGCTTTGAATGGCGGCGTAAATTTTGATTCAGCCGCTTTCTCCGGAGTTGATCCTTACACTGAAATAGGAGCGCCGGTAAATTTCTATCAAACTGATATGGATGTAACTCAACATAATTTCATCCTGCGATTGCTTGCCAAACCCCTTAAAGGTGCAAATACTGATTTTAGTGTCTATTATAAATTCAACAGCCAGAGCCTAAATAATATCGGCGATAACCCTCTTGTTTACGAAAAGACAAAAGATAAACTATACGGTACTAACCTGAACCAGAAATACATCCATGATATTTATGACCTGAACCTGATAGCTGGATATGAATATTCAAACCTGTATTTGAACCTATCCCCTTCATCTGTCGATTTAACACAGCAGTTTAAGTTTAATGAACACCTTTTATCTCTTGCGGCTATTGCAGGAATAAAGTTAGATGACAACTTAAAAGGTGGTGTCTTTTTCAAGTATTCAAGTTTGGCATTTAATTCTTATCCTTTCCCTAATATCAACCGCGATTCTAAAGGAATTGGATTTGATTTTACACTTAAGGTTGATAATCCGCTCTCATTTTATTTCGGTTATTCCTTATTCAATAATTACTTCTCCACAAATTATTTCGGTAGAGGAGAAATTTCCGGAACCTTGTCATTAAAAGATCTGTTCTTAAAAATCTCCGCTTTTACTGCCAACAACCCTGTGTATAACCCCGCCAGTGTGAATTATTTTTATCCTTCAACTATCCTGCTTTTAATACCTGATTATTTTCAAACCGGTAGCACCACCAACATTAATGGATTAGCCATCAGTTTTAAATACAAGTTTAAGTTTTTATCGGTTGAAAATAACAGCTCATTATACAAAGGTGATCATGCCGCTTTGTTTACAAAAGTAAGTGGTCTACCTGGCATTCCTGAATATTATTCAAAATCAGGAATATTTTTAAGCGATTCTTTATTCTCCAATAATCTTAACCTGAAGGGTGGTTTTGCTTTTACATATTATGGCAAGATAAAATATTTTACTAACAATTCCACATTAACTGAAACTCAACCCGCTTATATTCTTGATTTTACTCTTGCCGGTAGAATTAGAAAAACAGCTACAATCTATTTTACCTGGGAAAACCTGTTAGACTTCAAATATTATCTCATCCCCTATTACCCAAACCTCGGCAGAAATCTCCGGTTCGGTATTGCCTGGGATCTTTTTAATTGATGTAAAGTGATTATCACATTAAAAAATAAATTCCTTTATATATCAGGAATTGCTGTCATAATTGAACTCCTCCTGATTTTGTTTGATATATTCAATGGCAAAGGGAATATGCCCTTTTTTATGTTTATTTATTTCCAGGTCTTTCTGCTTTGCGGTCTTGCCTTCCTGGTTATTAAATCAAAACAGCCCAAAGATGATAAATCTTATCTCCCGTCTGTCAGCATTCCTGTACTCGTGTTAATTGCAGGAATTATTTTCCGATTCACTCTCATTCCTTCCATACCCGCCACTTCACCTGATGTTTACAGGTATGTTTGGGAAGGGAAAGTAGTCGTAAATGGATTTAATCCTTACCAGCAGACTCCAAATGACCCTAAGCTTTCACATCTAAAATCGGAAACATGGGATAAAGTCGGTTTTAAGAATATGCCATCCATTTATCCTCCATTGGCTCAGGCAGCATTTGTACTTGGTTACTTAATTTCCGGGGATGCTTCAAATGTCTGGGGAATTAAATTAGTTTACCTCCTCTGCGAAATATTTACACTCATATTTTTGTTGAATTTACTGCACTTAAAGAAAGTTAATCCCGGATATATCGTATTGTACGCATGGATGCCTGTTCCTGTTATGGAATATTTTATCAACGCCCATATAGATGTTATCGGGATTACATTCCTGATAATGTTTCTGTATTATATGGAAAAGGGGAAATTTAATTTAGCATCCGTCTTCTTTCGCGCTTTCTTTCTTAACTAAATTCTACCCTTTGATGCTTTTCCCTCTTTTAATTAAAAGAACCGGGATTAAAAAACTTATCCCCTTTACCTTAATATTTGTAATGATTACAATTATATTTTATGTCCCGTTCATTACTAAAGACTTTGCAATTAAGAATGCTCTCTCTATGTATCTTAGCAATTGGGAATTTAACGGTTCAGTTTACAATATAATTAAATTGTTTTCGAACGGACATTTAGCAAGAATCATTTGCGGTATTCTTCTGATAATCACCATTGGAATTATTTCGGTTAGTTACAAAGATTTTATAAAAGGTAGTTTCGGTATCCTGTTATCATTTATCATCTTTGCCTCAACTGTTTATCCCTGGTACCTTGGATGGATGGCTGCTGTTAATCCACTTGTTAATTTCTATTCTGCCTTCAGTCTTCTTTTTACTATTAACTTCTCTAACTTCACCCCCCTCGGTAAGGTATGGCATGAGTACTGGCGTGTCCTTGTAATTGAATATATCCCCTTCTTTATTCTATTATATATCGACCTTAAAAAAAGTATTTTCCCCCGTAATGGTTAATCTTTTTTCTTTTTAAAAAGAAATATAATTACTATTAACAGAACTGCCCCTGACAACATATATATCCAATATGGAGTTTCTTTTATCTTATAAGGAATGAATGTTACGGATATTGTTTTCCCCGCCCCGATCTCAGTCAGATTGTAATTCCACACAAGTGTCTTCTTTTCAATTTTCTGGGCGTTGTGCTGAATTACTTCTCCTGAAAAAGTATATTTATACTGTATCTTAAAATTGGAGCCGTCAATACCAAACCCGGATGCAATCGGAGGAATAAATTGAGAAAATATCTTCTGCCCTGATGCCCCGTCTTTGAATGTGAATTGCGCATCCGTAAATGGCTTAACTTTATTAAGTGAATCTATACTCGTAAATGAGAATTCGATTACAGAGTGTGTGGTGCTGTCCGTTGAGTCTGAATATACTTGTACATGTTCTATCTTCGTGTAAGGAGATGAAAATTCCTTTTTAATTGAATCCTGGTTAAATATCCCTATCTTACCTAAAAGTTTAATACTTGAGGTATCCGGTGTTTTCATCCAGTAATGTAATTTCATTTTTCCTGATCCGTCAGGATAAATATTCACATCCTGGATATAATTAAGACATCCGGTAATAAAGAAGAGAACCAAAGGAAATAGCAGTAAATATTTTTTCACAATAATATCAGGGTTTAGTGTAATAATTATCAAAATGTTCGGAATTAAATTTATAGAAAAAAAAGGATTTTTTCATTATGTTTAGTTTCCTTTAAAACAAAGAAATTGAGATATGCCGACATACGATTATAAGTGCAAAAGCTGTGGTAATACTTTTGAAGTGTTTCAGTCAATGAGTGCAGAAAAGATAAAAGTTTGCCCGAAGTGCGGTGGTGCTGTAAAAAGGTTAATTGGCGCAGGTTCCACTCCCATTTTTAAAGGAACCGGGTTTTATCAAACAGATTATAAGAATAAACCCGCTGAATCTAAGAAAACAACACCTAAAACAACACCGGTCGTTAAAAAGGAATCTGATACTCCTAAACCTCAAAACCTGAAACTAAATCAGATTCGTCAAAGAAATCAGAATAATTTTACGATTATTATATTAATAGATTTATTATTTGAGTAAATGTACATCTATATTAATTGCTCTTCTTATCTTTCTTAATTCGGCAGGGTATGTCGTAATATTCTGGAAAATACAGCTTGATGCCAAAAGAGAGATGCTTCAGAAAATCTCCGGAGATATCCCGGACAGTGAACTCACTTGTATAACTTTTTCCAAAAAAGAAATCTCATACCTCTGAATTCAATGAAAAAGATGAAATTGATTATAAGGGTTCAATGTACGATGTTGTTAAAAAGATTGCCACTGGAAATTACTATAAGTTTTATTGTGTGACTGATTTGAAAGAAAGCCAGCTTATAATGAATTTCAAAAAACATTTTGACGATAATAAGGAAAAAACAAACCGAATAACTCAAGATCCCTTATCTCTTCCATTAGCTCCCGCCGTTATGAAAGATGGTGAGTCTGTTAAAAGAGATGATATTGTCCTATCACTGAATAACCAATTCAGCCATAATTATAAATCCATCTGGCTGGATAAATTTACCCCTCCTCCACGAACATAATTTTTCCCTCTGATTTAAACTCTCTTTATCCGTCTGGGTAAAGCACATTTAATTTTGACTTCTTCAATAAGAAGAAGCTATATTTATTAATTTAAATACTACTATTATGAAAAAACTAATAACATTAATATTATTACTCTCTGCGGTTTGTATTACAAGCGCGCAGGAATCAAAAGATACTTTGAATTTCAAATACCCTTCGGAAATTCAAATTACTTCTCCAAGAATGAATGCTCCTCTTAATGAGGTCCCCTTTGCAGCCAGTATCGTGGGTCCAAATACATTAAAAGAACAACCGCGGACAATTTCTCTCGATGAAGCTTTAAAGCTTGTACCCGGTGTTAAAGTTGATAATCAATCCGATGCCGAAAGAGTTCATATTTCCATCCGTGGACAGGGAATACTAACTGAAAGAGGCACTCGCGGTATAAATGTACTGGTTGACGGTTTGCCCTTAAACGATCCGACCGGCTTTGTACCCGATTTTTTTAATATTGATTTTAACAACGTTGCTAAAATTGAAATCCTAAGAGGTTCTGCCGCCGCTTTGTTCGGTGGTTCCGCCTCCGGAGGTATTATCAGCATTACAACACAAAACGCACCAAATGTACCTCTGTTTGGTGAAATCTTTGGAACCGGCGGTTCTAATGGTTTCTGGAAAGCCGCAGGTAAATTTGGTGGGGAATCAAATAACACTAATTATTTAGTCAACTTTTCCCGCACTATGGGAGATGGCTATAGACAACATGAACAATTCTGGGGAAATTATGTCTCCGGTAAAATGACTTATACTCCTTCTGAAAATGTTACTCTAACACCTATGTTTATTTATACCGATGCCTATCACCAAAACCCGGAAGGAGTTAATGATTCTCTCTATAACCTGGATCCCAAAATTCCGAATGATGCGGCAATCCCTTTTAATGAATTTATTGAAACAATCCGTTCTACTGCAGGGCTTACAGGCGCCATTAAACTTGGTGATAATCAGGATGTCCGTTTTAATGGTTATGTTAAAAGAGGAACTTTTACTGAGTCATCTAATGGCTCCTATAATTTTCAAACTCTTACTACCCCCGGAGCTTCAGCTCAGTATGACCTTGGATTTGGTTCTTTAGACGGTTTATATAAAAATACTATCAGTGCCGGTGTAGACTTGAGTGGACAAACTATTGACCAGAATAGCGTTATCCATTTTCAACAACTGGCTCTAGGACTTGCTGATATTACCACTGCTCAACAGAATGTTAAACAAAGCGGCCTCGGACTCTTCCTATCTGATAAAATAGAATTAGGTAAACAGTGGAGTGCTACTCTGAGCGTCAGGTATGATAAAATCCATAATGAACTGACTGATGCTCTTGATCCGGCTGTTACCGGTAATGCTGATTTTAACAGAACCACAGGTCGCGTCGGGATTACTTATTCTCCAATGAAAGAAGTTAATTTCTTTGCCAACTGGGGACAAGGGTTCCTTCCCCCCGCTACAGATGAACTATTGAATAACCCCAAAGGATTCGGAGGCTTTAATAAAGACCTTACTTTTGCAACTTCTAATAGTATCGATCTGGGTTTAAGAGGTGCTTTAATAAATCATAATTTGTACTATGATGTTTCAGGCTTTTATGAAACCACTACAAATGATTTTGACCGTTTCAGAATATTAGATCCTCTCAGAAATCTAATAGATTTTTACAGGAATGCAGGCTCAACCCGTAGAATAGGCCTTGAATTCTATGGCGCTTATTTCCCGATTCAGGCATTGGAGTTGCAGGTTGCTTATACTTATTCAAATTTCAAGTATACTAATTCCGACTCTATCCAGATTGTCATGGATGATCCTGCGGATTTAAGATATATTACAAATGGTAAATTCTTACCCAACTCCCCGATGCATCAGTTATATGTTGATCTTCAGTATACTTTCTATACCAGGTCTATCTGCAGGCGTAAGCGCTGAAACTTATAGTAAAGCCTATATTGATGGATCAAATAAAGAATCAGAAGCTGTGCAGGGATATACACTTCTTCATGCCAGGATTTCTTACGAATTACCTATTAAAGGAATTTCTTCCGAAATTACTCTTAGCGGTAGAAACCTTGGCAATGTAAAATATGTCGCATTCAGTGAACCCGATCCAAGCGGTAATTCATACCAGGCCGGCGCCGGAAGAGAATTATTTGCAGGTCTAAGATTACGATTCTGATGATAATTTAGAAATCAGTTATAGCCCAGGCATTTATGCCTGGGATTATTTAATATAAATATTTAATAAATAGGGGATTCATCCCCTTCCCCTTTAAAGGGGGAATCCATACAGCTAATTTGTCATTCTGATCCCGACTTGTCGGGAGAAGAATCTGTATTTTATTTTTCAGTTTTGAGGCAACCTCATGTGTCTTTATTTCAATAAAAGGAGCTTATTATGTTACTAACACATTTCCATTTAATGTTTAATCATCTTCCTATTTTCGGATCCATTGTCCTTTTTTTCCTTATGGCACATGCAATTATTTATAAGAAGGAAAAACAAATAAGAATATATCTCTGGTTCTATGCCCTGACTGCTTTAGTCACAATTCCTGTATTCCTTACCGGCGATCCTGCCGGTGAACTAATTAAAAAATTGCCGGGTATTTCAGAATCATCTATTGATTTGCATGAAACTTTCGGATATGTCTCACTAATAATAATCCTTATGCTCGGAATAGCCGCTCTTGCTGCAATTAGATTTTTCAAGAACAAGGAGTTTCTTCCTTCCTGGTTTAAATATGCTTTTATTATTGTAGCTTTTATCTCTGTGCTGGCTGTTTCATGGACAGGTAAAACCGGAGGCGAAATCAGACATTCTGAAATTACTACCGGACTTGTAACATTAAAATAATTTGAATGAAATTTGTATCTATAGCCCAGGCATTTATGCCTGGGATTATCTAACTATCATTCCTTATTTGTAGGGCGGGTCTCTCGACCCGCATAAACAAAAGGGGTTCTTATGAACCCCTTTTGTTTAACATTTATTTATTGTCATCCCTGACTATATTATGTCATCCCCCTGCTAATTTCTATTTTTTATCCAATACAGATTTAATAGAAATCAGACTTATATCATCTTCAAATCTGTTACCGGTAAATGAAATGAATTCTTTTGTGATAATTTGAATAGGATCATCCGTTGGAGTAATACTTTTAATAACATTGCTCAATCCATCAATACCGAATTGAGCCCCATCAGCATTTCTTGATTCAAGAACACCGTCCGTTATAAGAAAGAGTTGATCATTTTCATTAAGTTTAATTACTTCTTCATTATAAAAACCATCAGCAGAAAATCCAAGAAGATTTCCTTTTGACTGCACCCTTATAACCTCATCTGTATCCGCCGGTTTATAAAAAATTGGAAGGTCACCGGCGCCGGAATATTTTACGGTTCTGTTTTCACTATTCAGTATTAGAATTGAAAGCGTTGCAAACACTTCCGATATTTTGGCATCCTGGTATACTGAATTATTTACATGCTGCAAAATTTCATTCGCTTTATATTCCTTTGTATTCTGCAATTCAACCCGAAGTGCGCTTCTTACATATCCCGCGTATGCATACGCAAAATACCAGGCTCCCCATTTTTTCCCCATTACATCACCAAGTACTACTGCAAGATTGTTTTCATCAAGAGGAACGTAATCTATAAAATCTCCTCCGGGTATCCCCTGGAATGGAACATGCCATTGCCTGATATCGAACCCCTTAAAAAACGTAGGTTCATCCGGAACTACTTTAGCCCGCATGCGGTCTGCTGCACTGTGCAGTTCTGACACTGCTTTCTGGCGCTCCTTGCCAAGACTTTTTAGTATCGCGCTTACTTTTGCTACTACTATTCGGGGACCTGCCGTTTTTATTACATAATCAGCAATCCCCATATCATATCCATCAAGCACATCATTCTCATCCCCCTTTGAAGTAAGAAATATAAATGGGATTTGCCTAAGCTGACTGTCCGCCATCAACATTCTTCTGAATTCATATCCGTCTATAATTGGCATCATGATATCGGAAATTATGATGTCCGGCGGATTTTCCTTTACTATCTTAAGACCTTCTTCCGCACTTGTGGCTATATAGCAGTTAAGTCCCGCTTTATTTAAATTATACTGAAATAGTCGCGCAAGTGAAAGATCATCGTCAACTAACAGAACTTTGGAAACCTCCGCCTGGGTAGTTGCCTCTTCAAGGTTTTTCCTCGCTCCATAGGCTTTATAGATATCAGCTCTTTTAAGTAGCGCTTTCACTTTTAGCAGGAGATCATTAATGTCAAATGGTTTTGTAATTATGTCATCCCCGCCTGCCTCAAGAGCCTTGTTTTTAACTTCCTGGCTGGTATTCGCAGTTACAAATACAAATGGTAATGCCTTATAATTTTCATCCTCTCTTACCTTATGGCAAAATGTAAAGCCATCCATCTCCTCCATTGTTACATCACATAACACAAGGTCAATATTATTTTCCTTAAGTATTGTAAATCCCTCAATGGCACCCGGTGATTCAAAGATAATGTAATTATTTAATTTAAGATGATGTCCAATAAGTTTTCTTATTGTAAGATCATCATCTATTATTAGAATAGAATTTTTACCGCTATTATCCATAAATCTCAGAATACTAAATAATTATTCAAAACTTTTTAGGGCTTCTTCTTTTGTTTTGAAAGATTCAAATACTCTGTACATCCGGGTTAGTTCAAACATAGAATGTACCGCGGGTTGGAAACCTACAAGCCTTAGATCTCCTCCTAAACCCGTTACTTTTTTCAATGAAACTACAAGAGCTCCAAGAAAAGTAGAATCAATAAATTCACATTCTGAAAGATCTACTACTATCTTTCTCCATCCTGCAGTTATATCATTTGTAAGTATAAGTTTAAACTCTTCTGCTTCTTTAAGAGTAGCTCTTGAAAGGTTTACTACCTCAACAAGAATATTGTCGTATTTCTCCTGAATAAAATCCATATTAATTTCCTTTATTTACTCTTCTGAACCGTGTTCAATATTATATTTTTCCATTAATCTATAAATTGTTGCTCTGCCAAGCTGGAGCTTCCTCGCAGCTTCCACAATATTACCATTTGTAATTCTGAGAGCATGCTTTATTGCTTCTTCTTTCAGTTTTTCAAACGGAATAACTGTTTCATCACTAAACAATGAGCCAGTTATATCGTAATTTCCTTTTCCGTCAGCACTTCTGATATGTGGCGGAAGATCCTCGACATCAATCATATCACTTTCGGAAATAATTATACATCTTTCAATAGTATTTTCCATCTCCCTTACATTTCCGGGCCAGGAATATTCATATATTAATTTAAGCGCCTTTTTGGTAAATCCCTTGATTTGTTTCCCTAATTTTTTATTCATTCTGTCAAGGAAATGATGCGCTATTATTAATATATCCCCTCTCCTCTGGCGTAGTGGTGGTATATATATTGGGAATGAGTTCAAACGGTAATACAGATCCTCCCTGAATTCTTTTTGTTCTACAGCTTGTTTAAGATCTCTGTTTGTAGCCGAGATAATCCTCACATCTGTTTTAATTGTCTCTGTACCGCCAACCCTTTCAAATGACTTTTCCTGAATTACTCGCAGCAGTTTAGCCTGAAGCAGCATTTCAAGTTCGCCTACTTCGTCCAGAAAGATAGTCCCTTCATTTGCTACTTCAAATTTTCCAAGTTTTCTCTGATGAGCTCCTGTGAAAGATCCTTTCTCATGTCCGAATAACTCACTTTCAAGAAGTTCCCTTGGGAATTGATGCACAATTTACAACTACAATTGGTTTGTCCTTTCTGTTGCCATTGTAATGAATTGCCCTTGCTATTAACTCCTTGCCTGTACCGCTTTCGCCATAAATAAGCACGGTAATATCATTATTAAGCACTTTAGAAACCAGCTTGAATACATCCTGCATTTTGCCATCAGCAGAAATAATATTATCAAAACTATAATCTCTTTTCAGATTCTCCCTGAGATTTATTATCTCCTTTGATAGTTCATGTGCTTTAATTGCATTCTTAATAGCCGGCTCAAGTCGCTGCATATCAATAGGTTTAGCAAAATAATCAAAGGCCCCGAATTTCAAAGCATCAACTGCAACTTCAATACTGCCTTGTGCACTTAACATTATAACCGGCAGATCTTCGTCAAACTGTTTTACCCTCTTAAGTGTCTCGATACCATCCAGCCCGGGAAGCATAATATCCAGAAGTATCAAATCCGGTTTAGCTTGAAGTCTTCTAAGCATATCTTCACCGTTGAAAAAGACTTCAATATCATATTTCCATTTATCTTTTACCCAAAAAGATAATAGTTTGGAAATAGCTTGCTCGTCATCCACTATAAATATTAGTTTTCCCACAATCATTCCTTACATTTTAAATATGGTTTTTAGGTAATTTAATTGCGAAGGTGGTACCTTTACCAACTTCACTTTGAATTGTAATAAATCCTTTATGCAAATCGATTATTTGCTTCACGAACACAAGCCCTAGCCCTGTGCCGGGAATTTCTGTTCCGGGTCTGCTTACCCGGTAAAATTTCTGAAAAATAAATGGAAGGTCCCTTTCAGGAATTCCTATTCCCGTATCACTTACAATGATTTCAATTTCCTTAAAAAGATTTTTAACTATAACTTTTACTCTCCCTTTCGGATTAGTAAACTTAATTGCATTATTCAACAAACGTGATATCGACTGGGATACCCTGTCTTTATCTGCATCAATTAAAATTTCCTCATCCGGAAGTTCACTCGAAATCGTAATATCTTTGGCTTCCGCGCTTTTCGTTTGAGCAGTTATAATCTCTTTGAGCATTACAACCGCGTCAAACCGGAATTTAACTATATCAATTTTACCGCCTTCAAGTTTCGAAATATCCAGCACATCATTTATTAACCTTGCAAGGCGTTTACCTTCATTTAAAATAGTGTTATTAAATTCATTCTTCATTTCATCCGGCATATCAGGGTCTGATGCTATGGTTTCTGAGAATCCGATAATCGAAGCAAGCGGAGTACGAAGTTCATGAGAAATGTTTGAAACAAATTCATTCTTTAATCTGTTTAGTTCTTCAAGTATAGATTTCCTCTGGTTGGCTCTCTGTCTTTCTATGGAAATAAGCCGGTTTGCTTCAACAAGTTTTATCCCCAGACTCTCAATCTCTTCTGTAATTTGCCTAAGGTGTGTTATGTTTCTTCCTGTCATTACTATTTCGGAAATTCTTGCAGTTATGATAAACTGACCTGGCGTTTATACCAAAAAGAATTTCCTTTCCATAATTAGATATAAAGGATGCTTCAAATGCAGTTTCAGGGTCGCCTTCAATCATTCCCTTAAAAGCATTTGCCATTGCCACATTGAATTTTGCAGTAACAATATCCATTATGTGACGGTTTATCAGATCCTCTTTTCTGTAATCTAAGGTAAGCGCACCATTTTGATTTACGTTTTTTATGCGCCCATCTTCATTAAGTATAAGGATAAGATCTTCTTCGAGATCAAGGATTGTATCTATTTTTTTCTGTAGCAGCTCTGAATCTGTATTATTGTTCCTATTTATTTTCTGATCCGGAGCAACCATTTTAGATGATACCTGAAATATTATGGCAATTAAATTAAACCCATGTATCAAAGTGATGCATAAGTTGATTATTGAAAATATGATGTTTTTGCTATTAAATCAACAAAATAATAATGCAACTAAATTATTTTGAGACACTTTAGGTAGGAAATATTGTCTTACAACCTTTCACTAATATTTTTTGTCATCCCCGCGAAAGCGGGGATCCCCCTGAATTTATGATCCATTATTCCATACAATAATCTATTTGAATCCTGTCATTCTTACCCATTTGATATTATTTAACCTTATTTTGGAGTGATTGATAATATTTTAGAATCAGCTCCTCATAATCCTTTTTATAACCTTCCTGAACTGCACGGTTAAGTTCATCCTTTATCTTGTTTTTCCCTTTATCTGAAGATAGTATTAGCCCTGGAGGAGATTCCCGGACAATATCATTTCCTGATTTAGATTCCCTCTGTTTTTCATAATCCCTTTCATTTATTGAACTCTGGGCATCCAAAAGACGCGATAATATTCTTTCCTGTTTCTGAACAAGCTGTTGATCAAGCTTTTCTGAATTCATGTCACTCACGATTTCCTGCATCTGCTTGGCTATATTGTCCAGATTTGCCGGAAGCCGCTTTGAATCACCCGAAAGCTTTGCTTCGTTGTTAAGCTGATCCAGAGATTTCCTGATTATATCCTGCTGTTGACTTAACCTCTGCAGCTCAGACATTTGCTGCTGCGACATCCCTTGTCCCTGCATCCCCTGCTGTAATTTTTGAGTCATGTTGTTCAGCCCCATTTGTTGTCCGCTCATCTGCTGAAGCTGCTGCATCAATGACATCATTCCACCGCCCTGTCCGCCTCCCTGCATCATCGATTCCATTGAACCCTTCATTAGATTTGCAGATTCATTTAAAGAACCCATAGCATCCACCTTCAGTGTTTGCCGCCATCAGAACCATTCCTGTTTTGAAGGTTCTGCTGTGACTGCTGCATCTCCCTCTTGGCATCACCTAACGCTTTGCCCATCTCCGGTGTTACAGCAAATGTTTTCTGAGAAAGCTCATTCAACTGCTGCATTGTTTTATCAAGGTTCCTCTGCAGGCTGCTCTGCTTTTCTGCATCTTCATTGAATGATGTAGAATTCTGATCCATTGACTCTGCTTTTTTCTTAAGCTTTTCCTGTTCCCTCGAAAGAGTAATTAAATTCTCAAGTGTTTTCATCATGTCTGTTATATGTCTGCATCTGGTTCTCCTGCTGCATCGACTGCTGGAGCTGACTGCATCTGCTGCTTCATCTGCTTCATATTTTTTGAGATCTGCTGCTGCTTATTCATTGCCTGCTGTTTCTGATTCTGCTGCAGATTCTGTTTCGACTGCTCAGACATTTCCTGATTTTCCTGCTTGTCAAATTGGTCTTCCATTTTATCCATCTGATCTTTCGGCATATCCTTAAACTCTTTCATCTTCTCTGCCAGTTCATCCATTTCTTTTTTCATTTTATCAAGATCTTTAGATACCTCATCCTGCTTTTGCGCTAATTTGTCTTTTTGATTTTTATCATTAAGATTACTGTTCTTGGTTTCTTTCTGAAGATCGTTCTGTTTGTTCTCAAGGTTCTCAGTCCTCTTAACCAGCTCATTCATCTTTTCTTCAATCTGCAGACGTTTCATAAGGTTCATCGTTCTTTCAATGCTCTTCTGGAATTGCTCCTCATCTATCTTGAAATCTCTTCATCGCTTCCTGCGTTTCCTGACGGTTCATGTTTTTTAGAACATTCTGAAGTCTTTCCATTGCCTTCTTCATTTCTTCACTTGTAAGCTGATCCATCAGCTTCTGAAGTTCCATATACTTCTGAAGCGTTTCTTTTGATAGAAGATTATTCTGCTGAAGTTCCTGCTGCATTTTATTCATTTGCTTTGAGGTTTGATCAACCTTGCTCTGCATTTCCTGGAACTTTTCAACTGCCTTCTGGACCTTCTCTTTTTCCTGCCAGGTCAATTCTTTCTTGTCCTGTTTCATATCCTGATCTATTTTCTCAAGATTTTCTTTAACTCCTGCGCATCCTTTAATGTCTGTTTAAAATCCTGCACGGCTTCCTGATGTGTATCATCAGCACGTGTAAGAATTTCTTCAAGCGATGGAACACGTACATCAAAAGTAGAAGACTTTGCGGATTTAGGACCCGATACATTATCATTATCAAATACTTCGAAATAATATGTAACAACATCTTCAGCTGACAGACCAAGTTTTGTCAGATTCCATATGTAATTGATATCCGATTCCGTTTCATTCTTATTTATCGGAATTTCAATCGAATTAAACTTGTCCTGTACTTTAGAAAATTTAGAATATGATAATCTATAATTAATTAACAAGTTTTGTAAAACCATAGTCATCAGTTATCTTCAACAACATGTCAACCGGCTGTTCATTCGCAAGAATCGTATTCTCATTTGGCTTTACAACCTCAATTGTTGGATAAGCATCTGTAAGAGATTTTATTGTATATGTAATTGGCGACTGATTATTATTCCCATTCAGATCCGTTAAAATTATCTGGTAACTAATATCCCCCTTTATCCTGTACTTGCCGCTTGCTTCCGTACCATTTACTGATAAATTAAATACTGTGGTATCAGTAAACTCAAGCTTTGCCGATTTGAGTTCCTTTGTTGAAGTTAAATTAAAATCAACATAACTGCCTGCTAATGAAATAATATTACCGTTGTCTTTTTGTAAAACCTGCGGCTGCCTTGAATATGCCGGCGGAGTTATTGTTAAATCAATAGTTTTTATTATCGGTCTGTCTATTACCTCAATTGTGTATACTTCACTCTTCAGATTTTCCGCCTGCGCAAAATATTTGAATGACTGCCGGACTGCATGAATATCAAAATTGTAACTTCCTGCAGAATCTATAACAACTTTCTGAGATGTAAAATCTGTCTGATCATCATATTTAATCGAAAGACCTGTTGTTTTAGGTAACTGGACCAATTACTTTAAATGATACTCTGACATCATCTCCCTTAGTTATAATTGCATTCCCCGGGTGGACTTCAAAATTAAACTTCTGCGGTGGTATAAAGTCCTTATTGAATTGTATTAGTCTCCCTGAAGCAGCATGAAGTCCCGGGAACAAAAAAGAGCAGTACAAAAGCAGTTATAATTACACCGGAGAAATATAACAGAAGATCTTTTACTTTTTTGAAACTAACTATTGATTCAAATTTAATTGATTTGGTTTTATTGTAAACTTGCAGGAATGCTGCGTTTATAAGAGATGAGGAATATAACTTGTTTTTGTTTTCATACGAAACAAGCTGCATTGCATTAAGCAGGTCATCTTTTACATTTGGAAATGAATTCCCTACTCTTCCTGCAGTTTCCTGATAATCAGTTTTCCTGAAGAGATTAAAATATTTTAGCAGCGGAAGAAGAAAAAGATATCCTAAGGCTCCTATAATAACCACAAAAAACAAGAACATTAAAACCGTTCTTACTGTTGAGGAAAAATAAAAAAGCATTTCCAGGAAAGTAAATAATGTAAATAAAGAAATACCCGCAAGAATGGCTGTTTGTATCCCAAGGGAAGCAAAATAAGCATATTGCTTCTTAGTCAGGTTTTCAAGCCTGTTGATTATTTCTTTATAATAATTAGAATCGGTTCCCATCAAATAATTTTTATTTGGTTAACGCATAAATTACAAGATTTGTTCCAAACTTAAGTGCTTCTTCTCTTTTTTCAGGAGGATCGCCATGTACTTCCGGATCATCCCAACCATCACTTGGGTTTGATTCATATGTATAATAAACAGCAAGCCGGTTATTAATGAATATACCAAAACCCTGTGGCGGCTTGCCATCATGCTCATGTGTTTTTGGCGGTCCTGAAGGAAAATCATAAACTATATGGTAGAGTTTATGATTAAAAGGAAGTTCCATGAAATCCTTATCCGGATATACTCTTTTCATTTCCCTTCGTATGAATTTATTCAATCCGTAATCATCATCAATATAAAGAAAGCCGCCATTCTCAAGATATTTTTTCAAACGTACTATTTCATCCTCCGAAAAAACAATATTTCCATGTCCGGTCAGAAATAGAAATGGATAATTAAAGATGTCATCCGAAGAAATATCGACAAATTTATATTCGGCTTTTACTTTCAGATTGGTATGATCCTTAATGAAATTCAGAAGATTCGGCTCTTCAGTTGGATCATTATACCAGTCACCACCACCGCTGTATTTAACACGCGCTATACGGAACAACCCGTCTTGCTGGGCAAATACCGGAACAACCATAAGGGTGAATAAAATGAAATAAAATATCTTCATAGAACTGTTAATATATCGCAGAAACCCCTATTTATCAATATATTTAGTAGCATACCTCACATACACCCGATTTTTACACCTTATTTTTGAATGCTATATATGATCATTTTCTAAAAGGAACAAGATGTCAAAAAAATACTGGCTCTTCAAAGCAGACCCTGAAGATTTTTCCTTAGCTGATCTCAAAAAAAGTGCAGGACAAACTACGCATTGGGACGGCGTGAGAAATTACCAGGCAAGAAATTTTCTGCGCGATGAAATGAAATCCGGCGATGAAGTTCTTTTTTATCATAGCAATTCCGAACCAAATGTAATAGTTGGAACATGCAAAATTGTAAAAGAAGGTTATCCTGATTTTACCCAATTCGATCCGAAGAATAAACATTACTTCCCTGAAGCTAAACAAGATAACCCTCCATGGTTTATGGTAGATATCAAATTTGTTAAGGAATTTAAGAAACCTGTATCTCTGGAAGATGTAAAGGCAAACAGCAAACTTAAAAATATGCGCCTGATTCAAAGGGGAAACCGCCTATCTGTCATGCCTGTCGAAAAAGATGAATTTGAAGAGATCGTTAAAATGGGAGGATGAATTCCATTATCTTTCTGTCATTCCCGCGAAGGCGGGAATCCATTTAGAGAAATTTCCGATGTGAAATTCTTTTCTGGGGTGTCGGGGACCATTCCCCGACACCATTATTTATTTCTATCATCCCCGCGCTTGCCCGCCAGTGGAGGGAAAGCAGGGATCCCATTATCTGTTTGTCATCCCCGCGCCCGCCCGCCTGTGGAGGGAAAGCGGGGATCCCCTGAATACTTTGAAACCCCTCGTGTCATTCCCTTATTAATATCCTACAATTGATTTTCACTAACATTTGAAATAATTTACTGCTGTTAATTACCGGTAAAAAGCAGGGTCAATGTGAAAAAAATTATTGTATCAATTCTACTCGTATCTTTTTTTATCTCCGGCTGCGCTCATAGCTATAGTATTGAAAGTAATGAATCAACAATACAATTCTATAACAGGGTTAATAACAAATGTTTAGGAAAAGAAGATCTGTTCCTTGTAAAAAAAGATGGAGATAAAATAAAAGTAAATGCTTTTACTCTTGCTCCTGATTCAACCATCTATTCTAAATTTGAATTAGGTACCTTCGGATATATTAAAACTTCAGAATTAAGTCAAATCGAATTTCGCAATCAAAGTAAATTGGGAAAGATCCTATTGGGAACAGGCTTTGGCGCTGTAGTTGCACTTCCGGTTTCATTACTCATGATGCTAATATTTAATCCTAACGCAAGCGGCGATCAGGCTATGGGAAATCTGGGAATTTTTTTCTATACTATTATTGGCTGTATGTTGATTGGAAGCAGCGTAGGGGGATCTTCAGGACCTGATGTAATTAAGCTATGAAAAAAATAATAGTTTTAGTCCTTATCGTATCCTTCTTTTTAAGCAGCTGTTCCCATAGTTTTAATATTACTAAGTATCAAACTAATCAACAGTTTTATGAAATTGTAAATAGACAATGCGATGGTATTGATAATATAATTATACGAACAACAGATGGCATTGAACTGAAGGTAACTAATTTTACTATGATGTCCGATTCTTCACAATATATTTAATCTTTTGAACAACAAGCCTGAATTTGTTAAGACAAATTCTTTGAAAGAAATGGAATATAAGTTAACTGGATGGGGAATTATTGATGGAGCAACTTTAGGTTGTCTTTCTGGTTTTTCTATAACAGCATTGATTTCATGGGCTTTAACTCCCAAGGGTGACGGATATGCGGCACTGGGTGCCGTAATGATTACATCTGCTGCAACAATTTTAGGTTTTATTGGCGGTGGAATTTGGGGAGGTATTCATCAGAGCACAATAATTCTGGATTTACAACAGCATCCAAATCCAAAGTAAAAATTACTCCCCTCTAAACTCTGAGCTTATACACCTATCTCCGTTTCTTCGGTCTCCTCAATCTGATCTGACATTGAAGCAGGAATCGCTTTAGTAGTTTTAGCTCCAAGCTTTTTAATCTTCTCTACACTGTTAATCAGATTCCCTCTCCCGGATGAAAGTTTTTTAATAACATCCTCATAATTATCCTGAACTGCATGAAGCTTCCTGCCCATTTCTTCAAGAACTATTACCATATTAACAAATTTATCATATAACGCACCGCTCTGTCTTGCAATTTCAAGAGCATTACGGTTCTGATTTTCCTGACGCCAGATACTCGCAATTGTCCTTAAAGTAGCAAGCAATGTAGAAGGACTTACAATAACTATGTTCTTTTCAAATGCATCATTAAACAAACCGCTTTCATATTGAACCGCAAGTCCGAATGCCGGTTCTATCGGCATAAACAACAGCACAAAATCAGGACTGTTAATGCTATAAAGATTCTGATAATTCTTGGCACTAAGACTTGATATATGTTTCTTTATTGAGGAGATATGTTCCTTCAAACATACATTCTTAATATCCTCATCTTCTTCAGAAATATATCTTTCATAGGCTGTTAATGAAACCTTGGAATCAATAATGATATGCTTGTTTTCAGGAAGATTTAATAATTACATCCGGCTGAAACCTCCTGCCTTCTTCAGATAAATGACTCTCCTGGAGCTGATATTCATTTCCTTTAACAAGCCCGGATTTCTCCAATATGCTTTCAAGTATAAATTCTCCCCAGTTACCCTGAGTCTTGCTTTCTCCCTTTAACGCTTTCGTAAGATTGTTCGCATCCTTACTCATCTGCTGGTTTAATTCATGCAGCATATTTATTTGCTGACCTAAACTGGCCCTCTCCCTCGTATCGTTTACATAAACCTCTTCAACTTTCTTCTGGAACCCCAAAATCTTTTCATTCAATGGATTAAGTATATCATTAATATTCACCTTATTCTGTTCAGTGAACTTCTTACTTTTTTCCTCAAGTATCTTATTTGCCAGGTTCTCAAATTCAGTTGCAAACTTCTTCTGAAGCTGCTCTACTTCATCTTTCTGAGTAGCAAGTTTTTCCTGAAGATTATTGAAATCAGATTTCAAAGATGAATAATCCGAATTAAGTTTTAGATACTTCTCTCTTTCTTCAGTTAATTGCTGATTTACTGACTTAAGATTATCCTGCAGAAGTTCTGCTTTGGCAAGCGCAGCACTCTTTTCTTTGTTTAAGTTGTTTATTTGGTCATTAAGTGATACAGCTTCCTCTTGCGAAATGCCTTTATTCGCACCGGCTTTAACTTTGAATGTAAGCCATGCAATTATTCCACCAATTACTATTCCTGATATTATATAAACTATTTCCATAATCATTCCCGGTTGATTTATGCAAAGTTAACTTTATAAATTATTATTTCAAACAGACATTAAAGCCTATGCTTGTAGGAGAGATGTAGGAGAAGAGCGGGAGAAGGTAAGGTTTTAGCGTAAAAAGGCGTAAAAGAGCGTAAAACAGCGTAGGACTTTTTAGAAATAGGTCCCATAAAATGAAAATTCCCGGTATTGTGAACCGGGAAAAATCATTAGTTATTATAATAGAATAATTTTATAAAAATGTCAAATACAACTAATTAAGATGAACTTTTTCTTCAACGCTGTTCAAAATATTGTCTTCCTTCACAAGCCGGTTTATCTTTTTAACATCATCATAAAGAAGGCGGTCATTCTCCAATGGAGGAACAACCTTCCTAATTTCATCATATGCTGCGGTTGTGCCGATTCCCCATTTTAACGGTTTAAGAAATTCAAGCCCCTGAGCTGCTGTCATAAGTTCAATGGATAAAACATTCTCAAGGTTCTGCATTATCTGGTAGCATTTACGCGCGGCGATTGAACCCATGGAATTATGGTCTTCCTGGTTTGCAGATGTTGGAATTGAATCCACACTTGCAGGATGCGAAAGCACCTTATTTTCAGAGACCAGACTTGCGGCAGTATATTGCGCAATCATCAGACCAGAGTTAAGTCCTCCCTGCTTTGTAAGGAACCTGGGAAGCCCGTGGCTCAATGCGCCGTTAACCATCCTCTCAATTCTACGTTCCGAAACATTGGCTAGCTCTGAGAGGGCAATTCCCATAAAGTCCATTACCAACGCCATCGACTGACCGTGGAAATTTCCTCCTTCAATATGCTCTTCTGTTTCAGGAAAGATGATAGGATTATCGTTTACAGAATTTATTTCAATCTCAACTCTTGAGACAACATAAGTAATCGTATCCCGGGAAGCTCCATGAATCTGCGGAACACATCTGATTGAATATGCATCCTGAACACGCGGATCGTTATCTATATGCGATTTCCTGACTTCACTTTCTCTTATCATTGCAAGTATATTTTCTGCTGTTGCTATCTGCCCCGGGAAAGGACGGAGCTTGTGAAGTTTCGGATCAAAAGCTTTATCTGTTGCTCGCAATGCTTCATGCGCAAGTGAAGCAGATATGTCGGCAAGCTTATTAAGTTTCCTTGCCCTGATTGAAATCAACACAGCAAATGCTGTCATCATCTGAGTTCCATTAATTAAAGCAAGTCCTTCCTTGGCTTCAAGAACAGCGGGCTTAAATCCGAATTTCTTAAAAGCTACGGTGGACGGAATTATCTTCTCATCGGTAAATTTATTGTCAACTTCATTCTCAAAGATCTGAACATTTCCCTTTCCAATCATTGCAGTCACTAGATGTGCCAGTGGAACAAGATCGCCGCTTGAGCCTACTGAACCCTGAGCCGGGACAACAGGAATAATGTTATTGTTTATCATTCCTGTTAAAAGTTCAAGAGTAGATAAACGGATACCGGAATAACCTCTTGCCAGCGCATTAACCCTGAGAAGCATCATTATCTTTACAATTATAGGCGGAAGGTTTTCACCGCATCCTACTGCATGACTTAATATAAGATTTTCCTGAAGCTGCCGGATATCTTCTTTTGAAATATTAACATTTGCAAACTCACCGAACCCGGTTGTAACCCCATAAATTACTTCTCCAGTTTCAACCCACTTATCAATTAAAGCTCTTGACCTGTTCACATTTTTCCTGGAAAGGTCCGATAGCTCCACCTTTTGATTTTCTTTTAGAAATGTTTCAATGTTTTCTAAAGTTAGTGATTCACCGTCGATAATAAGTTTGTTAATTGCCATAAACCATTTTCTTTATTTTAGCTGAATTTTCTTTATTAGTTTTATATGTTATATGAACCTTTTTATCATCATATTTGGTGGATAAAACTTCTGCCAGCGAATGGATCTTAGCCGCTGTCCGTGAATCGGCAATATCAAGGGCAACCTTTTCTTCAACAAAAGAACTTTGAACAAGTTCGTTTAATTTAGTTTTAAGCACTGTAATATTTATTCCCCTTGCCGCAGAAATAATAACGCTGTCTTTATATTTATTTTTAATAAAAGCAATCTTCTGTTTGTCAGTAACAAGATCAACTTTGTTGAACACCATCAGCTGAACTTTGTCATTACAATGAAGTTCTTTCATCGTAGCTTCCACCACTTTAATATGGTCTTCAAAGAAATCATGAGATACATCTATTATATGAAGAATAATATCCGCATCCCTGACTTCATTCAGCGTGCTTTTAAAGGACGCCACTAGATGAGCAGGCAGTTTACGGATAAATCCGACAGTATCACTGATAAGTATATTTTCATTTTTCCCAATCTCAACACTGCGTGTAGTTGAATCAAGAGTAGCGAACAATTTATCTTCTGCAAATACTCCGGCATTAGTTAGCAGGTTGAATAATGTGGATTTACCAGCATTTGTGTATCCAACAAGTGAGATGCGTATAAAATCCAATCTGTTATTGCTTTGTGTAACTCTGACAGATTCTATCTTTTCAAGTTTTTCTTTTAGTAACCTAATTCTTGTGCGGATAATACGCCGGTCAGTTTCAATTTGAGTTTCCCCGGTCCTTTAGTTCCTATTCCGCCGAATTGTTTGGATAAGTGAGTCCAAGCTCTTGTTAATCTCGGCAGCATGTACTGAAGCTGAGCTAGTTCAACTTGTGTTTTTGCTTCCTTGGTTTTAGCACGTGAAGCAAAGATATCGAGAATTAGTCCGCTCCTGTCTACGATTTTCTTCTTTACAATGTTCTCAAGATTTCTAACCTGCACAGGTGTCAGATCATCATCAAAAATCACTAAATCTACTTCGTTCTCTTCCGCCAACGAGGCAAGTTCTTCAACTTTTCCCTTGCCAAGATAGAACCTTGGATCGGTTGAATATTTGTCCTGTGTAATTTTCAGAATTGTCTCTGCACCTGCTGTTATAGCCAGTTCTTCAAGTTCGTTTAAATGTTCATCAACTATTTCTTTGGTAAGATCTTTAGTATTTAATGCCGCTAATATTGCACGTTCTGTGGTCTTTTTGGGGATATCTATCATCTAAAATTTATTATTCCTTTTGTTATTTACTAATTATTTGTCATCCCCGCGAATGCGGGGATCCCCTGGTTTGTCAGTATCCATATGAAAACATAAAGTAACTCATTCGTCATACAGTATCAAGCTCTTTTTTTGTATTACGCGCTATTGACATTTCAACCAAAGCCAGAATCAGGGCAATTATTGCAAAATAACGCCACAATTCGGATCCATACCTCGACTGAAGAACAATTTTGACCGGATTATCATCTTTACTTACAGGCACAAATTTTCCCTTAAAGTTTATTTTCTTCAGGTAGTCCTTAAAATCACTAAATGAAAGGTAAGTGGTTTTTGATTCAGCAGGATCGGGATTAACGGAAATTTCCTCCATAAGTTTATCACCGGAATAAATTTCGTAATTGCCTGCCACATTAGTTTTACTATAAGTAATATAATCCCCCGATCTTTGATTATCTAAATTAATAAACTCTTCAGATTTGTCGGGCTTTACTATCTTTATTTGAGGTGAACCTGAAGCTGCGATATTTATATCAGCAGTTTCCCCGGCTATAAATGAATTCTGATTCCTGTCTTTTGATGCAACATAAAATATCGATTTAGTAATAAGCGGCACAAATATGCTTTTGAGGGGAAAATTGCTCCAGCTTAAAACGGGCGAAGTATTAAATACAAGAATATCTCCTTTCCCAAGTTTATATTCACTTAAAAAAGAAGAACCGTCAAGCAGTGAAATTATACTTTGCCCTTTTCCCATTGTAGTAATTTTATAATGCGCATAAATATCAGGAGATTCAAATTTCTTTTTATCTTCCTTTATGAATATATTCTGAAACAGCGGGTGATTATATTCCACATTTTCAACGCTCACCGGGTTTGCCGGGTCATTCACTTTACCGGCAAATCCCTGAGGCGAAGGAAGTCCAAGGTTCATCATATTTGCCTGGAAGCTAGTAATGTTTGGAGTAGAGCCGGGGAATAAAATTAAACCGCCACCCTGCTGCAAATAAGTTTTAATTCTTTCAGGGTTGGGAATATTACCTGTTGGAATCACTATTACTGCATCATATTCACTTAAATTAAAAGAGGAAATCTGGTTTAGATTCCTGGATGTAATTTTCAGAGCCGAGTTTTCATTTGAAGCATCCAAAGCCAGCTGTATGAAATCATCATCATTAGGGTTATCAGTAAAAATAATAACCGGCACTTCCTTTGGAATATAGATATTAATAAATCTTTTGTTATCCTGCATTATCTCATCGTCTTCCAGATCGGCAACTACATTAACAAATCCGGTCTGCTTTGGCACCGCCTCCATATTTATTACTTTAGTTTCGCCGTCAGAAAGAGAAACACTTTGCTGAGCACTCCTTTCACCATTAAGAAATAATGAAACTACTACATTCTGAGCCGGACTCTTTGAATAATTTGTAATCGTAATTGAAAAATTAACCGGTTTGTTCTTCTCAAATATCTGAGTGTTTAGTTTCAGATCATCAATACCAATGTTGTGAACATCCTTGCCCGAATAATTAAACGCATACAGTTTAATTTTATTGTTAAGAATGCGGCTTAAATCTGAGTATGTATTCTCATTTCCAAGTGACCCGGTCTGGAAATCAGAAAGCAGGTAAATTTCTTTATTAAAGTTTTTTGAACGTGAAAGCAAATCCCCGGCTTTGATGATCGCGTTATGCATTGTGCCGGATGAATAAGATAAAGGAACATTATCAATTGTTCTAGCAAACTCTTTAAGATTTGAAGTTGGTAAAATATTCTCTTTGCTTTTATCAGAAACAAGAATCAGTGCCGCCTCATCTCCTTCCTGAAGTTGGCGGAGAAGTTCCTGGATTGTTCCCTTTGCCTGATTGAAATATGAACCTTTACCATCAACTACCGACATGCTGTAAGTGTCATCTAGAATAAAAACAGCGGTTGTTTTAGCAGCAGAGGTTGTGCCTCCTATAGCAACTCCTTCTAATGTCGGACGAGCAAAAGCAGTAATTAAAAAAAGGACAATTAAAACCCGCAATGCAAGTAGTAGCCATTGTTTAAGTTTTATTTTCCTGATCTTATTTTTCTGAAGTTCTTTAAGGAATGCCAGGGTGCTGAACTCTATCCTTTTTAATTTCCTAAGATTAAACAGGTGAATTAACACTGGAATTGAAGCGGCTAACAGTCCAAATAAAACAGCAGGATTTAGAAATACCATTTAATACTTTAGTTAATAATTCACTCAAAAATAACAATAATTGAAGCGTAATACTATATCGTCATTTTTCCGGTAAATTCCCTCTATTAAAAGAATAATTCTCCCTGTATGTATAAAGATGTTGGGTAATACCGGTATTCGGAGAAATTGCTTCCGTAGGATATAAGTCCGCCTAAAGTCACAGTTGAATTGTTACTAAGTGAATAGGCCCCTGTTAAAAGAAAAAAGCCGCTTTGGTCATTCAGGTTGGTATTGTCCGAAACAGTAACTGTAAGTAACGGATTTACAATATAACTTGAACTAACAAAAATATAATTCCTACTCAGGTTTATAATCTTGCCGGTCAAAAGACCTGCCAGATTATAATTATCTTTAACCGGACTCCCTTCACCATTATATTGATATTCCATCATCGCATAAAGAGAAGAGGTAAACTGGTTGTCCAGACCGAAAACAAGTCTTACATAATTATTCCTGAAATCATTATTATCGGCGGATATTATTCCTTCTCCCCTTAGTCCGGCATTTAATATATTCCCTGCAAAATCTCCTCCCATAACTAAACGGTGATCAAAATAACCGCCCACCGCCGCAAGGTCATATCCGGAAACATTTGTCCTTAACCTCAATCCATAATTACTCCCGTTTATTTTCTCCTGCGGATTATACACGAGATTCAAATCAGTAAAGTTTCCAAAGCTATAAGTGAATGATAATGCGTCTGCCCCGTCCTTTTCCGTCTTTCCAAAATTAGCCGGGTTCAGGGGATTGAACAAATCAGTAGGACTCCAGACCCGCCCGACGCCCCACGCGATTCTTTGACGACCGGCTATTATGTTCCCGTTTGTAAACCCCTGCCTGAAATATAATCTGTCAATATAATGAATAATTTCTGTGCCGCCTTTATTGTAAAGGTTCCACTTTAGATTTAATATCTGACGGTTTGAACTTTCCGGATTTAGAAATTCTGTATTGTTTATGTTTGAATAAATAACATCAGCTTCATATTCCATGTTAATTCTACCATATTTCCATAAATATATTTCCGGACGAATACGCAATTTGATAAGGTTAGTAAACTGATCACTACTGCCGGAAATTATTTGACCTGCTCCGGAACTATAGATTGAATATACAGGCAGCTCAACTATATATCCGGAAAACGAAAAATCTGACTGGGCATAACAAACATGCATTAAGAAAAAGTATAACGCCAGTATTACCGGAATATATTTCATAATATATTCACGACAAGGAAAAAGGATTTTCCAGTTATTGCAGTTGTCCATCTTTCAATATCAGTAATCGTTTTGTTCTTTCCATCACCTGTGTATCATGCGAAGAGAAAATAAAAGTAATATTCTTTTCAATATTCATTCTTTCCATTAAATCAAGCAGATTCCCGGCTGTAACAGAATCAAGATTAGCAGTCGGTTCATCTGCAAATACGATTGAGGGATTGTTAACTATTGCCCTTGCAACAGCAACTCTCTGCTGCTGACCACCGCTCATCTGGTTAGGACGTTTGTTAGCGAGGTCTTTTATTCCAACGTGATCCATTAGCGAGAGAGCCCTGTCAGATCTTTCCTTAGAATTAATTCCCAGAAGCATCATACTGAATTCAATATTCTCAAGAGCGGATAGTACCGGTATTAAATTATAAGCCTGAAAAATAAACCCCATTTTATGAAGACGTATTTCCGATAACTCGTTTCTTGTTTTTGAAGTCATGTCCTCACCTTCAAAGAATATCTTTCCGCTGGTTGGTTTATCCAAAGCGCCGAGTAAATTTAAAAGGGTTGTCTTTCCGGATCCCGATGGTCCGGCTATAACTAAATGTTCTCCCTGACTTACCGTCAAATCAATCCCCTTAAGTGCATGTACAGGAACCCCGCCGTCCTGATAAGTCTTTTCTAATTTAACTGCTTTAATAATTTCCATATTACTTGCTTTTGTTCAATTGTATTTTCGGCTTAGATTAAACATAATTTAATGCATAAACCGGTTCCAGTTTTATTGCCCTGTAAGCCGGATATAGTGCCCCGGCTGCCGCAATAAAGGGAATAAATATTACTGTGTTAATTAAATTACTAATCGAAAGAACAGGATAAATAATATTTCCTATTCCAAATGATTCCATTCCTGCGGAAAAGAATCCCAGATTGATTCCTGTGTGGGATAATGGTATATCTACCAGAATCCCTGCTGCCATTCCCAATATTGTTCCTATAATTCCGATTATAAATCCCTCTATAACAATCATTCCGAATAACTTCGAATTCCTCATGCCGATTGACATTAACACTCCGAATTCATTTATCCTTTCAAATACAGACATCTGCATTACATTAATTATCCCGAAGATCAGTGCGAGACCAATAATCAAATCAAGAATAATAAACGTCTCTTTATATAGGTCAATCTGGTATATTAACATAGGAAGCAAATCTCTGTACGTTAAAACCTCATAATCATTTCCTAATTTTTTCTCCAGGTCTTTTTGAACAGCAGCAACTTTTTCATAATTAATGGTGAGTATCGCAAATTCATTATACCTGTCACCGAAGTTCAGCATTTCCTGTACTGTCCTAACAGGCAAGTAAACAACGGTCTTATCAAAATCCGAACTGGCTGTTGTAAATATTCCTATAACTCTGAAAACATCTGTCCCAATATCCCCATTTAATGTATTTGTCATTGCAACAACTTTATCACCTATTCCCACCCCTAAATTGTCGGCCAATTTTTTCCCAATTGCAATTTCCCGTTTTCCGCTTGCAGGGTAGGCCCCTTCAATAATGGACCTTTTAATTACAGATACGTGCGCCTCTTCATCAGGATGAATACCATAGATATTTACAGCAGATGAATTATTAGCGCTGCTTAAAACACCTTCGACTATAACTCTTCTACTGTATGTCTTGATTGAAGGGTTGTTATTGAGAACTGATTCCACTTTATTATAATCAGGAATAAAGTTCTTCACCGTTTTATCATTACTAAATCCTTTTTTATGAATCTGAATATGAGCAATGTTAAGATTGATTTGGTTAAAGAGCATCTGTCCTATCATCCCGTTTGACAAACCGTCAGTTAAGACTATTGCCACCAGACCTACTATCACAGAAATTATTACAATTTCTGACCTCCTCCTGTTACGCCATATATTTCTCCAGGCAAGTTTAATCAACATAAGATTTTTCCATTATGTCAATACGATAATTCATCATCAGGTATGCCTAATTCCTTTTAGCGGTTCAAGTTTATACAATCTGTAGGCAGGATAGATAGATGCAATTATTGAAATAATTAAAATAGAAAGTGATATGTTGGTAAAAATTGATAATTGAAGAGATGATTTCATTTCCGGCAGGAAATGATACATTTCATAAAGTTGTGTCAGCTCTCCACCAAAAACAATCGGATGTTCCATTAAATAATAATTCACTCCGAACCCGAGAAGATTACCTACTATTATCCCCGTAACAGCTAAAAGAAATGTTTCAATAATTACAATACTTACTAGTTTAACCTGCTGCATTCCGATTGAGAGTTCAACTCCAAATTCGCGGAACCGTTCAGTTACTGACATCAGTACAGTGTTCAATATCCCGAATGCGACTATAACTATCAGTATTCCAAGAAATAAAATACCGCTGATATTATCAAGTTGAATTGCAGAATGAATCTCCGGGTTCACTTGATCCCATAACAACACATCGAGGTTAGGATTGTTAATTTTTTCTGATAAATTTGTTTTAACATCGTTCAGATTGTTTATATCTGTTGCCTTTATCGCTATTAAGTTCACCTTATTTCCGAGTGACAGGAATGATTGAGCTGTTTTCAGACCCATAAAAATAATAGAGGATTCAATTTCCCGCACTCCGAACGATACAGTTCCTGAAATCCTGAATTTCCTGTTTTCAAGAATGCCATAATAATCCTGCGCAAGAATCACTACAGTGTCCCCCGGTTGCGCTCCAAGATTTTTCATAAGTTGTGCCCCCAATACTATACTGTCGGAACTGTCTGAACTGAAAAACATTCCGTCTTTAATGTTTTCAGAAAAGGTGGTGACATTTTTCTCTTTAGCGGGTTCAATCCCCATGATCATTACTCCACGGGCAATGTCTTTGAAACTGATCAGACCTTCAGCATTTATTCTTGGAGTAAATCCTGAAATACCCCGGGTGTTTTCAATTGCAGAAACCATTTTATTATCAGGTACAAATCCGGAATTGAGTGTAGTATTATCAATGTAACCTTTCTTTTGGATTTGCATATAACCGGAGAAAAGTTCTACTGCTGATTTTATATTTAACGCATAAGTGCCAAGCTGTATCCCGCGCATTGCAATCCCTGTAACCGCGGCAAAGACAATGGCCGCAAAAGTAAGCAGTGATCTCCTTTTATTTCTAACAATATTCCGCCAGGCAATTTTGAATATTAAATTCAATCTCAGTTACCCCGTTCAAGTTCCTGGTAGGAGAATATCCTGTCCGGAATTTTAACATCAAAATGCATATCATCAATTCTGATTTCTGTAGAATGTCCTTTCTTTACTTCATTATACATTATCCATTTTGAGGGAAGTCCTGCCATGGAAATCATTTATATCAGAATAAACCATATACCTGACCATATTTCCTTTTTCATTATAATATTGAACTATCGAAGGAAGGTTATCTTTTTGTCGCACCCAGTAATATATTTTCCCCCAAACCACAGGAGCGTCCGGTTTTGCTGTTAACTCAATTTTCCAGCACAGTTCACCAGATATTGTTTCATTGTCAATAATTTTAGAATAATAATCCCTAGCAAGGTTTGATTCTCTTACAAGATCATCATTTGTAAAGTCTGACCCGTTCCACGATTGTAACATCATAGAGGGGGGAACTTTAATTGTAGTTTCTGTGTTACGGAGATAGCTCCACATTTCGTTTCCAATCTTCAGTGTTTTGTTCCCAGCTTCCATGGCGGGAGACTTTATGCTTATTAGCGCTTTATCATTACCGACCCACCAGCTATCCATAATAGATTTGCGAACATAGTCAGGAGTAGTAACTGTCATTTCTATTGTACCGTAAGAAGTTTTCCCTTTAACCTTCTCTTCTGCCTGCCTGACAATGTCTTCAGCCTGCTGCGCATATACCGTAATGCTCACAAAAAACACATAAAAGAAAATTCCAATTACTATTTTCATCGTCATCAAACCGTCTATTAAATATGTATAATAAATCAAATTAATATATTTAACACATACAGTCAATTAAACGTATATCTCAGGATAAAACTGAACTGGCCATATTGTCTAAAGTATTTTACCACATAACAGTTTCCATACTTGTTTGTCGCCTTCAGATTCAGTAATGACATATATTGCTGTGTTTGTATATAGAAGGGATTTAGAAAAAAGGTGCAGAAGTGTGTTTGGGGCCTAAGTTTAAAATTTACGATTGATATGGATCCCCGACTAGTGACAGTCTGAGATGACAATAAACTAATTATATTCAAAAACCTCGGAGGTTAAGAAAAACCTCCGAGATTAAAAAAGTTTTATTTATTGGACTGGGCTATAAGATTAAGCGCTGAGCCGGCTTTGAACCATCCAATCTGGGATTCGTTAAAAGTATGATTGAGCATCGCTATTTCTGTCGAATTATCTCTATGCTTAATAAGCAATTTAAGCTGCTTATTAGGAGCAAGTTGAGTTAAACCGATAATGCTTACCTTATCATCTTCCTGAATTTTGTTATAGTCCTCAGGATTATCAAATGTAAGTGGAAGCATGCCCTGCTTTTTCAGATTAGTTTCATGTATCCTTGCAAAACTTTTTACAATAATTGCTCTTCCGCCTAAAAATCTTGGTTCCATTGCTGCATGTTCGCGGCTTGAGCCTTCACCATAATTCTCATCACCAACAACAACCCAACCTATTCCTTTAGCTTTATATTCACGTGCAACTTCGGGAATTGTTTTATATTCACCGGTATAAAGATTCTTTACTTTTCCCGGATCATCAGAGTAAGCATTAATTGCACCGATAAACATGTTGTTTGAAATATTATCAAGATGCCCCCTGTATTTCAACCATGGACCTGCCATTGAAATATGATCTGTTGTGCATTTCCCTTTTGCTTTCAGCAAAACAGGTGCATCAATAATATCCTTTCCATCCCAAGGGGCAAATGGTTTTAATAACTGCAGACGGGTGCTTTCTTGATTAACTTTAACTTCAACTTTAGATCCGTTTTCAGAAGGAGGAATGAATCCGGTACCCATTGAGGCAAACCCTTTGGGCGGGAGCTCTTCTCCGGTAGGAGGATCAAGTTTTACTTTTTCTCCTTTTTCATTAACAAGTGTATCTGTAATAGGATTGAATGTAAGTTTCCCCGCGATAGCAAGTGCAGTAGTAATTTCAGGACTTGCTACAAATGCCAGTGTATCAGGATTGCCGTCATTTCTCTTTGCAAAATTCCTGTTAAATGAAGTTACTATAGTATTCTTTATTCCGGTCTTTACGTCCATACGTTTCCACATTCCGATACAGGGACCGCACGCATTGGCAAGAACTAATCCACCGAATTTTGTTAAAGTATCAAGCTGACCGTCCCGGTCAATGGTTGCACGTACCTGTTCAGATCCGGGAGTAATAGTATACTGTGATTTTGCTTTTAATCCTTTACTCATCGCCTGCCGGGCAATTGAAGCAGCACGGTCAATATCCTCATAACTTGAATTTGTGCAGCTGCCGATTAAGGCAACATTAATAGTATCAGGATAATCGAATTCTTTAACTGCTTCTTTCATTTTAGAAATTGGCCATGCTTTATCAGGAGTGAACGGACCGTTTATATGAGGTTCAAGTTCAGATAAATTAATTTCATATACATGATCATAATATTTTTCAGGATTCTGATAGACTTCCGGATCAGCAACAAACTGATCTGCCATTCCTTCAGCCAGAGCCGTAACATCAGCTCTTCCGGTAATCCTAAGATAAGCAGCCATTTTTTCATCGAATGGAAATACAGAAGTAGTTGCTCCAATTTCAGCACCCATATTGCAAACAGTTCCTTTGCCCGTGCAGGAAATTGAAGAAATACCTTCTCCGAAATATTCAACAATAGCCCCTGTACCACCCTTTACGGTGAGCATTCCCGCAAGTTTAAGAATTATATCTTTTGCAGAAGTCCATCCGTTCATTTTGCCGGTTAGTTTTACACCAAGGATTTTAGGCCATTTAAGTTCCCATGGCATACCAGCCATAACATCAACTGCATCGGCGCCACCGACACCTATAGCAATCATTCCAAGTCCGCCAGCATTAGGAGTATGAGAATCAGTTCCAATCATTAATCCACCGGGGAAGGCATAGTTTTCAAGAATCACCTGATGAATAATACCCGCACCCGGTTTCCAGAATCCGACTCCATATTTCTGCGATATACTTTCAAGAAAATCATAGACCTCCTTATTTTCTTCATTGGCACGGAGCAAATCATCCTTAGCTCCAACCTGCAGCCTGAATTAAATGATCGCAATGAACAGTAGTTGGAACAGCGGTAGTTTTTTTACCCGCTGACATGAACTGCAGGAGTGCCATCTGAGCTGTGGCATCCTGCATTGCAACACGGTCGGGTGAAAGATCAGAATAATCTCTACCTCTTTTAATTTCACCGGATATTTTATTCCAGAGGTGTGCATATAAAACTTTTTCTGTATATGTAAGTGGATGCCCCAATACTTTACGAGCATTATCAACGTTAACTTTAAAATCAGAATATGCTTTTTTTATCATATCAAAATTTGCAGCCATTTTTCACCTTAGGAATAGTTAGAAATCGGTTTATTCGGTTAAAATACAAAAAAGTGTATTAAATGCGCAATAATTAACAGCTATTAAATATAGATTTTCCTATACTGTTGTTGCTTTTAGTGATATAAATATCTTTTTTAACAGTATGATAAAAAGAAAAATATTAATTGTTGATGATGAGCCCCATTATACGATTCTCCTAAAGGGGCTGCTTCAGCAAGAGGGTTATGAGGATGTAGATGCAGAAACCAATCCCCTGATGGTTGAAAAGTTACTCGCAAAGTACGAATATGACTTAATTATTCTCGACGTTTACATGCCTAAGATGGATGGACTTCAGCTGCTTGAATTTATCTGTCAGAACTATCCCACAATTCCGGTAATTATGGTAACCGCGATAGATAATATTGAAATTGCTCTAAAAGCAATAAAAATAGGAGCTTATGAATATATAACTAAACCCCCGGACACCGACCGTCTTTTCCTTACAATTAAAAGAGCACTGGAGCAAAAACTCCTTGAACAAGAAAGAGATTCATTACGGACTTTACAATTTGAAACCCGTATCAAAATTAAAGACTACTCAGACATTATCACTAATTCACCATTAATGTTCAAAGTGTTTGAACTTGTTGAGATATTTGCACCGACAAATGAAACAGTCCTGATTGTTGGAGAAACTGGCACGGGAAAAGATTTAATTGCAAGGAAAATTCACGAGAGGTCATCGAAATTCAATAAACCTTTTGTAACAGTTAATCTTGCTTCAATTTCACCTACATTATTTGAGAGCGAATTGTTTGGCCATGAAAAGGGTGCATTTACCGGTGCAGCAGGTGAGAAAAAAGGATATTTTGAAATTGCTAACGGTGGAACAATATTCCTTGATGAAATTGGCGAATTGCCGAAGGAGCTGCAGGGAAAACTGCTTAGGACAATTCAATATAATGAGATTTACAGAATCGGAAGCCCTAAGCCAATAAATCTTGATATAAGAATTATTGCAGCTACTAATAAGGATCTTTTAACTGAAGTTAACAACAAGGAATTCCGGGCAGATTTATATTACAGACTTAACAGAGGATTTATTACTTTACCTCCACTCCGTCTAAGAGGAGATGATGCTGTACTTTTAGCTGAATATTTCAGGAAATCAGGAAATAAAATTTATAGCAAATCTGTTACTGGATTCTCAGAATCGGTTATACAGATATTAAAAAGTTATCCTTTCCCTGGTAACATAAGAGAACTTGAAAACATAATCCTCAATGCAGTAGCGAAAACTCAGAACGACCAAAAGATTATTAATCTTGATATCCCCGAATATTCAATTAAATCAAAAGTTGATATTCCACTAACCGGGGAACTCAAACCATTAGAAGAGATTATAGGTGATTATATTAAATATGTTTTTGATTATACAGGTGGGAACCTCAAGAAAACTTCATTAATACTTGGTATAAGTGAACGTACATTACAGCGCAAATTCAAAAAGGGATAAGACGATTTGTCACTAAAGGAGTAACCTGTCTGACAAAATGTCGGTTAATTATTTTTTATTAGTCATGTGTCATAAAATTTACCCTCTTTCATAACCCCACACACATTTATACTTTCGGCATTCCTTTTGAATCAATTAGCCTGAGAGGATAGATCAATCGGCTTTACAGACCTAATCCAGAAAATTTAAGTGTGATGAAGAATATAGGGTAGTTTTTGATCCTTGACAGAAATTTCTCTTTATAAGATTTTATATGTGACTAACTTAACATTACAAATTAGAGGACTAATGAAAAATTCTACAACAAACGAACAAATCAGGCAGGAATTATTAGAGAAATGCTTTAATTTGGGGTTACCTGCTCACACTTCAGATGATATAGAAACGTTAAAAATGTATCTTTCTATTGACTCTCAACTTGAAGATATAGTTATTGATTTAAATGTTGAAAGCAATGATAGGAATAATGCAGGATTAATTTCCCAGATTCTTAAACTTCTACCATCTAAAAATCGAAATCGTCGTCCCTTATTAACAGAAGTATAGCTGATTGCGGAAGGATTAGGAATTTTTCTTTCTCAAACTCTATTTCGTAAGCTTCTTTTCTTAAAAATATAGCGAGGTCTCCTTCCTTTGCCTGGAGAGGAATGTATTTTACAGTTTCCTTTTTTTCTTTCCAGGATTCCTCTTCATTATTTACCGGGATGGGATAACCAGGACCTACTTTAAGAATATAACCGCTTTGGACTTTTTCTTTTTCGGAGACTCCGGGTGGCAAATATAAACCGCTTTGAGTTTTACCGGTTTCGGACTCGGGTCTTACCAGAACTCTGTCGCCAACCACAATAAATTTTTTCATATCAGATTTGTTCATTTCCATAAAACAAAGATAAAGGTTTTTAGCAATAAATTGAAGTCATATGCATATGCGCGCAATTGCCGTAGGCGGATAAGAGAATTGTTTTAGTTTGTTTACTGAAATCCCTATCTGTTCTTTTCTTTGAGATATCTTTCTGTTCTTTTCTTTGAAGAAAAGAACGAAAAGAACTTCGGCTGCAAATCATTGGCTAAAAATTCAGCGCTCCGTTTAAACAATTTGTAAATTCAAATGGCGGAAATAAACTCGCCCCGTCGAGCCGGGGCTCAGACATATTTCCTCATCTACTCTATGACATTGTCATAATTAATCCTACGCTGAATTTTCTTAACGCCAATAATTTAATGCCGGAAATACGGAAAGTAAGGAATAGAGAGTATGGAGAAAGATGAAAAAAGTATTTCCTCATCTACTCCATAACATTGTCATAATTAATTCTATGCTGAATTTTCTTAACGACAAGTAAGGAGAAAGGAAAAAGTTCTTCGCTATACTCAGAAAGGCTTTATATTTATCCGCGTGTGTGGGTGATTAGTTTTGGTAAGAGGAATGGAAAGAGTGAGACAAAATTAAGTCCGATCTTTTCAATAGTTTTATTCATAATTAATGATTGAATTGATCTTGCAGTTTTCAGTCTTCCGGAAAATTTATTCCTCCATTCCCGGTTATAATCTTCAGTAGACTTTAGTATATCCAAATTATATTTAGATAATATCCCTGCTAATAGTTGTGCAGATTGCACAGCCATTCCAATACCATCGCCTGCAAGCGGGGCTATAACTCCGGCCGCATCTCCAAGGAAAAATATTCCTGAATCAGTTAGTTCCCTGGTTCCGAAATATATATCCCCTGTTCCATAGACTGGAACACTCTCAAATAGTTCACTGAAATCATATTTAAGCAAAGACTTAAATTTAGGATTTTCATCTGCCAGATGTTGAAGCATTTTAGTGTTAGTAGTTCTGATTTTTTCACGGTCATAAAGGTAGCAAAGCGTAACTGTGTTTTCATCCACAGCATTCAAGCCGCAATATATTCCTGAGCCGGTAAATATTTGAATTTCATGTTGTGAAAAGTTATTAAAATAATCTCTGTCCAGATGCATTTTTATACCGTTCAGCTGAGAACTGATCATAGAGCACTTCCGGTTCAATTTTTTATCAAATATATTTTGTTTTCCATAAGCAGCGACGACTATTTTTGAAAACAAATTAACGTTCTGATTTTCAATTTTGAGTTGAACAGAATAACCCTCATTTATTCTGGAAATTTCATTTACTTCAGCGGGTTGAAATATAATGGCTCCTTTGTCACCTGCTTTTGTTAAAAGGAACAAATCAAGTTTTGATCTTTTGAGTGCATAAGCATGAAAATTAAATTCTGATGAAATTTCTTTGTCTGTTGACCCTGAATATCGGAACGAGGTTATAGGATTAGGATTAAGTTTAAGGAAATCATTGAATAATGAATTCTCTTCCAAAAATTGATTTACTTCTTTTGATATAAATTCGCCGCAGAGAACTTCACGTGGGAAAACTTTTTTCTCAATTAATGCAACGGAATAACCTTTTTTACTTAAAAACATTGCCGCAGATGATCCGGCAGGTCCGCCGCCAATAACTATTATATCGAAATTGTTATTATTCATTTATAGATAACTATCAGCCACCTGAAAGCCCATTTTCTTTTGATTACGTATTTACCGGGAGAAACAACATCAAGAATCTTTATGAGGTCACTTTTTATAAATCCCCTTTTAACCGAAAGCGGTCCATCATTTTTCACTAACTCACTTTTTGAAAACAAGGAAGTTAAAATAGTTATTCCCAGCCACGCAAACATTGCCCGGCGGAGATCATTAATAACTACACCCCTGCTGCAAAGGTTCAAAAGATCGGCGAGTATTTTAATTATATCCTTTTCATTAAAATGATGGAAGAATAAAGAGGCATGAATAATATCAATGCGATTTTTAAATGGGAGATTCCGTACATCGCCGCAGACTGTTTTTACTTTAGGTGAATTAGTCGAAGCATAAAAACATGCCCGGGGATTTATATCTACACTTAAGATATTAAGTTTGTTTCCATTCTTTTTTAATTTTAGCAGAATATCTGAAGCGCCTGCACCTATGTCCAGAATGGTGATTTTATTTAAATCAGGTTCAAGTAGTTTTATGCCTTCGCGGGAAACGTTATTACCTCCTAAAAATATATTTATTACTTTTAGTTCCCGTAAGGCGGAATCAATTCTTTCATCTTTAACTGAGAAATCGTCCATTATTTCAGGACTATAGTTCCTGCTAAAGAACATTACGTTCCCTTTAGAATAGCTACTTCCATTGTAAGACCGGGACCAAATGCAACCGCACAGCAGAGATCATCTTTTTCAACAATATTTTGATTCAATATTTCTTTAAGGACAAAAAGTATTGATGCAGAAGACATGTTGCCATAATTTTTTAGAACTGATCTTGAAGAGGTCATCAAATCTTCCGGAAGTTCCAGTCCTTTTTGGATTGAATCAAGAATTGCTCTGCCGCCGGGATGCAGTGCCCAATGTTTAACATCCTCTTTTTTTAATCCAAAACCTGATAGAATTGTTTTCAGCCTGGGCATAGCATGCTCAAGTATAAGTTTAGGAAGTTCTGTAGAGAGTATCATTTCGAAGCCATAATTTCCAATCTTCCAGCCCATAAAAGAAGCAGATCCTTCAAAGAGGTAGGAAGCAGTATGTATTAGATCAAATCCTTTTTTGTCTTTATCATTTGAGAATAGAGCAGATGCTGCACCATCAGCAAATATAAGGTTGGACATAATATTATCTTTTGTAGGTTCAGTCTGAAGATGGATGCTGCAGATTTCAGTAGTAACAAGAAGAATATTTTTACCCGGGGATAAAGTTGAAAGAGCTTCAAGTGCGGAATTAAAACCAATTAAAGCAGCAGCGCATCCCATAAAGCCGATATGAGTTCTTTTAACATTTGGTGGAATTTTAAATCTTTCAATAAGATAATAATCATATCCGGGGGCATAAAACCCGGTGCAGGAAATAGTTATAAGCCGCTCAATTGTTGAGGGGTCAATATTATTACCGGTCAGGATTTTATTAACTGTTTCGCAGGTTAGTTGTTTGGACCATGATTCATATTCTTTCATGCGCGTTTTCGTGTCAGGTCTTATGTAATTCTCACCGTCAGAGTAAAATCTTGAAGTAGCATTATCTTCGGCATCCGGAATTACTATAAATCTTGAATCGATACCGGAATAATTAGAGGCAGTGTCAATAAGCCGGTCAACCGCAGGCCGTCCACCCATTCTTTTCTTTAATTCTTCTGCAGCTTTCTTTTGAAGCACTCTGTAAGGAGGGGATGCGGTTGAGATGTCTATAAGCATAATTTATTACCTTAAGGGAGTGAATAAAAAATAACAATTAGAATGATAAATATAATTGGAAATTGATATCAACATTTATATTTTACGAAAACGCTAATATAGATTTTGTAAATATATGAGAATATCTTTGCAATATATTGTGTCATCCAACTCTTTACAGCAATTGACAAACCACGGGATCCTCCGCAAAGTCGGAGCGAGATTTGTGTTCGTAGGGAATACAAGTTAAATAATAGTATCACAATACTTATCTTTGTGACAAATTATGGAAGAAGTTATGAAACCGAGAATACTCATAACGGAAGATGACTATGAAAATCAGAGATTCCTTGAACTTTTCCTTTCAAGAAAATTCGAAGTGGAAATCTGTGATTCTGAGAGTAGTTTTTATGAGCATGTAAATAACTCAAGATTTGATGTTATATTAATGGATATATCTTTGCGGGGAAATAAGAACGGATTAGAACTTACACGGGAAATGAAAGCAATACCCGAAAAGGCAAACATACCAATTGTTTGCCTTTCAGCTCATGCGTTCAAAAAGGACAAAGAAAATGCATTAAATGCAGGGGTAGATGCATTCCTTGCCAAACCGGTAGATAACGAAATATTAATGGATACTTTGTTTCAAGTAATTAACAAGGGAGCAAGAATCTGAGGGTTCATCCCCTACTGAAAAATTAAAAACGGCGTAGTTTGAAAGAGGGACTTACACAATAATATTAAATTCCGGTTCTAAGAAACTTAGGTTCTTCAAGAGTAAGCATTAAAGAAATTCTATGCGTATCACCTAGATAATCGTCAGCAGCCCCATTGAAGCGTGCAAAAGAATAATCAATATTGAGTTTTGGAAGTTTAATTCCCGCGCCAATTGTAAACTGTTTAACATCATTATATCCTGCTCTTACAGCGAAGATATTTTTGAAATTATATTCAAATCCAAAGTGACCATCAAAGCTAATTGGTCCCAGGTGTGCTTCGGCAGAGGATTTTCTATTTTCAAATCTAACATCAATGTCCATAGCCGGAGTAATAGTACCGCCAAGAATATTAACCGAATAAGCTCCGCCGATTTTAACAGTTGGCGTAATTAATTCATTCAGACCTGTACTCCAGGCGACGAGCGTGGTTGTAACATCCTGGATATTAGCACCGAGAGAAAATTTATCAGTGACATGATACAAAGCGCCAGCATCAAATCCGATACCATAAGCAGAATATTCGGCGATGGTTCGGTAAATAATCTTAACATTCGCACCCCAGGAGAGTTGATCAGATTGTCTTTTGGCAAAAGTAAGATAGAACGCCCAGTCCTGATCACTAAATGTAGTAATTAAATCAGTATTTAACCTGAAATTTGGATCAGTAGGATCAGTAATATTATTCATAGCGGCGTTGCGAGTATCAGGGATTCCATCAATACCAAGGCGCATAATACTGAGACCGAAACTCATATCATTATTAAAAGGGATAGCAAACCCAGCATAATCATAATTTACAAGATTGCCATACCGGGCATCATGCATAAGGGAGATTTCAGGATAATTTATTTGAGCAAGACCGGCAGGGTTGTAATATCCGGCTGTAACGTCATTAGAAAGAGCAACATAAGCACCCCCCATACCTAATGGTCTACCGCCAACGCCAATAGATAAAAATTCACCGGCATATTTACTGAAAATTGTTTGTGCATTTACCCGGGGTATAAAGAAAAGAATAGCTAAAAAAATAGTCGCTAGTAGTTTTCTAAGCATGAAGGACTCGCTTTTGCATATTTGTAAAAAAGGTCTAGAAAAAATTGATATTTCCGAGTTGAAAGTCAAGTCCAAATTCCTTCAAAATTAAACAAATGTAATAAGAGAAGGGTCATAATCCTGCACTTTTTTATACCCTAAGAGATTCAAAATAGTAGCGGCAATATTAGACAATCCAGGGTTTTTAATATCCGACATTTTATACTCGCCCTGATAACCGGGATCATAAATTGCAAATGGAACAGGGTTTAGAGTATGAGAAGTCTTAGGAGTTTTTTTGCCATTCTTATCAACAGTAAACATTTCATCTGCATTCCCATGATCAGCGGTAACAAGAGCGATTCCGCCTAATTCTTCGATTACCTTTAATAATTTTCCAAGACATTCATCTACAGTTTCAACTGCAACAACAGCAGCATCAAAATTACCGGTATGACCAACCATATCACCATTTGGATAGTTGATTCTGCCAAATCTGTATTCGCCTGACCTTAACAATTTTTCAGTAGCATCTGTAATTTCAAAGGCTTTCATTTTAGGAGCCTGGTCAAACTGTATTTTGTCTGAAGTTATTTCGATATATTTTTCAAGAGAAGCATCAATATAACCGGAACGGTTTCCATTCCAGAAATACGTAACATGACCAAACTTCTGAGTTTCGGTTACGGCAAATGTTCTAACATGTTCCGCACAAAGGTATTCACTTATGGTTCTATCGATTTCAGGAGGGAACACCAAATAATTATGAGGAATATGAGTGTCGCCGTCGTATTCCATTATTCCTGCATAGAGAACATCGGGAACTCTTTCCCTGTCGAATTTAGTAAAATCTTTTTCTTCGAAAGCACGGGAGATCTCGATTGAGCGGTCGCCGCGGAAATTAAAACAAACAACGCTGTCGCCATCATTTATAGTTCCGACCGGTTTTCCATTATCATCTACGATTACAAATGGATCAAGATACTGGTCGATCATTTTTTCATCTTCGGAATAAAATGTATTTACAGCTTCTTCAGCAGAGTGGAAGGATCTTCCTTTTCCAAGAACATGAGTTTGCCATCCGAGTTTTACAATATTCCAGTCTGCCTCGTAGCGGTCCATAGTAACATTCATTCTTCCGCCGCCGGAAGCGATTTTATAATCGAATTTATTTTCAGTGGAAAGTTTTGTAAGAAGATCATCGAGAGGTTTTATATAATTGAGAGCGGATTTTCCGGGAACATCTCTACCGTCCAGAAAGATATGCACTCTTACTCTCGCGACTTTTTCTTTTGCGCATTCATTCATGAGGGCGAATAAATGGTTTATGTGTGAATGAACATTTCCGTCTGATAATAAACCAAGGAAATGGACAGTGCCTCCTTTCAAACCTTTATCAACAACTTTATGCCAGGTTTCAGATTGAAATATTTTTCCTGATTCAATAGAAGCATTCACGAGTTTTGCGCCCTGAGCGAAAACACGCCCGGCTCCGATAGCATTATGACCAACTTCAGAGTTTCCCATATCATCTTCTGATGGAAGTCCTACTGCAGGACCGTGGGCTTTCAGCTGAGTATAAAGTGGAGATTTTATTAATTTATCCAGATTCGGAGTTTTAGCCATAAATACGGCATTGCCGTCATATTCTTTGCCGATTCCGACGCCATCCATAATAATTAATAACAAAGGACCTTTTCTACCGTGAAAACCGTCTAACTTTTCAAGTTTTAATTCCATTAGCTATAATCCTGACATTTATATAAAAGAGATGAGGGATAAAATTAAGGAAAAAATTGTAAATAATGGTGCTAAGTACACAATTTATTGCCCCCTCAAAACATTTTCATGCACTTTCCGCTCCGTGCATGAAAACAAGGGTATGGATGTATAACTAGTAGAGGGCAACTTTTTTTTGCTCTAAAAATGATCAAAAACCCGAAAAGGGGTGTATTAAATATTAGAGGCCAACTTTTTTTTAATTGGCTATACTTTGAAAACTAATAATTTGAGACATTAAATGTTCTGTTTTGAGAATTCATATAGAATAAAACTATACTTAATTTGCCTCTTATTTAAGATAATCTCCAATTTCCCCTCCGGTTTCTAAATAACGCCCCCTTACATCGAACACGGAAACTACACGGAACCAACACAGAACTAAGACAGAACGTGTGACAATACTCCTCTTTATAAGGTAATCTAAACTTACTTGTGTGAATAGCAGAACCCCAACTTAGCTTGACACTTATTTTACTAGTATCATTTTCTTACTTGAAATATGATCGTTGAGATTTCAAGAATATTTACATGAAGATAGTTATGACAGAATTGATTAGGATATTGACTTACACAGGAATGACTTACAGGTTTTGGCTTTTAATATTGAACTTATTAAATTAGAATAATAAGCGGCGGAGGATTTATGAAATGTATGTGGGTTTTTCTCTTTTTGTTATTATCTATACCAGTTGCAGCACAGGCTGATTTGGAAAGTGAAATCGATTCTGCACTTCAAAATGCAAAAAGAGGGGTTTATTGGGCACTAAATAACATCCCTGAAAGGAAGAGCAGACTTGATAATGATCTGATTTCCGGAAACAAACTTCTCTCATCGGTTAAACTCAGCAAGGAAGTTAATGGACTTAAAATTGAGTCGACCGGATATTTTAATAGTTATAATGTGATTATAAAGTTATTCAGATCAGATGACAATCTGGTTAATGATGGTTATATTAAACCAAAAGAAACAAATGAAGTTTTGGAAGAAGGAAAATAAAGTTACATGGTTAAAAAACATTTAATTCTTAGCATTATTTTATTATTAGTCTGGAATGTATTTCCGGGAAATAATTCCGTAAATAAAAAAGAGAAAAGGTTATTAAAATATGCCTCAATCGCAGATTCCGGTTTTAATCTGGGACATATTGGCGTAAGCATGAATCAATATGGAAGAATTCAGATATTTAATCAATTCGGAGTGTTAAATATTGGGCAGTTTACACCACTTGTAGCTACCTGCGACACTTGTGTATTTAATTATTGGCTGGATGAGGGAACAGCGGATTCAACAAGATTTATTCAGGATACTTCATTCGGAGCAAATACAGCATTATATGGTGCGTTTAATAATTCATATTCAAATCCACCGCGCCCGCCAAATGTTCTTGTTAAGACAACTATATATGGCTGGAACGGCAGCAACTATGCATTGGTCAGGTTTACCGTAATAAACAGGGAGACCAATGTTATGAATGCCATGATAGGAGCAGAAATAGTTGCGCAGAACAATAGCAGTTTCGGCTTTGACACCGTGCAATATGTTGATACTGCAAAAATAATAGATGTATACAACCGGACTCATGTTGGTTTTGAACTTTTATCAGGGACTTTAAATTCACTTACTTCATTTGATTATTTTGATGGTTACCAAAAGGATTCATTGTATTATGTATTGATGACACATAATACAATTGATAGTTTGTTTTATTTAGACACACTTGGATCTGTTAGTATAACTTCGCAAGCGCCACAGACAATTAATCCGGGAGATTCAGTAATAGTTTATTATGGAATTTCAATCGGAGACAGTTTAGCTGATATATATGCAGGGCTTGATACATTAAAATTAAGGTATACCGGAAACTTTACAGGGATTAAGCAAAATAGTTTTACTACACCCGTTAGCTATAAATTATTTCAGAATTATCCGAATCCGTTTAATCCTTCAACAACAATTTCGTTTAACATTGTAAAACAGGAACATGTAAGTTTGAAAGTTTATAATATTCTTGGAGAAGTTGTATCAACTTTAGTTAATGAATTAAAAAGTCCGGGAAATTATTCCATTCGATTTGATGCGTATGGGCTTTCGAGCGGAATATACTTTTATGAACTTAATACCGGTAATTACAGAGATGTAAAAAAGATGGTGATTTTGAAATAACGACAAACGTTGGAATTATAAAAGATTTTTCTTTGGGAATATATATGAACAAAATTGCCTCTCTTTTTTTAATTGCTCTGTTTTTTAGTATCCCAGTTTATTCCCAGGCAGTATTTTTACCCCGATCAATGTTGGCAGGTGGACATTAAGAATGGCTGCTATAATGTTGAAACTGCTGATGTAAACAGGGATGGACATTTAGACATAGTCTCAGGTAATTTTAACGATACTTATGTCTATTTCGGAGGAAACCGGTATTGCTTGATACAGCTTAAAGATCTGGTTTATACAGGAAGATGCATTGCTATTACTGATTTTAATGGTGATGGGATACCCGACATGATAACAATGCATTATATCAAGTTATGATTCGACAAGATATCGGATTATAATGGTGATATTACTTTTTTATTATGGGAAGAAAACGGGTACTTATCTGTTTGATACTATCCCGGATTATTCTATTCCATTACCAACTTTTATACCCCCTACAAGATTGTTTCGCAGAGGGGTCAAGTAAGAATGGGGTTCGTATAGGTGATCTAAATAAAGATGGGAAAAAGGATTTGGTAATAAGTTCATATCGTTGGCCAGATGGAAGTGAAATAGGAAGGATTTTTATTTATATGGGTAATAACATTCCATCTTCGACTCCTGATTATATAATTGACAACAACTTAAAATATTATTCCTCATTAGGTGGTTATTTTGAAGTTGGAGATATAAATGCTGATGGTTATGATGATCTATTATTTAGTCAGAATCTTTATACCAAAACAGCTCCGAGAGTAGATAGCTTACATATTTTATATGTTTATTATGGCAGTCCTAATCCTTCATTTGATATTAGTAATCCTTCCCTTAAATATGAGTCTCATGTAAATTATTAACCTGCAAACCTCTGATTGGTTCATGCGCTATTTTTCAATAGATGATATAAATGGCGACGGAATTAAAGATCTTGTAGTCTGGAGATTTTCCTTCTACAGATGTTTATTTCGGAAAACCTGGTGGATTTGATACTATACCTTCGCTCCAAATTAAATTATTTGACCCTTCAGACAAATCTGTAACTGGCAGAGGTATTTCACAGGATATTGGTGATTATAATAATGATGGATATCATGATTTCATATTAAGCGGAGCTTGAAAAGGCATTTTGGTTAATTTTAGGCGGACCCAAAGCTGGAAATAAAAACCGGTATGGCATAAGAGGATTATTAGAAGGCCAGTATTTTTTCCCAAACAGAGCTGTAAATGTTGGAGATCAGAATGGCGATGGGGTTTCAGATTTTGTTTGTTCTTCCTTTGCTTGTGATTTCTTTGCCGGATGTCATGGATATCCATTAATGTTTGTAGGGAATCAGTTACATTGTAACTGATATTATAAGTGATAGCTCAATTACTATGGAGAAAACTGAAATATTAAATGTTTACCCAAATCCATTTAATGGACAGACAAAAATAAGTTATACATTAAATATCCCGGGTCATGTTAATCTTAAATTATATAACACAATTGGTCAGGAGATAATTGAATTAGAGAATGATATTGAAAATGCCGGTTTGCACGAAATTAAATTCACAAATGACAAACTCCCCAGCGGCATATATTTTCTAAGGTTAATTCATGAAGGTAAAACCATAACACAGAAAATAGTTCTGGCTAAATGACACTACAAATTATTTGCGAGTCCGGGAAGGTTGTTAATCTAAACCTGTTAAAAAGGTGTTAAAAAGCCGTTGCTTAGCTGTTCGGGCTTCCTCCCTTCCTATTGAAATTATTAGAAAAATTATGGGGCGTGAGAACGTGGCTGGGCGGTCATATATTTAAGTAGCAATTCTCCCGTTTTTTACCGCGGTTTAACCTTGCTGCAAAAGCAAATGGAGATGCCGAAAAAAAAGTAGGCCTCTACATATTAATAAAACGAGATCCTTTTTTTTGCCAAAAGATACTGGAAATGGCAAAAAACCTGGAGGTATTAATCTAAGAACCAGAAAAAAAGTAACCCTCTACTATTAATTACCAAAATTACCTGTTTTTTACCGTTTCAGGCCTTGTAGGATGATAATCGCGGTAAAAAATGGAGGTTTTGGGGGTCACTTCGGGACGGGAATGACACTAAAGATATCAAAGTATTCATGGGATCCCCGATTAACTGCGGTCGGGGATGACAATATGTTTCGTCTAGTAGGACCAATGGGACTTATAAGACCGGCTATGACATTTAAACTGATATTTGGATAAGTTCGTCTTTGCCGATTAAGTCTTTTAATGTGAGTTTTGAGAGGACGCCATCAAGGAGGTTTTGAATAGTGCTCCATAATGATCGAATGGAACAATCGATTGAATTGTTACAGATACTTTCCACGCCGGAATGGAGGGAACAGAATCCATCCTCATACAATTTTCCCCCAAGCGCTTCAAGGACATCACCAACGATGATATCCTTTGGCGCATGAGCTAATTTATATCCTCCGGTTTGTCCACGTGCACTTTCAATGAAACCACCCATACGGAGAATTCTGAGAATCTTTCCAACATTCGCGGGTGTGAGACCTTCAAGCTGACTAATCTCGGGAATAGTTAGTCCGTTTGATGTAGTTGCTTTTGCGATTCTGAGAAGGCATCTTATACCATATTCTTCCTGTGCACTGAATTTCATATAATCTATTCTTTTTTACCTGATTGAAACATAGGAATTTTTGAACCGCACTGTTTTGCATACATTATTTTCGCAAATTCTTCGGGCGGGACTGACGGACCCTGATTGGAACAGACATCGGTAAACACTTCTTTAAGTTCGCCGGCAATATATTCGGCATCATTACCTTCAATATCCATTCTCTGCATGAAATAAATCAGCTCGCCGTTCCTGAATAATGCAACGCAGGGAGATGAAGGAGGAAACCCTTTAATATAAAAGCGTACCCGGTCAACAGCTTCTCTTTCCTGTCCTGCAAAAACAGAAAACAATCTATCAGGAATTTTATTATTCTGGAGTGCAAGAGAAACACCGGGGCGTGCGCTACCTGCTGCACATCCGCAGACAGAATTTATCATTACAAGAGCAATTTTATCATCTTTAACGAGTAATGCTTCATCAACATCGTTAGCTGTTAGCAATTCTTTAACTCCAACTGCTAAAAGTTCATCTCTCATAGGCTGAACTGCGTCCTGGTCGTAGATTGGGGGACGCGAAATAACGTTTAACATTATATCTCCATATTTATATTATATAAAACATATTTTCCTTCATTCTGAGAATCTGGAATAGATTCTTCTCCCGACAAGTCGGGATCAGAATGACAATACACGGCCTCCCGCTTTCGCGGGGAAGGGGATGAATCCCATTATTAGTAATATTTATAATATATGCTCCCAGGCATAAATGCCGGGGCTATTACAATGACTTAAACCTTCGAGGTTGATTAAAACCTCGAAGGTTAAATAACATTATAACATTCCGAGTTCGAGTTTGGCTACTTCTGACATCATATCTTTATCCCAAGGCGGACTCCAGACTAGTTCGATTTTAACAGAGTTCACCCCGGGAACGGCTTTAATTTTATATTCCACTTCCGGAGGAAGCGAACCTGCAACCGGACAAGCAGGAGATGTTAATGTCATTTTAATTACAACATTCGCTTCGTCATCAATTTTAATTTCATAGATAAGACCCAGCTCAAATATGTCTACAGGAATTTCAGGGTCATAGCAATTTTTTAATCCGGCTATAATCTGTTCTTCAAGCACCTGTTTATCAACTTTTTTAACTGTTTTATCCATATATTATTCTGTAGAAATAATTTTCTCTTCTTTGCTTAATGCCGAATGCATAGTATGCCATGCAAGGCTTGCGCATTTAACTCTTGCCGGAAATTCTTTTACACCCGAAAACACAGCAAGTTTACCCAGATCTTCGATTGACGGATTATCACCAAGTTTTCCGGTAATCAGATCATGGAATTTATTAAACAATTCTTCAGCTTCAGCTTTATTTTTGCCTTTAAGCATAGAAGTCATTAGTGAAGCGGATGCTTTAGAAATAGCACATCCCGAGCCCTGAAAGGAAATATCTTTAACGATATCATTCTCGATCAATAAAGACATCAATCCTGTCGCCGCAAAGGGGGTTGTATCCTTCCGCCTCGTAATTGGCATTCTCCAGTTTTCTGAAATTCCTGGGACTCTTGTTATGATCTAAAATTACCTGCTGGTAGAGTTCTCTTAATTCTGAATCCATTTATTTGAAAACCTCAATTACTTTTTTAATTCCTGCTGCAAGAATGTCTACTTCCTGTTTTGTGTTATACAAAGCAAATGATGCTCTTGATGTAGCCGGGACACCATATCTATCCATTAATGGCTGAGTGCAATGATGCCCGGTTCTTATAGCAATACCTTCAAAATCAAGAAAAGTTCCTACATCATGCGGATGAATATTATCAAGGACAAAAGAAATAAGACTGCACTTATTTTCAGCCTGACCGATTATTTTAATCCGTTTATACGCAGATATTTTTTCAGTTGCATACTCAAGAATCTCATGTTCATGGGCTGCTATATTTCTGATGCCGATAGAATTCATGATAATCAATTGCGGAACCAAGACCTATAGAACCCGCAATGTTCGGAGTGCCGGCTTCAAATTTATAAGGCAAAGAGTTAAAGGTAGTTTCCTCAAATGTAACTTTGGAGATCATGTCTCCCCCACCCTGATACGGAGGCATGGAATCAAGAATATCTTTTTTCCATAAAGAACTCCTATACCTGTGGGTCCATAAAGTTTATGCCCGGAGAATGCGAGGAATTCGCAATCAAGTTTCTGAACATCAACAGGCAGATGATTGACTGCCTGAGCCGCATCAAGCAATACAGGAATATTTTTTTCATGAGCTAACGGCAATAATTGTTTCTACATCATTTATGGTTCCCAGATGAATTGGAAACATATACCACCGAAACAATTTTTGTTTTTGGGGAAAGCAGTTTCTTATATTCTTCAAATATGATTTCACCGCTTATCTGTTATGGGGATAACCTCAATTAATGCTTTTTTTTCTTTTGCAATAAGCTGCCAGGGAACTATATTGGAATGATGTTCCATAGCCGAAATAATTATTTCATCTCCTTCCTTTAGAATTCCGATCGGCCGTAATGTTTGAGCAACGAGATTAATTGATTCAGTCGTTCCTTTTGTGAAAATAATTTCCTTTTCACTGGATGCATTTATAAACTTTTGGATCTTAATGCGTGATCTTCATATTCTTTTGTAGCAACTTCGCTTAAATAATGAACGCCTCTGTGAACATTTGAGTTAAGATGAAGATAGTAATTTACATCAGTAGTCTATAACGCTTTGCGGTTTTTGTGTGGTAGCTGCATTATCAAGATAACACAGAGGTTTACCATGAACTAATGTTTTCAGTATCGGAAACTCTTTTCTGATTTCTTCAACATCGTAGATACTTTTATTTAATATTTCAGTTTTCATTCTTTCTGCTAAACTTTTCAGTTAATATATTTTCAATATGGTCTCTTATTTCTTTTATTTTAATTCTACGGACCACATCACTGGCAAAAGCATGTATTAAAATATCGCGGCTGGCTTTTTCGCCGATGCCTCTTGTTTTGAGATAAAACAGGGCATCATTATCAAGCTGACCAATTGTGGCTCCATGGGAACATTTAACATCATCTGCAAATATTTCAAGCTGAGGCTTGGTATTAACGAGAGCCTCATTAGACAAAATTATATTGTTGTTTTCCTGGAAAGCGTTGGTCTTTTGCGCATCCTTTCTTACAATTACTTTTCCATTAAACACGCCTCTTGATTTATCATCAAGAATTCCTTTATAAAGTTCATGGCTGTTACAATGAGGTGAAGCATGATCAATCAGGGTATGGGCGTCGAACAACTGACTGTTGTCAGTCATAAATAATCCATTTAATTCTGATTCGCCGCCGGTGCCTATAAACCGTGTATTAAAATCATTGCGCGCTATTTCCGCACCGAATGAAATCATGTTTGAGGTAAAGTTACTATTACTTTCCTGAACAGTTTCCATGCGGGAAATATGGAATGAAGATTTACTTTCCTCCTGGAACTTTGTATGCCTGACTACGGCATTTTCACCAACCGATATTTCTGTAACAGCATTAGTAAAATAAACTGATTCATCTAACCCGGCATAATGTTCAATAATAGATATCTGAGAATTCTTATCAGCAATAAAAAGATTTCTCGGGTGTGATAATATTTTTTCTTCGTTAGAAGCAGAGAGAAAAAGAATATGAAGCGGTTCTTCCATCACTATATTTTCGGGAACATGAACAAACGCTCCATCTTTAATAAAGGCAGTGCTTAAGGCTGTAAATATCTGATTGGATGAATCGGCATATTTGGCAAAATATTTCTTGATCTGTGGATCGTTTTCTTTTATTGCGGAAGAAATATTTTTAGCAGTAATCTTATCTTTTATTGATGACAATTCAGATAATTCTTCTGAAAAGGAACCATTGATAAAAACCATCAGTGGACTTTTCATTCCGTTGAAACGGAATCTATCCAGCTCTGTTTTCTTAACAGAAGGAACTTTGCCCGTAAGATTAAACTTGTTCTGAATCAGCGGAGTAATATTTGTAAACCGCCATTCTTCATTCTTTTTTGTGGGGAAACTGAGTAAAGAGAAATCCTCAATGGCTTTCTTTCTAAGCTGATGGACGGGTAGTTTGCTTTCACCGTTCAGATTTTTCTCAAACTCATTAAACAGTGAGACATACCATTTGTTTATTTCGTTTGATTCTGTCATACAAGAACACCTGAATCATCTTTAATAAAATCATATCCTTTTTCTTCGAGCAAGAGGGCAAGTTCCTTGCCACCAGATTTAACAATTTTACCTTTATACAGCACGTGGACAAAATCAGGGACGATATAATTAAGTAGTCTTTGATAATGGGTAACTAAAATGACAGCTTTATCGGGAGCTTTAAGTTTATTGACTCCGTTAGCCACAACTCTGAGCGCATCAATATCGAGACCTGAATCCGTTTCATCCAGGATAGCAAGCTTGGGTTCAAGTACAGCCATCTGAAATATTTCATTCCTTTTCTTTTCACCACCGGAATACCCTTCGTTAACCGCCCTGCTGAGTAGTGACTGTTCAAGTTCCACTAATTTCATTTTTGATTTAATCATCTGGAGGAACTCTATTGCATCATATTCATCTTCGCCGCGATATTTTCTAATTTCATTAACAGCAGTTTTAAGCATATTGGTATTACTTACTCCCGGAATTTCAACCGGATATTGAAATGCGAGAAATATCCCCTCTCTTGCACGGTCTTCTGTGGAAAGTTCAAGCAGGTTTTTGCCTTTGAAATAAACTTCACCATTTGTTACTTCGTATTCCTCCCTGCCGGCAAGCACCTGGGCAAGTGTACTTTTGCCGGAACCATTTGGTCCCATGATTGCATGAATTTCTCCTTCGTTGATTGAAAGGTTTATGCCTTTTAGAATTTCTTTACCTTCTACACTTGCATGGAGATTTTTTATTTCGAGTAACATATTATTGTTATATCCTTTAATTTTTAATTTTAACTTATCCGACACTGCCTTCGAGGCTAATGCTTAGAAGTTTCTGAGCTTCTACAGCAAATTCCATTGGCAGTCTCTTTAAATACTTCTTTGCAATAACCGTTAACAATCAGATTTATTGCATCTTCGGTTTTGATGCCTCTTTGATTCAAATAAAAAATCTGATCCTCGCCAATCTTAGATGTTGTAGCTTCATGTTCAACTCTGGCAGTAGGATTATTTATCTCAATATAAGGAAAAGTATGTGCGCCACACTTATCACCAATTAAAAGTGAATCGCACTGAGAGAAGTTCCTTGCATTGTCTGCTTTTTTACTTACCTTAACCTGACCACGATAGCTATTATTACTTCTTCCGGCAGAAATTCCTTTTGAAATAATTGTACTTCTTGTATTTTTTCCCATATGAATCATTTTAGTGCCGGTATCGGCTTGCTGCATGTTATTAGTAACCGCGACGGAATAAAATTCACCGATAGAATTATCTCCCTGCAAAATGCAGCTTGGATATTTCCATGTGATAGCAGAACCGGTTTCAACCTGAGTCCATGATATTTTAGAATTTACTCCTTTACAATGACCACGTTTGGTAACAAAATTATAAATTCCGCCTTTTCCTTCTTTATCACCGGCATACCAATTCTGCACAGTTGAATATTTAATCTGTCCATTATCCAGTGCAATCAATTCAACTACAGCAGCATGGAGTTGATTTTCATCTCGCATGGGAGCAGTGCATCCTTCAAGATAACTAACATAGGCACCTTCATCCGCAATAATCAAAGTGCGTTCAAACTGTCCTGTATTTGCTGCATTTATTCTGAAATAAGTTGAAAGTTCCATCGGGCATCTAACACCTTTGGGAATATAGGCAAATGAACCATCGCTGAAGACGGCAGAATTAAGTGCCGCATAATAATTATCGGTTGAAGGGACAACAGAACCAAGATATTTTTTAACAAGTTCAGGATGATTTTTAACGGCTTCAGAAAATGAGCAAAATATAATTCCAAGTTCCGCAAGAGTTTCTTTAAAGGTAGTTGCCACAGATACCGAATCAAACACTGCATCAACAGCAACATTACTCAATCTTTTTTGTTCATCTAAAGAAATGCCGAGTCTTTTGAATGTATCAAGCATTTCAGGATCAACTTCATCAAGACTATTGAGTTTAGGTCTCTTTTTAGGGGCGGAATAATAAATAATATCCTGGTAATTTATTTTATTATAATGAATATTAGCCCAATGAGGTTCCTCCATAGTAAGCCAATAACGGTAAGCTTTTAAACGCCATTCAGTAAGCCAATCAGGTTCTTCTTTAATTTTAGAAAGTTTTGTGATAACCTCTTCATTTAAGCCTTTTGGAAATGAATCAGATTCAATATCTGACACAAATCCGTACTTATATTCCTGGTTAGTAAATTCTTCTATTGTTTTGACTTCAGTATTACTCATTATTTCTCCAAAATCGATGCTTTTTCATAATAATTGTAAAAAGCTTATCAAAGCTATGCAATCTATACAAAAAAGTCAAGATTGATATTTGGATTATTTTGGGGACATGTTTAAGACAGTTAAAATCTAACGGAAGTTGATTTTACGTTAATAATCGGTATATTTTAAAGCTGTTATTTAATAATTCTGGAAGATAATTGGAAGAGAATAATAAAAAAGAAATCATAGTTAAAAGTGATGTTAGTCCTGAAAAAAACCAGGGGAATCCGGGTAATCCTGAAAGACCTGCAAGTAATAACTACCGCAGAAATTTATATAACAGAAGAAAAAATTATTACCATAAGAACCAGCAGCCCACCCAGGGTGAGAGGCTTACTTTTAATAAGCTTTCTATAGTAATTCCTTTGCTAAATGAAGAAGAATCAATAAACCCACTTGCAAATGAAATAAGAAAAGCTGTTAAACCTTTGAATTTAAATTATGAAGTAATATTTGTAGATGACGGGAGTACTGACGGTTCATTAAAAGTAATAAAGGATATTTGTAAACAGGACAGACGATTTAGGTTCGTAAGTTTCAGAAAAAATTATGGTAAATCAGCAGCACTTCAGGTCGGATTCAAACAGGTAACCGGAGATGTTGTTATTACAATGGATGCTGATCTTCAGGATGATCCTAACGAAATAGGTAATCTTTTAAGGAAACTGCAGGAAGGATTTGATCTGGTCTCCGGGTGGAAGAAAAAAAGACATGATCCGATTATTAAAAGATATTCATCCCGGTTCTTCAATTTTGTTACCCGTTTAATGAGCGGAATAAAAATCCATGATTTTAATTGTGGTTTGAAGGCTTATAAAGTTGATGTTATCCAGAGTATGAAAGTTTATGGAGAATTACACCGATACCTTCCGGTGCTTGCGGACTGGAATGGATTTACAGTGACTGAGATCCCTGTAGTTCATCATGAAAGAAGATATGGAAAAACAAAATTTGGAATAAGCCGGTTCTTTAAAGGATTTATTGATTTAGTAACAGTAATCTTCTCAACCAGATATATCAAACGACCGATGCACTTTTTCGGGTTCTTCGGGGCTCTCTCTTTTTTAGTTGGTATTCTGGTAAATGGAATTCTGACAGTACAATGGATAAACGGCAAACCGCTAAGCAACCGCCCTATGTTGTTTTTAGGTATGCTGCTAATAATTGTTGGTATTCAATTTTTTTCAGTCGGTTTATTAGGTGAAATGCTTGTTCATAATACAATGGATGAAAAGGAATATATAATTAAGGATAAAGGATAACCTATACATTTCATTCGACTTCCCATCGCACAATTTATATAATGCAATACGACCCAATTAAAGATATATTCGCATCTGTAATCAGAAAGTTTCCCTTTCTAAGAATACTATTTTACAAAGTACTTGATCTTATGTTTTTGAGATCATGGTATGTAAGGCGGGAACTCCGGAAAATAAGGAACATATTCGGGAATAAGGAGATTTCAATTTACGATGCCGGATCCGGTTATGGCCAGTATACATATTTTATGGCTACTCACCTGAAACCCTGCACAATCTATTCGGTTGATATCAAGGAGAAATGGATTAATGACAGCAGGGAGTTCTTCAGGCAAAGCAATCTTTCAAATGTCGAATTCGGTATTGAAGATCTGACTACAATTGATCATAAAAACAAATTCGATCTGATTACCTGTATTGATGTTATGGAACATATTGAAGATGACAGAAAAGTATTTTTCAATTTTTCTGCATCACTGAAAAAAGGAGGATTTCTCCTGATTAATAGTCCTTCAATATATGGTGGAAGCGATGTTCACGATGGTCATGAAGAAAGTTTCATAGGTGAACATGCCCGTGACGGTTACTCGGTTGAAGATCTTGAACAAAAGCTTCATCCCGTAGGATTATCAACATACAAAACCCGATATACTTATGGATTCTGGGGAGACATTGCGTGGCGTCTGGGAATCAAATACCCGATGGTAATGCTGAACACATCAAAAATATTTTTTATCCTACTTCCCTTTTATTATTTAATTACATTTGTTTTTACACTAACAATGATGTACCTCGATTTTCTTACAAAGAACAAAGTAGGTTCAGGTATTAATTTTATTGCTAAGAAATAGCATTCGGAGAACATATGGCAAAAGCATCCAAGAACCGGACTCAAAAAAAAGAATCTGAATCCGGGTTAAGCAAATTTAATATTGATAATATTATCCCGCCTAAATTTCATGCACTAACAGCAATATTAATTATTGTGCTTTTATTCCTTGTTTTCCTTGAACCAATGTTTTTCGGAGGAAAGACATTTCAGTCGGGTGATATAATAGCAAGCAAAAGTCTTGGGCCATATACAGCGAACCATAAAGATGGATTTACATTATGGAATCCATTGATTTTTTGCGGCATGCCGACATATTCAGCAGGAGGTGTTGGGTTAGTCTGGTTCAATCTAATTGAAGTTGTATTTGGTTATATAAAAACATTTTTCGGAAGCTTTTTTTCAGTTGAATATGCAAGATGGGCATTTTATCTGATTGTTTTGGGTATTACATCTTTCATGTTGATGAAACATTTTACCAAAAACACGTGGGTAAGTCTGCTTGCAGGAGTAGCTTCTTCATTCAGTACAGGCATAATTGTATTTCTTTATATAGGTCACGTAACCAAGTTAACCTCACTATGTTTTTACCCGCTAATATTTTTAATTCTATTGAGATTTCAGAAAAAAATACGATTAATAGATGCACTTATTTTAATAATAACACTGCAGTTATTCCTTCAGGGTTTTCACGTCCAGATCATTTTCTACACGCTCTTTTCTGTCGCAATCTACTATATATATTATTTAATAAGATTTATAATAAAAAAGGAAAAGGAAGAGACATTAAGATTATTTAAATCAGCGGGTATATTTCTGGCTGCGATTGTAATTGCAGTATTAATTCAGATGGACAGTATTTCACAGATCTATGAATATACTCCATATTCAACACGTGGAACAACCGGGATACTTGAAAAGACTGCCGACAAAACAACAACTCAGCCAAGCTCCGATTTTTATGAATATAACACACAATGGTCATTTTCCCCTCAGGAAGTAATGACACTAATAATACCTTCCTGGTATGGTTTCGGTTCTTCACATTATAAAGGTCCGATAACTAATAATGAAGAATACGAGCCCAACACATATTTCGGTCAGATGCCGTTTGTGGATGTAGCCGTTGGTTATATGGGAATTTTGGTTTTGTTTTTCGCATTGTTCGCCATCTTTACCCGATGGAAAGAATCATTTGTACAGTTCTTAACTATTTTATCGGGTATTGCATTATTTATATCATTTGGTAAAAACTTTCCAGTTTTATTTGATATCCTTTACTATCATCTGCCTTCTTTTAATAAATTCAGAGTACCTTCAATGATTCTGGTAATATTGCAACTAAATATCCCAATACTGGCAGGGTTAGGAGTTTGGAAAATAATACAGATTAAAGAAGAGAATAATCTGAAATTATTAAAAGTAATTAAAAATATAGCTTTTGTATTTACCGGTATATTGTTGATTTCTCTTTTACTCAACAGCGTTATATCCAGTTGGTTTATTGACAGAATTACCGAATATACATCCAATATTCAATCGACAAAATCGCAGGAAGCTCAACAGCTAACAGCTTTTGCCGGATATACAGCAGACATGTTTACCAGTGATGTTATTGTTGCGTTCATTCTTTTATCTGCAGCTATCTGGGGTGCATATCTTTATTTAAAGTCAAAGATCAGTAAGGACATTTTTGTTCTTGCTCTAATTTTATTTATTGTAATTGACTTATGGCGCATTGACGCAAGGGGAAGAAAATTTATTGATGTCCCTGAACTTAACAATATTTTTGACACACCGGGCTATGTAACAGCGATCCGGAAACAACAAGATAAAGATCCTTTCAGAATCTTAAACCTGAAACAGGATGGTTCGTTTGGTTCATTCAGCAGGAATTCAAATTACAACGCATATTTTATGCTTGAAGATTTTTATGGATATTCAGGAGTAAAACCCAGGGCTTACCAGGATCTAATGGATGTTGTTGGTCCGGTTAATGAAACTGCCTGGAGAATGCTGAATGTTAAATATATAGTTATCAACTCACAGACACAGTTCCCCGGCTTTGAACTTATTTCACAAGGCGATAAGGAATTTGTATACAGGAATAACTATGCTCTGCAGAGAGCATATTTTGTAAACAAGGTTGAGAACAAATCTGGTATTGATATTCTTAATGCAATGAAAGCAAATTCTTTCGATCCTAAAAACATAGCTTACCTGGATAACGAAAAAATAAACGTAGATGTTCCCGATTCAACCACATATGTTCACTTTTCTGATTATAAAGATGAAAAAGTAAGTATGAATGTAAAAGCCTCAGGAAATAATTTTCTATTCTTTGGGGACACATATGCAGTTAAAGGAATTAAACTTCCTTTCCTCACTTCTGAAATGTGGAAAGGTTATGTGGATGGAAACAAGACAGAGATATACAGAGTAAATCATGGGTTCATGGGAATAGTTGTTCCGAAAGGAATTCATAAAGTAGAATTTTTATTTAATCCAACGAGCTTTGTAGTGAGTAAATACCTTGCACTTATATTAAGCTCCTTGACCCTGGGTGGAGTTTTAATTACGGTGCTTGTTTCAATGCGGAAGAAAAAGACTAAGACTCTTTAATTACTTCTGCTTTTATTTCATTGTCCCATTTAATAATAGTATAAGCTTGTGGAATATATTTCCACGACTTTATTATTATCCAATTCAGAAGTTTTAGAAAAATATTATTACTGTACAAAGTATCTTGCATATATCCTTCTCTGTTAAGGTAAAAGATTCTAAAAAAGTTTCTAGAGAAAGGTTTAGTATAGTGATTATTCCGGAACTGGAGTTTGTTTCCCTTCATACCAACCACCCATTTGTGAGAGGCTGTCGGCATCATTAGCTCTGTTAATGGTCCGGGAGTTTCAAGATAACCGCTCTTGGATACCCGCTGTAATTCACTGCAGAACTTTTCTGGATTATCGACATGTTCAGCAATATGAGAGGCAATAGCAAAATCAAATGATTTATCTTTAAAGGGTAAAAAATGACCATCTGCAACGATTAAATATTTGTCCGGGGGGTGAATTACTGTTTGAGTGGTTCTATGTATAGTAGGAGATAAATATCTTTCTACCAGAATATTTGCTCTTCTATTTGGCTGGTGTCCGCTTCCAATATCAAGAACATTCCATTCAGGTAAAACCATTATTTCCGAACGAGTATTCCCTGCTTTCCAGGAAGTAATATATTTTTTATAAACATGATAGGTCTGATTTCCGATAACTTCCCGACTAAACATTTTTTTACCGAATTCCTGTAGATCCTTCTTTTTAAAATCCTGAGAATGGTCTATCATAAAAAGGATTGAGTCAGTAAGTTCTTTGAAATTCCTCCTATTAATAAGCAAACCGACATTTTCCGGAACAAAATCTTCCGGACCGCCGCATTTAGTAGCGATAACAGGAATTCCATAAAGAATAGCTTCAGCAGTTACAACTGAAAACCCCTCTTCATCACTATTAAGAATATGGAAGTCAGAACCAACTAATAATTCAATCTTTTTGTATTCATCAACGAATCCGTGAAAAAAAACGCATTTGTTTAGAACTCCGAGATCTGAGGCTAACTTAGTAAGCATATCTTTCTGATCTCCATTTCCTACAATATGGAATTCCACATTTTTTCTGTTCAGCTCGTTGTATATGTAAGAGTATGCTTTAATAATGTCGGCCACATTTTTCCGTTCAATTAAAATTGAGATATGAATAGCTTTCTTAATATTATCAGTATTAGTTTTATTAAATGACATGAATTGGGGGACTATTTCAACTATATTGCGAATAATTCCATAATTACCCTTAAAGCCTGCCTTTTCCCAATAATTCAAAGAAGCAGTTGAATCGACATTGATGAATTCGGCGTTTCTTACAGTAATTTTAGAGAGTGTTTTACCTGGAATTTTTGTGCTAACAGAATCACCCCTTAAAAAACTTATATCAGGAGTTGAGTGTTCCGTAATGATATATTTGATACCCCTTAATTTTTTGAGTAGAAGTGCGATATAGCCAGCCCTGCTTACTACATTTACATGAATCAGATCAAAATTGCCCCAATCTTTTTTTAGCAATTTTAATCCAAGGTAATGACCCTTCCAAAAACGAATATTATAAAATATTTTTTTAATTAATCCTGAAGATACAGGTTTAAAATAAACCCTTAAGGTATAGACTCCTTTTTCGTATCCTGATTCGAATTCATAATTTTCCCCTTTGATAGATTCATCCATGGTGACGAACAGAACAGCAATTTCGCAATTTTTAGAGACAGCTTCTGCTTTTCGTCTAACGAATACTCCCAATACACTGTTAGTCCTGTTAGGATACCAACTTGCAAGAAATAATATTCTGTACCGAAGTTCTTTCATTATTTAATATTCTTTATATTTAAAACCAACAAATATCCGGATAAGTGCAATTATTTCATTGGTTCAATTATTCAAATTTAGATTACAGTAAAAATAAAACAAATCCGGAATATTAGAAACAAGATACAAAGGTTAAACATTGAAAAAAGCATTAATCATAGGTATATCAGGACAGGATGGATCCTATTTGGCAAAATTGCTATTAGATGAAGGTTACGAAGTACATGGAACCTCACGTGATGCTGATTTGTCAAACTTCAGCGGTTTAAAAAGCTTGGGATATATGGGCAAATAAAACTGCATTCAATGTCTTTAATAGATTTCAGAAGCGTTATGCAGACAATTCTACAGATAGAACCCGATGAAATTTATAACCTTGCCGGGCAGACATCCGTTGGTTTATCATTTCTTCAACCGGTAGAGACTCTGGAAAGTATAAGTGTAGGTTCGCTCAATATACTTGAGGTATTGAGATTCCATAAACTCCCGATTAAATTTTACAACGCATGTTCGAGCGAATGTTTTGGAGAGACAAAGGAGAAAGCAGCAGACGAAGAAACTCCATTCAGACCAAGAAGTCCTTATGCTGTTGCTAAATCAGCAGCATTCTGGCAGGTAGCCAACTACAGAGAGGCTTATAATCTGTTTTCATGTTCAGGGATATTATTTAATCATGAATCTCCTCTCCGTGCTGCACGGTTTGTTACAAAAAAAATAATAGATACGGCATGTGCAATTTCAAGGGGTAAAAAGGAAAAACTTGTACTTGGAAACATTTCAATATGTCGTGATTGGGGCTGGGCACCGGAATATGTTAACGCAATGCATCAAATATTACTTCAGGACAAACCGGATGATTTTGTTATAGCAACGGGAAGAAGTACTTCGCTTGAAGAATTTATAGGCATTACATTCAGATATTTTGATTTAGAATACAAAGATTTCTTAATTATTAAGAACGAATTAATACGCCCGACAGATATTAACTACAGCTTAGGCGATCCTTCAAAAGCAAAAAAAATGCTTGATTGGACTGCTACAGTTTTTGTAGAAGAAATTATCCATAGAATGATAGATAATAATTTATCCAATGGTTAAAATTAATTTAATATGGGTATAGTTATCCGGCAAAGCACTAAGTCTGTTTTTTTAACATACTTAGGAATTGGAATTGGGGTAATAAATACTCTATGGCTTTTACCCTATGCACTTTCAGAAGAGCAATTAGGATTATATCGTGCGATAATAAGCGCGGCAGTGTTATTTTCAACTTTCGCATCACTAGGGTCGGCAAATATTCCCTCAAGATTTTTCTTTTATTTCAAAGATCATAAAAACAAACATAACGGAATCTTTTTTTTCATTATTTCTCTTGGATGTGCCGGGTTTTTATTATTTATATTAGTCTTTCTGCAGTTTAAATCTTTATTTGTTTCTGCTTTCATTAAAAACGCACCACTTATTCTTAATTATTATTTTCCATTAATCGTTTTTACTTTTATACTTTTATTTATAATAATATTTGAAGCATATAATGTAATCCAACAAAACCCGATACTGCCAACTTTTACAAGAGAGGTACTATTAAGAGTTTTTTTAACTATAACTCTACTTTCCTATTTGTTTTTTCACTTTGATTTCCACTACTTTATTATAATTACCATCGGCTCATATGGAATCGCATTATTGGTGCTTGTTATTTACACATATTACCAAAAATATCTGTTCATAAGACCAGACTTTAGAATTTTTAAAAGTCCTATGCTAAAGTCAATTATAACATTTGCAGGGCTTATATCTATGGGGAATGCAAGTGGTGTAATAATAACTAATATCGACAGTTTAATGCTTAGTGCATATTCCGGGTTTAGAAATACCGGTATATATACGATAGCTTTCTTTATTGCCGCCTTTATTTCAGTTCCTAAAAAAGCACTATCTCAGGTTTTAATTCCATTAGTTTCAGAAGCAAACAGAAACAATGATGTAAAAAAACTGAGTGAACTTTACAAAAAATCCTCTATTACGCAGTTAATTATTGGCGGTTTACTTTTTTTACTTATATGGTTAAATATTGATAACATTTTTAGATTGATTCCCCATGGAAATATATATGCTCAGGGCAAATGGGTTGTTTTTATAATTGGTATAGGTAACCTGTTTGATATGAGTACCGGGATTAATCAGGAAATAGTAGGCACCTCAAAATATTATAAAATTGATCTTTTGTTTTATCCTGTTCTTAGTTTAGCAGCGATTGGCCTTAATATGTTTTTGATTCCTTTATATGGTATTTCCGGGGCAGCTTTGGCAACAACTTTAATTATTATATTGCTTAATACAATCCGGTTTTTCTTCTTGTTTTTATTTTTTAAGATTCAGCCTTTTTCTTTTAATACCTTTAAAGCACTGTTAATATTTATGTTTATTATACTTTTAAATTATATAATACCGGGGATACATAACCATTTTATATTGGATATATTTACGAGATCAATTGTGCTTACTTCTGTTTTTGTGTTTTTGGTACTTACGCTCAAAGTATCAGAGGATATTGATACTACGTATAGGAAAATAATTTTAAGGTTCAGAAAAAATTAAAGTGTTTTTTAATTTAGTAAAGGTTACATACAATGAATGTTTTGTTAGATAGTGTTATTGAACTATTACCTTCGGGATATAAAATAGCCGGAAGCTCTAATAATGTTTTCTTCAATAATGTTAAACCGATTGAAGAAGCTAATAGTGAGTCATTAGTTTGGATAAAAGGCAAAAAAGAAAACAAACAAGAACTAGTTGAAAAAACAATTGCTAAAATCCTAATATGTGATAGTACATTACAGATAAGTCCTGAATTATTAGCTAAAAAATGTTTTATAATTGTAGATGATCCGAAACTTGTATTTCTAAGAATAGCCGAACATTTTTTTGTGCCTAAAAAGGAACCCGGGATTCACCCTTCAGCAATAATTGACCCCGATGCAATAATAGCTTCTGATTGTTATATCGGTCCACTTACTTATATCGGAAAATGCATAATTGGGAACGAAAGTATTGTGGACGGGAATTGTTTTATTTATGATAATGTTACAATCGGAAAAAATGTAAGAATTCAGGCAGGCACAGTTATTGGATCCGAAGGTTATGGATATCAGCGGAATGAAAAACTTGAGTTCGAAAAATTCCCTCATATAGGAGGGGTAATTATAGAAGATAATGTTGATATTGGGTCAAATACATGTATTGACAGGGGAGCCCTTGGTAATACAATTATAAAAGAAGGTGCAAAAATTGACAACCTGGTTCATGTAGCGCACAATGTAATTATCGGCAGACACTGCGCAGTAATAGCAAATGCAATGTTGGGAGGAAGTGTAGAAATAAAAGATTATTCATGGGTCGCTCCCTCGGCTTCTATATTAAACCAGTTATCAATCGGTGAAAATGTAACTGTTGGAATGTCGGCTGTAGTTACAAAAAATATTCCTGATGGAGAAACATGGGCAGGTATGCCCGCCCGCCCATTAAAGGAATTTGTGGAAGTTCAGAAAGCAATAAAGAGATTAATCCAGTAAACAAAGTATATTAATGGATAAAAAGAATATTCTGGTCCTTGCACCACATACTGATGATGCGGAGCTCGGTTGCGGTGGAACTATCGTCCGCTTGCTCGAAGAAAAGCATAATGTTAAATGGATAGTATTCTCAACGGCAGAAGATTCTCTCCCTGATGGGATGCCTAAAGATACATTAAGGAAGGAATTCATAAATGTGTATGAATCGCTCGGATTAAAAAAAGAGAGTGTTGAAATTCTAAAATACCGAGTAAGGTATATATTTGAAAAAAGACAGCAGGTACTTGAGAAACTGGTTTCACTTAAAAACGAATTTAAACCTAACCTTGTAATTGGTCCCTCATTAAATGATGTTCATCAGGACCATATTGTCGTAGCAACTGAAATGGTGCGAGCTTTCAAATCGTTTGCCTCGATTATCAGTTATGAACTCCCCTGGAACCACCTTACGTTTAATGTCCAGATGTTGATCAGACTTGAACGGAAACATGTAGAAAAGAAATTCGGTCTGCTGAAACATTATAAATCCCAGTTTACTAAAGAACGGAATTATTTTTCTAAAGAATTCATATTCGGTCTGGCTGCCTCAAGGGGCGTTCAGGCAAACAGCAAATATGCGGAAGCCTTTGAGATAATAAGGTGGATTGACTAATCATGAATTATCGTTTTGTTAAAGTAACATACTATTACAGAGATTTTCTCAAGAAATATTATAGCCAGAACCCTGGAATAGTTAATCAAAGTTACAATGTTCAACTTGCCCACCTTATGAATGAACGTTATGCGTGGTCAGACTATTATTCCACTCACTTAAGAGAACTTGGAAATGAAGCTTGTGAAATTGTTGCCAATGCAGAGCCGTTACAGAATCAATGGGCTGCAGAAAATAGATCAGATGCCAAAGGAAAAGAAATTGTTTTTGAACAGTTAAAAACTCTAAAACCCGAAGTGGTGTTTTTTCAGGATAGCTATACTTTTAATGGCGATTGGATAATTGACTTAAGAAAGAAGGTTCCTTCCGTTAAACTTGTTATCGGAAATTGCTGTTCGATATTTAGCAGCAGGCATATTGAACAATTTAAAACATTTGACTTTATGGTCGTTTGCTCTAAAAAGTTTTCTGATGATTTCAACAGTTCAGGATTAAAAACACATACTATACTGCATGCGTTCGAGGAAAGTCTACTCGGAGAAATACATACGAATAACAACTATCCTGAAACTGACTTTAGTTTTTTGGGTTCATTTATTCCCGGGTCCGAAGGGCATAATTTAAGACAGATGGTGGTCAACCAATTGATTAAATCTCAAATTAATATTGATCTTTATGCTCATATACTTAGAATTACACCGGTTGATTTGTTTTTCAGGAGAAGTGCTTATATCGCATCTAAGGTATTAAAAGGTTTAAATCTCCATGAGCTTGCTAAAACATTACCCGGAATCAAAAAGACATACTACTTAAATGAAATTCCCTGTAATCCAAAAAATATATCCGCCATTCAGAAAATTGCTAAACCGCCGGTGTATGGACTTGAAATGTTCAAAGCCCTCTCCCGTTCAAAAATAGGATTCAATATGCATGGTGAAGCTGCGGGAGATTATGCTGCAAATATACGGCTATTCGAAATCACGGGTGTCGGCTCATGTATGGTTACAGATTGGAAAAAGAACCTGAATGAATTGTTTGAAATTGATACAGAAGTTGTTGCATTTAAAACAGCGGATGAATGTGTAGAAAAAGTGAAATGGCTGCTGGATCATCCCAAAGAAAGAGTAGCTATTGCAATTGCAGGGCAGAAGAGAGTCCTTAGGGATCATACATTCAAAATCAGATCCCAACAGCTAAATGAAATTATCCTGAATGAAATAAAAAAATAAATGTTATTAACCTTAACCTGTTGATATGAATTTAGGTATAAATTGTTTCAGTCTTAATCCAAACTATTCGGGGGGCATCAATTCATATACTTTCGGTTTACTGGATGGATTTGTCAATTCCGGCACAGGTAATAACTTTCAGATTTACGCCACGAAAAGGAATATCCATTTATTTACTAAATATAGCCAATACAAGAACTTCCAGGTTATAAGGATCCCTGATTCCCCGATAAAAAAAGCATTTCGTATTTGTGCATTCGCCTCACTGTCCCAAAATATTTATAAGACTGTCTGCGATATTCTATACGCAGATGTCTGCAAAATAATGGACAGCAAATCTGATCTGATTTATATCCCAACTACTTTCTTGTTCCCCTATAAATTCAAAAAGACTACATTAATTTCACTTCACGATCTTCAACAGTTACATTACCCACAATTTTTTTCAAAAGCGGAATTACTGAACAGAAAGATACATTATGAATTGTCGGTTAAGCTTGCGGATTATATTCAATCAAGCAGCCAATTTATTAAAGATGATATCCTTTCCCATTACAAGAATATTAATAAAAATCAGTTGATTGTTATTAGCGAAGGGGTTAATGTCGACCTTTTTTCACAAGATCTGGACACTTCTTATCTGAGCAATAAATATAACATTCCGGAAGAATTTATTTTATTTCCTGCCCAGTTATGGCACCATAAAAATCATATTACTCTTTTGAAATCTCTGAACTTAATAAAGAAAGAATATAATCAGAAAATTCCTCTAGTTCTTACCGGTAAACCGGCAGCTGCTTTACAGAATATATCTGAATTTTTTAAAAGAGAACGAACTAGATTTTGTTCATCATCTGGGACTTATCCCCATAGAAGATTTAAGGGCTTTGTACAAGAAGGCTAAATTTTTAGTAAACCCTTCCCTTTTTGAATCAAGCAGTCTCCCAATACTCGAGGCAGCAGCTTCAGGGACTCCCATTATAGCATCAAATATCCCACCAAATATAGAAATGAGCAGGAAATTAAAATTAAATCTATATGAAACTCTGGATTACAAAGAGTTAGCTGAACTCATTTTTAATCTTTGGAAGGATGGGGCTCTTAAAGAATCTCAATCAAAATATAACTCTGATCATATTTCGGAATATTCCTGGAATAATGTTGCCCTTCAATACTTGTCATTTTTGCAAAATATCCCCTGATTCCAGATCGCCTATTTTTTATTATCGACCTTGAATAATAGATATGGCCATTGATGCGGATAACATCTGAATTTTTTCAGTTTGCTCAAAGAAAAATATTTCTCAATTATCTTCAACTCACCATAACCAGGAATATCATCCTCCATAACCACTACCGCATTGTTCATTTTTAAATCCAGAATGGTATTAACAATACCAGCGTGAGAATACCTGATAGAATCAATAAATATAATGTCCGGCAAGGGTAGTAAATCCCTGGTAACCAAACGTTCTACAGGGATGTTAAGATAATTTTTTATATTGTGTTGAAGCGTCTGCTCATCTTCTATTTCTTTTTTAATAAGCTCAACCAAAAAATTGATTGAATCAGAAGAAAGAAAATAATTCTTTAAAATATTTACATTCTCGTAGTCTTTCCAATTATAAGCAGCAATCTTATGTATTTCGTCAACCGGCTCAAATCCTATTAATTGAAATGTCTTTCCTGTTTTATTTAATTCCCTGAAAATAACCCTTGTAGAAGAATCACCGTAAGCAGTACCTATTTCAAAGAGATTAATTGTTCTTTTTTCACATACCCAATTATTTCTTTTATCATTAGATGAAATGTGAAATTATACTTTACATCTTCTTTGAGTTTGTGGGCTAAGGTTTTAAGAATATCCATTTTTATTTACTTAACTACAAATATGAAAAAGTGTTTTTAAGTTATCGAATTTTGAATTGTTATCCAAAACATATGAATTGATTTCCAACTGATAAATTATGAATAGTTGCTTTATCTCCTTGTTTAAAGTGAAAAAATTCTATAGGTTTTATATCAGAATTCAAATAATAAAGGTTATTCAATGTTTGACGAAAAATATAAGTTTACCTGCGTAGAAAAATTTCTTCGTTATGTTAAATATGACACTCAGTCTGACGAGGAATCAACAACTTTCCCTTCGACAGAAAAGCAGAAGGTTCTGTCTGCGGTCTTGGCAAAAGAACTACTTTCCCTTGGGTTGGAAGATGCTAATATGGATGAAAATGGATATGTAACAGCAACTCTTCCATCAAACACAAATAAAAATGTTCCACCAATAGTATTTATAGCGCATGTTGATACTTCTCCTGCAGTAACAGGAGAAAATGTCAATCCTATCATCCATAATAATTATAAAGGCGGAGACATAAAACTTCCAAAAGATCCATCACAAGTGATTAAAATAAGCGATAACCCGGACCTTAATAATATGATTGGTTATGATATCATAACTACTGATGGAACAACTCTGTTAGGTGCCGATAATAAAGCAGGGGTAGCTGAAATAATGGATTCGATCAATTATTTTCTTTCTCATCCTGACATAAAACATGGAGATATTAAAGTCTGTTTTACGCCAGATGAAGAAACCGGGAGAGGGACCGAGAAGATAAATCTTCCCAAGCTAGGAGCGAAATATGGTTATACAGTTGATGGATCGTCCCGTGGCGAAGTAGAATCAGAATCATTCAGTGCCGACGCTGTTGTTATCAAAATACATGGCAAGAATATCCATCCCGGTTATGCTAAAGGTAAAATGATAAACGCGGTAAGAGTAGCATCTGAATTTCTTGAAAGTCTTCCCAAAGATAAGTTATGCCCTGAAGCGACAGAAAAAAGAGAGGGATATGTTCATTGTACAAATTTCAATGGGAATGAGGAACTTACTACCTTAAAGTTTATAATAAGAGATTTTGAAACTCATAAGCTTAAAGAATATGAGAATTATCTTGAAGATCTTGCAAAAAAGACAATTAAGAAATATCCGGGAGCCCGGTTGGAATTTGAAGCTTTTGAGCAATACCGGAATATGAAAGAAATACTCGTTAACGAACCGCAAGTTATCGACTATGCAATTCAGGCTATGAAGAACCTTAACATTGAACCAATTCTATCTCCCATAAGGGGAGGAACAGATGGTTCAAGACTATCTTTCATGGGACTTCCGACCCCTAATATCTTTGCTGGTGAACATAGTTTTCATTCAAAACTTGAGTGGGTAGCTATTCAAGACATGGAAATGGCAGTACGCGTTATTGTAGAGATTTCCAGAATCTGGGAAGCCAAGAGTTAACTGCTTTATTCTTATCTAATAAAATTATTATTTGATTAAATAAAAAAGGCTGCCGATGCAGCCTTTTTTAGTTTTATTTGGTAAATGAATTTACTTTATGAATATCGCCTTCTTTGTTGAAACAAATTTGTTGGTTTTTATTTGATAGAAATAAACACCACTGGAGATATTATGAGGATTCCACGTAATATTATAATCACCTACTTCCATTTCCTTATTCACCAATTCTTCAACAACTTCTCCTAACTGATTATAAATAGTAAGCTTTACCTGGCTTCTTTGAGGTATTGAAAATTTTATTAATGTAGAAGGATTAAAAGGATTCGGATAATTCTGCTGAAGTTTGAAATCTGATATTGTTGAGACTTTATCATTGATTCCGGTTATGCTTGTTCCAAGGACTTTCGACCGCAGATTGTCTCCCTTAAATGTTGGCCATACTGCTTTGGGCATCGATGATATTTCCTCTGAATATTCTTTGAGCACAAATATATCTCCCTTCAAAGTTCCTATATAAACCAGTCCACTCCCGGTTACAAGTGCGGATGACATAATAGATGAGTACAGGTTTGCACGCCATTTTATTTCCAGGCTTTGGGAACTACTATTCAGAGAATAAAGAAGTCCTTTCTCTGTTCCTGCATATATGTTTCCATTATTACCTATGGCTGGTGTTCCTGTTATTCCTGATTCAAGTGTAATAGAGGATAAAGGTGAGGAGCTGCTGGTAAAATCTTTTGTAAATTCTGATAGCTTCCCATTTTTAGTGCCGATATAAATTGATCCGTTTCCATCTATTACAGGAGAAGAATATACCGGACTATTGAGGTTAACCTTCCAACTGTCATCATAAACTCCGTCCCATTTCATTCTGTAAAGATATCCTCCTTTAGAGCCAAGATATATCATTGAATTATCTCCGTCTGGGTATATAGCTACAGAAGAAAAGATAGTATCTGATAATTGCTTCTGCCAGAAAATTTCATATGCATTGCCTCTATCCCTCAATGCATAAAGAACACCTTTGCTTGTTCCAGCGTATAATATGTTTTTATTTTCTTTGTCAAGAAAGACGACAGGAGAATTTGTAACAACTCCGTCAGTCTGGAAACCCCATTTAATTGTACCGCTCTGAACATCAAGAGCTAACAGCGTTGATGTTGACGTTACACAATAAACAGTTGAACCATCATACGACAATGCCGGGGCAGATGCTATTATTCCTCCTGTGGCCCGATCCCAAAGAGGAATTAAAGATGTGTCAAAACCATAAAGCCGGGTATCCGTGGAACCAGTAAAAAGTTTACCCTGTGGAGAAATTGACAGGACTGATTGAATACTACCTCCGGTTAGAAATGTTTTCAACTTCTGGCCGGTTGAATCAATTTCATAAACTCCTTTATCAGCTGAGGTTGTATAAAAATGATCATTAAACTGGCTTACTCCACTATAAATAGCACCGCCGGTTATATTGCGGGATGCTACTACATTTGTATACATTGAATCTGAATTGCTTACACCTGACTGAGATGTTACCGTAAGTTTGATTTTATTTACACCTGTATGAAATATTACAAACGGGGAAACTTCAGTATTAGATACTGTATCATTAATCAACCAATTAAAAGACAGATTTTCGCCTGTAGAATTGATGCCCGAGATCTGGGTGGTCACAAATCCCTTAAATCCAGAATCAAAATAAAGACTATCAACTGTTAATAATGCTTTAACTCTTGGAACAGGAATACCGCCATTAGCTGTTTTTAAAATCAGTCCATTTGTACCTGTACAATATCCAACTTTTTCATTTACCATGAGGATAGAGTTTAAATAGCTATTAGACGAAAATCTTTGATAATCCCATGTTAAACCACCATTGGTTGTTTTATAAATAAAATAACCTGTCGAGTTATAAATATCACCACCAACGGCAAAACCTAAATTTGAGTTAACAAAAGAGACGGACTGTAGCCATTTATTATCACCGGTCTCTGATTGAATTATCCAGTTATTTCCCCCATTCGTTGTTTTTAGAATTATTTCTGAATATTCATTTCCGCCAACTGCCCATCCGACATTTTGATCGACAAAACATATTGAATATAGCCACTGACCAGTATTTGGAAATAAATTGTACCAATTATTACCACCATCTGTAGTCTTAACAATTGTTGCCTTAACCCCTGTAGCATAGCCTATATTTTCATCTACGAAATAAACTGAGGTAAGTAAATTTGAAGTTGGGACCTGTTGATTAATCCAGGTTTCTCCATCATCTGTACTTTTAACAATAATTGAGCTTGGAATAAAATCCCCGCCGACAGCATACCAGGTATTTTCCCTGAAACATAAAGATCTTAATGTACCCGTAGTATTGGAATTTTTAAGTTCCCAGGACCCCCCCCCATTTGTGGTTTTATAAATATGTCCCGATTGACCTAAAATAATCCCGCAGTTAATATTTTTGAATTTCACGTACAGAAAATCAGGATTAGAATTCATTGGTTTGATGTTCCAATCAGCACCACCATTTGTAGTATTCAGTATGGTTCCATTTGAACCAACAATCCAACCGTTATTTTCATCGACAAATGAAGTTGAAATTAAATTGTTCTGTACTCCGCTGTTTTGAGGCTGCCATTGTGAAAATAAATTGGTAGAATAAAAAAATAAACATATAATTAATGAAAGACTTTTAATCTGCATACTAATCTCCTAATAATCTAATAAATCAGACATTAAAAGTTTGAAACAAATAACTTAAATGTCAATAATTGTTCGTTGTTTTTGCTTTATTTTAAGCAATTATGTGCTTAATATCTAAAAATAAACATGATTATTAAAACACAAAACTGTTAGAACAATAACTTGCCAAGTAGCAACAATAGGGAAGGTCTGAATAACGTATGGAATCTGGAGAATTATTATATTATCTTAATAGCAACCTGTAGGTAATTATTAACGGCTCCGAGGTATTCAAATTTTAATTGGTATGCAGAGATGAAATCATTAAATGCCCTGAATTCATGCGTTGGAACGCCGAACTCATCAAATATGATTATATCGTCTTTTTTGAATTTATAAGCTAAAAAGGAGAACACATAAAGAGTGGAGGAGTAAAGATCAGCATCCATGTGGAAAACTGATCTTTTAGAAAAATCAAAATCTTTGAAGAAGGCTGGCATTGAATCCTGAAACATACCAGGAGTAAAAGTACATCGCGAATCATTTACATCCGGGAAATTTCCTTTTGTATTATAATCACTTTTTTTCATTACACCAAAATCTTCAGGTAGACCAGTAAAAGTATCAAATCCATAGAATCTTGAATCCGGATTATTATTATTAGATACCCACCATTTAAATGAAATTCCGCCCGCTACTCCAAATTCAAAATAATTAATAGCTTTATCGAGTTTTTCATTACCAAACACAAAAGAATGAAGTTTAAAGCGGTCACCATAATCTACTTTATTATTATAAAAATCATCAAATTGCAGTTTCGGTAGATCTTTACGCCACCGGGATAATTTTGATAAGTAAGCCAGATTTATAAATAGACTCCAGAAAGGTAAAAAAACAATATGCAGGTTCCATTTAAGAAACAGGGCTTTAATTTTTCGAATAAAGAAGAGTTTTGTGTTCATATAAAGAATAATTTTAATAAAGTTCTAACATATCAAAATTAATACTTTCATCAAAAGATCAGACGGCAGAATAAACCTTCCTCATTACGGGATTGGTTGCCTACCTACAAATTATTAAGAGATATGTCTATCTTTATCATTAATTTTGGGAGGAAAATGAATTGAATAATTTGGTAGATTAGGAGATATGAAGAAAAGAATTTTTTGCAATTAAATCAATCATTATGAATAACAAACATATAGTCCACACAAAACCGGAGCTCATGGCGCCTGCCGGTGACATGACAATGTTAACTGCCGCAGTAAGGAATGGAGCCGATGCTGTTTATTTCGGTGTTGATAAGTTAAATATGAGATCTAAGGCTTCTAATTTTAGTATCGAAGAATTAACTGAAATCTCCTTTTTTTGCAAAGACAAGAATGTGAAAACTTATCTTACTCTTAATTCAATAATTATGGAAGAAGAGATAAAAGATCTTGATGAAATCATCTCTGCTGCAAAGAATGCCGGGATCGATAGAATTATTTGCTGGGATTTATCAGTTATTCAGAAATGCAAAGAACACAAAATGGCTTTTTGTATTTCTACCCAGGCATCAATTTCAAATTCTTCGAGTGCGGCGTTTTATAAATCACTTGGAGCTGTAAGGATTGTACTTGCCCGTGAATGTACTCTTGAAGACATTAAGAAAATTCGCACGACAACAGATCTTGAAATTGAAACATTCATACATGGCGCTATGTGTATTGCTGTGAGCGGCAGATGTTTCATGAGCCATCATCTTTTTGGTAAAAGCGCAAACCAGGGAGAATGTATTCAACCCTGCCGGCGAGAATATGAAGTTTATGATTCTTCAATTGATAAATCGCTGATAATGGGGACTGATTACATTTTATCTCCCAAAGATCTTTGTACAATTGAGTACCTCGACCAATTAATAGAGTCGGGAATAAATTCATTCAAAATTGAAGGGAGGAAAAGAAGTCCCGAATACGTGGCAAAATCTGTTTCCGTATACCGCAGAGGAATTGATCTTTATTTTGAAAATAAATTGGATAAGAATGTAAAAGGAGAATTGCTTTCTGAATTAAAATCGGTATACAACCGGGGATTCTCAACAGGATTTTATTTTGGCACTCCCAGCTCTGAAGAATATGCCGATATTTATGGAAGCAAAGCAACTACAAGAAAAGAATATATAGGAAGAGTTGTTAATTATTACAAAAAAACAAATACTGTTTATGTTCAGCTTGAAACCGGAGCGATTGAAGTATCTGAAAATATTTTGATTATCGGACCCACTTCAGGAGTTGTAGAAATTAAGGTGGAAAATATTATCAAAGACGATAACGCTGTAACGACTGCTGTAAAAGGAGAGCGGGTTACTTTTCCATGCGGAGAACTTGTGCGGCCACATGACAGAGTTTACAAAATCAATAACGTTGCGGAATAATCCGTTATGTTCAAATTTATAATTTGGATTTTAATTAGTCTTATTTTCTAAGCAGAGATTCGTTTTGATTGTAGAGATAGAGTCCATTATTAATTACCTTATACGCATCTTCTCTTCCAAGAAATTCTTCAACAATAACGTGTTTATGTTCAAGTTTTTTATAATCCTCAAAGAACCTTCTGAGTTCAACAATTGTATGAGGCGGCAGTTCAGCTAATTCATTTATATAATTAACCGACATATCATTTTTGGCTACGGCAATTATTTTATCATCCTCCTCATCCTCATCGATCATACGCATAACACCGATTACTTTAGCTTCAATTATGCACAATGGAAATACGTCAATGGAACAAATCACCAAAATATCAAGAGGGTCTTTATCGTCGCAGTAAGTTCTGGGAATGAACCCATAATTTGCCGGATAATGGACAGATGAATAAAGAACACGATCAAGTTTCAAGAAGACCGCTTTCCTTATCTAATTCATATTTACCTTTTGATCCTTCCGGAATCTCAATTATTGAATTAACAAAAGCGGGGGCTTCATCTCCAGGGTTTACATTATGCCAAGGATTGAAATTATTGCTCATAACTACCTTTTACAACCTAATAAAAATTAACTGTACTAATATAAACACCGGAAGCAAAACTATGAATGAGAATTTGAATATATAGCTGAAAAAATGGGGCATTTTGATATTATTTTCTTCAGCCACTAGCTTTTACCATAAAATTGGGACCATTTCCAATATATGTCATTGCACCGAAAAAAACTGAACTTAGACAAATTGCTCTGAGAATTTGTTCCGAAATCCCGGAAACGTTGACCCCTGTTGTAGTCCCCAGACCCATTGCCAAAGAATGGAAAGCAATAGCAGTTGGAGTATTGTCAAGAAAACTACTTAACAATCCGGAATAATAATAAAATTGAATGGGGTGAGTAATTCCAAGATTATGGGCATTTGTTTTCAAAAATAACAAGCAAGGAACCATTGTTATAAAAATACCAAAGAAAAGAAATGCAACTTCAATAATAGGGCTCCAGGTAAAATTATTGGATACCCTTGTAGGATGGGGAGTAAAGTTATAAGACAGCAGAGCCATCAATAACATTAATGCTTCACGTAGAAATCTGAAATATGGGTTTATTTTTATAAAAGGGAAATATTGTTCGTTTATAAATGCTACTGCAAATACAACCCCGGTGAGCAAGATGAAATTAAATTTACCCTGAATCTTTATAGGGAGTATATTTGTTTTGTCACTGAATAATGCTTCGGGAGTTTCTTTTTTATGATAATAAGAATCAACAAAGAAATATATAGTAAGCAATAATCCATTTGTTAAAAGCCATTCAAGAAAAAGATTAGAAAACCAGAAAAAAGGGGCACCTCTGAGATACATCAAAAATAACGGCGGGTCGCCAAGCGGTGTAAGGAGTCCACCACAATTTGCGACAATTCCGATAAAAAACAGGATTGTATGCACTTTTAAGTTTCGTTCTTTGTTAGTTTGGATAAGCGGGCGAATCAGCAGCATTGCTGCTCCTGTTGTTCCTATAACCGAAGCGATCACCGCCCCGGTCGCGAGAAATAAAGTATTTACTACCGGTCTGGCTTCAATATCCCCGGAAACATAAATTCCACCGGTAATAACAAATAAGGATCCTATTAAAATCAGAAAGGGGATATAATCAAAGACCATAGTATCAAATAATCTAATACCTTGTCCGCCCCATAATAAGTAAACCAAAACGGGAACACTCAAAACAACAGAAACAATTAATTTGTTATTGTTTTTTTTCCAGAACCGGTTCCGGACCAGGGGGAAAAGAGCAATTGACAAAAGCATTAATAAAAAAGGAGAGATCATTAACACAGGAATATTTAAATTGTCCAATTCAGCATTTCATTTATAGTGAATCAATAAATATGAGTAATTAAATCAAAAAAAACAAAGCTCCAATAGATTTTTGAATAACCTTAGCAAATTCTTTATATTTGTAGATTATTATAAAAATACGATGAGATATGAGATTAAGTAAATCCTTTGTACCAACCTTAAAAGAAGTTCCTAATGATGCGGTAGTGGCGAGCCATATATTATTGCTCCGTTCTGGAATGGTAAGAATGATTTCAGCAGGAATATATTCATTTCTTCCGCTTGGTTATAAAGTTGTAAGGAAGATTGTTGATATTATTCGTGAAGAAATGGATGCTATCGGAGGACAGGAGTTTCATCTTCCCGCATTGAATCCAAGGGAAATTTGGGAAGAGACAAACCGGGTTGAGTCATTTGGTGATACTATGTTCCATTTGAAGAACAGAGATTATGTTTTGGCTCCCACACATGAAGAAATAATTACATTTCATGCAAGAAATGTTGTCAAATCATATAAAGATATGCCACAGATATGGTATCAGATCCAGACCAAATTCAGGAATGAAGCCAGACCAAGAAGCGGAATTATAAGGGGCAGGCAGTTTCTTATGAAAGACGCTTATTCACTTGATACTTCATATGAGAACCTTGATACCGCTTACAATTACCATGATGGTGCATACAGAAAAATATTCGACCGTTGCGGATTGAAATATTTTGTAGTTGGTGCTTCCAGCGGAGCAATGGGTGGCACCGGGTCAGAGGAATTTATGGTTAAGTCGGATGCGGGCGAAGATACTGTGGCTTATTGTGATTCATGCGGATATGCCGCCAATGTTGAAGTAGCTCAATCTAAGATTGAATATTTAAATCGTGATGAGTTAAGTTCCGATATTAAGGAAATCTCTACGCCTGATGTTAAATCAATCGATGAGCTTTGTGCGTTCCTCAAAATTGATGAATCCCAATGCGCAAAATCAAGGGTTTACATATTCAATAATTCACCTGTTTTGATTTTAATGCAGGGAAATGATGATGTTAATGAAACAAAACTTGAGAAAATTTTAGGTGGAACAATAAGACCCGGACATCCTGATGAACTTAAAGAAATAACCGGAGCAGATGCCGGTTCTATTGGTCCTATTGGATTTAAGGGTAGGATAATAGCCGATCTTAGATTAAAAGGAAGGAACAACTTATTCAGCGGAGCCAATAAAAATAATTATCATATTGGCGGAATTGATTTTAACAGGGATGTGACTGGAATTGAATATGAGGATTTGAGAACTATCAAAGCCGGAGAAAACTGTACACGCTGCAATTCAAAGCTTGATGTTTTCAGTTCAATTGAACTTGGACATATATTCAAACTTGGTACCAAGTACTCGCAGGCGATGGGAGCAATGTTCCTTGATGAAAACGGAAAGGAAAATCCTATAATTATGGGAAGCTATGGAATTGGTGTTGAAAGAGTAATGGCATGTTACGTTGAACAACATCATGATGATAATGGAATAATCTGGGACAAAACCTTAGCTCCCTTCCCTGTTCATTTGTTAGCTCTGAACATGAAAAAAGGTAATGTAGTAGAAGCAGCTGATTTAATTTATAATGAGCTAACAAATTCAGGTATCGATGTATTATATGATGACAGGGTCGATGCACAGGCAGGTTTCAAATTTAATGATGCCGATTTACTGGGTATGCCTGTTCAAATTATAGTGGGTGATAAAAAATTAAAAGAGAACAAAGTTGAAGTTAAAATAAGAAAGACGGGAGAAAGATTCGATATTGAGATAACAGAGTTGAAGAGTAAAATTATAGAGCTGTTGAAATAACAACATCTTCAGACTTTTCCAAAATTCAGAGACCCCGGGATATTTAGAAATGCCCGGGGTTTTTTCTTGTTAGTTTTCCCTTCAGAAAGGAAAAGTCTGTTATTATGATGACTACAGCAGCTATAATAATAAATGCTGCAAAAATCATTTTAAGGGAAAGTTCCTCGCTTGCAATAAAATAACCAAGAATAACTGCTACAACCGGGTTTACATATGCGTATGTTGTCGCTTTAGCGGGACCAGCTGCATCAAGTAACCAAATGTAAGAAGTGAACGCAATAAGAGATCCGAAAATTATCAGATATATAAAAGCCAATAGTGATTTTTGAGTTACGAGGGATGGGTGGAACCTGTCCCAATCGCCAAAGAAATAGCTTACAATTATCAGGGACAATCCGCCAAAAAACATTTCAAGTGCTACTGTTGTTAATTTAGAATTTGGAACTTCAGCATGTTTAGTATAAACTGAACCGGCACCCCATGATAAGGCTGCAGCAATAAGAACAAGCGCACCGGTAATATTTACATTACCGCCGGCAATAAGGTTATGCGGTGATACAAGGAAGAACAATCCCACAAATCCTAATATTACTCCGGTTATGTTTTTTAATGACGGGTTTTCACCATGCGGCATTGCCCAACTGATTATTGCCACCCAAACAGGTACAGTTGAGATAAGAAGTGCTGTTATTCCGGAAGGAACCCATTGTTCAGCCCAAACCACTCCTCCGTTACCTCCTAAAAGCAAAAGAACTCCGATAATGATAGCCGACCTGAAATGGACTAATTTTAATTTCTCTTTATCGTTAAAACGGGAAATTATTAACAATAATAATCCGGCAATAAAGAAACGCATCCCTGCCATTAATAATGGAGGAATAGATGCTATAGCAAACCGAATTGCCAGATAAGTAGATCCCCAAATAATATATACTATCAAAAAAGCTGATAGTAATTTAAATCGCGACCCTTTGTAAATACTCAATTAAAATATCAATTATTGAAGCGTAAAGATATTAAAAATAGAATTATAATGCTTCTTTATTCATATATCTAAGCCTGTCAGCCATAACTTTCATTATCTGGGTTACAAACATCGGGGTCTGTTGAAGCAGGAAATTAAATCTTTGCTCATTTATAACTACAAGCTTACAATCGGCTGTTGCAATAGCGGAAGCACTTCGGGGTTTTTTATCTATCATCGCCATTTCACCGAAAACTTCTCCTTCTTTAACAACGTGAACAACAGCTCCATTAACTCTAATTTCCACTTCACCTTCAATTACTGCGTACATTACATCACCGGGGTCACCTTCACTGAATATAATACTTCCCTTTTGACAGAATTTGTGATCATTATAAAATCTGGCTGTATTGTTTAAAGCCATAAAAAAACACTCCGTATATTTGCCATGAAATACATATTATCAATATATTGTCACATTTAAGCAACTTATTCGCTATAAATCTATAGATAAGAAAAATAAATCCCTGATATTCCTGTCACCTTTATAGATTAAGTAACTTTTTCGAAAAATTAAGAGTCTAATACATAAAATGAAATATACAGGAAAATGATTATGAACAAAACCGCACTTTTTATTCTATCTATTTTTTTATCGGCGTTAACAATTTCATGCGCCAGGAATCACACATATTTTGGAGATGACAACTTACCCTTACTTCAGGAAAAGACATTTTCTATTAATCCCGGAAAAGCTCTTGAACTAAACACTTCCGGTGGTAATGTTGAAATTACTACATGGGACAAAAATGAAGTGTATGTTAAAATCTTATGGAAATGACCGTGCCAAATCAAAAGTAGAATTTACATTTAACAATAATGAAGAAAGAGTAGAGGTTACTGCAAAAACAAAGAACAGCTTTCTGGGATTTGGCAATTCCGGAATAAAAATGCGATTCGAAGTGAAAATACCATCTAATTTCAATCCCAACATCAACACATCCGGAGGAAATATTAGCCTTGCTGATCTTAAAGGGAATCCGGAATTAAAGACTTCCGGGGGAAATATTAAACTTAGGAACATTGCCGGAACAATAAGAACGAGTACTTCAGGGGGCGAGATTGATGTTGAAAAGATTTCGGGTAATTCCAGACTTTCTACTTCAGGAGGGAATATTTCAGCTGCCGATTTCACAGGTGATTTTGATGTCAACACTTCGGGAGGAAATATACATCTTCAGGGAACTGATTCAAAGATACATGCAGAAACTTCAGGAGGTGATATTCATCTTGATTATACAGGTCAAAACAAAGGAATTGATCTCAGAACTTCAGGCGGAGATATAAATATTGTTTTGCCGCCAGATTTTAACGCATCAGCATATTTGTCAACTTCAGGCGGTCGTGTTTCATGTAATATGACAGCTAACAATGCAGTTAAGATAAGTTCAACAAAGTTTGAAGCAGATATTAATCATGGTGGTAATCAACTTATTGCAAAGACCTCAGGGGGCGATATTAAAGTTACAAAAAAATAACCCAATTCATTTTTCATCTCCACCAAGACGCAGTCTGTTCTTCAGGAACTGACTGCGTTTATTTTTTTAATTTCAATATTCTATTGAGATATACGGATAAGTTTTATACCTTTATTTTTTAATATTACATCCATTATGAAACATTTGATATATCATTTCGTAAGTGATGATGAACTTCTTCGTATTACCAATAAAATCAGGGAATATGAAAAGCTTACAGCAGGTGAAATCTGCGTCAGCATAAGAGAAAAAAAACATTTTATGCAGCGTAGAAAAACTGTAGAGGAGCTCGCAAAACATGAGTTTGTAAGGCTTGGAATTGCAAGGACAAGAGATAAAACCGGAATTCTGATTTATATATTGCTGGAAGAAAGGCAGTTTTATATTCTTGCCGATGCGGGGATTAACGAAAAAGTTACACCTGATAGGTGGCACAAGATAAAAGATGTTATGCAGGAATTTTTCGTAAAGGGAATGTTTGCGAAGGGCATATTGTATGGAGTTGAGGAAGTCGGAAAAACCTTAACGCTTCACTTCCCTGTTAAACCGGATGACACGAATGAAATTCCGGACCGGGTAATATTAAGTTAATAACTTAATATTACATTCCCTTTGGCGGAAGGTGACATGTTATTGCCTTTCTGTTCGGCTGTATATCAATTACTAAACTTCTCTTTCAGTTCTTTACTTTGAAAACCCTTTTCTGTTCTTTTCTTTGAAAACCCCTTTTCTGTTCTTTTCTTTGAAAACCCCTTTTCTGTTCTTTTCTTTGAAGAAAAGAACCAAAAGAACTTCGGCTGTAAATCATTTGCTAAAAATTCAGCACTCCGTTTATACAATTTGTAAATTCAACTGGCGGAAATAAACTCGCCCCGACTAGTCGGGGCTCAAACATATTTCCTCATCTGCTCTATAACATTATTCGAAATTTAACTGACGCTGAATTTTCTTAACGCAAATAATTTAAGGCCGGGGAATACGGAAAGACAAGGAAGGAGGATCACTGACGATTCTTCGCTACGATTAGAATGACAAGTCCCGAATGATTTAATGCCGGGAAATAAGGAGGAAAGGTTAAGATTAAAAGAGAAGGACAATTTAAGATAATTTTAGCCGGGGAAATAAGTAAATGGATTCCTGCCCCAAATGGTTGGGGCAGGAAATTTAGGACTGTAATTAATTATTTAGATAGGGTGTTACTTTAGTTAAGAGAGTTTGTTTAGGAACAGCTCCTATCACACCATCAACAACTTTACCATCTTTAAATATTCCGATGGTTGGAATACTTCTGATACCATATTTTACAGCAATCTCCTGATTTTCATCAGTATTTACCTTAACCACCTTTAGTTTTCCAGTTAATTCAACAGCAAGCTCCTCAACGAGGGGACCGACCATTCTGCAGGGTCCACACCATGGAGCCCAGAAATCAACAAGAACGGGTAAATCTGATTTCAAAACTTCCTGGTCAAAGTTAGCGTCGGTTCCTTCAATTGTATTTTTCATAAAACATCCTTTTTTTCATGGTTAGATGCTGGATTTGTTTGAAGGATTCAGGAGATTAGGGTAAAAATGCTGTCGGGGAATGGTCCCCGACAGCTCAGTAACTTTAATCTTCCTGGAGCACTGATTCCACGGGGATCTGAACTTCTTCTTTAACTTTCTTTCCGAAATGTTTTTTGAAGAATAAAGGAATTGATTCTTTCCACATTTCAAATTTTAAGTATACCACAGGAACGAGAATAAGCGTAAGGAACATCGAACTTGTTAGTCCACCAATAAGTGCCCAGGCAAGACCGGATTTCCATTCAGAACCGGAACTTGAAGAAAGAGCGATAGGCGACATACCGATAATCATTGAAACAGTTGTCATAACAATTGGTCTTATTCTTGATTGACCGGCTTCCATAAGTGCATCAAATGTATTCATACCACTTAAACGCATCTGGTTTGTTCTATCTACAAGAAGAATGGCATTTTTTCCGACCAGCCCTACAAGCATGATTATTCCAAGAATTGAAAAAATACTTAATGCTTTCATAGTTAGAGCAAGTGCCAGAAGTGCTCCAACCATTGCCACTGGAATAGAAAATAAAACCACAAATGGATAAAGGTATGAATCATATAGTGCAACCATTACCATGTAAACAAATAAAATGGCTGCGAGCATTGCCAGCCCAAGACTGCCGAATCCATCTGCCTGGTTTTTCAAGTCACCCTCATATGAGATCTGCACTCCGGCGGGGAGTTTTGCTTTTGCCATTTCTTTTTTAATATCATTACCTATGCTGCCGCTGGGTCTTCCGATAACCTGGGAGGAAACAACGACGGCATTTATTTTGTCTCTGCGCTGAAGTTTTGTCGGACCGGTAGTTTGGTAAATACTTGCAAACTGCTGAAGCTGGATTGACTGACCACGGCTGTTGTTAAAAGTAAGTCTGTTAAGATCACTTATACTTGAGCGGTCGAATTTGTCAAGAACAATCCTGATATCGTATTCATTATTTCCATCTCTGTATTTCGAATCATCATCACCGGTTAAAGCAACACGCAAAGCACTTCCGACTTCTGCTATAGATAAACCAAAAGACGCAAGTTTCTCCCTATCAATCTCAACTCGGGTTTCAGGTTTTCCATCTTCAGATGACAATCGTACATCAGAAGTGCCGGGAATATTTTTCACAAATCCCTGAATGATATTGGCACTTTTCATAACATCTTCACGGCTTGGTCCGTTAACAATCAATTGAATAGGCGCCTGGTTAGCTGTACCAAAAATACCGATGGGATTAACGTGAACTTTAATTCCCGGTATCTTTTGAACATATTCTTTAATCTCTTCACCAATATCATCTGTTGATTTTTTTCTTTCTGTTTTTGCACTCAAAGTAACATTGAGCTCAGAGATATTATTTGATGACTGCCCAACCAACCCTTCATTTGCCGCACCGACGTTCACGAAAACTTTCCTTACTTCAGGCATTGAACTAATTTTCTTTTCAATATCTTGAGTCAGGAAATTTGTGTTTTCGAGAGAAGATCCTGAGGGCATTTCCAAAATTACAGCAAATTCTCCACGATCAGTCTGGGTCATAAATTCAAACCCGATAAATCCTGCAGGTAACAAAGCAAAGGAGGCAACAAATAAAAGTAATGTAACTACAACAACTTTCCATCTGTTATTAAGAGACCACCTAAGGATATCAAGATAATTGGCAGTAATCTTTTTAAATTGTTTTTCAAACCAGATTGCAAACTTTCCGATAATAGTCCTGTTGGTCAATTTTTCGAGTCTGCTTATTCTTGAAGCAAGCAATGGTGTAACAGTAAATGAAACAAGCAAGCTAAGAAGAGTTGAGATAACAACCACAATGGCAAACTCGCGCAGGATATTTCCCACAAGACCGCCAGTAACAGCCAAAGGAACAAATACAACTACATCAACCATCGTAATAGCCAGCGCGGCAAATCCGATTTCGTTTCGCCCATTCAGGGCTGCATCCCGTGGTTTCTCACCTTTTTCAAGATGATGGTAAATGTTTTCCAACACCACAATGGAATCATCAACAAGGATACCAACCACAAGCGAAAGTCCCAATAATGTCATCAGGTTAAGTGTAAATCCAAAAGCATACATTACAAGGAAAGTAGAAATAAGTGAAGTCGGGATTGCCAGCATTATTATGAATGAGTTCCTGATATTATGTAAAAAGAGGAACATAACTAAAGCCACAAGACAAACTGCGAGCAAGAGATCTTCCTTTACAGCATTAGCGGCATCAATAGTATATAATGAGCCGTCTTCAGCTATATCAAATTTCACATTCTGTGCTTTGTAATCGGATTCAGTTTTTGTAATTTCTTTTCGTACAAGCTTACTTACTTCAACAGAATTCGCGTCAGATTGTTTTGTAACAATAACTCCAACAGAAGTTACACCATTGATTCTGCTAAGATTAGTATAATCTTTCTGTCCATCCTGAACTTCAGCCAGATCGGAAAGTTTAATATCCCCGCCCTGTTTTGACTTTGCAATTACAAGATTCCTGAGGATATCAACGGAATTAAATTTCCCGGCAACTCTAACAATTAATTGTTCTTTTGAATTCTCAATTTTCCCTGTTGGAAAATCAAGATTAGAAGCTTTAATAGCCTGTGTAACCTGAAGAATAGAGAGTCCATAAGATTGAATTTTATCAGCATCAAGATTAACCCTGATTTCTCTTTCATCTCCACCGATAAGGGTAATCTGTCCTACGCCGGCAATCTTTGCAAGCCGGGGTTGAATTCTGTCAGTGATAAACTGATAGAAATCCCTCGAAGGAAGATTACTTGTAAGTCCCATTCTAAGAACAGGTAATTCGTCAAGAGCGAATTTGGAAATTGTTGGAGCTTTAGAATCAGAAGGAAGAGTTGCAAGGATTGTGTTAACTCTTCTCTGAGCATTCTCCAGTTCAATATTTACATCAGCTGCCTGCAGAAATGTAATTGTAACAAATGAGATTCCTTCAGAAGAAGTTGACGTAATAGCATCAATCTGGTCAAGAGTTGATATTGCATCTTCAATTGGTTTTGTTACAGAAGTTTCCACTTCATTTGGTGAGGCGCCCGGATAGATTGTTGCAATAGTAATAACCGGGGGTGTAATTTTGGGAAGCAGCTCATAGTTCAGTTTAGTAAAGCTGTATATACCCAGAATTATCAGCGCCGAAAAGAACACTACCACCAGAGTGGGTCGTTTAATCGATAATTCAGTAATTGTCATTTTATTAAAACTCCTAAGTTAATTTCTTACTACAACTTTATCATTGTCCTGCAGGTTGTTCTGTCCATTCACAACGATTTTATCACCGGATTTCAGACCGTCTTTTACTTCAATTTGGTTTTCAAATGCATTACCCAATATTACAGAGTGAAGTTTCGCGATTCCGTTTTCGATAGTAAATACCTTAGCATCTTTAACACTACCTATCAAAGCTTCCCGGGGCATAACTAAAAGCTCACTGTTCTTTATTGATGTAAAAGCAATCCTGCCAAACATACCTGACTTCAAAGGATGGTCCTTTGGATTAGATAATGTAATTTCAACCGGATATGTATGAGCTTCATCTCCTTTAGAACTTATAAAACTAATCTTACCACTAAAAACATAACCTTGATAAACATCAGTTCTAACTTCAACATTATCACCGGGTTTTAATCTGAATGCATCTTTTTCTGCAACGTTCAGTTTAACTTTTAACTTTGAAATATCTACTACATTTGCAACGACAGTATTTTTAGTGACGAAATTTCCCTGGTCAACTAACCGGGCGGAAACAAATCCTGAAATAGGTGTAGTTACTTTTGTATCATTATATTCTCTTTTCGCCAAAACGTATTGAGATTCAGCAGCCTGGGCAGCAAGCTTTGCCTGTTCATACTGGGCATCGGTAACAGATTTATTTTTATATAGCGCCTCATATCTGTCGAAATCCTTCTTTGCTTTCTGGAAGTTAACGTCAGCGGTTTTAAAAGATTCATATTTCAGTTCATCATCGAGCTGAAATAAAACCGATCCTGCCTGTTTGAAATCACCGACCTGGGTCATAACTTTTACAACTCTTCCCTGAGCTTCCGAGACTATTGCGACATCATTATTAGCTGTAATGGTTCCGACAAGTTCAAGATTATTAGTTACGTTTTGAAAACCTATTTCAGCAACAGTTACCGGGTAAGCTTCTATTTTTTCGTTTTTAGATTTAGCTGCCATCAAAGATTTATTGTGCAGCAGCATGCCAACTATTATACTTATAACAATTACAAGTACACCGATTATTTTTATTCGTTTCATTTATACCTCTGTAATTTTAATTTCTTTATTAATTTCTTTATTTAATTAATTCACCGGATGATTTTTCAAGCTGAGCCTTAGCGACTTCATAATCCACCTGACTCTGCACATAGCTAGTCCTTGCGGTAAGCAATGCAACTTCTGCATCAAGAAGTTCAGAATTCAGTATTAAACCATTCTTGAATTTATCGTCAGCCGTTCTGTAATTCTCGTCCGCCTGGCCAACGTTATTTGAGGCAACAATCATTTTCTCTTTTGCCTGAAGTATATTCAGGTACACCTGAGTTACTTCAAGGGTGATATTATCTTTAACAATTTTGTAAGAATCCTTTGCCTGTTCTAATTGAGTTTCTGCCTGATCTGTCTGATCTTTTGTGGCCAGCCAATTCCAGATATTAACTGAGACTGATAAATTCACATCCCATGTCGATCTGAACTGATCTACTGAAGGGAAAACTCTTTGATTGGGTCTTGCGGAAAGATAATCTCCAACCAGGGCTACCTGAGGGTACCATCCTGATTGAGCCAAAGTAACACTGCTTTCGCCTGCTTTTATTCTGTAATCCATTCCTTTTAGTTCAGGTCTGTTTGAATAAGATTTGTTAACAAAGAAGTCAATGTTGTTAAGAATTTCAACCTGGGGATTAACTTTTTCTATAGGTTCAATCTGTGTTGAAAGAGGAAGACCTAATAAATTGTTAAGATTTATCATTGAAATTTTAACATTATTATTAGCATCAATCTGGTTGACCTGAATATTTCCAAGCTGCACCTGGATTTTAAGAACATCATTTTTTGTTGCCATACCCTGGTTGAACAAATTAGTTACATCATCAAGGTGAGCTTTAATCTGGTTAACATTTTCATCGACAACAGTTTTTAACTGATAGGCCTTATATAAATTCCAATAAGCATTTTTAACATTAAAGATTAAATTGTGCTCATCTGTATTATAATCCTCCTTTTGCGCCTGAGAGTTATATTCAGCCATATCTACACTGCTACTTAATTTGAACCCTGTAAACAGGGGCTGCTGCAGGGTTAATTTTGCAGAGTAATTATTAACAATTGAAGGGGATATTACAACGGGTCCACCTAATGCGGGCGGAAGGTCAAAAACAGCCGGGTCAATTGGACTTAATCTTGTATACAAGCCCTGAAATTGAAGAGACGGCCACAAGTTGGTTTTTAATTCACTCAACCTGGCTTTAGCATTTTTAACTTTTTCCATAGATGAGTGAAGCAGGTGACTGTTTTTAAGTCCAATCTGAACTGTTTCCTCAACAGAAAGTTTTTGAACATCCTGAGCTGATGTGGAAATTGTAAACAGACCACCGATCAACAACAACAGTAAATATTTTGAAAGTCTGACATTCATCAGGTATTGCTCCTAATTTTTTTATATGATTTAATAGTTTTATTAAATATCCCTACCGACATTACGGTTCAGGATAAATAAGCCAGCATTGATTCCCGCCTCCGCGGGAATGACAATTATAGCTTTAGTCTAATTTGCAACTTTTTGTTCTTCATGTTTAATGCGCATAAAAGTATTACGCCCTTCTTCTGTGAAAACGCCTTCAAGAAAAACTTTAACGATAGACTCAAACACTTGATTTCCCGTAACCGGGAGCTGCGAAAGGACTTCGGGATTAAGGGCTCCCTGGATTGAATTCATAAAAATGAGAAACAATATCTGCTGGTCAATATCATTTCTGAATACACCTTTTTCAATTCCTTCTTTCATAAGCAAGTTAAATTTTGCTAGAGAATGCGTTTTTCTTGATTCATTTATTTCTTCCCATATAAGGGGGAAATTTTTCTGGAGGTCATGAGCTAAGGGTCCTCTAAAAGAAGAGTTATTCTGACCGATATAATTCATTAGAATTTTAAGTTTCTCGACAAATGAAAGCTCATTATTGCTCCAGAGTTTTAGAACATAATCTTCAAAGTCGCATTTTTTACTGGAGATCATTTCTCTAAGAAGTTGTTCTTTTCCCGGAAAGAATTTGTAAAGAGTTTTTTTACTCATTCCGAGATCGGCAGCTATTTCTTCCATGGTTACCCTTGAAAAACCAAATTGACTAAACATCTCTTCGGCTTTTTTAAGTATTCTTACTTTAATTTCTACGTCTTCCAATTTTTTCTCCATATAAGGGAATAATACCCTCAAACTACTTTTCCGGTTTCTTTAGTTTCCTTAACCAGACAATAATAAATACGATCCAGAATCAAAATTACTTTAATTTGAGTAATTTTTGACGTAAGTCATTTAATAATAAATACTTACGTGGATATAGTGTCCCTTTTTTAGTGGGAGTCCACTTAATTCAATATATACCGTGGAAACTATAAGTGTTTTTGAGGTTTCCAAATGTACGGTAAACAGACCCGTTTGTCAAGTGATCTGGGGTAAGTTGACATATATTATGATTAGCGGAGAGAAAATTGGAGGAATGGATTATTGGAATAATAGATTATTGGAAAATTGAATTGGTCTTGTGAATGGATGTTTCCCCCCCGAGGGGGGTGTTCTGCACGCTAAAGCACGCTTTCGAACGCTAAAGCACGCTAAAACAAGTTCAAACCCCGTAGAAGGCAGTAGTAAAGCAGAACTAAACATTAACTGCCTGCAAAGCGGCATTTCATAGTTTCTAAATGAAATGATTTGAAATGCTATTTTGGAAATAATTTCTTATAATTGTATATATCAAAAGGGTTTAACTGTTTTATTATTTGTCATAAACATGAGGTTGGGTCATGGTGGAACCACTTGATGGGACAACAATTGAATTCAGGGGAAAGTTAACGGGATTGACGGTTATAATTAATGGAAGAGTCGTATACAGGGACAAAGAGAAAGAAGATGTTGGTGAGTTACGATCTTCAGCGGTAATAAGAGCGCAGAAAAAGCATGCAGTAGTAGCATCATTTGCGAGCAGCGTAAATAAAATTCCTGTGCTTCATAAAATATGGAGAACTTCATATTTCCGGAAGTCAGATAAGGCTAGCATCGGGAAGGATAGTTTAGACAGAGAATATGCGGGAAAGGCATCAGCATTTAATAAAATAATGGCAGCCAACAAAAGGATTAGCCCATTACTTGAACGTCCATCAGAAAAGAATTTAATAGTTCCTGCAAATAAGAGAACCCTACCTACATTCAATGCTAATCTACTTTCAGATGAGTTAATCATAAAAGTTTTCTTTAAAGATTATAATGATCCTAAATTTAAGTTAAAGGATAAAGCAATAACAGCGGCGGCAATAATATGTCCATACAATCCAAAGGAGCGGGGAGATAAAAGATTTGAATTATTTCCAAAATGGAGTCATATAGATAAATTTATTCCTTCCGAAACACTAGAGATAAATCTGGCTATTTCTGATGAAGAGCGGGCAATTCTTAAAAAATATAATGAATGCATGCTGTATTTTACATTGGTTGTAGAAACAAGCGGGGGCAGGATATTATATTATTATTCAACAGAAGGCGTTTCGTCTTCGCTTGAATGTTATAATATTTCTCCAGTTCTTTTTTCTAATGTAGCAATTGAAAAAGAGGATGATAGAAAGGAAAAACAACCCCCTTTATCCCCCTTTTATAATGGTGAAAAATAAAAAAACTTCCGGGATAGGAATTCAAGGGATCCCCGACTACCAATATTCGAATTATTCGGATTGGATGAACTGCTGGTAGTAATCTTTATATTTTTGAATGGCGGCAAGTACAGATTCTGCGATTCTGGTTTGACCTTTATCGCTTTTAAGGAAAGCAGCATCACGGGGATTTGTTAGAAACCCGGTTTCGATTAAGACGCTGGGCATAGAAGCACCGACCAAAACATAGAAGCCTGCTTGTTTAATTCCGCGGGAACTTTCATCGAGTCCATTGCTAAATTCTTTATTAAGAAAGTCAGAGAACTTTTCAGAATATTTCATGTAAGAGGAATGAGCCATACTAACGAGTATAAAATTTTCATCTGTCAGTCTTTGGTAGCGTTTCGGATTATCTTCATATTGGATGACTCCATTTTCCCTGGCGGCGATTTGAATTGCCTCTTTTGTCCGCCCGGGTCTGAGGAGATAAACTTCGAAACCGGTTGCATCTGTTGGCCGCTGAGGTGTAGAGTTGCAATGAATTGAGATGAATAGTTTTCCACCGTTTTCATTAGCAATCTTGCCGCGTTTATACAATTCAATAAAAGTGTCATTTGGTCTGGTGTAAACGACCCTGACACCTTTCAAGTTATTTTCAATAAGCTTTCCCAGTTTAAGAGCAACACCAAGATTAACATCTTTTTCTCTTACTCCGTTTATACCAATTGCTCCTGCATCTTTTCCACCATGCCCTGCATCAATAACAATAACATTAAAATCCCATTTATCTTTATTTCTATTCTCTTTTGAAGAGAATATCTTATTATGAATTGTAATCATCAGGTCATTTGAGTTATCGATATTCAGAACTTCGCTAGCCGTATAATCCTTTGTAACAACTATCTGAAGTTCAGCGTCCTTACCTGCATTCCTGGATTTAATTTCTTTAATTACACCCTTCCCTCCTGATGTAGTAATTTTATCAGGATCGAGTGAGACATTTCTTAATTTAATATTAAGAACGCCTTCTTTAAAAGAACTGGAATACGACGGTATCTTTTTATTTGATTTGAGACGGATTAAAGTACCGTTTGCTTTCTGATTAATTGTGAGTAGAGTTAAATTGAAATTCTTATTTATCCTTACAACCGGTTCATCAATTTTAGGTTCATCTTTTTTAACTTCATTTACAGCAATTGTGAGGTTATCCGGTTCATTAAATTCAATATTTGCACCAAGGATTTTTTCCAGGGCTTTAAGAGAATATTTAAGAGGAATGTATACCTGATTATTTATAAGATATGTTGATGTTGGGAGTTGAATTACTTCCCGGGTTTTTTCTTTAGATTCGAGAACCAGGTAAGGGTTTTTTGATGTAACAATAAGATCATACTCAGGAAAATGAAACCTGATCATCTCCTCTCCCTGCAGCTTATTATTGCTGACACCAAGAAAATCGGCAAACTGTCTAATGGGAATATAAACAGTTCCCTGTCTGTTATAAACAGGAATATCTTTTTTCTCTTTTCCCCACATAACTTCGATTGTTGATCCCTGACCAAAACACAGTGCTGCATATAATAAGATAAGGAGAATTATTTTCTTTGGAATCATTCTATATTATATTAACCAATAAATGGAATCAGGAAGCCGGTTTTCTTTTTATATACCGAGAACTGTTCTTTGAAATTTTTCTCAAGCAATCTTTCTTCAAGCAATGCCCTCATGATAAGAAACGGGATTTCAATTACAGCAAGCGGCAGAAGTATATAACTCATTAGAGCAAGACCGCCGCCGATATCCACAAGAATCTGGGATAAATACTGAGGATGCCGCAGTATGCTATAGGGACCTTTATTTATCAACTCGTGATTTTTGTAGATCAATACTTCCTGGGAATAATTTTCACCAAGGCTTTTAAATGACCATATCTGCACCCATGAAAACAGGAGATAGAAAATTAAACCCAAAGACCGTAAAGTCATATATTCGGGTTTATAATCAACAACGCCTATCCTGAATACTCCTAAAATTAATGCAACAAGCGTAAACACTGTAAACATTACAGGAATATTCTGAAGCCAGGTTTTTGGCTTTTCTTTATAAGCTGTAATAGTAGATCTGAAACCTTTTTTAGCAGTACCAACGTTTGCTCCGAATGTTAAAATAATATTCAGAGCGATAATAATATTGATTGGGTCCACAATTATACCGGTTTGCCGTGTTTAAGCATAATGGCTTTCCATTCTTCCATACTTAATTTTTCAGATTCATCAATAAGCATAATAGGGATATCATCTTCGATCCTATATCTCCGCCTGGTATTTTTATCAACTGAGACCAGGGTATTTCCATCCAAAACAAGGTCGGCTTTTGTTTCCGGGCAGCAAAGCCTGTCAAGTAAATCCTTATCTATCATATTTGCCTCAAATTAATAGTTTAATTTATCATTTAATTTTATATCTGACAAGAGAGTAAAAATTTATCTGATCATTTTAATAAAATCATTGATCTGGACACAGACTGATCAGGCAATACCAGTTTATAAAAATATACGCCGCTTGGTAAACCGGAAGCATTAAAAGAAATTTTATGCTGACCGGCTGTAGTGAACTCATTTAATAGTGTAACAACTTTTTGACCGAGCGAATTGAATATCTCAAGTTTAACAAGAGAAGACTTTTGAAGATTAAATTCAATATTAGTTGAAGGGTTAAATGGGTTAGGATAATTTTGTTTTAATAAAAACGAAAGCTGGTTAACAGGACCATGGACTTCGATTCCGGAGAATCCGCTATTAACCAGATAATTATTCAGAATTTCAGAATCTGTCCAAAATTCAGGTTTAACTCCGGTTAGCTGAACAAAATATTTCCCTGCAATCTCTTTTGCTCCTGCAAAAGTAGACGATGAAACATTGTACTGGAAACTGATTATAGAATCAGTATTAATTGCTGCGGCATTGAAATCAGAATTTGTCGCTATGGTAACCAATGTATCTATTGTACTGTTCTGTTGGATAATCATCCTCAGATAATTATTCGATGCCGGATAATTGTTCCCATTTATCGAATTATATGGAGGAAAGTTCCTGGTTATAGGATAATTTATAGGCGGATAATTTGCGCCCTCACTGAAAGCCAATCCGGGAGGAGCATAATTTATTCTTTTATTTGTATAAAAAACGCGCACGCCAAATTCATTGAGCACCAGATTGAATAAAGCGCCTCTTTCAACTATACTCTGATTTATTGCCGTTATAGCCCGCTCAATCGGCATTAACTGCCATTGCCGTTTTATGATATCAAATCCAAATTTATCCTTCATAAAAAGGTTCCAGATGGCAAGATCATAACCATCTCCGTTAATAACATCATTTTCAGCTATAGATCTAGCGGGAAAGTTAAAATAATTGTCCATATAATTGTAATAATCATTTACCGTGTTATAAACAAACTCTTCCATTGAAGTAGAAGTAAGTTCATGGAACCAGGCGTCAGCATCCCTGTAAATATAATTACCAACCTGGATGGCATGGTGGAATTCATGAGCAACAGTTACTCTTACGGCATTTATTCCAAGAGTAGGAAATCCAGTAAAATCACTATTCACTTCCATAAATGAAGGCCCGGTATAACCGGATGAAAATTCAAACTGAGTAAAGCCGTAGGTATTGCCGAGATTTTCGATATAAATATCGTATTTATTATCTCCGCCTGATCCATTATCCGGAGGTGGAGGTGGATATCCCAGAAAGTTCACTTCAAAATTATATGCTGAGTCCGCAGCAATAGCCAAAGAATCAATATAAATTTTTAGCAATGCATTTAGTGAATAATGAGTCAGGTCGTTGCTTGTATAATATTTGGGAGTATTTATTCCGGAGGTATCATAATGAATTCTGAAAAATCCTGATGGAGAAACTATGCTTGTCTGAAGGTTCGGCTGGAGAAGCAATGTTTTTAGCTCCTCTTGTTGTGCCGGTGTAAAACTATTGAAGTGTGTAACCACTGAATTTACCTGGCTGAATCCGCATTTAACATGTTCATTTCTAACAGCGGAATTAGTTTCGATGTTTTTATTTCGAATTTTCAAATAATCATTGAACATCTGATCAAGCTGGTATCTTGATAAATCCTGTGAAAACAAATAACTCGTACCAGCACAAAGTAGTATTATATATAGAAATAATTTTTTCATAGTCTAATAAGAAAAATGAATAATTGTAAAGATAAGTATAATTAGAAATTAAAAAATTACATTCATATCCCGATAGCCCAGGCATTTATGCCTGGGAATATTTAATTGTTTTTATAATTAAAAAAGGAGCCACGGGGCTCCTTTAATAATCCAAATAATAAATTAAATTCACACTACTTCAATTTGTTTCTTTTCAACATTCACAAGCCAGTGATGTCTGTCTTCAATAATACCGTAATGAGTAGAAGTGAGCTCTTCAAATAATTTAAGAGCAAGTTCGCCCGGTTCCACAGGATTAAGAACCATTTCAATATCTTTGTATCCAAGATATCCAACGGTTGAAATAATAGCAGCCGTGCCGGTTCCGAATACTTCAAGGAGGTTTCCTTTTTTATATTCACTGACAACTTCATCAATGCTGATAAGACGTTCAGTAATATTTTCACCACGGTCTTTTAGAATTTGAATAACAGAATCTCTTGTAACACCCGGAAGAATACTTCCATTAAGCATAGGAGTAACAACTTCATTCTTCAGGCGAATAAAGATATTCATTGTGCCGACTTCTTCAATATATTTTTGATCAAGACCATCCAGCCAAAGCACCTGTGTATATCCTTTCTTTTTGGCTTCCTCAGCGGCAAGAAGGCTGGCAGCATAATTAGCGGGGGTTTTACATTCTCCTAATCCTTTTCTTACAGCGCGTACATATTCATCCTGAGCAAGAATTCTAACCGGTTTAAAACCTTCAGGGTAATAAGCTCCAACCGGAGATAGAATAATAATTAATTTATAATTTGTAGAAGGTTTAACACCAAGAACAGGATCACTCCCGAAAATAAATGGTCTTATATATAATGCTTCACCTCTGTTAGTTGGAATCCAGTCTTTGTCAATAGCAACCAATTTATTTAAAGCATTAAGTATAAAAGGAATGTCGACCTCGGGGATGCAAATTCTGCGCGATGAATTATTCATCCTTTGCATGTGCTTTTCAGGACGGAAAATAACAACTTCACCGCTTAAGGTTTTGAAAGCTTTTAAACCTTCAAATACAGCCTGACCATAATGAATAAACATGGTAGCCGGATGCATTTCCAGATCCTTGAGAGGTTTTATTGATGGATTATGCCATCCCATACCCGGAGTATAATCCATTTCGAAAACGTGATCAGTAAATATCTGACCAAAACCTAAATTTTTGGGGAGTACTACAGGGGTACTTCGTTCAGCAATTCTGATATTTAATTTTTCCATAAGCCCCGAGTCCTTAAAATTTATTTGATTAATATTACAAAATAATAGCCATATTTTAAAATAAAGAATGCCCGGTGGAGGGCTACCGGGCATTAGTAGATTCATCCAGTTGGGGTAGAACAAGATGAACCAGGAAATTAGTTAAACTAATAACCCGACCAAATTTAACCCCTAAACATAAGAAATACAAGCAGTTAACCATTTAATTTGTTATTTATTCACAATATCAAAATTAAATTTAGATACCTAAATTTTTACCATAAATATTTTTTTCTCATACAATCTTAGAAAAAAATTACAATTCAGAACATGTTTTGTTTCACGGAAAAAGTAATTTAACAGGAGTGCAACTGATTTATTTTGTTAGTATTATCAAGTGGCATAAAAAAACCCGTATGGTCGGGCGACCTACGGGTCTAACTCGTTAACATCAAAAGGCAGGGGAGAACCTCTTGAAAGAGTCGGTATAAATATAACCCAATATTCAATTCATGTCAACTATTATTTTGATGGCAAAATTAATTTATAGGAATTAATTCTGTGCGAGATTGCTTAAAAGTCCTGTTTCTCACTAGAAATGCAGGTTTCTATAGTTTCTTTGAGGACGGTTGGGATATATGGTTTAGCGATATGAAAGCAAGGATTTATTGATAATTTACTTGTTATAGCTACTGCATTTGTCAGCCCGGAAAGGAAAATAATAGGAATTTTTTGGTTTGATGAGATGGTTTGAAGTGCATCAAGACTTGTAGATTTTCCTTTCAGTTTAATATCACTAATTATTATATCCGGTTTATCATCGGCAGTTTTCTGTAGCAGCTGTTCACCCGTCTTTACAATAGCAGTAACGTTGTAACCAAGTTGAAGGATTGTGTTTTTAAGATCCATCGCAATTATGGATTCATCTTCACATATAAGTATTTTTATTTCTTTTTTAATCATTACAAGAATAATATACTAATTATAAATAGAATTTATAGGTGAAATAATAAAAAAATGTAAATTGTCATACCCGCGAAAGCGGGTATCCCCTTAATCAACGTCTAACCAAAATTCCTTTTTATTGAAACAATACCTGACATATTCTGGGGTGTCGGGGACCATTCCCCGACACCATTATTCACCTAATTAATCGGTTTAAAAAAGACTACCCCGGTACGGACACCAGGATAGCTTTTTTCATAATGAAGGAGGTTGTATGAAAACTAATTTAGAATATGCTTGTGTTCAGTGAATATATTATTCAAATCAAAATTCATGAACTGCATAACTTCAGGAAATGCGAGTTGGAAATTTTCTTTTTTTAGGAATCCATCGGCCCCTATTTTTCGGGCAAGATTCCTGTAATCGACATTATCGATCAAACTTGTAATCATTACTTTTGGAGCATTTGGTTGATTCTTAAACCAGGTAGAAAGCTCCAGTCCTTTTAGGTTTTTCATCCCTAAATCAAGAATTACTAATTCCGGATTATATTTATAAAACTTATTTTCAGCTTCTTCAGGTGAAACTGCCCAGGTGATCATATCCATTTTCATATCACAGGTCAGGTATTCAATAGATGAGTTAAGAAATTCTGAATTATCATCAATAATAAGTATACTTTTTTGCATGAATTCTCTGCCTGTTATATAAATTACACCGTAAATTTATCCCGTTTTGTACACTTCTACAATCAGGTATATACCTGATATTGAGGAAAATAATTGCTTAGAGTAAACGATTAAGTAATTCGGAAGTTTTTTAAATGTTTATTTAAACCACAGATTACCTTAAATTGTCTTACCTAAATAAAAATTATTATTTAAGATCATTTCCTAAAGGATTTTAAGAGAGCTCATATGATGAAGAAAAAAATATTCATTCCAGTTATTGTTCTAATATTATTGCTTTTAAGCAGTTATTATTTCTTTTTTACAGGTGATAAAAAAGCGCTGCAGTTTTCTTTTGTTCAAATTAGCCGGGGTTCAATCAGCCAGACTATAACCGCTACCGGGACGCTGCAGGCAGTAACAACTGTAGATATTGGTACCCAGGTATCAGGAAAAATAACTAAACTTTATGTCGATTTTAATGATCATGTCAGAAAAGGACAACTGCTTGCCGTTATTGATACTACAAACCTTGTAACCCAGGTAAATGATGGAAAATCTAACTTAGAGAAAGCAAAAGCAAATTACCATCAGGCGCAGGTAACAAACGAAAAGAATAAAGTACTTTACCAGAAAAATTACATTTCTGAACTTGATTACCTAACTTCACAGACTAATGTTGAAAGTGCATTAGCTGATATGAAAGCCGCACAATCTGCCTTGGATAGGGCTATTACAAATCTTGGATATGCATACATTTACGCACCTATAAGCGGAATTATTCAAAACCGGGCAGTTGAAGCAGGGCAAACTGTCGCAGCAAGTCTTTCAGCTCCAACTTTGTTTACAATTGCAGAAGACCTTGAGAGAATGGAAATTCTTGCCAATATAGATGAAAGCGACATTGGACAAATCGGGCTGGGACAAAAAGTGGATTTCTCCGTTCAGGCATATCCTGATAAGAAGTTCTGGGGTACTGTTGTTCAGAAGAGAATAAATTCTGCAGTAGTTTCAAATGTTGTTAACTATACTGTTGTAGTTAATGCAGACAATAAGGACCATTTTCTGCTTCCGGGAATGACGGCAACTATGGATTTCTTTATTCAGGAAAGAGATTCAGTACTAATAGTACCAAATGCAGCTTTAAGATTTATTCCTACTGATGATCAACTGGCTGATTATACAAAAGAGCAGACAAAGTTGAACGGTGGAATGCCAGATACAATTAAAAAGAGTATGGGCAACAGAATGAACGGAAATGGCGGGAAACCTCAAAAATCTCAGTTTGGTAGACTATGGTATTTTGATCAGAACGGAAAACTTCAGATGAGCGGCGTAGTATTAGGCATTACAGATGGCAAGAATACTGAAATTGTAAGAAGTAGAAATGCCAAAGAAGGAATGAATGTAATTAGCGGAATAATTGACAACTCAACTGCTTCAACTACTCCTCAGACAAACAGTCTGATCCCGGGCAATCCTATGCAGCAGCGTGGTCAGAGAAGAGGAATGTAAAATTAATTATGGCTAAAATAATTATTGAAACCCGGAACTTAATAAAGACCTACAAGGTCGGTGACATGGAAGTGAATGCTCTTAAAGGTATCAATCTTAAGATCCATGAAGGTGAATTTGTAGCTATAATGGGTGCATCCGGATCAGGAAAATCAACTTTTATGAATGTTATTGGATGCCTGGACCAACCAACATCAGGTGATTATTTTCTTGACAATGTTCTGACAAGTAAACTTAATAAAAACCAATATGCGCAAATCAGGAACCAGAAAATAGGGTTTGTATTCCAGGGTTTTAATTTACTCTCACGAACCACTGCACTTGAAAATGTAGAGCTTCCACTAATGTATGACAGGGACCATAGAATTAAAGATCCAAAGAAAAAAGCAATTGAAGTGTTAGAAAGGGTTGGACTCGGGGACCGGATGGATCACGTCCCGAATCAATTATCCGGTGGACAACAGCAGAGAGTTGCAATAGCCAGAGCATTGGTAAATGAACCATCATTAATACTGGCAGATGAACCAACCGGAAATCTTGACAGTAAAACATCTGTTGAAGTTTTTGGTTTGTTCCAGCAGTTGAACAGCGAAGGTATTACGATTGTTCTTGTTACGCACGAAAGAGATTACGCTAATTTCTCAAAAAGGATAGTTGAACTCAGGGATGGGAAAATAATAAGAGACAAAGAAATTGAAAAACCATTAACCGCAAAAGATGAGTTGGAAAAACTAAGGACAGAAGAAGTTAATCAGGAATCAGTAGAGATAAGCCATGAAAATTAAAAGCATATTAACCGCAGCTATCAAGAGTATTATGAAATCACGGATGCGAAGCTTGTTGACCGCATTGGGTATAATAATTGGTGTTGCAGCAGTAATAGTTATGGTATCAATCGGAGAGGGCGCACAGCAGCAGGTAGAACAGCAGATAGCTTCATTAGGTTCTAATCTTATAATTATATTCCCGGGTGCTAGTAATACCGGTGGCGTAAACAGAGGAGCCGGATCAATCAACAGGTTCACAATGGACGATGTAAACAGAATAAAGAATGAAGCAACTTATATAAAAGCGATCTCTCCGATTGTAAGGGCCGGGGGACAAGTAATTGGAGGAGTAGGAAACTGGAACACTTCAACTCAGGGAGTATCACCTGATTATCTTGATATCCGGGCGTGGAAACTTTCTTCGGGTGAATTTTTTACTGAGAAAGATGTTATATCCAGAGCCAAAGTTTGTGTGTTAGGATCTGAGGTAAAAAAGAATCTCTTCCCGACTGATGATCCTATAGGATCATTGGTGAGAATAAGGAACGTTCCCTTTAAAGTAATTGGCGTATTGGAAGAGAAGGGTCAGTCGGCAATGGGAGTAAATAATGATGATTTGATTTTAGCTCCTTCCAGCACTGTTCTGGATAGATTGACCGGGGGAAGATATATCAATTTTATTCAAGCCAGCGCAACATCATTGGCGCAGATGCCTCAGGCACAGGCTGAACTAACAAAGATTATGAGGGAAGCTCACAATATTCATCCCGGAGAAGACGATGATTTTACAATCAGGAACCAGGCTGACCTTGCTGATGCTGCAACAGCAACAACAAAAGTACTTACACTTCTTCTTGGTTCAGTTGCCGGAGTATCTCTGATAGTTGGCGGAATAGGAATTATGAATATTATGCTGGTTTCAGTAACCGAGAGAACAAGAGAAATTGGAATAAGACTTTCAATCGGTGCTCGTGCAACGGATATTTTAATTCAGTTCTTAACAGAAGCAATAATGCTTAGTTTATCAGGAGGTGTAATAGGAATCTTTCTGGCCTTCGGGATGGGGTACATTTTAAATCATTACACTGCGCAGCCGGCAGTAATTCAACCGGCAATAATCTTTATATCATTTGCGTTTTCGGGAGCAGTCGGAGTATTCTTCGGATTTTATCCTGCAAGAAAAGCAGCAAACCTTAATCCAATAGATGCATTAAGGTACGAATAACCAAAAAACTGAATACAAATATGAAAATATCAAAAATCATTTTATTACTATCTATAATAATGTTCTCATTTAATATTTATGCTCAGCGGAAACTTTCATTGTCCGAAGCAATTTCAGCGGCATTGAATCAAAATCCCAATGTAAAAAAGAGTATTAACAGTCTTGATGCCACAAGCGAAGCAATAAAAACCGCATACGGAGCCCTTATACCCACACTTGGAATAAATGGTGGATTTGACTGGTCACATTCAAATTACAATAGTAAGGCGGCGTCCAATCTTAGCGGTGTTCCGAACACTCCTGCTTTTAGCGGTGACAGCCGGAACTGGTCATTATCTGTTGGTGGAGATGTAACATTGTTTGACGGGCTTTCTGCTTATGCAAATATTCATTCAAAAGAGAATTCATTTACTTCAGCTAAATATGATCTTGAAAAACTGAAACAGGATATAATACTTCAAACTGTAACTTTATACACAGCAATAGTGAGCAACAAAAAACTTCTTGATTTCCAGGCTGAAGATTTGAAATATAATCAGGCACTTCTGGATAAGATAAATCAGATGTATGCAATTAAATCTGTGCCTATCCCGGATGTTTTTGCACAGCAGGCTACTACGGCAAATTCAGAACTCGCATATATACAAGCTGAAAATAATTACAGGAAGTCTATGGTGAGCCTTCTTAATTTTCTTGCTATGGATGTAACCGGGAATTATACTTACTTATTTGAAAATGATGATCTCAAAGATACTACCGCAGTACCTAAAGAATTTAATAATTTATTTTCTACTGCCCTTAATAACAGACAGGATTATCAGAGTGAAAAGTACAAAGTAAAGATATCCGAAAATCAGATTACAAGCGCCTGGGGCGGTGTTTATCCCAGATTATCAGGCAGCTATGGATTATCAACAAATGCCAATGTACCGGGAGATCTTTTTTCACAAAAGACTTATAGTGCTGGATTAAGTTTAAGTATTCCTATTTTCTCGCAATTTAATACTGAATATGCAATTGAGCTTTCAAATGTTCAGTTAAAAAACACGAATGAAGATCTTTCAGCTCTTGAAAGACAAATAAAAACTGATGTAATGAATGCTTACCTTGATCTTGAAACTGCAACGAAGCAGCTTGATGTATCAAAAACCGCATTAGCATCCGCGAAAGAAAGCTGGGATGCAAAAAAAGAAGCTTACACATTGGGCGCTGCCACTTACCTGGATCAGCAGCTTGCTTACAATAATTATCTGCAGGCAGAATATACCAGCATATCTAAAGAATACAGTTATATAAATTCACAGTTCACACTTCTAAGCGTAATCGGCTCTCTTAACAAATAATTATCTCTAATTTCCCTAGCCCAGTCCTTTAGGACTGGGATGGTTCAACAAGAATTTCCTTATCCACCTTATCAAAGGGGTTATAGCCCAGGCATTTATGCCTGGGATCAAATAATATAATATTAAATAACAAGGGGATTCATCCCCTTCCCGCTGTCATCCCCGACCGCAGTTAATCGGGGATCCATTCCTTTTTGTCATCCCCGACCGCAGTTAATCGGGGATCCATTCCTTAGAATCCCTTCTAATCTTACCCATAACTTAACTAAATTTGTAATTCATTTTTAAGAGAACAGTAGATGATCGAAAAGATTAAGAAGTTAGAAAAATCCGCTTTGAGACTTGAACCGGACGCTAAGGAAAGGAAAAAACTGCTTCAGAAAGTAAATAACTATGCGGAAGATTTTCTCAACAATGTCAAAACATTACCGGCATATAATTTTACTGAAGAAAAAGGAATTGGAATTTATGACTCCCCTATTGAAGATAATGGAATAAAGATTGATGAGCTGCTGGATATTCTAAAAACTAATGTTGACACTCCGGGATTAAATCCTGCGTCGCGTGGACATTTGGGTTATATACCGGGAGGAGGAATTTATCATTCTTCACTCGGTGATTTTCTGGCTGCCGTAACTAACAGATACGCGGGAGTGTTTTTTGCTTCACCGGGAGCGGTACGAATGGAAAATATGATGACCAACTGGATGGCTGTCATTATAGGTTACCCTACAGAATCCGGTGGAAATTTAACATCAGGAGGAAGCGTTGCAAATCTTGTTGGAATTATTACCGCAAGAGATTCGGCTGGACTAAAGGCAAAAGATTTTGAGAAATCAGTTGTTTATCTTACAAACCAGGCACATCATTCTATAGATAAAGCGATAAGAATTGCAGGACTTAAGGAATGTGTTCAAAGATTTATCCCAGTGGATGGCCGCCGGAGGATGAAACCGGATTTACTTGAAGACGCGATAAGTAAAGACAAAAAAGATGGTTTGAATCCGTTTATAGTTATCGCCTCTGCAGGAACAACAGATACAGGAGCAGTCGATCCTCTTGATGAAATTGGTGAGATTGCAGCCAATCATAAAATCTGGTTTCATCTGGATGCTGCTTATGGTGGATTTTTTGTTCTTGCGGAATCAGCGAAGGCAATACTAAAAGGGATAGATAGACCTGATTCAATAATTATGGACCCTCATAAAGGATTATTCCTGCCTTATGGTTCTGGAGCCGTGTTAGTAAAAGATAAATTGAAACTGCTTGAGTCTAATCATTATATGGCAAACTATATGCAGGATGCGGCGTATTCAAAAGACGAACTTGCACCTGCTGATTTGTCCCCTGAATTATCAAAACACTTCCGTGGTTTAAGATTGTGGCTTCCTCTAAAGCTTCTTGGAGTTAAACCTTTCAGCGATTCGCTTGAAGAGAAGATCCTACTTGCAAGATACTTTTATGAAAAACTTCATGAGCTTAAAGGATTTGAATTAGGACCTTATCCGGATTTATCTGTTGTTACTTTCAGATATATTCCTGATAAAGGTGAGGCAAATGAATTTAACCAGCGGCTTGTAAATGAGATTCAGCAGGACGGACGTTTGTTCCTTTCATCAACGATGCTGGATGGGAAATTTATTATCCGGCTTGCTGTACTTGCTTTCCGTACTCACCTTGAAACGATTGACGAAATGATTGGAATAATTAAGGAAAAGTTGAACATTATTTTATCATTTTGAGCTCTGAGATGAGCACAAATATCTTTAAATAATAATTAAATAGCCCAGTCCTTCAGGACTGGGTTAAAAGAGTGTCATTCCCGCTAAGAGCCTGCCCCTACTCGTCGGGGCGGGAATCCTTTCCTTATTTCACTATTGATTGACAGTAAGAATGGTTTTGCCCAACCTTCGAGGTTTTCATCAACCTCGAAGGTTTAACTGTAATATAATATTATAAACTACTACCTTATCTTACGCATTTCTGGGGTGTCGGGGACCATTCCCCGGACACCATTATTCATTTTAGTCCTTAGGACTAAGTGAAGAATCTGTGTCTTTCACTCTTAGTAAGACAAACAATCTACCAATTTATTCTTTGTATTATTAAATTTCCGCTTAAAAAAGGAAGAAGAAATGTGGACAGTAATCCTTCTTACTATATCCAATATTTTCATGACAATAGCTTGGTATGGACATTTAAAATACAAGAATGTGCCTTTGTGGATAGTTATTCTTATAAGCTGGGGTATTGCATTTTTTGAATACTGTTTTCAGATTCCCGCAAACCGGATTGGTTATGGAGAATTTAATGCGGCACAATTAAAAACGATACAAGAAGTAATAACACTTGTTGTTTTCAGTGTGTTTTCTATTTTATATCTGAAAGAGCAGTTCAGGTGGAATTATGCGGTGGGGTTTGGTCTAATGATTTTGGCTGTGTTTTTTGTTTTTAAGAAGTGGTGAGAGGGAAAATATAGTAAATTCTCTTTTGCGGGTTAAGGAACAATGAGTATATTTGTAGCTCAAAATATTGGAATATTTATTCAGTTATATTGATATTTTGATCAAGTTCTTAGAATATGGAGAGTTGGCAGAGTGGTTGAATGCGGCGGTCTTGAAAACCGTTAAGGATGCAAGTCCTTCCGGGGTTCGAATCCCTGACTCTCCGCAAAGATAATAAAAACCTCATTTAGCACTTAAAAACGACTATTTGAGGTTTTTTAGTTTAAAATACATGCCATATATCCCATATAAACCATAGGTACCATATCTCTTAGGAGAACAATAGGAGAACTTTTTGAAAAAATATTATTTTGGTATTTAACTACTCTCCCACACACCTCCTTTTTCAACCACCCTCATTTTTTGAATGATTTCAAAGAAAATATCACCATCTTTATGATTATAACGGAATTCGATTTCCTTCAAAAGTGCGTAGAGGCCTTTATAAGTTGTCCCTCTGAATTTAATCAGATACTCCTTGGCAAATCTCCAAAATCGTTCAGTTTATCTTATCAGCCAATTTAGCCGGTCAACTTCATTTTTAATAGAACTGGTATATTCCATTAGAAATAAAGAGTCTTTCATTTCGACTTTTAACTCATGTAATTATCCCATGAATGATCTATGTTTATATTTATCAGTTATGGTAATCTTTACTAAGGCAAATATAATACCCAGCCATATAAATATCCCAGGAACCTCACGCCAACCTACAGATTGTTTAGTAATCGCGCTAATTTGGGTATTAAGTTTCTTCCTTACCAGTGGCATTGCATTAAAGGGTTCAATTTTTATTGAATTCACAACCTTATTAAATATCGTATCATAAAATTTATGGGATATAAACCAGGAGAAGAAAACGAATATTATTATAATAAATAAACAGAAATATACCGGATTATAAGGATTACTAAATGAGTTAAGATATTTGTCTAAATCGCTAAACATATATTATCGGCAAACCTACGAAAAGAATTAAAATCCGCACAAATATAGGTAGGATTATCACATAATACTATGTTTTTCCGACAATATACTCCGCAATAATGCAAAAAGTCCAAGGTGGAAAAATAATTAAATCCATTGATAATTTAATATAGTTAAAGCATCCGTCAAATGTAACCAAATTATATTTCCACTCTGCTACCGTATTAATGACATATTTAATTGAAAATAAATCGCATTAATACTGATACAACTTATATCAAATGATACGATATTTATACAAATGAAGTTCTTACGATAACTGGCATGGAAAACAGACTCTAAGAGACGGGTAGATATTCATATCAGGTGCGGTAATGTAAAAGGATTTGATTTAACATCATATTGCAATTTTGTATATATACAATAAAACCGATGCTTGGAAATAAGTAAGAAAACATGCGTAGCATTTGTATTTTGAATGAGTTACCCTAATTATTTAGTTATGTTCCAGGTCAATATATTAATGAGACTCATTTTTTTACACATTAGGTAATGTTATGATCATTTCTAGTAATGTTACTATTTTTATTAACTCATATAAAAATGGTACAAACAATTATTGTGTTTTACTTTTCTAAATTAAATATGGCTTAAACGCTCGGAGGTAATATGAGAAACATATTAATACCAATTGTTTTTATATCTCTTTTGAATATTCGTTTATGGGCACAACCCAATAGCCCTAATCCTGTTAATCATAAATTGATTAAAGTTGCAGAACTAACTGTTTTAGATTCTATTTACGATAAATTTAACAATAAAGAAACTCTAGAATTTTTTGTTAAATCAGGTTCCCAGAAAGAAGTTAAAAATATTGCGAAATTTTTTTATTTGGCAACGGAGAAAGATCCTGTTGCTAAAGAAAAAAACTTTCAGAAGAGATTAGGAAACATAAATACCTTAAAAAAAAGGTCACTCACCTCATCGACTATCCCTCTTGGAGTTGTTCGTTCAAATCTTTTAATGAAAATGGATACGGTATTGCCTCACGACTTTTATTCTCTTGCTTCAACAGATTATTTACTTAAAGTAAAGATACTATCTTTCAAAACAGATAAGATGTTAGTTAATCCTGAGGATAAAACAAGTTTTTCAGTATTGTATAATAAATATGAGTGCGTAATTGAAGATATAATAAAAGGAAGTAACCGATTTTCAATAGGAGATAAGTTGACATTTTTTTATGTGCCATTTTTAGGACATGGCCCAAACAAACAATTTATTATTAACAAATCTTATTTTTTACCTCTCGAAGTAACTGTGGGTGATGGAAATTATGATTGGTTACGACTTAAATTCTTAGATAATAAAAGTTCAAATCCAAGCTCTGGATATTTCCCGATTGAAAATAATATAGTAAAAGATCAAAATAATTATTTTGGTTTTGGTAAAGATGTATTATGGGAAAACTTTAAAAAGAATTTTACAGATGACATTTCTATTATAAAATCGTGGCGGAGGTAAAAAATGTTAAGAATTTATTTTCTTATTAGTATAATATTATTAAATATTCATTTCTAAAACATTTTCACAAGGAGAGCCTCCAATAGTGCTTCACGTTTATGGAATTGAAGAGCTTACGGAATCCACAGGGGAAATTATTGAAATAGCTATTGGTCCTGATCAAACACATACTGCTGCAGACGCTCTCAAATGGAGTGACTACGATCTTCAAAATAGTTTTCAACTCAATGCTGATTTTTCGACAATAAATCCAGGAGGGGATTATTATAATAATTATACGCCTCTGGATGTAGGAGATTGTTTAACCTGTTTACGATCAGCATATGGCGTATGGGCACAAAAAAGTTTTTATAAATATGTTAAATTTTATGAAACAACATCACATTCAAATATTATACCAGTTATTTGGTCAACGAACACAAATATAATGGATCCAGAAGATGGGGGTGGTGTTTCTCTTCTTGTTGATTATAACAATCAAGAACAATTTTGTATATATAGTAATGACCCCTATGCTGGCGCTACACCTGGAATTCTACTAAATGTAGGCACTGATAGAGGTTTTTACTGGTCAACGCTAAAAGAATATCCAGCAAATAAATCCAATTATATATATTTATACAACGTTCTATTACATGAGTTTGGTCATTTTTTAGGATTATCCCATAATATGGATGATGCAACTTCAGTTATGTATAACTCATTGGATAGGGGAATAGTCGATGGTAATGGTTGGTTCAAATTAAGAGAATTTAATTCTTATGACCAAAGTTGTTATAATTGGCTACTTTGGGGTACAATAGTAGGATTAAATGATCCTCCTCATGCCCCGACTAATTTTTCTATTGATATAAATGGTACAAATGCAGTATTATCTTGGGCCTCCTATAGTGGTCAGGCAAATGGGCTAAAGGTTTACAAAAATGATCAATATTTAACCTCTTTAATATTTAATCAGACTTCATATACTGATATAAATGCAGTATCTACTACTCCTTGTTCTTATAAAATAGGTGCTTTTAATATGAATGGTACTAATTTTTCACCATCTATAAATTTAATTATAAGTCCTTCTATCATTAATGTTTCAACCGCATGGAATGGTGTTATATTCATAAACACCTCAGTTGTTATTAATTCTGGCGTAAATCTAACAATTGATCCAAAGACCAAAGTTATATTTAATTCAGGCAACAATTTAAATTTAACTGTGAACGGTGGTATACAATGTTGTGGTCAAAGTGATGGTGGGATTACATTTAAAACAAATTCTTCCAGCCCCTATCCGGGTAGTTGGGGAAACATCACTATAAGTGGATCAGGTGCAAACAATTCAATTATGCAATATTCTGCCATTCAATACGGGGCAGAAATAGACGTGTTCAACGCTAATAATGTTAAAATACAAAATTGCAATATTACTAATTCTTCAATGCATGGCATAAATTTTTCTGGAGGAACAAGTTGCACTGCTACAAATAATACAATTTCAAACACAAACACTGCTCATGGTATTTTGATACAAACTGGAGCTGTTGTAACTTGCTCGGGTAACGTTATTACTAGAACCAATACGAATAAACAGGGTGTTGGAATCTATTTCGGTGGAGGTGGTACTGGAATAGCTACTCAAAATGAAATCAGCGGATTTGATTGGGGTATAGGTGCTACCTGGGGTTCGTCTCCGACTTCATACAGTGGTCAATCTGGACTCAAAAACAACCATATAACAAATTGTTATACCGGAATAGAAGTATGTAATGCCAGCTATCCTGTTTTTGGGACAATAACACCCAACGATCAATATGGTTCTAATAGCATTTATGACAATACTTATAATGCATATGTCTATAATACCTCTTCATATACCAGTTCATTAAGCGGACAAGATGATTGGTGGGGATCGGCTCCTCCTAATGCTTCTAAATTTTATGTTGGCTCGGGAGCATCAATTTATTATAATGGATATTTATTTAGTAATCCATGGGATGATAATCAACAGGGACAATCATTTCAGGGAGGATCTTCAGTTGATAATATCGAATATAAAACTGCAAATATTCAAAATATAAATAATAATCTTAATGGTTCTTCCAATAACTTAGATTCACTTATTATTGGGATTAAACTTAAAGATAGTCATAAAGTTAAGGATGCAAAGGAATTCTTTTTATCTTATTTGAAAAAGCATCCTGATAATCAAGCGGCTTATAATTACCTTTATAATTGTGCGGACAGTAGTAATACTCCTGAAATAATAACCTTTTTTAACTCTTTTCCTTCACAAGCAGCAAAAGAGCAAAAGCTACTCCTTTCATATCTAAATCTAAGACAAGGAAATATCAGTTTAGCTAAGGATATAAATAGTGGAATCATTAAGGATAACCCGAATACGCCTCTTGGCGTAAGGGCAAAGCTTAATAATTTTTATATTGTATTATACGATGATAAGGATATAAAGACAGCCACATCATTACTAAATGATGTTAAAACTCAGGCAGATTTATCAACTCCAATGGAAATTGTAACTGCAGAAGATGCTTTGAGTGTTTTTAGTTCTGTTATATCTGCAAATACAGTATCCCCCTTGCTTAAGCAAAATGCTAACGAAGAAATTGAAAAGCCAACGACATACTCGCTCTCACAAAATTTTCCTAATCCGTTTAATCCTTCAACTATCATAATCTATCAGATTCCTAAAGCTGGGTTAGTTACCATTAAGGTTTATGATATTCTTGGAAAGGAAGTCGCGACTATCGTAAATGAATACAAGGGCCAAGGTTATTTTAATGTAACCTTTGATGCATCAAAGATTCCTAGCGGTGTATATATATATCAGTTAAGGTCAAACGACTTTGTTTCAAGTAAAAAAATGGTGCTAATAAAATAAATAACGGTATTAAAGATTCTATGGCCGTTAGTTAGGCCTGGCGGCTTTTGCTTAAAATAGATTATTTTAGACATTAACTTTACCTAAAAAAATATTTTACTTAAACTACATTTATAAAATGTCACATAGAAGTTTGGTTATTAATAAAAACATCATTCTCTTTCTTCTTTTTAGTATACTTTTGATAGACTCTTTGTATGCGCAAAAAGTAATTAACCCTAAAATTTATCTGCGAAAACCGGGGCATATTTATGTGAATTTTATTGGGAAGGACTCTACTGAATTTCAAGATATAGATTTAACAGAAAAGCTCAAGATAATAGTTGAGTTTAAGGAACCTCCTCTTTTTCATAAAGCAACAGTCTGCGGGGTTAATGAAAATAAGTAACGCTATTTACTCTTCAATTCAGTCACAATTTGTTAATGATGTATCAAAACTTTGCAATTCGATTCAGAATCAGTTAAGTATAAGTGTTGAAGAACCCCAGATTAATCGGGTGTATAATAAAATATTTTTTGGCGCTGCATTAACTATACCCAGGGCTATTTTATCCGGGATCGAATCTCTGGATTATGTTAAACAGGTTCATCAGGATAAGACTTATACAGCAAATTTAACAGAGAGTGTGCATCTTATTGGAGCTGATTCAGTATGGATTGCATACGGGAATAAAGGGGACAGCATTAAGGTGGCAATAATTGATTCCGGGATTGATTATTTACATCCTGCATTAGGGAAAGGATTTGGTCCAGGATTTAAGGTAATAGGCGGATATGATTTTGTAAATAATGATAATGACCCGATGGATGATTATGGGCATGGAACTCATGTGGCGGGAATTGTAGCGGCTAATACCGATACGATTAAAGGAGTAGCTCCTAATGCATGGCTACTTGCTTATAAAGTCCTTGATGCTTCCGGTTCCGGTTTTGAATCAAATGTAATTGCTGGAATTGAAAGAGCTGTAGATCCGGATAATAATGGCAATTATGATGATAAGGCAGATGTTGCAAATATGAGTTTGGGTGGAGTTGGGGATCCAAATGACGCGTTATCTACGGCTGTAAATAATGCAGTTAAGATTGGAGTGGTATTTTGTGTAGCCGCCGGTAATAACGGGGCATATGGAACTATTGGGAGTCCCGGTTGTGCAGCAGATGCAATTACAGTTGGATCCACGGATAAATCGAATCTTTTATCTTTTTTTAGTTCCAGAGGGCCAACTAACAATGTTTATACAATAAAGCCCGATATCCTTGCTCCCGGTTCAGATATAACATCAACTTATCTTAACAATACATATAAAACATTGAGCGGCACATCAATGGCTACGCCACATATAGCAGGAGTAAGCGCATTAATAAAAAAGCAGCATAAGGACTGGACTCCCGCAATGATTAAATCAGCAATTATGTCAACAGCCAAAGATATTGGTCTAGACGTTATGACAGAGGGCTGCGGGATTGTTAATGCATATAAATCTGTTACAACGGCAACTATTACAATACCTTCTTCTGTAAGTTTTGGATTAGATAATCAGGATGTAAGCAACTGGATTTCAACAGATACTTTGGTTATAATTAATAAATCGGGTTCTGTAAAAAATTATACAGTAAACATTGATAATTTGTATTCAGGAGTATCGGTCAGTGCAAATCCAAGCGATTTTTCACTGCTTCCGGATGAAACCACCAGAATATTAATACAACTATCAGTTAATAATAATGTAGCGCCTGATAACCTAACCACATCACCTTTTTATAGTGGAAAAATAAAAGTCTTATCAGGAGATGAAGTTGTAAATGTACCATGGGCATTTACAAAGGCATCATTTTTAACTTTGAACTTTGATAGTCAGTATACAACCTTTATTATTTTGTGCAAAGATTTTAGTATTATCTGCGATCAAATTCCAAACTATAACTGGGTATACAAAACGTTTAAGATAGCAATTCCTTCAGGGAAATATGATATTTGGGCAATGAATGCAGCTTATAATAATACAACACCCCTTGGATTTAGGGTTCAATATAAAGAAGGAGTTAGTGTTGGAAAATCAACAGTGTTAAATATTAATTTCTCTGAATCAACCTACAATATAGGATTTAAGGGAGTAGATGAGTCCGGAAATGATTTTAATAAATTAAATAATATAGAGAACTCAGTTATAATCAAAAATATGGATTCTACTATCGGGGGGGGGATAGGAGCTTACGGGTATGCTAATAATATATATTATAAAACATCGTCTTTACCAAACAATATTTCGATTAAAGCAGGTCAGTTTCAGCAAGAAACAATTCCTCCAAATAGAATGAGGCTTGTTCAATATCCATATGCTTATGGAGTTTCTCAAGATTTATATTTTTCCAATAAATCATCTGATTTTATGAGTCAAAATATTAATCTTAATCTCCGCCCTGATGTATCAACCCAGGCAGCTGGGTTTGGTTATGGAGATAATACCGAAGGTCTAGTAGGCGAAGTTGGCACTATTAGAGATAGATTCTGGCAAGGAACATTATATATGACCCGCCCCTATTCCAAAGATTATAGTTACTGTGTTATATTTAGTGGTGATTGGTTCCAAATGGATCCAATATATATTGTTGCTGATTCATTCAGAATTCAAAAGCCTTCATTTATGGACACAGCCTCTTACTTCACTTCTCCTGACAAAGGGACATTATGTCTTGGTGACGGAGCAATAATTCCACTTACAGGTAACTTAATTGGATTCTATGAAGACAAGTATACATATGCTAATTATTCTCTCTTTTTAGGGCAATCAGGAGAACAAAGATCGCTGGATATGAAAAAAGCATCTTTTGAATTTTGGAAAGGAGGGGGAATACTTATTGATTCAGGTAATATTATCACCGGGAAACGATATGCCTTAGATCCGGGGAATTACAAATATGTAATAAAGAACAATAACTACACTGTTAATAGCAAATATGGTAAATCATTATTAACATCAGAATTTGTTCTTGATCAGAATTACTATTCAATTCCAGAAATAACAAATCTTGAGGTAGTGAATTGTCTGGGGAACGCAGTAAACAAACTTGATCCAAAAGAGAAAGGGCAGGTAAAATTGGGCTTTCATGATTATAAAAAAAATCTTCGGGATAAATCTGCAAACGTATCAATATTTATTAAAAACTCAACTGGTTCAGTCTGGGAAGAATTAAAGTTAACAGACAGCAAGGAGCAGAGTTTGTACCAATATATGTTCACCTTTAATACATCAGGGCTGGACAAATATGACAAAGATGCAGTTGATATGAAATTAGAAATACAGAATATATACGGGAACAAAACAGAGTTTTTAATGGAGCCGGCTTTTATAGTTGGAGAATATTTATCAGCCCATACAATAGATTCTGTAAAAGCGGTAAAGGGTTTGGCAGAATTTTATATTTCAAACAATTATCCAAATCCTTTTAATCCTACTACTAATATTAATTATACTATACCGATAAAGTCGCATGTTGAAATAAAAGTTTATGATATTCTTGGTCGGGAGGTTGCCAAACTTGTTGATACAGACCAGGATGAAGGTAAATATGTTGTTAACTTTAATGCGGCTAAATTGAGTTCCGGAGTCTATATATATGCAATCAGAGCAGGATCATACTTTAACACAAAGAAAATGCTTTTTCTAAAATAATATTGAGAAATATTTAAGGATCGCAGAAATGACAGGAGGTTAAAGCTACTACTAAAATAAAAGGAGGTAATGCGTCAACATTACCTCCCGTATCAGAATTGTCCTAAGGTTGGCACCCTATTATTTCATTTAAGATAAAATGAAATGAGGACTTTTCTGTTTAAATATAATCATTTTTAAATAAATAAGGAGTTCTTATGTCTTTAAACAAATTTTTGTTTATCGCTTTTTTCAGTTCAATACTGATCTTTTCTCAAGGACACCATACAAATGTGTTAGATCCATCGGTGTCGGTAAGTGTATTCCATTATCTCCCAACTGGGTCTGATAATTTAACAAATGCTTATAATTATGGAATATACGCATTCTATGGTGAAATTTACGTATCGGCTTATAAATTTGATTTATCATGGATCCCTCAAAACGCATGTAATATAAAAGCAAAATTAGAAGCATATCGATCTTCAGGTTCAGGAAGCGGGGTAATAGATTTAATTGCTAATAATTTAGATTTTAGCAATTATTCTTGGGTTTATGGCTCTGTCTCAAGTGGATCTGTGCTCTTTAATGTAGATCTGGCGCAAGGTACACAACATGATATCACCTCCTCGCTAAGTGGTAGTAATCACATTAATATTGGTGTTAGATCTGATGGCACCAACATTAATTCGGGGGCAAAAATTTCAATAAAATTGACTGTCACTTATGATTTACTATTAAGTGTTTCTTTTCAAAATGAATTTATATCAGTTGGAAATGGAGGAAACATTACTGTAAGGGGGACCCAATATAATTCACCTGCAAATGGTTTTCAGGTGACAGAAGGGGATACAATTTCAGGTACGGCACAAGATCAAACTTTAACAGCAATAGACTATGCTTTTTATGGGTGGTATAATGGCCAAACTTTTATTACTGCTGATCGCTCACATCAGTTTACTCCAAGTGATAACACCACTTATACTGCTAAATTTCATGGAACTCCGAGTGTAAATTCTATGAACGTTACATTTAATTATCAATCAACAGGAAATAATCCCACGATATACTGGACAGATAATGAAAATTCACACGTTTCCTACGTTATTTATAGAAGTGTTCTTAATGGTTTCACATGGAGCCCCTGGGCTATAAAAGCATATATCAATAAAAATGTACAAACTTATACAGATAATACCTACATAATAAGTGGTTCCGCTTCAAATTATCAATTAAGATTAGATGCGGGCTATTCAATAGAAAACACTACTTCAATAGCGCACTATTGTATGTTCGGTGCAGATTCAAGATGGCAGGAAAAACCAAATTTTGGTAATAATCAATTAGCGAGTATTACTGAATATAAACTTTATAATAACTTTCCAAATCCATTTAACCCATCTACAGAAATATATTATCAGATTCCATATAATGGAAATGTTAAGTTAAAAGTGTATAACATGATGGGACAGGAAGTGATGACACTTGTAAACGGATTCAAGGAAAAGGGAATGTACAGCGCAACATTTAACGCCGGGAATCTGGCAAGCGGTTTATACATTTATAAACTTGAAGCAGGCAATTATAGTCAGGTTAAAAAGATGCTGTTAACCAAATAGTGACTTAATTCTACTAAAACGATTTTTAAGCCGTCAGTTAATTCAGACGGCTTTTTTATTAATAACTGACATTATAGTAATAATTAAATTAGTAATTATTTTTTAAGTACTTTTATACTTTGAATGTAGAAATTTATTCGTAAAAGGTGAATGGGAAATAATAAATTGCCTCTACAATATGTCCCATTAGTCCCTGTGCCTAGTCAAAAACCAATCCGATGTAAAACTTAGTTAATTTCTCCGGACAGTTAATTCAATTTCACAATTTTCAATCTAATTCTTCCAAATTCTACATGCCATTTCTCTCATAATTTGCCTAGATTATTCATTAACAGGCGTAGTTATCCCCGATAATAATTTAATATTTTACGAACGAATTAGATTTTAGGCGGCTTGCCTAAAGTAAACGTGGTGAAGACCGTTTACAACCGGAACTTTGTAAATCTCACCTTCTGATTGAACTTCTCTTCCTTCAGGCGAGTCTTTATTGATTCCAAGATGAGGTCTATATTTATTATAGTAGGAGACGTAATTATCAAGAATACTTTTCAAATGATTTTCATTCAATACAATTAAATGATCGAGACATTCCCGTTTTATTGTTCCGATTACTCTTTCACAATAACCATTTTGCCAGGGAGATCTATAGGCAGTAATAATTTGTTTAATTCCGAAATTGTTGATCCCTTCACTAAATAGGTTCCCATATTTTTTATCTCTATCCCGGATTAAATGTTTGGGAGCTTCATAATTGAACAACTTATTCCTTATTTGTTGGATGGTCCATTCGGAGGTTGGATTCTTAGTAACATTAAAATGAATTAATTTCCGGCGGTGATGTTCTATTATTACTAACACATACATCAATTTGAAATTAATAGTTGGAACTGTTAGAAAATCTATTGCGATAATATCCTTTGAATGATTCTTAAGAAATGTTTTCCAATTCTGACCGTTGTTTCTTTTACCTTTTTTAGGCATATATCTCTGCACAGTTGATTCGCAGATTTTATATCCGAGCATTAATAATTTACTATGGATCCTTGGAGCACCCCAATCCGGATTTTCATTTGCCATCTTTTTAATTAGAATAACTCTTCTAAATTCATGGAAAATCTTCCTCCTTCTGTCCCGCTCTTCCATTTCCAGAAATGACGAAAACCCAACCGGTGCCATTTTATAAGAGTATTCGGTTTTACAATGAAAAGTCTTTCTTTCCAATTTTTCATAAGGCTAAAAAACATTCTATCAGAACCACTGATTTTTAACTTGGGATCGTTACGCTGATAAATTTCCAACTGCTTGTGTAAAAAAACATTTTCTAATATCAATTGGGATTTAGTTGTAAATGAATTTTTGAAGAATAAGTATAAAGATTTGAACATTAGATATGCCAGCATTCTGAAGTGAAGTTGAAAAGTATTTTGATTGAAGATATTATTTATACTATCTTCAATCCCGTCTGAATGATTTCTTTAACGAATGGATTGTCTTCTGTAAAATCCATTGTTCTAAAAGGATGTATTTCAAGATCAATTGAGGTTTTAAGAATATATTTGTTTAGTTTTTCTTTATCAAAAAACCTACTCCCCTCAAATTTATCAGAAACTACCGCAAGATCAATATCGCTATATTCTTTTGCTTCACCTTTAGCATATGAGCCAAAAAGATAGACACTTTTTATTGGAAATTCATCTGTAACAAGGTTCACAAATTTATTTACTAAATTATTTATATCAGACTGGCTATACACTTATGCAGTTCCTTTATCTTGGTAATATAGTTTTCGGCAAATTCTTTTGTGCATTTTTTATGGAAATCAAATTTATAATCCGGATAACGTGCCTCAAGATTAAAATCATTTATTTCTAACAATAACAAAGCTTCACCTTCTGTTGCCGGATATTTTGCCTCATCCGCAATCTTTTTCAAGTTATGCGTTTTAGGAGGAATATCACTTTCATTATTTTTAACCCACAAGGCTTTGAGAATCTTCTCGAGTGAAAGATGTCCAATAAATAATGCCCAGTCATAATTTCCAACATTGAAGGTGCTTTCCATTGAGGATAAATCATCTTCAGAAGTTTTGAGCCAGTATTTTATATAATCTTGTTTATCCACATCATTCAATTAATAACTTCTTAAATATAATAATATCATTGTGTCTATTCAAAAATACACATGTATTAAGTAAGAATTTCACAAATTTATCAACATTAAAACTGAATCATTTCTTAGGCAGATATTCGTAATATGCCTAAGATTCGATTCAATTAATTTCAGATATTTTCGTTTATTTATTGAACCACACATACCATTAGTCCCATACAGACCAATAGATACAATATAACCACTTTTTCTGATAGGAGAACTTTAGATGAATTTTTTGAAAAGATGCGTATTTGAGCTGAATTCGCATCATTTTTGACCTATCGTAGAATCCCTGACTCTCCGCAAAGATAATAAAAACCTCATTTAGCGCTTAAAATCGACTATTTGAGGTTTTTTAGCTTATGACAGAGGCCCAACCGGTGCCATTTTATAAGCGTGTTCGGTTTTACAATGAAATGCCTTTCTTTCCAATTAAATAGAATACCCTTCATGAAACTAAAGAACATCCTATCAGTTCTACTAGTTTTTAACTTAGGATCATTACGCTGATATTTTTCTGATTGCTTTGTAAGAAATATAACTTCCAATTTTAAATGAATGTTAGTTGTAAAGGATTTACGTAAGAGTAAAAATGTTGATTTGAGCATTTGGTCCGTTTGATTTTGAGAATTACCGAATACAAATACGGAAAGAAATCTTTTGATTTTAGTTAATTTTAGCTATTTTTAATGCGGACAGGGTAATGAATAGGGACTAGGAGAGTGGATTAATGAAACAATTGCTGAATATCATTGAGGATTTGATATTTGAAATAGAGGAATTGTTAAATAATTATGAATAAAAATATGATAAATATAAGCAAAACGAAAGAAATTAAAAGGGATAATGCCGTTATCAATTATGTGGTTACTGGCACTGGGGATACCACTTTATTATTTGTGCATGGTTCCTACATTGACCAAACTTATTGGGCAAATCAAGGGAGTTTTTTCAGTCGACGTTTCAAGGTTGTTACTTCGGACCTTCCTGGTCATGGGAACTCAGCTAGGGATCGTAAACATTGGTCGGTAAAGGGTTTTGCTGAAGATGTGCATGCCCTTATAAAAGAATTGAATTTAAAAAATGTAATCCTCATAGGGCATTCATTAGGCGGTGATATAAACCTGATAGCAGCTACTTCGTATCCTGAAAATATAATTGGCTTTATTGGAATCGACAATTTTAAAAACGCGGCAACTCCTCTGCCTCAGGAATATCAGCAACAGGCAGTTACAATTCAGGAAAATCTTAAAACTGATTTCGCTAATACTAATGAACAATATGCCCGTATGGTGTTGCTTACAAAACAAACCTCACCTGAAATTACCAACCAGATAATAAAAGACTATCGTAACGCTTATCAACCCATGGGTTTAGAAATTATGCCGGAAGTTTTCAAAATGTTTGAAACGGAGAAAAAATTACTTCCTCAATTAAGGTTGAAATTGTATTTGATAAATGTAGATTATATGCCAACAAACGAAGCGCCGTTGAAACTATATGCAGGAAGCGGCTACGAAGTGCTGCACATGAAAGGTTCCTGCCATTTTCCTATGTTGGAAAATTCAAAGGAATTAAATGAGTTATTGGAACAAACTATTGAGAAAATCTTAAATGATCTTGCAGTCTAATTTTGATCAACCTCAATCAGGCACCTCTGATTTCAAGAACAGAAGAGGATTGTATAAGCTCTGTAATTATATACTAACGAAGTATCACCATCTTCCGTACAATGCTTGCATTGCTGCCTGCCAGCCGGTATATGTACATGCCGCTCGATAGTCCCGTTGCGTCGAATGTTTCTTTATAGTATCCCTCTTTATATTCCTTATCTATTATTTTTTTTACAAGCGCCCCGATTGGGTTATATAATTCCAGGGTGTATCTGCCGGTTTTCGAAATTGTAAACTCTATAGTTGTTGTTGGATTGAACGGATTAGGATAATTTTGAAACAGATTCATACTTTCAGGATGTTGTTCTTTAGTTTCTTCCATTCCGGTAATTTTAACATTGATGACAAATGTACATGAAACGCTCATATTGGCAGTATCGGTTGCCGTTACCATTACGGTCATATTGATAGCTCCAGTTGGTGTACCAGTGAAAGTTTTTGTAAAAGAATTAAACGACAACCATGCAGGTAGTGGATTTCCATTGCCTAAGGTAGCTGAGTATGTCAGGGTATTATTTCCATCGTCATCAATAAAGGTGCTATCGGGAATGGTATAATTAATTTTGTTTCCAACGACAAATGATTGTGAAGAAATTTGATTATTTAAATAAGGGTCAAAATTAGTATGTCTTAAGCTGTCGATGAAACTGGTAGAAACCCAATACAGGTCTCCATTCCTCCCAAAAGTCATATATTTACCATCAAAAGTAATGTCACCAGAAGTCTCCTCACCCGCAGTATTTATTTTATTGCCCAGGTTTTTAGGATTGGTCCATGATTTGTCTTCTTTGCAGTAGCTGATATAAATATCATTTCCACCAAACCCGCCATATCTGGTTGACTTTAAAATAAGAAAGCTTTCATCCGGAGAAACAAACGGGTCTCCCCAAGTCTGCGATTCGTTTGCATTATTGATGGGATACGGAAGCGTTGTTCGCGGTTGATAAACGCCATTTCTATATTGAGAACGACAAATTGTGCCGCTGTTTGAAGAAAAATAGATGGAAGTATCAGCAACAATGCAAGAATGATATTGAGCTTGAACGGAATTTGGGGGATTACCCAGACTTACAGGCTGACTCCAACCACTGTCACTTTTTTCGACATAAGACAAATCGACTTTTCCCACCTGGTTAAGGGCCTTAGTTGAATTCAAATAAATTCTTTTCCCACCAAAAGCAAAAAATGGTTCCCCGGTTAACCTGCTATTTGCAAATGAAGGCGAGACAGGCTGTGTCCATGCACCATTCTTGTATTCTGAAAACATTGTGTATGGGGTTGGATTAGATTCTATATAAAAATAAGCCGACTTGCCGTCCGGAGCGAATGTTATACATGGCTCATTCCTATTAGGCAATGACACAATTCCAGGAGCGAATATAACGGGAGTATCTCCGGGAGGCGTTTGTCCCAGATACAAACTGTCAGTCGGAATTGTTTGTGCGTATAACGATGAAATAACCATTATCGAAATGATAAATAAAAGTTGTATCGTTCTTTTCATTTATAGTTCCTGCTAAATTATTTTATTCTTTCTTAGATAGATTAGTTTTTAGTATATATAAGCAATAACTAAAAACCTTTGTAAAATTATTTAGTGGAAATGTGGTTTGTGATAAAAACCTTGCAAACTGCACCGTGAGTTTGTGAAATGCACAAATGAAGAGGATAATGTGGAGTAGTTAGAATAGAAAATGTCTAACCGTTTGCCCCTAAGCATAAAATTGTTTTTAACTTTTTTATAATTTTACGGCTCACTGGTAAACAGTCACCGCTATTTAATACTACACGGTATTTTCCGCCGCCTGGGGTCAGAATAGTTTCAATTGAATCTATGTTAACAATATATGATTTATGTATGCGGTAATAATTGGAGGGTAATAATGGAACTAGTTGCTTTAGTGGCTTGTCATATACCTCAATGTGTCCATCCTTCAAATGCAGTTCTACATAAATGTTCGCAGATTTGAAATATCGGATTTCTTCAATAGGAATTACCCGTATTTCAAATCCCTTTTTTACCGAAAGATATTTCATTGAATGTCCGTCTAAAGCATGATTTGATTTTAGCCGTTGGAATGCAGATGTTAGCCTTTCCTCACTGTATGGTTTTGGTATAAAATCTAAAACACCGTATTCAAATGCTTCAATAGCCCGGTTGATATTGGCTGAAATAACTATTGTATGGAATGACTTGCTTACTGCCTGTTTTAGAATTTGAAATCCGTCTTTTTCGTTGAGATTCAAATCCAGCAGTAAAACATCTATTTGCTTTTCATTAAGGTATGTCAGCGCATTGTCCAATGTGGTCTCAATGTGAGTAGATGTAATATCATTTCCCGGAATTTGTTTGACTAATAATTGTATGTCTTCGGCAGTAGGAAGTTCATCTTCAACAATAAGTATGCGCATTATTCGTCCTTAATTTCAATAATCGTTTCCCACCCCTGCACATGTCTCTGTGAAACGATTTTCCATCGGTCAGGATAGCTCTCCTCCAGACGGCTTTTTATATATTTAAGCCCAAAGCCGCTGGAATCCTTTTGCTCATCCGACTTAAAGTCACCGTCGTTTGAAAGAACATATTGTATGCAATTGTTATTTTTTTTCCTTTGCAAATTAAATGTCCCCTGCATTTTATTTTCATACCCGTGAGTTAGTCCGTTTTCAATTAGTGTATGAAATATCATGGGAGGCACACTCTCTTCTTCAGCAATCCCCTCCGTTTCCATCCTGTAGTCGGCTCCTTTGCGGTAGCTCATAATATTCAGATGTACTCTGCATAAATTAATTTCTTGATAGATTGGAATTTGTTTAAGTGCAGAGATTTGATTAATCGTCCTGAATTCTTCCGCAAGCGCTTCGATTAGTTTTATGGCGGATGCGGAATCTTTCCTTAGCCAAACGATTATTGATGTTAGTGTGTTTAAAATGAAATGCGGATTAATATTCTTGTTTAATAATTCGTTTTCTAAATGTGCCGATCTTAGCTGGGCTTCTCTTTCAGCTTTTTCCTTTCTGGCAAACTGCCTCGCTATTGAAAAGCTCGTACATATTACCATAGTTGCCGCTAATCCTGCAAAAGCAAAATTGAAAAAATAGGCCGTCCATGCTGCTATTAACCCTATAAAAATAGTCAGGCTTCCTTCTTTTCGTTCATACAATGCCCATATAGAAATTAAACTGCAAATAATGAGCACACTAATAGACATTATGTTGAAAACATTCCCAAGGTTCGTAAAAAATATGTAGATAATAAGAATTGCGAATGTCGTAATTCCGATAATCTTTTTTGAAAATGAGAACGAGTAGACAAAAAATGCGGGAAATAGTATAGTAAATAGGAGAGTAATTATCTTATAGACATATAATTCCCAGTGTACAAAGGTTGTTGGGGTATCCATTAGTGTTGGAAGCAGGCTGGTCACCGAATCCACAATAACTATAAAACAAATTAAACTGAATAAAAGATGCTCGGTCTTTCTCTTCCTTGCTATATAAAGAAAAAGATTAAAAAGAAACGGAATTAATAAAATGCCCGATATAAAAAATGCCTGGTAATGGGCTATGTATCTGGTCTTTAGCTCGGTTTCGTATGGACCTGCCAGAATATCTCCATAAAACCATCTCCATGAAGAGAAATTATTATGATTTGATATGCGAAGAACAAGCGAGTGATTCCCTTTGCTTACTAGATTAGAAGGCAGAGGCAGATTAAAATTGGACAAGCCGGCTTTTTCATCTGTGCTATTAATTCCGATTACCCCGTTTTGCCCTATCCTTATTCCATCCCAATAGATATCATACGCTGTAACAAAATTTATTGGAAAAAGCCCCCAAATCACCTTATTGTTTAATGAATCTTCAACCACAATAATTGTCCTTAAAAGCCAGTTCCCTTCAATATATTTTTCATAATCTAAAGTGGAACCTAACTGGCTCCATAAAGAATCGGGGGGAGTTTGGAGTCCTCTTTTTTGCTCCTGATCTATTGCAATTTGCCAATTCCTTAAATGAATTGATTTATTCAAGGATGAAACAATATTGTACTGCCCCACGTCAGCTGAACTATCAACACTTAATAACGTTAGAAAAATTAGAATATATCGAAATACTAAATTGGGATTGGTATTTTTCACAATAGTATATAATTAAGCAGACTCTTATATTAAAATTGGTTCAATATCCGGACTATCTAAAAATAACACTTTCACATTGACTTTTCCAATATTTTTAACTTAAATGATTATTAAAGAACGTTTTTGTGTTTGGTTGCCAATCATTCACACGCATCAGAAAACTTTAATCTGGCAGTTAATAAAATTCCTGATCAAAAGGACAAGGATAAGATGGTGAAGTTCATAGAAGATTAGGAATATTCTATTGACATTTAATTAAATATTTATTAAACTATTTAGTTATAGAAAAACACTTCTTGTCTCATTCCCAAATAAATCCTAATAAATTTACCCGCTAAACACCCGCTATATCCCGGTAAATACCCGCTAAAACAAGGTAACCTCTATGTTTAGAGAGAGGATAGAGAGTAGCGCGGTATATATGGCTGATAGATGACTGCTAATTTCCGGCTGAAGAACACATTAAAATTTGACCCTTTTTGTTTTAATAATTAGTTTTATGGCAGTGATTATTGGTTATCAATAAAACAAGGAATTTAAAATGAAATGGTATCATTATTTAGCCGCATTCTTTGCAGGAGCATTTTTAGCTAATGTAGTCCCTCATTATATTCACGGTGTATCCGGAGATCCTTTCCCTTCTCCTTTCGCAAACCCTCCGGGTAAAGGGTTATCATCTCCATTCGTAAATGTTTTATGGGGCTGTATTAATTTACTGGTGGGATATATTTTATTAAAAGTAAGCAAAACAACCATGAAGAATAATATTGCGATGATTATTTTGTTCTTGGGAATACTGGCAATGTCAATAATGTTGAGCTTTACATTTATGGATAAGATGAAATTATAACCGATGATTGATGTGAACGGAAGGAATGATCAATCAAAAGCGGTTTCTATTCTTGAAAAGATAAGACAAGATTCGACCTTCGATAATGAGGAGCCGATGGTAGTTTGAATTCAAACATGAAACGGCTCCTACTATTTTGTATTGTTATATCATTAATCAGTTTTTCCTGCAGAAACACCAAGGATAATAATGACAGGGGTATGTATTACTGGAAAACAAGTTTTTCGATGTCCCCAACTGAGATTCGATTTTTATCAGATCTTAATGTCAGAAAGATCTATTTACGATTGTTTGATGTAGATTGGGACAAAGAACTTAATGCACCAATTCCTCTGGGAGAAATAACGTTTAATAATAATCCTGATTCCTCTTTCAATATAATTCCTGTTATTTATATTACAAACAAAGCAATTGCTAATTTACCTGATCAACAGGTTGAAGCACTTGCCAATAAAATTATGTTCCGTGTTAATTATATACTTACCAGTAATAAAATCAGATTCAAGGAATTACAGATCGATTGTGACTGGAGTGAAACCTCAAGGTCAAAATATTTTCTACTTATTCAGTGTCTTAAGAAACACTTTAAGTCTGATGGAAAGATTATAAGTTCAACAATAAGGCTGCATCAGATAAAATATTCGTCCAAAACCGGGATTCCGCCGGTTAGACAGGGGAATGCTTATGTTTTACAATATGGGAAACATTAATATCAATGATAATTTGAATTCTATTTATAATGAAACAGATGCCAGTAAATATACAGCAGCTATTAAAATCTATCCCCTTCCGCTTGATGTTGTTCTTCCGATGTTCGGTTGGGTTGTACATATAAGGGACAATAAAATCAGCGGTTTATTAAATGAATCAATGATTTCTGAAATTGAAACTGATAAAAGATTTAAAGCGTGGGGTAAAAATTCATATTCAGTGATCGAAAGCTTTTTCCTGCATGGCAATTATTTTATGAAGGGAGATCTTTTGAAGATTGAGGAATCTGACCAGCAGTTATGCCGGGCGGCAGCCAGAAAGGCAGCAGCGTATTTAAATAATAACAGAAGAACTATTTCTGTATTTGATTTTGATTCACTAAAAATAGCAAAATACAATGAGGAAGATTTCACTAAAATTTTTAATTGCTTTAATTAGCTCATTAATTATTGTTACAGCTGTAATTATAATAGCCTGCGGACCAGATTATTATGATCCGACTTACTCTTTTTTCCCCCAGGAACTAATTCCGGCGGGTATATATACTCCTTTTTATAAATCAGAATTGATACTTTTTGGTATGAGAAGGACGAAGGAAACAAATATCCATGATTTTGATTCAATTAATATAGATGAGTGGAGCGCCTTCTTTGTAGGGAAGGTAACAATAAAGGATCTGGGTTATTTAATCAAAAAGGCAAGGATAGGGGAAATCGATACATTAATTTATTTTCTTAAAAATCCAATATTCCCCCTTTCGAACCAACTTGTCACCAATACGATTCTAAATTATTCTGATAAAAACATTGTAAGGCAGTTCCTTTTTTATTTGGGATTTGCTAAAAGATGCGAAACATTTGCGACATTCCGGAAGGATTTTGAATATTGGTATGATATCAAAGGAAAATATGATGAAAAGGAGATACAATCTTTAGATCCGCGAAATAATAAAGACAGCATGAAAGTACTTGTAAGTGGAGGGCTTAAGCAACTCCATAATGTTAATAATATGTTTATTTATGAGCGTTATCTTTTCCAGATCGTCCGGTTATATTATCATGGGATATGCTGCCGGAGCTTTTTATAAAATGAAGAATTTTGGAGAATCCAATTATTTATACTCTCTTATTTATGATAAGTATCCTGAGATGCGAAATACGGCATATTTTGGATTTGCCCCAAGGGAAGAAAGTGACTTAATGGAAAGCCTTAAACTGGCAAAGACAGACAGAGAAAAGGAAATTATCTGGCAGCTTGTAGGAATATATACTGACCCGCTAAGGGGGATGAAAGAAATTTATAAATTAGATCCAAAATCGGATCTGCTATAGGAGCTGGGATTCCGGCATTGATACTGATTATGTTAATCTTAATGTTTTTGACTGCTCAAATGCACTTAAATATTATCTTAAAGCGATGGAACTTTCGAATGATAAAAACTTCAAGGCACAATGCTGTTTCATGGCTGCAAAGTGTGAACAGAATAAATATTTCCTTAAGAAGGATAGAAAGAAGGGAGTTGATTTTGTTGCAGGCAAATATTTCAAGCAGTTGAAAGATTCATATAATAACACTGATTACTACAACGAGATTATTAAGGAATGCGGGTATTTCAGAACTTACCTGGCAAAGAACTCCGGCGATAAATTTCTCATATCAATCAGAATCTCATATTAATACATATTTGTTCTGAGAAGTTGTTGATTTTTCGTATAAATTCTTCATTTTTCTTTGGTATTGTCCTTGAACTGGTTTCTAAAAAAATATATAATGAGAAATGATGAAAAAATTACTTTATGCAATAGGTTTGTTAGTAATTCTCTCCGGAACTATGTTACCGGGTGGTAAAAACAGAGATGGAATACTACTATCACCGTCAATAAATATATCAAATGTTGTAGCTGCTGCCGGAACAAACGTTTCTGTTCCTGTAAAAGTGCAGGGTTTATCTAACATAGGGGCAATTTCTCTAAAAATACCCTACAATTCCGCTCTAACATTTACGAGTATTTCTACCACCACGAGTTTATCTTTTATATCAAATGCTTCAGGTGGAGTTATATCTATTGCATGGGTCGATTTTACTGGCATGTCTCCTCAGACATTTCCTGACGGATCCGCATTACTTAATTTAAATTTTACATATAATGGCGGTTCAGCCCCGATCACTTTTAATACTCCATTGTGTCAATTTGCGGATGAGCAGGCAGTTCCAATCCCGGTGTCATTTAATAATGGAGGAGTTACTCCTTTTACAGGGAATTTCCCCACGCTTTCAATTGGAAATACTACAGCCTTAAATAATACATCGGTCATTTTACCTCTGAACGCTCAAACATTTAATAGTATCAACTCATTTACGGTTAAAATTACTTATAACACTTCTCTTCTGACATATATCGGATTATCCAACACATATAACGGAATTACAATTTCAAATAACGCAGCATCGGGAGTCCTTACATTATCCTGGACCGATCCGACAGGAACTACACCAATAACTATTTCTAACGGTCTACTTGCTAATCTGAAATTTACATATTTGACCGGCTCTGGTCCTATTGGATTTAATGCTGTGCTATCGGAAGTAATTAATTCTTCAGGACAAATTATAAGCGGAGTTATTTACACAAATGGTTCTATTGCTCAGGCAGTCCCCCCTGCCGCACCTGTGTTGAATTCTCCTTTAACAGGAGCAGTCAATCAACCGGTTGCTTTAACACTTTCGTGGGGAAGTGTTGCAACAGCTCAGTCATACAGAGTGCAGATATCAACGGACTCCTTATTTGTTACAACCAATAAAGATTCATCGGGAATAATGGCAACAAGTTTGAATGTAACTTCTTTGAATAAAAACGCTAAATATTATTGGCGGGTTAATGCCTCATATCTTGGACTCGCAGGAAACTATTCAACTGTTTCAAACTTTAAGACAATACCATTGCCCACAGTTTCAGGTAAAGTTCTCTATGCTTCTACAGTTCCGCAGGGAGTTAAAAATGTGATTGTCACACTTAACCCTGGAGGGTTTTCTACCACGACAGATAATTCCGGTTCATTTAATTTTATGAACGTGCCAAATGGATCTTATACTATGACAGCAACTACTGCTAATCCATGGATGAATAATGAAATAAATTCCACGGATGCACTTTGGATAGCCCAGTATTATGTTGGACTCAGAACCTTTTCAGACATACAAAACCTATCCGCGGATGTAAGCCTACAGGGAGGAGTTAATAACACAGATGCTTTATTAATAGTGAGAAGATGGGCTGGATTAACAAGTTCATTCACTTCATCTGATTGGGTATTCACATATCCTGCAGTTACCGTAGCCGATTCAAATATAAATCTTAATATTAATAGTTTAATGTCAGGCGACGTAAATGCATCTTCGAATATGTCAGCTATTCTTAAACAAAGTTTCATTACATTTGAACAAAAAGCTTTGTTGAAGATAAAGCAGAACGAAGAATTTGATATTCCTGTTACCATCAACCAGAATGTTAATCTGGGCGCTATGAATTTGTCCTTTAACTATCCATCAGAACTTGCATCCTTTGACGGGATCACTTCTACAATTGAAAATATAATTACTAACGGTAAAAATGGAAATGTTAAGATTGCCTGGGTTGATATTTCGGGCGGAAAAAATCCATATTCACTTAAATCCGGAAGTAACATTCTTGTACTTAGATTTAAACCTACATCTGCTTTCAAGCCTGACTCAAGATTTTCCCTCCAATTTGATCAATCATTATGTGAATTTGCATCTGTTGATGGAAATATTCTTCCGTCAGTTCAACTTCAATTACCCTCAGTTTCTTTGGCAGGTCCTTCAGAATTTTCATTGTTACAGAATTATCCCAATCCTTTTAACCCCTCAACCACCATTAAATATGTTCTTGCTTCTGAAAGCTCGGTTACTCTGAAGATATTTAATTCCTTAGGACAAAGTGTCCATGAGTTCAATGAAGGCACAAAGAAAGAGGGTAATTATGACATTAATTTTAATGCAGCGGGACTTGCAAGTGGTATTTATATGTTCGCTATAAGCGCACAGTCTACAGACGGGAAAAATAATTTCACTGCTGTTAAGAAAATGATCCTTATGAAATAATGACATTTGTCTCTTCAGAGGACAAAATGCCGATATAGTAAATAATTGCTATATTAGTGCTACTTATTATACCCTGCCAAAACTCAATTCTACTAATAATATTATATCCGGTGAGTTATATTATTAAATTGATAAAACCTTTTATAAGATTTATAACTTTTAATGCAATTTACACTGTTATTTAAGAAATATTTTAGGCGTGAAATTTGATTATCAAAAGAATAACAAAAAGGTAATACCATGGAGTTTTCTACTAATGTACCGGATAAAGATTACTTTTACTATACTCGACCTTTTTTACTTAATCAGATATTAGTCATAATTATTTTATGCTTTTCTTTATCCTTCGCAAAGCAGCAGCTTAAAATTAGCGGAAATTTATCAGGAAATGACTCTTCAATTGTAGCAAAATATGGTCAACTTCGGGTGCAGGGAACAAAAATAGTTAACAAAATTGGAAATCCGGTATCACTGCATGGAATGAGTATGTTCTGGAGTCAATGGATGGGAAGGTTTTATAATTATAATTGTGTGAAGTGGCTGAGGGACGATTTTAAATGTACTGTTGTCCGTGCCGCCCTTGGTGTAGAATCAGGTGGATATCTTCAGAATCCGGATTTAGAATTTAATAAAATAAAAACGGTGATAGATGCTTGTATTGATCTTGGGATTTATGTAATTGTTGACTGGCATGATGATAACGCACAAAATTATACTCAGCAATCAATCAGTTTCTTTAAACAAATTGCCACTTTATATGGAAACCAACCTAACATTATTTATGAAATCTATAATGAACCACAGCTAGTATCCTGGACTAAGGTTGTTAAACCCTACGCTATAAGTGTTATTGAGGGAATACGCTCTATAGATCCGGATAATATAATTGTCGTGGGCACACCTACATGGTCTCAGGATGTAGATACGGCATCAAGAAACCCGCTTGAATATGAAAATATTGCATATTCACTTCATTTCTATGCAGCCAGCCATAAGCAATCTTTAAGAAACAAAGCTATAACAGCAATTAATAATGGCATTGCTCTTTTTGTAACTGAATGGGGCACCTGCGAATCTACAGGAGATGGTTATCTTGATTACGTTGAAGTTGAAAACTGGATGAACTTTATGAACAGTAACAAATTAAGCTGGTGTAACTGGTCTGTAGCTGACAAGGTTGAAACTTCTGCAGCATTAAAACCAAATGTAAGTTCAGATGGAAATTGGTTAGAATCCAGCTTAACCCCTTCCGGAACTTTAGTCCGTGGCAAGAGCAGGTCATATCCTGATACCACATCCAGCTATATCTTGATAAATGAAAATCTTCCATTAAATTTTGAATTAAACCAGAATTATCCTAATCCATTTAATCCATCAACAATTATTAAATATTCCCTTCCATTTGAAAGTACAGTTGTGTTTAAGATATTCAATTCATTAGGTCAGAACGTACGCGAATTTAATGAGGGAATAAGAAGCAAGGGTAAATATGAATTCGTTTTTAATGCAGCAGGACTGACAAGTGGTATATATCTTTTCTCAATAAACACACGGACTTCGGATGGGAAAAACAACTTCAGCGCTGTTAAGAAAATGATTCTTTTGAAGTAATGGCGAATAGTATGACAAATAAAACAAATCAAAAATAATATGAGTTTAACAAACAAACCCATTGGTGGATACACTGAACTTGGGTTAAATAAATTTACCGGTTACCATAACAAAGCATTGCATTTAAATACCGGCAGGAATTGCCTGGAATATATCCTGCATGCAAATAAATACAGAAAAATATACCTGCCGTTTTATATCTGCGAAGTGATATTCGAGCCAATAAACAAATTAGATGTAAAATTTGATTACTATAATATTGATGAGAATCTTGACCCGATTTTTACTTCAGATCTTAATGACGATGATGCTTTTTTATATGTAAACTATTTCGGTATAAAAAAGAAAACTGTTGAAAAACTAGCAGGTAAAATCAAGAACCTGATTGTTGACAACACCCATGATTTTTTTAGTCTGCCATTGGATGGCATTGATACATTTTATTCTGCCCGCAAATTTTTTGGTGTTCCCGACGGAGCTTATTTATATTCAAATCATATTCTTAATGATAATTTTGAACAGGACTATTCATATAATCGTATGGAGCATTTGTTGGTCCAGACCGATAAGGGGATAAATGATGGTTATGAATCCTTTTGTAAGAATGAACAGCAATTGAGCAGGCAGCCGATAAGGAAAATGTCTCATCTTACTGAAGCATTATTGGGTAATATTAATTATGAAGAAGTAAGGATGCAAAGGAAAGTTAATTTTTTATTATTACACGAAAAACTTGGGAACATAAATGAATTAAAAATTGAACCTGACGAAACTGATGCACCCTTTGTTTATCCATTTCTTAGCCCGAAAGGAAATGAGATAAAGGAAAAAGCCATCAACCAAAAGATTTATATTGATACTTATTGGGACCGGGTTCTGAACAAAGTAAATAAGGCTTCATTTGAGGCAAGGCTTACCAATGACCTTTTACCATTACCAGTCAGTCAGATGTATAACCATAGTGAAATTGATTTTTTAGGAGACTTTATTCGTAACTGCTAAGCAGTTGCAATTATAAATCTATGACAGCGTCAATTACTTTGGATTTAAACGATATTTAATTATTTTTCAACTGATGAGATTTTCAATTAACCATTAAACTGATTATTAATTCCTTAAACACACAACAAATAAATGTACATTCTTTAAGAGGGAAATATGCAGACAATCGGATTATCAGTAATTGATTGGATAATAATCCTGGTATATTTTGGATTTGTTCTTGGTATCGGATGGTACCTACGAAAGTTTATGAAAAACGAAGAGGATTTTTTCCTTGCCGGCAGGAAGAATTCTTCCTGGGTTGCCGGACTTGCTTTCCTTTCTGCCAATCTGGGTGCTCTTGAATTGCTTGGTATGGTTGGCAATACATTTAAATACGGAATGTTTGTCGCTCATTTCTACTGGATAGGTGCGATACCTGCAATGCTTTTTCTGGGTATATATATGATGCCCTTTTACTACAGTAGTAAAATAAAATCAGTGCCAGGATATTTGAAGCTCAGGTTTGATGAAAAGACCCGTGTACTTAACGGGATAGCTTTCGCTGTAATGACTTTACTTGTTTCCGGAATAAATCTTTATGCTATGGCTCTGGTACTGCATACTTTTTTAGGCTGGAACTGGGATGTAAGTTTATGGGCATCGGCATTTACTGTAGCAGTTTACGTTGGTCTTAGCGGACTTATGTCGGCAATTTTCACTGAGATTATCCAATTCTTCTTAATCTGGTTTGGACTATTCCTTATTTCAATTCTCGGAATTATTGAAATTGGAAGTCTTAAAGAAATAATAGCGCGTATAAATGAATACAGTCCGCAGATTTCCTTTACAACTCTCTGGTCTTCATCTTCAAATCCTATGCAAAATGGAATGTTAATTCATTGGGGTGGAATAGTATTGGGGTTAGGGTTTGTATTATCCTTTGGATATTGGACAACTGACTTTCTTGTAATACAACGCGCGTTTTCCGCTAAAGACCTTCGTACAGCGAGAATGACTCCAATACTCGCCTCATTTTTTAAGATGGCACTTCCCTTCATTGTTATTGTTGCCGGTTTAATTGCAATCGCTCTTTCAATTGATCCTAAAAGTGGGTTTAAACTTCTACAGGATGGAGGGCATATAAATTATGATTCGGCTCTTCCTCTTCTGATTGCACGCTATTATCCATCCGGACTGGTGGGACTTGGAGTAACAGCATTATTGGCAGGATTCATGGCAGGTCAAGCAGGAAACATAAGTGCGTTTAATACGGTATGGACGTATGATATTTACAAATCGGTAATAAATAAAAAAGCTTCTGATTCTCACTTATTATGGGTGGGACGCGCTTCAACAATTGTTGGAGTAATAATTTCATTAGGTACAGCATATTGGGCTAAAAGTTTTCCAAGTATAATGGATTATATGCAGGCAATATTTTCGTGGGTAAACGCTCCTCTGTTTGCTACAATGCTTCTGGGTATGTTCGTATGGTGGATTACTCCGAACGGTGCATTCTGGGGATTGATTGCAGGTATGTCTTCATCTTTTACAATGTACATGGCAGTTAAATTTCAATGGTTCAATGAAAGTTTAATTACTATGTCGGGTGTTCAAAGTGATATGGCTGCTAACTTCTGGCGTGCCTGGTGGGCTTGGGTAATCTGCGCAGGTGTTACTGTAATAGTAAGCTTGTTTACAAAAAGAAGACCAAAAGAAGAATTGGTTGGACTTGTAAAGGGATTAACAAAAGAAAACCTTGATAAATCTTTGCCCCTATTGAAACGTCCTGAGTTTTATGCAGTTATCTCACTCTTAATTTTAGTAATTCTAAATATATTATTCTGGTAAACGGAGTTTAAAGAAATGCAAGAAGTAAAAATGAGACCGATATGGTTTTTTGTAGGATTGATACTATTAGTAATGGGAGCAATTATTTTTCTAAATGGTATTTACATGTTATATAACCCGCCGGTAAATCAAAAAATCTTAAGTTCAATTCATCCTGATATCTGGTGGGGAGCTATAATGGCAATATTCGGTGGTACTATGTTCTTAATTACAAGGAAACAAACTGTGTGAGATATTATTATTTCATGTAGTACTGATAATAATTTAGAAAGCCCGGCTTCCCGGGCTTTCGTTATTTCCTTTCAAAAAATATCACACCACAGGTAATTCCAATATAGCATTTTTCATTTCATCTTCATGAAAATCAGTGTTTTCAAGGCTTCCTGCAAAATAAGAAGCATAAGAACCAAGATCCAAATGACCATGGCCGCTTAAGTTAAAAGCAATTGTTCTTGAAACTCCTTCCTGCTTACAAAGCAACGCTTCATCAATCGCTATCTTAATTGCATGCGTTGCTTCGGGTGCCGGAATGATCCCTTCGTTTTGAGCAAAAAGTAATCCTGCCTTAAAACAATCTAACTGATCTACAGCCCGGGCTTCAATAAGATTCAATTCTTTAAGATGACTAACCAATGGCGCCATCCCATGATATCGTAATCCACCGGCATGAATTGAAGGTGGAATGAATCCGCTCCCGAGTGTATGCATTTTTACTAACGGTGTTAGTTTTCCTGTATCACCGAAATCATATGCATATGTTCCTTTCGTAAGACTTGGGCACGCACTTGGTTCTGCTGCAATTACTTTCATTTTCTTCTTTTCTCTTAGCATCTCCCCGATAAATGGAAATGTGAATCCTCCAAAATTACTTCCTCCTCCCGCGCATGCAATTAGAATATCAGGATAATCTTCTGCCAAATCAAATTGCAAAAGGGCTTCTTCACCAATTATTGACTGATGCATCAAAACATGATTAAGTACACTCCCTAAACTATAATTTGTATCTTTATTCATTGCCGCAATTTCAACGGCTTCACTAATAGCAATGCCAAGACTACCAGGCGTATCGGGATATTTCTCTCTTATGCTTTTTCCAACATTCGTTAAATTAGAAGGGCTCGGAGTTACTTCTGCTCCGAATACCTGCATCATTGCTCTGCGATATGGCTTCTGTTCATAACTTATCCTAACCATGAATACGTGTACATCAATTCCAAAAACTGACCCCGCAAATGCAAGCGACGATCCCCACTGACCGGCACCCGTTTCAGTAGTTAGTTTTTTTATCCCCATTTGTGCATTGTAAAATGCCTGCGGAATTGCAGTATTGGGTTTATGACTCCCAGTTGGGCTTACACCTTCATTTTTATAAAAGATCTTTGCTGGTGTGCCTAATGCTTTCTCCAATCCCCTTGCACGGATGAGTGGTGATGGTCGATAGATTCTATAAACTTCGCGGATAGGTTCTGGTATCTGGATATATCTTTCTGTACTTATTTCCTGAAGAATTAATTCCATAGGAAACAGAGGTTCTAAATCAGCCGGACCTATTGGTTGTTTTGTACCCGGATGAAGAGGAGGAGGCAAAGGAACGGGTAAATCGGCCTGAATATTATACCAGTTCTTTGGCATCCTGTTTTCTTCAAGAATATATTTTCTCTGTGACATATGGTCTCCTGTTAAAATGTAAACCTAAAACAATATTGAATGTTTCTGTTCGAAAATGGAAATACTTTGAGAAGCTATCTATGCTAAACCAGTCTCCACTATTATGCAAAATAGTAATAAAAAAACTAATTTACTTAAAGAATAATATTTTATTCTTCAGATAAACATATAATCTCCTGACCACTCAACAAGCTTAATAGCCTTCCATAATAAATATATTGATTAAGGAATTTAGTTTTAGAATCTTAGCATAATTCAAAATGGAAACAATCAATGCAACGAATTATATACTTATTTATTTTATTTGTTATTGTTACGGAAAATATATTATCAGGTTCAGATCCTGGTTTCGCCAAGACAGTTCGGGCTGTTAGGATCACTGAAAAAATAACAATTGATGGTATCTTATCTGAAAATGCCTGGAAGCGTCCCGGTTTTACACAGCTTATTCAGCAGGAACCTAATCAGGGTCAGCCTCCTACTCAAAGAACTGAAGCCTGGATTGCTTATGATGATAATGCAATCTATTTCGCCTGCAAACTTTATGATTCACATCCTGATTCAATTCTCGCCCGGCTGGTAAGGCGGGATTTTGTCTTTGGAGATCCTTCAGACGGGGTTATACTTTATCTCGATTCCTACGGGGATAAAAGAAGCGGCTATTTTTTCTATGTTAATGCTGCAGGTTCTCTTGCTGATGGCATTCTGGAAAATGATAATAAACAAACTGATCTTTCCTGGGATGCTGTATGGGAAGGAGTCTCCCATATTGATACTGATGGTTATAATGTTGAAATGAGAATTCCCTTTTCCCAACTCCGCTTTAAAGAAGGCAAACAGAATTGGGGTATGAACATTGAACGATTCATAAGCCGTACCGCTGAAACAGATATGATTGCCTACACTCCCCGCAATGAAAATGGATTTGCTTCCAGGTTTCCTGAATTAGTTGGAATTGAAGGAATTACTCCGCCAACCCGCCTTGAAATTCTTCCCTATACAACCGGTAAAGCTGAGTACGTCGGTCATGATCCTAACAATCCATTTAACCCGGGCCATAAGTATTCCCCCGGTCTTGGGCTCGATATAAGAGCTGGACTTGGAAACAGCCTGACTCTTAATGGAACAATTAATCCTGACTTTGGACAGGTGGAGGTTGATCCTGCTGTGGTTAACTTAACTGATGTCGAAACTTCTTTCCAGGAAAAACGACCCTTCTTTACCGAGGGAGTAAACATTTATCAGTTTGGTAATGGCGGAACTAATAACACCTGGAATTTCAATTGGCAGGATCCAAATATTTTTTATAGCAGACGCATCGGACGTGCTCCGCAAGGAAGCTTGCCTGCAAATGATTATGCTGATGTACCAAACGGTACCCATATCATCGGTGCAGCAAAAATCTCTGGAAGAATTTTTAATGATTGGCAGATAGGCACAATACAATCATTGACACGCCGGGAATATGCCAGTATAAGTTTAAATAATATCCATTCAGATATTCAGATTGAACCCCTTACATATTATGGTGTATTTAGAATAAGAAAAGATTTCAATCAGGGACTGCAGGGACTTGGTTTACTTTCTACTTATACAAATCGTTTCTTCAACGATGCAGATCTTTCCAATGTCATAAATAAAGATGCCCTTGTAGTCGGTGCTGATGGTTGGACATTTTTAGACAATGACAGAACATATGTCCTTACTGGTTGGTCTGCAGTATCCAGAGTTACTGGAGATCAGAATAGACTTATTGATCTTCAAAGAGGTCCCGGACATTATTACGAACGACCTGATGCCGGGTACCTTAAAGTAGACAGCACCGCCACATCCTTATCAGGATATGCCGGAAGATTAATGTTAAATAAAAACCGTGGTTCATTTTCTGTTAATGCTGCCGTCGGTTGGTTAAGTCCCGGTTTTGAAGTAAACGATCTGGGTTATAATTCATTCAGTGATCTAATCAATATGCATCTTGCTGTTACTTACAGACTTCCTATGCCGTCAAATTATTACCAGTTTGCCGGTGTTAGTGCGGCTTCTTACGGGAGTTTGGACTTTGGAGGAAACAAAACTTCACAAGGTTACTATTTGGGTGGTTACCTCAATTTCTCAGATCTCTATGGAGGAGATATTAATTTCAATTATAATACCGATTCATGGAATGACCGTCTAACTAGAGGAGGACCCATTACACTTAATCCTGTTAAAAGAAATTATAGTTTTGACTTGTATAGTGATAGCAGGAAATGGTGGTATGTATACATAAATGGAAATGCATCATATGGTCAGAATGCTGATACTAAAGAAGTTTCTACAACTCTTCAGATCATGGTATCACCAACTCTTACAATTCAGGTTGGCCCGGATATCGCCAAAGGAATATTTAATGCTCAATGGGTTGGTGCTTTTACTGATCCATCCGCAAACACAACATATAGAAGCCGATATATATTCGCGCATCTTGATCAGACAACGCTAGCTGCAAATATTCGCGCAGATTGGATACTGAGCCCCTACCTGAGTTTACAGGTTTATATACAACCCCTTATTGCTTCAGGAAAATATAGCCAATTCAAAGCTTTGCAAAAATCAAGATCTTATGATTTTTTAACTTATGGTGAAAATGGTTCGACTATTGTTGATAATTTATCCTCAAATGGAAGCATTAATTCATATACACTTGACCCTGATGGCTCAGGCCCCGCTGCTTCACAAACAATCAATAATCCTGATTTTCGTTACCTTTCTCTTCGGGGTAGTGCAGTATTACGCTGGGAATATTTACCAGGTTCAACACTTTATTTTGTGTGGACACAAAACAGACAGGATACACAGAATACCGGAGAATTTAGTTTAGGGCCATCTGTGAGCAATCTTTTAAATTTGAATGCCGACAATATATTCCTGATAAAAATATCCTACTGGTTATAACCACTTTTATTATCAAGTGAAATCATTACTTAAAACCTTCGAGGTTTTCCTGAACCTCGAAGGTTTTGACCATCAATCCATTATTTCAATCCATTCTCAAAACACCATAGTCACTATAGAATGCGGCAGACTTATCGTCTCCGCCGCCTTCCCTTTTATCCACAAACGGTAAGGCATTTTCTTGTCACTTGCATTCATTACAACAACCGATATCTTTCCATCTGCATTTTGGAACGCAGTAGTTTGTAAGTTATCCCTGTTGGACGAACTGATAATTCTCTTTGCACCCGGACGAATAAATTTAGAGAAATGCCCTATATAGTAAAAACTATTTGCATAAATTACATTACCTGTCCTGGTATCAGCAATAACAGGAGCAGCACAAAAGTTATCTGCATGGTTGGGTCCTCCCCTTTCATCAAGAAGTATGTTCCAGTCAGTCCATCCGCAGGCACCGCAATTAAAATCATTTATCATTGAATGCGCATATCTTTCCCCGTAAGACCAATCGTTAATTCTGGTACTGTCAAATCTCTCTACACATCCTTCGGTCATCATCAAATTCATTTTCGGATATGATTCATGAACGCGTCTAACATTATCAAACTGCATACCTCCGCCTGTCCATGTTTCATACCAATGAAAACCAAGTCCCCACAAATATTTTGAAGTCTCCGGATCGCTTAATAATACGCTCGCTCTTTGATAAATCAAATCCCTGTTATGATCCCATGCCATTAATTTTTTATTATCCAGCCCTGCCTTTTTAAGAGTAGGTCCTAAATATTTTTTAATAAAATCCCGTTCTTCTTCAGCAGTAAAAATGCATGATTCCCATGTTTGTGTTGCCATTGGTTCATTTTGAGCTGTTAACCCCCAAACAGGTATCCCCTCTTTTTCATATGCATGAATAAACTTCACAAAGTAGTTCGCCCATGGCTGCTTAAATTGGGTTAACAATTTCCCTCCATGAAGCATTGTATTATTATCTTTCATCCAGGCAGGTGGGCTCCAGGGACTCACAAACAACGTAAGATTTCCACCTGCTGCTTCAATAGCTTGTTTAATAAATGGAATCCTGAATTTCTTATCGTGGTCAATACTAAATGTTTTTAGTTCAGCATCTCCATCAGACACGTACGTAAAGCTGCTGCTTGAGAAATCACTGCTATGTATACTGGTCCTTGCAAGTGTATAACCGATCCCTTTTTCTTTATTATAATATGCTTGTAAAAATTCTTTCTGTTTATCAATGGGAAGTTTGGCATATGTTTCTGCCGAAGCATCCGTAAGAGCTCCGCCTATTCCAATTAGCGTCTGGAATTTATTCGCCGGATCAACAAAAACACAAACTTCTGATTCCAGGGGCTGTGGAAAGTCCTTGAATTCTAAAGTATCGGTTTTAGTAATCCTGAAGTCTGTATTTTGTGCCGTAGTATATACCATCACTTTTTTATTATTTAAAGAATAAAAGTGGGTTATTGGTTTATGGGTTTTTTGTGCGAATAAATTGCAGACAAAAAATAGAATGGCAAAGGTGAGCAGATAAACATTTCTCATAATTTATTGTTACCTATATGTTAATAATAAAAAATATCAGGTTTAAATATAATGTTATTTTTGAATATTATTTTTCACTATAAAACTTCTGCAATGTATAAAAAGCTTTTTTCTTTTCACCTTTCTCGGAAAGCAGACCCTTCCTGTTAAAATAATCCTGAATTCCTGTCAGCTGCCTCCGTGGAGAACGAAAATCCATCAATATCCAGGGACTCATTCCTCTTAAAAAAGAAATCTTTTTCAGCATTTCAATTTGGTGTTTATAAATATTATCCTGGCTTTCTTCACTCCAGGAAGTTTTATCATCAGCATGAAAACCATAAAGTGCCTCCGCCGCCAAACTCGCTCATAATTAATGGTTTATTATAAATGCTTTTCCATATAATACTATCCGTTTTTTCTGCTAATCCATCATACCAACCGATATATTCATTACAGCCGATTACGTCAACAAATTCACCCAATGGATCATCAATCATTTGTGTAAACTTATCAGTATAATGCCTTTCCATGGCTGCCGTTAGAAGCCTCGCCGGATCATTTTCTCTTGCACGATTTAACAGAATTTTTAGAAATGTATTTCTTGAGGGACTAACTGGAGTTTCATTTGCAACAGACCATAATATAATGGAACACCGGTTTTTATCCCGGTCAATCATGTCATCAAGTTGTTTTGTTGCATTTGCAAGAGTTATTTTATTATCCCAGTCAATTGTCCAATAGACCGGGATTTCTGACCAGACAAGTATTCCCAATTTATCTGCAGTTTTAACCATCTGCTCATTGTGAGGATAGTGTGCAAGCCGAACGTAATTACAACCTAATTCCTTTGCCCATCCCAATAACGTGTCGGCATCTTCTTTACTATATGCTCTTCCTGTTCGTTTTGGTGCTTCTTCATGAATACTAATCCCCTTTAGGAATATATTCTTGCCATTAAGTAATATTTCATTCCCCGATACTTCTATTGACCTGAATCCGATTTCATCTTTAAGCTTTTCAAATTGAGTAGAAATCAGAACTTCATATAATTTAGGATTTTCAGGAGACCATAGAACTGGCTTTGTATTAATATAAAAGTGACCGTATGATTCGTTGTCTATCTTAATAACTTTTTCAATTGATAATTCAGGTATTGATATCTGTACTGTAATATTCTTATCTATTCCATTCAGCTTTACATACCCCGAGATGTTAGTTTTAGAACCCTTACTTAGTTGAATATGGTAATCCTGAATAAATGTTTCCGGTTCTTCAATAATGTAAACACTACGGGTAATCCCTCCGTAATTCCACCAATCAGTATTGACTGTTGGAACATATTCCCTGCTGCGCTTATTATCCGCTTTTACAACAATAAAATTGTCACTGCTTTTTAATTTACCCGTAACCTCTATATTAAAAGGAGTAAAACCTCCCTCGTGTTCCCCAACCTTTTCCCCATTTAAGTATACAATTGCTTTATAGTTCACTGCACCGAAATAAATAAAGTGCCTGACATTTGATTTTAAAGGATAATCAAAGGATTTTTTATACCAAATTGTTCCTTCATAGAAAAACAATTCGGGTTTTTGAGTATTCCAATCCCCCGGGACATTTAGTGAAAAGGATTTGTCGAAATCGTATTCTATATGATCCCATCGGTTCTTTGGCTTTTCATTCTTAAAATAACCGTTATTGTCTTCGTTTAACCGGTAATTATAAAATCCATTTTCATATGGATCAATTAGTACCTGCCATTTACCATCAAGACTGTATATGTTCCTTGCGCCTACATTAGTTATCAACCCCTGCGCTGATGCATTGAAAAAACTTATAGATAATATTGCTATTAAAAGGGTTATCATTATTTTCATGTAAAAGACCTTCCATTTTGCTTTCTAATTTAACAAATACAATTCTGTAAGAAAAGCTTAACACGTTAAAACAGACTAATTGTTCTGTGTCATATGTTAAATTCATTTTTGGGGTTAACTTATTTTATTATATACACTAACCCTAATACATGGAAGATACAGAAAATATACAGTTGGAAAGAGTTTTAGAAGAAAACCGGCGACTTAAAATTGCTATAGATGAACTTGCTGCCTTAAATGATATTGCTACAGCAATTACTTCTAATCAATCATTGGAAGATGTAATAGATCTTATCGTTCGAAAATGCATTAAGCACCTGAAAGTACAGCAGGCAGTAGTGATGCTGTTAGATGAAAAGGACATGGTAAATCCTTTTCATACAATGATAAGAAAACAGGAAACGATTAATGAATTCCTCCCGTTTCGTCTTGATACGCAATTAACAGGATGGATGTTAAAAAATAAAAGTCCGCTGCTGGTTAATAACTTTAAAGAAGACTATAGATTTAATTTTATTGTCAAAGAAGAATTTCCTATCACTACCCTGCTTAGCGTACCAATGCTTCTTAAAAATAAAATGATAGGACTGTTAACCGTATTTAATAAACATTCTTCCTCCGGCTTTACAAAGGATGATCAAAGATTACTTTCAATAATGGCTGCACAGTCTGCTCACATAATAGAAAATGCAAGACTCTATGAAAAGGAACAAGTATTAATCAAATTCCAGGAAGAGATGAGACTGGCTAATGATATTCAGGTAAATCTTTTACCAAAATCAAAACCTCAGATAATTAATTACCAGATTGATGGCAAAAGTACTCCTGCAAAAGATGTAGGCGGTGATTATTTTGATTTCATTCCATTGAAAAACAATGATTTAGTCTTTTGTCTGGGTGATATTTCTGGTAAAGGAATACCCGCCGCCCTGTTTGATGGCAAACTTGCAGGCTTCATTACGGGGACAAACCCTCATGAATATTCCCTGTAAAGATTGCGTCGCTTTTACAAATAACCTTCTCTATAATAGTACCGACAGTAATAAATTTGCAACATTGTTTTATGGGGTTTTACATCCTTCTGAAAATAAAATCACCTATTGTAATGCCGGACATAATGAACCCATTTTAATTGATCAATCGGGCATTGTTTCAAGACTAAAGGAAGGTGGGATGGTTGTTGGTGTATTGCCCGATATGCCCTATGAACAAAAGATTATTGATTTTGCTGTTGGATCAGTTCTGGTAGTTTTTTCGGATGGCATCACCGAAGCAATGGATCTCAGTGAACAGGAATTTGGAGAAGAAAGACTTATTAGCCTGGTAAAAGAAAACCGGAATTTGTCAGCAACAGATCTCATTGAATTAATTATCAAAACCGTTAATGATCATGTGGGAAATGCCGAACCAATGGATGATATAACCTTAGTAATAATAAAAAGTATATAGTGCATAATTCTATTTTTTGAAAAGAGGATTATAAAATGTTCATGCGTTTGCTTAAGCTAAAACTGAAAACTGAATATATTAATGACTTTAAATATTTTTATGAACATACAGTTTATCCGGAACTTCATAGTTTACCCGGTTGTGTGTTTGCCGGGTTAATAAATAGTAATCCTCAACCAGATGAATTTATTTCATTAACCTTCTGGAAAACACAGTCGCATGCAGAAGAATATGAAAGGAGCGGTCCTTTTAATCAACTATTCCAGCAAGTTCAAATGTATTTGTCAGAGTCTTCAGAATGGAAAATTCACCTTTCTGAAAATATGGAATTGCAGTATGGCCCCCCTGATAACGAACCGGATATAAAAAAATATGTTGTTACTGTTAAAAATGAGAAGTCGGAAGATATATTAACTCCCTCAACCAATATGTTCGTACGGATTCTTTCACTTATCATTCAGGAAAGCAAAGTAGATGAGTTTAAGAAATTATATGGAGAAATCATCATTCCTGCTCTAAACTCCACCAAAGGCTGCCGATACGTTTTTCTTACTGAAAGTGTCAACTCGGCAAATGAATTTATATCTGTCACGATTTGGGACAGAAAAGAAGATGCTGAAAAATATGAGAAAGGAGGGAAATATCAGGAATTAACTGATAAAGTTAAACATACATTTTCACAATTATATTTATGGCATATGTCTCTTGAAAAAGGACAGGGTTCAAAGATGCATACCTCGGATGATTTTAAAGTAGATCAATATAAATTGATTACTGGAAAGAATTTTTTATAAACTATAAGTAAAGGTCGCAAAAGTAAAATGACCGGTAAAACAATTCTGCATTATAAGATTTTAGAAAAACTCGGCGAAGGCGGCATGGGTGTCGTTTATAAAGCCGAAGACATAAAACTAAAGCGGTCAGTCGCACTTAAATTTTTACCGCAATATGTAACTTCATCTAAAGAAGACCTCGCACGGTTTAATCAGGAAGCTCAGTCAGCAGCCCTTCTAAATCATCCAAACATTTGTATAATATATGCTATTGAAGATGATAAGGAAGGCGAATTTATCGCGATGGAATATATTGATGGAATCACATTAAATAAAAAAATATTTGATTCCCCCCTGAAAACTACTGAGGCTATTTCATATGCGATACAGATTGGGGAAGCTTTACAGGATGCACATAGCAACGGAATTGTACATCGGGATATAAAATCTGAAAACATAATGGTCAATTCCAGAAACCAGATCAAAGTAATGGATTTTGGGTTGGCAAAATTAAAAGGATCATTAAAACTTACAAAGTCGTCCACTACTGCCGGTACTCTTGCTTATATGGCACCTGAACAAATACAGGGGGGTGAGATTGATGCCCGGTCTGATATATTCTCATTCGGTGTAGTATTTTTTGAAATGCTCACAGGCAGACTCCCATTCAAAGGAGAACATGATGCATCAATGATGTATTCAATTATAAATGAAGAGCCGGAGCCATTACAAAAATATATACCTGATGTAGATTCTGATATTATGCACATAATAAATCGTGCTCTGGAAAAGGACCCTGAAGACAGATACCAGTCAATGAAAGACATAGTTATCGAATTGCGAAGAATGCAAAAACACACCGGAAATATTTCAAGAAAAACATTAATTGATTTGCCGGTACCTCCGGTAAAAGAAATAAAGACAGAAACTATTCCAGTTTCTGAAATAAAAAAAGATGTAATAGATGAAAATTCTCCGGCGAATATTCGAAACAAGAAAAAACTAATATTTGGATTATCAGCAGCCGGCACATGTGCCGTTTTGGTAATTGTAGGTTTACTCTTATTTAATAAAAGTTCAGCTTCTGTTGTTGGGAAATCAATTGCCGTCCTTCCGTTTAAGAATATGAGCGGCGATAAGAACGATGAATACTTCAGCGATGGAATTACTGAAGACATTACAGTTGAACTTTCTCAAATAAGCGACCTGCGTGTTATAGCAAGAAACTCCGTAATGAAATATAAAAACAGCGATGCAAGCATTAAAGAAATCGGAAATGATTTGGGAGTTAGCGCTATTCTCGAAGGAAGCATTCAGAAAGAAGGAAACGAAGTAAGAATTGTTGCGCAGCTTGTGGACGTAAATACCGGCAAGTATTTGTGGGCGGGAACTTACGATAAAGAATTAACTAAAATATTTGCAATCCAGAGCGATGTTTCGCAACAGATTGCCACCGCACTTAAAACTAAACTTACTCCGGATGAAGTCACTAGATTAGATAAAAAACCAACAGATAACATTACTGCTTACCAGTTTTATCTTAAAGGAAGGGAATACTATTACCGTTATAACAAAGAAGCAAATGAAAACGCAGTAGATTTATTCAAAAAAGCTCTTGATCTGGATCCAAATTATGCTCTTGCATATGCTGGTCTAGGTGACTGTTATGGGCAAAGATATCAGAAATTTGGTTTCACTTTTGCATGGAACGACTCAGCAATTGTTGTAAGCAAAAGAGCGATTGCGATTGACCCCGGTCTTGCCGAGGGATTTAAGGCACTTGGATTAGCTCAATTCAATAAAGGATTAATGAAAGCTGGTTTGGAATCAAATAAGAAGGCTATAAAATTAAATCCTAATTATTGGCCTGCGGTTGGAAATACAGGCGCCTGCTATGAACTTCTTGGTAACCTGGCTGATGCTGCTGTTTGGGATAATAAATCGGATCAGTTAAATCCAACCGGAGGGTTTGGTTACGCATTGCTATCAAGAGTTTATATCCTATTATTGGATTATCAAAACGCTGAGAAAAATATTAATATTGCCATAAATATGCAGCCCGACTTAATTCCAGCTTATGAAAATTATGCACAATTACACTTTAACCAGGGTAATTATCAACAGGTAATAAAAGATTGCGATAGAATATTATCAATATCTCCGGAAGATTCACCTGCACTCATAAATTCAGCGCTTGCTTACATTAACATGGGTAATAATGGTAAAGCTGAAGAGTACCTGCATAAACTACCGCCAAATAGTTTCTTGCAAAATAATGCCAATACTATTCTGGCATATTTATATAAGAAAAAGGGGGATATAAATGCAGAAAAGGATCTGATTCAGAAAACTAAAAATAGTATTCAAACCAGATTTTCACAGGGGGACGAATTTAGTCCTCACGCGGTAGATATGTTTGCAATTGAACTTATTGAGGGCAACAAGACTGAAGCTTATAGGTGGCTTAATAAAGCCGTCGATTTAGGATTTCGTGATTTTGCAGGATTATTAAATAATCCATTAACTGAAGAAGTACGAAATGAAAAACAGTTCAAAGATATAGTACAGATCATGAAAGACAAAGTTAAAGAACAACAAAAATTATTAGCTTCAATGAATGTTGAAAAGTAATATGGGCAACCAATTGACTATAACATATTGTTCTAATGAAAGATATATTTGTGGAATTTATATTCTACCTTTCAACTCTGCCTGAACCACCACTCTTCATTAATTTTTCTACTTCTTCAATTGAAACAAGATTAAAGTCGCCGGGAATAGTATGTTTCAAGCATGATGCTGCAACTGCAAATTCAAGAGCTTCTTTTGAAGAGTTTTTTGTGAGCATACCATAGATAAGACCACTTGCAAAAGAATCACCTCCGCCAACCCTGTCAACAATATCAATCTCATATCTACTTGATCTGAATGGCACAATGCAATCTTTATTGTCAAGAAGAAGGGCACTCCATCCATTTCTTGAAGCTGAATAACTTTCCCTGAGTGTAATTGCTACAGCATCAAAAGAATATTGATTCTTAAGAGTTTTAGCTATAGCAAAATATCCGTCTTCATTTATCTGACCTTTTTCAACATTATTATTTTCAACCTTAAGACCTAAACTCTTTTCCGCATCTTCTTCATTAGCAATACATACATTAACATATTCCATTAGGGGAATCATCACTGATTGGGCTTCTTTCTCAGTCCACATTTTAGCCCGGAAATTAAGGTCACAACTAATTACTACCCCCTTCTTATTTGCGATTTTACAAGCATCAGTTAAAACATCTTGAGCATTTTTCCCAATTGCGGGGGTTATACCTGTCCAGTGAAACCATGAAGCATTTTCAAATACTACTTCCCAGTCAATATCTTCTTTCTTAATTCCGGATATTGATGAAGCAGCCCTGTCATAAATAACTTTTGAAGGACGCTGGCTTGCGCCTGTTTCAAGAAAATAAATGCCAACCCTGTTACCTCCTCTTGCAATATAATTTGTGTTTACTCCATATCGTCTTAAATGATTAATTGCAGACTGACCTATTTCATGCTTGGGTAATTTAGAAACGAAATAACTTTCTAGTCCATAATTAGCCAATGAGACCGCTACATTTGCCTCCCCACCTCCATAGGTAGCATCAAAATTTTGTGACTGTACAAATCTTGTAAATCCATTAGTCGAAAGTCTTAGCATGATCTCACCAAAGGAAATAACTTTATGAGACATATATTTCTCCAAATTTATTTTTTTTTTAGATAATTGTAGATTTAAGACCACATTTATCTTTGAATTCGAGCTGATCCCCCTTTAGCAAATGCACGGACTTCCTCGACTGTTGCCATAGAAGTATCCCCTGGGAAAGTCGTGAGGAGAGCACCATGAGCCCATCCTATTTTTACAGCTTCCTCAGGAGTTTCTCCCGATAAAAGGCCATAAATAATTCCACTAGCGAAACCATCACCTCCGCCAACACGGTCATATACATGAAGTTCTGTTGTAGGAGCAGTATAGGTTTTTCCGTTTATCCATGCAACTGCACTCCAACTATGATGGACAGTTGAATGAACTTCTCTTAGAGTTGTAGCGACCGCTTTAACATTAGGATATTTGGCTACTACTTTATCAATCATTCCAAAAAATGTGGAAGGATCGAGTTTTGACTTTGCTGCAACTTCAGGACCGGCAACGTCAAGCCCCTTCTGCAGATCTTCCTCATTTCCTACCAGGAAGTCAACATTTTCTACTATCCTGGCTATCACTTCAACTGCTTTTTTCTGTCCGCCCCATATATTCCATAATTTTTCGCGATAGTTTAAATCGAAACTCGTTACAGCTCCTGCTGCTTTAGCTGCCTTCATTCCCTCAATGATCAATTCTCCGGTAGACTCTGAAAGCGAAGCAAATATTCCGCCACTATGGAACCAACGAACTCCACTTTTGAATATTGAGTCCCAGTCAAAATCTCCGGGTTTCAAATATGATGCTGCTTCATTGCACCGGTTATAAAATACAACAGGAGCCCTGACACCAAAACCCTGGTCACTATAAACAGTTGCCATATTTGGTCCATTGACTCCATTATGTTTGAATTCCTTGTAAAAAGATTTAACTCCCATTGCTTTAACTCGTTCAGATATCAGCTCGCCGATTGGATAATTAACCATAGCGCTTACAATACCTGTGTTCAAGCGGAAACAATATGATAAATTTGCTGCAACATTGAATTCGCCACCGCTCACATGTATTTTACATTCATTAGCTCTACGGAATGGAATAGCACCCGGATCAAGTCTGTGTACCAAAGCCCCAAGTGAAAGCAAATCAAGTGATCCTTCTTTTTTTATTTTTAATCCATTATCCATTAATTTAGTTCCTTATATTTAATTATATTTCTTTTTCAATATTAGTGTTTTTACTTAAACGGTTACTTAAACGATATCTACACTAATTAGATTACATTAAATTTAAGTAATATGGTTTTATATGTCAATATTTTTTTGAATTATTTAAAACAGTTTATTTAACACATAAGAAAATATATATTTAATCTGGAGAATAAATGAATAACTTGTTTGACCTTTCCGGAAAAACAGCAATAGTTACCGGAGCAAGTACGGGTTTGGGTAAAGGAATGACATTGGGACTTGCAGCAGCAGGTGCCGATATTATTTTAGTTGATCATGTGTCATCTGAGGAAACTCTGAATGAAGTAATTTCAATGGGTAGGAAAGCTGAACAAATCATTATTAACCTTATGCAGGAAGATGCAATTCAAACTGTAGTTTCCAGGGCATTAGAAGTATTCGACAAGGTTGACATATTAGTTAACAATGCAGGTATTATCAGAAGAACACCAGCCATTGAATTTTCCAAAGAAGATTGGGATGATGTCATGAATCTGAATTCAAGGGTTGTATTCTTTTTAAGCCAGGCTGTAGCAAAAGATATGATGAAACGTAAATACGGTAAGATAATAAATATTGCTTCACTTCTAAGTTTTCAAGGCGGTGTTATTGTACCTTCATATTCTGCAAGTAAAGGAGCTGTTGCGCAAATAACAAAAGCTTTAGCTAACGAATGGGCTAAGCACGGATTAAATATTAATGCGATAGCACCAGGTTATATGGCTACAAATAATACAAAAGCCTTAAGGGAAGATAAAGTTAGGACAAAATCCATACTGGATAGAATACCTGCTGAACGGTGGGGCACTCCGGATGATCTTCAGGGAGCTGCAGTTTTCCTGGCTTCAAAAGCATCGGATTATGTGAATGGACATGTACTTGTTGTGGATGGAGGCTGGTTAGCAAGATAAAAAAAAGCCGCCTTTTCAGGCGGCTCACTTTTCTTACTTACGAACAAGAACTAGAATCATATTTTATTTCATAAGAATCATTTTTTGAATCGAAATGTTTCCCCCTTGTTGTAATCTCGCAAAGTAAATTCCCGAAGATAGTGTTTTAGCATTAAAAGTAACTTCTAACATATTGCCTGCTCTTGCATTTCCTTCAAACAACGAAACAACTTCCTGACCTAAAATATTAACAACTGTTAAAGTTGTAAATCCATCTTTAGGAACAGAAAAACGAATTTGTGTAGTAGGATTAAATGGGTTTGGATAATTGTTAAACAACTTAAATACCCTTGGTGCAGCAGCAATATCTTTAATGCTGTTTGGCCAACCGTCAATTGGAACGGCAGTAGTACCGCCGGCAAACACAACTTTTCCTGAAGCTCCAATTGTTATAGCATGGATACTATTATCGAGTACGCCTTGAAGTAATTTCAAAGTATCATTTACGGTAATAGGACGTGTTAAAGTTACCGTAGTTGGATTATTGATAGTAAGGTTATTTACGGTTATAGGTAATAATGAATCTGATTGAGCAACAGTTCCGTCATATTCATAATTTCCGTCAACTGGTAATTTAATTGATCCCTGCATTGAAAGGTTGCCCTGTAAACCTCTGGGATGGGATGTAATCAAAGTTGTACCGGAAGGCTGAGTAAATGTAGTGGCAGTGCCACCAATTGAAGTTGAATCTGAGGCTAACAATTGCACCCGGTACGAAGTGCGAACATAATATTTGAAGCAGACCCAAGCGAATCTGCTTTGAAAAATTCCTGTCTGGAAGTGCCATTAAAAATAAGAGAATCAGCAAGAGTAGTAACATTAGAATGCGTGGTAATTCCCCCACCCATAACCATGAGATTTCCGGAAAGGAACCATTTACATGTATGCACCACTTCCATTAGCTAGATTTAAAAGTGCCATATGAAATAATATTTCCTTTTACATGAACTTCAATTGTATCTCCACCACTTGAACCGGTTGATGATAAATAGGCATTAAAATCTTCAACAATCATATCACCATTTATTGTAATAACATTTGGACCAGGTGCCTGATTACCAAGAGCGCTAGACGTTAAACGAACCATAGTTTTATACAAGGCTGCCATATACTTTTACCGTTCCGCCAATTGTATTTCCACTCCAACCCATGTTAACAGCAGTTACATAGTTCGGACAATTCCAGGTGACGTTATAAAAATTCTGGTTGCCATTTGATGGTGCATTAGCTGTAATGCCTGTAATACAAAAGAGTAGATCCGGTCCCCCATGTTGCAACAGGAAGACTTCCTGCCATTGGCAGCCCATTCAAAAGTTCCTTTATCACCGAAAGTTAAATTGGTTGAAGAATTACCTAATTTACCACCAAGACTTTTAACCTATCCGGTAATTGTAACTGGCACATTGACATCAACTGAGTCAGTTGCTTGAATAGTTATATTTTCAGAACCGGTTGGAGCCGATGAGCGCTACCCAGGCACTTCCATTATATGTTTGCCATGTTCCGGCAGCATTCCATTTTCCTGCTCCATTACTCTGATAGTCGCCAGTTGCCTGCGAAAACAAATTACTAGAATAACACAGCACTGCAATAAAACACACTGTTATTAATTGTTCTCATATCATATCTCCAAATTATTATTTATTAAAGATTAAAGTTGTACGCAATTTCTGTTACAAAAAAATTATTTTTTGCATTATTAAGGAATACTGCATCCTGCAGAAGGTCATCATATTTAACATTATAATATTCATAAGTAAAATTCAAATTGAAATTCTCCCATCTAAGACCAAGACCGGCAGTAATAGCTGTAGTATAAACAGGCTGGCCTGCAAAAGGATTACCCTCCTGTTCAAAAACTTCAGCTTTGTCACTATATCCACCGCGGAAAGTAAGCCAATTTAACGGTGAGAACTCAGCACCAAGGTGTAATAAATGAGAAGATTTCCAAGGATTGGATGTAACTCCACCGCTCAAATAGTTAGCATTATTCATTGGTCTTAATTCATATTCAATTACTGCTCTTAAGTTATCAGTTATTGAAACAGATAAGCCTGCAGAACCTCTCCAGGGAAGGGTTATTTTATCAGATCCGCTGACAGCAGTGAGTTTGAAACATTTAATGTGTCATTCTGATATGTAAAGTTAAATTTCCTTGTAATGGAAGTAGGAGGTTTAATTGAGAAACCCAATGTCAGGTTTCCAGATTTATATGAACCACTGATATTAAATTCAGCACCGGTATAGTCTGAAGTTCCGGTATTAGCATTTTTATAATTAACCGAATCTACCCTGAAATACTGGGAATAGAAAACTAAAGTCCCTCTTCCAATCTGAGATTCAAAGTCATTAGTTGAACCTTTTATAAGCATTCCGCTTAAACCAAATGAAAGATTTTCAGTAACACCGACTGAAAGAGCTGCGCCGTAACCGTAAATCGAGCCTTCCCTGTTCCTGATATTCTGATACCATTGAACGGCAAGAGGAAGAGAATCGTTTGTAACCAGATGAACCGGGAAAGGGCGTTGAATATTTACAGCAGGAGACAGAACGTTATTATCCTGGAAATAATAATTCATATTTGCATATTCAACTGCTCCAATACCTGCAACTACTTTATATTCCCCAATATTAAATGGAATAGCAGCCATAATTTGTGTAGGTAGATTTTTATTTTTAGACCTGACTCCAACTTGGTGAGATTTTATCAAATGGTCTTTGGACTGAATTCTTGGCAGTTGAATCTGTCCAGCACGGATTAGGAATAAGATAAGTTAATCCTTCCATTAAAAGGCTGAAATTAGGATAATACTTTGCAGGACCATATTGCTGAATCTGGCTCTGATTAAGCTGCCAAAATGTATTTCCTAATGTTACCTGTATCGAATTTAAATTCTGCAAATCAGCAGGATTTGAAAACATGATTGAAGCATCATTTTTCATCCCGATAGTTGTTCCACCCATTGCTCTTGAAACAGCGGAATAGTTAGTATTATTATCTAATCCCTGGATGGTTAAAGGATCGTTAAACCTTGTTCCCTGGGCAAAAGATATTTTACTCTGTGAACCCAAAGTTATAATTAAAAGCTATAATGAATAAAAGGGTAAATAAATTCCTCATAATGCAACTCCTAAACTAATTCTATGAACGTCACCCAAATAATTACCGACTGCACCGTAGCTATAGTCAAATGAAAATTTTACTGAGCTGATTGGCTGTTTAATACCAATCCCTGCTGTGAACCCCTCCGAATCGTAATTAAATTTATACCCTCCTCTTATAGCAAAAATACCCTCAAATTCATATTCAAGACCAAGATGTTCCTGTTGTGCATAATCATTCGGTTGAAACAAATCAAAAGCAAGACTTAAACGATGGTCTTCCATATTTGTGAGTAGTCCATCTTTTCCAACTATATCAGCAGCAACACCCCATCTGAATTGTAGGGGAACTGCACTAGCTTCTTTAGCATATTTTATGTCAGCGCCAAAATTTTGAATTGCAATACCTAGCTGAATTGATCTGTAACCGGTATTATAGTGCATACCAAAATCAAACAGAAATCCTGCTCCCCATGTGTTTACAGTTTCATTGTCACCCTGTGAAATCATAGCATTAAAAGTACTGCCATCATAAAGAGATTCATGAGCATATTTTATCGATATTCCGGTAGAAAATTTATCCGTGAGATTTATAGCATAACTTAATCCGGCAACATAAGCAAATGGATTAAATGTTCGTCCGGTAAGCCCAGGATAAGGATCATTTTTACTATATGGTCTGTTCCAGATTGCCTCCTCCATTTCCCCATAATCAACATATTGTAATGAAACAGCAAAGGCGCCAAATTCATTTAGAGTTGAAGCAAAAGAAATCGCTCCTATCTTAGTGTCCATCATCCACAGCATATAAGTTGATGAGATTTCCTGATTTTGAACCATTGCAACTCCGGAGGGATTCCAGAAGGCGGCATCCGCACCTGAAGCAAGAACTGAGTAAGCATCTCCAAGGGCAGTTGCCCTGGCACATGGCATAACTTTTAGAAACTGCATTGAAGTAGTTCCTACCTTTTGCGAAAAAATAGAAGTTGAGTAAAGACAAATCGCAAAAAGCGCAATTAAATATTTTTTCCAGTTATTCATTCGTTTTGAATTCCTTATTTTAATGAATAATGACAAATTTACCTTTAGCACGTTTTCCTGTCGCCGCATCTTCAACGACAAAGAAATATACTCCCGAGGCAACCATCTGATGGTTTCTTGAAATTTGGAACCAGGACACTTCAGAATAGGCATCACCATCATGTTGAAGTGTCTGAACCAACTGTCCACTGAAGGAAAATATTTTGATAGTGCATTTTTTAGTTAGCCCGAAGAATCCGATTTGATCTGAGACGTCACCACCCTGAGCAGAACCGGATCTGCCATTTGTAACGACAAGCGGGTTTGGAACGACATAGACTTTATCTAAAACGGGTGCTGCTGGTGACTGCGTAACGTGGTATGTCATGTTGGTAAAACCACTATTTCTACCTGTGTTATCAACAGAATAAACAGCATAATAAACATCCACTCCCACATCACTTTTATCATCTAAAATAACATATACTGAATCTTTGAAGTATCGGGAATCCTTTTTACTTACACTGTCAATGATGGTCCATGGACCAAGTGGATTTAGTGCACGTACAACCAGATAATGATCAAATGGAGCATTGAGTCTTGGAGTATAGAAATTTTCAACCTGCGGACCCCAAATGATCTTGTTTGAAGCTGCACTTGTATTTTCTATTCTTATTACAGGAGCGGGAATGGGGATGTTAACTGTATTATAAACACCTTTTTCCGGAGTGTCCTTTGGTTCAAATTGTAACGAATCCCATTTAATCAAGGGTCCGCCGGTATACATTTGGATAGCTCTATCGGCAGCATCGCGAATCGAAACGACATCCGGATCTACATACCACGGAAGTGGATGCGTTTGTAAATAATTACTTCCCATTGTACTGGGATTTTGAACTTCTGGATATGAAATTTCTTTATACCAGCTTGGAACCGGATGTAAACCGGAACCGGATTCATTACTCACTAATGTACTTCCGCCTAAATCTTTATATATACTGTCTGATGCTCTTCCAGCACCATAACCGACTACTTCAGCTACTGTAAACCTAGCAGTTTCATTCGGCGCTATATTATAAGGACCGAAACCATAACCTCTGTTTACCGGCTGAGAGTAAGATAATTTATAAGACGGCTTTACTCGACCAAGCCAATAATAGTTGTTATCAGGAAAGTTCGTAGAGTCCGCTTTTCCTTTAAATGGACCGGTTTTGCGTGATCCCGCAATATCAACCCATGTGTTGACCTTTGTATAATATAAATTTCCATTTTCGAATCTTAATAAATAAGGTTGTTTAACTTTATTATCAGAATCCCAAATAATTTTGTCGTCATCAGCTGATACAGTCAAATTTGTTTGACCTTTTATAGCAAGGTGGTCATGATCATAATGCAATACCATCAATCCAACAGCTTGTGGAGAATTCAAACCGCCTCTATCCCCTTCCTTGGACCAGGTATCAAATAAAACAGTATCAGGTCGTCCGTTTCTTTCATGATTATATGACATCCACCTTCTTAAATCAAATCTTCCAAACGCCTGATTTCTGTAATCCGCTTCGGCCCAACGATTAAATTTCCTTTCATATCCAAACATTGAAGGAGCAAATGCATAGGACCATGCAATCATAGCGTCTTTTATTGTATCCTGTGTATTATTCTGAAATTCATATTCATAAATTATAAAGCCATTATAGCCTGGAAAGCTCCAGGCACGGCTGGTTCGGGTAACTGTAATGCCAGTATTTATCGCATTCCATTTGGATACTATTATTTCTTCTGCTTCATCAGGTTTGTATGAAGGATTTATTTCGCCATTTGCAAGGACAGGATAATTTTCTGTTCGTGTAAGTAGTTCCGGCGTACTAAAAACACCCTCTACCGGAGTGGTGTGACCGTTATTATCAGATACTGCTCCGCAAAAATCATAATATCTTGTGGGATCGTTATTTTTGTTAGCGCCGATATATACGCCTCCCCCCATAGAATTATGCTGACCTTCATATTCCTTTCTGTCAATAAACTCATGTCCGTTGGGTGGCCACTCCATTGAAGGAGGATAACCACCGGCTATTCCAGTGCCTCCAGCATCGTAAGCCCTTCCAACTTCACCGGTATTATAAACCGTTTGATGCAACATACTACGTGAATGCACCCGGAAATCGCGCGACTGTGAAAAAACCACAGCTGCTGATATAATTGTTAATATTATAATTAGTTTTATTTTTTTCATTATTACATCCTGTTTACGAGCAAAATAAATTATAATTCAAATGAAACGCCCAGATTAAATGATCTTGGCGAATTACTGTAAATTAAAAAGGACTGATCTATACTAAACTGTGGTGTATTTTCATTGTTTGCATTCCAATATTTTATTCCATCGACCCCATTTTGTTCATATTTTTGAGTGACCGTACTAACTGACATAGCATTTGGCGTCGAGAAGATATAATCGTAATTAAGTATTCTGTTATCGAATAAGTTGAACACTTCAAAATAGAGAGTTGCCGATTGGAATCCGAGAATGTTAATAAATCTTTTAGTTAACCTTAGGTTAGTATTATATTCGGCAGGCGACCTTGAACCATTAATAAATTTTGGATTACTTGGTGATGTATATGGTCGACCGCTCCTGGCAAACATATTCACAGACAAATAAACGCCGGGTGAGAAATCATATCCGAGTGAATGGAATAGTTCATCTGAATCTAAAATAAGATTAACAACCAGATTATGTGTTCTGTCAAATCCAAGGAGTACATCTTTTAATGGTACTTTGTCATTTATAGTAGTAACATTTCCAACAGAATCCTGCCTGAAAGAAGGAGGGGCAAAATCGGCAGTTGCACTTTTTCCAGTAGCAATACTATATTGATAGTTGATTGAACCGGAGATTATTCCTGATCTTTTTGCTAGCGAAATTCTGAACCCGCGGATATCTGCATTATCTCTATTATAATAAGATGTGTAAGTTAAACCATTATAGGAAGTGAAATCTGCAGCTTCTACCAGGTTTTTGACATCTTTATAATACCCGCTAACATCTAATGTTAAACCGGCTACTAGTCCTTGCATAATACCAACATCATAACTATTTGTAGTTTCAGGTTGTAGTTCCGGATTTCCAAGCACTCTCGGAATGTTACTTCCCTGAGTAACCTGAGTACCCACAACATACTGGAAAGATGGTCTTTGCATGAATGATCCATAATTGGCATGGAATACCGTAAACTCACTTACCGGGAATGAAACACCTACTCTCGGTTGAAGTCTTCCAATAATCGGTGACTTTGCTTGAGGCGCAGATGCAGCATCATAACGGACAGCATTGCTGATTGTATCCATAATCAGGTTATATGGATTAAACAAATTGGTATAGTAATTCAGACCTGAATTCCAGACATCAAATCTGAGACCCACATTTGCGATCATTCCTTCAAATTCCATTTTGTCTTGCAAATAAAGAGCGCCTTCATATGGTTTTGCAGAATATTTAGATATAGCACCGCCTGAACCAGTCTGTGTGGAAGCAGCATTATTTACATCAATAGTATAATAATTGAACTGCAAACCACCATTAATCATATGGGATTTGGTAACCTGGCTGGTCATTGATGCATCAAGTGAGAGAGTGCGGGTTTTCTCATTCTTAAATTGATCCTCTCCGCGAAGATAATAAAACAAGTCTGGTGAAGAAGCCGCACCAATCAATACTTTATCCCAATCAATCAATGGTTTCGGGTATATCAATGAATCTGCTATAGCACTTGGGGCCGGTGCAGAACCAACATTATTATTTGTTATTAAACTATTAAGCTTGATATCATAAAAAGTACTCTGGCTCAATGCCTTTGAATAACGCAATCCGAGTTGAATGTTTTCTGTCTGCTGGTAATTAATTGTCAGGATTCTGTCCCACATCCAATTGTAAAATCCAAGGCTGCTCTGACTTGGAAAGACATTAGTATTGTCGATCTCATAACCACCGCTTAACCTTAGGGTGCCTCCATCGCTAACATCATAAACAAGATTACCCATTAACTGTCGCTGTTTATCAGGGGCATCTGTAGGGAAAGTAGGCCACACATCATTATTTCTAAAAGCTAAAAACATTCTCATTTTTTCATTCACAGGCCCGCCAAGTGTAAATTCTGCGGATTGGTCAATGTCTGTTCCGTAATCTTTATTCAAATCTCGTTTAGTCTGTAATCGCCAAATTGTTCTCGCAGCCGCCAACTGAGCCAGGGTATCACCACCAAAAATATTGTTCAGTCCATATGAACGAAAATATCCCTGGTTATTTGAATTAGGGTCTGCTGATAACCATGCAGTACTATCATTCAAAAGAAGAGCTAATCCAGGGTTGGCATTAGGATCGAAAACACTTGGTCCAAAATGTTTTCTTCCTGGTGCTCTTGAGCGGACATCTGCTGTTGCTCTCCATTTATCAGACTTTCCTTCTTTCATAGTAATATTTACAACACCTGATTGAGCATTCCCGTATTGAGCTCCGAATCCACTAGTTACAACCTCAACTTCTTCAACAGCACTCATAATTGGTTTGAAAGCAGTAGAACTGTTTAGAGGATTTACAATTCCCATTCCCTGCAGAGTGTAATATTCTTCCCCATCTCTACCACCCCTGAAATGACCATCTGTAACATCTGCGGCAAGCCCGATAACATCGCCAACATCTCTTATGCCCGCAAGGTTCTGAACATCTTCAGTACGAATAATAGTACTTGTAGATGTTTTTTCCTTTTCAACATCAGGTCGTTTCGCCTGTATAACAACCGTACCAAGTTGAAGACTTGATGAAGCCATTAAGAAATTGGAAATAGTAGTTTTACCGGAATTAATAACGGTATTCTGCTGGATGGTTTTGTTATAACCCAGCATAGAAACCTGAATATCATATTTACCCGGAGGAATATTAAGGACAAAATATGAACCATCAATTCCTGATGAAGCCCCCATTGAAGTTCCTACAACAACAATATTGGCTCCAAAAAGAGCTTCTCCGGTTGTTTCATCTTTAACGGTACCAGATAATTTACCGTTTTGGGCATAAAGTGCTCCAGCTGATATCGCTACAAGTAAACCTGTAGAGAAAATCAATCTGGCACTTTTTGACAGAGTGTTGATAATAAAAGTAATCTGTTTTATCATTTGAGCTCCTTTTAACTAATTATCTTCACTTTTTGTGAAGTTTACGAACCTAAGAATCTTATTAATTTTATCTATTTGACGCATTTAAAGTTTAAGCTATTTAATCTCGAATATATTGTAGCTAACTCTGTTTTGTTTATCAATTGGTATGTTATTGGTGTTTAATAGGTATCCTCTTTTTATGAAAATACCTATTAACCTTTTACTAAAATATTAGAGCTTGAACGGTAAATACAACTTAAATTGAGTAAGTAGTGGATGCCGTTGAACCACCTCTTCCTGTCCAATTTGTATGGAAAAACTCCCCTCTGGGTTTATCAATTCTTTCATAAGTATGTGCACCGAAATAATCTCTTTGAGCCTGAAGCAGATTAGCAGGTAATCTGTCATTACGATATCCATCGAAATAATTCAATGCTGTAGACATCGCCGGAACCCAGATCCCGTTCAAAGCAGCAGTTGCGATAACTCTTCTCCATGATTCCTGTGAGTTTGCTATTTTTCCGCTGAAGAATGGATCCAGTAATAAATTTGTAAGGTCAGGATTTATTATCAAAGGCTTCTTTAATTTTACCAAGGAAAGCAGATCGTATAATGCATCCACCTCTCCACATTAAAGCAATACCTCCATTATTCAGATTCCACTTATATTCCTGGGCTGCAGCTCTCATTAGAACATAACCCTGAGCATATGAAACTAATTTTGAAGCAAATAAAGCCATTACGAATATCTTCAATGAAGGCTTTCTTATCACCGGTAAAATTTATTTTTGGTCCTGATAGGATTTTGGATGCTGCAACTCTTTCTTCTTTCTGGGCAGAAATACAGCGGGCATAAACAGCTTCACCGATTAAAGTAAGAGGAACTCCCAGGTCAAGTGAAGCTATCACCTGTCCATTTGCCAGTTCCTTTCTGTCCTGCTGTATCAAGAATTTTGTCAACTAAAGGCTGACCATCCGTGTCTTTAACATGCAAGAATATCTCTCGTAATTTCAATTAGGTAACTATCAAGTTCAGTTTTATTCCATTCTTTAAAAACGTCATGCATTTCATCAGCGGTCATACCAAGGAGTTCCTTCATTATCATGTATGCTTCACATGATTAACTGCATGTCACCATATTCAATTCCATTATGAACCATCTTCACGAAATGACCTGCTCCGTTTTCTCCGACCCAGTCACAGCATGGAGTACCATCTTCAACTTTAGCAGCTATAGCCTGGAATATAGGTTTTACAAAAGGCCATGCCGCAGGAGAACCACCGGGCATAATTGACGGACCTTTGAGGGCTCCTTCCTCACCACCCGATACTCCCGTTCCGATATATAAGAATCCTTTACTTTCAAGATAAGTAGTTCTTCTGATTGTATCTGGGAAATGAGAATTGCCACCGTCTATAATTATATCCCCTTTTTCAAGATGAGGAATAACCAATTCTATAAAATCATCAACGGGTTTTCCTGCTTTTACCATGAGCATTATTTTTCGGGGGCTTTTAAGATTCTTAACCAATTCTTCAATCGAATGATTTCCAATAATATTCTTTCCTTTTCCGCGCCCATTAACAAAATTATCTACTTTATCTAAAGTTCTGTTATATACTGCAACTGTGAAACCTTTGCTTTCCATATTAAGAACTAAATTTTCCCCCATCACAGCAAGACCAACAAGTCCTATGTCTGCTTTTTGACTCATTTTATATTTCCTTCAATTTGATTTATTATTAATTATTTTTATTTAAATTTTTCTTTCCATGCCCATAAACCGAGAGCAGGATTGGAGATGTAAAATATCTCTTCGCCATCCGGCATTATATTGAAGCCATCTTTAAGTTTTTCGGGATCATATAATTTCATCATTTCACCAAGTTCAGAATAATTGAAATTAACACTTTCAATTTCATTTCTGGTTAAATTCCCGGGACAATATGTTATTTTAAATCTTCCTTCCGAAGAACCATGAATTAAGATGTGCAGCCGCGCTAAGGTTATTTTTAAGTTCATCAGTTTCCGCAACAAATTTCAAAACTTCCGGAGTAGTTACGTAACCATACTTTCTAATAAGGGAATCAATTTTCTTATCCTCTCCAAATTCTCTTAAACCCGGGGCAAGACAACAAGTTCACCATTATCCTCTATTGCCATTCTAGTTCTATATATACTCTTATTACCAAGCCAGGTGCTTTTAAATTCTGAAGGATCAAGATAAACGACCACTTTTTTTAATGGTTTTTCCACCATTGTAAAATTTACCTTCAAAGAAAGATCTGATGCCAGTTTGAAACGTGTCAAAATCATCACCGATAAATAATCCCCTTACATACAAGTTTATTATTTTCGTCTTTACCAACAACTGTATGAACATAAACAATTGGAAGATGTTGAGCAAAATTATCTGAAGCATAATTAAGACTCTTCTAACAGGAGTATCTGCACGCCCCATCATTCTTTCCATTCCATAAACTGCACCAAGGAAATGACTTTTGTTTATTCCTTCTTGTCCTCCGGTACCCACAAAAATATTTTTGTTATAATTTGCCATACCTACTACTTCGTGCGGAACTACCTGACCGATTGAAAGAATTAGATCATGTCCGCCGTCCTGTAGAAACCTGTTTACCTGGGCAGGCCATTTGTAATTGACTTTTCCTTCAGAAACTTCTCTCATAAATTCAGATGGTACTTCGCCTAATGTCGTAAGATCGCTTCTCCATTTGTGTACTCGGAATAGATTTTTGGGAACGCCATCATACATGACATCCATTTCTTTTTCAGTCATCTGAAAATGGGTCCCAAGGGCAGGGAGAATATCAGTAAGATTTTATTATAATAATCATAAGCCATACGAGTAAGTACACCTGCATGGGAATGAAATCGCGTAAAATCAGGTGGAATAGCCAGCACTTTCTTTTTAATACCGAGTTTATTAAGGGCTGTATAAAGGCCTTCCCTTAACTCATCTAATCCTAAAACGTCAGTTTCGCTTCCTCTTACATAATACTGCATAAACAATTAGAAATTAAAAGTTAAATTCTGAAAACAGATGTTAAAATAATGATCAAATACCATAGAAATTAAATATAATCCAGAAAGTAGATAAAGGGATAAAAACTAAGAATGTAATTTATTGTGTCTTGCAATTTTTAATTAATAAATTATAGTAGAATTACACACCACCATAAGCATTAAAACCGCCGTCCACTGGTATAACAATACCAGTTACAAATTTTGACTGATCAGAAATGAGGTAAAGTAATGTGCTGTTCAGTTCTTCAGGTTCACCAAATCTTCCCATTGGTGTATTGTTAATTATCTTATGACCACGTGCTGTTAATTCTCCGGTTTTTTCATCTGTAAGAAGGAACCTGTTTTGGTTTGTAAGGAAGAAACCGGGAGCTATGGCATTTACTCTGATATTTGCTTTTGCAAAATGAACAGCAAGCCATTCAGTAAAATTATTAATAGCTGACTTAGCTGCCGAATAAGCGGGTATTTTGGTCAGAGGTCTGTATGAATTCATAGAAGAGATATTTACAACTGTTCCACCTCTTCCAAGCATATCTTCGGCAAAAACCATTGTTGGTAACATTGTACCCAGAAAATTAAGATCAAATACACTTCTGAACCCGTCAAGGTCCAACCCGAAAAATGTTTTAGACAAATCATTGATATTATCGCTGGATATAAATTCATCCTTAGTAGTAGCGGTTGGCGCATTACCGCCTGCACCATTTATCAAAACATCAATTTTCCCAAATTGATCATTTATGTGTTTCTTTGCGGCTTGAAGGCTTTCTTTATCCAAAACATTTGCAATTGCACATAAAACCGGCGCACCAGCAGCTTTTGCAATACCCTGAGCACATGATTCGCATCTTCCCTGTTTATAATCAAGAATAGCAAGTTTGGCACCAGCATTTATAAGAGCCTTAGAAAACACACTACCGAACACACCACATCCTCCGGTTAATACACATACTTTATCTTTTATATCATCGAACATTTTTTTTAATCTCCATTATTATAATTTATTTGAACTCTATCGAATTTGGATTTACTTCAGGAGCCAATGAAACTCTTGTAGTTAACTTTGACAGATCAGTGTCTGTAACTTTCACTAAAGATGTCTTATCTCCCTGAAGTGAAATAAATAATTTCACATTTCCGGAATAAGATATATTGTTGAAATTTATCTTGTCTGTCTGGTTAAGCGAAATAAGTTTGTCTTCTTTTACATTAAAGTTAACTTTTTCAAAACTTACATTGCTTGCAAATTCCGCACTTACCCCTGAAATAGTTTCGAAGTATGAATTCGAAATTTTGATATCTTTTACCGGACTTTCTTCAAGGGCATTTATAACCACAGCCTGTTTTGCTCCGGAGCATATAATATTATTCAGGTTAAAGTTCCGAAATATTGGAATCTTTTCTTCTTTATTTTTATTTTCATCAAGATTCTGTTCATAGGAAAAATCAAATAATACCGCTTCATTGACAATATCTTTCATGAAGATACCTTCAACAAAAACATTCTCAACAATACCCCCGCGGTCTTTAGCGCTCTTGAATCTTAGTCCAATATCAGTACCTATAAAATTACAGTTCTTAACTGATATATTTTTAATCCCCCCATCGGTATTACTCCCTATAACAAAACCACCGTGCGCATGGTAAACAATACAATCAGCAATTACAATATTCTGAAGACCCGGATAAGGTTGATTCTTTCCTTTACTTGATTTCATGCAGATACCATCATCGCCAGCATTAACGGTGCATTTATAGACAAGAACGTCCTGGCATCCGTTTATATCTATACCGTCACCGTTCTGGGTCCACCATTCATTATTTATCTTAACATTTCTGATAATAAGATTTTGACAGCCAAGTGGATGAAGCGCAAACATAGGTGAGTTTTCAATGGTAATACCATCAAGCAACACATTTTTAGAATTAACTAATTGAACCATATAAGGCCGCATGGCATCCCTGTAAGGGATGTAATTGCTTTCGGTGAGATTTTTATTTGATTTCAGTTTTTTTACATCATTCATTCCTTCATAGGCTTCACGAGAGGGATACCAGATAGACTTGTTTTCATCAAGATAACCTCCAGAATTAATAAGATTCTTCCATTGCGAAGGAGTCATTTTCTCTTTTTTTACCGGTCTCCATGTTTCACCAGAACCATTAAATATTCCTTCTCCGGTGATAGCAACATTTTCAAGGTTATAGCCGTAAATTGGATTGGCAACTGAAAATCCCTTTAATGGAAGTTTTACTATCGGATAATCCTTGTGGTCTCTACTGAAAAGGACTAATGCTCCTCTTTCAAGATTAAGATTCACATTACTTTTCATTTGAATCGGACCTGTTAACCAAAGACCTGGAGGTATTATTACTTTACCGCCTCCTTCTTCAGAACATTTAGTTATAGCATTATTTATTGCATCTGTATTAAGTGTATGCCCATCTGGAATTGCCCCGAAATCTTTAATGTTATAAACTTTATCTTTAAAAACCGGGGCTTTAATTTCACCGATTTCAAAAGGAAGTCCTGTTGTATATTTCCTAATTTCTTCATTATAATTAGATTCCGACTGGGCTCTGAGAGGAACAACCAAAGCCAACAAAATCATTAAATACAATAATCTTTTAAACATTTTTACTCACCTAAAAAGATTGGTTTTATATGGCGCCTGTAAATATTGTCAGTTACATTTTTTGCAATAACATTTGAATATTTGTCAAGAGCATTTAGTATACCTTTCTCCCATTTCCGCAGCAACCTTGAATCCAATGTGTATCAACTGACGGAAATGAATATTTAATTCCGGATTACCTGGTTCATGTCGTAAGGTTTTTGCAAACTTTTCGCCTGACCAACCGTAGACATCGAGAGGATCGGGTAACTTATCAAAATCAATATCAACTACTGTAAGGTAAGGTTTCATCATTTCGTCTATACGATTAAACGACTGTTCATAGATGAATTTTGCAATCTCAGTTCCTTCACCTCCAGCCTGGGCTAAACCAATTACTTCTTCGAGCCAGGTTGTGCCTGCGGTTTTCAGGTGAACTCCTGCATCATGCTTCATTAAAACATTATGTATCGGTTTATACAAAGAAAACTTATCACTTCCGGAATGAATACTTAGTTTAAGATTTTTAGACAAAGAAAATTCCTTAACAGCATACTTTATCACACAGATATCATCTTCAAATTCACGGATAAAATCATTTACATTCCCGACATAATCAACTCCCTTATTGAACCTGCCAGTAAATTTAGGCGCTATTGTCTGAACGTTTATATTTTCAAGTGAAAGTCCGAGTAAAATAAAAAATAATTCTTCAGGAGTTTGGGGCTGTTCGTTCTCGTCAAGGGAAACCTCTGTAACAAAATTATCCTCACCTTTAACTGCTAAAATATTTTTATAAATCTTAGCAGCTTCCTTAATTGCGACGAGGTATTTTTTTGCAATAGTATTTATACTTGCGGCAGTAATCTGAAATGGTGTCAATATTCCCGGAATCTCAAGTGTTCCCACATATGCTGATGCTTTTTTAATAAACTGCTTAACATGATCTTCATTAGGATATTGGCCGATAAAGTCCGCTACATCTATAGTAAAGAAATTGCAGTGCCCTATGAAATCTTCAACAGTATTAATGCCGATATGATCAGCATCGATATAGTAAGAATCCTTCCACCCAAGTTCTTTTACTGCATTATCAGCTTCTTTCTTTGCATCGATTGGAGAGGAACCGATTAAAGTATGTTCTCTTTTAGATTTATTCCATACAGGAACGATCGAAACACCTTTTTCTTTTGCACACACAAGGGCTTGAAGCTGAGCAGTACCCTGATGACCATACCTGTCGCCAATACCAATAGAATATTTTTCAATTAACATAAAATGATTCCCTCATTCATAAGAATAAAAAAAATTAATGTATAAATTTCCGATTACTTAATTTCCCTGAGATCTTTGTAAGGATCCCATTTAGAATTAAATGTCCAGGAAGCCGTAACCTGTTCAGGTTTCGGTATACCCGGTGCGTTATTAAGATTATCTTTATGCCAGGAATAATCTATACTATCACCATGGCAGTTATAATAATATATTCTTCCTTCACCAAATTTTAGAATAATTGGAATTTTTGACGGATAAAAATAAATATTCTTATCTGCCATGTTTCCGGAAAATCTGCAATCTATTAGATAAAACTGAGCATCACGGTGATATCGTCCCAAAGGAAATCCGGGGACTCCATTGAAATAAGAATTTCTTATTACGAATTTATTATCTTCTCTTCCGCTTCCGTCATGCCATATAGAAGCAGTTTTATTATGACCAAAAAAACTGCTGTTTTCAATAAAACAATAACCCCTGGGACATACATAATCAACATACCCTTCAAACCAGCAGTTGTTATGATAATACATTCCATCCGGTGTATTCCACAGACTGACAGCGTCGCCACCGTCAGAAACAATTTTGCAGTTATCAAAAATAATTCTAGTTACTCCCGATCCACTTCTAATTGCAAACTGATGGTCATTGCTGTTAAAAAGACTCCCGTAATTATTATATACCGTTATATTTTTAAGAATAAAATCTGTAACACTATCCTTAATATTAATAACCGCTGCACCATAATCATCCGGATTAGTGAGTTTCCATTTGCTTCTGAGGATAGCATAAATAATTCTTGTACTGTCTTTGTCCTCTCCAATTAAAGCAACATTGCTTTTTTCTATATACAATTTTTCATTATAAATTCCATTCCTTATATAGATTATATGCCTTTTTACATTATCTGAAGCAATTGCATTAAGTGCTTCCTGAATAGTGGTAAAATTTCCTTTACCATCCTTTGCAACAATGAACTCGGGGGTGAAGGCTTTAATGTTTATGGAAAGTAGTAGTAAAACTGCGAGAAGAATTTTATAATTCAATTGTCTTTAAATTATTAATGAAGTCTATGAAAATGGAATGATGTAGTGATGTTTAAGGTTCCCCTTATCCGGCAATACCCCTTTGGGTATTTAAATTCCTGATAATTAATTCGGTACTAAGGATAATATTCTTGTGCGGCAAACCGGGATTATTAATCTGTTCTATCATCAGGTTAACAGCATTATTTCCTAATTCCCGGGTGGGTTGTTCTACAAAATTGAAAACAGAAGGACTGATAGTACTAAAATTATTTTTGCCGAAACACGTTACTTCAATATCTTCAGGAATTCTTAATCCGTGTTGATCAGCAGCAGAATAAATACCAAGAGCAATAGGATATGTGGCGGCAAATATATATTCAGGAATTACTCCCTTAGAATATATTTTATTAAAACCATTATAACCGTCCTCTTCACCGAAGCCTCCCTCTATAACCCAATTCGGGTTAATTGGTATCTTGTTTGTTTTCATGGCTCTAATAAATCCATCATACCTCTTACGGCCGATATTTATATTTTTCGGTCCACCGATATGAGCAATTTTTGTGTGTCCTTTTTTAATTGCATAATCTACTGCTGAAAAAGCACCACCTTCATCATCAACCGTTACACTTGAAATGTCAGACATATCAGGGACACGATCAATAAAAACTAAAGGCACACCGCTTTTGGATACCCGCTGAAATATTTCAGTATCTTTTGTTTCTTGTGTAATGGAAACAAGCAGTCCGTCAACCCTCATAGATAAAAGGGAAAGTATATGTTTTCTTTCTCTTTCTGCTTTCTCTTGAGAAACTGTCAGCACTATTTCATAGTTGTTTTCGAACGCAGTATTATAAATGGATTCAATTATTGAGGCAAAAAAGATATGTGCAATTTTAGGAATTACCAGACCAATAGTATTAGATTTTCGAGCCGATAAATTTTTTGCCATCACGTTGGGCATATACCCAACTTTTTCAGCAAGTTCTTTAACCCTGGCAGTTGTTTCTGCGGATATATCCGGATGATCTCTTAATGCTTTGGAGACTGTAACCTTAGAAACTTTAAGTTTCTTTGCAAGGTCCTCTAACTTAATTGGTCTTAATCTTTTGTTCATGCCTTTGACGTTTCAATATTTAATCAAATAACGTAATGAAATATAAATAAATTTAGCTTAATTTTTTTGCAATAATTACTAAAATCTTCTATTTAATATTCTGCATATTAAGGGAATCCATGTCATCAAACACCTGATTTTCTCCTCCCATACCCCAGATAAACGAATAATTTGAACTTCCAACCCCGGAATGAATGGAGAAACTTGGTGATATTACTGCTTGATTATTCCTAAGAATAATATGCCTTGTCTCATTTTCCTTACCCATAAAATGAAATACCATTGCATCTTCCTTCATATCAAAATACAGATAAATTTCAGTTCTGCGCTGATGAGTATGAGGTGGAAAGGTATTCCAAACACTTCCGGTTTCAATTTCTGTCAATCCCATTACAAGCTGGCAGCTTTCAACATTTCCCGGTAAAATATATTTGTTGATGACTCTCTTATTACAGTTTTCAATGGAACCAAGTGATTGTTTTACGGCATTCTTATATTTAACCAGCTTTATAGGGTATTCTTTATGTGCCGGATAACTTGCAATATAGAAACGGGCTGGATTAGAATTATTATCACTCTTAAACTTGATTTCTTTAGCTCCCTTGCCAATATATATACAGTCTTTGTTTTCCAGAATATATTCTTTACCGTCGATAATCACCGAACCATGAGCGCCGATATTTATTATTCCGGCTTCCCTTCTTTCAAGAAAGAATTCTGAAGCAGTCTCTTTTTTACTCCCGGTTAAAGCTAGTTCATTATTAAAAGGTACAGCAGAACCGACGATTGAACGGTCTACATCAGTATATATTAAAGTTAATTCGCCGCTTTTGAAAAGATTATCAATTAAAAAGTTTTCCCTAAGCTCTTCCGAATTCATATCTTTATAATAATCAGGATTGTATGTATATCTTAATTCCAATTGAACCTTGTGTTTATTTTAGTTTGTTTTGCTTAAAAGCCAGCTAATTAAATTATTTGCTGATTTAAAGTTATCAAAATCTTCAGGCAATTTCCTGTTATCTATATATTCATTATAAAGCCATGGATCACCTACGGCAAATACAAGCCCTTTCCCATAATCTACTGACGCCATGAATATTTTATTATTTCTAATTAGTATAGGACTCGCATTATTACTTAATCTAAGAGATGAAATCTCTTTTAAATAAATTTTATTTACACCATTGAATAATGGATGGTCAGGAAGGTTATCAAACTTGCCCATATCATAGTTCTTCCCGGTTACACGATTTTCACTATCTTCATTAAAACGTATGCCGAATTCCCCGGCAAGCATATTAAGATGAGTGAACTCGCAATTGGAACTGTCATTGGCAAATAGAACCAATACTCCGCCGTCCTTTACCCATGCTTTAATTTCATTAATTGCATCTGATTCAATATAATTAGGTTTTAATGTTTCAGCCGGAGTATCAGGATCAACTATGATATAGACATTAAATTTTTTCAAGTCTTTCAGAGTGGGGGCAGTAGTTAATGAATCAAGCGCAGCCCCATGTTCTTTTATAATATCACCTAGATCGGAAAATCCCGAATTTTCTTTGTCTTCCCAATTATAATGATACCTAATACCGTTTTTATATTCATTGTTATAATAATAATCGAGTCCAACTCTTTTATTACTAAAATTTCTCCGGCTTCCTTCTTCAATTTCGATGGAAGCCAATAGCAGCGGTCCATAACCCTTGAAATCGTTTATTCTTTTGGTTTCATGGATATAATAATTATAACTACCATCCCGAAATGGAATTCCACCAAGTCCGGCTCCAGCACACACATTGTTTAGGTAAAAAATATCATTATCCCGAGTAATAAAATTATCCTGTAATGATTGGAATGATTCTTTAGCTATGTTAAAATAATTGTTTTCAAGATATCCTTTATTAGCACCTTTAGCATATGCATAAATTATCATACCAGAACCGGAAGTTTCAATATAATTTCCCCCAGTGGAATCTTTATCAACTACCTGGTACCATAGCTTGGTACCGGGGTCACGGTAGTTTAGAAGACTTGCAGAAAGTTCACGGAATATTCTTAACAAATCATTTCTTTGCGGATGATCCATGGGAAAATAATCGAGGACATCAACAAGTGCCATCAAATACCAGCCTATTGATCTTCCCCAGAAACATGGAGACGTACCACTTACAGGATCCGCCCATTTTTGTAACTTACTTTCATCCCATCCATGGTAATAAAGCCCTGTCTTCAAGTCTTTATTATGCTTTTCAATTAACAGAAACTGGTTGGCAATATCATTAAAAGCTTCTTTTTCATTAAACATTGAGGCATATTCAGCATAAAAAGGTTCGGCCATAAAAAGACCATCAAGCCACATCTGATTCGGGTAGATTTTCTTATGCCAAAATCCCCGATCATTTGTCCTGGGTTGTCTTCGTAAGTTGTTCTCTTAACAAATCCGCAGCTTTTTTATATTTAACATTTTTTGTGAGTTTATACAGTTCCAGAATTGCCCTGCCCGACGCTATATTATCTAAATTAAAATCCTCAAATTTATAAGTTTTAATATTTCCGTTATCTTCTATATAATAATCCAGATTCTTTTTAACATAATCTGTATAAACATGTTTCCTTGTGCTTTCATATAATCTGAAGAAAGTTTCCAGCATCAGACCCTGTTCATAATTCCATTTCCTGCTTTTTAGTTCATCCGGGTAAATAACAGAATCAGGATGGAGCTTAAAAAAGTTGGCAGCAATTTCTATAGAACTCAATGGAGCCGTATGATTTTTGCCTTGCGGAAATACAGTTATTACAGCCGGAAGTAGAATTATATAAAGAAGGAAATTTTTCATTATTGAAAGAAATATACTATAGAATATTTAATTTGACCCGAATTCTCCCGGGGTATAGCTCCGAACGGGAGAAACTAATGGGATAACCGGGAAAACATACTGTTTTAGTGGACATTAGTGGATCTTAGTGGACGTTAGTGGACAAAAATTGTTGCATTTGCACCCGTCCTTTATCGAATTTACTGAACACTTTTACTTAATTAAGATCATTTTTTTTGTTTGAACAAAATTACCCGCGTGTATTTGATAAATATAAAATCCACTGCCAAGTTTGTCGGCATTAAACTCTACCTTATAATTACCTGCATCTTTATTCTCATTCACAAGAGAAAACAGTTCTTTTCCAAGAACATTAAATACTTTTAAAAGAACATGTCCTGAAACAGGAACAGAATATTCAATTGTTGTTGAAGGGTTAAATGGATTTGGGTAATTCTGATCCAATTTATATTCAACAGGTATATTTATATCAACTGAAATTTCCTGTAAATATTTATTTACTCCATTGTTGTCAATCTGTTTTAACCGATAACTGTAACTGCCGCTTACATTAATACTTTTATCTGTAAATGAGTACGGTTTCACAGAATTACTATTACCGTTACCTTTAACAAATCCTATTTTCTTCCAACCTAAGTTTTGTTCCTTACTTCCGTTAAACTTTCTTTCAACATCAAATCCATAGTTATTCAGCTCAGTTGCAGTTGACCATTTTAATTGAACTGTTGAAGCTGTTGTCTTAGCTGTAAAAGTATTTAATTCTACTGGAAGCGGACCGGAATAATTTATTAGAGAGGGCGTCCAATTTGCAGCATAGGAGAAACCGGAACCAACATTATTCTTAGAAAAGATGTTTGCTATAGTGTAATTTGCAGCTTGAGGGTCTGATAAAACTGAGGGTTGATTTGTAACAGGAAAAGTAACAGGTCTGACGGCAACACCAGGTCCGGTGCATCCATATTCCGAATATAAGGCGGCATCTACAGACATAGTTGTCCAACCATTTGGATGTACCGTAGCAGGTTCATAACAATTGATAAATACTGTTTTGGGTGATGACTGCCAAGGTCTTCCTAAATAGAATGAAGTCATCGGATTACCATCAGCTCCATTTACACCAGCATCTGTCGAGGCTATTGTTGAATTCAAGAAAACGTACCCGTACGTATATCCAGTTGCTGTAGCCGCGGCAGTTATAGTACCACTTTGTCTGTTACAGAAAACAGTACAGCCATCAAATAGTGCCACATCACGACCGAATATAAAATCTACCGAACCTTCTATATAACAATTCTTATTGTAAATACGATCCGGACTTGAGGAGCCACCCTGCGTATAATAAGTATCCTGATAACCAAGCATTTTACAATTGTAATAAGATTGTCTGTCCCCATTTATTCTTAATGCAACAGCCTGACCGCTAGCCACAGTCGGATTGTAGGCATTGAATGTATTCCGGAAAGTAATATTCTGTGCCTGGAAATCGGTTGCATCAATAGCAACAGAATAGGAAGTACTGGTTCCGCTGCTTGTTATCCCATTAGTCGTACGGTTATTGCTTGCATAATCATCATATGAAAGTATAGTATTATCTCTATCCTCGCCAATGAGAACAACATTAATTTTACCGGAAGCAAGAGTTACTTTATCATAATAGACTCCCTTCTTCACAATAATAAACCAATGACCCGTATAACCAGTAGGTACGGCATTAAATGCATCCTGTAATTTTGTATAATCACCACTTCCATCCAATGCTACAAATTTTACTACATCAGGTTGGGGGTCAGGTGTAACAAAAGAAATTTCATTTCCATATGCAATACCGGAACTGTTTGTTGCATATGAACGGACATAGTAAGTTTCTCCTAATGTTAATCCGCCAATCGGGATAGAATATGAGCCTGTTCCACCAGCACCAGCACTGTTAAAATCATTTGCAATAGTAGGGGACGTGGAAGTGCTCCAACAGATTCCGCGATCAGTTATTGAAGAACCGCCCCAATCAGTAATATTACCACCTCCTGATGCTGAAGTATTAACAATATTAGTAATTGCATTTGTAGTAAGTGAAGGCACCGAAAGAACAGATAACGTTATAAAAGATATTTCATTGCCATATGCAGTTCCCGCGCTGTTAGTGGCATAAGCCCGGACAAAACATGTATTGCCGGCAATAAGACCTGTTATAGAACTTGTGAAAGGAGTTGCTGTTATTCCATCAGATGAATGACTGTCAGAAATTGTTGGTGAACCTGTCAAATTCCAGCAAACACCTTTTTCAGTTATTGCAGCATTACCATCATTTGAAATAACGCCGCCGCTTGTCGCAAAAGTAGTTGAAATGTAAGTAACAGAATTTGTAGTCAGAGTGGCTAAGGATGCTATAGAAGCAGGATCAACATGTGCAATAATAAAATCATTTGTTGTTAATGTTCCCAGTGCAGTAGATGTTCCGAATGAATTTGAAGTTATCGTTCCGGTATTATTTGCTGTCCCGCTACCACCAAGATTTATCCAATTACCTGCACCGTCATCTTTAGCCAGCCTTATTTTGTCTTTATCGCTTACATCTACTCCATCATTATTATCATAACTAAATTGAGCAGTTGCTGATGTTACATTAGCTCCACCTGACTTTGTAATGTGAACATATCTTACTGAAGAAACTGCATCAAGAGTTGAAGGACGAGTATTTACGGGTATAGAAGTTTCCTTAAGTTCAGCGGCATAAACTGTAGAAGTTGTTGCGTCCTGTGTTAAATTTACTATAAATGGGCGATAAACACTTTTTCCTATTGGAAATGTTAAAGTTTTGGAAGTTACATTTACTGTTTGAGCTAAGGGGCCATTGACATAACCTGTACCAGTGGTAATAGAGGCACCGGCAGCTAGAGTTATTAAATTTGTTGCAGTCGATACGAACTGACCATTTGTTAAAACAAGACCTCCAACAGTTGTATTGCCTACGGTTAAAGGCGAATTTAATATTACAGTTGAATTGTTGTCAACACCATAACTTAAATTTCCATTAGTTCCGCCGGAATTTAATGTGTAATGTTGAGTTGCATTGTTGCCTGCAAAAATTAACCTTGTGTTTATGGTTGTATTTGAAGGGGCTATAAACTGACCAGCACTTTCAACTAATAAATCTCCCCAAAGGCTCCATGTACCATAACCACCTGAACCCGAACACAAACTAAATTTTCCACTTTGGATATCAATGTTACCCTTAACAGTCACATTATACTGAGCAGCTCCACTTGACCCGCTAACCGTTAAGATTCCACCGTTAACAATTACGTTGCCATTTATTGTTATGTTTCTGGGAGTTGCAGCATTTGTCAGTTAACCGGAATTCGGTATTGCAGTACCACCACTACTAGTAACAGTAACATTTCCCCGCACACTATAGTTACATACTGGTACTATCCCAGCTTAAACCTCAGATTTGTAGATTATGACAGGACAGTTCCATGTGAAGTTGATAAAAGTTTTGGACATTATTCCCTGGCATGTTGCAGTCGAAGTTATCCCAGTAACTAAACAAGTAGATCCTGTATTCCATGTTGACATTGGAATAGCGCCGCCAGCCAAAGCATGTTCATAAGTACTTTCATTATTGAAAGTAAATGAATATGGAGTTGAAGTAGTAGCTGTTATCGCAGCTGAGGATTTTAAATAACCATTTACCAAAACTTTTGCAAGGCTGTTTATTGCCAATGCAGTTGTAACAGTTATAGTATGGCTGGATTGAATTGTAATTGTACCTGAACTTCCCGAGGGAGCACTTACTGCATCTATCCAAGAAGAGGAAGTTCCATCATATGATTGCCATGAAGATGCATCACCCCAGTTGCCTGAAGCTTTTGACTGGTAATCACCGGCCACTTGCGAAAAGGTAGCAGTAAAATAAAAGAATATAATTAAAACACTAAGTATATATTTTTTCATTATACACTCCAGTCCAATATTGTTCGTGTGGATATTTTCATAAGGATAGACAAGATTCAGAGAAAAAATGGGATCTAACCAGCCGGTTTTGTAATTCAAAACCGGCTGGATTGAAATTAAATTACTTTAAGAGAACCATTTTTTTGATTGAGGAGAAACTTGAACTTGAGTTTTTATCCACAGCGGTTAGTCTATAGAAATAAATACCTGACGAAATGGTTTTACTAATTGATGTTGAATTAAAAGCAACTGAATAATAACCCTTAGATTGTTCTTCATTAACCAATTGACAAATTTTTACACCTGCTATATTATAAACTTCAATACTCACTTTAGAATCAGAAGGTAGATTATAATTTATTTTAGTTGAAGGATTAAAAGGGTTTGGATAATTCTGGCTTAACTCAAAATTCTTCGGAAAAGCTATTTTAACTTCGAGTACTTTGCTATATTCATAAGAGCCATCATAATCTACCATTTTTAATCTGTATTGGTAATTACCAGCTTGCAAATTCTTTTCTGAATATGAATAGTTCCTTGCGGAGGTAGTTGTACCTGCAGCATTTATGGAGCCTACAGAATTCCAAACAATTGAAGTATTTTTCTCATCAATTATGCTACGTTCAATTTCAAATTTACTGCAATTCTTTTCTGTACTTGTAGCCCAGTTTAATTGAATTGTTCTTCCCATGTTTGAAACATTAAAAGAAGATAACACAACCGGTAACGCATTAGTACCTCCGGTACTATTAGCAAGAGCAAAAGCAGAATTTGTTAAATCCGTGAAACTATTTGAGGTAATAGTACCGGTTGTTGCAGCAGAACCGACTCCACCAAGATCAACCCAGGTACCCCCACCAGCGTCAGGTCCTTGTGCTATTCTTAAATGTGCAGCATCAAACACACCATCATCTGTATCATAAGACAACAAAACTGAACCGGCAGTAAATGCTGATCCGCCAGCATCTTCAGAAATAACATAATACCTGGCAGATGAAACTTTACTCAATGTGCCGGGTAATGTGTTCGCAGAAGGAGTTGCATTAAACATTTCTGCGGTATATGTTGATGTTGTAGCAGCCGATTGAGTAAGCGATAAAGTTAATGGGCGATAGATCCCGCCTTTTCCTATTGGATAGGTTTTTGTAAATGAACCGCCTAGAGTAGCATATTGGAAAGCCAATGGACCATTGACATAATTTACAGAACTTCCACCAGTAATAGAGCTCCCTGGAGTTAAAGTTACAAGATTAGCAGTTGAGGTAATTAGCTTTCCACTTATAAGATTAATAATACCGCTTAATGTTAATGGACTATTAGCACTTACACCTGCAGTGTTATTAATTGATAAACTAAATAAAGTAGCGGGAGTAAATGCCAATGGTATTCCAACTGATATTGTCTGCTGAGAAGTACCTGTTAAATTAAGAGCAAAAGTACCAGGAGTATTATTTGCGGTTACACATGTTGCATCAATAGAAAGATTTCCCATAAGATTAATGATAGATGTTTCCAAAACATTAGTCGAGGTTGCATTAGTTCCAGCTTCAAATTTTGCTCCGTTAATATAGCTCAAATTTCCTTTGATATTGAAGGTACTTGTCCTTTGACCACCACCATCTGCACCGGAAACGGGAGCCAGAGCGGCAACTCCAGGGGCAGTTGAAGGATCGCCAACTGTTACATTGCCATCTATATTCACGGTACAAGATTGCACTGATAAAGGTGCATCTACTCCGGATAAAGCTCCAGCAATAATCTGAACATTCCCCCCAACATGAATTGTAGTAGATGCACTGCTCTTATTATTAGATGATTTCAGAGTACTTCCTGAAACATTAACAATCAAATTTCCCTGAATATTAATGTCTGTTATTGTAGCTGCGGCAGCGAATACTGATCCCGTTTTATATACTATCACATTTCCATAAATTACAGGCCCAGCTGAGGGAAGAGCATTTATCAATGAAGAGCTTGCAGCAGTTGTGAATACCCAATTGCTAGCAGGATCTATATTATAGGTCCCAAATCCCTGAGGCATTTTTGTGGCGCTACCATACGATGCATACCACCATGAACCTGATTCAAGTGTAAAAGTCCCCGTACCCGTGGCAGAATTTGTAACACCTGCACCCTGACTAACTGAGCCGCCCGACTTTACAGTAATGCTCAATGCACTGGCAGATGCTGAAACATTAACTAAATCCCCACTGACTATAACAACGCTATCTCCAGCAACAGGAACTACTCCTCCGGCCCATGTAGTTGTGGCGCTCCAGACTCCTCCACCAGTGACAACACCCGCAGTAGAAACTGTGCCAGCTAAGTTACCAGCACTAAAAATTGTAGCCGCAGGCATTAGACTTGTAGCGGCACTTAGAATAAAAACGAATAAGATACTGTATATAATTTTCATACAAACCTCTGTATAATATTATTTAAAAAATAGAACTTAACGATTCTGAATATCCAGGGATTTACCGTTTACGGTAACAGATTTACATTTTGTTATTTCAATGTTTTCGATAACATTGGGGTTCTTAACATTATCAAAAGAACAGTTCTCTATCTGAAGGTTTTTTACGGGCGACCTTTGATATGCTTTCATATTTAAAGCATAGGGGCTTTTCTTTGAAGTGATGTTGCTAAAATTAAAATTTCTCATTACAGGTGTAAACTTCCCAATATCCCCTTTGTCATAATAATAATCTATAAGGATAACTGCTTCTCCTACTTCACCGACTTTAATATTTCTGCAGTAAACATTTTCTATAATACCGCCTCTTTCAGAATTTGTCTTGAAGCGCAATGCTCTGTCCAGATTAGGGCTGTTCATTTCACAATCCTCAGCATATACATTACTAACATTACCGGAAACTTCACTTCCAATTACAACTCCACCATGTCCATCTTTCATAATACAATTCTGAATAACAATATTCTTACATGGAACATTAACTCTTCTGCCATCATTGTTTCGTCCGGATTTTATTGCTATACAATCATCACCATTATTAAAGGAACATCCTTTAATTAATACATCGGTGCATGATTCGGGATCGCAGCCATCATTGTTGGGACCTATGCCATCAGTAGCAACATTTTTAAAGGTTACATTTTTACATAGAACCGGGTTTAAGAACCACATTGAGGAATTCTTAAATGTTACACCTTCAACAAGAATGTTATTGCATTTATATGGTTGAAAGAAAACCGGTCTTAGGAATGAACCTTCCCCGAATACACGATCTTTTACCGGAATATTATTTTCTCCCATTTCAACTAATTTATTCCTGGCAGTTGTCTGGCTAAATTCCCCTTTGGAAGCTTTCCATTTCCACCAATTTTCTTTACTTCCCTGCCCTTCTAACACACCTTCACCGGTTACAGCAATATTATTCTGTTCATAAGCATAAATAAGGGGTGAATAATTCCAGCATTCAACTCCCTCAAACCTTGTATACACAACCGGTAAATATTTGGAAGGATCGGTTGAGAATTTTACAACAGCTCCTTTTGAGATAAAAAGATTAACACCGCTTTTCAGATGGATGGCACCTGTAAGAAAAGTTCCTTCAGGAACAATGACTTTGCCGCCACCATTATTTGAGCAATTATCAATAGCATCCCTGAACGCTATAGTGCAATCTGTTTTACCATCTGCAACAGCGCCAAAGGAGGTAATTAAATAAGTTTTATCGGAAAATTTAGGAGGGACTATATTCTTTAAGATCTTATTAAGATTCTTCCATCCGTTTTCGGCGGGAAAAATGTTAATAGAAGTAAACAGAAAGGAAACTAAAAGAAGGGGTAAAATTTTCTTCATGTTGTTTGCTTGTTTGTGTTTGGATGTTTGTTTAGATAATAAAGTAATAATTACTTCAACAGAATCATTTTTTTGGTCTGAGAGAAATTGTCTGTTTTCAAATTATAGAAATATATACCGCTTGCCAGATTGACAGCATTAAAAGAACAGTAATAAGCACCTGCTTGTTTTTCTTCATTAACCAGAGTCCGAACTTCCTTACCCAGAGAATTGTAAATAGTAAGAGTTACGTGTCCAGCAACCGGTACCTCGTAAGCGATTTCTGTTGAAGGATTAAAGGGGTTTGGATAATTATTAGATAAAAAATAACCGACATGATGAATTACTTCATTTTTCAAACCTGAAACCACACCGGATTCAAAACAACCCAAGTCAGGAGCAGTTCCATTATAAGGTCTTCCGGGGACAATGGTTCCCGCATCAATAAGGGGGCTGCCATCAGCAAGGTGCATGAAAGTAACATCAGGCAGACTACCATCAGATTTCCGAGGACCTCTCACTCCAGTAGTATCCAGACTAACAAAATCAGTCGTCATTACAGAATCTGTTCGCTGCCAGCTGTTTGTGTTTAACACAGCCGCTTGCAATGTCCCCATACTTCCATAAACCAAACAATTGGTTACAGTTAAAATTTTTCCTGAATCCAGCGGTAAGGTTACGCTATAATTTTTAGCACCGTTTCTGTAACTTGTACCGTTAATTATTGTCATTGACCCTTTATTATTATTCTGGTCAAACCCCTTAGACTTGTTGTCAAACGAAAGACAATTATATAATATAAAATTATGTTCCAAGTCCTTATTATCACTTCCACCCATTTTGAATCCATTTCCATTTCCAGGGCTGAGTGTCCAATCTTTACGGTAACCATTCATAAAAGACCAGCAGTTATCTAAAGTAGTCGTTACGGGAATAAGTGGTTTAGGTCTCAGGTAACCATCAAAACCGTCATCAGTATTCTGGAATGATCTGCAACCATAGAAGTAATTGTTTGTACCGACACCAAGTTTAGGAGAAAAACCATCAGAGTTCCCCTCGGTGGGATCCCTATTATAAAAAGAATCACAGTTTATTATTTTATTATTATTTGCTCCACCATCAAGCTGCATACCTGAGTCCTGATTTTCTGACATACTGCAGAATTCAACTATATTAAATGAACCGGAAATATAAATCCCATTATCTCCTGCGCTCTTTACATCCAAGCCCCTAACATGCCAGTATTTTGCCTTTATTTGTAATCCTTTGGACCCATATCCCTCACTTGAAAAATCAAGCAATGGTCTCTCACCCGGATAAGCAAACAAATGACATAAAGTATCTTGTTTACCGCTAATGGATGTGTTGATTGTTATGGTTGCACTACAGGTATAAACGCCGCCCCGGACATAAATTGTATCCCCGGGAATAATAGAATATGAAAGCGCTTTTGTAATCGTTTTAAAGGAAAGTTAATAGTACCAGCATTAGTATCAGCGCCCGCAGTAGACACATACAGAGTTTTACTGTTTAGAATAGAAGCAAAAAGAAGACAGAATAGGAATACAGTACCGGAGATTTTCATAAAGCCTCAAAGAAATAACTAATGGTAAATAAGAAATTAATCAATTAATAATTTGGAACATTGGGTGAGTGAACTACTGCGTAAATCCAAAATAATTTTTTGCGTTAAAGTAGCTGATATTTTTAACTAAAGGTACAGTAAGTTCTTCTGAATTGGGTATTAATCCTTTTTCTACGTCTTTTCCGATAATATTGCATAAAATCCTTCTGAAGTAATCATGTCTTGGATATGAAAGAAAACTTCTTGAATCAGTAAGCATCCCGACGAACTTGCTCAATAAGCCCATATTAGACAAAGAATTTAATTGTTTTTCTATGCCATCTTTTTGATCAAGGAACCACCAGCCGCTTCCAAACTGAATTTTTCCTGCAACTGTGCCATCCTGGAAATTACCAATCATAGTAGCGATCAAATCATTATCAGAAGGATTGAGATTGTAAATAATAGTTTTCGCTAATTTATTCTGATCGTCAAGTCTGCTCAAATATTTTGCAAGCGGTCTGGCAATTTCAAAATCTCCGATAGAATCAAAACCAGTATCCGGACCTAGTGTCCTAAACATTCTTGAATTAGTATTCCTCAGAGCGCCTAGATGTAATTGTTGTACCCAATTTTTCTCATAATCCATTAAGCCGAATTCATACATCATCGCAGATTTAAATTTCAGGATCTCTTCTTTATTTAATTCTTTATTCAAAATTGCTTTCGAAAAGATTTTTTCAATTTCCTCAACGGTATAGTCTTCGGAATATATAGTTTCCAATCCATGGTCTGATAATCTGCAACCATTAGCATGGAAAAAATCATGTCTTTTTCTTAATACACCAATATAAGTTTGGAAATTACCAATATCACTGTTTGTAACTTCCTGAAGCCTACGAAACCATAAGTTAAAGAGACCAGGACTTTCGATCATCATACCCTTGTCAGGTCTGAATGTGGGAAGTACATTTACATCATACCCATCATTTTTCAATTGGATATGATATTCCAGAGAATCTATAGGGTCATCGGTTGTACAAACTGTTTCCACATTGAATTTTTTTATCAATTCCTTTGCATAAAAAGCAGGAGTATTAAGTAAAGAGTTACATTCATCCCAGATATTTTTAGCAGTATCTTCATTCAATAAAACATTACCAATTCCGAAAGTATTTTTCAACTCCATATGAGTCCAGTGATAAAGTGGGTTCCTGACAGTATGAGGCACAGTTTTAGCCCATGCAAGGAATTTTTCCCAATCAGAGGCTTCACCTGTACAGTATTTTTCATCCACTCCATTAGCACGCATAGCACGCCATTTATAATGGTCTCCGTACAACCATATCTTTGTAAGGTTTTCAAAATTACGATTACCAGCAATCTCATTTACGGGCAAATGGCAATGGTAATCAATAATAGGCAGGTTTTTCGCATAACTATGATATAGGTTTTGGGCTGTATCATTTTCAAGAAGAAAATTATCATTAAAAAATTCGTTGCCAGTTTTCATAATAACGGATTCAATGTTTTTATCGTTTGTATACATAATTTAATTCAGAATTACTTGTTTCATTTTGGGAGCTAATAGATTAAAAATTACCCAAGCAATCAAATAAGCAGAGCCACATACAATAAACATTATATAATAACCTGTTTCAATTGAACCAAGTTCTTTGTAATGGTCCAATAATGCACCCGCTAATTTTGCAATTAAAATTCCTCCTACTGCACCAGCCATTCCGCCAATACCAGTTATAGAGGCAACCGCTTTCTTCGGGAACATGTCTGATGCTGTAGTAAAAATATTTGCAGACCAAGCCTGGTGTGCGCTAGCTGCTAGTCCAATTATTAATACAGCATACCAGGGACTAAATTTTCCAAGATACTGAGCAAAAACTACCGGAATAACGCAGACGGCAAAAATCAGCATAGCGGTCATTCTTGCTTTGTAAACCGGCCAGCCTTTCTTCATAAAATTACCTGATAACCAACCGCCGAAAATGCTTCCGACAGTTGTCATTGTGTAAACAACGGCAATAGGCAAGGCAAGATCTGTTTTAGTCATATGGTATTGTTTATTAAGAAACGATGGCAGCCAGAAAAGAAAGAACCACCAGACAGGATCAGTAAGAAATTTGCCTATAAAGTAGGCCCAGGTTTGTCTAAAAGAAAGAAGTTTTAACCAACTTACTTTTTCTTTAGGTGCCTTATCTTCTTCAATAGATTCTTTATCACTATTTAATATATATCAATTCTGATTTGGAAAGTTTCTTATGTTTTGCGGGGATTTCATAAATCAACAGCCAGAAAATTAACCAGAGAAGACCAATAGCACCGGTTAAAATAAAAGCCCACTGCCACCCCCAAGCAACTGCAATAAGAGGAACCGTAAGAGGAGCAATTATTGCACCTATGTTAGAGCCTGAGTTAAATAATCCAGTAGCAAGCGCTCTGTCCTTTTTGGGAAACCATTCAGCAACTGTTTTAATAGCGGCAGGAAAATTGCCAGCTTCACTTACACCCAGGGCACCGCGTGCAAACATAAAGCCCAGGGTGCTACGTGCAGCAGAATGGAAAATCGCAGCAACACTCCAGACTGCCAGAGATAATGCATATCCGATTTTAGTTCCCACTTTATCAATTACCCAACCAACTCCTAACATACCAAGCGCATAACAGATCTGAAAAACCACAACTATATTAGCGTAATCGGTTTCAGTCCACTTAAACATTGGTGCAAGATAATCGTCCTTTAGAAGACTTATTACCTGCCGGTCAAGATAATTTATTGTAGTAGCAAAGAACACTAAGGATAATATTGTCCAACGGTATCCACCAATTTTACCTTTTTGTTCATGGACAGTACCTGGTTTTAATGTAGCTTCTATCATTTATGATCCGGTTTTAATAAAAATTTATTATTGTATTACTAAAATAATTGGATTATTCAAACATTCAATTGTGTTATTGAGAAATAAATGAAAATCTTTTAATGATTTAATTCCGTTCTTTTCTTTTTCCCAGCAGGCAGCAAAATAATAATTTGCTTTATTACTATTTGACTTAAGAACTACTATCTGGCTAAGTTGATCTTCAGTCAATTTAATTCTTTCAGTAGTATCATAGAATAAAGCAATACCAAGATTATCATTTATTATAGTTTGCTTTCCCCAAATACCCATATAGCCCCACTTCGCGTTATTATCTGATTTCAGGAATTCTGTATTTTCATGTTTGGCTAACCCTGTGCAGAGATATTCAACGGGACTATCTGTTTTAACATTTACCTCAGTTAACCTTGAACCAGGATAAATAGTATAATTTGTTTCAATATTAACTTTTTCATTTCCGGCTTTCCAGCCGAAATGTTCGGAAACAGCAGAAGAAAATACGCTGTTATTTATTATATGGCATTTAATGCTGTCAGTTTGGGAAACAGTTACAACATTATTATTTATGAATGCTGCAACTGAGCCGATACCGAGCGAGTTTCCGACTTTAAATATATCCTGTCCCCACCAAAGTGGTCTTTCATAAGATTCATCACCCGAAAGCAGATCATTTTTCCCTACTATATCCAAAACCATTTTGGAAGTGGATTTACCGAAAATATCAGTCCTGTTTCTTTCATCAAGATAAAACCTGTATGCAACTTTATCGGATTCCCAAGCCGGACCTTCCATCTGATATAAAGCATCATGAATAGAATGGGTTTTAGGCATTGTTGCATTATTCACTCTTTCAAAATTACCACCGGTATAAATTCCATCTTTGATTATAAAGTTTTTCTTCAATCCAAGGTAAGCCTGAGTTCTTCCGGATTTCACATCAGGTTTATTTTTTGACCAGGATAAAATTATTTGTTTTTGTTCTGCCGGACGAAAGTTTACCTGAAAAATAATATTACTTCCCTTTTCATCTTTTACAATTTCATAAGGAAGTGTTTTCCCATTGTCCTTAATTGTAAGAAAGTTCTCATCAAAGATATTAGAAACTTTCTTAACTGAACTAACAGGCACAACTATTACTTCGTCCGGTCTGGCAATTGTTAATGGGTTCTTTAATTTTATTGTTATAGGTTGGTATTTACCTTCTCCAAAGAGCATTATAGCACAAAGGAGAACTAAAATGGAGGAAAGTATCGAGGGGTTTTTCATAGGATTGATTTTTTTTCAATGCTTCGCCTGGTGAGTCACAGGCGGTTTAGACTAACTTTACTTTACCGTTTAAGTAAACGATATATACATCGGTTACTAAATTCTAAATATTTTATTATATTGTCAAGTAAATAAAATTAATTTTTACATGTTTTATTTACATTATAGACACTTCAAATTATTAACACAAACAAATAAATATTTAGAATAATTATGAATAAAGACGCAATATTATCAGAATTATCACGTTTAGGAGCCGTTGCTGTTATAAGAATGAGCGACTCTGAGAAACTAAAGAAAGTATCTGAAGCAATCCATAGGGGGGGAGTTTCTGCCCTGGAAATTACAATGACCACGCCTAATGCTCTTGCGGTTATTGAGAATCTATCTAAATCAATGGGGGATGATATTATTGTCGGTGTTGGTTCAGTTCTTGATCCGGAAACCGCCATATCTGCAATTAACGCCGGAGCTCAATTTGTAGTTAGTCCGGTATTTAAACTTGATATAATTGAAACAGTTAAGAAACTTGGAATTCCTGTAATACCCGGAGCTTTCACTCCTACTGAAATTCAAATTGCTTATGAGAATGGAGCTGATATAGTGAAAGTTTTCCCGGCTGATATTGTAGGGATGTCATTCTTCAAATCTGTTCTAGCGCCTATGCCTCATTTAAAATTAATGCCTACCGGTGGCGTTTCTCTTACAAATGCAGGCGATTGGTTAAAAGCCGGAGCATATGCTGTTGGAGTAGGTACAGCGCTTCTTGAAAAGAAAGCTATTGAAGATAATAATTTTGCAAAATTAACAGAAAATGCAAGATTACTTGTTAAAAGTATAGAAGAGGGGAGGAAGTAAATATTCGGAGGTTTGAAGACAATCGTGCTTAACTACCGATGAGTTTATTGTATATCGGTAAGATTTCTGATTATTGAGTAAATTTATCAGGGGAAGTGAGGAAGGAATTTGGTGGATTTAAGATGGAATAGGTACTTGTTTTTCCACCCCAGGAAGAATAACAGTAAAGACCGAGCCAACTCCCTTTTGGCTTTCAACCAAAACCCTTCCTTTGTTCAATTCGACATAATTCTTAACGAGCGCAAGACCCAGTCCATTTCCTTCAAATTCTCTTTTTTGTCCTACATCTTCCTGCGAAAATGGAATAAAAATATCTTTTATATATTCCAGAGCCATACCAATACCAGTATCCGCAATTCTTACACAAACATTATTTCCATCGTTCTCTAAAATAATGTCTATCTTCCCTTTTCTTGTATATTTAACAGCGTTGTCAATAAGGTTTTGAAAAACCTGGTTAATAGTATATTTATCTGCTGAAATTTTTGTATGATCTGTTTTTCTAATCAGGTTAAGATTAAGATTCTGTTTATTGGCAAGCACCACAAACTCATCATAAAACTTCTTTAAATCATCATATAAATCGAAGATCTCAAATTCCGGAACATAGTTTCCTGATTGCACAGAAGACAGATCAAGTGTAAGATTTATTGTTCTTTGCAGACGTTTACCCGCGCTGTTAATAGCTTCGAGGAGATCCTCTAAATCTCTTTTATACTTTTCATCAAGTTCGTCAGTAATAAGAGTAGTACAATTTAGTATAACATTCAGCGGAGTACGAATTTCATGAGAAATCTGGGCAAGGAATGCACTCTTTAACCGATCTGATTCCTCAGCCTTATCTTTTGCTATAATTAATTCTTTTTCAAATTTCTTTCTATCGGTAATATCGATAACCTGTTCAAGGAAACTAATAGGTATTTGCTTCTGATCTTTAATTAATATTGCTTTTTTGAAACAGTCAACGGAATCTCCATCCTTATTTAAAAATTTCTTTTCAATGGACATTTCTTTTATTACTGCGTCTTCGGGATATATCTTCAGCAGTCCATAAAGAAGATTTCTGTCAATTTTAGGATCATTAAAAAACTCATAGACCTCCTGATCAAGCATTCTGTTTCTCAGGAAATCTTCTTTAAACCAGTCATCTGAATGAGTAAGCTGCTTAACGTTCATGCCGACCAATTCTCTCTCATTATAACCTAGCATATCGCAGAACGCTTTATTTGTTTTAGTAATCTGTCCAGTCGGGGAAGAAAGAATCATTCCCACAGGAGCCCGTTCAAAAAGCAGACGGAACTGTTCTTCACTTTGTTTTAAAGATAATTCTGCTTTCTTTCTTTGATTTATTTCAAAATTTAATTCCATCAGTATAAACTATTTTCTTTATCGCTTGATTCTAAAGGTTAATATAAACGCAATATAATTAAATATTTAATATTATTAGCATTAATATAGCCGACTATATTTTAAAAGAAAATATTGATAATATCTTTACCAAGCAGGTGTTTTAGAAATGTAATAATTGTTACTTATCAGTCCAGGTGTTCATAGCACGACGCATCAGAATAAATATTCCGGTATGATAAGCTGCATGATCAATAATCTGGAGTACTTCTTTAAAAATAGACTGACCTTGACCGTTAGGAATAGGTGCAAATAAATCAGTTAATGGATTATTTATTATGTTTTCGAGTGTATTCAAGTCTCTTTTAATTTGGCTAATGGAACCATCCCACATTTCTTTAGTGGCAATTTTATCGGAGGACGGCCAATAATCTTTGGGCCATTCAAGTTCCTTATATCCCGGATTCCGGATAAAATCAATCATGTCAAATTGAGAAATCCGAATATGTTCCAACAATTGCCAGAAGGAATAAGGAACATTGATTGGTTTTGAATTTATTAAATTTTCAGGTAGTCCCTTTACAGCATCATAAATACTAATGTGTGTAAAGGAGCTGTTAAGGTAGTTAATTAATTCAGTTCTAAGCATACTATCATCTTTCATATTTACCTCATATTATTTTAATAATTATTATACATAGCCGTAGGAATTGACTTAACATAAATAAGAGGTAGTAAATAAAATGTGTTATAAGCAATTATGAAGGAGTTTGATTTTGTGAGCAACCACAGAGGATTATGAAATTAAGTTAATCTGAAAGCTAAACCGAGTTATTTAGAATAATGCAATCGGGTTATTGCGGATAATAAATACAAGTATTAAATTTATTTATCCGGTAATAAAAACATAAAAAGGAGTCCTCATGAAATCTTTACTTTTACTGTTTGTGGCTTTTTTAACAATAAATGTATTCCCTCAGGATTTACAGGGTACTTTACAAGGTTTGTCTAAAGATGCTGCATCATCATATGTTTCACCTGCAATATCGGCTTTTGGCGCAGATTTGAATTCCGGTTGGGTTCACAGAGTTCCTAAATCTATTATTTATGGGATTGATGTTGAATTCGGAGTTGTAGCAATGGGTACATTTTTCAGTGATGCCAACAAGACTTTTTCATCAAGCGGTACTTTTAGATTTTCAACAAGCGAAGCTCAGCAGTTAGTACAGGGAATAAATGATCCAACAGTGAGGAATAATCTGGTAGACCAGATTACTCACAGGGATTTTAATGTCGGAATAAGCGGACCAACTATAGCAGGTTCCAAAAGTGATTCCGTTAAAATTGCATTTCCCGGAACCACTTTGACTTCAACATCAAATGGCCAACAATATACGATACCAAGTAAAAATATTACTACTGCTATAACGGGGTTACTTGGAAACATGTCTGCTCTCCCGATAGGGGCTCCACAGCTTACAATAGGAACTTTTTATGGTACATCAGTTTCACTAAGATATGTTCCAACAATAAAGTTAAGTGATAAACTTGGGGATTTCTCATATTTCGGTATTGGTTTTCAGAATAATCCATCAATGTGGATACCTTTCCCCATACCACTTGATATATCGGTAGGATTTTTTACACAGACCATGAAAATTGGAACTATATTCAGCAGCTCAGCTACTACATTTGGAATTTACGGAAGTAAAACTTTTGGCTCCTCAGCTCTTAATGTTTCACCATATGTCGGTTTCTCATATGAAACTTCTTCAATTGATGTGGCATATGATTTCATTGTAGATACTCCTACAGGTCAAACCAGTGAACATATTACGTTTAACCTAAAGGGTGAGAATAATGCCCGGGTCGTAGTTGGTGCAGCTTTTAAATTAGCTGTTATTAATCTTAATGTTGACTATAATATTTCCACATATAGCTCTGTAAGCGCCGGTTTCGGATTCATTTTCTAAAATCATATAATAATATCATCCCCACAAATGTGGGGATGATATTAACTCATTTCAAATAAACCATCTTCCTTATCAGAGTATAACCATCAAGTTCTAATTTATATAGATACACTCCGCTATTAAGTCCTTTCGCATCGAATGCAACCGAATGGATTCCTTCAGTTAAATTATTATTTAATAAACTTTTAACTTCCTGTCCAAGTAAATTGTAGACCGAGAGTTTAACATTTCCCGCCGATGGTATTTCAAAACTTATTGTAGTAGAAGGATTAAATGGATTGGGATAATTTTGTTCAAGCCGGAATGATCTTATTGCAGAAGAATTATTTTGATTATATACACCTGTAGCGGGATCAAGTTTAATGATCATACTTGAAAATGCCGGTAATGTTATGTTAAGTGTAGATTCTATCTTTCCCAATGGAATTATATTTATATATCCAATAACTTTTCCGGTTACCAGATCTTTCAGGTTATATAGTCCTGAAGTGAGTGGACTATTTGCAGCATATATAGTTGGATTATAAACAGGTCCGCCAGAAAAATTATGGATAGAAAATGTAATATCATTATCTTCAGAGTTATATCTTCCGAAGGCATAAACTGCCGGGACAGTAGTAATGGGGATATATACACCTCTTCGCAGTGAGGAAGACTGTTCTCTTATTCTTATGAGTTTTTTATACCAGTTAAATAATGAAGAACTGTCAGAACTCATCTTGTCTACGTTAAATGTTGAAAATGAGGATGGGATTGAGTGCCATGGATTTCCGGTAGTAAATCCTGCATTAGTACCTGAGGTCCATTGCATCGGAGTTCTCTTTGATGGATCATCCGTAGAGCTGGTCATTCCAATTTCTTCACCATAATATATAAAAGGTACACCAGGCATTGTTAGTAAAATACTTGCTGCAAGTTTAGACCTATTGATATTATTATTAAGCTGTGAATAGATTCTTACCTGGTCATGATTAGTTAAAAAAGTGCCGTATTGAAGGAAAGGATATTTTGTAGTAACCAGATTATTCATTTGAGTAATAAGAGTTTGAGGATTCCCGCTATTTATTCCGGCGATTATATCACCCGCAGTATCGAATTCAAAACAGAAATCTATTCCGGTACCATCTACATAAGGCAGGATGGAAGTTGTATTTGTCCAAGCTTCACCGACAGCCATTGCATCGGGATTAACACTTTTATAAAAATTCCTGAAATCACGCAAATAACTAAATGTTGATGGAGCATCTGCCATAACATTACCATCTTCACAATAATATCTTACCGCGTCAAGTCTGAAGCCATCGACCTTAACCGAATCCAACCAATATTTCACGATATTAGATACTTCACCTTTAACAGCCGGATTAAAAAAATTAAGATCGGGCATACCCGAATAGAATACTGAGTAATAATAATTACCGCCATAACTATTCCATACAGTTTCTCCCCAGGGTCCTGGAATTCCAGGGTTGGTAGCACTCCATACATACCAATTTCTTTTTGTAGAATTTGTAGCCGATTTTGAATTTAAGAACCAGGGGTGCTGGTCAGAAGTATGATTGAGTACAAGATCAATAATTACTTTAATTCCTCTGGCATGTGCACTATCAAGGAAGTTCTTGAAATCCTGATTAGTGCCATAATCGTGTTCAATCTTGTAATAATCAGTGATATCATAACCGTGATAACTTGGAGATTCCATAATCGGCATCAGCCACAAAGCAGTTACTCCAAGATCTGTAGTTGAAGCTTTGTTTCCGTCATTAAGATAATCAAGCTTTTTAGTTAACCCATTGAAATCACCAATACCATCTCCGTTGGCATCGTAAAAACTTCTAACAAATATTTCATAGAACACCTGGTCATTCCACCAGTATGTTTTGTTTTGAGCACTTAATGTTAGTTGGCAAGTAACAAATAATAGTAAAAGTATTAGATATTTCATTTATAGTATGCGTTTATTTAAAGTTTTTAAAGTTACTTAAAAAGTACTGTGATTCACAAAGTGTTGATCAAATTTTGAATTTTTACAAATTCTTGTCCCATATTCAATTTGTAAAAGACTATTAGGTATAATTTAGCTCCAGTTTATGTGCCAATAAGCAAAATGATATTAATAGGAGGATGAATAATATAAGAATTAAAAAAAAGTCGGCATATTATTAAGATTTGATACATAACCAAATGAAACCAAGCAGCCATTTTCGGAGTTCAATAAAATGAATAAGAATTGATTTGTATTAGGATGCGTATAAAGTGCGATTTAATAATTTTATTTACATTATTATTTTATTTGTTAACTTTCTAGGTTTACTTGAAGCAGATGAAACGGGGTATATAAATAGGATATCAGTAACTCAGGGTGACTCATTAAACTTCTATATTTCCACAAAAATAAACCCTTTCTCAATAACAATTTATCAATATGAAAACTCTGATCGGATAATTCAAACATTCACAAATATCAGTGGTGGTGAAAGATCAGTTCCAGACAGCAGTTATAAATACGGATGTAACTGGCCGATTTCTCTTTCAACAATTGTACCTGACTCATGGTTCCCCGGTGTTTATTATGCATCCTTCCCAACATCAGCAGGTACAAAGTCCGTAGTTTTTTTTGTGAAAGCTAAAAATCCAGGTACCTATTCTAAAATATTATATTTAGCTAGTGCCGACACTTGGGAAGCATATAACCCTTACGGTGGGAAAAGTCTTTATGATTTTAATTCCACGGATAGTGTTAGATCTTACAAGGTTTCATTCCTACGGCCGGGACGAGCCTACAATGGTTTTCCAGAATTTTTTAATGAGCTGCCTATAATGAAGTGGTTATTCAATAACAATATAAATGTAGAGTACGCGGTAAATTATGATCTCTATTCAAACCCATTACTTCTCAAGAATTATTCTATACTATTAATAGCAGGACACAGTGAATATTGGTCTTATCCAGAAAGAATTCAGGTTCAGAATTTTGAACAGGGCGGTGGAAATGTAATTATTTTATCTGGCAATTCAATTTGGTGGCAGGTCAGATACGAAGATAACGGTAACACACTTGTTTGTTATAAAGATAAATCTTTAGATCCTTTAGCCGGAATAAGGGATTCCTTAGTAACAGTAAATTGGCATAATCCTCCCATTAATGATCCGGAAAACAAAGTAACCGGGTTAAGCTTTATTGCAGGAGGCTATGTGAACAACGGAATAAATTTACCATGGTCTGAAGGATATGGTGGTTATACAGTAATAAATCATCATAACTGGGTATTTGATGGAACTAACCTTGAGGAAGGAGAAAATTTCGGTTATCCTGATTCTATAGTCGGTAATGAAACTGACGGGGCATTATTTGTATGGCAAAATGGAATTCCATATTTAACAGGGTTAGACGGTAGTCCTAAAAACTACCGTGTACTTGGTATTTCACCTGCTATTTATCCTTTAGGAATCACTCCAGATCCACATGCAATGATGGGAATTTTTCACGTGCCAGGCGGAGGTAGCGTCTTTAATGCCGCGACAATCTTCTGGTCTCGCGGATTTAACAAAAACTTTTATGTGCAAAAAATAACACGGAATGTTTTAGATAAGTTTACACAAAACAGGTTTCCACCTGACATAGTAAGTTGGAGTCCATTTAATATTGAAACAAAATTTATACATAATATGTATGAGCAATTAAACAACAGAAATTTTCTTGATACGGTAATTCAAAATTATAATTTCAGCGTTCAAGTCGAAGACCCTTACAACAAACCAATAAGTTTCAGTTGGTATATAAACGGACAACTTTTACCAGTAACTAATTCAGCAAATAACATTAAACTTAGTTCATTTCCTAACGGGGGGAAAAGGAATATTGTTACCGCCCTTGCATATAATGATGTTGACACATCGAGAATAACATGGAATTTCTTTACAACCCAATGTGCCATTTATTCTTCACCATTGATCAGCGCAATTACAAACAATCTATACTTTTACAGAATTAGTGTTTTTAATTCTTATAACGATAGCCTTATGTATAGCGTGGAAGGTCCTTCATGGTTGTCGATTAATAATTCAGGTGAATTATCAGGAATCCCATCAACAAGTGGTCTATACCCTGTGACAATAACCGTAAGAAATCAGCATAATCAAACCGACGCACAGACATTTTACATCAGAGTTAATTCAATATTAGCTATAAATCCCTTAAACCAACCAATTCCAATTACCTATTCATTAAAGCAAAATTATCCTAATCCTTTTAACCCTTCGACCTCTATTGCATTTTCAATACCAATAGAGAGTAAAGTTAGCCTTATAATTTACGATATAATTGGAAAAGAGGTGACAAAAATAACATCAGGGATTAAGAATGCTGGTAATTATTCTATAATATTTAATGCAAAAGGATTGTCAAGCGGTATATATTTTTATACTCTTCAAGCAAATTCTTTAGATGGCAAGGTGAACTTCAGAGAAACCAAAAAGCTTGTACTGATAAAATAAAATATATCTAGCAACATGTTAACATTATTTCAGTAAAATCATTTTACGACTGCTGCGGAATCCCCTTTCACCATCTAATGGATTTATTTCAATATTATAGATATAGACACCACTAGGAAGTTCAGATCCATTGAAGTCCTGCTCATAATATCCAGGTCCCTTATTCCCTACTTGTATTTGTTTCACGGTTTCACCAAGCACATTATAAATTGTCATTTGCACCCTGCTAGTAGTTTGAACTGAGTATCGAATAATGGTATATGGATTGAATGGGTTTGGGAAATTCTGGTACAAATAAAAGCTTACAGGAGATAGAGGATGGTCATTAACCGATAATGTACGTGAGTCAATGATCCAGCTAATTGAAGATGTATCTATTGAATTATATGCATAAGCTGTTAAATTATAGGAGGATTGAACAGGAGCGGCAGGATGAAAAAGATAAAATGAATCTCTACTAACAATAACACTGTCCAAAGTCCAGTAAAAACTTAGTTGTCCATTATAGGGATCAAGAGCATTAATCGAAAATCTATAATAATCCTGGGTAATAGTAACATTTCTTGAATTTATTACAACATTTTCACCATGAATTGATTTAGGGATTAAATTAAAAGGGTTCCATTGAATAATATCCGGAGGCAGCCGGTTTTCAAGAAATTTATTTATTACGTTATAAGTAATTTTTTGAACTGTACTATCGAAAGTTAGACCTATAATCCAATTAATTGAAGCAGCGTTAAAAACAGAGCCCCCAATATTATTAGCAGAGTAAAACCCCATTGTAGCATACCGGGTAAAGAAAGAAGTTGTATCGTCCTTAGCGGCAGGAGAGATTCCAAGAATACGATAATTTAATGGTGATCCATCTAAGCCAGTTGTAAACGGTACGCCATTATCATAGGTGAAAAACGTCCCGTCAGTTTCATAGCCCACGGTAAAATTCTGAGGATTGCCGGCATCTCTTCCGAATAAATCTCCGTTTTGTACGTTGGTATTTCTATAAATCCAATTGTGTGAATTTATAACAGAATAATCTCCAAAGCCGCTTGAAAATGGTAATATCTTATCAAAATTAACATATCCGGAGTTTTGATAACCGGCACCTAACAATATATTCTCCGGATTATTTACAGGAGGATACCACCAATTAGTTGTAACTAAAGAATTGTAAAGATTATTATAAGGATCTAATTTTGCATCTTTATAACACACTAGAATTCTTCCGTTATTTTCATATCTGCTTTGATATCCACAAGTATTACCAGAAAGGACAACCAACTTACCACCGGAATTTATAAAATTCTGAATATTATTCCTCTCATTAAGAGACCAATATTCCGAATGACCTGCAATCACAAGAACTTTATAATTGTTCAGCAGATTATTATCAGCATATAGATCGTATTGGGAAACAAACTCACAATTCCGGTTATTACTTAATAACCATTGGTAAAATGTAATCGGGTAATTACCCCAACTTCCCAACCCATTATTATCGGTAAGGGGCCGGTCAAAAGAAACTTTATAACTTCTGCAAGTCGAACAATTTAAACATGAATATAAACTGCATCCTCCATAAGTATTGTATGCATTATCTGTATTTTCACTTAGAGCCACACATATTGGGGACATAGTACCGGCAATTTTTGCTTTAACCACAAACATTAATTGTTTCAAACTGCTACCTGAAGCATCCGGAAATGTAGCCCTATATAATCCGGGACTCCAGCCGGCAGGGACAAAAACCCTTAAACTTAGGGGCCAACCACAACCATATATAAATGAACTATCAGGTACAGATCTTAAACCACCCGGAATCCCATTATATGTAGCTTTTAATGTGTCTATTTTCCCAATCTGATAAATTTGCAATGAAAATGGATTAACCGAGGTTGATATGAAAAAATTTAGAGTGTCCCCACCTGAAACAGTCAAAGGACTTACGTATCCCCCATCATTCTGTGGAATGGATACTTCAGAAGACAGAATAACGATGAAACTAATTAAAACTAAATTTCTAAGCATAAACTACAATCTTAAATTTAACTTAAAATAATCAACAAATAATTGCTTATATAATGTGCCTGCCTTCACTCCATTGATACAACGAAACCGAAACAAATAACACATTGATTATAAGGATATGGCTCCTTTAGGGTATAACAATATGGATTATAACGTATTTAATAAGAGGTAATTAATCAGTATATTTGTTTTAGGATATATTTTTGTTTTGCGCAGCTGAGTATAAATTGGGGTAGATTCTTTTTTATAGTTTATAATATAGTGTTAACAGGATTATTTTAATGAAAAATTTGATGTTTAAAGAATTTTCCTTTTCAAAGGAAATACATAAAGCAATTGATGACCTTGGTTATGAAGAAGCTACTCCGATACAGTCACAGGCAATACCAGTTTTCCTTGAGGGGAAAGATATAATTGGGCAGGCTCAAACAGGCACGGGCAAAACCGCGGCTTTTGGTATACCCATACTTGAACTTATAAATAGTGCAGATAAAAGCATACAATGCATTATTCTTTGTCCGACAAGAGAATTAGCAATTCAAGTCTCTGAAGAGATGTGTAAGCTCGCAAAATATAAAAAAGATATTTTTATAATCCCCATCTATGGGGGACAGTCTATAGACCGTCAAATGAAGGGACTAAAAAAAGGGGTGCAAATAATAATTGGTACACCAGGTAGAATTTTAGATCATCTTGAAAGACGTACAATAAAACCGGGTGGAGTTAAAATTGTTGTACTTGATGAAGCAGATGAAATGCTGGATATGGGATTCAGGGATGACATTGAACAGATACTTAAAACGACACCTACCGACAGGCAAACAGTATTATTTTCAGCGACAATGCATAAAACGATAGTTGATCTTGCCAAAAGGTACCAGAGAAATCCTGTTAACATAAAAGTTGTGCATGAAGTTTTGACCGTGCCTAATACGGAACAGATATATTTTGAAGTAAGAGAAAGGGAAAAATTAGAATCGTTATCAAGAATAATAGATCTTTATAACCTTAAGCTGTCTTTAATTTTCTGCAACACCAAAAGAGGAGTTGATGAACTTGTTGATCATTTACAGGCACGTGGTTATTCAGTTGAAGGACTGCATGGAGATATGAAACAACAATCCCGTGAACGGGTTGTAGACAAATTTCGTAAGGGTAATATTGAATTGTTAGTTGCGACTGATGTAGCCGCGAGAGGACTTGATATTGAAAATATAGAAGCAGTATTTAATTATGACATGCCACAGAACGAGGATTATTACGTGCATCGTATTGGTAGAACAGGCAGAGCCGGCAAAACAGGTAAGGCATTCACATTTGCAACCAGTAACGAAATTTTCAAACTCAGAATTTTCCAGAAATATATTAAGACTAAGATAAAATTACAACAGCTTCCATCATATGGTGATGTTGAAGAGATGAGAGAGAATCTATTTATTGGAGAAGTAAAAGAAATAATTAAAAAGGGCGAGCTCAAAAAGTATACACATCTGGTTGAGACTTTGATTAATGAAGATTATACTTCTCTGGAGATTGCGGCTGCATTAATAAAAATGAGTTTACCGGTTTCAGTAAAAGCTTCTGTAAAAGAAAGTTTTAAGGAAGATAAAGCTGAAGGCTCTAAATATAACAGGAAAGAAACTTCTCAAAGAGGCGGAAGAGACAGAAAAGGGAAACCGAGTAGAACGAATACAAATGATGTAAGGTTGTTCCTAAATGTAGGCAAGAAAGATAATGCCCGTCCCGGAGATATTCTTGGAGCATTAGCAGGTGAATCCGGATTGCCAGGCAGTATTATAGGCGATATTGATATGTATGACAGTTATTCATTTGTAAATGTACCGGGTAATTACTCTGATAAAATTATAGATTCAGTCTCGGGTTGCAAGATAAAGGGAAAGAAAGTCCATATTGAAGAGGCTAACGGGAGATAAATAGATTTAATAATAATTATTGTCTTATAAGAGTTTAAAGGGGAATCGGTAATCTGGAATATATTTGCATATGCCTGTCACTAATTCTTTTAGACCCCTAACAACATATTTCTTAGCCTCATTGAAACAAATCAGGTCAAAATCATTTTTATCGATAAAGTGGTATTTGTCTGAATATTCTTTGTCTAGAAATACAATTCTACCGTTTTTAAGAATCAACAATATATCTTCTGAATTAGTATTAAAGAAGTCATCCCAATAAACATCAGATTTTCTTTTTGAGATTACCATATCCGCTTTATAATTATCGGCTAATTGACCTACTGATTTAATACTCCAAACATTGGCTGCATTTTCGGTTATACTCAAGTATAATTCAATATCGTTCAAACAGCCTAAACTTCGGGCTAACCTTAATTGGTTCCACAAATTCCAACCTGAACTCAGGGTGGAATCCGTACCAAACAAAACAATTGTTTCTTTCTTGAGGCTTATAATATCCGCTGACTTGTTGTAAAGGAACAAATTGGATTCCGGGCACCATACTATTGCCTCAAACTTTTTACTGCTCTTCTCATCCAATGAAATTGCATGAACACCTATTATTTTTCTGCGGATGATATTCCATTTCAAAAGTTCCTGGATTTCATCAAATGAATATTTATTAGTCCCTTCGCCAACATGGACGACAAAAGGTTTACGATTGAGCATCAGATTTAATTTTACCTTCCAGTTTTTTTCAAGCCTGATTGAATGGAGGTAATTATAGTTCGTAATAATATCAGGCATACCCACAGAATTAAAAATCTTTCCATTTCCATGGTGTGCTACTGTTGTAACGCCGCATAACAGATTTTTATATAATCCCCATTTGAATCTTAATTCATACGGTATGCTTTTGACTTTTTCAATTATTTCTTTGTTTTTAAAGTGTATATCATTGCCCCATTCTACATAATCCTGATAGATCATGTTGCCCAGTTTCGGAAACAGATTAAATTCAAGATGATCATGTGAATTTATAATCCCGGGGAATGCAATTGCTCCATCAAAATCCAATACATTATTGTCCTTATATCCGAAAGCGATCCTATCACCCCTGATTCCAAACGAACACACCTTATTCCCTGTTCCAAGTATAGATACTTTTTTAATTAACATATTATCTTTTCAGGTGAATCCCATAGATAAATGGAGTACCCTTAAACCTTTCATAAATATGTTCCGCATTCTTTCTTAAATAGAATGGTTTTACTTTCTCGTCGATAATCTCTTCAATAATATGCACTGTTTTGAAGTTCAGGCGGTTCAGTATTTTTTCAATTTCACTGATAGCATGAATATAATTTGCGATCTTATAAGATTTCTCTTTGAATTTAAAAGTTCTTGCACCTCCCTTGCTGAACAAATCCGGGTGGAAATCAGTAATAATAATTTCGCCAGAGTCTTTTAAGACTATGTCCCATTGATTAAAAAGATTTTCAATATCTTTTATATGCGAGATTACGAGTGTAGAAATAATTAAATCACACTCGTTCTTTTTCAGAAAATCCAATTTATTGTCATTGATTAAATATGTTTCCGCACCGGTAAATTTGTTTTTTAACATGGTAAGCATTTCAGGGGATATATCGCTCCCAATAATTCTGGCAGGATGATGCAATACTAATTCATGCCAGTTTCTTCCAGTACCGCATCCAAAATCAAGGATAGTTTTTGCATAACAATTAGTCATATTGAGGAGTTTGCTAAAAATTATTTCATCATAATAAAGCATCAAGTTATCTTTTTCGTCATCATACGATTCGGCCCAGATTTTATATCCCTCTTTAGAAGTTTTAATAATTTCCGATTTCCCGGCTGTTAGAACTGATTTTATCGAATTTAATTTAGTACTTAAAGTCATGTTTGTTTATTACAAAAATAGTTATGTTCAATAATCAGTAAAATTTAGCCAAAAAACATGACATCTTGTCACAAACTTCAATCTGATTGTACTAATTGGTTATAATACATTTTGAACTAAAAAACTATGAATGGGATAATATTTTTTAATCCAAGGAGTGGTAAATATAACCGGCGGGTTCCCTTATCTATACTTCAGGTAGCCGCTTCCATAAAGGATAAATATCCATTTGTGATGGTAGATGGTAACTTTGAATCGGATCCCTGGATTAAGATAGAAAACTATATCAGATCAGGTGATTTCACATATTTTGCCTGTACAGTTATGCCGGGACCGCAATTAAAACAAGCAATTCCAATTACCAAAAAGATCAAACTACTTTATCCTGAAATATTCAATATATGGGGTGGTTATTTTGCTTCCAACCATTCAAAAACATCGATAACATCCGGGTATATGGATTATATAATAAAGGGTCCGGGAGATTATGCCTTTCCAAAACTTCTTGATGCGCTTAGCAATAATACTCCTCTAGATGAGATAGAAAATCTCGTTTTTATAAAGAACGGTGAAATAATAACTACGCATAAATCAGAAATTCCGGAGCAGGATACTTTGCCTTCATTACCATACGAGAGTTTAAATAAATATTATTTGATAAAGAACTATATAGGCAAAACATTTTTAGGGACAAAAACTTTTGCATATCATTCAAGCATGGGTTGTCCGTTCACCTGCGCTTTTTGCGGAATTGTTCCGATATTTAATGCGCGATGGAAGGCAAGATCTGCTGAGACCATATATAAAGACATTAGGCAGCTCAAGGAAATGTACGACATAAATGCGATTGAGTTTTTCGATAATAATTTCTTTGTATCGGAAAAAAGGGTTTCTGATCTATCCAGGTTACTAATCGGTGAAGATATTAATCGGTGGGGTGAGAGCAGGATTGATACAATGAATAAATACAGCGACGCTACGCTGTCGCTTATGCGTGATGCAGGATGCAGGATGATATTCTTCGGCGCAGAAAGCGGTAATGATGAACTTCTCGATAAAATGGATAAAGGAGGTACACAAACAAGTAAGTTAATTAAATCATTTGCCGCACGGATGAAAGACTTTGGTATTATTCCAGAATATTCATTTATACTAGGTTTCCCGGGTGAAACGCCTCAAAAGGTAATGAAACAAATTGATGAGGATATTGAATTCATAAAAACTATAAAGGACATTAATCCATTTACTGAAATAATAATATATGTGTTCAGCCCTGTTCCCACCGAGAGTTCAGAATTGCTAAATCAATCCCGGGAGCTTGGATTCAAGTTCCCTCAGAGTCTTGATGAATGGCTTGATCCGGAATGGGAAAAATTTGACACTCACAATAATCCATTAACTCCCTGGTTAACAAGTGAGATGGTAGAAAAGATTCACAATTTCGAAACAGTACTTAACGGGTATTATCCTACAGTATCAGATTATAAACTTTTACCCATGCAGCGTAGATTAATCAAGTCACTATCTTCATTCAGGTATAAAAACAATATCTATGCATATCCTTATGAGATAAAAGTTTTACAGAAATTCTGGCTTAAATATAGGAGACCGGAAGTGGAGGGATTTTATATGGAAGAGTCGTTAACCGTTAACTAACTTTACTGTGTGTTTTTTATAATACTTGATTTTTCCCAAATACAAAAGCGAAACAATTAAAACAATAACAAATGCGCCTGTAATTAATCTTAGTGTAAAGAAATGATGTTCAACGTTAATTTTGGATACATCTCCTGATAACACGAAAGCAGACCAATAATAAGGATTGGGTGAATAATCTTTTATAAACTCAATTTTCGCTTGTCTTAATGCTTCTGATTTATCCATTCCATCATACAATTTTCTATAGAAGGAGGTCATTAGTTTGGAAGTGTATTTGTCATTTACTTCCCAGAGTGAAACGACAATACTTTTTGCCCCAGCTTCAAAGAATGCTTTAGCCATTCCTATAATTCCTTCAGATTCATCGACCCTACCTAAACCAGAATTACAGGAACTCAAAACCACAAGATCGCTGTTAAGTTTAAGTTGAACAATTTCACCAGCTTCCAGAAAACCATCATTATCCGGGTCATAAATATTTGAAAAGAATATTACCGGTTGTTTATTTATCAGAAATGAATGAGTTGACAGATGGATAATACTTCTAAACTCCGCATTCTTCTTAAAGTTTGTTTCCGTAGCATTTCTGTCGGTTAATATTTTATCAGCATTAACGATTTTTCCAATCTCAGACACTTCTTCTCTTGAATATTTAAGAGGAAGCAGTGTAAGGCTTCGCTGAATACCCGGATTTTCCTCTAAGAGACTTCTCCTATCAGCAAACCCCTGTGAATGGTTATCGATAGATGGATCACCTAAAATTAATGACGTGTTGCTATTTGAAATATGATTGGTTTTTTCTTCAATGAACGCCGAAGCAGAAGTAGAGTAAGAGAAGTCATAATCATAGATTATGAAATGTTTGTCATTATAACTGTATGAACTAGAAGTGCTGTCAAACCCGGATACGAGGAAATCAAAGGGCAGAACAACTAATTCAGCCGATGGAATTATGACTATTTTTTGTTGTTCAGGTATATTTCCAAGTGCGGACTTCAGGAGTTTATTATATAACACATGAGCTGCGGATGCATTAAACGAAAAAAGATCCTGATTATAAAAGGAGGCGGATGTATTCCCTTCTCTGTAATAATACGGAGAAACAGAGGAAATTAATTTATTTAATTCGCTTTTAGAAATGCCGGTCTCAAAAGCTTTAAATTCTTTTTTGTTAACCAGGAACAAATAAGTGTTTTTATCAGATGTAAATATGGATAAAATATTTTCGCTATTATCTAACTTACTTTGTATTTCAGGAATTGATAATTCTATTTTGCCATCCAGATATTCGGTTAAATTCTTATTCCCTGCCAGGAGATATTTTTTCAGGAGATTATATTGCATGGTAATGGAATCAGTTTGTATCTGATTATATAATCCCGAATTGACCATCCAATCATATTCATAAACTCGGTTTAATGTATCCTCGTTACTGACAAGGGATCTAAGCTTATAATTCGCCAGATTTTGCATTAGATTCCGGGACCGTGATTTATCAATAATATTGAAAGCCATTTCCGGTTTATTCTGCTTTAGCAGAAATTCGGCATAAGAAGAGTAAATATCCCTTCTTGAGGAAAAATATGATATTTGAATTTCATTAGATTTGAACAATGGTCTTGAGATATTCTCAACGAGATTAATTGCGGAATTAAAATATGATCCGGCGGCATCAGTTAGATTATTATTAGCAAATAAATTGGCAAGAGCATAATAGGAATCTATTTGCAGATCCCGGTCGTTTATTTTTTGGGATAAATTAAGGCAGGATTCGTAATGCGACTTTGCTAAATTAAAATCTTTAGATATATCTCCTTCGATTAATTCTGTCCGGGCACTGAGATAATTATATTTTCCACTGGCAGCTATACTTTTGGCTTTGGATAAATAAATTAAAACTTTTGAGATGTCGTTAAGTCTTAAATTTAAAGAAGCCAGGTCAGAATAACAAAGAGCTTCGAGATAATTATCTCCGGATTTCTGAGCATCAGCTGCAGCGATCAACATATATTTGTCTGAAGCTGCCAGACTATCGAGCTGCGTTAAGCAGATACCGATTTTATGATATGCATCGGCTTCGAGATAACTATATCCAGATTTTTTATTGAGATCTTCAAAGGAGTAGAAATAATGAAGAGCATTTCCAAATTTATCCAGGTTATAATTTAAGACACCAAGCCCTTTATCAACATCAGCCTTCAATGAAAGTTCATTTATCTGGCTGCTTAATTGCTGAGCTTCTTTATAGTAGCCAATTGCTTTGGTATAATTTGATAGATTTGAATAGACATCCGCCATGCCAATTAGATTTAAAATACGGGCACGTTTATTATCACCAGCGAACTGAAGACCTTCCTGATAATATTTTAATGCAGATATGTAATCGAACATTGTCATATATATTTTGCCGATATTATCAGAAAGCAAGGAAAGTCTTCCCTTGTTGCCAAGAGTTTTGTAGAACTCATAACTTTTTAAGTAACTTTTCTTAGCTTCAATAAGGTTATCAGTGAAAGAATATGACACTCCAAGTTCTGAGAATGCCAACGCCATATTTTCCAGGTCATTTATACCGGCAGCAGAAGTCTGAGCCCGGAAAAAATAATTTCTTGCCTGATAATTATCTCCTTTAATATCCTGAATTATTCCAAGATTGACCATGGATCTTGAATTTGTCTGGACATCATTTATAGAAGATGACAATTCAAAGGCAGTTTTATATAAATTTTCGGCATCCGCAGTTTTTCCTGAAAGGAAGTAGACGGTTCCCTGGGCTAATAAACTCCGAGCCTGTAAAATTTTGTCGTTGTTATTATATAGGGATGATTTTTTCAGTGCAACAAGAGCATCAGGATAATTCCCCATATCACGATAGGCAAAAGATATCTGAAATAAAATTTGTGGATTAGCGGGATCTGATTTCAGAGCTTCGTTCAGGTTTGATAATGCATCCTTTGAATTATTGGATGAAATGTTTATCAATCCCAAAAGATAATTACGATACAGGGGTTTATATGATTTATTTTTATCAAAATAAGTTTTAATGGCAGATTGCTGATTAGTTGCAGAAGCAGCAAAACTTAATTCGTCATAGTAATAAAGATATTCAGGAGTTTGACCCAGGAGAGAATAAAGAGAATCGAACATTGCTTTAAAATTAAGTTCTCTTTTATTTAATAGTGATGAGAGGAATGTTCTTTCAAACGAATATGGAAGTTTTTTTATAGCATCCTTTTCTTTATTAACATCATAAGAAGAATTTTGAATTTTGAACTGGTACGAATACAAAGCTAACTTATTCCATCCGTTCTTATTAATACTGAGGCGGAGGGAATCCAGGGAGGTGTTAAAAGAATTATTTTTAGAATCATAATTCTTTCTCTCTACAACAGGGTGTAAAAGAGTAATAAAAAACAAAAGGAGAACAATTGATATTTTTAGCATAATCCATTAACACATTAATCGAGTCCGTTAAGAATATTTTTAGCCTCATTCATATGGCTCCCTTTTTCATTTACCACTTTAATTAAATATTCCTTAGCCTCTTTAGAATTATTAAGCATTAGATCAGCTTTACCGAGGAAAAAACAAATATCGAGATTTATGTTTGGAAATCTACCCGAATTATTTTTCTGTAGAGCCATATAGAGTGCAGCGATACCCTTACTGACTTTGGTTTTGTCATAAGATGGGAACAGACCCAGAATGTTATTTGAGGAAGATTCAAGGTAAGTAAGGCCCAAGACATAATAAGAGTAAAATATTGTCTGGTCAGAGTTATTGTTAACGATATCCTTGTTTAGCCAATTAACGGCAGATTCATTATCTTTTTTTTCAAGGGCTTTCAGGCTTTCCTGAAAATCATAAGTTGATCTCCCTCTTGATTCGTAGATGTCGGAACGGTTTTCAAGGGAAGCATAAATTATAGAAGCAGGTGTTACAAGTTTTGAAAGAGATAATGCGCCTAAATAAATAATCAAAACCAAGAATAGCGAGATTCCGGGATACCGTAATTTAGATAATATTCCTTGGGGTTTAACAAAGTTCAATACAGTTGCAGTATTTTCAGTTTTGTCTTGTTTCAGGAAATCATCAAGGGCGGAATATTCATCATTTAACTCAAGAAAAAGATTATTGCAATTAGAACATTTCTTTAAATGATCCTCAATTTTGGGCGCGAGGCTCAGGAAAGATTCATCATCCGGGTCAATTCCGTTTTTGTAAAGGATGTAGTTTCCTAATTCTTCACTTGTAGGATGATAAGAATCTTTGATTATTTTATAAATTTTGTCCATCTTACCATCATCATTATTCATTTCATTCATCGTAATGCTATTGTTTATTCATTGATATTAGTACATATTCATATTAAAAAGGGACAATTTAAATCATTTCTTTTAATTCTTCGATAGTTCTGTAGAAGATTTTTTTGACAGCATCTTCAGTTTTATTGAGGTTTTCAGCAATTTCACTGAACTTCAAATCCTCCCAAAAGCGCATTCTTATAACTTTCTGCTTATCAAGACTTAACTTATCAAGATATAAAAGGATTTTATCGGCATCAATTTTATCGCCGGGATGTAAGCCGTTATTTTCAATATGTCTGGCTTCGTCGAGTTCCAAAAGTCGGGAGTTTCTGTTCTTTTTATACCAATTTACGAAGTTAAGGAATAGCACTCTTCTCAGCCAGAACTCAAGATTATCGATTTTATGATATTGTTCAGCGAAAGACAGGTAGACGTTGTTTGTAAGGTCGTCAACATCTTCAATATTTATTATTTTCCCATTTCTATGTTTTGATTGGAAATAACTGTACGAAATATGCCTTACATAACCAGAAAGTGATTTAAATGCTCTGCTATCTCCTTTTTTAGAATTAACGAACAATTCATCTAATTCAGTGCTTGTAAAATTTATGTAATTCAATGTTCCATATTTCAACAGATGTCACCTTTTAGAGTTATTCTAATACTTATATTTTATAAAGTTACAGTAATTTAATAAACAGAGAATGAAAAAAACAATATATACTGCTTTTATAATTGGGCTTTGGTGTTTTGTATCTTTTGCACAAACAACCAATGGCATTTTAAAGGTATTTCCTACCCAGCTAGAATTTAAAAGTAAATTCAGCAGGATAACAGATGTTCAGTTCATAAACATTGGGACCGAACCTTTGACAATTACAAACATAACTTACATAAAGCCCGAACTATATTTTATCCGGTTTGATCAATATGGCAATTATCCTTTTACTTTAGCACCAAATGATACCGTACATATGGATTGCATTCTTTCAGGTTATTATTTTGTATCGCAGCAAGATTCATCGGACACAATGTATGTTTTCAATAACGGTGCAACAGCAACGCAAAAAATAAAAATAAAAATAGACTTTTTTGAATCAAACCTCGGGTTGGGAAGTATAAACGGAAACATAAAAGAAACCAAGACCGGACTACCAATTCCAAATGCAAATATCCATTTTTTATTAGGTGGTAATTATTTTATAAACTCAGTATTCTCGGATAATTTTGGCAATTATTCAGCTCAAGTTCCTGTTGGTGATTATATAGTTGCGGCAGAAAAAGATTCGTTTTATACAACCTTTTATGGTGAAAAATTTGACCCATTTACTACCACGGCAGTTCATGTAGCGAAGGATTCATTAAGTAATGCAAATATAGATCTTAGCAAAATGGTTTCAACGAGTTACTCACTTTCGGGGTCTATAATAGATAATAAATCGAAGGCAAGATTAAGTAGAGCAGTAGTTATTATCAGGCAAGGTACACATACACCGGGGAAAATAATTTTACCAAAACCGCAAGATACACTGCCTGGTCAGTCTTACACGGTATTTGCAGATGCAGCGGGTAATTACAATTTTAAAAATATCCCCCAGACCGGTTATTACTTTATACAATCATTTTCCGATTTTTATATTCCGGCATATTTTAGTCAGGCGGGTCCTTCCCCGGTATTCTGGCAGCAGACAGATTCATTACAAATTAATACGGCTCTTACCAATAAAAATATTTCTATGCAGAGAGATTCCTCAACGGGTGCAGGTATTATTTCGGGAATTATAAATACAGGGAGTACGATCCCAGATAAAAAAGTAGTTGTATATGCTAAATCGCTTGATTATAACCAACCGTTTACTTATTCAATTCCTATTCAAGGGAATACTTTTACGGTTTATAATTTACCGTATGGGCATTTTCAGTTAGTTGGACAGTTAATTGGATTTTCTGATGCGACTTCAAGGATGTTGAATATTACACCAATTGATACACAGATAACCGGTATTAATATCAATTTTAATATTGCAGGAATATCGGGAAATCCCGAATTACTACAAAGTGTAGAATTAGATCAAAATTATCCAAACCCATTTAACCCATCAACGACAATTCAATTCAAATTACCGCATTTTACATATATAACTCTTAAAATATTTAATTGTTTAGGACAGGAAATTGAAACCGTTGCCAACGGCTTGTATAATGAAGGGAATTATTTGGTTAACTGGAATGCGAAAAACCTGGCGAGCGGGATATATATTTATGTTCTGAAATATCAGGGGGCTGAATATTCGAAAAAGATGCTATTGATTAAATAACGACAAATGTCGGTATTGTAAGTAAAACATGGGTTTTGCTCAGGTATGCACAATTAAAGACATTATTTGATTGGTACACAACTACATTTAGTCCAACCGGAAGTTTTAAGAATCTAGGAGTAAATGTACATATTACCGGAATAGGGTTTTTCGATTTTTACACGGTCAAACGGGGATTTTCTTAATGGGTCAATAACAAGCACTTTGCGGGAGTGACAAATTGTTTCTTTCTTACCTAACATTACTTTACACAAGTATTAATTTTTTCGTAATTTCGTATCAGAAAAAAGAGGCTTATTTGAGAAAAATATATACTTTAATTGCCGGACTTGCTGCCGGGCTTGTGTCAGTTTTATTCCTCAATGAATTGTTCAAATGGTTAGTGGCTTCCTGCTTTGTAGATTCCCCCCGATTATTTGTTACTGGAATCCATCTTTCGATGAATATAAACTTAACTGCTTTATCATTTTTCCCTGCTCTCTTAATTATTATTTCTCCGCTATTGTTTAGCATGATAATGATAGAAATATCATTATACATCATGAAAAAACCGGAGAAAAAATTTATCGGGTTAAACGTATTAATATTTATGTTTATTAATATTGGTTATCTGATATTAAATATACTGCTTGGAATATTAGCGCTTATATTCAAATCCACTTATACAAATGACTGGGGAAAGTTTCTTGAAGCATCGGGTTATTCTTATAACCAAAAACTTGTAGTTATGCTTTTTGTTATGGTCATTCTTTTTGCCTATTTAAATTATACCACAAAAAAAACGAAAAGTATTATTCCTGTAATAAATAAATCGGATAAGAAGTAATGAATAAATTAAAAGATAAAATTGTTTTTATAACGGGTGCGTCTTCCGGAATTGGCAGAGCTTCTGCTGCAGCTTTTGCCGCCGAAGGAGCCAACCTGATTCTTGTTGCAAGAAGAATTGAACGGCTGAAAGAACTTGAAAAGGAGCTTGTAGATAAATACAAAATTAAAGTATTGACGATTCAGCTTGATGTAAGAAAATTGAGCGAAGTTAGAAATGCAGTTACCTTACTTAAAGATGAATGGCGTAATGTTGATGTTCTTCTGAACAATGCCGGACTGGCAAGAGGGCTGAGTAAAATTCACGAGGGTGATACAGATCAGTGGGATGAAATGATTGATACAAATGTAAAGGGACTTCTTTATGTATGCCGGACAGTAATTCCGTTGATGGTTGAAAGACAACAGGGACATGTAATAAATATTGGCTCCATTGCAGGGCATGAAGCTTACCCAAATGGGAATGTTTACAATGCAAGCAAATTTGCTGTAAAAGGTTTATCCAAAGCAATGCGTTATGATTTATTTGATAAAAATATTCGAGTCACATCAATTGATCCAGGCATGGTAATTACTGAATTTAGCGAAGTCCGGTTTTCCGGAGACAAGTCGCGAGCAAATAAAGTTTATGAGGGATTAGAACCTTTGAGCGCAGACGATATAGCCGAAACAATATTATGGTGCGTTACACGCCCCGCCCATGTAAATATTAGTGAAGTGATAATAATGCCAACGGCTCAGGCTTCTGCCACAACGCTAATCCGGAAATAAAAGTAATAAGAGGAAAGGAAAAAGCATAGGCATTTCGTGTTACAGATGTGCAATTACCGTGTTACGGACGGGTTGAGTTACTTTATCAATTGTTGTCATTAGTGAAGTTCTATGGCGGGAAAGATCGGGAAAAAAGTGCCCCTCTACATATAACTACCCGGAGAACCTATTTTTTGCCATTACAATTTTGAGGGCTGAAAAAAAAGTACCTCTCTTTTTAGTTAAGAATGACCAATGGCAAATTAAGCGCTTTTGAATAGACTGACGTCTCCGGCTCCTTCTCGGATAATTTCAGGTTCATCCTCGCTCAGGTCAATAATACTTGATGGGATATTATTTAAAGCACCTGCAGATAACATAAGATCTACCTGGTTTTGAAAGGCTTCTCTAATCTCATCAGGATTCACCAAAATATTCCCGTTGCTATTGGTTACACTTGTACTAATAATCGGGTTGCCAACTTCCTCAACAAGCGACAAAGTAACCAAATGATTAGGCACTCTTATTCCCACAGTCTTTCTTTTTGTCCAAAGAGTTTTAGGGACGAGCTTTGCGGCTGGAAGTATAAAAGTATAGGGACCTGGAAGCAAATGTTTCATAGTTCGATAGGCATAGTCGGAAACCACAGCATATTTTGCAATATCTTTCAAATTCGAACATACAAAACTGAATAATTTGGTATTATTTTTAATCGCAAAAATTCTTTCAAGAGCCCCTTTATTGAATATATCGCATCCAATCCCATAAACCGTATCAGTAGGATAGATTATCACCCCGCCTTCTTTTAATATAGTAACCGCTTTGTTAATGAATCTTAATTGTGGATTATCGGGATGCAGTTCATAAAATTCCATAAAATACCTATTATAAAAATAAATACATCTTCCTATACCGGGGTAACCGGAACAAGATTATATGAAGAATCCGGAATATTTTTATTGTTTCACGGCAATTTACCCCGAAAAGAGGCAAAAATAAATTAATTTCTTCTTTATTTATTTTACTTATTTTGCTTATATTAGGAATTCAATTTAAAACCGAATGCACTGTAAGGAGTAAAAATGTCAAGAAGATGTCAATTAACCGGAGTAGGACCTATAGCAGGTAACAGCGTATCTCATGCTCACAACAGATCCAAAAGAAGATTTCTCCCAAACCTTCAAAAGAAAAGAATCTGGGTGCAGGAATTAAACAGATTTGTTACTCTTAAAATTACGGCTAAAGGAATAAAGACTATTAATAAGAATGGCACAGCAGAAGTTGCCAGATTAGTATCTACCAATCAGATAAGAGTAAGATAATAATCAGATAAGATTTAAAACAAAAAAAGGAAAGCATGTGCTTTCCTTTTTTTAGTTTAAAGGAGAATTATTCTCTTACTACCCATACCTTGATTTTGGCATTAACGTTAGCATGAACTTTAATGCTTATACCATAGATACCCAAAGATTTTATAGGTTCATCAATCTCAATCTTTCTTTTATCAAGATCATAACCTTTTTCTTTGAGGGCATCGGCTATCATCTGAGTTGTGACAGAACCAAATATCTTATCTTCTTCGCCTACCTGTACAGGTATAGATACTGATACTTTTTCAAGTTCTGAAGCAAGTTTTTCAGCAGTCATAATTTCATGCTGTTTCTTTTTGTCAAAAGTTTTCTTTTCTTCAGCCAGTGCTCTAACATTTCCTTTCAGGGCAGCATAAGCTATTTTATTTGGAATAAGGAAATTTCTTCCGAAACCATTCTTAACTTCAACCACATCTCCGATCTGGCCTAAGGTTTCATAATTTTGTCTTAGATATTACTTTCATATTAATTTATCCTACCTTACCGTATCAGAGACATAAGGAAGCAGAGCCATATGTCTTGCACGTTTAATAGCTATTGATAATTCTCTTTGATATTTTGAGCTGGTTCCAGTTATTCTTTTAGGAATAATCTTTCCCTGCTCTGTAACAAATTTCTGCAGCATCTTCACATCTTTATAGTCAATGTATTTCACATGGTTCTGTGTGAAGCGGCAGACTTTTTTAGTTTTGGGTTGTTCTTTTCTCATTAAAAAATACCTTGGTTATTTTAATAAATCAGATTCTTCAGTGAGATAAAAATTTATCAAATGAATCTTCTGTATAATCGATACCTTCTTCATCAGTAAAAACAGCAGGTTCATCTTCAACTATGCCGTTTTCACCATCATTAGGTCTTCTGGTTTTATTAAGGAACTGAATCCTTCTTGCTTTTATCTCAACTATCGAACGATTATGTCCTTCATCGGATTTCCAGCTTCTGCTCTGGAGTTCACCATCAACGAATACCGCAGAACCTTTTCTAAGTCTTTCGCGGCAGCTCTCTGCTAACTTATTCCATGCGACTATGCCGACATAACAAACGTCTTCCTGCCATTGGTTTGAACTATCTTTATACTTCCTGTTTGAAGCAATAGAAAAATTCACCACCGGAGTACTATTTGTAGTCTGACGGAAAATAGGATCCTTAGTTAAGTTTCCTGCAACCATCACAAAATTAATTTCAGGCATTTTCAAATCGGCCATGGTTTTCCTCCACTCTATAATCGTTTGTTTGTAATTAAATCGTTTCCTTAGAAGTCACAACTTTCACCAATTCATCCTCTACAACAAGTGGTATATCGGAAATCAGGTCTGGATTGATAGTTTTATTTTTCTCAAAATACTCAAGAGCATCCTGATCTAATTGAATAGTTAGGAATCTAAGAATATTGTCGTCAAGAATATAAGATCTTTCTAGTTTAGCAATAATATTTGATGGCGCATAAAACCTGTAAATAGCATAGTAACCAATTTTACTTTTGTTAACCATATAGGCAAGTCTTTTTCTTCCCCACTTGTCTATTTCGATTATTTCGCCTCCAAGATTTATGATGTATTCCTTTAACCTGGGATACTTCACCTTCAATCTGTTCGTCATCTAACGCAGCGTTAATAATAACGGCGCTTTCATAGGCGTTTGTCTTCATTTTTCACCTCCCTTCGGATATTATAGCCTTCATTCTGGATGAAAGCAGGGATTTATAAATATGTTATTTAAGAAACGTAAATTTATTTATTTAATAACGGAATTACAAATTTAATTTACTTCCCTACTGATTATCGGGTAATTTGCTGTTTGCGTCAAGCATCCCTTTCGTACCAAACTTAATAAATTCATCGATTAGGACAATAGTTTCATCAAATACCCTTGAAATCAGCACCTCTTCCTCTTTAGAAAACGCAGAAAGGACATAATCTGCCATTTGACCCCGTCCGAAATCATTGCCTATGCCAATTCTTAGTCTTGGGAAATCATTTGAATTCAGGTGGTAAATAATTGAATTTAAGCCATTATGTCCCCCATCCCCACCGTTTGCCCGAATCCTGAATTTCCCCGTCTCAAGGTTAACATCATCTGCTATAACAAGTAAATCGGATATCTGAACATCAAATTCCACTAAAGCCTGAAGTACGGCTATACCGCTATTATTAACAAAAGTGGAAGGTTTAATAAGCGAAAAACCGCAATCAGCGGTTTTTCCTTCAGCATAATAATAATCGTATTTAGATGCCTTAAACGAAAGAGAATTTTTCAGAGCATAATTATCAAGAAACAGAAACCCCGCGTTGTGTCTGGTAAATGAATACCGGTTACCGGGGTTCCCTATTCCTAAAACCAGGCGCACTTTTTATTTTGCTTTTTCTTTTTCTTTTTCTTCTTCAGCTTTTCCCTTAGTGATTACTTCAGGTTCAGCAACAACACCTTCAGCACCTTCTTCTGGAGTTTCAACTTTCTCAACCTTTGGATGAGCAACGGTAACTATTACAGATTTTGCCGGTGTAAGTATGGTTATGTCATCATACTTAAGGTCGCCTGCATGGATTGCAGCACCAAGTTTTATATTCGTAACATCAATTTCCAGGTGCTGAGGAATATCTTTAGGAAGACATTCAATTTGCACTTTATGAAGTACTTGTTGCAGAACTCCACCTTCTTTTATTCCTACTGCAGTCCCATGGAACTGAATCGGAACTTCTAATTGGAATTTCTCTCCCTTTATAAGACCCAATAAATCAAAATGAATTACTCTGTCCGTAACAGGGTCAAACTGAACATCTTTTATTACACATTCCTGCTCTTCATGTCCTTCAACCAATAACGATATAAGATGTGTTTCTGCAGTAAATACCAGCGGTTTTATTTCTTTTTCAAGAACTTCTATAGAAAAAGGTTTCTGGTTCCTTACATAAAAAACACCTGGAACCTTTTTGTCCCTGCGCAAATTATGTAACGCTGATTTTGAAACTGTTTTTCTTTCTGACGCATTTAGAACTACTTTTTCCATTATTTCTCCAAGACTAAAAATTATCCTTTATCAATAGCAAATAATGAGCTGATTGACTCATTATTATATGTTCTTCTAATCGCCTCCGCGAACAATCCTGAGGCAGAAATTACTTCTATCTTATCAGTTTTTCCTTCAGGATCAAAATGTACGGTATCTGCAATATAAAGCTTTTCAATTTCAGAATTATGAAGCTTTTCAACCGCCTGACCCGATAATATCGGGTGGGTTACTGCACCGTAAATTTTCTTAGCACCCTGTTTTTTTAATGCTTCAATAGCACTTATAAAAGTACCGCCAGTATCAATAAGATCATCAACTAATAATACATCCTTACCTTTAACATTGCCGATTATGTTTACAACTTCAGCCATATTCTGTCTCGGTCTTCTTTTATCAATAACAACGAGATCAGCGTGTAATCTTTTGGCATAGGCTCTAGCCATTTTAATTCCTCCGACATCGGATGAAACAACTACAAGATTACTAGATAAGTTATTGAACAAACCTGCAAATACAGAAGATCCATACAGGTGATCCAGGGGGATATCGAAAAAGCCCTGAATCTGAGCTGCATGCAGGTCCATAGTCATAACACGATCAGCGCCTGCAGTAGTAATCAAGTTAGCGATAAGTTTTGCTGTAATAGCAACTCTTGGTTGATCCTTTCTGTCCTGCCTTGAATAACCGAAGTAAGGAATTATAGCAGTTACTCTTTTTGCGGATGCTCTTTTAGCTGCATCAATCATAATAAGAAGTTCCATGATGTTATCACTGGGAGGATTTGTAGATTGTATTAAATATACATCCGAACCCCGGATATTCTCACCATACTTTACCCAGATCTCTCCATCGCTGAAACGTCTTAATTCAATAGATCCTAATTGCATTCCTAGTTTTTTTGCAATCTTCTCCGCTAAAATCAAATTTGATGTTCCGGAGAAAATCTTTATTTCACTTGGCTGCATGAGATTAACGGTCTTATTTTAAAAACAGACGATAAATATACGTAAAAGAGATTAAAAAGAAAAAAAAGTTAAAGACTTAACATTTCCTTGAATTTTATCGCCTGCCGGCGGGAAACTTCAATCTTATTTCCGCCTTTAAACTTAACAAGAAGCCCACCATTTAACCATGGTTCAATATTTTCAATCCATTTGAGATTAATGATATGTTTTCTGTTCGCGCGGAAAAAAACTTTATTATCAAGACGTTCATCAAGATAATTTAAAGTTCTTAAAATCAAAGGTTTATGATCTTCAAAATATAAACGGACATAATTGCCTTCAGATTCAAAAAGACGGACATTTACAAGTTTTACAAACCAGCATCGTTCACCGTCTTTTACAAATACCTGATCGATCTTTCGGAAAGCACTGGTAAATCTGCATCTGTAACAATTTCTTTTTTGTTTTTTTCGATCAATTTCTTTATAGTGTCCTCAAGGCGCTTAGGTTCAATAGGCTTTAAGAAGATAATCCATTGCATTAAATTCAAAAGCTTTTAATGCATATTCGTCATAAGCAGTTGTAAAAACAACAATTGGAACCGAGTCAAGTTCTTCAAGAAGTTCAAAACCATTTTTCCCCGGCATCTGAATATCGAGAAAAATAATATCGGGATTTAATATCATTAATTTTCTTTTTAGCATCATCTGCATTTACTGCTTCACCGATAATATTTATTTCTTTAAATGGGGTAAGGAGTCTGTTTAGTTCAACTCTGGCTAATCTTTCGTCATCAATTATTAATTGCTTTCATTTACTTTACCTCCGGTTGGAATTTTTATTTCAGCAATTACTTCATTTGGAAGTTCATTTTGAATTGTAAATTTTGCGTTTTCCCCATAAATAAGATTTAATCTCTGTTTTGTATTATCAATGCCGAACCCCTTAGAATTACGAAGAGAATCCACATCAATTTTTCCACTGTTCTTTATCTGGATGATTAAATAAGACCCGTTAAGTTTGGATTAATATTTCTATTTTCCCCCCTTCTGTTCTTTTTGAAACACCATGTTTAATGCCGTTTTCAACAAGTGTCTGAATCATCATAGGCGGAATCTCAATATTTTTAGTACGGGGATCAATATCTATTGAATAATTTAATCTTTCCTCAAACCGGATACCCTCTAAGGCTAGATAATCAGCCACAGTTTGCATCTCTTCTTCCAATGGCACGGTTTCATTTCTTTCCATTTTAAGCGAGTATCTTAGTATGTTGGAAAGTTTTGTTAAAGCAGTCTTGGCATTTTCTGGATCTTCTTCAATTAACGCCCTGATACTGTTCATTGCATTGAACATGAAATGCGGATTGAGCTGAGACTTTAAGGTTTTCAGTTCAAAATCCTTTACCGCCGCCTCCCATATAAGTGATTCAATTTCAACCCGTTTGTAATTCTCAAAAAAATGAACGGAGAAATAAATAAGTGACCACAAAAGAATAACACTGCTCAGGTTTGAAACCCACACCAAAGCCGATCCTGCATTTATTTTAGAAAGACTCAATATTTCCCACAAGTAAATTTGAGCCGAAATATAAAATGAAAAGAATAATGCCTATAGAAATACTAGATATTAATACACGGGGGATAATTTTTTTAAGGGAAATGTCCGTCCATGAAATATTTATTAATAATATTACTAAGAATATGAGTAAAACTTATTCCTGCAAAACAAAGGAAAATAAAAACAATAATCTTTTTACAGGAAAAAAGGTCAAAAGAAAACATTGCTATTATGTTCAGGATCGCATAAAGAAACCATCCTGAAAGCTGACAAATCCAATAGGTTCTTAATCCTATATGACCTGTTTAATGCATCGCTTCATAATTTTAGTAGGAACATTTTCATTGTTTCCATTGACTGTAGAACTAATCGTTTTTGTATGCATCTAATATAATCGTATCATGCTAAAAAGAAAATTGATTTCTATAAATAGCAAAATAGTTTAATAGTGCGTAAAAACTGATTAGTTTAGTATTTATGGTTTTATAAAATGATAAACGGCTCCCTCAAAGGTTGAGGAAGTCGTTATATAATATAAATGCCATAAGAAGTAGGAGAATAACAAACCCGACATTTTGAATTCCCACCTTAATCTTTACCGGAATTTCCCTTTTAATAATGCCTTCAATAACTATAATCAATAAATGCCCTCCATCTAACACGGGGAACGGCATAATATTGATAATCGCAAGACTCAAACTCAATATTGCAAGAAAAAATAAATAACTTGCTATACCTGCATCCGCAGATGAAGTAGCGGCCTGGGCTATTTTAATAGGGCCACCGAATGCTTTACCGAAAGCTATTTGACCGCTAAATACTTTCCTAAACATTTCGAACATCAGCTTAGTCATCGTTACAATATTATCATAGCCCATATAAATTGAGCTGAAAAAACCATAGGTCTTATATTCAATTGGTCCTGAAAATACAGGTACTAAAGCTGTTCCTATTTTGCCATCATTTCCGGGTGTAACTGCAAGATTAACTGTATCCTTTCCTCTAAGTACCTGCAGTGGAATTTCCTTTCCTTTATTTGATGAAATTATTCCTACAATCTGCTCATTGTAAAAACAGGTTCATTATTTAGTCTGAGAAATATATCTCCTGTTTTAATTTTTGCTTGTTCTGCCGGACTATGTTTTACAACCTCTCCGATTGTTGTCCTTTCTCCATCAGGAACTAAATAAATCTTTCCTGTTTTAGCTGTTTCAATATCCGGAATTTTTTTTCTTGGGATTTTAAGATTTACTATCTCCCCATTCCTTAGCAGATTAACATTTAAATTTTCACCGAATGTGTGAATAAACATCTGGGCATCTTAAATCCCCCCAGTTATCTACTTTAACTTTGTTTATCGAAATAATCTTATCGCCTGTCTTAAAACCAGAGGAATCTGCAGCAGAACCTGGTTCTACATAAGCGATTTTTGTTGTTTTGGTTATCTCTTTCCCCTGAAAGAAATTAGCTCCCCAAAATATTACCCATGCAAGCAGAAGATTCATTATTACCCCTGCTGTAATTACAATTACTTTCTGCCATATTGGCCGTGCCCTGAATTCATATGGCTGAGGTACTTCATTTGCAAACTTGGTATCAAATGATTCATCTACCATTCCAGCTATTTTGACATATCCTCCGAGCGGCAGCAGACTGAGTCTGTAATCAGTATTTCCCAATCCGTCAAAATCCTTTGGAAGCTCGCCGAATGTAAATCCGGTTATTTTATTCCATCCGAATAATCTTTTACCAAATCCGATTGCAAATATATCGGCTCTCATACCGCAAAGTTTTGCGGCGGCAAAATGTCCGAATTCATGTATAAAAACAAGGATACCAATTGTTATTGCAAAATAAATAATATACGACATGAACGGGGCTTCTCCTTAATCTAAAATCTGTATTTCTAAATCGTTAATATATAATTAAAAAAATCAAAAACATGTAATCCCAAAACTTCCTTCCCATTCCCCCATTAAACTTGTCATTCTGAGGAAATAATAAAGCTTTGCCTTATTGAAAACGAAATGACATTATAATTATCATTCCGGGTGATTAAATTCCCCCTTACCAAAGGGGGATAAAAGGGGTTGCTTTTCCTCATTTGTTATTTAGGAAAAACCACAGAGCATGCAGCGTATTTATAACAACGCCTTTTTTGATTACTCCAATACTGCTAATGACCACTTTTCTTCTCAGTGGTCCTCTGTGACCTCTGTGGTTTTTCCTCAAATTCTTAATGATTGGTTATGGAGGCAATACCTTTATTGTATACTCCACCACTCCAATTCAGCTCAACCCCGCCGCATATTCCCTTGTCAGCCTGTCACAATTGAATATTACCTCAAGATCCGGATGCAAATGTCTTTCAATCACTTCAAGTGATTTGCTAATTATGTATGGAATCCTTGAAAACTTAATTATGCCTTTCAGGAATTTATCCACAGCAATTTCATTAGCGGCATTCAATATACAGGGTGCATTTCCGCCCGCTTCCAACGCCAAATATGCAAGTTTGAGACATTCAAATTTATCCAGATCGGGTTCATAAAAGTTAAGCTGACCGATTGCAGTTAGATTTGTTCTTGCAAAATTATTCTGAACTCTTTCCGGATAAGTCAAAGCATATTGAATAGGAAGTTTCATATCAGGCAATCCCATCTGGGCTTTTATTGAACCATCAACAAACTGAACCATTGAATGAACAATTGACTGAGGATGAATTATCACCTCTATTTTGTCCTGATTTATATCAAACAACCACTTTGCTTCAATTACTTCAAGACCTTTATTCATCATTGAAGCTGAATCTATAGTTATTTTATTTCCCATTTTCCAATTGGGATGGTTTAATGCTTCAGCAACTGTTACATTAAGAAAATCCTCTTTCTTTTTATTTAAGAACGGGCCGCCTGAAGCAGTTAGAAGAATTTTTTCAATGAAATCATTTTTTTCACCTATAAGGCACTGGAAAATGGCACTATGTTCAGAATCCACCGGTAAAATCTCTGCCCCGCATTTTTTACATAATTTTGTTACTAATTCACCTGCGACAACCAAGGTTTCTTTATTAGCAAGAGCTATCCGCTTTCCTCTTTTTATGGCTTCAATAGTTGGGGCAAGCCCTGCTGAACCAACCATCGCACCTATAAAAACATCATAGTCATATTCCCTGGCAACTACACATAATCCATCTATTCCTGTAAGAACTTCAGTATTTCCTTTTATTCTTTTCTTTAAAATTCCTGCAGGACCTTCTTCTTTAACTACTACACATTCCGGTTTGAACTCCTCAATCTGTCTTTCAAGAAGGTCAATTTTGGTATTAACCGTTAGTATAGAAACTTTAAATTTATCCGGAAAGTTTCTTATAACATTAAGTGAGTTGATTCCGATGGACCCGGTTGAGCCCAGTACTAAAATTTTCTTCATATTTCTTTAAAAAGTAACAACTAAGTTAATTATTACAGATTTCTTAAACAATGGATTATTATACGTGTGTAAAGGCACATCATACCGGCACTTTTTTCATTAATTATCTACTAAGCCATAACTTATTTATAGAACAAACTTTAGAAGGAAAATTATGAGAAAAAAATCTCTCCTTTTACTTGCCATTTTAACAATCCTTTTCACAGACAAATCATTTTCATTCCCCCGTTTTTCTCTAAGCACAGGTGGAAACTGCATCGACTGCCATGTAAACCCTACTGGTGGTGAAATGAGAAATGACAAAGGATGGAAAATGAGCCGGGATAAATTAGCAATGGTTTCTCCCGATGAAGAGTTCAAAATGTCCAATAAAATTGGCGAAAATATTAGATTCGGCTTCGACATCAGAGGACAGCTTCTTGGATCCCTTGGAGATTCAAAAAGAATCGATTTCCAGAACATGGCGGGTCTTCTTTATACCAGTGTAGACCTGTCTGAAAAATTTAAAGCATTTGCTCGATATGACTATATTAATTCTGTCTGGGAAGGTTATGGTATTGCTCAGATTTTGCCTAATGGCGGCTATTTTAAGGGTGGTACATTTATCCCAAATTTCGGAATCAGAATTGATGATCATACCGCATATACTAGAGGTGGAGACCTAGGTTTTATTACTTCTATAGCCGGAAGAAAACAAGGATTAATTTATGATCCATATTATACAGAAACAGGAATCGAGGCAGGCGTTTATATTGGAGATTATGCATTTTTAACAGCTAGCGTTGGCCGACCACTTGGCCGTACTCCGCAGGCTTTATTAACTAACGATCCTTCATACACGGGTAGAATCCAGTTTAATCCATCAATAGGAGATAATGTCAATTTGCTTTTCGGAGGATCGTTTCAAAGATTTAGGTCTCCAGCTATTCAACCTCTAGTTCCACCTTCACCTATAACGAATATGTACGGACCTTTTGTTGGAATCGGAATTGGCGATTTTGCAATCCTCGCAGAATATGATATGGCAAAGAGTTATCTTATAACCGATTCAATTACAACAGCAATAATGATTGAAGCTTCATATAAAATAGTTAAAGGAGTAGAAGCCATTGTTCGATACGATCGTTTTGATCCGTCTACAAATACAGCTAATAATGATGTTTCAAGAGTAGTAATCGGAGGAGCTTTTTATCCGTATTCATTTATGGAAATTCTTCCGCAATACAGAATCCAAATGGAGCACCCAAGCATTAACAATGATGCATTTGTAATCCAGTTCCATGTTTTCTATTAAATAATCTTGAACCCCAAAAAATGCAAGTTAAAAAAGACGGTGGCAAACTCCATGATTATATTTAGACACCGGATAAATCCGTTTTCGCCTAACCTATGTTTTGATTAAACTTTTGTCCTGCTTGGTGTTTAAAAGAGCCACGTGTGAGCCAGATAAGAGCCATTTGTGAGCCATTTGGAATTGGAAGTTTTTAGTTTCGGTGGGCTTCAATCTCTATTCAACTATTAAAACAACAGTTATCGTGCCAAACAAAAACAAACATTTTAATACTGAAAACCATATCCCAATAGACTAACTTTTCCCCCAAATGAGAATTCCGGCCTCTCACTCCTTTCCTGAATGTGAGAATCATATGTACCCCCTTACCGCGATTTAATTATTATTGAAATAACGAAAATTTTCCGGTTAGTCCTTTTATCTTCCCGTTTGAATCTAATGTAGTGAGCCGTCAGTTAATTCCGCGGCTTACATTACTATGGCATAAACTATGATAATAAAAACTAATTTCTTATTTTACAACACGTTACAGACTCCTGAATCTCATTCGTGATGTGTATGTCAACAATACAATATTTCCATTTAAGACGGTTTTCCCTCAACTTTCTCTATGGGTTACTCCATCAATCCTTTCTGCCTTCTTCCATTCATCCATTATTCCAATACTCCACCACTCCATTCCTCTTTTCTCCATTGTATCGACTCCATATTTTATTATTTTTGATGTTATGCTGAAATTACTTTATGCCTTGGTTTTCTTTTCTACTGCCAGTTTGTTCTGCCAGTTCTCAAATGACGACAACAATCGTTATTTACTCGGAGAAAATTATGATCAGTCAGGCTCCCCGGCTAAGGCTAAAGAAATATTTGAGGAGCTGTATAAACGCAACCCGTCAAATATCCAATATTTTACTGCCCTCAATAGAGTATATATTTCCCTGAAATTGTATGATGCTTCATTGAAATTATTGAATCAGCGACTCACTGTAACCCCACAGGATATAAACATTTACGGTTTAATTGGCTCAACATATTATCTCACCGGTGATGAAAAAAAAGCGTTTTCCATTTGGGATGAAGGATTAACTAAAGTCCCTACAAATCCTATGAATTACCGGTTGATGGCTAACTATGCAATTGAAAGGCGTGCTTTTGAAAAGGCTATCGAATATCTTAGGGATGGCAAAAAAATCACCGACAATCCGCTCTATTTTTCATATGACCTTGCCAATTTATATTCCCTTACTATGCAATATAAAGATGCAGCTGAAGAATATTTGTTTATTGTGATTAAAAATCCCGATCAGTATCAGGCAGTGCAACAACGAATATTATCATATGTTAATAAAGTGGACGCTCTGAAATCAACCATTGAAGTATTTGAAAAAAACCGGAATAACGATAATATAAACACATACTATATTCTTGCTTCATTATATATGATGGATAAATCATACGAAAAGGCTTATGATGTTTATATAGAAATAGATTCTAAACTTAAAAATCAGGGGTTTGAATTAATAAATTTTGCACAAAATCTTTTTAATGAACATCAATTCAAGCTTGCATCAAATGTATACAGCGATATCATTGGTAAATATTCTTCATCTCCTGTTATTCCAAGTGCTAAATTAGGTTTTGCCAAATCACTGGAAGCTCTCCTTGATAATGAAAATGAAGCAAATAACTCGTGGAAACCATACAAGTTAGATATAAATGGGGATCCGGGAAATGTAAATAAAGTTATTAATGCTTTTAATGAAATTGTAAAAATCTTCCCCCATTCCGAGCCTGCCAATGAGGCTTTGCTAAGGATAGGAATACTTCAGGCTACAAGGCTGAATGACATTACCGGGGCAAAAAAGATTTTAAACGTGCTGATTTCCGATTCACCGAATTCTGGTTTTTCGATAAAAGCCTACGAAGAATTAGGCGATATTTACCTTCGGGAGGGGGATGTTCGGAAAAGCCGTGAAATGTTTGAAAAACTTATTACTAGAAATGTGCCTGATGAAGATATGAATTATGCCCGCTTTAGACTTGGCAGGATATTATTTTACGAGGGTGATTTCCCGGCAGCAAGGAATATACTTTCGCTTGTGGTCACTAATTATAAGGATAATTATTCAAACGAAGCTCTTGAAACTTCATTATTTCTGAACACAATGATGAATGATTCGTCTAACCTGGTAATTTTTGCTTCTGCCGAACTACTTTCAGAACAAAAGAAATTCAGCAAGGCTAGAGAGAATTACCTTATTATTTCTCAAAACCAGAAAGCTTTTGTTTTACAAAGTCTTGCAAAACTGAGGGTTGCTGAAATGGATATTGCCTTGGACAGCTATGATTCTTCCATTAAACTATTAAATGCAATTTCGGATGAAAAAGAGAAGAACATCTATTCTGATAAAGCGTTATATTTGCTAGGGAATATTTACCAGTATGGCAAAAAGGACAGTTCCAGGGCAATTGAAACATATGAGGGCTTATTGGCAAAATTCCCGAATTCTATTTATCTTGATAATTCAAGAGAATTAATAAATAAATTAAAAAGTAAACTTAGTTAGAGATCAGAATGGCAAAGAAACAAAATCAAAAAATAGTGAAGTGCTCGTTTTGCGGACGAGATGGCAGTGAAGTAGGTAGTATGATTGCGGGACCAGATGTATATATCTGCGATATATGCATCGGTAGTAGTGTTGACATTCTGAAAAATAATCTTGCTGCTTATAACAACAATAAGACCAAAGGGTTCCAGTTACATTCTCCAATTTCCTTAAAAAAAACATTGGATGAATATGTCATAGGTCAGGACCGTGCAAAAAAGGTTTTGTCTGTTGCCGTTTACAATCACTATAAAAGAATTAACTCTAGAGGTTCCTTTTTCGAACTTGATGACGTTGAAATTGAAAAAAGCAATATTCTTCTTATAGGACCAACTGGTGTCGGCAAGACTCTTCTTGCTCAGACTCTGGCAAAAATTCTTGACGTGCCTTTCGCAATTGCCGATGCAACTACATTAACCGAAGCCGGCTATGTGGGTGACGATGTCGAAACTGTACTCGTGCATCTGCTGCAGGCTGCAGATTATAATCTCGACCGTGCTCAAAAAGGAATTGTTTATATTGATGAGATAGATAAGATTGCACGTAAGAGTGAAAGTACATCTATTACCAGGGATGTTTCTGGCGAAGGCGTACAACAGGCACTCCTGAAAATTCTTGAGGGAACAATAGCTGGTGTCCCACCAAAAGGAGGAAGAAAACATCCGGAACAAAGTTTAATTAACATTAATACAAAAAATATTCTTTTTATTGTAGGTGGTGCATTTGATGGCATTGACAAAATTATTGCTGCCCGAATAAATAAGAATAAGATGGGATTTGCTTCTGACGTATTAAAAGATAAAACAAGTGATGATGACCTTTTGAAATTTGTGCTTCCGGAAGATCTCCTACGCTATGGACTTATCCCGGAACTCATTGGAAGGATCCCGATAACAGCTCCACTACAATCATTATCTAAAGATGCATTGAAAAGCATACTTACTGATCCAAAAAATGCAATTCTTAAACAGTATAAAAAACTGTTCCTGATGGAAGGGATGGAATTAGAGTTTGATCCGTTTGCTGTTGACGCTATTGTTGAAAAAGCTATCGACCGGAAAACTGGTGCCAGGGCATTGCGTTCAATAGTGGAAGATTTTATGCTTGATATAATGTTTGATCTTCCGGAAAAGGAAAACATTGAAAAATGTATTATAACCCGTGACGTTGTTGATTTTAATTCCGAACCTATTTTCCTCGAGACTGATCGAAAGTCAGCATAATAATTTTTATTCGAGGTTAACTACGGGATTGATCTTATAACCTCCGGGGTTTTCAGTAACCTCGGAGGTTTTAACTTTTAATAGTGTCCATGTTCGTTTAATAACCTGATTGCCATCCCCGCGAAGGCGGGGATCCATGTGTTTTGATTTCTATTAGATAGAAAGGAACCATTTCCTTGCGTAAAGGTTTAAGAATAATAAATTTGTAATCAGTATTACTATGCTTAAAAAATTGTTATTATTGGTTTTTATTTTTTCTGTTGAGTTGATCTCACAGAATAAGATCTTTATATATATGGATCTGAAGCAAACAGACCACTTAAGAGCTTATGGGGTCACTTTTAATGCCCTCCGTAAAGGGCTAAAAGCAGATTGGCTTCTTAATTACAGAGGGGGATCTTTCATGATCGACTATAATGAACAGGTTGCAAATGAATGCCGCGTTGAAGGAGTTGCCTTTGATATAATTCCAACATCCCAGGTAGCTGAAATTTATTCTACAGTCCAAAGGGATGACAATAATATGGACGTAGAGCGACTGGAAAAAGCTCCTAAAATAGCCGTCTATGTTCCCCCCAATTTTAATCCCTGGGATGATGCAGTTACTCTCGCTCTCGATTATGCAAAAGTACCTTATGATAAAATCTGGAACGATGAAGTCCTGCACGGAGATCTTTCTAAATATGACTGGCTCCACCTTCATCATGAAGATTTTACAGGGCAGTATGGAAAATTCTATGCGAGTTTCAGTAATGCGCAATGGTACATCGATGCACAAATGACCTATGAGAAAGATGCAAAGAAAAACGGGTATAAAAAAGTCTCTAAAATGATGCTTGATGTTGCCGAGGATATTAAAAAGTTTGTTGGCGGTGGCGGTTTCCTATTTGCTATGTGTTCTGCAACCGATTCATATGATATAGCTCTGGCTGCTCATAACACAGATATTTGTGCTCCAATGTATGATGGTGATGCTGCTGATCCCGATGCACAAAAAAAGCTTGACTTCTCAAATAGTCTCGCATTCACAAATTTCAAACTTGAAATGAATCCCTATATTTATGAATATAGTAGTATTGATATTCAGCCGGCTGAAATTGGCAGCCAGGAGAATGATTACTTTACTCTTTTTGAGTTCTCCGCCAAATATGATCCTGTACCAACGATGCTTACTCAAGACCATGTAAATGTAATTAAAGGATTTATGGGGCAGACCACAATGTTTCATAAAGATCAGATTAAACCAACCGTTATTATACTTGCAGAAAGACCCGGCACCGATCAGGTAAAGTACATCCATGGAAATTATGGAAGAGGTACATTTACTTTCTATGGTGGTCATGATCCCGAAGATTATCAGCACGCTGTTGGTGATCCTCCTACTGAATTATCGTTATATAAAAATTCGCCAGGTTATCGTTTGATATTAAATAATATTCTTTTTCCTGCAGCAACAAAAAAGAAGCAAAAGACATGAAAATAATACACATACAGAACAGTAAAGAAGATCTAACAATAGGAAAAATTGTCTGTGTCGGTCGAAACTATGCAGATCATGCTTCCGAATTAGGGAACAAGATACCAGACAAACCAATTTTATTCCTTAAACCGGTATCCTCGGTAATTTATTCAGGTGACAAAATCCTAATTCCCTCCTTTACTAATAATATGCAACATGAAGTGGAATTGGTTTTAGCAATTGGTAAAGACATTAAAAACGCAGACGGCATTCAGGCGGATGAGGCAATAACCGGATATGGTGTTGGACTTGATATGACATTAAGAGATGTACAAGACGAACTAAAGAAAAACGGTCATCCATGGACGATTTCCAAGTGTTTCGATACCTCAACTGTCCTTTCACCATTTGTATCGAGGTGGCTTTATAAATTATCTTTTAAAGAGACAATTTCTCTATCTGTAAATGGGGTAGTAAAACAAGAAGCAAAGCTCAACACAATGATATTTTTCCCGATTAAATTAGTTCAATATATATCTTCTGTTATGAATCTTGAACGGGGGGACCTTATTTTCACTGGGACTCCTGCCGGTGTGGGAAAAGTTAATAAAGGCGATAAGATCCATGCTTCCATTTCGGGGATTGCAGAAATAGAATGTGAAGTAGAATAGAATTGTATGATATTCTCTTTAATCTGTAAATATTTAAATTTCGCATTTTACTTTTAATTTTCAACTTTTTACTTTTACCTTATATTTATCCTTTCACTATCATAAGGAGTCTTATGGACCATAAGCTAATTACTACCGCATTTTCTATAGACGGTTACAAAACAGTAAAAAATCTTGGCATAGTTCGGGGAATTGTAGTAAGATCCCGTTCAATAGCTGGAACCATTGGTGCTGCCTTCCAAACAATTGTTGGTGGAAATATAACTATCTGGACAGAACTTTGTGAAAAGACCCGTTTAGAATCTTACGAAATTATGATCCGGCATGCCGACGAGATAGGTGCCAACGCAATTATTGGATTCAGATACGATGCAAATGAAATTGCTCAAGGTGCAACGGAAGTCCTTGCCTACGGTACTGCAGTTGTCTTGGAAAAAATCTAATAAAACACCAAGAAAGTAAATTTTTCCGAACGTTATTTAAGCTTTTTGTTTTTGAATTTATTCCGGTTAAATGACCTATTTGTGTTATTGACACTATCTTATTGCATAGCAATATTAACACAACTTTAATTTTTTCATCACCATCTTATAATTCAAGGAGAGAAAGAATGGCGAAAATTAATTTAACCCGTAAATCGCAGCAAGAACAGCTGAGAATTTTGAATGATTATGTCTTGAGGAGAGTCCAACATAAAAATCAGGGTGAAGTAACAGTAGATCAATTGGTCAAGAGATTCCGACACAACCGGTGCTTTACAAATAAAGCCAAGGCATCCTTTCTGGCAAAATTGCTAATGACGCTCGAATACAGTCAGAAAAAAAACGAGACCGTAGAAATTGAGGGCTAATCTTTCACAGCCCTTAACTGTCTCTATTAACCAAATTTACTGGATTATTTCAATATTGTCAGTTTCTTTACTTCCCTCATATTGCCAGCCGTTAATTCGTAGAAATAAACACCAGTCGAAAATCTGCTTCCGTTAAATTCCACCTGGTAATTTCCTTTATTGTATTCCTTATTTGTTAATACTGAAACTAACTCACCAAGTACATTAAATATCTTAAGTGAAACTTTTTCATTTTCGGCAATTGTGAATTTAATTATTGTTGAAGGATTAAACGGGTTAGGATAATTTTGTTCTAATTTTAATGTTCCTGGATCTCCTGGATTATCATTTATACCGGTTGGATTGGAGTTCCCACTTAATAATATTCTAAGGGGGGAGGAAGTAGACCTGCTAAAAATATATACTGTGTCGTTTAAAATCCGTTGCTGAACTGGAGCCCATTTAATACCCGCAGAATCTTTATATCCCGGTTTAATAACAAGCGGGAATGTAACTATTCCGGATAATTCCGAACTCTGGTTAGCAAAGAAACTAATACTGTCAATTCCACATGAAATCCCTCCCATATTTACCAATTTGATATATATGGTTTTTGAATTCCCGGTTAATATATTTCCAAAATTCACTGATGAAGTTGGAGAAAAAAGAAGGGTTATTAAAAATTGGGGAAAAAAGGATCTGCCGGGACCACCATAAGCACCTATATCATTTCTTAATAAACCTATTGACGGGAATTGAGCCAATGTAGGGTTTAATGCCTGTGGTGGATCGTTGTATGAACCTGATGAATTTCCTGCATCTATACAGGGTGACGTGGTTGTAAGATAAAAACTACTGTCCGCAAACAAAGGATTGAGTGAAATATTTCCTGTCCCTGGTTTGATTTCCTCGAGATCATTGTAGGTTAAAGTATTTGATCCGGTTATATCAACCTGATGACCCACAGACTGGCTATTATTCCAGACTATATTGTTATTAAACTGTAGAAAATTTGTGCCGGCATAAATTCCACCCCCCAAGCCTGCAAAACCAGATGGACCGGATCCATAAGCTGTGTTTCCTATAATTGTATTATTTTCTACAATATTTGGATCTCCATTACTAGTTAAATGTCCATTTACCCATAAGCCGCCTCCGCCATAAGTTGATGCACTGGCAACAGCCAGGAACACTTTATTCTGAACTATAATATTGTTTTTGACAATTGCACCACCACAATAATTTAATGTAATTCCTCCACCATACATCCCTCGATTATTAATAATAACATTGTTTATAATCCGGGGAGCCCCATCTCCACATCGAATAGCACCGCCCCCTCCGCTTGTAACTCCGGATGGTTTTCTTATTGCTTCATTATTAATTATAATATTATTCTTTATTACAGGAGACGCCAGAGCAGAAAATATTCCTCCTCCTTCAATATACACCCCGGCACTATGTTCATCAGGCCATTTGGTTCCGGTGCCGCCTGTTATTGTAAACCCTTCAATTACTGATGAGGTATCTTCAGCATTAACAAATAATACACAACTACCAGTATCAGGATTAATTGGATTACTTCCATTGATAATTGTATTCGTAATTGATGAGTAATCTCCGCTCGTTATAAATAAACTTGATACAATAATTTTTTTACCGTAAAATTTAATATTCTCATAATACGTACCCGGAGACACAATGACCGTATCACCATTTGAAGCTGAATTTATGGCTAATTGTATTTTAGGAAAATCAGCAGGAACCCTGATAATTAAACAAAAGCCCCTGGATATAAATAAAGATAGAAATAAAAGTAAAAATGTTTTTTTCATAAAATTCCTTAAATATATTGTATATATCATTATTTAAATAATCTGATTGCGGGGGCAAAAGCCCATCCCGGTTTCCTTGTTGGTATTGTTCTCTTCTCCACCTACAGGAAACACAAAGGATGAGCAGATAAAAATCTCATTGTCTATTTAGTAAACAAAGTGAGTATAAGTAACTACCCGAAGTGGGGGTATTAGAGGTAAGTGATCTTGGTTGTCTTTATAATGGCGAACAGTAATATTAAACTAATTTCTGCTTTAAGGCTTTTGCAACTGCTTCCGATTTGGAATGAACTTGAAGTTTTTTATAAATATTTTTTATGTGAAAATGAATGGTTTCTTCACTAATAAATAAAGTCTCTGCAATCATTTTATAACTTTGTCCCTTGCACATTTGTGAAAGAACATCCCTTTCCCTGTAGGTTAAGTCCTCGCTTGGTGTGGTTCTGAAAGAAGTAACAATCCTTCTTGCAATATTTGTACTCATTGGCGCACCACCTTCATAAACGTCTTTAATGGAATCAAGAAGTTTTTCTGGAGAAGTGTTCTTCATTAAATAACCGCAAGCCCCGGCACATAATGATTCAAATATAAGTTCATCATCCTTATGAACTGTCAACATTATTACATCCACTTCCGGAAGTTTCTCCCTTAACCTTTTTACTCCCTCTATTCCATTCATTCCGGGAAGGGAGATATCCATAAGAACAACGTCGGGAGGGTTCTTAGGAAGTTCTTTCAAAGCAGTTTCACAATCAGCAAACGAGCTAATACATTTAAATCCTTCTCTGCCATTAATTAAGATAGGAATGCTTTCCCTTATCTCATCGTCATCTTCGACCATAGACACATAAATCATTTTTGAATCATTTACTTTCATAAAACCTGCTCATTTTTTCAATTAAACCTATAAATTTTATTATTGTACCCTTGTCATGAGAATTGATATTCAATTCACCGTCTATTTTTTCTGCCCTGTTTTTCATGTTTCCAAGTCCTCTTCCTTTTGTTGCTATAGAAACCTGCATTCCGGCACCATCATCATTCAATACGATTTCAATTTCAGAGTCATTCTTTTTTACTTCAAGCCCAACTGTTGTACAATGGGAATGTTTCAAAATATTATTCATCGCTTCTTTGAATATCAAAATTAGCTGCCGCTTCCAGATCATAGGCAGTATTACTTCACCAAGTTCTTGTGATATTTCCTCAACTCGGAATGCAACGCCTGTTTTATCAAAAAAATCATCACCAAAATCTTTCAGATATACAGCCAGATCATATAGGGAATCTTTCCCGGGATCAATTGACCAAATAAAATCTTTAGTGTCGTCATATAGTGTGTTTGCGGTCTCGGTTATCTTAGACAAATAATCATCAGATCCATTAAGCTTACCTTGCAAATCTTTTTTCATCAATGCGGAATATAAAGTTATTTTTGTCAGTTTATGCCCAAGCTCATCATGAAAATCATCGGCTATTCTCTTTCTGATATTTTCTAACTGTACTAGCGATGCAATCTTTACTTTAACTCTGTATTTGTGAATTAAAATTATTATTCCAACTGTTAAAATCAATATTAATATATAGAACCACCAGGTCATCCAGAAGGGGGGATAAATGATAATGCTAACAGATGCACCTCTATTATTCCACACTTCATCATTATTTGAACCGAGCACACGGAATTTATATGCCCCAGGCTCAAGATTAGTATAATTTGCGAATTTCCTTGTTCCCGCATTTATCCATGATTTATCAAATCCTTCAAGCATATATTTATATTTATTATTCCTGGGGTTAGTATAATCGAGCGAAACAAATTCAAATGAAATAAAATTATGGTTAAACGGTAATTTTAATATATCACCATCATAAGAAAGGTTTTTATCAAAACTCAATATTGAAGTAATCACGATGGTAGGTATATAAGGATTATCTTTTATATCAGATGGAAAAAAATAATTTACTCCGTTCAATCCTCCGAAGAATATTTCACCTTTTTTGTTTTTATAATAAGCTCCTGAATTGAATTCAAAACCCTGGAGTCCGTCAGATATATCATAATTCCTGACTGAATGAGTATTCATATTAAATTTACATAATCCTTTATTGGTACTTAACCAAAGATTTCCTTTGTTATCTGGTATTACACTATAGACCACATTATTTGGCAGTCCTTCATTTTCAGAATAATGTTCGGCTTTGCCGGACAAAATGTTAAGTTTATTAAGTCCACCTCCATATGTTCCTATCCAAAGATTTCCTACCCCATCATCAAATAGAGAAAAGATAAAATCATTATTCAAGGCTTTATAATCACTTTCATTTGCTGAATATTTTATTGCCCTTAATATATTTCTATCAAATTTATATAAACCCTTTGTTGTTCCTACCCAAAGAAAACCATCTCTGTTTTCATTGATCACATATGTTCTGCTGCTGTTCGAATCAAGGGTAAAATTATTAAACACTTCCTTCTCCGGGTTAAACCTGGTGAGAACATTCAAATTTGTGCCAATCCACAAATAACCCTTTTCATCCTCCAAGATAGATGTGATAAAATTACTCGGTAAAGAACTACTTTGTTGGGAATCTTTAAAATAGGCTTTAACGAAATTACCTGATTTATCAAATTTATTAAGACCTTTCCTGGTTCCGATCCAGATATTGGCTTTATTATCCTCATAAATGCAAACTATAAAATTATTTGTTAAACCCCTACCATCTTTACGCTCAGCTATAAATTTTACTTTTCCTGTTTTTCTGTCAATTATACTTATGCCCGAAGTAGTTCCAACCCACAGTTTATTATTATGGTCTTCACAGATTGAATAAACAACACCAGTGTTTAAACCATATTTTTTGCCTGGATCAATTTTATAGCTGTTAAATTTAGTTTTATCAACAGAGTATTTATTTATTCCGCTAGTACCAGAGCCAAACCACATTATTCCTGATCTGTCTTCAAGAATTGACATTATATCATTATCGCTAATACTGCCTGAATTTACTCTGTCATTTATATAATGTGTAAAATAATTCCCGGGTTCATCGTATTTTACCAGACCTCCATCCATAATTGAAATCCAAAGATTTTTTCGTGAATCCGAATAAATGCGGTTTATTCTTTTTCCATTTGATAACATCTGAATAGACTTACCAGGACTGAATAATGAGAAGTTTTGGGATGAAAGGTCAAATTTGTAAATATTCCCAGACTCTGTACCTGTCCAAATAGTATTTTCCTTGTCTATTGTTATGGCAGTTATGAGATTATTACTTCCTGAGACTCCGGGAATTTTGTACAGAACCTGATCTATGGTTTTAGTGTTGAATTTCAACAATCCACTTGGTATACCGAACCAAAGATTTCCACTATTATCTAGACATGATAACCAGATATATTTAGAACTCTCGTCGAATGAAGAATTTTCAATACGTGTAAAATTATCCGAATCATAATTATATAAAACTAACCCTCCTCCATATGTTCCAATCCACAGTTTGCCTGAATTATCTTCATTAATAGTCATTACACTATTAAAGCTGATAGTGTTTTTGTTTTTAGGAGAGTATATATACCTTGTGAACTTCCCGGATAAGCTATTAAACTTATTTAATCCGCCTTCGGTGCCGATCCAAAGGTTACCCTTGGTATCTCCATAAATTACATTAATAAAATCGTTTGATAATGAATTAGTATCAGACGGATTATGTTTA